>NZ_CP114836.1:0-1580000 GCF_027474385.1 Halopseudomonas sp. MFKK-1
GATCCTGCGCCGCAGCGTCCGGGTCGGTGGCCTCGGTCATGGCGGTGCGGAAGCAGTCGTCGAGCGGCTGGGTGCTGAAGTCGGGCATACCGGAAATCGGGTTCATGCCAATGATTCTAGAGAGCAGGCAAGCCCCGGCCCTATGCTACTTCAGTACTGAATTGGTAGGTCTTGGGGACGACGGGGCGCGAGGCTGGTGGTTTGCGGCTGACGGAGAAGCCTGCGGCGTTCTCCATCCTACCGGGTTCGGGTGAGTGTCTGGCGGCGGCCGTAGGGTGGAGAATCGCGTAGCGTTCTCCACCATGAGCGCCCCGCCGCAACCCCGCGGCCCAGCTGGAACTCGGCCGTCCCAGAAACACCCCCCCCCCCGCCTGCTAACACAGGCGGGGGCCGGTATTGCTGAAGGCTCTTACCAGCTCAGCGCAACACCGAGAGCGACGGAGTCAGTCTCTTCGATGGTGACGCTGTTGGTGCGATCTTCGATCTCGAACTGGTTGTACTCGGCTACCAGCGTCAGGTGCTCGTTGATGCTGTGGAACAGGCCGATAGCGCGGGTTTCGTAGTCAGCGGCAACGCCCAGACCGTTGCCGTCGTCTTCAGTCTTGCCGAAGGACAGGGCCAGACGGGTCTTGCCGCCGAAGGTGTAGGAACCCTGCAACAGGTGACCGGTGCTGTCGACTTCACGCAGTACCGCTTCGCCCGCGTTGTTGGTGAAGAACGGGTTGATGCCTTCGGCGTCAAAACCGGACGCGGTCAGGGACAAGGCGCCCATCTTCGCCTGGACGCCGTAGCCAAAACCCTGCGAGGTCACGTCATCAACAGTGCTATCGGTGTTCTTGGAGGTTTGATAACCAGCGTTCACCCAGCTGTAGATATCGGCGCCAGCCAGATCGAACTGATAGGTGATCTCGGTTTCGAAACGCGGGGCGTCCTGATAGTTCTTGCCGACAGCGCTGTCGTCGCTGGTGTCGACCGGGTCCATGATACCGGCGGCAACGCGCAGGCCACCCATGACCGGCGAGCGGTAGGTGATCTGAGCGGTCGGGAACGGGTACGGGTAGCCGCTGCCGATGTTGCCGAAGGATACGCCGCCGCCGTCAACCAGACCCAGGGTGTCGCTGACCTGACCGTAACCGGCGAGCATTTCGTCGAGCAGAATGTTGGAGCGGGCGAACAGACCGAAGTCCTTACCAACCAGCACTTCACCCCAGTCGCCGCCGATGGTGCCGTAGAACTGACGAACGTCGATGGCGGTGGCGGTACCGTTGGTTTCGCTGTCGTTGATGGTGACCCAGAAGGAGGAACGCGCGCCCAGCGTCAGGTCGCCCATGTCCTTGCCCATATTGAAACCGATGTAGTTCGGCAGAAAGCCCATCTTGACGCGGGCCTGATCGCGGTCCAGGTCGTCGTTGATGTTGTCGGTGTCGGTCTGGACGTAGAAGGCGTTGACGTAGCCGTCAGCGGAGAAGGTGGTGCCGTCTTCGTCGTACAGGGTGATGGCAGCGGATACCGGGGCGCTCAGCAGTGCGAGGGCGATGGGGGTCAGCAGGGTGCAGGCAATCTTGTTCTTGTACATGGTGCTCTCCGATGTAATCAGTGACTGAAGCGTCACGCCGATTATCAGAAAGCCCCCTGCCCGCCCCCATTGGCCATGAGCGGCGGTTGTATTGCCCTTTGGTGTGTGCGACCAAGCGACGAAGAAAATCGCCAGCGGCAGGTTGTATTTACAACCTACCTAGGTAGTACACATGCGCCTTTTTCAGTCCGCCCCGGCCTGCCGACTCAGCAGGCGCCAACGCGCACTGTGGGGCAGGCGACTGACGAATGCACGCCAGTGCAGGGCGTCAAGCTGCAGCAACGCCTGCCGCTCTGCCACCAACTGATCTTCGCGCTGCCAGAGACAGTCTTCCCAGTGCGCCTCAAAGCCCTGCTGCGGGTGCTGCCGATACTGCTCCAGCAACTGCGAAAGGTGCACGGCATGGTCCTGCAATTGAACGGTAGACAGGGCACCCAGATGCTTGAGGCTCTGCTCCAGAAAGCGGTCTACCGCCGATTCGATGCAGCGGTGTGAACGGTCCGGCGACTGCACCAGCAGCAACAGACCGGGGCGGCCGGCACGGCGATGCAGGCGCGCGACTACCCAGTAGCCCAGCTGCTGGCGGGTGCGCAGCTCGGCAAAGAAGGAATCAGCCAGCAAGTGGTGCAGCAGGCGCCAGCAGGCCGCTTCCAGCAGGCTGTCGCCTTCAGCCGGCAGATACAGCAGCTGGGCGCGATCGGTGTGCTTGCTGCTGACCTCGCTGACCTGCAGCTGCCCCGGCTGCAGCTGCGGCAACGGACAGCGCCAGGCAAACGGCTGCATCAGACTCGGGCACAGATTGATCAGCAATTTGGCCACTTGCGAGCGCTCGGCCTCCGGCCAGCCGTCGGGTTTGAGCCAGATGATCTGCGCGTGCCCGCACAGCCGCTGCCAGAGCGCCAACGGGTCGCGCAGCCGCAAGGCACTGGTCGACCGCTCCTGCTCCAGCGTCTGCAGCAGCCGCCGGGCGGGCAAGGCGTCCTGCTCGTCCTGCTGCCAGCGGCGGCGGCGACGCTCGATCAAAGGCAGCTGGCTGGCCGCAGGCGGCGTCTGCAACTGACTCAGCAGCTCGCGTACAAAGCCCGGCAACAGGCTTTGCGGGCCACGGATATCCAGCACCAGTTGGCCCGGCGCCAGCGACCATTGCAGCCCCACGCCAACCCGCGCGCCCCAACGCTCCAGCGCCTCGCTTTGCAGCGCCCAGCAGGCCTGTAGCCAGCGCCGCTCGGCCAGTGTTGCCGAACTGTCTGCCCAGCACCATGCCAGTCGGGTGCGCAACACCCCACCTTGCGGACTAAAGCGCTGCAGACGCAGACCGGGCGCGACCGATGACCAGCGCAGCCCTTTGGGTGCCTCGGCCAGCGGACCAAGGCAAGGGCCGAGCCGACCGGCCAGGTTGGCGGTCGGCGCAAGGCTCGGCGGCAACGCGCGTGCCTGCCAGCGGGTGTCGGTGTGCGCACACAGCTCACCGCCTGGCAGCCTTGGCAAGCGCTGCAACAGTAAACGGTTGGTCGGATTCAGTTGGCTGAGCAGTTGCTGCCAATCGGCCAGGCCGAGAGTCGGCAGCGCAACGCCAGCCACATCCAGTACCTGTTCCGCCGCCAGCGTCAGCAACCGATCGGCGTAGCAACGGCAGCTGTCGAGCATGTCGCCCTGCGGGCCGAGATCAAAGGCGGTCTGCGCCAGAGCCCGACGCGCCGCCTGGGGCCACTCGGCCGGGTCCTTGCTGCGCATGGCCTGCAGCCAGCCGTCCAGCCCGGCCAGCACCTGTTCGGGCTCGGCGTCAGCACTGTACAACTCGATACGCAGCAGCGCCTGACCGCCGACGTCCGGCTCCAGCGAGGCGTGCAACTCATCGAGCAAACCGCGATCGCGCAGATATCCCAGTGCGCCTGCGGGCGAGGGACTGTTCAGCCATTCATCCAGCCAGTGCGCTGCAGCGCCGTGCAGATCGCACTCGCGCAGGGGATACAGCAAAACCGTCTGCGGCTGACTGCTGCGACCTTGCCATTCCACCTGACGCGGCAACTGGCCTGGCGCAAACAGCGGCAGGACGAAAGGTTCGGGCGCGCGCCCCGCAGGCAGTTGCTCCGCGCTGTCCCGCGCCAGCGCCAGCAGCTGCTCTGGCGCCTGCGGCCCGTGCAGTACCAGCGCCATGCTGCCCGCACGGTAGTGGATGGCGTGCCACTGGCTCAGGCGCTCGGATACCCTAATCGCGTCCCCCGCCAGTGTTTGCGCATTGCCGGCGGTAAAGCGGCTGAGTGGATGCTGCGATTGCACCTGCGAGGCGAGCACCGCCTGGGCATGGATGTCGTCGTCGGCCAGGCGGGTCTTGAACTCGGCGTCAATCACCCGCCGTTCCTGCTCGATCTGTTCAGGGGCAAACAATGGTGCCGCCAGCATGTCGGTCAGCTGGGCCAGGCATGGCTGCAGGCCCTGCGGGCTGACCGAGCAGAAAAAACGTGTGGCGTAGGGTGCGGTGCTGGCATTAAAGCGCCCACCCCACTCCGCCACCCGGGCAGGAAACGAGCCCGGCTCAGGCCAGCCTCGTGAGCCCATGAACAGCATGTGTTCGAGCAGATGCGCGAGCCCCGGCAGGTCGTCGGGCTCGGCATGACTGCCGGCGGCAACCTGATAAACCGCCGTCGCCTGACTGGCGTGGGCGTCGTGAATCAACAGACAAAGCAGACCGTTACTGGCGCGGTACAGCTGGTAGTCGCGCTGGTCGGCAGGCAGGGAGGCAAGAGATATCGGGTGCACGGCAGGTCACGCAGGGTAGAAGCCAGTGCTCAGGGTAACGCAGCCAGGCAGGCCGCCCGGGAAACCGGTACCAAAGTAGTAAATTGCCGCGACAGGCGGCGAAGAACCGGGCGCAGGATACGCCCGGTGGCAGGAGAAGGGAGTGCGCCGAGGCGCACTCCCGACTGCTCAGCGCTGGCTGACTGCCGCGCTGCTCGGCAGCTTGAAGGTCCAGAGAGTGCCGCCTTGGGTGAAATTCTTCACCCGCTCGGCAACGTGGCCACCCCACAGCGGTACCGCACCACCCCAGCCGGACATGACGGAGACATACTGCTCGCCGTCCATCTCCCAGGTAATCGGCGAGCCGATCACGCCGGAACCGGTATTGAACTGCCACAGTTTCTCACCGTTACGCGAGTCAAACGCCATCAGGTAGCCCTCGGGGTTACCGGTGAACACCAGGTTGCCCTTGGTGCTGAGCACGCCGCCCCACAGCGGAGCCTCGTTCTGGTAGCGCCAGATTTCCTCACCGGTTTTCGGGTCCATCGCGCGCAGGACGCCGATGTATTCCTCGTTCAGCGGCTTGATGGTGAAGCCGGCACCCAGGTAGGCGGCGCCCTTCTTGTAGGTGGTGGATTCGTTCCAGATGTCCATGCCCCACTCGTTCGACGGGACGTAGAACAGGCCGGTGTTCTGACCGTAGGACATCGGCATCCAGTTCTTGCCGCCGAGGAAGGCCGGCGCGGTGAACACCTGACGGCCGGCGTCGCCGGATTCGGTCGGTGCGCCCGGACGGTAGTCATCGGCGTAGATCGGACGGCCATTCTCATCCAGACCGGTGGCCCAGGTGATCTTGTCGACGAACGGGAAACCGCGGATAAAATCGCCGTTGGTGCGATCCAGCACGTAGAAGAAGCCGTTGCGGTCGGCAGTACCGGCCGCCTTCACTTCCTTGCCGTCTTCTTCGTAATTGAAGGAGATCAGCTCGTTCACGCCGTCAAAGTCCCAGCCGTCATGCGGGGTTGTCTGGAAGTGCCAGACGATCTGACCGTTGTCGGGGTTCAAAGCCAGACGCGAAGACGAGTAAAGGTTGTCGCCGGGGCGCAGGTGCGAGTTCCAGGGTGCCGGGTTACCGGTACCGAAGAACAGCAGGTTGGTTTCCGGATCGTAATAGCCGCCCAGCCACGGCGCGCCGCCACCGGTCTTCCACAGGTCGCCCGGCCAGCTCTGATTGGCTTCGCCACCGGAGATACCGGCCTCGACCGCCTTGCCGTCTTCGTAGGTGTAACCCATGTGACCTTCGATGGTCGGACGGGTCCACAGCAGTTCGCCGTTGGAGGGGTTGTAGGCTTCGATCTTGCCAACCACGCCGAATTCACCACCGGAGACGCCGGTGATCAGCTTGCCGTCAACCACCAGCGGTGCTGCGGTGATCGAGTAGCCGGCCTTGTAGTCAGCAACGGTCTTGCGCCAGACAACCTTGCCGGTGTCCTTGTCCAGAGCGACCAGCTTGGCATCCAGGGTGCCGAAGATCACCAGGTTGTCCCACAGGGCTACACCACGGTTGATTACGTCGCAGCACGGCATGATGCCGTCGGGCAGGCGGGCGTCGTATTGCCAGAGTTTGGCACCGGTGCGGGCGTCAACCGCGAAGACCCGCGAGTAGGAACCGGTGACATACATCACGCCGTCCTTGATCATCGGCTGGGACTGCTGACCGCGCTGCTTTTCGCCACCCAGCGAGAAAGCCCAGACCGGCTGCAGACTGCTGACGTTTTCGGTATTGAGCATGTCCAGGGTGCTGTAACGCTGACCCTGCAGGCCCATGCCGTTGGTGACCACCTGGCTGTTGTTGGTGGCATCGGCACGGATATCGTCGTTGGTGACATTGGCTGCGGCCACGCTGGCGACGCTCATGGCGGCGACCAGCGTGGTTAACAGAAAGGAAGAGCGGGCATGTTTGGTCATTGCTGCTACCTCTGAGATGTTGTTGTATTGGCGCAGTCGGGTTGTGCCGAGCGATACTCGCTACCGCTCGACACGTCCCACACGATGAAACGGGAAAATTTCCTGCTTCTGGCCACGATTCTTGGCTCAGAGCCCAATACCAACAATTGCTCGCAGGGGTGATTTCCTTACTCCCTTGGTAGCAGTACCCGCCCGCCTCAGAACACCAAACGCGCGCCAACCGTGAGGTTGCGGCCCGGCAGCAGCACCTCGTCCTTGATGAACGAGCTGTGCTGACGCGCCTTCTCGTTGAGCAGGTTGTTGCCGCGCAGATAGAGCAGCAGATCGCTTTCACCCAGCTGTCCACGCCAGTTCAGCCCCGCCCCCAGCAGCGTATAGTCGCCAGTCTCCGTCTCGTAGTCGGCAATGTTGTCCTGACGCATCACCTGACTCGCTTCCAGCTGCGCCGATACAGCGCCAGTCAGACGCTGATCCAGCCGCATGCCAACCCGATCAGCCGGGATACGCGGCAGGTCGCCACCATCCTTCAGACGGCCACGCACACTGTCGCCAAACAGGGTCAGCCCGGTCGCCGCAGTGGCCTGCCAGCTCACGCTGCCCTCAAGCCCCTGCAGCACGGCATCAGCCTGGCGGTACTCAACGACGCGATAGCCCGCGCCCGGATCAGCGCCGGTATCCGCCGCGTAGATAAAGTCATCCACCTCGTTGCGATAGACACTGACATCAAAGGTGACCGCGCCACGGGTACGACGCAGGCCCAACTCGGCGTTGATCGCGGTCTCGCGGTCCAGATCCGGATCGCCGAGTTCCACTGTGCGCGTGGCCGCGTGCGGGCCGTTGGCATATAGCTCTTCGGCGGTCGGCAGACGCTGTGAGCGCGACAGCGAGCCGTACAGCGCCAGGTCCGGCTGAAACTGCCAGGTCGCGCCGAACGACAGCGAGGTGCCGCGATGGTCAGCGTCGTCACTGCCCTGCTTCACATCGACCGACTGCCATTCCTGGCGCAGACCGACTTCATACAGCCAATCGCCCGCCTCATAGCTTTCCAGCAGGAACAGCGCGCGGTTGTGGGTCAGCGTCGCCGGAACGTAAGCCTCCTCCCCTTCAGCCGCAAAGTCGCGGCGGGTCAGCTGGGTGCCGATCACCCCGCGCCAGCCGGCAACCGGAGCGTGGGTAACCTCCAGACGCCCGTCTGTACCGCGGTTGGTGAAGCGGGTGCCCACTTCATCGCCTTCCATCTCGACGTGGCGGTAGTCGGTATCGGCAACGCGCAGGCGTACACGTTCTACCCCGGCAAAGGGATTCTGGTACTCGCCACGCAGATCCCAGCGGCGCTGCTCCATATCGATCCAGGCATCGGCGTGTTCGTGGTCATGATCATGGTCGTCGTGATCATCGTCGTGGTCGTCATGGCCACCGCAGTGCCAATCAGGGCCGTGGGTGTGACAGTCGGCGTGCTCGTGCGCCAGCAAACCGTATTCGCGATCCTGACGGCTGTAGGCCAGGCCCAGATAGCCCTGCTCACCGATCCAGCTCAGCCCCAGAGAACCGGTATCGGTATCGTTGTAGGCGCCTTCCTGACGGGACGGATGGCCCGGGATGCGGTAGGGGTCAGCCTCACTCTTGCCGCCCTCGATACGCATGGCAAAGGCACCGGTACCCAACGTCAGACCCGCAGAACCCGCGCGCTCATCGGCAACCGTATTGGCGCGCAGATCAATCTCACCCTCGTAACCGCGCTCGGGTACGTAGGTCGGCACCCGGCGGTCGATCAGGTTGACCACCCCACCAATCGCGCCGCCACCGTACAACAGCGTGGCCGGGCCCTTGAGTACCTCCACCCGCTCGATCAATGCGGTATCGGCGCTGATCGCGTGGTCCGGGCTGATGGTCGAAGCATCCAGCACATCAGCACCGTCGCTGAGCACCCGCACCCGCGCACCATCCAGACCGCGAATGACCGGCCGGCTGCTGCCCGGCCCAAACCCGGCGGCGCGCACCCCCGGCAGCGACTCCAGACTGTCGGCCAACCCGGTCTCACGCAGCGCAAACCAGTCCTCGCCCTGTAGCACCGCCGCCGGCTGGGTCATCTGATCCGGCGTCTGATTCAACGCACTGGCGCTGACCGTCAGCGTCGGCAAATCCACAGCGGTATCCGCTGCCTGCACAGTAGAGACACCAGCGGCCACCGCCGCCAGCGCCAGAGTCAAAGGCGTCTTGCTTGAAAACATGTCTGCTCCCTTTCGATTTGGTATTGGCAACGGCATGGCTGACACACCGCGGGGGCAGACTATATTTGTTATAACGTAACATTTAAAGCAAAAACCATTATCAGATTGCAAGTCCGTGGTGAGAACGTACGCTCTGCGCAGGAGCACTGGGATGGACGCTGCGCATCCGCATAGAGCGGCAGCCGATTTGAACAGCCGGCCGCAGAGCGGCCGAGCAGTCCGGTACCCACGCGGAGCGTGGGCACCATCAGAAAGACATAGATGGAGGAGTGCGCACCGGAGTTCGTCCCGTTTACGTGGGCGAGTAGCGCAGGGTTGGCAGGAAAAAGGACGGCAGCCTGTCTGAGGCTCGTAGAGCCGAGTTCTGCCGGCCCCTGCCAAACCGAGCAACGCAGCGAACCCGCAGGGCCGCGTAGCCGGGTGCCCGGGGGGATCAAGGGGGGCCGGGCAAGCGCCCCCCCTTGGCTCGCCGTGAAGGCGAAACGCTGATTCGGCAACGGTGCAATGCCCAAAACAGGAACTCCGACACCCGGCTACGTGGAAACAGGCCACATTTAGTACAAACGCGGACACGCCTTTGGCTTAGCCCGCCCTACTGTCATTCCGGCTTTCATAGAAGAAAAAAGCCGGCCCAGAGGCCGGCAAAGGAGATCAGTCTATTACTGCGCGTAGCGATCAGGTGGCAAATACCGCAGGCCCTGCGCCGCGTAGATAGCCGCCATCCGGCCATCGAGAATCATGCTTTCCACCTCATCACCCAGCGCGTAGGCCAGCTGACGGTTGGAGTCGTGAACCGCCATACCCAGCTCCCACACCTGCTTGCCGATGTTCGGGTAGGCGTTTTCAGTCAGTTGCATGCCCGCTGCCGGGTGTTGCGCCAGCAGCCAGTCGATTTCCGCCTGGGTGCCCATCACCGCGTTGACCTCGCCCTTGAGCATCGCATCGAAGGCGAGGCTGAGGGTGCGGTAGTGATGGATCATGCCCGCCAGGCGACCGTTCATCACCGAGCCCAGATAGAACGATGGCACCGAGTCTTCTTCTACCCCGACCGGGTAATACTGGAAGATCGCGATGCTCGGTACGGCGTCGATCTTGCCTGGGTCAAACGCCGCCTGCCAGCGTTCGCGCTGGTAGGGCCCGAACATGTGCACCAGCTCGTTCTTCGGCAGACCAAGCTCATCGCGGCGGTTGCTGAAGTCCTGATCGTAGGGCACCCGCAACATCACATCGGCGACTTCGCCCGGGCGCAGGTAATGCCCTTTCCACAGGTGGTTACGCAGGTCACCGTCAATGGTTTCGTCCGCCTGCATCCACTGGATACTCAGGCGGACGCCAAGCCCTTCGGCCAGCGCCTTGGCCAGCGCGACATCAACCCCCGCGGGCTCGCCGTTTTGCATGAAGCTGTAGGGCGGAAAGTCCTGGTACAGGGCCACCCGCAGCTCGCCGGACGCGACGATTTCGTCGTAATCACGGATGTGGGTGATGTTGTAGGCCTGCGCTGGCAGTCCCAGCAGCAGACAGAGACAAAACAGCCAGGCGCGGACCATGGCGTTATTGCTCCACTGCCACGCTTTCCAGCCAGGTACGGATGGACCAGAGCGCTTCCTGACTCAGGAAGTCGGCCATCTTCGGCATGTAGACGCGACCGTCGCGTACCGAGCCGTTGATGACCCGCTCCTTGAACCACTCATCGCCGTAGTCACCGACTTCCAGGTAACGCAGGTCGGGCGTAATGCCGCCGGAGATACCTTCCAGGCCGTGGCAGGCCGCGCAGTTCTGGTTATAGGCCGAAGCGCCGACCTTGATCGCCAGCTCGTGCTGCGGGTGGCCCTCACGGTAGGGGTTGGTTTCGCGCCATTCCGTGCCCAGCTCTTCCAGCCCCTTGGTATCTACTGCCTGAGGGGTGACATTGCCGTGGGCCAGCGCCTGACCGGCGGCCAGTGCCAGGCCGAGTGCGGTCATCTTCAGTGCGTTCTTGTAATGGTTCATACTGCTCACCTCGTGGCCGAATCGATTGCGCAAGTGCATTGCTGTCGTTGGCCATGGTAGGAAGCAGCCGCAATCGGCCCAATGCTGCTTTGGTGGCCGCGATCTAGTTCGTTGGTAGTAGAAACCGCATCGAACCCAACCAGAAACCCTTGTTCTAGAGCGGCCACGACGGCTGCGACCGAACACCGCATACTCATTGGGCCAAATTCATTCCGCCCTAAGTCCTGCTCCCTTTCACCCGCCACCAAGCGCCACCGGTACGGGCAATTTTCCCGCCGTACCCGGGCTGTTTTCCGTATCCGCGCCCTGGCACCACGCCCACCATGAGCCGTGGATCAGCCCTCGCTGAACACGCCAACGATCAACAGGAAAACTGCCATGAAAACAACAAGACTTCCCGCGCTGAAGCCCGTCAGCCAGGCCATCAGGGGCCTGGTATTCGCCGCTGGCCTCGGCCTCGTCGCGGGCCCTGCAGCGGCCACCCCGGTTACCTGGGAGGACATCGCCAACGACCACATGACCACCAACAACGTGCTGATGTACGGCCTGGGCACGAACGCCCAGCGCTACAGCCCGCTGAACATGGTCAACGACGAGAACGTGTTCAAACTGACGCCGGCGTGGTCCTTCTCCTTCGGTGATGAAAAGCAGCGCGGTCAGGAATCCCAGGCCATCGTCCATGATGGCGTGATCTACGTAACCGGCTCCTACTCGCGCATGTTCGCCCTTGACGCCAAAACCGGGCGGCGACTGTGGAGCTACTCGCATCGCCTGCCCGACGACATCCGCCCGTGCTGCGACGTGGTCAACCGCGGCGCCGCCATCTACGGAGACAAGGTGTTCTTCGGTACTCTTGATGCCGGCATTGTTGCGCTCAACAAGGACACCGGCAAGGTGGTCTGGCGCAAGAAATTCGCCGACCACAAGGCCGGCTACACCATGACCGGCGCACCAACCATCGTGCAGGACCAGACCACCGGCCGCGCGCTGCTGATCCACGGCTCCTCCGGCGACGAATTCGGTGTGGTCGGCCAGCTGTTTGCCCGCGACCCGGAAACCGGCGAAGAGGTATGGATGCGCCCGTTCGTCGAAGGTCACATGGGCCGTTTGAACGGCGAAGACAGCACCCCCACCGGCGACGTAAAAGCGCCCTCCTGGCCGGATGATCCGAACTCGCCGACCGGCAAGGTCGAGGCCTGGAGCCACGGCGGCGGCGCGCCATGGCAGAGCGCCAGCTTCGATGCGGCAACCAATACCATCATTATCGGTGCAGGCAACCCGGCCCCCTGGAACGGCTGGGCACGCACTCCGGAAGATGGCAACCCGAACGACTACGACAGCCTCTACACCTCCGGGCAGGTCGGCGTCGACGCCACCACGGGCGAGGTCAAGTGGTTCTACCAGCACACCCCGAACGACACCTGGGACTTCTCCGGCAACAACGAGCTGGTGCTGTTCGACTACGAGCAGGACGGCGAGACAGTACCCGCGACGGCCCACGCCGACCGCAACGGCTTCTTCTATGTGGTTAACCGCGAAGACGGCAAGCTGATGAACGCCTTCCCGTTTGTCGACAACATCACCTGGGCAAGCGGCATTGACCTGGAAACCGGTCGCCCGATCGAGAACGAAGGTCAGCGTCCGCCGCGCCTGGAAGAAGGTCAGGAGCGCAGCGAAGCGATCGAGGTCTCCCCGCCGTTCCTCGGCGGCAAGAACTGGAACCCGATGGCCTACAGCCGCGACACCGGTCTGTTCTATGTTCCGGCCAATCACTGGAAGGAGGACTACTGGACAGAAGAAGTCAGCTACACCAAGGGCTCCGCTTATCTGGGCATGGGCTTCCGCATCAAGCGCATGTTTGACGACCACGTCGGCATCCTGCGGGCGATGGACCCGCAAACCGGCCGCGTGGCCTGGGAGCACAAGGAACCGCTGCCACTGTGGGCTGGCGTGCTGGCCACCGGTGGCAATCTGGTGTTCACCGGCACCGGCGATGGCTACTTCAAGGCCTTCAACGCCGAGACCGGCGAGCAGCTGTGGCAGTTCCAGACCGGCACCGGGATCATCTCCCCGCCGATCACCTGGGAGCAGGATGGCGAACAGTACATCGGCGTGACCACCGGTTACGGCGGCGCGGTTCCGCTGTGGGGCGGCGACATGGCCGAGCTGACCAAGCCGGTGGCTCAGGGCGGTTCGTTCTGGGTATTCAAGCTGCCCAGCTGGGCCAACGAGTAATCACCTGAAACGCCCTGCCCACCCGGGTGGGCAGGGCTATGGAGAAGAGCATGAAACTGCTTGTTCGTCTGACTGCCAGCCTGCTGGCACTGGGCAGCCCCGCGTTGCTGGCGCAGAGCGCTGACATTGCCGAAGAGGATATCCGAACCCTAAACGGCTGCGCCCTGATCCCCGGCACCCAGTGCCAGGGCGTTGATCTGCGCGGCGCTGATCTCCGCCACCTGGATCTGCGCAAGGCGGACCTGACTGGCTCCGACCTGCGCGATGCAGACCTGCGCCATGCAGTACTTGACCAAGCCAGACTCGACAACGCCCGGCTCGAAGGAGCCAACTTTACCCGTGCCAGCTTGCAGCAAACCGCCATGCGCGGCGCCCAGGCCGACGAAGCACAGTTTGTGGCCATCAGTGGCTGGAACCTCACTGCGCAGGGAGCCAGCTTCAAGGGCGCAGACTTTACTGGCGCCAGCCTGGACTTCGCGCGTTTCAGCGGTGCAACCATGCACGGTACCGTGCTGCGCGCCGCCAATCTGGAGATGGCCTGGCTGCCAAAGGCCGACATGGCCGGCGCCGATCTGCGCGACGCCAACCTGCAGGAAGCCAAACTCAATCACGCCAATCTGACCGACGCCAACCTGGAAGGCGCACGCCTGCACTACGGCACCTTTCTGGACGTGACAATGCATGGTTGCCAAGCCTGTCCGGTTGATTGGGAATAACGCGGCTGCGACCTAAAGCCTATCGTCAGGCGTGATTGCATTCTGCTAGTGTTGAGACAGGGTGCAGTCACGTCATCGGTGGGTGTCGTTTGAAACCATATTCACAGACCTTTGAATCACTGCGCGACGACATCGCGCAAATGTACAGCAGTAACGAGCGCGAAATGGCTTTGCTGCGCGGCGCCCACCTCACCTCGGTAATTCGGGTCACGCCCGCGATGATGTTTGCCAACGTCGGCGCAGGTGCCTGTATTTTGCTTAGCTACTCACCCGATATTCCAGCCGGGCTATGGGTCTGGTTTTGTGCTCTTGCACTGGCCTGTCTGCTCGCCTGTGTGAGCTGGTGGCGAATGCCGGATGAGGGGCTTGTAACCTCCCGCGTACGTCGAATAAAGCGCTCTACTCTTCACGCGGCGGGGCTGTCCGGTATCTGGGGTGTGATGATCATCCTGTGGTTCCCAACCAGTGGTGGCTTGCAGCAGATGACCATCTCGACACTGGTAACAGGAATGATCGGCGCCGGCGGGTTTGTTCTCAGCCCGCTGCCACGTGCCAGCATCATCTATGTCGGCATATACACGCTGGCCTCCCTGATCGGCCTGCTGTTTACCGGTCAAACTCACTTCTTTGCTTTCGCCCTGCTGCTGTCACTCTACTCGCCGATGGTAGTCATCGGTGCGCTGCTGTCGTGGCGGAAATCAACCGACCTGATCAATGCTCAGCGCAAAGCTGCACGCCAGGGCGAAATGCTCTCGGTGCTGCTTCAGGACTTCGAGCTGGATGCCGGTGACGCGCTGTGGGAAACAGACGCCGATGGCATGCTCAACCACGTTTCGCCGCGGCTGACCGAACTGCTTGAACTGGCGCCCAATGAGCACCTGGAAAAACGCTTCGTGGAGCTGCTGAGTGATCGCTGCGCTGAGTTGAAGAAGCTAGGCACCGAACTGATTGAATGTCGCCAGAACTTCCGTGCACTGCCGCTCAGCTTGCAA
The DNA here is from genome assembly GCF_027474385.1 of Halopseudomonas sp. MFKK-1. Lineage (NCBI taxonomy): Bacteria > Pseudomonadati > Pseudomonadota > Gammaproteobacteria > Pseudomonadales > Pseudomonadaceae > Halopseudomonas > Halopseudomonas sp. MFKK-1. Next base: position 14,447 of record NZ_CP114836.1, read on the forward strand.
GGTCGCCGCGGAGTGCGCCACCTGGCCTTGACGGGCAAAATTCTTCTGGATGATCAAGGCCGCTTTGTCGGACGGCGTGGCATCGTCAGCGACGTGACCGACAAGGTCAACAACGAACGCATGCTGCAAACCCTGGCCCACACCGACTCGCTGACCGGCCTGGCCAACCGCTTCAAGCTGCGCGACACCATCAGTGCACTGGTCAAGCGCGATCAGTCACTGGCCCTGCTGTCGGTCGACCTGGACCGTTTCAAGAGCATCAACGACAACCACGGCCACAGTACCGGCGACGCCCTGCTCCAGGTCATCGCCCGCCGTCTGCTCGGCTGCGCCGGCGAAAACATGCTGGTCGCCCGCCTCGGCGGCGATGAATTCGCCCTGGTGGTATGGCAGTTTGAGAGCAGCACAGAGATCACCGCCCTGGCCCAGAAGCTGATCAGCAACCTCAGTAACCCTATCACCGTCGCTGAGCGAGAGTTTCGCGTTGGCGCCAGCATCGGTATCAGCGTGCGTCCGCCGGGCGGTCCTCATCTGGATGATCTGATGGTGCAATCGGATATGGCTCTCTACACAGCAAAGTCTGCGGGCAGGGGCTGCTGGTCGCTCTACTCCGAAGAAATGGGCGAGCGCAGCCGGCGCAGACTAGCCATTGAAGAGGGTTTGCGACACGCCATTGAGCGGGGACAGATTCAGGTTCACTGGCAACCAAAGGTTGATCTCGCGAATTGGGAGATTGTCGGCGCCGAAGCACTGATTCGCTGGAGCCATCCCGAGCTGGGCAGAGTCGGACCGGACGAGTTCATTCCCATTGCCGAACAGTGCGGTCTGATTGACGGTCTGGGCCACTGGGTACTTGAGGAGGCTTGCCGGGCTGCAGTCAATGAGCTGCAAGGGCTGACCATTTCAGTCAATGTCTCGGCGATGCAGGTACAGTTCGGGCATTTTCTTGAGGATCTCAAGACCCTGCTGCAACGCTACCAGCTCGCCCCGCAGCGGCTTGAGCTGGAGCTCACCGAGTCGGTGATTCTCGATGACCCGGATCAGGCGCTGGCCACGCTCCACGCCATCCGTGAGACCGGCGTAAGACTGGCACTGGACGATTTCGGTACTGGCTACTCGTCTTTGTCGTACTTGCGCTGCTTTCCGTTCGACACCCTGAAGATCGACCGCTCATTCATTACCGAATTGCTGACCCGACAGGATGCCCAGGCCATCGTGCGGATGATTACTGAGCTGGCCATTACCCTCGGCAAGCGCACGGTCTGCGAAGGCGTTGAAACCGCCGAGCAGCTCAATGCTATCTGCGCCACCGGCTGCAACGAGGTACAAGGCTATCTGATATCCGCGCCGGTGCCACTCTCGGCATTCCCGCGCAGCCTGCCCGAGCGCCCCTGCACCGTCACGGCGACGGCCAGCGAGCTGCAAAGCTGACGCCGCCCCGCCTTGAGATGGCAGGTATAGCTTGCAGGCTCGGTCGAACGAGGGTTCTCACCGAGAGCTCACCGGATAAACAAAAACGCCCAGCTGAGCTGGGCGTTTTTTTTATTGGCGGAGAGTCAGTCCGCCAACACACAATCCAGACCCTTCCGAGATAATCCATAAAAAACTAGCAAACATGCGCCTTTCAGACTATTATCCGTCCGTAGCAGTTCACCGCAAAACGACCGTTTCCAAACCAAAGTGTGGGAACAAGTGTGGGAACAAATATTGGGCGGAGTAATTTTTGATGGGCAAGCTGAACCCCAAGCAAGTGGAGAACTTGACCGAGCCGGGCACCTATGAGGATGGCGACGGCCTGCGCCTGGTCATCAAGAAGACCGGCCGCAAGTATTGGGTGCTGCGCTTCCAACTCAATGGCAAGCGGCGCGATATGAGCCTGGGCAGCTACCCCACCCTATCGCTCAAGGTGGCAAGGCGTGACGCTGCCATTCACCGCGAACGCATCACCAACGGCGTTGACCCCATCGACGCCGCCCATGCTGAACGCGAAGCCCAGCAGGCCGCCGCTATTGTCGAGGCCGCCAAACGGATCACCTTTGACCAAGTGGCCGCCGATTACATTGCCGCCCACCGCGCCGGCTGGAAGAACGCCAAGCATGCCCAGCAGTGGGAAAACACCCTGAACACCTACGCATCGCCCGTTATCGGCAAGCTGTCACCGGATGACATAACCACCGAGCAGGTGTTGAAGGTCCTGCAACCGATCTGGACGACCAAGCCCGAGACAGCCAGCCGTGTGCGCAATCGCATTGAACTGGTGTTGGACGCGGCCAAGGCCCGCCGCCTGCGCGAAGGCGAGAACCCAGCCCGCTGGCGCGGACACCTGGACAAGCTGTTGCCCAAGCGCGCCAAGGTGCGAGCGGTGAAGCATCACCCCGCCCTGCCCTGGCAGGACCTGCCCGCTTTCATGGCGAGACTGAGCGAAGCCGGCAACCTGACGCACGCCGCCATGCGCTTAACCATCCTGACCGCCTGCCGCAGCTCCGAGGTACTGAACGCCGAATGGTCGGAGGTCGACATTCCGGCCCGCACCTGGACCATTCCAGCCGAGCGCATGAAGGCCAGCAAAGAGCATCGGGTGCCGCTGTCTGACGCAGCCATCGCTGTGCTGGAGGCTCTGCCCCGTGATGATGACAGCCCGTATGTCTTCCCGGGTGCTCGACGCGGCCGCCCGCTGTCGAACATGGCTATGCTGATGGGGCTGCGCCGGCTGGAGCGTGACGACCTGACCATGCACGGCTTTCGCTCGACGTTTCGGGACTGGGCAGCAGAGGCCACCCATTACCCCCGCGACGTATGCGAGCAGGCACTAGCCCACACCATCGGCAATGCAGTTGAGGCGGCCTATCGGCGTGGTGATCTGTTCGACAAGCGCCGGGCCATGATGGACGACTGGGCGCATTACGCGACCTCCGCCCCAAGCGGCAAGGTAGTACGCGGCAACTTCAAGAAATCTGGATGACCGGACGGCATCCGATAGGTGCCGGGCCACTGCTGCAACAGTAGCCCGGCTATCACACGGCGATCAGACGAGGTGAACGCCATGCAACAACGCGATGATAACAGCCCCTACCGTGGGGGTGAGGCATGAAGTCCAACAGAACAATTCGGGTAACAAAAACCAAGTATCGAGAGCTTGCGGAGAGGGCCAAGCGCTTTGGAATGGGGCTGACCCTTATGAAGTATGGAGAAGATCAAACCGAAGGAGCAATCCATTGGGGACTGTATAGCCCCTGGGCAATGCTTATCTGCAACAACGCTGCTAAGGCTGAGACCACCTGGAGCGAGCGTGCGTTGATCTCAATAGCATCCGAGATCAACACCGAGGAGCTGCGCGCTTGCGGAAAAACCCGCCCGGAACTTGACTGGTCGTGCCTTGAGGATGAGGAACTTGAGGACTTCATCGTCTGGCACGAGATAGGCCACCGACAGGACAACTTCGACTTCTGGATGACAGGAGTACTCGACGCCGAGGTCACCAGCAAATGCCGCGCTCGGCTCAGGTACATCAACGAGATATTAGCCGACCGCTTTGCATGGGAGCAGATACGACCCGGCTCGCCTATGCCTCTTACCGAGTTTGGCAAAGCCAACTGCGAACGCATCGCCCGTGACCTAGATTACTTAGGCCAACATGTGAAAAAGAACAAACCGGCAGATCCATCACGAGCGATGGCGCCAGGACAGTATCGCGACATACCAGCAATTATGCTCAAGACACCCGAGCTCGCGAGCTACATAGGGCCACGAGTAGCCCCTGCGGTAATAGCCCGCTGCGCAAAAACCTGGTGACCGAGTTCGACCAGCCTAGCCCGACGGGGCGAAAAGCGGATTTCCCACCCGCCTGGCTGGTTGATTTAGTGGGAGCGCCTGGGAGAGGCAAGATGAATTACATTCCAAAGAGAGTGCTCTACAGCGAATTTCCGGACCAAGGTGTTTACGGGATCACAGCACGCCAAGCACTTGAGGCGGCCATAGACAACATCGTCCCCGCCTATCATCTGATTCTTTGCCCGGTGACTTTACATGAATACTTAAGGAGCAAACTAAACCCCCTTGGAGTGGACTTCGGCAAGTGGCATGGCCTTACGGTCCGCATCCCCCTGGGAGTGCTATACACATTAAACTTCTATCCGCAGCACCAATTTGCCGACGCCGACGGCAAGCCATCCGCCTTGTTGGTCGAGGGGCCACTGGGGGTGCCTGGCATGCAACCTGAAGTCAAAATCTGTGACGAATACCTACTCTGGCCCGAGGCGGGCCCCATCACATTCGATAAAGAGCGGCTGTTTTTCCTGCGTGAGGACTTAGAGGGCCTATCCAAAGGCACGTTGTCGAACAGTGGAAACAGCAAGGCAAACATGCCCGCAGCCGGACAACCCTTAATCGAGATTGAAAAACCATCGCAACTATTGCTCATCGCAGCTTTGCTGGAACTCCTAAAGCAGCCGCGCACTACAGCCTCGAACCAAGAGGCCGTCAAGACGAGCATTCTGGAACAGTTCAACTGGCGCGGACTTAGTAAACGGTCGCTGGAAAAAATGTTAGCTGACGCAAATCGAGCGGCAGATCACGCGAGCAAAGACTAACCCGCACCGCAATTGCGGTTTTCTTCTCCGCAACTGCGGTTACACGCAACAGCTCGCTCCATAACTTAGGCATCGTCCGCCCCACACCGGGGCAAGCCATAAGGTAACGACGATGACCGAACAAGCCACAAACCCCGCCCGCCGCATCATGCGCCTACCTGCCGTCAAGGCAGCCACCGGCCTCGGCCGATCTACCATTTACGACTTGATGAAAGCCGGACGCTTCCCCAAAGGGCACCGGATCGCCGGCAGCAATATCACCGGCTGGAACAGCCTGGAGGTCGAAGCCTGGATCGCCAAGCAACTGGGGGAGGTCGCCTAAATGACAGACAAAGAAAAGGCCGACCCGAAGGCCAGCCCCAATACACACAACCCGAATAATACCAGTGCTGGAGCTCAACGCGCACGACTGCTGGAGCACCTGGAATATGGCGCGGTGGACACCATCACCGCCCGCAGCAAACTGAACGTGATGCAGCCCGCCGCACGCATCAAGGAACTGCGCGACGCCGGCCACAACATCAGTACCCAACGCATCACCCAGACCGACGAACACGGCCGCACCCATAAGGGCGTCGCGCTGTACTACCTAAGCCAGTCGGAGGCGTAACCCATGACCACCAACCAACACTGCCCGCAGGCGGTGACGCCCCCGGCTTGCCTGCAAACAACCAACGCCCTGTTGCTGGCGCTGCAACCCGCTGGCCCTGACCTGATACTGCTGCTGGCGCTGGAGGTGCTGCTATGGACTGCATAACCGCCTTCCGTGATGCCCTGCAATCCGTCTTTGGCCCCCTGGAATGGTTGCCGGAGGCGGACGGCATCATTCACCGCTTCCATGTTCCCGGCGACAAGCCCGGCACCCTTAACGGCTGGTATGTGCTCTTTGCCGACGGCATCGCATCGGGATCGTTCGGCAGCTGGAAGACCAGAGGCTGTCACACCTGGAGCAGCCGGGAGCCTGCCGACCAACGCGAAGCCGAACACCTGCGCCAGCAAATGGAACAGGCCCGCCGCCAACGGGAGGCAGGCCAACGCCAGCGCCAACAAGCCGCCGCCGAGTACGCCCGCAGGCTGTGGCGTGATGCCCGCCGTGCTGACCCCGGCCACCCATACCTAACCGCCAAGGGCTGCCGCCCCTACAACCTGCGCCAGCTGGCTGATGCTCTGCTGGTGCCCCTGACCCACAACGGCGAACTGGTGAACATCCAGCGCATCCACCCTGACGGCAGCAAGCGTTTCCTGTCTGGTGGCCGGGTGAAGGGCTGCTGTAGCCCGCTGGGGCTGATACAGGCCGGCCAGCCGCTGTACCTGTGCGAAGGATGGGCAACCGGCGCAACGCTGCACCAGAGCACCGGCCACCCCGTCGCCTGCGCGATGAACGCCGGCAACCTGCTAGCAGTCGGGCAGCAGCTGCAACGTACCTACCCTGACGCCCTGCTGATCATGGCCGGTGACGACGACCGCCTGACCGAGGGCAACCCCGGCAAGACCGCTGCCATTGCCGCCGCCGAGACGCTGGGCTGTGGTCTGATCCTGCCGCCCTGGAGCGGTGACGAACCCCTGAGCCTGACCGACTTCAACGACCTGCGCCAATGGCAGGAGGGCAAGCAATGACGCTGATACCAGATCCCACCTACCCCCAGCCGTTGCCGCTGATGCCTGAAGCATCCGAGCCCGCACCTTATCCGGTGCATGTTCTGCCAACACTGCTGCAAGACGCTGCAAGGGCTATCGCTCACCATGTGCAGGCACCCGAAGCCATCGCCGGGCAATGCGTTATTGGCGTCGCTGCCTACCTGGCTCAAACCCGCGTCAATGCCCCCGCGCTGAATCGCCTGGACGGCATGCCCTGCTCCCTGTTCCTGCTCACACTGGCAAACAGCGGCGACCGCAAGAGCGAGTGCCGCCGCCTGGCGTTTCGCGTCATCGACGACGCCGAGCGCGAAGCCCGCAGCGCCTACCGCCAGCAGTGCAAAGAGATCGAGGACGGAGCGGCCCACCTGAAAGGCAAAGCGCGTGATGAGTACCTGGCAGAGCATCCATTGCCGAGTGATCCACGCACGCAATACAGCGACGCCACGTTCGAGCCGATTGCAGGCGACTTTATCCGAGGCATGCCGGCTGCCTGCTGGGACACCGACGAAGGCGGCCAGCTGTTTGGCGGTGCATCACTGAAAGCCGATACCCGCGCTTCAACACTAGGCGGTCTGGTCAAGGCGTTTGATAGCGGCACCTTTGAACGCACGCGATCACGGGGCAACGTCGAGGGCTCTGGTGTGGCTTATCACCGCCGCCTAAGCGTTCACCTGCTGGCGCAGGCTGTGACAGTGGCCGAAGCGCTGGACGACCCACTATTACAAGGCCAAGGCTTCCTGCCGCGTTTCCTATTCGCTGACGCCCCGAGCCTGGCCGGCACGCGCTTCCTGACCCCAGAACGCATGCACAGCAGCGCATTCAGTGACGCACGCCTGCACCGCTTCTGGGATCGCTGCCGCGCCATCATGGCAACCGATGCTGCCATCGACGCCGAGACGGGAGAGGTGACGCCGCCCACCTTGCAGCTAACCCCGGCAGCCGAAGCAGTCTGGCGAGAGCATTACAACGCCACCGAAGCCGAACAGAGCACACTAGGCGATCTGGCAGGCGTCCGACCTTTCGCTGGACGTGCTGGCGAACTAGCCAGACGCCTGGCCGCCGTTCTCGCCTGTTTTGAGCAGTGCCCAGAGATCACCGACAGCATCATGCAAAGCGCCTGCGCGATAGTCCGCTACTCGGTTGGTGAGTGGGCGCGCTACACCGAGGGGGAACGCCTTAGCCCTGAACTGAAGCAGGCCGCAGCGTTACTGGCCTGGCTGGTAGAGAAAGATTGGCAGTCCTTCGATGCCCGGCAACTGCAACGCGAAGGGCCGCAATCCGTTCGACGCAGCGCCAAAGCCCGCGACCGCCTGCTAGCCGTCCTGGTCGAACACCGTTATTTGCTGACCAGCAACGGAAAGCAATTTCAGCTAAACCCCGCTGCGACAACTGCGACACCCGCGACAACGCCCGCCACACCTAGCCCCGGAACGTGCGACACCTTTGCGACAACCTGCGACAAATCAGAGCCGGCCGACACTTTGTCGCAACCTGTCGCAACTCTGTCGCAACCGTCAAACCCAGTAAACACGGGACTTGTCGCGGGTGTCGCAAATGTCGCAACCACTTCACGCGAAAAAGAACAGGCCGCCCTGTTTGAGGGGGAGATATGAGCCCCGCCCACCTGATCGAACACGCCCGGCAATCCGGTGTTGTACTGATGCTGATTGGCGACCGCTTGACCTGGAGTGCACCCGAACCACCAACCCCCGATCTGCTGGCCCTACTGCGCGACAACAAGCCCGCCGTGATCGAGCACCTGCGCCAGCAGCAACGCACCTGGCTGGAGCGTGTAGCCGCCCTGCTGAACACCACCGCAGATGATCTGCTGGCGCGTGGATTGATCGACGCCAGCGACATGGCAGAGCAGTACCGGACAGACCCACGACACGCCGCCAAGCTGATCGCCAGCTGCCCGGATTGGCTGGCACTGGCGCGAGTATGCGGGCAATTGCGGGAGCAGTACGCGCGCGCGCATGCGCGCGTGGGCCCGTTCCGCGAAAGCAACCCCATAAGCGGGAGCAGCAACACCCGCACCGCTGAATGGACGGCCGCGCGCGACGCCCTGCACCGTCACAGCCTGAGCAGTTGCCCTGCCTGCCATCCGGCGACGGGGCGATACTGCCCGACCGGCCGGGCACTGCTGGCGCAATACCTGGAGCAGCAGCCATGACCATTGACGACGAGATCCGCGCTCACCTGGAGCGCTTAGGCGTAGTACCACTGCTGGGCGGCCTGATACCTGAGCACGCAACCGCAGAGATGCTTGGCTATGCACCGTCCTGGCTGCGCCGGCTAGCAGCTGCTGGCACCCCGCCCCTGCCCTATGTACGCAGAGGGAATCGGCGCTTTTACAAGATCGACGACATACGACGCTTTGTGACTGAAACCAACGAATGACGCCCGAGAACGCCCTACCAGCAGCGCAGCAACGGGCCTAATTTGGGCTTATCGGGCTTTTTCATCAGATAGAGGACAGCGAATGACCAGTGCAGCACCAACCAGAGGCCGCCAAGCGAGAGCCACCAAAGCCGAAGTAACCAAAGCCTGGAGCCGCATTCGCGACGCCGCCGAGGATGGCAGCTTGCTCGGTAGCGCCCTGCTGATCGCACTCAGTGAAGGCAAACCGTTTGCGCACGCTGATGGAGGCATCCTCAATCTACCCGGTCATGGCGGCTGGGTAGGTGATACAGCCGACCCCGGCGAGACAATCCGGGCAGCTATTCAAGCTGGCGACGCCAACCGGGACAGCGACCAATGAGCACACCCAGGGCGGCGATCAAAAGCATTCGCGACTTTGAGCAGTTCCTCAAGGTCCGGGGCTTTAGCTGTCGAGAGGCAAAGATTCTGGCGCGCGCCTGGCGCACGCTCGAGCCACCAGCGCAGGGGGAGGGTTTTCGGGCATAAGGCTGCCTTAGTTTCGCGACTCCCCTGCGCGGGCCTCCCGAGTCGCGAAACAGCCCAGGGACAATGACCGCTTGAGTCACCCGTAGCAGTACATCGAGCAAGGCATAGGGGGCGGCACCGGGAAGGTGCTGCCGGCCCCCTTCGACGAAGGAGCCGCGGCGAGAGGTCGCGAACCACCCGAACTGATTGCTGGCGTGAGGCCTGGCGGCATCGGGAGTCGCTGAACACTCAATCCCCAACTGAAGGACACCACCATGCCTACAGACCTGAAAGACGTACAAGCAGTGGCCGAAGCCCTCGGCCAAAAGTTCGACCAGTTCAAAGCCAAGCAAGACGAGCGTTACGACCTCATCGAGAAGGAACTGGTTACCCTGAAGCGCCCCGGAAGCATTGCCGAAGGTCGCAAATCGCAAGCGAGCAGCGAAGGCAAATCAGCCCTGCGCACCTACATCAAGAGCGGCGACGACAGCGGGCTGATCGAGCTGCAAGGCAAAGCCATGTCTATCGGATCAGATCCGGATGGCGGCTATGCTGTGCCCGAGTATCTCGACCAAGAGGTGGAGAGCCTGGAGCTCGACGCATCAGCCATTGCCCGCCTGGCGCGAACCGTCACCACCGCAGGCCCGAACTACAAGAAGGTGATTAACCTGCGCGGCACAACCTCTGGCTGGGTCGGAGAAACTGACGGCCGCCCCGAAACGGGCACCCCGCAGCTCGCGATTGTGGATATTCCGGTAGGCGAGTTGTACGCCAACCCGAAGTTGACCCAAGCGATGATCGACGACGCCATGTTCGACGCCGAGAACTACATCACCACCGAGATTGGCGACGAGTTCTCCGACCAGCTGGGCGCGGCCCTGTTCAACGGCGACGGCACCAACAAGCCGACCGGCATCCTCACGAAGACCATCACCGCAGAGGCCGACGGCGTTCGCGCATTCGGTAGCCTGCAATCGGTCGAGTCGGAGACTGCTGGAGCGATTGGGTTCGACGACCTGAAGAACCTGAAAGCCGCCCTTCGCGCCAAGTACCGAACCGGTGCCGCCTGGATCATGAACGACAACACCGCCCTGGTGCTGAGCAAGATCAAGGACAACAACGACGACTATGTGTGGCGCGATGCAGTGGCGGAAGGCGAGCCCGACACCTTGTTCGGTTACCCGGTCGAGATCGACGAGAACGCACCGGACATTGCGGCCGGCGCATACCCTGTCCTGTTCGGCAACTTCCAGCGGGGCTACTACATCGTGCGCCGAACTGGCCGCCGCCTGCTGCGCGATCCGTTCACCAGCAAGCCATACGTTAACTTCTACACGACCGAGCGTGTAGGCGGTGACGTGGTGAACAGCGAGTGCATCAAGTTGCTGAAGGTCAAAGCGCCGTAAAGGTGACGGGGGCAGGCAATCTGCCCCCTTTCCTGATGCCGCAGCATGGCGTCATAACGGGACACCGCCCCGCATCAAAACCAGCCCTTCCTGCATTTCTGCGAAAACACTGCACACCAAGCATGGCGCGCCCTGTAGCCGATTCCTGCATTTCTTCACTGAGAGGATGCAGGAACACATTCGGCAGCATGATCCAGATATGGATCACTCACCACGCCAGCATTGCGCCTATCGAGCAGCCACTATATCTAGGCCCAGCCAGCAGGCTTTACCACCACTGGTGGAATACCCAACTTCCCCTCCACTGGAGGCAAAGACCTGGCACACGCTGACCTGTCCGCATCGCGTGCGGACACATCGAGCCAAGCCACACACCCCGGTCAATGGGTCCTCCTGACCACCCCAGCCCCGAGGGTAATTCGGGCCCCGCCATCACACTATGTACGACCGAAATGCAGAGGTTGGTTGTTGTGTTGTAAGCGCGATGAAACACGCATGGAAAGCAGCCTGCATGCCGTCGATATGCCAACCAACGGCGCGCACGAGCACGAACCAAGCACCAACGACGAATCAGCGCCGACGCGACGCTGTGCGCGGTGGCTAGGCCGCCTGAACGGCTGGACGGCTAGCGCCGTAGACCTGGAACAGGGAGGGGGGAGGCAGAAAGCTGGAGCTCTGGATATCCCGAACGACGGGGGGAACCGTTTTTATGTTTCCACAAAATTCGCATTCTCGGCCATTGGGGAAGCACCCCATGCAATCGGCGTTTCAGTGTGGGGAAACCCCACCTTGAGGCCGCAGCAAGCCAGATCGACCGATCACGCGACGCAATAGTGTGGGAACAACTGTGGGAACAACTGGAGCCAAAAACAACAAAGCCCCGAATCACGGGGCCTTGAGGCTTACATCTGGCGGAGAGTCAGGGATTCGAACCCTGGGTACGGTTGCCCGTACAACGGATTTCGAATCCGTCCCATTCGACCACTCTGGCAACTCTCCAAGTCGGCGCGCATCTTACCAGCATTCGCGGTCAGGACGGAAGCCTTACGGCAGCGGTACGCCCAGGCGATGCGCAACTTCTTCGTAGGCTTCGATCACGCCGCCAAGGCCCTGGCGGAAGCGGTCCTTGTCCATCTTCTTGCGGGTTTCCTTGTCCCACAGGCGGCAGCCGTCCGGGCTGAACTCATCGCCCAGGACGATTTCACCCTTGAACAGGCCGAATTCCAGTTTGAAGTCGACCAGCAGCAGGCCGGCAGCGTCAAACAAGCCCTTGAGGATGTCGTTGATCTTCAGGGTCAGTTCCTGCATGCGCGCCAACTGTTCGGCGGTCGCCCAGCCGAAGGTGACAACGTGCGACTGGTTGATGAAGGGGTCGCCCTTGGCGTCGTCTTTCAGGAACAGTTCGAAGGTCGGCGGCGTCAGCGCCATGCCCTCTTCCACACCCAGGCGCTTCACCAGGCTGCCGGCGGCGAAGTTACGCACGACGCACTCGACCGGGATCATGTCGAGCTTCTTGACCAGGCACTCGTTGTCCGACAGCAGTGCGTCAAACTGGGTCGGAATACCCGCTTCTTCCAGCTTCTGCATGATGAACGCGTTGAAGCGGTTGTTGACCATGCCCTTGCGATCGAGCTGTTCGATCTTCTTCCCATCAAAGGCGGAGGTGTCGTTGCGGAACAACAGGACCAGGCGATCCGGGTCATCGGTGGTGTACACCGACTTGGCTTTACCACGATAGAGTTCGTTACGTTTTTCCATTATCGGCTCCCGCTGTCCGCAACATGGTGATGGGTGTTACTCGATGGTCTGCCAGGGCAGCCCTTGATTCTGATGTGCCATAAGCAGGTTGCCGGACCAACCGGTCAGGGCTTCCTGCATGGCGGCCAGAGCGAGCTCGGGCCGATTGTTCTTTTCGCTGATATGGGCCACGGCAATATGCTGCAATCGCTCGCGGCCGCCGGCAATGCGCACAAAGCCGGCCGCCTGCTGATTGCTCAGGTGGCCCAGATCACCGCCTACACGCGCTTTCAGGAAGGCCGGATAGGGGCCGACCGACAGCATGTGCGGATCATAGTTGGCTTCGAGAAAAAGCGCATCCAGATCGGCGTAATGTTCAACGATCCAGGGGGTGATGGTGCCAGTATCGGTCAGCACGCCGAAGCGCCGCCGGCCGTCGTCGAAGATGTACTGACAGGGTTCACGCGCATCGTGGGGCACGGCCACCGGGGTAATCTCCAGATCGCCAATCTCGAAGCGCCCGTGCAGATCGACCCAGCGCAGATCCAGGCCCTCTTCGCGCAGCTCAAAGCCGGTACCGGGGGTAAGGTATACCGGCAAGCCATAGCGGCGTGCCAGCTTGCCGACGCCCTGAATATGATCGCTGTGCTCGTGGGTGACAACAATGGCGCTCAGTTGGTCGCCCCTCAGACCGGCCTCAGCCAGGCGCTGCTCGGTGGCCCGCAGACTGAAACCGCAATCAACCAGCACCCGAGTGGCACCCTGTTCAATCAGGGTGCCGTTACCACGACTGCCACTACCGAGGGAGCAATAGCGCACCGCCGTTGGACCCCTCGTTCAAGCCGCGCTGAATACGCTCCAGCAGGTCACGCGCGCGTGCCGAATCTGCCGCTTTTTCAATGCCGGCATCGACACTGACTTCAATCCGGTTGGAGGATGGAGTCAGGCGCACCTGCAGCTGATTCTCGTCAGCTACCTGTTGCTCAGCTTCATCGTCACCACCAAACCAGCGGGCGAAGAAGCCCGGCTCTTCCTTCTCGGAGCGGGTCCGATCCAGGTCAACATAGTAGACACCGGAGCTGCGATTGTAGTCGGTCACGAGCACATCGGCGCGAGCCAGAGCCTCGCCAACGTCGGCCCAGGCGCGGTTAAAGTCGGCACTGATGTACAGGATGCTGTTGCCCGCGCCGTCCTGCTCGAGGCTGTTCTCAACCGGACCACTGTTGATGATGCTCGAGACCAGAGCACTGCCGCCAGCGCTCACGCTCTGGTTGAGATAGGTTTCCAGCTCGGCCAGCAGACCACGCTCGAAGTTGGGGTTATCGGAACGCGCCGGCCACTGGCTGTCACTGTCGCCAATATCCCGGTTCTGGTGGATGACCTTGATCTCGCTGGTGCCGGCGTTGACGCCCGGCTCCAGGCGAACACGGAAGCGTTGCTCCTCACCTTCGACACGACGGCCTTCCTCAAGCAGCGGCATCAGGCGGCGCACCAGCGGATTACCGGCAGCCTCGCCGAAGTTGACCCACTCGGTGGAGAACTCGCTGAGCGCAGCGTCCTGCTCGGCCATGGGCACCCGGTAATCGGACCAGAAGCGTGCCAGCAGCGGCCAGACTTCGTTGGCAGGCAGCTGAGCCACCAGCCAGCGTGAGCTGCCCTGCTGCTGCAGTGCAAAGGCCGAGCTGTCGGCGCTGGCCAGCATCGGGCGTGGGCGCGGCGTTTCAAAACCGTCCTCTCCGGCCGGTGCAGCCGTCACCTGGCCCGGCACCGGCAGCAGATCGCCAATGGAGCGCGTTTGCAGATCTGCCGGGATAGTCATCCGCGGTGCGACCTCGGCCTGCTGATAGTCACTGCCACGATCACGGAAAAATCCGTTATCGCCCATCAGATACCCACAGCCGCTCAGGCTGGCCAACACCCCCAGAGTCAGTGCACTCAGCACAGGCTTCATAAACGTTTCCTTGGTCAACAGGTCTTCCCGGTTAGATTACAGCATCCCGCATTGGCGCAGAGCGCCGTGCACGGCGTCATGGCAGCGAGCACTGAGCGGCGTCAGAGGCAAACGAATGCCATCGGCGATCAGGCCCATTTCCATCAACGCCCACTTGACCGGAATCGGATTGGATTCGATAAACAGTGCCTTGTGCAACGGCATCAAGGCTTCATTGAGACGACGGGCAGTCTGCTCGTCGCCGCGCAGGGCAGCAGCGCATAATTCATGCATCTGTTGCGGTGCGACGTTGGCAGTAACCGAAATATTGCCCTTGCCGCCCATCAGAATGAGTTCTACGGCAGTTGCGTCGTCGCCCGAGTAGACAGCCATACGACCATCGACCCGCTCAATCACCTCACGGGCACGCTGCAGGTCACCGGTCGCTTCCTTGATGCCCACGATATTACTGATGGCAGACAGGCGCTCGACGGTTTCCGGCAACATGTCACAGGCCGTTCGGCTGGGCACATTGTAGAGAATCTGCGGAATGGCCACGGTTTCGGCGATATGCTTGTGATGCAGGTACAGGCCTTCCTGGGTCGGCTTGTTGTAGTAGGGCGTCACCAGCAATGCGGCATCAGCGCCCACACTGCGTGCGGCTTCGGTCAGCTCGACGGCTTCGCGCGTAGAGTTGGCACCGGTACCGGCGATCACGGGAATGCGGCCGGCCACCTGCTGTACCACCCGACGAATGGCTTCCTTGTGCTCGGCCATATCGAGGGTTGCAGACTCGCCGGAGGTACCGACTGCAACGATGCCGTCGGTGCCCTTCTCCAGGTGGAAGTCGATGAGACGCTCCAGTGCCTTCCAATCGAGGCCCCCGCCGGAATCCATGGGTGTTACCAGCGCCACCAGACTACCCGAGATCATGCAACTCTCCACTTGAAACAATAAACGGCAATGGTACTTTCGCGCTGCGGCCAGTACAAGGGAAGCGCTGATTAAATACGCAGGCTTGCGACGGATCGACAGCCCTCTGGACACAGGGCATCAACCCAATCGGCGGCGGCAGTTGAACCGCTCCCGACAGGCTGTGACAATAGACCCTTGCTTTGCGCCCGCCAGACGGGCGATGCCCTTTTTTTCAGCCCGAGGAACCCAATGTCCAGCACCCCGAGTCACCGCGAGCAATATCTGGTCGTTCATGTCATGGGCCAGGAAACCACATCGCTTGCCAGCCTGCTGACTCGCCTGTGCACCGAGCACCGCTGCCAGATCGTCAGCAGCCGGATGAGTCGCCATGGCTCCTGCGCCGTTCTGCTGCTTCAGCTCAGCGGCAATTGGGATGCGCTGGCACGCCTGGAGTCGCTGCTGCCGGCGCTGGCCAAGCGTGAGCACTTCCAGTTGTCCATGAGCCGCAGCCACAGCATCGACGAGCGCCCCCAGGCACTGCCGTACAACGTATTCGTAACGGCGGCCCAGCGTCCCGAGCTGGTCGGTGAACTTTGCCGTTTCTTTCAGCACCTGAACATCGACATCGAGGAGCTGCACAGCTTCACCTATCTGGCCCAGCACACCGGCACCGCGATGCTCAACCTGACGCTGACCATCGCCATTCCGGTGCAGACCCAGCTAAGCTGGCTGCGGGAGCAGTTTCTGGACTTCTGTGACGAACTCAACCTGGATGCCGTGATCGAACCCTGGCGTCCGCTTCACTGACTAGCTGACGAGGTTTTCATGCACGTTGAACTGAACAAGCCCGTACCGGATTTCAGCGCCCAGGCCACTGGCGAGCAGACCGTGACACCGGCAAGCCTGGCCGGCAAGAACGTTGTGATCTATTTCTACCCCAAGGACAACACCCCCGGCTGCACCACCGAGGGCCAGGACTTTCGTGACGCCCATGCCGAGTTTGCAGCGGCCAACACCGTCATTTACGGGGTATCCAAGGACAGCCTGCGCACCCATGCCAACTTCAAGGCCAAGCATGAGTTCCCATTCGAGCTGATCAGCGACCCGGACGAGGCGCTATGCCGCCTGTTCGACGTAATCAAGCTGAAGAAGCTGTACGGCAAGGAATACGAGGGAATCGAGCGCAGCACCTTCCTGATCGACGCCCAGGGCGTGTTGCGTCAGGAATGGCGCAAGGTGAAGGTACCCGGCCACGTGGCCGAGGTGCTGGCCGCCGTCCGCACCCTCGGCTGATCGTCAGGTACTCGTTCGCTGCCTCAGGCCTGCTCGGTCCGAGGCAGCTCTTCTGACTTGATGTCATGGGCGGCTTCAATGCCGCGTGGCCAGGCGTAGAGCACGGCCTTGAACAGGGTCGCCAGCGGGATCGCAAAGAATACCCCCCAGAACCCCCACAAACCGCCGAAGATCAGCACAGCGGCGATAATTGCCACCGGATGCAGGTTGACCGCTTCGGAGAACAGAATGGGCACCAGTACGTTGCCGTCCAGTGCCTGAATCACGCCGTAAACGATCATCAGCATCATGAACTCGTTACCGAGCCCCCACTGGAACAGACCAATCACGGCAACCGGGATGGTTACCACCGTAGCGCCGATATACGGCACCAGCACCGACAGGCCCACCAGCACCGCCAGCAACGCCGCGTAGTTGACGCCGAGGATCGCAAACGAGATATAGGTCACCGCCCCGACGATCAGAATCTCGACTGCCTTGCCGCGAATGTAGTTGGCAATCTGCTGGTTCATCTCGGTCCAGACGACGCGCATCAGCCGGCGCTCGCGCGGCAGATGACTCACGGCCCAATCGGTTATGGTCTGGCTGTCCTTGAGGAAGAAGAACACCAGGATAGGTACCAGCACCAGATAAACCAGCACCGTAACGATGACCGGCAGGCTCGCCAGTGACTGCGACAACGCCCACTGACCAAACGAGCCCACCTCGCCGTTGATCGAGGCCATCAGGCGCTCAATCTGCGCGGCGGAAATGAACGACGGATACTCCTCAGGCAGATGCAGAAGCTGATCACGCCAGGAGGCGATCATTCCCGGCAGCTCGTTGAACAGATTCAGCATCTGCTTCCAGACCAGTGGCACCAGCACGCCGAACAGCGCCGCCAACGCGCCGAGAAACAGCAGAAACACAATCCAGACTGCCAGGCCGTGCGGCAGCCAGCGCTGCAGCCGCGATACCAGCCCCTGCAGCAGATAGGCGAGCACCACACCGGTCAGCAACGGCGCCAGCTTGTCACCGAAACTGATAACAATGGCAAACCCCAGCGCCAGCACAACCGCCAGCACAACCGCCTCTTCATCGGAGAAATAGCGCTGAACCCAGCCTCGAAAAACTTTTAGCATCGGAACCTAATCTGCTTTACGCAACCAATAGTGAAATTCGCCGTCCAATACCCGGGACTCAAGCAATGCATGTCCGGACAGCTCCGCGAAGCGTTGAATATCCCGCTGGGACCCCGCATCAGTGGCAACCACATGCAGCGTCTGGCCTGCTACCATGCCGTTCAACGATTGCTTTGCCTTGAGCAAGGGCAGCGGACAAGACAGACCGCGGGCGTCCAGCTCGGCGTCGATGGGTAGATGGGTGTTTTCAACAGACATGCAGGGACTCCACAGCGAGTGGGCCACAGTATAGCCTTGACGGCTCTCACTCCGACAACTGCCAGCACGGGTACGCACCAAAAATGATGCAAAAAAGGATGTCCAGCCGACCGCTCGTCCGGGCCATGATGCTTGCAGTGTCAATGACCCTGCCCGGCATTGCCCTGCCCGCCGGCGACGAGTTCAACCTGCCGTCGCTTGGCGACACCAGCTCGTCCATCATGTCCCGCCAGCAGGAATACCAGCTCGGCCGGACCTGGCTGACCATGCTCAGGGGCGCAGTTCCGACGCTGGATGATCCGCAACTGAAAAGCTTTGTCGAAGACCTGACCCGTGGTCTGGCGGAAACCAGTCAGCTGAGCGACCGCCGCCTGGCTTTTGTGCTGATTGACAGCCCGCAACTGAACGCCTTTGCCGCGCCTGGCGGTGTGGTGGGCGTCAACGGCGGCCTGTTTCTGCATGCCCGCAGCGAAGCCGAGTTTGCCTCGGTCCTGGCCCACGAACTTGCGCACCTGTCACAGCGCCACTTCGCCCGCGGCCTCGAGCAGCAACAGCGCATGCAAGTGCCCTTCATGACCGCCATGCTCGCCAGCATTGTGCTGGCCGCCGCCGGCGGCGGGGACGCTGGTTTTGCCGCTCTGGCGACCACCCAGGCCGCCGCCATCCAGGAACAGCGCCGCTTCTCGCGCCAGAATGAACAGGAAGCCGACCGCATCGGCATTCTCAACCTGGAAAAGGCAGGCTACGACCCCAGAGCAATGCCGGACATGTTCGAGCGTCTCGCCCAGCTCAGCCGCTACGACACCACACCGCCCGAGTTCCTGCTGACCCACCCGGTCAGCCAGTCGCGCATGGCCGATACCCGCAACCGCGCCGAACAGATGGCGGGCAGCGGCCGTACGGATTCACTCAACTTCCAGATGATGCGTGCCCGGGTTCAGCTGAAGTACGAGCAAAGCCCGGGGCTCTCTGCCAAGCGCTTCCGCGCCCTGCTGGACGATAACGGCGGCGAGCATGCAGCGGCGCGCTATGGCCTGGCGCTGGCACTCAGCCGCGGCGGCGAGCACGGCGAAGCCACAAGCACCCTCGCCCCGCTGCTCGAAGCGACACCGGATGACCTGACGATCAACCTCGCCCAGATCGAGATCGACACCAATGCGGGCCGACTGGCGCAGGCACTGGAGCGCAACCGTCGGTTGCAGCAACGTTATCCTGACAACTTCCCGCTGGCCTTTTCCGAAGCCGACCTGCTGATGAAACAGCAGCAGTATGCCGCGGCCGAACGCGCGATCAATAGACTCGCCAATCAGCGCGAGAGCGATCCGGACGTATGGTACCTGGCGGCAGAAATACGCGGCCTGGCCGGCAATATCCTGGGCGTGCATCTGGCCCGCGCCGAGTACTTCAAGCAGACCGGCGACCTGCAGCAGGCCGGCCAGCAACTTGACCTGGCGTTGCAACGAGCGGGGGGCAACTTTGTTGTCAGCTCACGCATCAAGGAGCAGCAGAACGAGCTACAGCGTCAGCGTGAGCTGATCGAATCACTGTAGGAGAAGGCAACGCCCGCCGCATAATGCGGCGGGCGAGCAGTCAGGCATTACCCTTGGCGGCCAGACTGGCCTGGCGGGTAAAGTCGAGCATACGATCCAGCGGGCGCACCGCGCGCGGAATCAGCTCGGGATCAACCAGAATCTCATCAGTACCCTGCTCTAGGCTGGCGAGCACCCGCGGCAGAGTGTTCATCGCCATCCACGGACAGTGCGCGCAGCTGCGACAGGTTGCGCCGTTGCCCGCCGTTGGCGCTTCAATCAACAGCCTGTCCGGTGCAGCCTGCTGCATCTTGTAGAAGATGCCGCGATCGGTGGCAACGATAAAGGTCGGATTGGGCAGATCACGCGTCGCCTGAATCAACTGACTGGTCGAACCAACCACATCGGCCATCTCGACAACCGATTGCGGAGATTCCGGGTGCACCAGCACGGCTGCGTCGGGATAGACCTTGCGCAGATCCTCCAGCGCCTTGGCCTTGAACTCCTCGTGAACGATACAGGAGCCCTGCCACAGCAGCATGTCTGCACCGGTTTCACGCTGAATGTAGTTACCCAAGTGCTGATCGGGTGCCCAAAGGATCTTTTCACCCTTGTCCATCAGGTGCTCGACGATCGGCAGCGCACAGCTGGACGTCACTACCCAGTCAGCACGCGCCTTTACCGCAGCCGACGTATTGGCATAGACCACCACGGTGCGGTCCGGATGCTGATCACAGAACGCGGAAAACTCGTCTATCTGACATCCCAGATCGAGCGAGCAGGTCGCCTCCAGCGTCGGCATCAGAACGCGCTTTTCCGGGCTCAAAATCTTGGCCGTCTCACCCATGAAACGAACACCGGCAACAATCAGCGTGGTAGCCGGGTGATCACGACCAAACCGGGCCATTTCAAGCGAGTCGGAGACGCAGCCACCGGTCTCCTCGGCCAACTCCTGCAACAGGGGGTCGGTGTAGTAGTGGGCAACCAGAACGGCGTTCTGTGCCTTCAGCGCTGCTGCAATACGGGCCTTGTAGTCTGCCTTCTCTGCATCGCTAAGCGGAGCAGGCGCCTTGGCATCCAGGTGGGCCTGAACGAGCAGACGCTCGGGAATCTGGGACATGGTTTGTATCCATCAGGAGAACAACGGAGGGCGGCATTGTAGCACGGCTGCCGAAACTGCCCAGCGGCGCCGAATCGCACGAAGGCGAACGCCTGGGCCGGAGCCAGGGTAGAAAACACAATAAGGGGATCACATCCAGGGAAGGATCCAGAGTGGTGGGTCGTGTAGGATTCGAACCTACGACCAATTGGTTAAAAGCCAACTGCTCTACCAACTGAGCTAACGACCCCTGCTGGACGCGCGCTATATTACTGATTTATCAGAGGAACTCAAGACTTTTTTCGCATCCAGTGAAAAAAGATCAGCTGTAGCGAGTCGGGTCGGCCAGGCCGGCTGCCCTGAACCCTTCCGCCCTCAGCCGGCAACTGTCGCAGCGCCCGCACGCCCTGCCCTGATCATCGGCCTGATAGCAAGACACCGTCTTACTGTAATCCACTCCGAGGGCCGCGCCAGCCTGCACGATCTGTGCCTTGCTCATGTGCTGCAAAGGTGCACGAATATGAAAGCCTTCACCCTCAATGCCTGCACGGGTGGCCAGATTGGCAAGGCGTTCGAACGCCTCGATAAACTCCGGCCGGCAATCGGGATAGCCCGAGTAATCGACTGCGTTGACGCCGATAAAAATCTCCCGCGCCCCCAATACCTCGGCCCAGCCCAGCGCAAGCGACAGGAACAGCGTGTTGCGTGCCGGCACGTAGGTCACCGGAATACCGTCCTGCGGCCCTTCGGGCACGGCGATGCTGTCATCGGTCAGCGCCGAACCGCCTATGCCACCTAGATTCATGCCAATGACCTTGTGCTCGACCACGCCAGCGGCTCGCGCCACCCGCTCGGCCGCCTGCAGCTCGGCGCGGTGACGCTGACCATAATCAAAACTCATGGTGTAGCACCGCAGACCCTGCGCCTGAGCCATTGCCAGCACCGTCGCCGAATCCAGGCCGCCGGACAACAGCACAACAGCGGCAGGCGCTTCTGACGCAGGATTGGCATTACTCATGAAACCTCCGGGCAGAAATGCAAAAGCGCCCACAGGGCGCTTTTGCACAGACATATCGACGGGCCAGCGACCGCATCATCAGTTGAGCGTATTCAGCTCACGACCGGCCAACTGGGCCGCCGACGAATCGGGGTGCTTGCTGATGACCTGCTGAAACAGATCACGCGCCTTGTCGTTATTGCCAAGCCGACGCTCGACGTCGCCCAGCTTGTACATCGCATCCGACTCCTTGCGGTGATTCGGATAGCGGCTGATTACCTGGGCAAACGCCTTGCCGGCGGACTCCAGGTCAGACTGAACCAGATAGACCTCACCCAACCAGTACTGTGCATTGCCTGCATACTGACTGTTCGGATAACGCCTGAGGAAAGCATTGAAGGCCTGTGCAGCCTTGTCAAAATCCCGCGCCTTGACCAGGTCAAAGGACGCGTCATACAGCAGTTTTTCCTGCTCGGGATCAGCCGGAGCGGCGCTCGCCGCTGGCGCATCGGCAGGCGCTGCTGCGCTATCACGGTCAGTCGAGGCGCCACCAGCAGCGGCGGGAGCCGGAGCGGAGGTCATGCCGGACAGACGGCGATCAAGATCCTGGTAACGATCAAGCTGGTCCTGCTCCATCTGCTTGATCTTGTAATTCTGCTCTTCGAGCATGCCCCGCAGCAGAGTGACTTCCTGCTGGAGCTGATACAGCTGTTGAAACAGCTGGCCTTCACTTGAAAGGCCAGCCGGGGCCTGTTGGGCCACAGAGGAACCCCCGTAACTGGCAGACGACGCATTGCTCGAACTACCTTCCATTACCGGGACCTGGGCAACTGCCGCCAGCGGCGACAGTGCCAAGGCCATTACGATGCCTCTGTAACCCTTCATAAGACCTCTTTTATTACTTGCGCAGCTCTACACGACGGTTCTGAGCCATGGCTTCTTCAGTAGAACCCATCGCTGCAGGCTTTTCTTCGCCGTAGGATACCAGTTCCAGCTGAGCCGGAGACACGCCCTGCAGAACCAGGTAACGCTGTACGGAGGCCGCACGACGCTCGCCCAGAGCCATGTTGTACTCGCGAGTACCACGCTCGTCAGTGTGGCCTTCCAGAACAACGCGGTTGCCAGCAGCTTTCAGGTCCTTGGCGTGAACATCCAGAGCGCGCATGGCTTCCGGCTTCAGCTCGGAGCTGTCGTACTCGAAGTAGAAAGTGGTGATGGCGCGCAGAGCAGCTTCTTCGCTGTTCATGCCGTTGTCCATACCAGCGCCGTTGCTGCCTGCACCGTAGCCAGCGTTCGGATCAACTGCGCCAGAGGTGTCACCACCCTTGGAGGAACAGCCAACAACAACGCCGAAAGCAACAACCAGAGCAGCAGCTTTGCCAAACTTGATAACTTGCATCATGAACTCCTATTAACCCCATATGGTTTAGTGTTGGTGCGCCCTATGGCAGGTATGGGGACCATGATGGTACGCGCAGGTCGTTGAACTGAGTCGGTATCACCGACCGTGCACGCCCGTTTGTTGATACCAGCATGAGTACACCCCGCCCCTGTTGACGGGTAGCATAAATTAACATAACGCCGTTGGGTGAGACCGTCGGGGACTCATCCAGTGACGTTTCTGTTAAAACTCTCAGGTTGCCGCGCTCAAGATCCTGCGTGGCAATCTGAAAATTACGGTAGCCCTCCTGACGGTGCACCATCACCATGGTGCGGCCATCCACGGACAGCTTGGCGTTGGCGTTGTAGTTGCCAACGAAGGTCAAACGCTCGGTATTACCCGAACTCAAATTCTGCTTGTAAATCTGCGGGCGCCCGCCGCGATCGGAGGTAAACACCAGCGTATCGTTACCCATCCAGGTCGGCTCGGTATCGATCGCGAAGTGGTTGGTCACCCGACGCAGCTGCTTGCTCGCCAGATCCATCACATAGATTTCCGGATTGCCGTCACGCGACAGCACGAAAGCCAGACGCGAGCCATCCGGCGACCAGGACGGCGCCCCGTTCAAGCCTTCAAAGCTGCTGATCCGTTCACGACGACCGGTACGAATATAGTGGATATAAATCTCCGGGCGACGCGACTCGAACGATACATAGGCAATCCGTTCACCGTCGGGCGAATAGCTCGGGCTCAGAATCGGTTCGCGCGATTGCAACAGGGTCACCGCACGCGCGCCATCGTAATCGCTGCGCTGCAGGGTGTAACGGGTGTTGTCGACCGAGAATCGCTCGGCCGCCACGTACAGCAACTTGGTATTGAAGGCGCCCTGAATACCGGTCAGCTCCTTGAACACCTCATCACTGAGATGGTGAGCGATATCCCGCAGCTGCGTGCGAGTACCACTGATCGAACGCGTCAGCACGACCTGCTCACGCACCACATTGTACAAACTGTAGGTCAGCGAAAACGCATCTGCCCCTGTGGCAGACACCTGCCCCACCACCACGTAGTCAGCCCCGATCATGCGCCAGTCGCGGGCATTGATTTCGCTGTCGCGGGTTGGATAGCTGAGCATGTTGCCGCGCGGAATCGGCGCAAACATACCCGAGTTGCGCAAATCGTTGGCGGTAATGTCCGCCATATCTTCCGGCAGCGGCGCGCTGCCCTGCCAGCCAAACGGCACCACGGCAATCGGCGTGGCCTTGTCGGTACCACGGGTAATCTCGATGGCGCCCTGGGCCAGCAGAAGCTGGGTAAAACACAGGGCGACCAGGCCTACCAGTACGTGCGTCAGTCTCTTCATCAGAATGCCAGATCCTCTGGTTTGAAGCGCAGCGTACGCTGTCGATACATGCGATCGAACGCTGCGGGATTTTCACGTGACAGTGTCTGCATTTCCGGGATGCGTCCCACATTTCTGACCGCCTGTACGGCGGACTGATCAAAACCGGCGTCCCCACTGGAACGCGTGACCACCACATCGGTGATCTGCCCTGTCGGCAGCATACTCAGCTGCACCTCAACAACCATGCCATTACGCGCGGTCGGCGGGCGGCGCCACTGCTGGCTGACATAGCGACGAATAACATCGTCGTAGCTGGCCGCAACCTGATCACCACTGCGATCAGCCTGGGCCATCTGGTACTGCGTATCTTCTGCCAGCAACTCGCTCAGGGCGCGGGCCTTGGCCTCTTCCTGGGCACGGCGCTCATTGGCCTGACGCTCCTGCTCGCGACGACGCTGCTCCGCTGCCTCCGCTGCCTTGCGCTCGGCTTCGGCTTCAGCCTTGCGACGAGCCTCTTCCTGCGCCTTGCGCCTTGCCTCTTCTTCGGCGCGCTTGCGCTCCGCCTCGGCACGCCGGGCTGCTTCAGCTTCTGCGGCCTTTTTCGCCTCTTCAACCTTGCGTCGCTCGGCGGCAGCAGCCGCCTCGGCCGCCTTGCGATCGGCCTCTGCCTGCGCCTGACGTTCCGCCGCTGCAGCGGCTGCCTGGGCTTGCTCCCTGGCCTTTTCGGCCGCGGCAGCGCGGGCAGCTTCGGCCGCTTGCTGCTGCTGACGCTGGGCTTCCATAGCCTCTTCTTCATGACGCGGCGCAGCTGTCTTCTGCGCCTCGCCGGCAATCTTCTGCTCAGTCTGCGTCACAGCCGGACTCATTGAATCCAGCTGCACCAGCGTGGCTTGCACAATCGGCTTGGCCGGCTCGAACTCAGGCGCACTGCTGAATGAAGCGAACAGCAGAATCGCCACCGCCAAATGCAGCCCTGCGGCCTTCAAAAACGGCGTCGAGTAGCGCTCGGACGCCGTAGGCCGATGTTGATATCGCGTGCTCACGGCGCCTCGGTAATCAGACCCACGTTGGGGACGCCTGCCTGCTGCAAGGCCCCCATGGCGGTCACAACCACGCCATAGTTGGCGTTCTTGTCACCCCGAATGTAGACCAGCGTGTCCGGTTTGGCGGTCATGATCTTGGTGACACCTTCGGTCATTTCGGCCAGCGATACGACGCTGTCGGAATGATTCTCGGTATCCACGCTCTCGCCCAGGTTCCAGTAGTAGGTACCATCAGCCAGCACCGACAGGGTCAATACCTGCTGGGTGCTATCCGACGGCAATACTTCGCTGGAAACCTGCGGCAAATCCACCTTCACGCCCTGATTGAGCATAGGCGCGGTGACCATAAAAATGACCAGCAGTACCAACATCACGTCGATGTACGGCACCACGTTCATTTCCGCGACCGGTTTGCGCTTTTGTCGCCGACCCTGCATGTGCATGCCCATAACGACTCTCGCTTACTCCTCGCGTGCGTGTACGCGGCGGTGCAGAATGCTGGAAAACTCTTCTGCAAAGGTGTAGTACCGGCCAATCAGCATTTCCGAACGGGCGGAGAAGCGGTTGTACGCAACCACCGCAGGAATTGCCGCAAACAGACCGATTGCCGTCGCCACCAGCGCTTCGGCAATACCCGGCGCAACGGTCGCCAGCGTCGCCTGCTGCACGGTCGCCAGCCCGCGGAACGAGTTCATGATCCCCCAGACGGTACCGAACAGACCTACATAAGGGCTGGTTGAACCGACGGTCGCCAGGAACGGCAGATGCTGCTCCAGCTTTTCTTCCTCGCGCGAAATCGCAACACGCATGGCGCGCTGCACGGCGTCCATCACCGCATCGGGATCCACACCCGACTGCTGACGCATGCGCGAAAATTCCTTGAAGCCGGCACGAAAGATCTGCTCCAGACCCGAGTTCTCATCCGGGGAGCCGGTGACCTGACGATACAGCTGGGACAAATCGACACCGGACCAGAAACGGTCTTCGAAATCATCCAGTGCGTTCTTGGCCCCGCGCATGACACTGCCGCGCTGAAAAATAAGCACCCACGACATCACCGATGCCGCCAGCAGCGACAACATTACCAGTTGCACCAGCACACTGGCGCCGGACACCAGGTGCCATATCGACATTTGGTCAGCCTGCACGCTCAGCTACTCCTCGCTTGTCCATCGAATCTTGACTCATTACCCGTTGATCTCGGCCCGGGCGGTGTTCTCGAATGCCGTACGCATGACTTCGGGAATCGCTCTCGGGCGATAGCGGTCGGCGCTGACGCAGGCGACCAGCACCTCACCTTCACACAACAACTCTCCCGCCCGAGTCACGCTCTGGCGGAAGCGAATACTTGCTCGCTTGGTTTCCAAGACAGTCGCAGTTACGACAAGTTCATCATCCAATCGTGCGGGCGCGTGGTAACGTGCCGTGACAGAGTGCACAACAAAAATGACGTTTTCTCTCTGCAGAGCGCTTTGATCAAAGCCCAGAGTACGGACCAGCTCCGTCCGCGCACGCTCCATAAACTTCAGGTAATTGACGTAGTAGACGATGCCACCGGCATCGGTATCTTCAAAGTAGACGCGGGCTTTCAGCTCGAACGGCGGCCCAGAACGTTCAACGCGCATAATGTAGAGCCAAGCAAGGGTTTTGCATAGTGGGTCTCCTGGCAAAATGCAAAATATTTTTTCAGGACGCGTCCGGCGCCGCCGGATCGTCAAACAGATCGGCTGCCGCCCCGGCCATCCGGGGCGGCAGTCTCAGACCAAAGTGCTGATAGGCGTGCCGCGTGACGACTCGACCACGGGGCGTGCGCATGATGAACCCCTGCTGGATCAGGTAGGGCTCCAACACATCCTCAATGGTGTGTCGTTCCTCGCCGATAGACGCCGACAGATTGTCCAGCCCGACCGGCCCGCCATCGAACTTTTCGATCATGGTGAGCAGCAGACGGCGGTCCATGTGATCAAAACCCTGCTCGTCCACATCGAGCAGGTTCAGAGCCTGATCCGCCACGTCCTGGCTGATGACACCGGCACCGCGCACTTCGGCAAAGTCCCGCACCCGGCGCAGCAGACGGTTGGCGATTCGGGGGGTACCGCGGGAGCGGCGGGCGATCTCGCGCGCGCCGCCGTCATCCATCTGCAAACCAAGAATGGCGGCAGAACGCGCCACGATGGTTGCCAGGTCGGCAACCGAATAGAATTCCAGCCGCTGCACAATGCCGAAGCGGTCGCGCAGCGGGTTGGTCAGCATTCCGGCTCGGGTGGTGGCCCCGACCAGGGTAAAGGGCGGCAGATCCAGCTTGATCGAACGGGCAGCCGGGCCTTCGCCGATCATGATGTCGAGCTGATAATCTTCCATCGCCGGATACAGAATCTCTTCGACGACCGGAGACAGGCGATGAATCTCGTCAACAAAGAGCACATCGCCCGCTTCCAGATTGGTCAGCAGTGCAGCCAGGTCACCGGCGCGCTCCAGCACCGGTCCGGAGGTGCTCTTGATCTTGGCACCCATCTCCTGGGCGATGATATTGGCCAGCGTGGTCTTGCCGAGACCGGGCGGCCCGAAGATCAGCACATGATCCAGCGCCTCGCCACGCCCCTTGGCCGCCTTGATGAACAATTCCATCTGCTCACGCACGGTCGGCTGGCCGATATATTCTGCCAGCTTGAGCGGCCGAATCGCGCGGTCAATGACTTCTTCCTGCTGCCTGGGCGTTGCCGCGATCAGGCGATCTTCTTCCAGCATGTCTTATCCATTCAAAGGGAACGCAACCAGTTCTGCACCGGATCTGCGCTACACCATGCCCCTGAGCGCACGGCGAATCAACTCTTCACTGCTCAGCCCGTCTTCCTCGACCGCCGCAACCGCCTTGCTGGCCTCCTGCGGCTTGTAGCCCAGGGCAATCAGCGCACTGACCGCGTCGGCACTTGGCTTGACCGGCGCATTGGCGATACCCGACGGGGCCGCCAGAGACACTGCACCCGGCAGCGCGTCCCAGGCCTTGAAGCGATCACGCAACTCGATCAACAGTCGCTCGGCAGTCTTCTTGCCAACCCCCGGCACCCTCACCAGGGCACTGACATCCTGATGCTGCACGGCCATCACCAACTCATCAACTTCCATGCCCGACATCAGCGCCAGCGCCAGCTTCGGACCCACGCCATTGAGCCTGATCAGTTCGCGAAACAGCTCTCGCCCGCGCTTGTCAGCGAAGGCATAGAGCAACTGCGCATCCTCACGCACAACCATATGGGTATGCAGGGTTACCTTCTCGCCAAGCGCCGGCAATTGATAAAACGTGCTCATCGGCGCATCCAGCTCGTAACCAACCCCTTGCACATCCAGCAAAATATGTGGCGGCTGTTTTTCCAGCAAAATCCCGCTCAAACGCCCTATCACCAGTGCTACTCCCTGAAAGTCAGATCAACGACGGCGCACACGGCCGGCGCGCATCGCCAGCGCGGCATTGCCCAGCTGCTGCTGCACACCGCTCATGTGGGCATGACAGAGGGCAATCGCAAGCGCATCGGCAGCATCGGCCTGCGGTGTACCGCCCAGACCCAGCAATTGGGTAACCATGTGCTGCACCTGCTTCTTGTCAGCCGCCCCGGTGCCGACTACCGCCTGCTTGACCTGGCGCGCACTGTACTCGTGCACCGCCAACCCGGCATTGACCGCAGCAACGATAGCCGCCCCCCGCGCCTGACCCAGCTTGAGGGCAGAATCCGGATTACGCGCCATGAACACCTGCTCGATGCTGACCACATCAGGCTGGTATTGACCAATCAGCTCCGACAGATAGTGAAAAATTTTCTGCAGGCGCTCCGGGAAGGCACCATCGCCCACCCGGATACAACCGGACGTCACATACTCCTGACGGCCAGCCGCGTGGCGGACAATACCGAAACCGGTTATCCGGGAGCCGGGGTCAATCCCCAGTATCAGCGCCATGTGTTATCCGTCAGCATGCGGGCCA
Organism: Halopseudomonas sp. MFKK-1; assembly: GCF_027474385.1. Taxonomy (NCBI): domain Bacteria; kingdom Pseudomonadati; phylum Pseudomonadota; class Gammaproteobacteria; order Pseudomonadales; family Pseudomonadaceae; genus Halopseudomonas; species Halopseudomonas sp. MFKK-1. Next base: position 43,593 of record NZ_CP114836.1, read on the forward strand.
TAGAAAAAAGGGAGGCCCGCGCCTCCCTTACCTGCATCAGTATGCGCCGGCTCAACCCAGCTGTTCCATGATGTCATCGGAGATCGATGCATTGGAATAGACATTCTGCACATCGTCCAGATCTTCCAGCATATCGATCAGCCTGACCACCTTCTGCGCCGTATCCAGATCCAGCTCGGCCTGGGTCGACGGCACCATGGTGACCTCTGCCGACTCCGGGGCAAAGCCCGCCGCCTCAAGGGCATCGCGCACCGCACCGAACTCCTCGAAGCTGGTGAACACGTCAAAGGAGCCGTCATCGTTGGTGACGAAATCTTCCGCGCCCGACTCCAGCGCCACTTCCATCAGCGACTCTTCATCCGCATCGGCAGAAAACGTCAACTGACCGCGCCGGGCAAACAGATACGCAACAGAGCCATCGGTACCCAGATTGCCGCCGCACTTGCTGAACGCATGACGCACTTCGCTGACCGTGCGGTTGCGATTGTCCGTCATCGCCTCGACCAGCACTGCCACGCCACCGGCACCGTAACCCTCGTAAGTCAGCTCTTCCATGTTGTCGGCATCGTTGCTGCCGGCACCACGAGCAATGGCGCGATCGATGGTGTCACGGGTCATGTTGGCGCCCAGCGCCTTGTCGACCGCCGCGCGCAAACGCGGGTTGTCAGCCGGGTTACCGCCGCCGACCTTGGCGGAAACGGTCAGCTCACGAATCAGCTTGGTAAAGATCTTGCCCCGCTTGGCATCCTGAGCCGCCTTGCGGTGCTTGATATTGGCCCATTTTGAATGACCGGCCATAAAACCAACTCCAGATAACAGAATCCCCGCCGAGCCAACGGCACTGCGGGGACAAGGAACTTACTCAGCCTTGGGCTGTTCACGCAGACGAATGTGCAGCTCACGCAGCGACTTGTTATCCACCTCACCCGGCGCCTGGGTCATGACACAGGCAGCGCTCTGGGTTTTCGGGAAGGCAATCACTTCACGAATCGACTGCGCGCCGGTCATCAGCATGACCAGACGATCCAGACCAAAGGCCAGACCACCGTGCGGCGGCGCGCCGTACTTCAGCGCATCCAGCAGGAAGCCGAACTTCTCCTGCTGCTCGTCTTCGCTGATGCCCAGCACACGGAATACGGTCTGCTGCATGGTCTTGTCGTGGATACGAATGGAACCACCGCCCAGCTCGGTACCGTTCAGCACCATGTCGTAGGCACGCGACAGCGCAGCAGCCGGATTGGCTTCCAGCTCGGCAGGTGTGCACTTGGGCGCGGTGAACGGGTGGTGCATCGCGGTCAGGCTGCCGTCGTCGTTCTCTTCGAACATCGGGAAGTCGACCACCCACAGCGGCGCCCATTCGCAGGTGAACAGATTCAGATCGTGACCGAGCTTGATACGCAGCGCGCCCAGTGCCTCGGATACGATACGCGCCTTGTCTGCGCCAAAGAACACGATGTCGCCATCAACCGCGCCAACGCGATCCAGAATCACATTGATGTTGTCCAGCGGGATGTTCTTGACGATCGGCGACTGCAAGCCTTCTACACCTGCTGCGCGCTCGTTGACCTTGATGTACGCCAGGCCCTTGGCACCATAGATGCCGACGAACTTGGTGTAGTCGTCGATCTGCTTGCGCGGCATGCTCGCACCGCCCGGAACGCGCAGCGCGGTCACGCGGCACTTGGGATCATTGGCCGGGCCTGCAAACACCTTGAACTCGACGTCCTTGAGCTGATCTTCAACATCCACCAGCTCCAGCGGGATACGCAGGTCGGGCTTGTCGGAGCCGAAACGGCGCATGGCTTCGGCCAGTGACATGTGCGGCAGCTCGCCAAACTCGACATCCAGCACTTCCTTGAACAGGTTGCGCACCATGGTCTCGGTGATATCCATGATGTCTTTTTCATCGAGGAAGCTGGTCTCGATGTCGATCTGGGTGAATTCCGGCTGACGGTCTGCGCGCAGATCTTCGTCGCGGAAGCACTTGGCGATCTGGTAGTAACGGTCGAACCCGGCAACCATCAGCAACTGCTTGAACAGCTGCGGCGACTGCGGCAGGGCGAAGAAGCTGCCCGCATGGGTGCGGCTCGGCACCAGGTAGTCACGCGCACCTTCCGGGGTGGCACGAGTCAGAATCGGGGTTTCCACATCGAGGAAACCATTGTCATCCAGGTAACGGCGAATGCTGGAGGTGATGCGCGAACGCAGCTTCAACTTCTCGGCCATTTCAGGGCGACGCAGGTCGATAAAGCGGTAGCGCAGGCGGGTTTCCTCGCCCACGTCGGTATATTCGTTGAGCGGGAACGGCGGCGTCTCGGCCTCGTTCAGCACCTCAAGCTCGTAGCCCAGTACCTCGATGGCGCCCGACGCCATGTTGGCGTTGCGTGCACCTTCCGGACGCAGGCGCACCTTGCCGGTTACCTTGACCACATATTCGCTGCGCACACGGTCAGCCTTGGCAAAGGTTTCAGCGCGGTCCGGATCAAACACCACCTGGGCCAGGCCTTCGCGATCACGGATATCAAGGAAGATGACCCCACCATGGTCACGGCGACGGTGAACCCAGCCGCAAAGAGTTACTTCCTGATCCGCCAGCGATTCGTTCAGCTGGCCGCAATAGTGGCTACGCATCATGGTATGGTGCTTCCTGTGGTCGGCAAATTCGTTGCGATAGGATGCGTTGCGACGGTACACGCGCAAGGCACCCAAACAAAACGCCATACTATACCGGAAACTTGCCCCGCTAGGGAGTCCGCCCCGGCATGCTCACAGCACCCGGGAACCTCTGGCGATGGTGGACATCGGAGTAAAGAGATATACCGCAGCGACGACACATCCAGCAGCGCCGCAGCGGTACAAACAGCAATACAAGCAAGGAGCCAAAATGAAAATCGATATCGGCATTACCGAAACTGATCGCGCGCAAATCGCTGAAGGCCTGTCACGCCTGCTGGCAGACACCTACACCCTGTACCTGAAAACCCACAATTTTCACTGGAACGTCAAAGGCCCGATGTTCCAGACCCTGCACCTGATGTTCGAAACCCACTACACCGAACTGGCACTGGCAGTCGACGAAATTGCCGAGCGCATTCGCACACTGGGCTTCCCGGCGCCGGGTACCTATCGCCAGTTCGTCGAATTGAGCAGCATCAAGGAAGAAGAAGGAGTACCGGAAGCGAAGGAAATGATTCGCCTGCTGGTCGAAGGTCACGAAGCCTGCGTACGCACCGCGCGCAGTATTTTTCCGCAATGTGACGAGGCCCATGACGAACCCACGGCCGATCTGCTGACCCAGCGCATGCAAACCCACGAAAAAACTGCCTGGATGCTGCGCAGCCTGCTGGAAAGCTGATCAGGTCGACAGCCCCGGCAACCGGACGCCCGACTCCGTTTGGAGGCCGGGCGTTTTCAGGTTAGAGTGCCCCGGCGGCTCAAGCTATGAGCCGCACCAAGCAGCATGATCACAATACCAACAGCACTCTATTTACGGTGAGCCTCTTGAAGACCCTTCGTTATTTGCACCTTTTCATCGGTGCTGCCGCCCTGCTGGCCGGCCTGTTCGCCAGCGTCCCGTTCCTGACCCCGTCAGCACCGATCAGCTACCCTGGCCTGCTGGCCATTCTGACCGGCCTGATCAACCTGCAGCAATTCGCCCAGCAGCGAACAGCAGACCGCGGCATGGCCGGCGGCGTTGCCCTTGTCGGCTCGGCCCTGCTGATCGTCTCCGCGTGCATCCCGTTCGGCGCGTTGCTGATCCACCCGCTGTTTGCCGACTGGAGCATCTGGGCACTCAGCGCCGCCATTACCGGCGTCTGCCTGCATACCCTGATCGTACTGGTGCAGGAACTGGCTGCCATTCAACGCGCCCCGCGACCGGCCAAAAAGGCAGCCAAGCCCAAAGCATCCAGCAACGGTGGCAGCGGACGAGAAAACGGCACTGTCAAATGGTTCAACACCAGCAAGGGTTTCGGCTTTATTACCCGCGATGACGGCGGCGATGTCTTTGTCCACTTCCGGTCTATTCAGGGCGAAGGTCATCGAGCCCTGCAGGAAGGCCAGCGCGTGTCCTACGTGGTTGCCAATCGCGACAAGGGCCTGCAGGCCGAGGATGTCACCATCCTCAACGAGCGCAAGCGCTGAACACTTCGCCTCAGTAATGGGGCGGCGGTGCTTCCTCCCCGGCGTCGCCGGGGATCTGCGCCGCCAGATCAGCCTGCCGCTTGGCCACCAGCTCCAGCGAGCGGCGCAGGCGATCCAGCTCAAACTGCTGCGCCGCCAGCGCATCGTTCAACGCCTGAATGGTGTCATCCTGAAACGCCAGTCGCGTTTCCAGCTCATCCACCCTTGCCACCAATTGATCCTGCGTCATTTTTCCTCCTCAACGAACCCGCATTCGCCGCGCAGAGCAATCCTCACCTTATCCAGAACTGCTTGCAGCGCCGCGGCTTCATAAGGCTTGACAGGCAACTTGCCCCACACCGGGGCCGGCCATGCCGGATCCGTTTGATATCGCACAATGTGATGAACATGCAGCTGGGGCACCATATTACCCAAGGCAGCAATATTCAGTTTGTCTGCTGCAAAGTTATCCGCCAGCAATGCGGCAAGCCGATCGGATTCCCGATGAAACTGAGCCCGGTCGTCGTCGGCAAGTTCAAATACCTCACGCATTTGCGCCCGCCGCGGCACCAGAATGAACCAGGGATATTGACTGTCGTTCAACAGCAAAACACGACAGAGCGTAAAGTCTCCGACAACCACACAGTCCTTCTGCAGCTGTGCATGCAATTCAAACATCCGAATCCGCCTCAGAATCAATAAACTTTAAAAACGTCTCAAACAGGGATAAATCAAACGCTTTTCCGGTATTTACGCACACTGCGTATAAAAAAATGCACACAAGGTATCGCCATTTGTGGCGCAATATTTTATAGACATTCCCCGACAAAACGCTGTTTTTTAAGGCGCTTGCTTTCGCCATTGGCACATCGGTGCTTAAATATAGAGCGAAAACAAGAAACCAGGCCGCTAGAGCCTAAAGGATTTCTTTATATCAAAGGAGCACACCAATGAAGAACGCAGTTAAATGGAGTACGCTCGCACTGGCAGTTGCCGCTGGCAACGGCCTGATTGCAAGCCAGGCAATGGCAGAGGGCGAAGGCTTCGTGGAAGGCGCTTCCGCCACCCTGAGCAACCGCACTGTTTACTTCAACCGCGATTTTCGTGACAACACTGCCGGCCAGAGCAAGGCAGACGAGACCGCTACCGGCTTCCTGCTGAACTTCCAGTCCGGCTTCACCCAGGGCCCGATCGGCTTCGGTGCCGACGTTCTTGCCATGCAGGGCATCAAGCTGGACAGCGGTCGCGGCCGTTCCGGCACACGCCTGCTTGAGCTGGACGATGACGGTTCAGCCAAGGATGAATATTCGGAAATCCGCGGCGCTGTGAAAGTCGCCATTCTGGAAGACACCGTTGTACGCTATGGCGTCCATCTGCCGGAAAACCCGGTTGCCTACTACGACGACGCCCGTCTGCTGCCGAACCACTACCAGGGCTACAGCATCACCAACAGCTCCATCGACGGTCTGTTCGTCGAAGCCGGTCGCCTGACTGATCGCAGCGAGAGGAACGACTCCAGCGAAACCGATGGCGCGCTGCGTGAAGACGAGAACCTGACCTACGCTGGCGGTACCTACAGCTTCAACGACAACCTCAGCGTCTCGCTGTACGGTGCAGAAGCCGAAGACTTCTATGATCGCTACTTCGTGGGCGCCGACTGGACCCTGCCGCTGAGCGAAGGCACCAGCCTGAGCACCAGCCTGGCGTACTATGACACCAGCGACGAAGACAGTACCGACGGCGATGAAGTAGACAACCAGGCAGCGTCCCTGTCGGTTACCCTGAACACCGGCTACCATGCGTTCGGCGTTGCCTACCAGCAGATGCGCGGTGATGCTGGCTACTACTACACCGATGGCGACATCTATCTGGCCAACTCCATCCAGTACCTTGACTTCAACGCCAAGGACGAGAAGTCGTATCAGGCTCGCTATGACTACGACTTCGCCGGCATGGGCATCCCGGGCCTGAGCTTCATGACCCGTTACATCACCAGCAGCAGCATCGATACCGACTATGTCGGCATTGATCGCGACTCCCGCTGGGAGCGTAACACCGAGCTGCAATACACCGTACAGAACGGCTTCCTGGAAGGTCTGAATGTGCGCTGGCGTAACGCCACCATCCGTCAGGATGCCAACCTCGACGGCGGCGACGTCGACGAGAACCGCCTGATTGTTGGTTACACCTGGACTCTGCTGTAAGCCTCCAGGTACTTGGGAAAACCCGGCTCCGGCCGGGTTTTCTGTTTCTGCGTCTCTCACCCACCGCACTGCCGCGCGGGCTGTACGGCTTACCGGCACAATCGTACAATACCGCCCAAATTGCCCGTCACATCAGGACACCTGTTTCCCATGCGTACCAGTCAATATCTGATTTCTACCCTCAAGGAGACACCCTCCGACGCCACCGTCATCAGCCACCAGTTGATGCTGCGTGCAGGCATGATCCGCAAAATCGCCTCCGGCCTGTACACCTGGCTGCCGATGGGGCTGCGAGTGCTGCGCAAGGTAGAAGCTGTAGTGCGTGAGGAGATGGACAAGGCCGGCGCCCTGGAAGTGCTGATGCCAGCCATCCAGCCAGCAGAGCTGTGGCAGGAATCCGGTCGTTGGGAGCAATACGGCCCGGAGCTGCTGCGCCTGAAGGATCGCCACGACCGCGACTTTTGCGTAGGCCCGACCCACGAGGAAGTGATCACCGACCTGGCCCGTAACGAGATCACCAGCTACAAGCAGCTGCCGATCAACATGTACCAGATCCAGACCAAATTCCGTGACGAAATTCGTCCACGTTTTGGCCTGATGCGCGGCCGTGAATTTCTGATGAAGGATGCCTACTCCTTCCATCTGACCCAGGAGTCGCTGCAGCAGACTTACGACGGCATGTACCAGGCCTACTGCAACATCTTCAGCCGCCTGGGCCTGGAATTCCGCCCGGTAGTCGCCGACAACGGCTCTATCGGCGGTGAAGGCTCGCACGAATTCCACGTGCTGGCAGACTCTGGCGAAGACGCGATCATCTTCTCCGACACCGGCAGCTACGCCGCCAACATGGAGAAGGCCACCGCTCAACTGCCGCAGGGCGAACGCCCGGCTGCCAGCCAGCCGATGACACTGGTCGATACCCCGGACCAGCTGACCATCGCTGCGGTCAGCGAATTTCTCAAGGTGCCGGCCGAGCAGTCGGTCAAGACCCTGATCGTGCTTGGCAGCGAAGAGGAAGGCAAACCCCAGCCGCTGGTGGCGCTGGTACTGCGCGGCGATCACGAGCTGAACGAGATCAAGGCCGAGCATCTGCCCGAAGTGCACGCGCCGCTGACCTTCGCCAGCGAAGCGCAAATTGTTTCTACCATTGGCTGCAAGCCCGGCTCCATTGGCCCGGTCAAGCTGCCGATCACCGTCATTGCCGACCACAGCGCTGCTCATCTGGCGGACTTCGTCTGCGGTGCCAACGTCGACGGCAAGCACTACACCGGCGTGAACTGGGAACGTGACGCCCAGTACACCCGGGTTGCCGACCTGCGCAATGTCGTCGAAGGCGATATCAGCCCGGACGGCAACGGCACACTGGTGATCAAGCGCGGCATCGAAGTGGGCCACATCTTCCAGCTGGGCCAGAAGTACAGCCAGGCAATGAACTGCACCGTGCTCAACGAGCAGGGCAAGAGCCAGACCCTGATCATGGGTTGCTACGGCATTGGCGTTTCCCGCGTGGTGGCCGCCGCTATCGAACAGAACTACGACGACCGCGGCATTCTCTGGCCGGACGCCCTGGCGCCGTTCCAGGTTGCCCTGATCCCGATGAAAATGGAAAGCTCCGAAGCCGTACAGCAGGCGACCATGGCACTCTACGAAGGCCTGCAGGCCGCCGGCGTTGAGGTACTGCTGGATGACCGCGACAAGAAAACCAGCCCCGGCGTCAAGTTTGCCGACATGGACCTGATCGGCATTCCGCACCGCGTGGTCATCAGCGACCGCGGCCTGGCTGAAGGCCAGCTAGAGTACAAGTATCGTCGCGATCAGGACGCCACCAGCGTGGCTGCCGATCAGATGCTGAACTATCTGCTGGAGCGCATTCAGGGAAAATGATGCCGCGCCGACTGGATGCCCTTACCGGCAGTCGCCTGCTGTGGGCCAGCGCCTTGCTGGCCACACTGCAAGCCTGCAGCGTAAACGAACCCCAAGAACCCGCGTCCGGCCATATCGAACGCGAGCTGCTCAGCCACACCCTGCATATCGAGACCGGCGAGCCCCGGGTACTCGACACGCCACATCGCAGCATTCGCATCAGCGAAAACCGGCTGTTCCGGGTCAGCCAGTACGATGCCGGTGGCACCCTGCTGGACCAGCACCGTCAGTATCAGAGTCTGCCCTGGGCGAACCGCACGGTGGATATCCAGCTCGGTGAGCTGCAGGTCCAGCGCGAGACAGACAGCGAAGGCACGTTCCGTCTCAACCTGCTTGACGAAGACATCGTACCCGTCGACTTCGATCAGCTCCGCACCATTGAGTTCGACGCGCGCGCCAGCGCAGAAGTCCACGCCGAAGCAGTGCTGCTGGTTGACCGCGAGTTACGCACGGTACTGCATGAAGCCTCGGAGCTGATCTACGACAACCTTGAGGAAGACGACGTAGAGCAGTGGGTCAAGCGCATTCACCGGTTAAGCGAGCTGGGACTCAAGGAAGAAGCCAGTCAGCTGGAGAACATGCTGATTCTGCTGACCACTGGCGACCCGCACCTTCAGGGCGAGTTCATCCAGGCCCTCGACAACAGTCTGCAGCATCAGGAGTAAGGCATGCGCCCAGGGATGGTGCTGTTTCTCCTGAGCTGGCTGGCGTGCAGTCAGCTCCAGGCGTCGACCGAACCGACACCGGTAGACCCCGAGCTGCGCGCCGAGCTGATGCGCACCATTGCCAGTGCCGACAGTTTCCAGGATCGCTTTGACGCCGAAGTCTGGCTACTCGACATGTCGACCCGCATGGCCCCCTTCATCCCCGACGAGCAGGCACGGCTGCGACTGCTGCGACTGGCTCACCAGGCCGCCAAGCGCGCCGGACTAAAGCCGGATCTGGTGATTGCCGTGATGCACGCCGAAAGCCTGTTCGATCCCTATGCGCTGTCGTCCGTTGGGGCCCAGGGCGTCATGCAGGTCATGCCGTTCTGGAAAGCGGAGATTGGTCGGCCGGACGATAACCTGATTGATCTGGCGACCAATCTGCAATACGGCTGCACCATCCTCAAGTTCTATCTGGACAAGGAGAATGGCAACCTGCGTCGCGCGCTGGCGCGCTACAACGGCAGTCTGGGAAGCAACCGCTACCCCGACCGCGTACTCGATTACTGGTACAGCTACTGGTACGTCAAGGACTGAATCAGAGCTGAACAAAGCCGGCTATGTCCTGCCAGACGCAGGCTTCCAGCTCGACACGCTCAACCTCTGCGCGCGCCGGGCCGCGCTGCAGCCAGCCGGACATCGCTTCCAGCGCATCCTCGGCTCCACACAGCAGCACCGCGACGCTGCCGTCCGACTGATTACGCACCCAGCCACTGATCCCCAGACGTGAAGCCTCGCGCACCGTCGCCTGACGAAAGCCGACTCCCTGCACCTTGCCCACTACCCGCCCTTGCAGACAGATATCACTCATCGCTCACTCCCCCGCTTCGGTTGCCATCAACGGCTTCAAGTCATCGTAATGCTGCGGCCCCTGCAATGTAGCCAGGATCGCGCCCTCGCCATCCAGCAAGTAGGTTGTCGGCAGCACCTGTGGGCGCGGCAGACCGTAGGCACTGGCAAACTCGGCTCCCAGCACCGGAAAGCGAATATCCATTCGCGTGACAACCGCCTGCAACTGCTCACCAGTGGCGCCATCATAATCAATGCCGATAACCCCCCCGCGCGGCAACTCGGCGGCCAGACGATTTAGCTCCGGCAGTTCATCCCGGCATGGTGCACACCACTCGGCCCAGAAATTGACCAGCACGCGCTGGCCCTGCAGCTGCTCCCGGTCCAGCGCCACGCCCTGATGATCAAGCCAGCCAACCGAACGATCACAGCCGCTCAGCAGCAGCGCGGCGCTGAGCAACAGCATAAATCTGCACAGTGTCATGTGGTCTCCTTCTTCGCCGAAACAGCGGCCGGCACAGCGGCCGAAAGGGAGTCGCCCAGCAGCCACTGCCGTACACTCCCCTGCAGCCGCGCCCTGCGCGCCTGATCCGCCTCCGCCAGCGCTTCACTGAAAGCCGGATACCAGTCCTCGCCCGCCGGCAGCGCCGCTGGCAGCTCCTCATGGGTAACCGGGGGCACCGGCATACGCTCCAGAAGCCGGTTCAGCTCCAGCGTGTCCGGATCCCGGCAGAGTACAAAGCTGCCATTCTGAGTTCGAGTCACGACCTGCTCACCCTCCAGCCAATCGGTCAGCTGCAGCCACAACTCCTCGTGCATCACCCAGCCGGCGGCGTTGACCCGTGCCTGGTCCACCTGCTCCCCGCGCTGCTGGGCGATGAGAAAAACCCGCAACAGCACCAGCAGATTGATCATCCACGGATACTCCGGGCGACGCCAGGCATGACCATTACCCAGATTACTGACCAGCTCGGCGCCCAGCAGGATGATCAGCCAGCTGACATAAATCCACAGCAGAAACAGTGGCACTGCGGCAAACGCACCGTAAATCAGCTGATAACCGGGGAACAGTTTGACGTAGACCCCAAAGCAGGCCTTGGCCGCCTCGAACAGCAGCGCAACAAACACGCCACCGACCAGACCATAGCGCAGAGGCACGCGGGTGTTGGGCACCGCAACAAAGATCAGCGTAAAGGCAGCGATGCTGAGCAGGACTGGCAGCAACAGCAGGACCTGACTCCAGACCGACCCCAAGAGTGCGCCCTGCTGAAACAGCGAGATGGAAGCGATATAGGTACTGACGACAAAGCCGGCACCGAGCAACAACGGCCCGATACTCAACACCGCCCAATAGAGCAGAAAGCTCGACAGGCCCCGGCGTGGCTGGCGAATCCGCCAAATGGCGTTAAACGCCTTTTCGATGTTCACCAGCATCAGCAACGCGGTAATCATCAACAACGCAACACCCACACCGGTCAGCTGCCGGGCCTGGGTCGAAAACTCGCTCAAATGACGCTGCAACGCTTCGCCACTGGCAGGCAAAAAATTCTTGAAGATGAACGCCTCAACCTGCCCGCCCACCTGATCGAACGCCGGGATCGCCGCCAGCATGGCGTAGGCCACCGTCATGACCGGCACCACCGCAAACAGCGTGGTATAGGTCAATGCGGCCGCATTCTTGATGCAATTGTCTTCGAGAAAGCGGCGCACCAGATAACGAACGAAATGCAGAAACAGATTCAGTTGGCGCGGCATTCCATCTCCCTGACAGCCCGAGGCATTAACGCTTAGAATACCCCCCAACCCTGACTCAGGCCACCGTCACACGGAGCACCTCCCGATGACCACTACCATCTTTCACAATCCGCGCTGTTCCAAATCCCGTCAGGCACTGGAACTGCTCGAGCAGCGTGGTACCGAGATCGACATTGTTCGCTATCTGGAAACCCCGCCGGACGCCGCCACCCTGGTTGACCTGCTCGAACGCCTGGGGCTCAGCGCCCGCGAACTGATGCGCAAGGGCGAAGATCCGTATAAGGAACTGAATCTGGACAACCCCGAGCTGAGCGAAGCGCAGCTTGTGCAGGCCATGGTCGACTACCCGAAGCTGATCGAACGTCCGATCGTCATCCATGACGGCAAGGCGGTTGTCGGGCGCCCGCCCGAGCGCGTGCTGGAGCTGTTCGCATGAGCCAGTCCGGGTACGTTCTAGTGCTGTATTACAGCCGTCATGGCGCAACCGCCGAGATGGCGCGACTGATTGCCGAGGGTGTCGAGCAGAGCGGTATCGAGGCGCGGGTTCGCACGGTGCCGCCGGTTGCGCCCGAGACCACAGCCAGTCTGCCACCGGTGCCGGAAGATGGCGCCGTCTATTGCACCAGCGACGACCTCAAGCACTGCTCGGCACTAATTCTTGGCAGCCCGACCCGCTTCGGCAACATGGCTGCCCCGCTCAAGCATTTTATTGATGGCACCAGCAGCCTGTGGCTGGCCGGCAACCTGAACGGCAAACCGGCTGCGGTATTCACCTCCACCGCCAGCCTGCATGGCGGCCAGGAAGCCACGCTGCTGTCGATGCAGTTGCCGTTGCTGCACCACGGCATGCTGCTGGTCGGATTGCCGTACAGCGAAAGTGCGCTGACCGAAACCCGCGGCGGCGGCACGCCCTACGGCGCCAGCCACCATGCCGGCGCACAGGGCGAACGCCGGCTCGATAACCACGAAAGCCAGCTGTGCCGCGCACTCGGCAAACGGGTCGGCAGCATCACCCGCCAGTTGGCAGCAGGAGCACAGATCGGTGGCTAGAGAGAAAAAACCCCTGCCGTCGCTGGCCTACCTGCAACCGCGCTGCCGCGTCAGCCGGCTGATCGCGCTGGTCGGCTATGCCGGACTGGTGCTTGGCATGCTCGGCTACAACCTGCTGGTGGCCGATCTGCACGGCGCCAATCCGGTGATTATCATTGGCGTTCAGCTGCTGCCACTGCTGATCTTCCTGCCCGGCATTATCACCGGCCACGTGCGCACCCACGCCTGGCTCAGTTTTGCCATCAACCTGTATTTCATTCAGGGCGTGCTGATCTGCTTTCAGCCCGGACGCCTGGGCTACGGGCTGTTCATGGCCGGGTTCAGCGTGCTGTATTTCGTTGCGGCGCTGTACTACATCCGCTGGAGCTTTCAGGCGCAACGCGTCGAGCGAGGGGAAACCTGAGCGGAGCCGCCCGGGCAGATACGCGGGAGCTGCGGCTACCAGCCCATCTCCCGCTTGACGAAGGGAATGGTCAGACGGTGCTGATCGCGCAGCGATGCCTGATCCAGCGTCTCTAGCGCAGCAAACAGCTCACCCATGCCGCGGGCACCCCGACTGAGAATGTAGCGAGCAACATCGTCGCCCAGTTGCAGGCCGCGCTGGGCCGCACGCAACTTGAGCACCTCCTGCTTGCCCTCATCGTCCAGCGGCTGCAGCTGGAATACCAGCCCCCACCCCAGTCGCGACTCGAGATCGGGCAGCTTCAGCCCCAGCGCTCTGGGTGCAGCCGCAGCAGCCACCAGCAGTCGACCGCCCTGCTCACGCAGGCGGTTGTAGAGATGGAACAGCGCCTCTTCCCAGTCAGGCCTGCCGACCACTGCCTCCAGCTTGTCCAGACACAGCAAGTCGACCGACTCCATCCCTTCCAGCAGCAGCGGACCTTCGTCAGCCAGCTCATCGAGCGGCAGATACATGGCCAATCCGCCCTCGTCTGCCAGCGCATGACACGCCGCCTGCAGCAAGTGGGTGCGACCGGTACCCTCGGTTCCCCAAAGAAACAGGCAACACTCAGGCACCGCCGACTGCAACGAAGCGAACGCGCGGGTTGCCGCCAGCACGGTGGCATTGGGCCCCGGGTAGTAGCTGGCGAAGGTCGCCTCGTCCCTCAGTTTAATCCCCAGCGGCAGTTGAACGGGTTGTCCTGCAGACATCAGCGCTGCTCTTCCTCATCCAGTTCGACACGCACGGTGTCGACTTCATAATTTTCCGCCAACGGTTCGCCATAAGCGGCCGAGGCGCGATAGTGCCGATAGACATGGCGCAGCAGCACCATGACATCCGCCGCAATCGGCAGCGCCAGCAGGATACCGACAAAACCGAACAACTGCCCGCCGGCAAGGATGGCAAAGATAACGGCGACCGGGTGCAACCCAATACGATCACCCACCAGCAGCGGCGTCAGCACCATCCCTTCAATCATCTGGCCGACACTGAACACCGCTACCACTGCGACCAGATGGAACAGGTCACCAAACTGGAATACCGCAGCGATCAGCGCCGCACAAATACCGACAAAAAAGCCCAGGTAGGGCACGATACTGGCCAGACCGGCGAGCATCCCGATCAGCAGCGCCAGATCCAGACCGACCAGCCAGAGGCCAAGCCAGTAGATAACGCCCAGACAGGTCATAACCAGCAACTGGCCGCGAATGAACGCGCCGAGCACCTCGTCGCACTCTCCCAGCAGCTTGACGATCAGCGGCTCCTGACGACGGGGCAACATCTCCCGGCACCGGGCGACGATCACATCCCAGTCGCGCAGCAGGTAAAACCCGACGACCGGAATCATCACCAGATTGGCCGTCCAGGTGACCAGCGCCATGGTCGAACGGGTGGCCTGCGCAATTACCGTAGCCAGCACGCCACCGGTTTTGCCGAGATTGTCGGCAAGACTCTCGCGCACGCTATCGAGCCTGAAGTCAGAGACCTGCACACCAAGCCGTGCTTCAACCCAGGGCAAGGCGGCGCTGTGAAACCAGTCGATCATCGCTGGCACATTCGAGCGCAGGGTGGCGATCTGGTGCCCCAGCAGGGGAATCAGTATCAGCAGCGCCGCGATCAATATGCCCGTCACCACAGCAAAGACCACAACTACGCCGAGGGTGCGGGACAACCCGCGCGCTTCCAGTCGATCAACCAGCGGGTCACCCAGGTAAGCCAGCAGCATGCCAATCAGAAAAGGCGCCAGAATGGGCTGCAGAAAATAGATCAGTGCCAGCAGCGCCGCGAGGCCAGCGGCCCAGTACCAGCGATAGTCCGAGGTCATGGTGTCGTCCTTAAAAGCCTCTGGATAGGCCGCCCAAGCGCGACCTGCGCTCAGCGCCAGCGATAATACAGGGTATCGCCCTGCTCTGCCGCCTCCGCTGAAGACGGCGCCGTTTCAGCCAGCGACTCGGTCGGCGCCGTTTCGACCTCGGGAGCATCAACCTCGACAAGGCGCTGGTCCAGCATCAACATGCGCTCAAGCTGGGCACGGTCGCCGGCAAAGTCGACGCGGAAACGTACCTGATCGTCCTGCACCGACAACAGACTTGGCAGCGTCTCCATGCCCAACTGCTGCAAGGTGCGCTGCAGATCGGCAAAGGCATCAATACTGTTGATGCCGCTGACCTCCAGCACCCAGCCCGCTACCGGCGCAGCGCTGGATACGCCACCCACCGCATACTGCTGGTGTACCTCGGCGGCTACTGCCCGCATCAGCTCGTCGGCCACGGCCAGCGGATCCGGATTCTCAGCCTTGCCGGTCAGCTTGCGATCATTGAGCCAGAAGGTCCAGCTCAGCGCCCAGCTGTCGTCCTCCCGAGCGACTGTCAGCGCCAGCACGCCCTCGCTGGCGTAACGCTGGCTGGCCTCTGCCAGCACCGCCTGATCGGCATCAAGCACATCCTGTTCGCTGACACCGGCACGATCCTGCAGATCGGCCAGTGGTTGAGTCAGCACCACGCCCCGATACCGGGCCGCAGTCTGCAATGCCTGCCCCATTTCGCCTGAGGCAGCCAAAAAATCCTGACTGTAAGCGTCGCCTTCTACCGCCCAGACCAGTATGCCGGGCCGATTGCGACCCAGTACCGGCACCTTCGCCTTGCCCAGCGCGTCGCGCAGCAGAAGCGGGTCAAACTCGACACGCAGCGCCCCATCCTCACCCAGCGAGCCAATCTGTCTGGTCACCTGGCCAGGCTGCGCCAGAATCTCGGCCAGCGGGCCGCTGTCGACTTTGGCGTTTGCACCGGCAAGCCGCTCCAGCATCACCTGCGCGGCCACCTGCAATTGGGCAGCCTGATCAGCCTCTGCGCGCGGCGGCACATCAACCTGGTACAAGGATTCAACGACTGCAGCCTGCGACAGCAGGGGCAGACAGAGAGAGAAAAGGCCAATACAGGCGTTGCGCAACAGAGGCATGAACACTTCCGTCAGGGTAGCTGGGCGTTCTCACAGCCATGACGCTGCGAAGGTTTTGACCCGCTACATTAAACAAGCCTTGCAGGCGCGGCAACCGGCTTGCCGCAGGCCAGCGCCGCGCAAGGCACGCAGCACGTCGGCAGACCGCGTTCGGCATGGCTCTGCCGGGCATGACTTGGTAGACTATGCCGCTATTCGAAAGCGCCTGCCCGCACAGCAACCAAGGCGTGTCGAGACCTATCCTTTTTTTCACAGTTCGAGATCCGCTCATGAGCAGCCAGACGCCTTCCAAACCCTCGATCAGCTACAAAGACGCCGGTGTGGACATCGCCGCCGGTAACGCCCTGGTCGACCGTATCAAGCACGTTGCCAAGCGCACCGCGCGTCCGGAAGTAATGGGCGGCCTGGGTGGTTTCGGCGCCCTGTGTGAAATTCCCGAAGGCTACCGCCAGCCGGTACTGGTTTCCGGCACAGACGGCGTCGGCACCAAGCTGCGTCTGGCCATGGACCTGAACATGCATGACCAGATCGGCATCGACCTGGTTGCCATGTGCGTCAATGACCTGGTGGTCTGTGGCGCCGAGCCGCTGTTCTTCCTCGACTACTACGCCACCGGCAAGTTGAACGTGGACGTTGCCGCCCAGGTTGTAACCGGCATCGGCGCCGGCTGCGAACTCGCCGGCTGTGCTCTGGTTGGCGGCGAAACCGCCGAGATGCCCGGCATGTACGAAGGCGAAGACTACGATCTGGCCGGTTTCTGCGTTGGTGTGGTCGAAAAGGCCGACATCATCGACGGCAGCAAGGTCATCGACGGCGACACCCTGATCGCCCTGCCGTCTTCCGGCCCGCACTCCAACGGTTACTCGCTGATCCGCAAGATCATCGAAGTCGCCGGTATCGACATCCACAGCACCCAGCTCGACGGCAAGCCACTGAGCGAACTGCTGATGGCGCCGACCCGCATCTACGTCAAGGCCCTGCTGCAACTGATCAAGCAGACTGGCGCCGTGAAAGCCATGGCCCACATCACCGGTGGTGGCCTGCTGGAGAACATTCCGCGCGTTCTGCCGGAAGGCTCGCAAGCAATCATTGATCTGGCCAGCTGGCAGCGTCCGGCCGTGTTCAACTGGCTGCAGGAGCAGGGCAATGTTGACGAAACCGAAATGCACCGCGTGCTGAACTGCGGCGTGGGCATGGTCATCTGTGTGGCTGCGGAACAGGCCCAAGCCGCTCTGCAAAGCCTGCGCGACGCTGGCGAGCAGCCCTGGGTGATTGGCCGTATCGCCAGCGGCGCGGACGGCGCCGAAGCGGTTGTTCTGCAGCACGGCAACTAATATCGTGCGCAGCCGTATTGTTGTCCTGATCTCCGGGTCAGGCACCAACCTGCAGGCACTGATCGACGATCTCGCCGGCGCCGACGCGCCAGCCGAGATCGTTGCAGTCATTTCCAACAAGGCCGAGGCCTATGGACTGGTACGCGCCAGCAACGCCGGCATCCAGACCCGTGCCCTCGACCACCGCGAGTTTGCCGATCGGGCAGCCTTTGATCGGGCGCTGATCGCTGAAATTGACGCCTTTCAGCCGGATCTGGTGCTGCTCGCCGGCTTCATGCGCATTCTCACTGCCGACTTTGTGACACATTACCGTGGCAGGCTGCTCAACATTCACCCCTCGCTACTGCCCCGCCACAAGGGCCTGCAGACCCATCAGCGGGCACTGGATGCGGGTGATGAAGAGCACGGGGCCAGTATTCATTTCGTCACCGAAGAACTTGATGGCGGTCCGGTAGTCATACAGGGACGCGTAACCGTTCATCCTGACGACGATGCCGCCAGTCTGGCGTCCCGCGTACAGGTAAAGGAACACGCTTTGTACCCGCTCGCGGCGCGCTGGTTTGCAACCGGGCGCCTGCGCCTGGAAGGGGATCAGGCATGCCTCGATGGCACGCCCATTCCGCCCAGCGGGTTAAGACTGGAAGACATCGAATCCGGCAGATGAGAAAAGACCAGATGCATGCCAACACGACTATTAAAAAGATAACGCACAATCGATTCATCAAGCCCCTCGCGGCCCTGCTCCTCGGCTTGAGTGCCAGTGCCGCCGGCGCTATCGAGCTGCAGCCGTTCAGCGCCAGCTACGCCGCCGACATGAAAAACATTCCGGTCAACGGCGAAGCCATTCACAGCCTGCAAGCCAATGATGACGGCAGCTGGAACCTGTCTTTCAGTGCCAGCATGTTTGTTGCCCGGCTGACCGAGCAAAGCACGCTGCGGGTAGCCGACGACCGGATTCAACCACTGACGTATCACTACGAGCGTCGCGGCCTGGGCCGGGGCAAGGAAATCCTGCAGCACTTCGACTGGCCCCAGGCGCAGGTGACCGGCACCTACAAGGGTGAATCGTTCAGCCTGCCAACCGAACCCGGCCTGCTCGACAAGACTACCTACCAGCTTGCGCTGCAGGCGGATCTGGCCGCCGGCAAGACAGACATGACCTACCGCGTAGTCGACGGCGATGAAGTGGAAGAATACGCGTTCCGAGTGGTTGGCGAAGAACGGGTCACCACCAAAGCCGGACAGTTTGATGCGGTAGAGGTTGAACGGGTACGCGAGCCCGACGCCCGCCGCGAAACCACTCTGTGGTTTGCCAAGGACTGGAACTACCTGCTGGTGCGCCTGAGCCAGATCGAAACCGACGGCCAGCACTATCAGATCATGCTCAAGGAAGCGACCGTCAACGGCCAGACCGTGACCGGCATACCGGTGAGCCACAAGTAACAAGGCGACGCCTGATCGGCGGACACCTGTGTTGGCCTGATGCCGCTCTGATGGACACGCCTTCGGCTTAGTCCACCCTAAGCTAGGGCGCCAGCCCGCAGGGCGAACCAAGCGCAGCGTGTCCGCCGTTGTCCCGCCAGCCCGCTCGACCTCTGTGAAAAATCAAAAAAAACCGCGACAGCGCAAGCTGCCGCGGCTTTTTTAATCAGCTCGATCAGGCCTTGGTGAAGCGACCACCAGCTTCGGCCAGCTTGACCAGACCGGCAGCGGGCTTCCAGAACTCGCCACGCTCGGCTTCCAGCGCGCGGATTTCGGCCAGCACCTTGTCCAGACCCAGGCTGTCGGCGTACGCCATCGGACCTACGCGGTCAGCCGGGAAGCCGTAACCAAAGCGGTAAACGCGGTCGATGTCTTCAGCGGATTCGGCGAAGCCTTCGTCCAGAATGCGCGCACCTTCGTTGACCAGCGCCAGGATGCAACGGGTCACGATTTCCTCGGCAGATACGTCACGGGCGGTGTAGCCGGCTTCTTCAGCCACTTCACGGGCCATCATGTCGGTTTCCGGATCGTGGATCGCCTGACGGCTGCCTGCTTCGTACTTGTAGAAGCCGTGGCCGCTCTTCTGACCGAAACGCTCCATTTCACACAGCTTGTTGTCCAGCCACACGATCGGCTCGCCGCGACCGATGCCGGCCAGCTGACGGGAACGCCAGCCCAGGTCAACACCCACGACGTCGTACATGCGGTAGGGGCCCATCGCCATGCCGAAGCCCTGCAGCGCCTGGTCGACTTCCCACGGGGTGGAACCTTCCAGTACCACTTCGCGGGACTGGCGGGAGTATTTTTCCAGCATGCGGTTGCCGATAAAGCCGTGGCAGTTGCCGGCCAGGACTGCTTCCTTGCCGATCTTCTTGCCAACAGCCAGGCAGGCGTCCATGACGTCCTGGGCAGTAGCCTTGCCACGAACGACTTCCAGCAGCTTCATGATGTGCGCCGGGCTGAAGAAGTGCAGACCCAGAACCTGGGTCGGACGCTGGGTCGCGGACGCGATTTCGTCGATATCCAGATAGGAGGTGTTGGTGGCCAGAATCGCGGACGGCTTAACCGCCTTGTCCAGCTCGGCGAAGATCTTTTTCTTCAGATCCATGTTTTCATAGACGGCTTCAACCACCAGGTCCATGTCGGCCAGATCTGCGTAGTCCTGGGTGGTGCTGATACGGGCAACACGCGCCTGCGCTTCGGCATCGTCAAAACGCTCCTGGGCAACCGAGCGCTTGTAGACCGCGGCGATCTCGACCAGGCCCTTCTCCAGCATCTCGCCATTGACGTCCAGCCAGGTGACCGGGTAACCGGCGTTGACGAAGTTCATCACGATGCCGCGACCCATGGTGCCAGCGCCGATAACGCCAACTTTCTTGATATCTTCAAACGCAGCCATGTCAGCTACCTCCGGATAATGTGAGCAAGATGAAGTGCAAAGACTGTTCGGTGTGCAAAGGCGGCCCACCGGCCGTTCTGCGGGGACCGATACAGTACGCAAATTGCGTCCGGATTGGACCCCCGCCAAACTGATAAAACTTATTCACGGCATGAATAAGACAACGACAGTGCTCAGAGTGAGGGCAGCGCCTCACCGACCGTCCATTCGGCGGCAGCACGCCGGGCCGTCTTGAGCTGGCTGGCACTCAGTTCCTCGGCCATCACGTCACGCGCCTCCCGCGCTCCCTCAAGCCCCTGCCCGGCACTGAGTGCAAACAGCATGTAGGCCATCGCATTGTTGGTACGAATGCCCTCGCCGTTCATATACATGATGGCCAGATTGAACATGGCGCTTGCCTCACCCTGACTGGCGGCAGCGGTGTACCACTTGATCGCCTCGCCGTTATCCTCGCGGGTGCCTTCGCCTTCGTCGTACATGATCGCCAGGTTGTACTGGGCATTACGCTCGCCCTGCTCAGCCGCGGCCGTGTACCACTTGATCGCTGCCTGATTGTCCTCGGCGGTACCTTCCCCTTCGTCGTACATCAGCGCCAGGTTGTACTGGGCCTTGGCATGCCCCTGCTCGGCGGCAAAGGTATACCAGTTGATGGCCTCGGCATCGTCCACCTTGGTGCCTTCACCCTCGTCGTACATCAGCGCCAGGTTGTACTGGGCATCCGTGTGCCCCTGCTCGGCGGCCTTGCGGTACCACCCGATAGCACGCCGATCATCCACCGGCACGCCTTCGCCCTCGTCGTACATGATCGCCAGGTTGTATTGCGCGGCGGCATCACCCTGCTCGGCCGCAGCGGTGTACCAGCGAATGGCCTCGCGGTCATCCAGCGGCACACCCTCGCCCAGGTCGTACAGCAGCGCCAGGTTGTACTGGGCATCGGCGTGGCCCTGCTGAGCCGCCATCAGGTAATACTCGGCGGCCTTGCTGTCATTGACCGGCACACCTTCACCCTCGTCGTACATGAGTGCCAGATTGTATTGCGCGTCAGCGTGGCCCTGCTCTGCCGCGCGCAGGTACCACTCAATGGCGGCGAGGTCATCCACCGGCACACCCTCGCCCTCGTCGTACATCAGCGCCAGGTTGAACTGGGCAGCCGCGTTACCCTGCTCGGCGGCCAGGGTGTAGTACTCGATGGCCTTGAGGTCATCCAGTTCGACGCCCTCACCCATGTCGTACATGTAGGCTACGGAGAACTGGGCCTCGGCATCCCCCTGGGCAGCCGCTTCGCTGTAGAGCTCGAAGGCCTTGGCGTAGTCCTGCTCGACACCGTCACCATCGTAGAAACGCTGCGCCAGTTCCCGCTGGGCTTGGGCATCACCGTTGAGCGCCTGATTGATCCACTGGGTGATCTGGGTACGCAGGTCGCCCTTCTTGTCGTACTCGGTAACCGCCTGCAACGGCGCGGAGAGCAAGGCACCGGTCAGACCCAGCGCAAGCAGTGAGGTAGCTTTCATTGATTAACCATCCCTGTGACTGTGAGGGGGCCGCGCAGCACGCGGAGCGTCGGCAAATGATACCCAAGTAAGCGCCGATGCCCACCCCGAACAGGCGAAATCGTGCGCCAGTCAGGCCTCGCCGACCAACTGACGCACATAGTCATCAGCGCCGGGCCCGGCCTGCACTTCGACCTCCCAGGCCTTGAGCGGGCGACCATCGTCCGATAATACCTCCGCTCCCCGAATGGGCAGACCGCTCGCCTTTTCCAGCAGCAGCATGCGGTCACCCTTGCCGTTGGGGCGCCACTTCTCGCCCCACTGCATCAGGCCAATAATGATCGGATAGAGGTCCATGCCAGCGGGCGTCAGGCGGTACTCGAACGAGCGCCCGTCAGCCGCCGATGGCACTTTCTGCAGCACGCCCGCCTCGGTGAGCTTTTTCAACCGGGCGCTGAGCACGCTGCTGGAGATGTCCAGCTGGCGCTGGAAAGCATCGAAGGTACGCATGCCATGAAAGGCATTGCGTAGAATAAGCAGCGACCACCACTCGCCGATGATCTCGGCGGTTTTCACAACACTGCAGTCGATGTGGGTGGTCGGCATAGCAACGTCCTGACAGGGACGCCGCCCGGCACAATGCCAGGCGGCAATCCGATTACAGCATCGACACCAGACGGGCGCGAATGATGTCTTCGGCCTGCTTCATGATGCGTTCGATCAGGTCTTCACAGCTCGGAATGTCATGAATCAGGCCGGCCACCATACCGCAGGACCAGGCGCCCAGATCCATCTCACCGTTCTGCATGATGCGTGGATAGACACCGGCAACTTCATCGATGATATCGGCGAAGGTCAGCTTGTCGCCCAGTGCCTTCTCTTTCTCGACGATACGCTCAACAGCCGCGTTGTTGAGAACGCGCTCGGTGTTGCGCAGCGGGCGCATGACCAGACGGGTGTCCAGCTCGGAAGCCGCGACAATCGCCTGCTTGACGTTCTCGTGAACCGGCGCTTCCTTGGTGGCGATGAACCGGGTACCCATGTTCATGCCTTCAGCGCCCAGCGCCATGGCCGAAACCAGCGAGCGGCCGTCAGCCATACCGCCGGAAGCAACAAACGGGATTTCCAGCTCGTCGGCAGCGCGCGGCAGCAGGATCATGTTCGGGATATCGTCTTCACCCGGGTGACCGCCACACTCGAAGCCGTCAACCGAGACCGCATCGCAGCCGATGGACTGGGCTTTGAGCGAGTGGCGAACCGAGGTGCACTTGTGAATGACCTTGATGCCTGCGTCTTTCAGCAGCGGCATGTATTCCTGCGGGCTGCGGCCTGCGGTTTCAACGATCTTGACGCCGCCCTTGACGATGGCATCGATGTAGCCCGGGTAGTCCGGCGCATTGACGGTCGGCAGGAAGGTCAGGTTGACGGCGAACGGCTTGCTGGTCAGTTCCCGGCATTTGGCGATTTCGTTGGCCAGATCGGCCGGGGTCTTCTGGGTCAGACCAGTAATGGTACCCAGACCGCCAGCGTTGGAAACGGCAGCCGCCAGTTCGGCAAAACCTACCCAGTGCATGCCGCCCTGGAGGATCGGGTGCTGAATGCCGAACAGTTCTGTAATACGTGTTTTCACTTTATTCTCGCCTCTTGCTGGGACATGACGGGTCGGTCGCGCCGACCAGTGATTTAGCTTCGGATCCAGAAGCTAAATCCTTCACCAGCAAAAAGCAAGGCACCTCCTGCCCAACGGCAGACCTGAAATATCAGCCAACAAACCGGGTGAATAAAGCACCGCGATTACAGACCGAACCCGCTATGGGCATGGCAGTACATGCGCTGCCGCTCCCCTGCCACCCGGTTGCCGTTACCGCAACGCTCCCCCAGCCAGGCCTTCGCGCCCTTGCGACAGGTGCGGTAGTCAATCGAGCCGCGGCGATAGTTGCTGCAGAAGCTGGCCGTATCGATCAGGCTGTTGCGATAGCTGTAGGCGGTTTGCCAGCGGCTGCGCCGACCACGGGCATCCTCCCAGTAGAAGGTGGCAGTCCCCGTGCCGTTCAGACCACGCTGACGCGGCTGTTCAATGCGTCGCGGCTGTGATTGCGCATACTGGCGAACATGACTCGACTCCATCACATTCACCAGCGGCCGGGGCACATAGTTGTCGTCATTGAAGGACGTCTGGCGCCCGCCGGGTGCCTCGGCCCGGACGACCGGGGCAACCTGCTGCCCCGCAGCGGTCTGCGAGTCTGCCAGCGGCGGCGTCTCGGCGGGGGCCTGTTTGGCAGGAGCCTCCTCGGGAGTATGAGTTACCGACACCTGCGCAGGCACCAGCGAAAGCGCGGCGACAAGCTGGTCACGCGCAGCGGGCAGCCAGTCCGGGCGGCCAACATGCACCAGCAACAATACCACCCCAATCCAGAACAGCCGGCTCGCCACCCGGCCAATCGACGCGCCCGCCCCGCCCGAACGACGCGGACGATCCTCCTGATCTGCTCGCATGCAACGCTCCCTGTTCTCTCACTGCTCATCCCGAGCCGGCCTGTTTACCGTTTATTCATGCTAGCGCCCGAGTACAGTGCTGCAGGCACCAGCCATCGCAGACGTGATCCAGCGCAAACCTGCGGCGCCAATCAGCCATTAAACACCGGCCAGCGCTCGACGACCTGTCCGCCGCGCACCGCCAGCAGATCCCCAAATTGCAACAGTACCGCTTCGCTCTGGCGAGGACGCAGGAATACCAGCTCATCAAGCTGCGGCGCCGTATTGGTGGATGCCAGCAACAACTGCTGATTGGAGCTGCTGCCATAAAGTGCACTCGGCGCCAAACCGCCAGGCGAGACCGGGTCGGCCAGCCAGTTGCCACCGTAGACAAACATCGCCTCACGGCCCCGACCAGACAGACGAGACAGCAGCCGGGGCAAGCGACCAAGCCCGGGCAGGCTCAGCGAAGGCGCACGTTTGAGCACCGGCGTAGCGATAAACAGCGCCGGCAAGTGATCGGCCAGACTCGGCAGATCAAAATGCGCAGGCTTGAGCAGCCCGCTGCCGAGCGCCAGCTCGTTGCTGAGCTGCTCCTGATCGTGCAGTCGATAGGTAGGGCTGCCTGCGGTGTTCAACGTCAGCGGCGGCTGACCGTCCGCTGCCAACGCCTGAGCCCACAGATCCGGCGCCTCCCGCTGCACCTGCTCCACCCGCGCCTGATAGGTCGCCATCGCCTGCGCCAGCAACCGGGCCGGCGATCCGAACAGGCGCGGCACCATCGCCACATGTGGCTCGTACCCCATAAAACCGGTAAAGGCCAGGTGCTGCGGGTACTGTTCGATCGTCCGCAAAATCTCACGCAACATCCTTGCACCGGCCTCCCCTTCCGGAATGCCGCCACGATGCAGACCTACATCCAGCTCGAGATTCACGTTCAGACGAATCCCGCGCCGCTGCGCCAGCGCCAGATACTGCTGCAGCCGCTCAGACGAATCGATCAGCCATTGCAGTTGCCGCTGTGGATCAAACCCGCCCTGATGCAGCTGATAGAAACGTTCGGCCAGCGCCGCCGGCAGCGGCTTGCCAAGCAGGATGTCGGCATCCGGCCAGTGCCGGGCGTCGAGATTGAGAAAGGGTTGGTGAAACGACATTAACCGCCGGGTACCCGCTCGCCGGGCAATATAATCAAGCAGTTGGAACGACGGCAGCGACTTTTCCACCAGCCGCAACGCCTTGCCGGCCTGCGCGGCAAAGGCCACCGCCTGATCAATGTTATGATCCAGCCGATCCAGATCGACGATCAGCCGCGGCAGCAGCTCACCCTCCGCCTGCAGCGCCGCCTGCAGCCTGCTGAAATAGGCATCATGCGTACTCATGGCAGCACCAGCAGCTTGCGTAAATGGGCGTTGAGCATACGACCTTGCGGATCCAGACGCTCACGGACTCGCCTCGCGTCATCCCAACGCGGATACAGCTCGGCCAGTCGCACCGCATCCAGCGAATGCAGCTTGCCCCAGTGGGGACGCCCGCCGTACTTCCAGAAAATCGGCTCCACCAGGTTGAACAGTGGGCGGTAATCCGTGCAGACATGCTGGTGAATCGAGATGGACGCGCTGTCACGCCCGTAGAACGGCGAGAGCCAGGCCTCATCTGCCGCCACCGTGCGGTACTCCAGCGGAAACAACGTACGCAAGGATGAACGCTTGACCGTCGCCAGCACCTCTTCCACGCATTCCAGTCCGCGTGCCAACGGCAGCTCGTATTCCATTTCATTAAAGCGCGACGCCCGCGGGCTGGGGAAAATCTGGTAGGAGCGCCCGACTCGGCGCACCTCCGAGTGCAGCGCGGTCAACAGCCGCTGCATCAACGCATCTGCGCCTGCCACGCCATGGGCAATCCGTGAGGTGATATCGAGCACCCTGTCGACGGGCAGATTGAAACGGGGCTTTGCAGTCGGCGGCTCGGTTGACTCGTTCAGCACCTTCACGACAGCCCTGTCGGTGCGGAAAAACGCCCAAAACTCGGCGTGGCGGTTATCCCGCGCAAGCCCCTCAAAACAGCTCAGCACCTCAGTCAGCGGCAGCAGGTACTCACGCTCGGCCAGGTGATAACTGGAGCGGTTTTGCAGAGTAATCCGGGTGATCACGCCCAGCGCACCAAGCGAGGTTGCGCCCGCCTGCAGAATGTCCGCATTGTGCGAGGAGTCAGCGTCGATCACCTCACCGCTCGGCGTCACCAGCCGCAATCCACGCACCAGTGCAGAGAACGCCCCCAGGCCCAACCCGGTACCGTGGGTAGAGGTGCCGCACGCCCCTGCCAACGACTGCGCATCAATATCGCCCTGATTGATCAGCCCCTGCCCGAGCGGCCAGAGCAAAGAGCCCAATTCATGCAACGGCGTGCCCGCCATCGCGGTGGCGGTCAGACGTTCAGCGTTGTGGGAGACCAGCCCGTTCAGATGCTCAAGGGAAACCAGATTCCCTGCCGTTTTGCACAGCGCACTGAACGAATGCCCCGCCCCGGTCACCCGAACCTCACCGCTCGAGCTCTGCAACAGCGCAACCAGCTGGTCCTCGCTGCCCGGACGCCACCAGCGAGCAGGCACCGACTGCTGCGATCCGGACCAGTTGCGCCACGCTTGCGGCATCCCCGCAGACTCCGTCATACCGCCTCCTTATCATTGGCCCCGGCCTGGGACCGGGAGACGCAGTACACTGCTGCGTCAGCTCGATCATTACGCGAGATGGAGCCAGGAACAAGGGGGCAAGGAAGGCAGAAAAAGGCGGGCAGCGCGGTGAATTACGATCAGTGAAAAGGCTGGCAGGCTGTCACAAGCTGTTCACCGCTCAAGCCGGTTGTGGCCCCAAGCGAGCAAAAGTCCAACTGGTCTGCAGCATAAAGATGCCCAGCGGCACGAAACGGAGATACGCCAACAGCGCATTGTCAGGCAATTCAGTGGCGTCCTCCCGACATCAGGCGCTTTCAGCGTCCATACTCTTCACAAACCGGAACATGTCATCGACATCGCCTTGTTGATCAGCCGGGGGCGGAATCTGGTTTGGGTCTGGATTAAACTTGTTGAAAAACTCAACAATCTTGAAACCACACCTATTTACATAGAAATGAATGTTCCGCTTCTCAAAATATGGGGTGACAGTTTCCCAAGACTTGGTATTTGGATACGCTTTTTCGATTGCTTTCCAGGCTTGCAGCCCTAGCCCACGGCTCTGCCGGCTGGTGGAAATGAAAAAAAACGACAATGCGTTTTGATTGCTTATTTCATCTATCACCACCACTGCACCACCGACACGCTGATCGTCAGCCACGATCCAATATGTAGCAGCCCCGGTAGCAGCGATAGCCTGCTCTATGTCCGCATCAGAAGGGATCGGTTCTTCAAGTGGCTCACCTGAGTCTGCTTCAGCAGCGATTCGGAACGAATCCTGAAGCGCCGCTTTGAACTCGCTTACCGAACCTGCATCAGCCCTCTGGAGTTTGACCATCCCGGAATAATCTCGCTCGTTCAAATAGGTACGCTCCAGCAAAATCGCTCGGGCAGCCAAGCAGGCTCAGTTAGGCAGTGCCTGAACTGCTTGCGCGCCCACATACGCCTGGTATTCAGCCGCGCCAAGGGGCAGTGGACTAACACGACCGTTTATCGCTCGCCTATCCTGGTCCCCGCGCTGCCGCGCAAAATACCAGAGGCATCCTCCAGCCGGCCAATGGCGGCGATCTTGCCGGTGCCGGCAAACTGCGCGGCAGCCTTGGCCTTCGGCAACATCGAGCCCGCCGGCAGGCTGATGCCGTCGAGGTCAGCTACGCTCAGCGCACTCACCCGCCGGGCCTGCGGAGTACCAAAATCGCGATAGATCGCATCAACATCGGTCAGCAAAAGCAGTGCATCGGCGTCTATCTGCTCTGCAAGCAATGCACTGGCCGCGTCCTTGTCAATCACCGCCTCCACGCCAACAAGGCTGCCGTCGGGTCGGCGCACCACCGGAATACCACCGCCGCCCGCACAGATGACAATCACCTCGTTGCGCAGCAGGATTTTCAGCACCGACAGGTCGGGAATCTCAAGCGGCGCCGGCGACGGAACCACGCGGCGCCACTTGTCACCATCCTGCGCAATCGACCAGTTGGCAGCCGCCGCCCTGCGCTCGGCCTCGGCTTTGTCGTATACCGGCCCGACAAACTTGGTAGGCTTTTGAAATGCCGGGTCAGCCAGATCCACCACCACCTGGGTCAGCAGCGTCGCGACCGGCTTCTGATGGTCGATGGCATTTTCCAGCTCCTGCTCGATCATGTAGCCGATCATGCCTTCGGTCTCGGCGCCCAGCACATCCAGCGGGTCGGCACCATCGGGGCGGTAGGCTGCGCCCTGCAGGGCCAGCAGGCCAACCTGCGGCCCATTGCCATGGGTAATCACCAGTTGATGCCCCTCACTGACCAGTTCCGCCAGCGCGGCAGCAGCCGTGCTCACATTGGCCCGCTGAGTTTCGGCAGTCATGGCCTCCCCGCGCTTGAGCAGGGCATTGCCACCCAGGGCAACGACGATCAGCATGCTAGCCTCCGAGGGTGGCGACCAGCACCGCCTTGATGGTGTGCATTCGGTTTTCCGCCTGATCGAACACGATGGATGCCGGGCTCTCGAACACCTCCTCCGTCACCTCCATGCAATCGAGACCGAATTCGCGCTGGATCTCAGCCCCGACAGTGGTTTCCGCGTTATGAAAGGCGGGCAGGCAATGCATAAAGCAGGCGCGCGGATTACCGGTCTTCTCCATCACCTCGCGGGTGACCTGATAGGGCTTGAGCAGCTTGATACGTTCTGCCCACTTCTCCTTGGCCTCGCCCATGGAGACCCAGACATCGGTATAGACAAAATCCACACCCCGCACCGCCTCGTCCACACTTTCGGTCAGGGTCACCCGCGCGCCTGTCTGCTCCGCTATCTCCCGGGCCTCACGCTGAATACTCTCCTGCGGCCAGCAGGCACGCGGGGCGCAGAGACGCACATCCATGCCCATCTTGGCGCCACCGATCAGCAGGCTGTCGCCCATGTTGTTGCCCGCGTCACCGAGAAAGGCATAGGCAACCTGATGCAACGGCTTGTCGACATGCTCCTGCATGCTCAGAAAGTCAGCCAGAATCTGGGTCGGGTGAAACTCGTCAGTCAGCCCGTTATACACCGGCACGCCGGCATAGGCGGCCAGCGTCTCCACCACCTCCTGACCAAAACCCCGGTATTCGATGGCGTCGTAGACTCGACCGAGCACGCGCGCGGTGTCCTTGACCGTTTCCTTGTGGCCGATATGGTTCCCGGACGGCCCAAGGTAGGTCACTCTGGCGCCCTGATCGTAGGCGGCCACTTCAAAACCGACGCGGGTTCGGGTGGAGCTTTTCTCAAAGATAAGCGCAATATCCTTGCCCTGCAGAACCGGGCGCTCGGTGCCGGCATACTTTGCCGCCTTGAGATCGGCCGCCAGTTTGAGCAGAAAGGCGATTTCTTTCGGCGTGTAGTCGCGCAGCGTCAGAAAGCTGCGATTTTTCAGATTGAATGCCATGGTCTGTGGTCTCCTGTCCTGTTCAAACCGGGTCGCGCGCCGTTGGGCAGCTCATGCAGTGGCCGCCACCCCGGCCGCGCCCGAGTTCGGCCCCCGGAATCTCCAGCACCTCAATGCCGGCGGCCTTCAGTTCGGCGTTGGTATCGTCATTGCGGTCATAGGCGATGACGACGCCGGGGCGCAGCGCCACCACGTTATTACCATCGTTCCATTGCTCACGGGCCCGCTCCTCCTCGGTGTCACCGCCGGTGGGCACGACATGCAGCTTGCTGAAGCCAAGCACCTCGGCCACGATCTCGAAGATCGGCCGCGGATCCATACGAAAATCCAGCGCCCCCAGGGCGTCTCCCGGGCGAATGTCGTAACACACCAGCTCATCCGCGACTTCCTTGAAGGTGGTCACCACGTCGCCGCCGCACAGGGTGAATACCGTGTCCAGGTGCATGGCCGAGCGGGATTTGGGGATGCGGAACGCCAGCACGCGCTCGACCACCTCCCCGGCGAACAGGGCCTGCGCCAGCTGGCCGACAGCCTGGGGCGAGGAACGCTCACCCATGCCAACCAGCACGGTCTTGTTGCCAACCGGCATGATGTCGCCCCCTTCGAGGGTCGCCAGCCCGTGATCGACCGTCGGATCGCCCCAGTGAATTTTGGTACGGCCGGCAAAGTTCGGGTGGAACTTGTAAATGGCCGTATTCAGCAGCGTCTCAGGGCGGCGGGCATTCCAGAACATCGGGTTGACCACCACACCGTCGTAGATCCAGGCGCTGTTGTCCCGGGTAAAGAGCGCGTTCGGCAGCGGCGGCAACACAAATCCCTGATGGCCGATGTAACTGCCGAACAGCCCCGCGGGCTCAAAGGGCAGCTCCTCAACGGTCAGGCCGCCAAGCAGGTGCCTGGCCAGCAGCTCGCTCGGAATCTCTTTCATCCAGCTGACCAGCTCGGATTTTGCGCCCACCCCGACCTGATTGGCGGTAATCCGGTGATCCAGCACCCAACTGCGCGCCTCGGGGTTATCGAGGGTTTCGGCCAGCAGGGTATTGACGTCCAGCACCTCCACGCCCTCGTCGCGCATCACCCGGGTAAATACATCGTGATCCTTCTGCGCCTGCTTTACCCAAAAGACGTCATCAAACAGCAACTCCTGGCAATTGCCGGGGGTGAGACGCCGATGCGCCAGCCCCGGCCGGCAAACAACCACCTGACGCAAACGCCCTGTTTCGGAGTAAACGCCCAGCTCTTGAACAGACATATCCTTTCTCCCTATTGCATTGGCCAAGCGCTCACAGCAGAACGGAAATGCTCAGAACGGCAGTGATAAACAGCACCAGAATGACCAGCAGCGGCCAGACGAAAGCCAGCCAGCGGTCGTAGGACACCCGGCCGATGGCCAGCCCGCCAACCACCACCGCAAAGGTCGGGTTGATGAAGTTCACCAGGCCGTTGGCCGACTGATAGGCAGTGACCACAAGGTCACGTCCGACCCCGGCGAAATCAGCCAGAGGGGCGAGAATCGGCATGGAGAGCACAGCCAGCCCCGAGGACGACGGCACCAGAAAACTCATTGCCGCCTCGATCCAGAACATCAGATTGATAAAGGCCAAGCCGCCCACGCCGTCCAGCGCCTGTGCTGCGCTGTGCAGCATGGTGTCAGCGATCAGGCCGTTTTCCATGATCACCACAATCCCGCGCGCCAACCCGACAACCAGTGCCACACCCAGCAACTCTCTGGCACCGTCGACAAAGTGACTGGTCAGACCCTTCTCGCCCAGGCGCGCAATCACGCCGATCACGATTGCAGACCCGAGGAACAGCGCGCCCATCTGCGCCATCCACCAGCCCTGGGATGAAACGCCCCAGATCATCACCGCGAAGGTCAGCGCAAACAGCACCAGCACCACCGACTGAATGCCAGTCAGGTGATCACTATGCTCCTCCTCAGCCTGACGCTTGAGGAAAAAGGCCTTGTGCTCCTCAAGCTGCTTGGCCACCGCCGACCTGGACGGGTCCTGTTTGACGCGATGGGCATACACCATCACGTAGGCGATGCAGATCACCAGCCCGCCGAGCAGAATCACGAACCGGGGAATAATCCCGTCGGTAAACGGAATACCCGCCGCATTGGCCGCAATCACCGTCGCGAACGGGTTGATTGTCGAGCCAAGCACACCAATACCGGCCCCGATCAGAATGATCGCCACACCGGTAACCGAGTCATACCCCGCCGCCATCATCACGGGTATCAGCAAGGCATAGAACGCCAGCGTCTCCTCGGCCATGCCATAGGTCGTACCACCAATGGCAAACAGGCTCATGAGTATCGGGATCATCCAGATCTCGTGGCCCTTCAGATGCACCATCGCCGACCGGATGCCCGTATCAATGGCACCCGTAGCATTGACCACACCGAGAAACCCACCCAGAAACAGCACAAACAGCGCCACATCAATCGCGTTGGCCGCATAACTGTCCGGATCATAGAAACCCGCACCGGGCGCCAGCATCACCTCAACCAGACCCTGCGGGTTGGGCTCAACTTCATGGTAAGTCCCGGCAACCGCCACCTCGCGCCCCACCGCCTCGTTCATCTCGCGGTCAAACTTGCCCGCCGGCATGATCCAGGTGAGACCGGCCATCAGAATGATCAGCAGGAAAAGAATCGAATACGCGGTAGGGAAGCGGGAGGCCATATCCTGGCCCTTGTCTTTCTCACGATCAGGTGCGCTGTCCATTGGACACCTCCAGAGGAATGAAGCCTTATCCGTGTTCACCCCTGCAAAGACGCACAGGCAAGGGCAACTCCATCTACAAAACCTGTGAAACAGTCAGCCATCTGCATGGCGATGTGCTTGAACGTATCACCACCAAGACAAACCTTAGTTGATACAAATCATTTCGTGAGGAGTATTACAAATCCGGAGTTACAGGACATGCAGCGGTTTATGGCGCTCCGAGGCTCGGGAGTGGGAGCGGCAGCAGCGGGACGGGACGGAAAACAACATATTGATGCAGACATGCGTGCACTGCGACTCGCAACGAACTCGATGCAACGAAATCTGCGTTGACTGGATTGATTACCGAGTATGCAGGCGGGAATTTCGGCGCTGCGGAGGATGGCGGGTTTGAGATTGCTCGCCTCGCCTGTCAGGTGGTACCGGCGAACAAGCTGAGCTCTCAGGGTTGTAGGTCGTTGCTTGGCTGGCTGAGACAGATGGATTATTCAGCGCTTTGCGACTCGCCCCAAGGCCAGGCCAGTACTCGGGTCGTCGTCGCTGCGCTCCGACGTTCCTTCGCCAGCGTTGCTGGCTCCGGTCGAACCGTTAGGGTTCTCGTCCGTCTGTTCACCGCACAAACGAAAAAGCCCCAGCTTGCGCCAAGGTCCTTCGTTGTCTGGTAGGGGGGGATTACTCGGCGCTTTGCGCCTCGCCCTCGGCTGAACCAGCCTCGGGCCGTCGTCGCTGCGCTCCGACGTTCCTGCGCCAGCGGTGCTGGCTCCGGTCGAACCGTGAGGGTTCTCGTCCGTCTGTTCACCGCATAAACGAAAAAGCCCCAGCTTAGGCCAAGGTCCTTCGTTGTCTGGTAGGGGGGGGATTACTCGGCGCTTTGCGCCTCGCCCTCGGCTGGACCAGCCTCGGGCCGTCGTCGCTGCGCTCCGACGTTCCTTCGCCAGCGTTGCTGGCTCCGGTCGAACCGTGAGGGTTCTCGTCCGTCTGTTCACCGCACAAACAAAAAAGCCCCAGCTTGCGCTGGGGCTTTTTTGTTTGTCTGGCGGAGAGAGAGGGACCCTACGCCAAAGCTAGCTAACACATTGTTTTCCTTGATTTTCAATCACTTGAAATCTATGTTGGGTACAATTACTGGGTACAATGAGACCGAAAGATGGCAGGAAATCTAGTTCGCAAGGGAAACACTTGGCACGTTAGGCTAGCCATACCTGAAAATGTACAACACGCATTCGGCTTCAGGAAAGTTCTTACCAGAAGCCTCGGCACTAGCAACAAGGGGCAAGCGGAACTGCTTAAGGCAAAGTACCTGCTTGAGTGGAAAGCACTGATCAAGCAAGCCAAGCAAGGCGCTCCTTTACCCAATGACTGGGCAGAACAAATAACGGACGTTTGGCAGCAGCTTGACGATGACGTAGCAAGCCACGCTAAATCACTAATCGGCCTAGGAGAATATGAAGAACGAGACATAGAAGTCGATCCTGTTTGGTTTCAGCACCCTGAATTAGCAGAGTTTTCTAACTTATTAGCCGAGATGAATGATTACATCAACGGCGAGGACAGCTCTTTAGAAGAAGAGCTCGAATACAAAAGAGAGCTTGCAAACGCCTTCAAGGAAGCCACTCCTAAGCTGTTCGAAAGACGATTCAAGGACCGCTCTCCCGACGAGGAAGCACAGCTCCAAATGGCGATAGACTCCCCTCAAAACTTCACAGTCAAGCATCCTATAACAAACCGCCTAATATCCAGCTGGCGAGAATTTCTTCAAACACAGTTAGACAATGAAAGAACAATAGACAGCCACATCTCCAGAGCCAATAAAATTGCAAACTACTTAACAGAGAAGAAAATAGATTTGAGCTTCGACTCAGTTCACAGCTTCATAAACAACTCAGGGCTAAGCAAAAAAACCATAACCAATTACCTCTGGTCAGGCCGCGATTTATGGAACTGGGCCATGACTTACAACACGGCATTCAAGAAGCGGCAAAAAGGCAATCAAAACCCGTTCTCTGGCCATAAGCTACCAAGAAACAGGGCAGCCCAGGGAAAATCTTGGAAAGCCTTCAGCAGGAACGAGATTGAGCAGATATACGCAGCGACTTTAGAAAAAGGAAAAACAGAGCTTTCGAACTTGATAAAGATTGCCGCATACACTGGCATGCGAATAGAGGAGATAGGCCGAGTACAAGATAGCGACATCACCTACATTGACCAACAACCTTATTCAATCCATATACCTGAAGCAAAATCACAGGCTGGGATTAGAGACGTCCCCATACATCCAAAAATTGGAAAACTTATTGAATCCTTGCTTCAAAAATCTGAGGACTCGTATCTAATCAAAGGCAAGCCGAACAAGTACAATCAGCGCCTTAGCTATCTTTCCAAACAGTTTGGCAGAATCAAAAAGGAGCTAGGCTTCTCCGATGAGCATGTCTTCCACTCGATTAGGAAGACCACCGCAACCCAGCTTCAACAGGCTGGAGTAGACGCCCTAACGCTTCCCGCCATCTTGGGACATGAGGTTGGGCTAATCACCTATGACATATATTCCAACGGCCCATCTATGGAGCAAAAGCATGATGCAATTCGGAAGCTAGAGTTCACTTTCAAAGGATTATGAGAGCAAATCCCAACAGGAAACAACCGCACTAATAAATCACAGGACAGCTAGATTCACCACGCCAACGCACTCACACAAGCCATATACATAGGGACTAGCAGCTATCACGCACCGGGAAAAATATAGAAACTTCCGATGTGGTATAGGAAGAGATTGATTGATATTATATGATCTGCTTCAGCCTGAGAGAACAGGAAGGAAATTGTGTCAGAATCATCAGAAGAAAAGACAAAAAGAAAGCTATCTGCACTCATCCTCAACTATACATGGGTTCATCAGCATTCGATTTTTTATGAAAACATCGAGGACTGCCACCTCTTGGTGCGAGATGGAAACAAACTAAAAAGATCACTAAGGAAGCTATATCCAGACCTCCCCTTCCTTGTTTGCTATCGGACCTTATACAGAGCGGAGTATGGTGGACTGCAAGCCTATGCAATTATATTTAGCATGCAGAAAATAAAAGACATGGCCGAAATTGCCGAAAATGCATTCAGCGCCAGCACCATACATAGAAACAGAAGAGTTTCCCAAGAAAAGCTAGAGTCAACAGCAGACGCCATCAAGAGCCAGAGACCGCACGATTTAAACTTGTTCTTTAGCAAGCCAACGAAGCGCTATTCTGTAATAAACCAAAAAGCCTTGGTTATCACTAAAAAACATAGCAATGAATAATGTAGAAAACAACCCCTCACTCATGAAAGCAATGACTCATTAATCGCATGCAAATGTATGCCTTAACCCGTAAAGCAAAGCCACCTCTACCGGAACGTCAGACCCCAGATTTCTTATTTCAATATAGGAATCAAGTATCGATATATAGTTATCAGTATTAAGCGTCAAATCGCGTGGAGGGCAATATACAGGCTGCCCCCTCTCAGTTGACAGATAAGTATTTAGCCAAGAATAACCTTCCCCCACTCCAGTTATGTATACATCGACCAGACCGCGATTTGAAACCTTTTCCTTCTTGTAAGTCTCAATAGTCATTGCCGCCGACTGATTGGAAATCAACACACACAAAAAAGCCAGTTTTGCAAAGCAGGATTTTACACTCATAAAACTTACGTCCTTTTAAAGATTTGACACATGCCGCCTAACAAAACTAGAGCGCATGACGAATACCAAAATAAAAAACAAAGCTTCGCCCATCCTTTATACACCGCCACTCCAAGAGCGAGTCAGAAAATCGTAATCAAAAACGACCAATATTGCCACCAGGGAAAAAGCCCCTCTCAATTGGTGTCAAAAAATAGGGCTTGCATATTATTATCATGCGACCATAATGAACCCTAATTTATGACACCAGTCGGAGCCAACCTAATGAGTCGCACTTTTGCTTACTGTCGCGTATCGACCACAGACCAGACTACAGAGAACCAAGCCCAGGAAATCCGAGCAGCAGGATTCCAACTAGAGCCTCAAAGGGTTATCGAGGAGACCATTAGCGGCTCAGTACCAGCCAACGAAAGAAAGGGATTCACCAAGCTGCTAGAGCGCATGGAAGCCAGTGACATACTGGTAGTGACCAAGCTCGACCGGTTAGGTCGAAACGCAATGGACATTCGCAGCACCGTTGACCAGCTCTCAACACTAGGCATCAAGGTTCATTGCCTAGCTCTAGGCGGCGTTGACCTCACCAGCCCTGCAGGCAAGATGACAATGGGGGTTATTGCTGCTGTAGCGGAGTTTGAGCGTGACTTACTCGTAGAACGCACCCAGTCAGGCTTGGCCAGAGCGAAGAAAGAAGGCAAGACTCTAGGACGCCCTCAGAAAGCCTCAGCAGAACAGGTGCTGGCGCTGAAAGCACAGGGACTGAGCCAGTCTCAAGTAGCAGCAGAACTCAATATCTCATTGAGCACCACTAAAAGACTCTGGAACAAGGGTTAAAAACAAACGAGAAGGCACCTATAAGCTCGCTAGAGAGGCACTAGAGAGCGACCCAATACCTACCTACCGCATTGGAATAAAAACACCTGAAAACGGCTTATATCGGCATATAGGGCAAAGGTCGCCTCTAGGGGAATAGCTCTCGATATTTTGGAATTATCAAGCTATTACGCTGCCAGCTCAGGACTTTGCTTAACAGCCCTGCCGGATAACCCAGCGTTAAACCAGCAAGGCCACAATAAATAAGACCGCTACCGCAAGTACCCCTTCAATGTGTATAGAGCCTTACCACTAGGAGAAAGGAAGTTGGCGAAGTCATCATTTTCCTGAAAGACCGCCACCCTCATATTGCTACGCAACACAGTGCACTTTCCCTGACTAACCAGTCTAGTCGCCCCCGCCTCATCGCCATCCAATGCGAAGGCTGCAAAATCTTCCAAATTACCCTGACTAGTGCAGTAGACAGCGCCTGAAGGCAGGGTGGCCGTCTTGCTCACATCCTGCCAAGCAAAAGCAGAACTACTTACGGAGAGAAGCCCAATCAACGCCCAGCGTCCAATCATAAATCGTCCTCTGATTACTGAGAAAACCACCCCAATCCGGAGCGGACAGAGAAACTCTAGCGCAAGAGCTGGACCTTGACCAGCAGACACGAAAAAGCGCCAGCAACCGAAGAAGGAAGCTAGAGAGCAGGTTTGGGTACAATCGGTGGGTACAATTCCAAAAGAAAAGCCCCTTTAAATCATTGATCTAAAAGGGCTTTTTATATCTGGCGGAGAGAGAGGGATTCGAACCCTCGATACGCTATTAACGTATACACACTTTCCAGGCGTGCTCCTTCAGCCACTCGGACACCTCTCCGGATCTCGGCGTGCGGGTTACCCTGCTACCGAGGCGCGCTAATGTATCGAAACACGGGCGCTTTGGCAAACCCTTTTTCCATTGTTTTCAACCACTCGTGACTCCGGCTTTGGCGGACTCGCCAGTCATGAATTAGTTGGTAAACTGCCTGCTTTATGCTGCGGCGCTGATGCCGTATGACTTTCTATGTGAGGACTTTCTGATGAGCGAGCTGGTCTCCTATCGTTTCGCTGACGGCGTTGCCCACCTGAGCCTGGATAATGGCAAGGTCAACGCCCTGTCGCCCGACATGATCGCTGCGATTAACGCTGCGCTGGATCAGGCGGAAAAGGACCGCGCCGTGGTGGTGCTGAGCGGCAAGCCGGGCATTTTCTCCGGCGGCTACGATCTGAAAGTCATGACCTCTGGCCCGGATGCGGCCAAGGCGCTGGTGGCGTCCGGTTCAACCCTGTCACGCCGCATGCTGTCTCACCCCTTCCCGATTGTTGCCGTGTGCACCGGCCACGCAATTGCCAAGGGCGCGTTCCTGCTGCTGTCGTCCGATTACCGACTGGGCGTTGAGGGTCCGTTCAAGATTGGCCTGAACGAAACCGCCATCGGCATGACCATGCACCACGCCGGCATTGAACTGGCGCGTGCCCGCCTGACGCCAGCCGCCTTCGGCCGTGCGGTGATCAACGCCGAAATGTTCAGCCCGGAAGAAGCCGTTGTTGCCGGCTTCCTCGACAAGGTGGTCGCGGCCGAGGAGCTGGAAGCGGCAGCCATGGCCAAGGCCCGGGAGTTGGCTGCGCTGAACATGACTGCCTTCCGCCAGACCAAGGTCAAGAGCCGCAAGGCTTACCTGGAATTGCTGGATCAGTGCATCGAGCTGGATCGTCAGCACGACCTGAGCTGAAAAATCGGGAAACGTGGCAGGACTGCGCGGGGCAACGAGATGCAGTAGGCTATGCATCTCACCCTGCGGAGTCTTTCCATGGATTCAGTTACCCAGATCGTGCTCGGCGCCTCGATCCAGGGCGCAATGCTTGGCCGCTGGCAGGGCCGCAAGGCGCTGATCTACGGCGCTGCACTGGGTACGGTGCCCGATCTGGACGTGCTGATCGACTACGGCGATGCGGTCGCCGACATGACCTACCATCGCGGGTTCAGCCACTCCCTGTTCGTGCTGGCAACACTCGCCGCGCTGCTCACCTGGCTGATACGCAAACGCTGGCCGGACGCGGGCTACAGCAGCGGCAGGCTGTTCGCCACCCTGGCTCTGGTGCTCTGCACCCATCCGCTACTCGACAGTTTCACCACCTACGGTACCCAGCTGTTCTGGCCGCTGCCGATGCCGCCGGTGGCGATTTCCAGCATTTTCATCATTGACCCGCTCTACACCCTGCCCTTGCTGCTGGCGATGCTGGCAGGGCTGGTGATCGGGCTGGGCCGCAGCGGCCTGCGCTGGCAATACGCCGGGCTGCTGCTCAGTTCGCTGTATCTCGGCAGCACGCTGATCGGCAAGCAGATGGCCGACCATCACCTGCAAGCCGCACTGGCACAGCAGGGTATCCAGCCCCAGGCGACCTTCAGTACGCCGACCCCATTCAACACCCTGCTCTGGCGGGTTATGGCGGTCGACGGCGACAACTACTACGAAGGGCTGGTCGGCTGGCTGGACCATGAACCGCTGACCCTGATCAAGCTGCCGACCCGCGCCAGCGAGGCCCGACAGGCACTGCTCGAATCACCGCAGGACCAGCGTCTGCGCTGGTTTACCGGTGACCGCCTGCGCTACGACCTGATTGACGGGCAGTGGGTGGCGACCGATCTGCGCCTTGGCATGAGTGGCTACCATCCGTTCCGCTTTGCCCTGGCCACCGTGGACCCCGCCACCGGCGAGACTGCGTTGATCAGCGAGGTGGAGCAATGGCCGCAGCGGCGACCGGATGCGGCGGCGCTGCGCCTGATGGCAGAGCGGGCACTGGACGCCAAAACGCCGCTGTCGATTGCGGAGTTGTCGCGCTCACTCACCGAACCGGCACCCCATCAGCAACGGTGATGGCCGCACTGGCTGTCCGCTGGGGCGCTGAGTTTGCGATAATCTCGCTCTTTGTCCCCGGGGGAGCGTGAACATGTCAGGTCAATCGCCAGCCAGCAGCGCCGCGTCGAGTCGCCGTGTGGCGATGATCGCTGCCCTGATGGCGATTTTCACCACCATCTTCGCGAGCAACGTGCCCACCCCGCTGTACGCCGTCTGGCAGGCGAAGATGGGCTTTTCCTCCACGGCGCTGACCGCTGTCTTCTCGATCTATGTCCTCGGGGTGGTGACCACCCTGCTAACCCTGGGCTCACTGTCGGACAAGATTGGTCGTCGCCAGATGATGGTGCCGGGGCTGCTGTTCATTCTGGCCGGTGCGGTAATGTTTATCCTGGCGCGCGATATCTATGGGCTGGGTATCGCCCGGGTGCTGACCGGTATCGGCACCGGGATCGTGACCGGCGCCTCCTCGGCCGCACTGGTCGAACTGGAACCGGACGGCAACTGGACCCGCGCCGCCACCCTGTCGGCGCTGTTCTTTACCCTTGGCGCCTTTGCCGGCCCGACCGTCAGCTCGCTGATGCTCGGGCTGGGCGATGCAGCGCTGACCTGGCCGTTTGCGGTAACCCTGGCCCTTGGTGGCCTGACGGTCGCCCTGCTGCTGCTCGCCCCCTGGCCGGCCGATATCGGCCAGCGCCACCCGGACTTTCGCTGGCGCGCCTGGCGGCCGACCACTATCAAGGTGCCGCGGGAGATGCTCGGAGCGTTTATCTTCGCTGCCGCGGCGATCTGTCTGGCCTGGTCCACCGGCAGCCTGTATGCCTCGCTCGGCCCCTCACTGGCGACCAAGCTGGTCGGCATCGATGATCGCACCAAGGCCGGCCTGTTCGCCGCCGGCTGGCAGCTGATGGCCGGGGTAAGCCAGTTTGCCTGCAAGCGTCAGCCACTGGATCGCCTGCTGCTGGTTGGCCCGTCCACACTGATCATCGGTCTCGGCGTGATGGCTGCGGCCGTGGTCTACAGCTCGCCCTGGATGTTTACCCTCGCCACACTGGCAACGGCCAGCGGCGCGGGCGCGACCGGCGTGGTGGGTATTGCCTCGATCAGCAACAGCGCACCGGCCGATCAGCGCGGCGGGATCAACTCGGCGTTTTACCTGATGGCCTACCTGACCATGGCGTCGGTGGTGCTGGGCGTTGGCTTTGTCAGCGACATGATCGGCTTCGCGCCGACGGTGCTGGGCTTTGCCAGCATCATTTCCTGCGCCGCGCTGGCGCTGATGCTGGTCGCCCTCAGCAGCCGTCGCGCCTCGCTGTGGTAGTCAGCCCGCCAGCCACCAGCGCCAGAGGAAGAACACCAGCATGCTGCCGAAGATGGTCAGCAGCAGGTTGCGACTGAACGCAGCAATCAGCACGGCGACCACGCCACCGACCAGGTAGGCGTTGTCCAGCGTCAGCTGCAGGCTGTTGCCGTCGGGCATGACGACAGCCGGAACAATGATCGCCGTCAGGACCGCGACCGGCACATAGCCGAGCGCCTGCTGCACCAGCGGACTGAAGCGCACCCGATGACCCACCGCAAACAGGGTGTAGCGAATGGCGAAGGTGATCACGCCCATGCCCAGCAGCAGTACCGCTTCAAACTGACTCATTGCCCACCTCCCGTACGGAGGCTGCCGCGCTCCAGCGTTCGGCCAGCACGCCGGCGCTGACGCCGCAAAGCGCTGCCAGCATCAAGCCCAGCTTCCACGGCAGATCGTAGGCAACCAGCGCCACCAGCCCTGCCACGACGGCGGCCAGCAGCATGGGCCGGGTGCGCAGCAGCGGCACGACGATCCCGGTGAAGGTCGCGACCATGGCAAAGTCCAGGCCCCAGCCGGCCATACCGGGCAGCGCGTTGCCCAGCAAAGCCCCCACCAGCGTGCACAGGAACCAGTTGCCGTACATCGCCAGACACGAGCCGAGGTAGTACCAGTGCTTGTTCTCCAGCGGGATCTGCGGATCCAGATAGTGCCGCTGGACCACGGCAAAACTCTCGTCGGTCAACCAGAACGCCAGCGGAATCTTCCAGCGCTGGGACAGGTGACTGACATGGCTCATCAGGCTGGCGCTGTAGAGCGCATGCCGCAGATTGACGATAAAGGTCGTCAGCAGCAGCACAACCAGCCCGGCGCCGCTGGCGATCAGGCTCACGGCAATAAACTGGGCTGAGCCGGCGAAGACCAGCGCCGACATCAGCAGGGTGGCAGGCAGCGAGAGGCCGCTGGCAACAGCCAGCGTGCCGAAGATGACACCGAACGGCGTCGCGCCGATCAGCATGGGAACGGTATCGCGCGCGCCGCAGAGCAACGCGCTGGTTTTGGCAGACATGGGCGTAAAGACGGGCCGGGCAGTATCAGAATATATAGATGTGCAGCCTAGTCCGCCGCCGGGCGACAGGACAGATACAGCTAGAAAACAACATCCGGCAAACTGTTATGGTTGCCGCTAGGCGAGCGCAATATGCCTGCTGATCAGCGCCCGCAGCGCCGCCGGCTTGACCGGCTTGGGCAGATACGACAGGCCTGCCAGCGAGATTTCACTGAGCACATCCTGGCGGCCATCGGCACTGATCACTACGCCGGGCAGGTCGGCATCAAGCAGGTCGCGCAGCCACAGCATCAGCTGAGTGCCGGTATCGCCATCATCGAGGTGGTAATCAACCAGCACCAGCTCCGGGACGAAGCCCTGATCGAGCAATTGCCGAACTTCCTGCCGGTCGCGCGCGACTGCGACGCGGCACTGCCAGCGCCCGAGCAGGCTCTGCATGCCGGCCAGAATGCTGCTCTCATTGTCTATACACAGTACCGGCGCGCCGTCGAACTGCGGTGGCAGCTCGGGCTTGGCCGTCCGGCTGCGCACTGCCCGCGGCATGCTCGCCAGCGGCACGGTAACGCTGAACACACTGCCGTGCCCCGGCCAGGAACGCACGCTCAGCTCGTGCCCGAGTACCCGGCACAGACCGTCGGCAATGGCCAACCCCAGGCCCAGCCCCTTTTCGGCCTGGGTACGGTGACTGTCGAGTCGCTGAAACTCTTCAAAGATCAGCTGCAATTTGTCCTGCGGAATGCCCGGCCCCTGATCCCAGACCTCAATCCGTACCGCGCCGTGCAGATGGCGCACACCCAGCACCACCCGCGCAGCACTGGCATAGCGGAAGGCGTTGGTCAGGAAGTTCTGCAGCACCCGGCGCAGCAGGCGCATGTCGCTGCGCACCCGCAGCCGGCTGCTGTGAATGCGCAGATCAATACCCTGCTCGACTGCCAGCGCGCTGAACTCAATGCGCAGCGGGTCAAACAGCTCACTGAGGGCAAAATCACCCAGCTCCGGCACGATGCGCCCGGCTTCGAGACGGGAAATATCGAGCAGATCGGAAATCAGCTCCTCGGCAGACGCCAGCGAGCTGTCCAGATGGCGCACCAGCTCTTCCACCTCCGGCGGCATGTCGGACTGATGGGCCAGCGAGGCGGAGAACAGACGCGCGGCATTGAGCGGCTGCATCAGGTCATGGCTGACGGCAGTCAGGAATCGACTCTTGGACTGACTGGCCCGCTCGGTCTGGGCCTGCGCCTGCAGCAGTGCCTGGTTGAGCTGGGACAGCTCGCGGGTGCGCTCGTCCACCCGCCGCTCCAGACTCTCGTTCGCTTCCTGCAACGCCCGCTCGGCTTCGCGGAAGGCGGAGATGTCGGTGAAGCTCATGACGAAGCCGCCACCGGGCATCGGGTTGCCGATGATCTCGATGACGCTGCCGTCTGGGAACATGCGCTCGGAGCGATGCGGCGTACCCTGCTGCATCCAGGCGATGCGCTTGTCGACGTGCAGTTGCGGGTCACCGGGCCCGCACAACCCGCGCCGGGCGTTGTGCAGAATGATGTCGGCAATCGGACGACCGATGGCAATCAACCCTTCCGGGTACTGGAACATTTCCAGATAACGGCGATTCCAGGCCACCAGCCGCAGGGATTTATCAACCACGCTGATCCCCTGACTGATGTTCTCGATCGCACCCTGCAGCAGGCCCCGGTTGAATTGCAGCACCTCGGAGGCTTCATCGACGATGCGCACCACATCGTCAAACTGCATGTCGCGCCCTTCAATCGCTGCCTTCACCACCAGCCGCGCCGACGACGCACCCAGTACGCCGGCCAGCAGGCGCTCGGTCAGGGTAATCCAGCCGGAGTCTGCAGTCTGGCTGCCATGCAGGCTGCCACCCTGGCGCTGGGCATAATGATTGAACGCCGCCTCGGCGCGCTCCTCTCCAACAAAACGCGAGGCCAGCTCCAGCAGGTCGTCGACCCGCACCCGCAGCAGCACCTTGCCGGGCCCGTCAATCCAGGGCTCGCTGTCCTGGCTGACAAAGCGGCTGGCCTGCCAGTGTTCCAGCACACGCGTCCGGCTGAACAGCGAGCCGGCAACAAAGACCAGAAAGTTGCATACCAGTGACACCACGCTGGCCAGCGTCAGCGCATCCACGCCCCAGCTCGCGGCGGCGGTCCGCACCGCTTCGATCATCGGCAGCTGGCCGGTATGCCAATGCAAGCCGGCCCCTACCAGCGGCAACACCAGCAGATACAGCCACAGCACGATCCCGACCAGCAGCCCCGCCAGCACGCCGGTGCGGTTGGCCTGCTTCCAGAACAGCGCGCCAAACATCGCCGGCGCCAACTGGCCGATAGCGGCAAACGCGACCTGGCCGATGCTGGCCAGACTGGTCTCGCTGCCGATCAAGCGGTAAACCACATAGGCCAGCAGCAGAATAATCAGAATGCTGGTGCGCCGGACGTTCAGCAGCCAGCCACGAAAACGCTCGTAGGAATGCTCGGCGCCGACGCGGTTGCGCAGCAGGATCGGCAATACCACATCGTTCGACACCATGGTGCTGAGCGCGATCGCCGCCACGATCACCATGCCGGATGCCGCCGAGGCACCCCCCAGGAAGGCAGCCATGGCCAGCACCGGATTGCCCTGCAGCAACGGCAGACTGATGACGTAGGAATCGGGCGACATGCCGTCGCCGAGCAGCATCTGACCAGCCAAAGCGATGGGCACCACAAAGAGGCCGGCCAGCAGCAGGTAAACAGGGAAAACCCAGCGTGCCAGACGCAGATCACCCGGCTCGCTGTTTTCCACTACAGCAAC
Organism: Halopseudomonas sp. MFKK-1; assembly: GCF_027474385.1. Lineage (NCBI taxonomy): Bacteria > Pseudomonadati > Pseudomonadota > Gammaproteobacteria > Pseudomonadales > Pseudomonadaceae > Halopseudomonas > Halopseudomonas sp. MFKK-1. The sequence continues at coordinate 88,590 of NZ_CP114836.1, forward strand.
CTGGAACTGCCGGGGCAGGCAGATGAAGGCGAAAATCGCAATGGAGGTTTGCAGCAGAATGCCGATGACCGGCGTATCGCGCTGCCAGTAGCTCTCCAGCACCGGCTCGGCGCGCGCCTGAGTAATCAGGTCTGCTGCGCCGCCGAACAGCCCAAACACCACAAACAGCCCGACCGCCAGAAACGCCAGCAGCTTGACCAGCGCCTCAAAGGCAATCGCCAGCATCATGCCTCGGTGGTGCTCCGTCACATCCAGGCTGCGGGTCCCGAACAGCACGGTAAACAATGCCAGAACCAGGGTGACGGCCAGCGCGGTATCTTCCGCGCCGAACGCATTCAATGGCGTTGCCGCTTCGGTTCCGCCGCCGGTAAGCAGGCTGTAGCCCAGCACGATACCCTTGAGTTGCAGCGCGATATACGGCAGCACGGCAACCAGGCACAGCAGCGAGACGACAACGCCCAGGCTTTGCGACTTGCCGTAGCGCGAGGCGATAAAGTCGGCGATGGAGGTAATATTTTCCTGCTTGCTGATCGCAATCATCCGCGCATAAAGGCGCCAGCCAAACAGAAACAGCAGCAACGGCCCCAGGTAGATAGGCAAAAAGCCCCAGAGCTGGTCGGTCGCCATGCCGACCGAACCGAAGAAGGTCCAACTGGTACACCAGACGGCCAGCGACAGGCTGTAGACCCAGACCCTCAGGCGCGGCTTGAGCACACTCGCGTTGCGATCACCCCAAAAGGCAATAACAAACAGCAAGGCCATGTACAGCAGAAATATGAAGGCTACCAGCCCACCGGAAAGCATCATGAGGCGCGCTCAACCCGCAACAGTGTCACAACCTTCAGTCTGACAGTGCCAAACGGCTTTGCCCAGCCGACTTCCGTCGTAGCCGGCATTCGGCGACGCTCTAGCTGGCCAGTTCCATCTGCTGCAGCACAAGCGCAGCCTGGGTGCGGGTACGGACGTTGAGTTTGCGGAAGATGGCGGTGACGTGCGCCTTGACGGTGGCCTCGGACACGTCCAGCTCGTAGGCGATCTGCTTGTTCAGCAGGCCATCACAGACCATGGTCAGCACGCGAAACTGTTGCGGGGTGAGGCTGGCGACCCGCTCGCTGATCTGCTGCTGCTCGTCGCTCATGCCGGGCGGATTGTCGATACCCGGCGGCCAGCACACGCTGCCATCGAGCACAGACTGCACCGCAGCCTGGATGGCTTCGAGACTGGCGGACTTGGGGATAAACCCGCTGGCACCGAAATCACGCGCACGGCGGGCAATGGTCGGTTCTTCCTGGGCTGAAATAAGGATCACGGGAATCTGCGGGTACTGACCACGCATCTGAGCCAGCCCGGAGAAGCCGTAGGCGCCGGGCATGTTGAGGTCCAGCAGTACAAGATCCCAGTCGGCTCGTTCGGCCAGACGCTGTTGCAGCTCGCTGATGCTGCCTACCTCGCTCAGGCTGATGGTGTCGCCCAAGCCATCGCGCAGGGCCTGGCGCAACGCACTGCGAAACAGGGGGTGATCATCGGCAATCAAGATGTCGTAGGTGAGACCCATGCTAAGCGTCCTGGCAGTCATTTTTGTTATTGGCTGAGTCAAGCACGCTGAGACTGCCAGCCAGCGGCGTTTCAGTCAATGCCATGTTGTACCGGTACAGTCTGCGCAGGCAGCTGTATCTGGCAGCAATACCGCCATAGTGAGGATAATGGCGGTTTTGCCTGCCGAGCTCGATAGCATGAACCTGCGCCATTACCGTGCCGATGTCCTGATGCTGATCACTGCCCTGATCTGGGGTAGTACCTTTGTGGCCCAGCGCCTGGGCATGGACCATATTGGCCCCTTTCTGTACACGGGCCTGCGTTTCCTGCTCGGCGCGGCCACCGTCATGCCGTTGATCTGGCTGCTGCGCAAGCCCGCCAAACCCGACACCCCCGCACGGCTGAGCAAGCCGATGCTGCTTGGCAGCATTGCGCTGGGCGCGGTGCTGACGCTGGGTATCAACCTGCAGCAAATTGGCCTGATGTTCACCACCGTGACCAACTCGGGATTCATCACCGGACTGTACGTTATTCTGGTGCCGGTGTTTGGTCTGTTTATCGGCATGCGTACCCATCGCGGTACCTGGGCCGGCGCCGTCATGGCCCTGATCGGCATGGTGCTGCTGAGCGTGACGGCGGAATTTACGGTCGCCCCCGGTGACTGGCTGCAGCTGGTCGGAGCCTGCTTCTGGGCAGTCCATGTGCTGCTGGTAGGCGCCCTGGCCAGCCGCTACGACCCGATCCTGGTGTCGTTTATTCAATTTATGGTGTGCGCGGTCGTCAGCCTCACCCTCGCCCTGATCTTTGAGCCCATCAGTCTTGCGGCTGTCCGTGACGCTTTGCCGGCCATTCTCTATGGCGGGATTCTGGCTGTTGGTGTGGCATTTACCCTGCAGGTCGTCGCGCAAAAGGATGCAATCACCTCACACGCGGCCATCATCCTCAGCCTGGAAGCGGTATTCGCCGCCCTGGCCGGCTGGCTGATCCTCGGTGAAACCCTGACTGCCCGCGGTCTGCTGGGTTGTGCATTGATGCTGGCGGGCATGCTGACCGCGCAGTTGGTGCCGATCTATCTGGATCGGCGCAAGCAGGCGACGGTTGCCGTGCAACAGGAACCCGCCGGCCATCACTGAGGCCGGCGGCGACAGGAATCCATATAGCCCCGGCTGAACAGATCGAAATAGTCATCGAGCTGCCGGGCGGCAACGTCCTCTGCGGCCAACGCCAGACAGGCGGCAGCGACTTCGACGGTGCATAGATGATCGTCGCGACTGGAACGACGCAACCGGTAGCGCGACAGCCGTTCAGTATGCAGACTCAAAATCGGCAGGTCGGCCAGATAGGGGCTCTTGCGAAACATCTTGCGCGCCTGGGTCCAGGTCGCATCCAGAATGATCAGCAGCGGGCGACGCCCGGGTTCAGGCTCAATCGCCGCACAGACCCGCTGGTCCGGCTGAGCATATTCGCCAGGGAATACCACATAGGGCTGATACTGCGGATCGGCCAGCAACGCCAGCAATGCCGGGTCAACGTCGGTACGCGCCCAGACAAAGGCGTGGGTATCGGGCACACAATCGGCAATCAGTCGCCCGGTGTTGGTCGGCTTGAGCGGCTCATAGGCATGCATGATCAGACAGAAGCTGATGGCGCAATCCAGCTGCGGACGCTCGGCACAGATACACGCCCAGCGCGCCAGCTGGCAGCCCGGGCACCGCTGCACCCGCGCCCCCCTCGCCTTGAACGGACGGGTGGATCGCGCCACGGCCTCCTCGCGCAGACGGTTGACCGCATGGGCGGGCTTCTCCGACATCCTCATTTCCTCAGGCTGGACAGCTGCTGCATCACAATGCCAGCATTCTACCCGATTCGCTGCCGGCGAAGGATGCACCTGCCGCGTGCTATTGACTGCGAACCAGTTGCCGGGGTCGTGGTCTGAAAGGGAAGTCGCAGCATCATGATGATCTGATCTGGAGAAATATAATGCGCTGGATACCTCTGCTTCTCGCCGCCAGTCTGGCGGCCCCCATTCAAGCAGCCTCCCTGCGTGATATTCGCCTGACGGAAACCCTGCAACAGGTTGCCGCCCAGAGCAGCGAAAACACCCCGCGAGAAATCAACAGCAACATCACCGACTTGGGCTTCAGCGCCAAGGGCGATGAACTGATCAACCGTCTGGCGGTAGACCCGGAATACGCCCAGCGCATGCAGGAGGACCCGCTGCTTATCCGTAGCCAGCTGCAATCGAGCGTCTGCACAGACCTGCGTTTTCGCCGTCTGCTCGACATGGGCGCAACGCTGACCTATCACTTCGTGCTCAAGGAGAGTGCCCAACCGGTGCTAACCCAGAGCTTTATTGCCGACCACTGCCAGACCCTGTGAGGCCCCGCCCGATGCAAGACAACGACCCGGCGGACTATCTCAGCCGTCACTGGCAAACCGGCAGCAGCGAGATCCCGGCCAAGGTCGACGAACTCATTCAACTCTGCGCCGCCGAAAGCGAAAACGCACCGCTCTACCGGGACATGCTGCTCGACGTGATTCGCATGGCCCAGGCGGATCGTAACCGCTGGGACGCGAAGATCATGCTGCACACCATTCGCGAAATGGAGCAGGCCTTTTCGCGCATGGAAATCTTCAAGCGTCGCCGCAAGGTAACCGTTTTCGGCTCGGCGCGAACCCCGATTGATCATCCCCTGTATGCGCTTGCCAGAGCCATGGGCGAAGAGCTAGCCGCCAACGATTACATGGCCATCACCGGTGCCGGCGGCGGCATCATGACCGCCACCCACGAGGGCGCCGGCCTGGATCACAGCCTGGGCTTCAATATCACCCTGCCCTTCGAGCAACGCTCCAATAACATAGTGCATGGCACCAGCCACGACCTGTCATTCGGGTTCTTTTTCCTGCGCAAGTTGTTCTTCGTCAAGGAAGCGGACGCGCTGATTCTCTGTCCCGGCGGATTCGGCACACTGGATGAAGCGCTTGAGGTGCTGACGCTGGTGCAGACCGGCAAGAGCCCGATGGTGCCCATCATCCTGCTGGACCAGCCTGACGGGCAGTACTGGCAGGCCTTTTTGCAGTTTGTTCGCAGCCAGCTGATCGACAATCACTACATCAAGCCTGACGACATCAACCTGCTGACACCGTGTTCATCCCCCGCACAGGCAATGCAGGTGGTGCTCGACTTCTACAGCAACTATCACTCGTCTCGACGTGTAGACGACCAGTACATGCTGCGCCTGAACCGACCACTGACCGCGCAGGCACTCGCCCAACTGGACGACCGGTTCGGCCATATCTGCAAATCAGGCGGTTTTGTGCAACAGGGTGTCTGCGATCAGGAGAGCGATGAGCCGGAGCTGGGCGAGCTTACCCGTCTGTGCTTTGACTTCAACGAACGAGACCAGGGTGGTCTGAGGACACTGATCGACTTCGTCAATCAGCCTGAAAACTACCAAAGCCCCGGTACTGCATAAACCGAAGCTGTTTGCTGCGCTCGGCCGGGTCTGACGCCCGGCCTTCCGGAAAGCGCTTGGCAAACACCCGCTGAGCCAGTGCCGTCCAGTCCTGATCGAACTCTGCAAGGGTCCGTTCAACCAGCGCCTCGGCCACACCGCGCTGGCGCAGCTCTTCTTTCAGACGAGCAGGCCCGTAGCCGCGCTGGCTGCGAGCATACAGATAGGCTTCACAGAAACGCGCATCGCTGAGCAGGCCATCTTCGACCAGACGGTCCAGCTCAATCTCTGCCGCATCGGTTGCCGCACCTCGCTGGCGCAGCTTGCGCAACAACTCGCTGTAGCTGTGCTCACGCCGCGCCAGCAGGTCCATCGCGGAGCGACGGATCGCTGCCGGACTGTCCAGCGCGGTACGCGGGCGCATCAAACCCGGCTCTTAGCCTTCCAGCTCGGCATCGGCTTCAGCCTCCGCCTTGGCCTTGCCCGGCTTGGCCAGCAACTGGTCACGGATGGCCTTCTCGATTTCATCCGCGATCTGCTGGTTATCCTGCAGGAACTTGGCTGCATTGGCCTTGCCCTGACCGATCTTGTTGCCCTGATAGCTGTACCAGGCGCCGGATTTCTCAACCAGACCAATCTGCACGCCCAGATCGATGATCTCGGCGTTGTGGTAGATGCCGGTACCGTACAGAATCTGGAATTCAGCCTGACGGAACGGCGGAGCCACCTTGTTTTTCACGACTTTGACGCGGGTCTCGCTGCCGACAACCTCGTCGCCTTCCTTGACCGCGCCGGTACGGCGAATGTCCAGACGCACAGAAGAGTAGAACTTGAGCGCGTTACCACCGGTGGTGGTTTCCGGGTTGCCGAACATGACGCCAATCTTCATGCGGATCTGGTTGATGAAGATCACCAGGCAGTTGGCGTTCTTGATGTTACCGGTGATCTTGCGCAGCGCCTGGGACATCAGACGGGCCTGCACACCGACGTGGTGATCACCCATCTCGCCTTCGATTTCGGCCTTGGGCACCAGCGCTGCCACCGAGTCGACGATGATCACGTCAACCGCATTGGAGCGCACCAGCATGTCGGTGATTTCCAGTGCCTGCTCACCGGTATCGGGCTGCGACACCAGCAGGTCATCCACGTTGACACCCAGCTTGCCGGCATACTCCGGGTCCAGCGCGTGCTCGGCATCAACGAAGGCGCAGGTTGCACCGTGCTTCTGCGCCTGGGCAATAACCGACAGGGTCAGCGTGGTTTTACCGGAGGACTCCGGCCCGTAGATTTCAACAATACGGCCCTTGGGCAGGCCGCCGATACCGAGGGCGATATCCAGACCGAGCGAGCCGGTGGAGATGGCCGGAATGGCCTGGCGCTCGTGATCACCCATGCGCATTACCGCGCCCTTGCCAAACTGACGTTCAATCTGGCTCAAGGCAGCCGACAGCGCCTTCTTTTTGTTCTCGTCCATTTCGCATCCTCTTGGCTTGGGGCGGGCACCGCGGCGACCGACCGATCAACTACTGTATATTTGGTCAGTATTATTCCACAGAAAAAATGGCCCGCCTACCCCCGATTTCACTCAGACTGACAACCGGTTCGCAGGCTGCTTGTGCGCCTCTTTGACCAGCCGTTCCAGAGCGTGCAGCACCGTCTGGGCGCGCACCTCTCGGCGTCCGCCCTGGAAACGCTTGCACTCGCTGACGACGCTGCCGTCGGCCAGGGCCCAGCCAAACCAGACGGTCCCGACCGGCTTCTCTGCACTGCCGCCATCAGGGCCGGCAATACCGCTGACCGCAACCGCCATCGCCGCCCCGGCAGCCTCCCTGGCTCCGGACGCCATCGCTCTGACCACCGGCTCGCTGACCGCGCCATGAGCCTCGATCACCTCTGCGTTCACCCCAAGCCAACGGCTTTTGCTGGCGTTGGCGTAGGTGACGAATCCGGTCTCGAACCAGCGCGAACTGCCAGCCACCCGGGTTATTGCCTCGGCAATCCCTCCGCCCGTGCAGGACTCAGCGGTGCTGACCTGCAGTCCCTGCTGTTCCAGCACTTTGCCAAGCCTCGCAGCGGCAGAGTCGATCAGCGGGTCATAATGCGACATGGTTCACTCCTGTACGAACGGATATCAGGCAACAGCATGCCAGTTGGCGCGCTGCCTGCGAATACCCTGCGACCACATTCAGCCGCCTCGGGTTCCTGCTGCCGGAGTCGCCGGCAGCACTGCAGCAGCCACCAGCGACGTGATACCCTTTGCGCCAACCTGAAACGGCGTCTCAGCCACCGCCCTCAGCGCATCCATCGCGCCCGGTGACACCGCCTTTGCCGCATATTTCGAGTCATTGATGAAAAAGAGCAAAACCGAATCCTCCGCCCACACGCCGATGATGCAGCAGTACTTCAGCATCAAGCAGCAGCATCCCGAACAGCTCCTGTTCTACCGCATGGGTGACTTTTACGAACTGTTCTACGACGACGCGAAAAAAGCCGCCCGTCTGCTCGATATCACCCTGACCGCAAGGGGCCAGTCCGGCGGCCAACCGATTCCGATGGCCGGCATCCCGTTCCATGCCGCCGAGGGCTATCTGGCCAAGCTGGTCAAGCTGGGCGAGTCGGTTGTCATCTGTGAGCAGGTTGGCGATCCGGCCACCAGCAAGGGCCCGGTCGAGCGCCAGGTTGCCCGCATCATTACCCCCGGCACGGTCAGCGATGAAGCGCTGCTCGATGAGCGTCGCGACAACCTGCTGGCCGCGCTAGTGGGCGCCGAGCGCGGCTTTGGCCTGGCTACGCTCGACATCAACAGTGGCCGCTTTGTGGTCATGGAACTGCGCGGCTGGGAAACTCTGCTCGGGGAGCTGGAACGTCTGGCACCGGCCGAGCTGTTGATTCCCGATGACTGGGAAAGCAACACGCCAATCGAGCGCCGCCGCGCCGTGCGTCGTCGCGCCCCCTGGGAGTTCGATCAGGACAGCGCCTTCAAGGCCCTCACCCAGCAATTCGGCACCAAGGATCTGGTCGGCTTCGACTGTCAGGACCTGACCCTCGGCCTCGGCGCTGCCGGTGCGCTGCTGAGCTATGCCAAGGAAACCCAGCGCACCGCCCTGCCGCACATCCGCAGCATCGCTCAGGAGCGTTTTGAAGACAGCGTGATTATCGACAGCGCCAGCCGCCGTAATCTGGAAATCGACCAGAACCTGTCCGGTGGCCGCGACAACACCCTGCTCGACGTACTCGACCATACTGCAACGGCCATGGGCAGCCGCCTGATGGCGCGGTGGCTGAATCGCCCCCTGCGGGACCTCAAGGTCCTGGGTGCGCGCCAGGACAGCATCAGCGCCCTGCTCGACCAGCAGTTCTACCTCGACCTTCAGCCGCAGCTCAAGGGCATCGGCGACATCGAGCGCATCCTTGCCCGGGTTGCCCTGCGCTCTGCGCGGCCGCGCGATCTGGCACGCCTGCGCGACGCGCTGGCCGCCCTGCCCGCACTGCAGGATTGCATGCAGGCGCTGGAAACACCGCATCTGCGCAATCTGGCCGAGCAGGTACGCACCTACCCGGAGCTGGCCGAGCTGCTGGAACGCGCCGTGATCGACAACCCGCCCGCGGTGCTGCGCGACGGCGGCGTGATCAAGCCCGGTTTCGACGCCGAGCTGGATGAGCTGCAGAACATCAGCGAGAACGCAGGCCAGTATCTGATTGATCTGGAAACCCGCGAGCGCGAGCGTACCGGGCTGAGCACCCTCAAGGTCGGCTACAACCGGGTACACGGCTACTTTATCGAACTGTCGCGCAGCCAGGCCGATCAGGCGCCGGCAGATTATATTCGCCGCCAGACCCTGAAGGGCGCCGAGCGCTTCATTACCCCGGAACTGAAAGCCTTTGAAGACAAGGCGCTGTCGGCCCGCAGCCGCGCCCTGGCTCGTGAAAAGCAACTGTACGACGAGCTGATCGACCGTCTCAACGAGGACCTTGCCGCACTGCAGACCACTGCCGCCAGCCTGGCCGAAATTGATGTGCTCTGCACCCTCGCCGAAAGGGCCGGCAGTCTCGATTACAGTCGCCCGCGCTTTATCGAGGGCAGCCAGTTGAAGATCAGTCAGGGCCGTCATCCGGTCGTCGAGCAGGTGCTGGAAACGCCCTTCGTGGCCAACGATCTGGACCTGGACATCGACACCCGCATGCTGGTGATTACCGGCCCCAACATGGGCGGTAAATCCACCTACATGCGCCAGACCGCGCTGATCGTGCTGCTGGCCCATATCGGCAGCTTTGTACCGGCGGCAGGCGTCGAGCTGTCCTGTGTCGACCGCATCTTCACCCGCATCGGTTCCAGTGACGATCTGGCCGGCGGCCGCTCAACCTTCATGGTCGAAATGAGCGAAACCGCCAACATCCTCAACAACGCCACCAGCGCCAGTCTGGTGCTGATGGACGAAGTCGGCCGCGGCACCAGCACCTTCGACGGCCTGTCACTGGCCTGGTCTGCTGCCGAGTATCTGGCCAAGGTTCGCGCCTTCACCCTGTTTGCCACGCACTACTTCGAGCTGACCGGCATGGCCGACACCGACGAAGGCGTGGCCAACGTGCACCTGAACGCCACCGAACATAATGAACGCATCGTATTCCTGCATAACGTCCAGCCCGGCCCTGCCAGCCAGAGCTACGGCCTGCAAGTCGCCCAGCTTGCCGGTGTACCGCGTCCGGTCATCCTGCGCGCCCGCGAACACCTCGCCCAACTGGAGCAGCAGAGCCTGGAGCAGCACGGCAGCAAGCCCGCAGGCAACACTGAGCAACCGTTCCAGACTGATCTGTTCGCCAGCGCACCTCACCCTCTGATCGAACAGATCCAGGCACTGGATCCGGACGATCTCAGCCCGCGCCAGGCGCTGGACCTGCTGTACAAGCTCAAACGCGAGTGGGCGTAAATTCAGCAAATGATATTCATTTGCATCAAACGCGTTGGAACTACGCTTTAATCTGCGCAAAACCCGGCGGTGCTCTGTACCGCCGGAAAAAAACTGCTAGACTACGCGCCAGATTTTGCCAGCCTGATTCAATGGAGACCTCACCATGACCTTTGTTGTTACCGACAACTGCATCAAGTGCAAATACACCGATTGCGTTGAGGTCTGCCCGGTCGATTGCTTCTACGAAGGCCCGAACTTCCTGGTCATTCACCCGGACGAGTGCATCGACTGCGCCCTCTGCGAGCCCGAATGCCCGGCCAATGCCATCTTCTCCGAAGACGAAGTACCGGAGGATATGCAGGAGTTCACCGAACTGAACGCCGATCTGGCAGAAGTGTGGCCGAACATCACCGAGAAGAAAGACGCACTGCCCGACGCCGAAGAGTGGGATGGCGTACCGGACAAGCTGCAATATCTGGAGCGCTAAGCAGCTAGCTGCTATGCAAAAAAAACCGGCCATGTGCCGGTTTTTTTATTGCTGCAAGCCTGAAGCTACAAGCTACAAGCTACAAGCTACAAGCTACAAGGGCACCAGTGTGGGCCTGTTCTTTCGGCTTTGGTTTTGGTTTTGGTTTTGGTTTTGGTTTTGGTTTTGGCTTGAGGCTTGAGGCTTGAGGCTTGCGGCTTGCGGCTTGCGGCTTGTGAGGCTGAGAGTTTGGAGTCAAATTTCAGGCAAAAAAAGGGGCGGGATAGCCCGCCCACTCTTTATTCCATATGTGCTTTCCGTGTCCAGCCATCCTGGCTTCATCATCCTGAAAATCCCTGACTCAGCTCCCTGCCGAGTAGCACCATCCTTTGCGCTTGGGTGAAGTTTAACGAATGCGGCATCGCCCGCAACCCCCCCTCCAGCAAGCACAACAGGCATATCGCCAACAATAAAATCCTTAAATTTCATACATTTACTGTTTTTAGCACGGATAAAAACTCGTACCACCCACACCCAGTAGCGGCGAAGTCTCACACGTCTTGTAGGAAATCTCTTACAAGGCAAGCGCGCCTGCCCAGCCGGGTAACGGAGTAAAAGGCTGCTGCAACGCGGTGAAGTAAGCCTGCGGCGTCTCCACCCCATCGGCGCCAGGCCCGGAGCAGGCGGAAGCAAAGGTGTTCGTGAGCACAACGGCGGATACGCTGCGCCTGATCCGCACTACTCATGGCGCTGCGCTGAGACATAAAAAAACCCGGCTCTCTCGAGCCGGGTTTCGGATTAGCCGGGAGGCTGATTACATCATGCCGCCCATACCACCCATGCCACCCATGCCGCTCATGTCGGGCATGGCCGGCTTCTCTTCCGGCAGCTCGGCAATCATGGCCTCGGTGGTGATCATCAGACTGGCGACCGAGGAAGCAGCCTGCAGCGCGCTGCGGGTTACCTTGGCCGGGTCCAGGATGCCCATGTCGATCATGTCGCCGTACTCGCCAGTCGCAGCGTTGTAACCGAAGTTACCTTCGCCGGCCTTGACGCGCTCCAGAACAACAGCAGCTTCTTCACCAGCGTTGGTGACGATCTGGCGCAGCGGTGCTTCAACAGCGCGGCGCAGCAGCTTGATACCGACGTTCTGGTCTTCGTTGTCGCCAGCCAGACCTTCGATAGCCGCCAGGGTGCGAACCAGGGCAACGCCGCCGCCAGGTACCACACCTTCTTCAACAGCAGCGCGGGTAGCGTGCAGCGCGTCTTCAACGCGGTGCTTCTTCTCTTTCATTTCCACTTCGGTCGCAGCACCAACCTTGATCACTGCTACGCCGCCAGCCAGCTTGGCCAGACGCTCCTGCAGCTTCTCGCGATCGTACTCGGAGGTAGTTTCCTCGACCTGCTTGCGGATCTGGTTAACGCGGGCTTCGATATCAGCCTTGGCGCCAGCGCCATCAACGATGGTGGAGTTGTCCTTGTTGATCTGAACGCTCTTGGCTTGACCCAGGTGCTCCAGAGTAGCGGTTTCCAGGCTCAGGCCAACTTCTTCGCTGATCACGGTGCCACCGGTCAGGATAGCGATATCCTGCAGCATGGCCTTGCGACGATCGCCGAAGCCCGGTGCCTTGACCGCAGCAACCTTGACGATCCCGCGCATGTTGTTGACAACCAGAGTCGCCAGCGCTTCGCCTTCAACGTCCTCGGCAACGATCATCAGCGGACGACCAGCCTTGGCAACGGCTTCCAGAACCGGCAGCAGCTCGCGGATGTTGGAGATTTTCTTGTCAACCAGCAGGATGTACGGGTTGTCCAGATCAGCGGACATGGTTTCCGGCTTGTTGACGAAATAGGGAGACAGGTAGCCGCGGTCAAACTGCATGCCTTCAACAACAGACAGTTCGTTTTCCAGACCGGAACCTTCCTCAACGGTGATGACGCCTTCTTTACCAACGCGGTCCATGGCTTCGGCAATGATGTTGCCGACGGACTCGTCAGAGTTGGCGGAGATGGTGCCTACCTGGGCGATGGCCTTGGAGTCGGCACAGGGCTTGGCCAGATTCTTCAGCTCGGCAACGATGGCAGCAGTAGCCTTGTCGATACCACGCTTCAGATCCATCGGGTTCATGCCGGCAGCAACAGCCTTCAGACCTTCGGTAACGATGGCTTGAGCCAGTACGGTAGCAGTGGTGGTACCGTCACCAGCGTCATCGTTGGCACGGGAAGCAACGTCTTTGACCAGTTGCGCGCCCATGTTTTCAAACTTGTCTTTCAGCTCGATTTCCTTGGCAACGGAAACGCCGTCCTTGGTGATCAGCGGCGCGCCGAAGCTGCGCTCGATCAGCACGTTACGGCCCTTCGGACCCAGGGTAGCTTTAACCGCATTGGCCAGCGTGTTTACGCCGTCCAGCATCTTGTTGCGACCGGAAATACCGAATTTAACTTCTTTTGCAGCCATGTTTGCTTTCCTTCAAATGAATTCGTTAAGGGGTGTGAGGGTGGCTGATCAGCCTTCCAGTACACCGTAGATTTCGGATTCGCTCATGATCAGCAGGTCTTCACCATCGATCTTAATGGTGTTGTTGCCGGAGTAAGGACCGAAAACAACCTTGTCGCCTTCTTTGACGGCCAGCGGACGCACTTCGCCGTTGTCCTGCAGACGCCCGGTACCTACAGCAACGATAACCCCGGTGTTCGGCTTCTCGGCAGCCGAGCCGGGCAGAACGATACCACCAGCGGTCTTGGTTTCTTCTTCGCTGCGACGAACGACTACGCGATCGTGTAACGGACGAATTTTCATCGTTGTGTGTCTCCCAATAATTGATCTTCAATGCCGGAAACCCGGCGCTTTCACGTTGTAATCCGGACCCGCAATGCGAATCCGAAGGACGAGCCTGACGGCTCGTCGCTGTTCGAGGCTCCGCGCTTGCGCGGAGCCTGCCAAACCGGTGTCACCTAGATGGGGCTTGGTATTGCCATTTCAAGAGGCAAGTACACAATTTTTTTACTCGCGGTCGATGCGGCGATCCGGTGAAACCTGATCTGGATCGTCCGGACGCCATTCCCCTTCGATAATGGTGGTGCTGCCGCGCCGCCACACGTTCGGGCCGCCCGGTTCGCCCGGACCCGGCTTGCCGCGTGATACCAGTGCCAGCACCAGGCAAGGCAGCGCCAGCGCATCGGTGATCAGGCCAGGGATCATCAACAGTACCCCCGCAAGCAACCACCACATGCCGGTCTTCAACACGGCAAAGGGCGAGCGGTTTTCGGCCATGCGGATCTGCAGCTGCTGCAGCATGGACCAGCCCTGGCGCTGGATCAGCACCAGACCCAGCACACCGGAGCCAAGCACCCAAAGCAGGGTGTAGCCGACACCGATGCGCTGGCCCAGCAGGATCAGGGTGGCCAGTTCAAGCAACGGCAGCAGCAGGAGAAAGAATCGAAACAGGGGCATACGCACCTCGTATTGAGCAGGTCAGGGATATATGGGTACGACAACAGCAGCTTTCAACCGGGATGGCGACTAACGGCAACAACATGTCGCCAGGAAGGTCAGAAAGTGACTGAAGAGCCATGCAGGGTATTCAAAATATCGGTAATCTGGTGCATGCTTGCGCACCTCAAATCTATCACCCCTTTTGCGAGGAGAGCCCGATGCAATTGCAAGACAGCGTTATCATCATCACCGGCGGCGGACAGGGCCTGGGCCGTGCCATGGGCGAGTTCCTGGCAGCCAAGGGCGCCAAACTGGCACTGGTTGATCTCAACCAGGAAGCGCTGGACGCTGCCGTTGCCGCGTGCAAGGCAGCCGGCGGCGATGCCCGCTCGTACATCTGCAACGTGGCCAACGAAGAACAAGTCAGCCACATGGTCAACCAGGTAGCGGACGACTTCGGTGCCATCCACGGCCTGATCAACAACGCCGGCATTCTGCGCGACGGTCTGCTGCTGAAAGCCAAAGACGGTCAGATTCAGAAAATGAGTCTGGCGCAGTGGCAGTCGGTTATCGACGTCAACCTGACCGGCGTGTTCCTGGGTACCCGCGAAGTGGCCGCCAAGATGATCGAACTGGGCACCAAGGGCCTGATCATCAATATCTCGTCCATCTCCCGCGCCGGCAACATTGGTCAGTCCAACTACTCGGCCGCCAAGGCCGGTGTGGCTGCCATGACCGTTACCTGGGCGAAAGAGCTGTCCCGTTACGGTATCCGCGTTGCCGGTATTGCTCCGGGCTTTATCGAAACCGAGATGACCGGCAGCATGAAACCGGAAGCGCTGGAGAAAATGACTTCCGGCATTCCACTCAAGCGCATGGGCAAGCCGGCGGAAATCGCTCACTCGGCGGCCTACCTGTTCGAGAACGACTACTTCACCGGTCGCATCCTCGAACTGGACGGTGGTCTGCGCATCTAACCGTCACCTGCGAACTGGCGGCCACGCACCGCCAGTTCATGCTTGAACCGCCCTCCTGCGCTACCAACCCACACCCAGCCCCAAGGTATAGCGGGTATCCCGATAGCCGCTGTCGTCGGTTGTATTGAGATAGTCCAACTCGCCCTTCAGGCTCAGTGACGCCCAGCTGGTCAGCCGATAGCGTATGCCTAGATCAGCATCCATCAGGTAACGCACCTTGGGGTCGTCCGGAACCTGCGTTTCCGCCGAATGGAACAGCTCAAACCGCTTGCCCAGCAGAAACCGCCGATAATCCCACTGCAGACCAAGAGCGTCATAGCGTGCACGACTGCCATCGCGCTCCTTGAGCCACGCCCGGTCCAGGCGCACGGACGTTTCAAACCGCCCCAGCGCCGTGTTCCACCACTCATAACCAGGGCCCATACCGAACTGGCGCTGCCTGGCGATCTCGTTGATATGGTCGCGCTTGTACTGCACGCTGCTGGCCCAGAACCATTGATCGGTAATAAAGCGGTTGAGATCGTAGGAGGCGTCAAGGGTGTGACTGGTTTTGACGTCGTTGCTGTAATCGCGGTCGTAGTCCAGCGCCCAGTCATGACGCCAGCGTCCATGGCGCAGGCGGGAGGTGACATCAATATCGATGTCTCGTTTCTCGTTACCCGACGTATCCTTGATGTCGAGCGCAGCGCTGGCGTCGCCTTCCCATACCGAATCCTGCACCAGAGGCCGGGGCACCAGGAGCTGACGAATGGCACGGATATCGGTCGCGATGGGCCGCCGATTCGGCACCCGCAACAGCACCTGACCGTCGCGCTCAGACTCTGCCAGCTGCACGGTGTGCTGAATGCCGTCGCGCAGTTTGACCAGCACCGGCTCGTCACTGTTGAAGGTAGTGATACGCGCTACATCGATCGACAGCGTGCCGGCAAAATCAGTCTCCAGCACCAGCTTGCCGCCCTCCAGAAAGGCGACCTTGCCAGTCAGACGATCACCATTGTCGAGCCACAAAGTATCGGCGACACTGCGCCAGGACAGCACGCTAAGACAGCACAACAGGACAACACGGGACAACGGCATCGATCAGCATCCGGCAGACATCAGGTTAAACGGGCAATTATCCATGAAAGACCGGCGAATAGCGCCAGCGTTCAACACGCCAGCCGACGACGAGCGCAAGGCCGCCTTTTTTCAGGTACTGGCCAGTATTCCGCCTGGCCGCGTTACCAGCTACGGCCGTATTGCCGAGCTGGCCGGACTCGGCCGAGGCGCGCGCCTGGTCGGGCGCTGGCTTGGCCAGCTGCCAGAAGGCACCCACCTGCCCTGGCACCGCGCTCTCAACAGCCAGGGAAAGCTGTCACTCGGAGCGGACACTCCAAGCGGCCGGGAACAACGCGAACGGCTGGCTGCCGAAGGCATACTGGTACGCAATGGTCGCGTGAATCTGCGACACTACGGCTGGCCAGAGCCCCCCGCGCCATCACAAGGACAAGCATGAGTTCCAGCCCCTCCGACTCCAGTACCACTCCCCTGCCAGCCGAAGGCCTGCGCGTTTACCTCAAGCCACGTGTCATCGGCATGCTGTTTCTGGGGTTTTCTGCCGGCCTTCCCCTGCTGCTGGTGGGTGGTACGTTCAGCGCCTGGCTGCGCGATATCGGCGTCGAACTGGCGTCCATTGGCTTTCTCAGCTGGGTAGGTATGGCGCACTCGATCAAGGTCCTGTGGGCGCCACTGATCGACCGATTGCCGGTCCCGATACTCACCCGACTGCTCGGACGCAGGCGCAGCTGGATGCTGCTCGCTCAACTGGTGATTGCCGGCGCATTGCTTGGCATGTCGATGAGTAATCCGCTGGAGCATCTGGAATGGGTCGCGCTCTGGGCGGTACTGGCCGCTTTTGGTTCGGCCACCCAGGATGTCGCCATCGACGCCTACCGGGTCGAAGCCGAAGCCAAGCACCGCCAGGCCGCCATGGCTGCCACCTACGTCACCGGTTACCGGGTAGCCATCCTCGCCGCCGGCGCCGGAGCCCTGCACATCGCTGCCCTGCAGGACTGGAGCCTGGCCTACGGCCTGATGGCCGGCATGATGCTGATTGGCGTAGTGACCACGCTTGTCATTGCCGAACCAAGCGTAGAAATAACCGATGCGACCCGAGCGCAGGAAGCCCGCCTGACCCAGCACCTGAGCCAGTCGGTGCACAGTGGCTGGCGACTGCAGCTGTCCGGCTGGGTCTTCAACGCCTTTATTGCCCCATTCACCGAGTTCTTTGAGCGTTACGGCCGGGTTGCCTTCATCATTCTGCTGTTTATCGCAACCTTCCGGATCAGCGATATTTTCATGGGCACCATGGCCAATCCTTTCTATCTCGACATCGGCTTCAGCAAGGAGCAGATCGCCAATATCGCCGCCGCCTTCGGATTGGCCATGACCTTGGCCGGGGCTGCGCTGGGCGGCCTGATGGTGGCCCGTTTCGGCATTGCTCCGATCCTCATTCTGACCGCGTTCATGGCGCCAGCGACCAACCTGATCTTTGCCTGGCTGGCCTTCATGGGGCCGCAGCCCGATGGGCTAATCGTCGCCATTATTGCCGACAACATCACCGGCGGGCTCGCCATCTCGGTGTTTATTGCCTATCTGTCGAGCCTGACCAACACCGCCTACACCGCGACCCAGTATGCCCTGTTCAGCTCTCTGATGACCCTGCCGGGCCAGTTTGCCGCCGGCTTCACCGGCGTTCTGGCTACCCAACTGGGCTGGGTCCACTTTTTTATGGCTACCGCACTGACCGGGCTGCCCGCCATCATCTTGGCCATTGCGCTGCTGCGGTTTGCCCACCCGGACCGTCTGCGCCGCCCCGGTATCGATTGACGGGCACAAAAAACCCGGCTTGCGCCGGGTTTGATGCACTCACATAAACCTGCAGCCGTTCAGGTTGACTGCTGCACCAGATGCACCGTCCGCTGCGGGAACGGGATGCTGATACCTGCGGCGTCGAATTCCAGCTTGGCCTTTTCCTGCAACTCGAAGAAAACGCCCCAGTAGTCCTCGGTCTTGGTCCACATGCGCAGTGACAGATTCACCGAGTTGTCACCCAACGATACCAGCCAAACCACCGGCTCCGGGTCCTTGAGTACACGGCTGTCACCCTGGGCCAGGCCCATCAGGATGTCCTTGGCCAACTTGAGGTCATCGCTGTAATCAATACCGATATTCAGATCGACACGGCGGGTCGCCTGACGGGAATAGTTGATGATATTGCCGTTGGACAGGCTGCCATTGGGCACGATCACGGTCTTGTTGTCGGGCGTTTTCAGCACCGTATTGAAGATCTGGATGCTATCAACCGTGCCCGAGACGCCCTGCGCCTCAATGTATTCACCGGCACGGAACGGGCGCAGAAACAGAATAAGGGCACCGCCGGCGAAATTGGCCAGACTGCCCTGCAGGGCCAGACCTACCGCCAGGCCGGCTGCACCCAGCACCGCGATAAACGACGTTGTCTCGATACCCACCATGCCGGCGACGCTGATCAGCAGCAGTACCTTGAGCGCGATAGAGGCCAGCGAGCCGATGAACCCGTGCAGTGTTGGCTCGACGTTGCGCTTGCTCATGACCCCGTTCATCGCCTTCATCAGACGACCAATCAGCCACCAGCCAACCAGCAGCGTCAACAGCGCCAGCGCTAGCTTGCTGCCGTATTCGATCAACAGCGGTAACCAGGCCTCCTCAAGCCCTCGCAGCGTGTTCATGACCTCATCCATTCCTGCCTCCTTTTCTCGGCGATAAATTCACGACCTCGGTCAGTCGCGGAAGTTGTTGTACTGCAGCGGCATCTCCAGTTCAGCCCCGCGCAACAGCGCCATGACATCCTGCAAATCGTCACGCTTCTTGCCTGTTACCCGTACCTGATCGCCCTGAATCGCGGCCTGCACCTTGAGCTTGGAATCCTTGATCAGGGCAACAATTTTTTTGGCAAGTTCCTTGTCGATACCCTCTTTGAAGGTGACATCCTGCTTGACCAGCTTGCCGGACGCAAATGGCTCACCCGCATCCAGACAGCGAATATCGATCTTGCGCTTGGTCAGACTGAGCTCGAGAATGCCGATCACCTGCTCCAGCTGGAACTCGGAATCGGCACTCAGGGCGATCGTCTTCTGCTTGTCGTTGAAATCGATCTCGCACTTGCCGCGAAGATCGTAACGCCGCTCCAGCTCTTTCTTGGCGTTATCGACCGCATTGGTTACTTCATGCTTGTCCAGTTCGGACACGACATCAAAAGATGGCATTGTGCTACCTCACAGAAAAACCCAAAATTATGATGTTCATTACAAAACGACGGTATAACCTCATGGCATTATACCCAGACCGGCCCACGTCCAGCAGGGAGCACCTACATGCCGAATCCGCAACTCAGCATTCTGGTAGTCGATGACACCAAGTTCAGCAGTGCTGTCATCGGTCACACACTGAGTCAGGCCGGCTACTCCAATATTCGCTTTGCCAGCTCCGCGATGGATGCCCTGCGCATGCACGAGGAACAGCCAGCCAGCGTGATGGTCGCCGACTGGCTGATGCCGGAAATGGACGGCCTTGAGCTGACCACCCGCATTCGTCAGACAGACGAGCAATCCGATCACTACACCTATGTGGTACTGCTGACAGCACGCGAGGGCGATAATGTGCTGGGGGAGGCCTTCGATCGCGGTGTCGATGACTTCATCAGCAAATCATCCATGAACGAACAGCTGCTGCCACGCATCTACGCTGCCGATCGCACATCGCAGCTGATCAACCGCCTGCTGGACGAGAACCGACTGCTGGCTACCAACAACGCCCAGCTCGAGGAACACAACCTGGTAGACCGGCTGACCGCGATCGGCAACCGTCGCTACCTGATCCAGCGCCTGGCCGACGTATTGCGCAACGTGGATTCGCGCGGTGGTGCCTGCTGCCTGGTTCTGCTCGGTGTCCAGAACCTGCCAACCCTTACCGAGCGCTTCGGCCCTGCCGTACAACAGGAAGTGCTGCGTGGAACCGCGCGCCGCCTGCAGCAACTGGTGCGGCCTACGGACGTCGTTGCACGGGTTGATGAAAACGCCTTCGCCATTGTCACCATTGCCGATGAGGCCGCAGACCTCAAGCCGGCCAGTTTCCGCCGTCTGCACGACGGCCTGAATCTGAAGGCGTTCAAAACCAGCGAGGGTTACCTGTCGATCCGTGCCGGGATGGTGCTATGTACGCTCACCAACCGTCAGGCGCTGCCGGACGCCGAGGCGCTGCTTGAGCAGGTGGAAAGCCATCTGGGCGAAGCCTACGAAACCAATCTGATCACCGAAGCCAAACTCGGCTGACGTACTCGGATGCTGCATATTCTCGGCGCCGGAAGCCTGGGGTTGCTGTGGGCGGCCCGCCTGCAGCAGGCAGGTATCGACTACCGCCTGATTGTGCGGAACGAAAGCCAGCTAAGACAGTGGAACAGCAACGGTAACCGGCTGGTGTTTGATGATGGCGCTGCAAAACATACCCTTTCGCTTGCCACCGAGACGCCCGACACCCCGGCACCGATCGAGAATCTGATTGTGGCAACCAAGGCGCATGCCGCTTTGGCTGCAGTCGAATCGCTGCGCCCGCGCCTGCAGCCGGGTGCCGCGCTTTTTCTGCTGCAAAACGGCCTGGGCTCCCAACAGGCAATCGCCGATGCCTTTACGGACTGCCGAATTTACTGTGTCAGCGTCACAGATGGCGCCTGGCGACCAAGTGAGCATGAGTTGATCTGGGCCGGTCGCGGCCATAACACCGTCGGCCCGCTTCGCCCTGGAACAGCTCCCCCTGACTGGCTGAACGACCTCCCATCCAGCATCTCGACCACCTGGCAGCATGACATTCTACCGGTGCTGTGGCGCAAGCTGGCGGTGAACTGCGCCATCAATCCCTTTACCCTGATTTACGACTGCCGCAATGGCGAAGTGCCCGAGCGCGCAGGCGAGTGGCTTGGGCAATGCATCGCCGAATTGCAGCAGGTGCTTGCCTCTCACGGCGTCGACGCCAACCTCGCCGAGCAGGTGCATGCGGTCATTCTGGCCACGGCCAACAACAGCTCGTCCACACGCCAGGACCTGCACGCACGTCGACGCACGGAGCTGAGTTACTTCCTCGGTTATGCATGCCGCGCCGCGCAGAGTGCCGGGCTGTCGACGCCCGCCCTCGACCGGTTGCTGCTGAGCGCTCAGGACGCCCTGCGCCGGCATCAACTGCCGGCTGACTGAAACGCCGTCTGCCGCTAGACTAGGCGCCAGCTTTCAAAGGAGACAGCACCTCATGGGCTACCGCCTGAGCAAACTCTATACCCGCACTGGTGATGCCGGCGATACCGGACTTGCCAACGGTCAACGTATCCGCAAGGATCACCCACGCGTTGAGGCAATGGGTGACGTAGACGAGCTGAACAGCCAGCTTGGACTGCTGCTCTGCCAGATGGACAGCGACCGCCTCGCGCCACTGAAACAGGCCCTGAGCCCGATCCAGCATCGTCTGTTTGACCTCGGCGGGGAGCTGGCCATCCCCGGACATGACCTGATCGAAGCCGCCGACGTAACCGCGCTGGAGCAATTGATCGATCAATTCAATGCTGAGCTGGAGCCACTGAAAAACTTCATTTTGCCGGGTGGCTCGGTGCTGGTTGCCCAGGCTCACCTGACACGCAGCGTTTGCCGGCGTGCCGAGCGTCACTATCTGACACTGGCCATGGAAGAAGAGGTCAACAACCAGTCGGCGATCTACCTCAATCGTCTGTCCGATCTGCTGTTTGTGGCTGCACGAACCATCGCGCTGCTTGAAGGAATCGCAGAGGTGCTTTGGGCTGCCAAACCCAAGCCGGAGGCTTGATCGGCGGCGCCGGACGATTGAGCAGGCGCACTGCTCAATCGCCCAGACTCATCACACCTTGAAGGCGCTGATAATGCTCTGCAGCGACTGCACCAGGTGACCGAGGCGGCCACTGGCTTCCTCGGCTCGCTGTGCACCCTGCGCTGTCCGCTCACCCGCCTGATTGATCTGCACGATGTTCTGGTCAATATCATGGCTGACCACTGTCTGCTGCTCGGCGGCGGCGGCGATCTGCTGGCTTTGATCGACGATCTGGGTCACCGCCTTGAGGATGCTGTCAAGCCCCTGCTGCACCTGCAGCGAAGATTCCACAGTGGCAGCCGTCATGCCATGACTGCTGCCCATGGCCTTGACCGCGGCTGCGACCCCTTCCTGCAATCGGGCGATCATCTGCTCGATCTCTTCGGTGGACTGCTGGGTCCGGCGGGCCAGGGTCCGCACCTCATCAGCTACGACCGCAAAACCGCGACCCTGCTCACCGGCCCTGGCCGCCTCGATAGCCGCGTTCAGCGCCAGCAGGTTGGTCTGTTCGGCGACGCCCTTGATCACGTCGAGCACCCGGCTGATCGAGGAACTGTCGTCTGCCAGTTGATTGATGACCCGTACCGAGTTTTCGATTTCCCCTGCCAGCTTTTCAATACCGTCGACCGATGATTCGACCATGCGGCGCCCATTGAGGGTTTCCGTATTGACCTGCTCGGCATTGTTGACCGCCAGAGCGGCACTGCGCGCCACCTCCTGCGAAGTCGCCGCCATCTCATTCATGGCCGTGGCGACCTGCTCGATCTGGCTACGCTGCGATGCCACCGCCTGACTGCTTTCGCTGGCGATGTGCTCAACCTGACTGGATTGTTCCTGCACCTGACCGGAGGTATCGCTGACCTGCCGGATAAGCTCGCGCACGCGCTGCACGGTGTTGTTGAAGTCGGCAGCCAGGGCACCGAGCTCATCCTTGCTGTCGACCTCAACCTGCACTGTCATGTCGCCGCCGGCCACCTGCCCCATCTGCTGCGACAGGCGTTTGAGGGTTCGGCGGGTAGCGAAATAGAACCCGGCGTACAGGTAAATGATCAGCAACCCAACCAGCGATAGGGACACCACCAGCAACCACATTGTCTGCTGATTGCTGGCCAGGCGGCCGTCAAGCTGAGTGTCCAGATAATCGAAGATAGCCTCGTCAAGCAGGTAAGTGGACTCGATCTCGCGGGTAATACGATCAAAGAAGGCATCCCAGGTACTGTCGAGCGAGGCAGCAATGATGACATCCTCTTCAAAGATCACACCGGCACTCTCGATGCTCTTGAGACTCTGCTCTGCAGCAGTCTGCAAGGCGGCGTTGCCGGTCCCGGCAACCGCCTGCTCCAGAACCTGCGAATAATCGGCGCCGAGCTTCTGCAGCCCGGTGACCAGATCATCCATTTCCCGGCTGGCGTCCGAGTCCAGAAAGCCCAGTCCCATCGAATAAGCCCCAGTCGCGCGGCCATGGCCCAACAAAGAGGTCACCTCAACGGTGGAACCGATAAGCAACTCCGTCAACTGACGGACATTGCGGTCAAAATCCTGCGGCAGGCCCGCGTAAGCGGCTGTCATGATCAGCAGGGTTGCCGTTTCATCCTTGGCACGCACCGACATCGGACCGCGCGAGATGATCGACTCGGCGGCAATCTCGTTATAGCTCTGTACCAGTTTGTCGCGCATGGCAATCAGGTCGGCGGCCGCCGGATCATCGGCCTCCAGCGGCAAACTGTTCAGTTGCTCGATCAGCCGCGCACGAGTCTGGGTCAGGCGCTCCTCAATACTGTCTGCCTGACCGCCCTGACCCAGGCGCGTGTTGACCGCATCCAGGTCACGCACCAGTTCGGCGCTGCGCAGCGCATCAGAGGTCGCACGCACCAATGCAAGACTGTCCAGCGCGTGCGACGTCACCTCGACACGCTCGTAGGCCTGCTGCACTAGCATACTGCTGACGATACCCAAGGGAACAAAAAACAGGACACTGATCAGGCAAAACTTCATGCCGTAGGTCAGCCGGTTCATTAACGCGATGGCAGGGGAAAGCAGACTGTTCACCCGAGATCTCTCCTAATAATAAGCTGCCCGGCGGCGAGGGCTCTGCGCAGGCTGAACCTGCGCTGTTCTTGTATAACAACCACCACAACGAGGCGCTGTCGCCCCAACACTGACTGTCTCACAGAAAGGCTATCGGCTCCAGCCAGCGCAACTTTAAGTCAAAGCCGGCAAATCTAGCCGAGCACGGCAAGCAGAGCCAGCGCCACTGCCCAAACGACCAGTGCCCGCACCAGCAGGGTTCGGGTATCGGCCAGCACCCCCTCAGTCTCAGCCCCGGCAAGCGATCCGGAGCTGCTATTGAGAGCGGCCTCTGCCGCCCGATGAACCAGCACATCCGATGGCAGCTCCCAGTGCAGCATGACATCGGCCAGCTCGGCACGCACATGATCAAAATGTCCGACCAGCGCAAAGCTGGCAGCAAGCAGGCGTGCGGGAATCCATTCCAGCGCATGGGCCAGCGCCGATGCGGGCGACGCGGCGGAGCTATTCTCCTGATCGGCCAGCAACCGCAGCAGCCGATAACCCAGAGCGCCGGCAGGACCCAGCAGGGCGAACCAGAAAACCGTCACCATGTAGCCATGCAATACCTCACGCACCAGAGCCGATCTGACCTCGCTCAGCACGGAGTCCTGACCCTCGGCGACCACCCCAAGATCGCGCTCGGCCACTAGCGCGGCGGCAGCCCTGTCGCCCCTGTCCCAGGCCTGCTCGAAGCCGGTCGCCATCGCGCCCAACGGGTCGCGCCTGCCAACACAGGCGAGCAGCACCAGGGCAAACAGCAACAGGCCGATCAAGCCAAGTCCGTTACGTTGCAACCACCATTGAAGCAATACCAGAATCAGTAAAGGCAGCAGCACCAGCAGCAGGCCAGCAAGCGGCTGCCGCACGGGATAACGACGCACCACGCGGATGACCCAGGCTTTCGGCAGGTCCAGCGGCAAGCCGGTGCGCAGCGGGGTAAACCACATCAGTGCAACGACCAGCAACAAGGCAAGAAAATGCATCAATGCTCTCCCTGAACACGATGAGAACAAACCAGCGCCTGCAGATAGCGGCGCCAGTCAAAGGCAGGACCAGGATCCGTCTTGCGCCCCGGAGCAATAAACTCATGCCCGGTTATACGGTGATTGGTAATTGCCGGATAGGCCGTCTGCAACACCCGGGTCAAGCTTACCAGAGCATCGTACTGGGCGTCCGCGTAGGGAATTTCGTCAGTCCCTTCCAGCTCGATACCAATGGCGAAGTCGTTGCAGTTTTCCCGACCGCTGTAGCACGATGCACCCGCATGCCAGGCTCGCCGGTCACAGGAGACAAACTGGGTAACGGTACCGTCACGCTCGATCAGAAAGTGCGCAGACACGCGCAAACCCGCTATCTCGGCAAAGTAGGGATGAAGGGAAGGATCAAGCTGCCCGGTAAAAAAGGGCTGGACGAAGCCGCCGCCGAAACAGGCCGGCGGCAAACTGATGTTGTGAATCACCAGCAGCGAAACGTCACACCCGGCGGGTCGCTCGTTGCAGTGCTCGGAAGGGCAACGAACTGCGCCCTCCAGCCAACCCTCGCTGATCCGCATACAGGCTCCCCGACAGCAAAAGCCTCATGCTAGCAGGTGCCGACGCCAGCCGCATCCACCTCAGGTGCGCGCCTGAAGCTGACGCAGGTTGCCGATGACCGATTCCAGCGCACGATCAAACAACTGATTTTCGTCCAGCAGACTGACCTGCCCACGATCAAAGCACTGCGCCAGCTCATGGCCCGACAGTTCAGCAACCTTGACGCCGTTGCGGTTTACGAAGATGTATTTACCACTGAAGCTGATAATGGCGGCCAGTTTACAACGCTGGGGCGCCTTGCCTTCCGCTACGACCAGCTGCAGCCAGCAACCGGTGCCCAGACTCTCTACCCAACGCTGCGCACCTACGCTGGGCAGGTCATCGATGGTTTCAGGCGGTGGCTCGACCGGCTCCTGTTCCAGTACCGGCTGCTCTACCCGCACCGCCTCGACCGGCGGCTCCTCAACGACCTCGGGTTCCGCGGATTCGACGGGCAGGTCAGGCTCAACCGGGGAGCCTACCGCCTTGACGGCTGCCAGCACAGCCCGCTGCGGAGCAACGATGGCCAGCACATGACGCTCGGTAGAGGCAGCGTCCAGCCCCAGCAACTCAAGACCACCACGCACTGCCGCCTCAATCTGACGATTCTGCGCCAGTCGCTGCGGCACGCCCGCGCTATCAACCGGCTGCACACTGTGCACCACTGCCTTTGCCGTACCCAGCGCGTGCTTCCAGGCCCTGGACTCTCCCCCTTCACGCAGGAAGATCATCTGCATGACCTGGCTCCAGGTATCACGCAGCAAATCAACTACCGTCACCGGCAAGGTGCGGCCCAGCAACATCTTGTTGATTTCCTTTGCCACTTCGGCGCGCGCTGCCTTGATGCGCGCCCGACCTTCCTCGGCATCGCGGGTACGCTGCTCGACCCGCTCGGCGCGGCGCTGCTCGGCACGCAGGAAATCGGTCAGGCGCTGATACAGGGCGTCGAACAGCTCCGCATTCGGCTCGGTCTCGACCAGCAACTGCTCAACAATCTCCTCCAGCAAAGCATGCAACTGATCGCGCCGGAGATCATCGTGATCGTTCCAGCCCATGGTCGCACGGGACAGTTCGTTCAACAGACGACGAGCCGGATGCGATGCCCGACTGAAGAAGCTCTTGTCGCTGATAGCCACCCGGAGCACCGGCAACTGCATACGCGCGATCAGGGCCTTGACCGCGGCAGGCAATTCACGGTCTTCGAGAATAAAATCAAACAACATGGACACCAGGCTGATGACGTCGTCATCAACTCGCGCCACAGTCTTGGTACCGCCACTCTGCACCCGCTGCTGATGCAAGAGCTGCTGGACGTGACGGCGCAGACCGTTCTGCCCAGCGTCGCCGGCAAAACTTTCTGCGGTCACCTCGGACAGCACGCGCAGCAACTCACTGGTCCCCATCGGAATGCCGCCCGATGAGTTGAGACCTGCCAGTGCCACATCGCCACTGGCAACCCGCCATTTGCCAATGAGCTCACTGAACATGCCGAGGATTTCCTGCTGCTCACTACTGTCGCCGGAGCGTCCGCCCTGCTGCCCGACGCCACGTCCCGAACCAGCACCGGCCCCTGGCACTGGCCTGCGCACGGAAACAGCCGAGGTCACGCGCAAGTCAGGCATAACCCCCGCGCTGACAAAAGCGTCATTCAAACTTTCATACAGCCCGTCAATGCCGTTGAACACATAGCGCTCAAAGAGCTTGAACACGATCAGACGCACCTTGATGTCGAGACTGAGCGCCCTCAGGGACTCCGCAAAGTACTCGGCGATTGCGCCTGGAGCAAAGGGGTTGTCACTCTGCTCCACCGTCTTTTTCGCAAGGCTGTTGACCCGCATGAGCAAATGGCCAAGTGCCGCCTGATTGCGACTGATAACCCGATTGACCATCCCGTCGATCGCAACGGACTCTTCCAGCTCATCGGGTTGCACCAGACTCAGGGTATCCAGCTCGAATGAGACGGCCGGCACGCTCGAGTCGTACTGTGCATTGATTTGCTCTGTGGCCAGAATCAGCGAATCACAGGTTTTCTTGACGATATTG
This sequence comes from Halopseudomonas sp. MFKK-1, assembly GCF_027474385.1. Classification (NCBI taxonomy): domain Bacteria; kingdom Pseudomonadati; phylum Pseudomonadota; class Gammaproteobacteria; order Pseudomonadales; family Pseudomonadaceae; genus Halopseudomonas; species Halopseudomonas sp. MFKK-1. The sequence continues at coordinate 115,960 of NZ_CP114836.1, forward strand.
TGGCGCTGCAGGCGAAGAGTGCGCATGGCTTCGAAAAATAGCGCCTGGTCGGCATTATTGGCGGCTTTGTCAGCCATTTCGAAAAGGTTGTCATCCGCCTTGTCGAACATCTCGACCATCGCAGACTGCAGATACCCGGTCGCCAGATCCCGCACGCTGATCAGAGGCGCAGGCAGCACCGAGCCTCCGGCAGCAGCGCGCGCTGCCAGATTGGGCTTGATTGAAACTACTTTGGGGTCCTGGGACATTTCTACTCTCCAGACAAGTTGCACTTGTCATAGGGTGCTGCACGCCAGCGGAGAAACTCCTGCACGCTCAAAGCCATCCATATGCCGATAAATTGGCGTCAAGGTTTTATCAGCTTCAAGTATACCGGCTTGCGACGACAAAACCGCTACCCTTAACCGGATTCTTGATCAACATCACAGTTCCTTGCCACAGCATAGTCGAGACATATTCTGTAACCATGCCGGCGATCTCTGGTATAAGCTGGTTCGGTCAACATCTGCCTGACAGCAATAGTAACGATGCACCGCTAGATGCATCGAAAACACAACATCAGGAGCTGTATTCTATGGAAGCAATTATTGCCCTTATCGGGGACATCAACGGGATCGTATGGGGCCCGGCGATGCTCGCCCTGCTGGCCGGTACCGGCCTGTATCTTACACTTGGTCTCAAACTCACTCCCCAGCGCAAGCTGTTCTACGGCTTCGGCATGCTCTGGCGCGGCCGCAAGAGTAGCGAAGAAGGCGACATCAGTCCCTTCAACGCACTCATGACCGCCCTGTCCGCTACCGTGGGCACTGGTAATATCGCCGGCGTTGCCACAGCTGTATTCTTAGGCGGCCCGGGCGCGCTGTTCTGGATGTGGGTCATCGCGCTGGTCGGCATGGCAACCAAGTTCTGCGAAGCCGTGCTCGCCGTGCGCTACCGCGAAAAGGACGCGCTGGGCAACCACGTCGGCGGCCCGATGTACTACATCAAGAACGGCCTTGGCGAGAAATGGAAGTGGCTTGGCGTGCTGTTCGCCATCTTCGGCATGCTGGCCGGTTTCGGCATCGGCAACACCATCCAGTCCAACTCGGTTGCCGACGCCCTGAACAGCTCGTTCAACATCCCGCCGCTGGCCACCGGCATCATCATTGCCGTTCTGGTTGCCCTGGTACTGCTTGGCGGCATCAAGCGCATCGGTGAAGTAGCCGGCAAGCTGGTCCCGATCATGGCAATCTTCTATGTTGGTGGCGGCCTGATCATCCTGATCATGCATGCCGACAAGCTGCCGGAAGCCTTCGGCCAGATCTTCTACTATGCCTTCAACCCAAGCGCCGCAGCCGGCGGTTTCGCCGGTGCAACTGTCTGGATGGCCATGCGCTTCGGTATCGCCCGCGGCGTCTTCTCCAACGAGGCGGGCCTGGGCAGCGCGCCGATTGCACACGCCGCCGCGCAAACCAACAACCCGATCCGTCAGGGCACCGTGGCGATGCTCGGCACCTTTATCGACACCATCATCATCTGTTCCATCACCGGCCTGGTGATCATGGTGACCGGCGCCTGGCAGAGTGGCGAGAACGGCGCACCGCTGTCGGCACTGGCCTTCAGTCAGGGCCTGCCGGGTGGCTGGGGTCAGTACATTGTCAGTATCGGTCTGGCGGTATTCGCGTTCACCACCATCATTGGCTGGAGCTTCTATTCCGAGAAGTGTACCCAGTTCCTGTTCGGTGAACGCTCCAACCTGCCGTTCCGCCTGCTGTGGATCATCGCCATTCCGCTGGGCACCCTGCCCGGTATCGACCTGAACAGCCTGTGGCTGGTGGCCGACACCCTGAATGCGATGATGGCGATCCCCAACCTGATCGCTCTGCTGCTACTGAGCCCTGTAGTCTTCAAACTGACCAAGGACTACTTTGCAGATCCGGCCAACTACATGAACAAGTAAGTCGGCCCGCACAATGCCCGCCTCCCCGGCGGGCATTTTTTTTTGCCAATCGGTATACTCCCGGCACTTGCGATCAGACGCCGGAGTCTCTATGCCCAATCTCACACTCGACAGCCTGCAGAGCACCATCGTTGATGACGTCCGCCGCGCTCTGGCAGAGGACGTGGGCGACGGCGACATCACCGCCAGTCTGATTCCGGCGGAACGTCAGGCCGATGGCCGCATCATCACCCGCGAAGCCGCCGTCTTCTGTGGCCGTGCATGGGCGGATGAAGTTGCCCGCCAGGTCGATCCGCGCATCATCATTGAATGGCTGGTCAATGATGGCGACACCCTGCTCGCCGATCAGACGATCTGCCGCTTCAACGGTCCGGCCCGGGGCCTGCTGACCGCCGAGCGCTCGATGCTCAATTTCATCCAGTTGCTCTCGGCCACCGCCACCCGCAGCCGCCACTTTGCCGATCTGGTTGCCGGTACCAGCGTGAAACTGCTCGATACCCGCAAGACCATTCCCGGCCTGCGCCTGGCGCAAAAGTACGCGGTAACCTGCGGCGGTTGCCACAACCACCGTATTGGCCTGTACGACGCCTTCCTGATCAAGGAGAACCACATCGCCGCCTGTGGCGGTATTGCCCAGGCCATCAGCCGGGCGCACGAGATTGCGCCGGGCAAGCCGGTTGAGGTTGAAGTGGAGAGCCTCGAAGAGCTGAAGCAGGCACTGGAAGCCGGCGCTGACATCATCATGCTGGATGAACTCAGCGACGAGGACATGCGCACCGCCGTTGCCCTGAACGCCGGGCGCGCCAGGCTGGAGGCTTCCGGCGGGATTACCGAAACAACCCTGCGCAGCGTTGCTGAAACCGGCGTGGATTACATCTCGATCGGCAGCATGACCAAGGACGTCAAGGCAGTCGATCTGTCGATGCGCCTGCGCTTTCAGGCGGCAGACTGACCAACCAGCCCTGCAGACCAGTCCCGGGCCCGACCTAGAGTCGGGCCAACAACGCCGCGCAATCCGGCACGTGCCAGTCGGCCAGCTCCGGCCAGGGATTGTCAGGCAGGATCAGACAGGTATGACTGCCCGCTGCACGCCCGGCCTCGAGGTCAAAGCGAAAGTCTCCGACCATCACCGCCTCCCGCGCCGACAGCTGCCAGCGATCCAGCAGGCGGTGAATACCATCTGGTGAGGGTTTGGGTTCAGCCTCTTCGCGCCCCAGCACATCTTCTGCGGCAAAGCAGTCCAGAATGCCAAGACAGCGCAGCGTCGAACGGGCGACCGATTGCAAATTGCGGGTCAGAATACCCAATCGACGCCCCTCCTCGTGCAATTGACGCACCAGGGCGACCGCGCCGGGCGCCGCTTCAACCTGCTCGGCCAGACGCAGCTCGATGGCATCGAGCTGCGCTTTCATGGTGAGGTATTCGGCCGCCGGCAAGCCCGACATGAACGTCAGTATGTCGGCCTCTGCCGGCACCCCCAGCTCGCGTCGGATTGCCGGAAAATCGTGCTGAGCAACCGTCAGCGTGCCGTCCAGATCGAACACCCAGCCGCGCAGATGCTGCATATCAGCGCTGCACCCTGCGCATCAATGACTCCTGCGTCACCGAGGCAACCAGCTCACCGGCCCGATTGAAGATCTGACCACGCGACAGGCCGCGGGAGCCGCTGGCTGACGGGCTGTCCATGGCGTACAACAGCCAGTCATCCATGCGCAGCGGACGGTGATACCACAGCGAGTGGTCAAGACTGGCTACCTGCATGTCGGGCGACCAGCTGGAGATGGCGTGCGGCTGCATCGCCGTACCCAGCAGATGAAAGTCCGAGGCATAGGCCAGCAGATAGCGGTGCACCTGGGGATCGTCCGGCAGGGTACCGTCGGCGCGATACCACATGTAGCGCACCGGCTCACCGGCCACAGGCTCGAACGGGTTGAACTCGCCAACCGGACGAATTTCAATTGGCTTGCCGCACAACACCTTGTCGCGGACCTTTTCGTGAATCAGATGCTGATAGCGGCGGGTCCATTCGGTCTCGTTGGGCAGGTCTTCCGGGCCGGGAACCTCAGGCATCGCCGCCTGGTGCTCAAAGCCTTCAACATCGCCCTGAAACGAGCTGATCATGGTAAAAATCGGCTTGCCCTTTTGAATCGCCTGAACCCGGCGGGTAGTAAAGCTGCCGCCGTCGCGCAGCGGATCAACCTGATAGACGATCGGCAGATCAGCGTCGCCCGGACGCAAAAAGTAGCCATGCACCGAATGCACATGGCGGTCAGGGTCAACCGTCTGACTGGCCGCCGACAACGACTGACCCAGAACCTGCCCACCGAACAGCTGCTTGAAACCGAGATCCTGACTGCGGCCACGGAACAGGTTTTCCTCGATTTTCTCCAGTGCCAGCAGGTCTACCAGATCATCCAGCAATTCGCTCATAGCGGGTCCTCACATATTGCCCCTCCGCTAACGGACGGGTACGTCTTGACTGTAATGGCGGCCGGTTCGCCGCGGAAATGGCCGCCAGTTTAACCCGGATTGTCTCGCAGTAGCAGACTGCAGCGCACCCTGCATCAGCCCCGAGACTTGTTGAGTACCAGCGCAATGCGCATACTCGATGCGCCATACACTGCCGCGAGGAGTCGTCGTGGATCTGCCCCTGGTCTACCATCCCGACTACAGCTTCCCTTTCCCCGCGCCCCACCGGTTCCCGATGGACAAGTTCGTGCGTCTGCACGACCATCTTCGAACCAGTGGGTTGCTGCACGACGGCAATCTGCACAGTCCCGAACGCTGCAGCCGCGAGTTGCTGGCACTGGCCCACGACCCGGACTACGTCAACCGCTTCCATGACAACGCGCTAGATGCGACTGCCCTGCGCCGCATGGGCCTGCCGTGGAGCGAGGCACTGGTTGCGCGCACCACCCGCGCGGTCGGCGGCTCGCTGCTGACGGCCGAGCTGGCGCTGCGACACGGCCTGGCCTGCCATCTGGCAGGCGGCACTCACCACGCCCACCGGGATTTTGCCTCCGGCTTCTGCATCTTCAATGACCTGGCGATCATCAGTCTGTCACTGCTGGCCAGCGGACGGGTAGAGCGGGTGCTGATCATCGACTGCGATGTCCATCAGGGCGACGGCACTGCAACCATCCTTGCAGACGTTGACGCCGCGATTACGGTATCACTGCACTGCGAGAACAACTTTCCGGCGCGCAAGGCGACCAGTGATTGGGATATCCCCCTGCCACGCGGGCTGGATGACCGGGGCTACCTGCATACCCTGCAGCAGACGCTGGACTATCTGCTGCCCCTCTATCAACCGGATCTGGTGCTCTATGACGCCGGCGTTGACGTCCACCAGTCTGATGCACTCGGCTATCTGCAACTGACCGACCTGGGGATTGCCGCCCGCGACCGGCTGGTGATCGACAGCTGTCTTGGGCGCGACATCCCTGTCTGCGCCGTCATCGGCGGCGGTTACGACAACGACCGCGACGCCCTCGCCCGATGCCACGGCATCCTGCACCACAGTGCCGCGCAGATTTGGCAGCAGCGCGGATTGGGCTAAACTGCGCGCCCCGCTTTCAGGATCGCACCATGACCGACACCGCCAACACCGACACCCGCTCCATAGCCATTATCGGTGGCGGCCCGGCCGGCTTGATGGCGGCGGAGGTCTTGTCAGCGGCAGGTCTGCAGGTCGACCTGTACGACGCCATGCCCTCGGTCGGGCGCAAGTTTCTGCTGGCTGGCGTTGGCGGCATGAATATCACCCACTCGGAGGCGGCAGCCCCCTTCCTGTCGCGCTACCGAGAGGCCTCACCCTGGGTCGGCGAGTGGCTGGACGCGTTCGATGCGCAGGCGCTGCGCGACTGGATTCACGGCCTGGGCATCGACACCTTCGTCGGCAGCTCCGGACGCGTTTTCCCAACTGACATGAAAGCCGCGCCCTTGCTGCGCGCATGGCTCAAACGCCTGCGCGAACAGGGCGTCCGTTTGCACACCCGGCATCGCTGGCTAGGCTGGGATGACAGCGCAGCGCTGCGCTTCAACACCCCGGACGGTGAAATCAAAGCAAGGGCAGCGGCAACACTGCTGGCGCTGGGCGGCGGCAGCTGGGCGCGCCTCGGTTCAGACGGCAGTTGGGCGCCCCTGCTCAGTGCACGCGGCGTTGATGTACGCTCACTGCGCCCCAGCAACTGCGGTTTTATCAGCGCATGGAGCCCGTTTCTCAGCGAACGCTTCGCGGGGCAGCCACTCAAGCAGGTCATCGCCAGCACCCAAAGCCCCGGGGGCGAGACCATCAGCCGCCGCGGGGAGGCCATCCTCACCCACGACGGCATGGAAGGCAGCCTGATCTATGCCCTGTCCGCCGCGCTGCGCGAACAACTGGAAGCCAGGGGCCACGCGCAACTAAGCCTGGATCTTGCGCCGGATCACACCCGGGCCCAGCTGCAGCAGACCCTCAGCCAGCCACGCAAGGGCCAAAGCCTGAGCAACCTGCTGCGCAAGAAGGCGGGGCTGGACAGCGTCAAGGTGGCGCTGCTGCATGAATGCCTGAGCAAAGACGCGATTGCCGACGCGGGCAAGCTCGCCGCCGGCATCAAGGCATTGCCCCTTACCCTGACCGCGACCCGCCCGCTGGATGAAGCCATCAGCAGCGCCGGCGGCGTCTGCCGAAGTGCACTGAATGACCACCTGATGCTCAAGGCGCTGCCGGGCATTTTCTGCGCCGGCGAGATGCTCGACTGGGAAGCCCCCACCGGCGGCTATCTGCTGACTGCCTGCTTTGCCAGCGGGCGACAGGCCGCAAAAGGCATTATTCAGTGGCTTGAAACTCGCTGAAAAAGGTATAGTCCTTCCACCGGCGCAGCTGATAGCACAGCGCCATCCCCCATCGAAAGGAATCGAGCCGATGCTTCGAAAACTCTCTATCTCTGCCACCGTAGCCAGCGCACTGCTGCTGTCGGCCTGTGCTACCGAATCATCCCGCACCGTTGAAGTCCCCCGCGTAACCAGCTACGGCACCGCCTATCAGGGCGTCCGTGCGCCGATTGCCGTCGGCCAGTTCGACAACCGTTCCAGCTACCAGCGTGGGCTCTTCTCTGATGGTGTGGATCGCCTTGGCAACCAGGCCAAAACCACGCTGGTGACCCACCTGCAGCAGACCAACCGGTTCAACGTTCTGGAGCGGACCAACATGGCCCAGCTCGCTGCGGAGGCTGGCTATAGCGGCGCAACCCAGAGCATCAAGGGAGCAAGCTACGTCATTACCGGTGATGTCACCGAATTTGGTCGCAAGGTTACCGGGGACCAACAGTTATTCGGTATTCTGGGGCGCGCAAAATCGCAAGTTGCCTACGCCAAGGTTGCGCTTAACGTGGTCAATGTAAGCACCTCCGAGGTCGTCTACTCCACCCAGGGAGCTGGCGAGTATAGCCTGTCCAACCGCGAGGTCATCGGCTTTGGTGGCACCGCCGGTTACGACGCAACCCTCAATGGCAAGGTCCTCGATCTGGCGATCCGCGAAGCCGTGAACAACCTGGTAAACGGCATTCAATCCGGAGCCTGGAACCCCGCCAGCAACTAATAACTGCAAGGACGTAGTATGAAAACAACGTTACTCAAGGGCGGCTGTGTCGCAGCCGCTGCCCTGCTGGGCGCCTGCGCGCCAGTCAACCAGCCTCTTTACCACTGGGGCGACTACCAGAACACCTTGTATATGCACCATCAGGACGGGGTTACCGACTACGCCGCTCAAGTCCAGAGCGTTGAGGCAATCATGTCCAGGGCGCAGGCTCAGGGCAAAAGTGTTCCGCCCGGACTACATGCCCATCTGGGCATGCTGTATTTCAACACCGGCCGCGAGATCGAAGCTCGCGAACAGTTCGCCATGGAAAAAAACCTGTTCCCGGAGTCCAGCCACTTTGTGGAACGAGTCCTGAATGAGCAGCCGGAGGTAACACAATGAAAAAGAGCATCACACTCGCGGTGCTGGCTCTGACAGCCTTACTGACCGGCTGCGCAACACCGTCCTACGACTACACCGCCTTCCGTGAGAGCAAACCCCGCTCGATTCTGGTCCTGCCGCCGGTAAACGAATCACTGGATGTCAGTGCCAGCTACAGCTTCCTCACCCAGGTCAGCCATCCGCTGGCCGAGTCGGGTTATTACGTGTTCCCGGTTGCGGTAGTAGAAGAAACATTCCGCGAGAACGGGCTGACCGATCCGCAGGAAATTCACTCGCTGCCGCTGGACAAGCTGAATGATGTATTTGGTGCCGACTCGATTCTATATATCAACATCACCCAATACGGCACCAGCTATCAGCTAATCGCCAGTGATACTCGGGTGACCGCGGAGGCATCGCTGGTGGACAGCCGCACAGGTCAGTTGCTTTGGAAAGGGGCCGCTACCGCGTCATCGACCGAACAAAGCAACAACAGCGGCGGCGGGTTGGTGGGCATGCTGGTCGTCGCGCTGGTGGATCAGATCATCAACACCACCGTAGACCGCAGCTATCAGATTGCCGGACTAACCAGCTTCCGACTGCTGTCGAGCAATGTTCACAACGGCATCCTCCCCGGCCCACGGGCGCACAATCAGCAACTGCAGTGAACCCCAGGGCACTGGCGTCACAAACGCTAGTGCCCTTCCCCCCTCGCCGAGGCCGGCTTCACACCTGACAGCCTCGGCACCATCCAGCGCTCGAACAACCGCGGGAAAAAGCGCGCAAACAGCCGCGCCTGCCAGTCCACATTGGACAGAATCAACTGTCGCTTGCGCCGACAGGCGCCCTGATAGATCGCCTCGGCCACATCCGCTGGCGCGGCGACCTTGAACGGCAGGGCGGTATTGGCCTGGGCGACAGAGCCGTCACCAACCAGCGCGTTCTTGCGGATATCGGTGGCGGTGAACCCGGGTGAAACCAGCATGACGTTGACGCCCTGCTCGCGCACTTCCATGCGCAGGGTTTCAAACAGGCCATGCAGCGCATGCTTGCTGGCGTTATAGGCACTGCGGTTGAGCAACGGGGCGAAGCTGGACAGCGAGCTGAGAACGATCACCTGACCGCGGCGCTCAAGCAGGCTGGGCAGGGCATGCCGGGTACAGTTGACGGCTCCGAAGTAGTTCACCGCCATGATCCGCTGGAACACCGACAAGTCGGTGTCGGCAAAGGCGCTGCGGTGGGTGATGCCGGCATTGTTGATCAGCAGGTCAATCCCCCCGAAACGCTCGACGACCTGGGCCATCGCCTCGGCGCAGGCCTGGTCGTCGGATACGTCGCAATTGATCGCCAATACATCGGCATTGAGTTTGTCGTGCAGCTGCTGGCGGAAGGCGACCAGCGACTCGTCCTGCACATCGAGAATGGCCAGATGGGCTCCGGCCTGCGCGAAGCGCAAGGCCAGTGCCCGACCGATTCCGGCACAGCCGCCGGTAATCACTACAACCTTCTGCTGAAACGCCCCTCTGCCCATGTCGCCTCCTGCTGTCGCGGTTGTCTGTCAGCGTAAAGCCGAAGCGCGGCAGCAGCAAGCAACGGGACCGAGAATGAGCGAATCAGGGCGCCAGTCGCTCCCTCACCCAGTTGCCCTCGACCAGGCGATAGCAAAGCCGGTCATGCAGGCGGCTGGGACGCCCCTGCCAGAACTCGATCAGGGTGGGCACCAGTCGGTAACCGCCCCAGTGCGGAGGACGCGGCGCAGCGGCATCAGCGTATTGCTCCTGCACAGCACCAAGGCGGTCTTCCAGCACCTCGCGCCCCGCAATCACCTGACTCTGCGGCGACGCCCAGGCGCCCAGACGGCTGCCCTCAGGGCGACTGTGGAAGTAGGCGTCCGACTCCTCGGCGCTGGTCTGCTCGACCTGACCTTCGATGCGCACCTGACGTTCAAGATCGTGCCACCAGAAGGTCATCGCGGCAGCCGGCTGACCCGACAGCTGCTGCCCCTTGGCGCTCTGGTAATTGGTAAAGAACACAAAGCCGCGCTCATCAAAGCCCTTGAGCAACAGGGTGCGCAGGTGCGGCTGACCTTCAGCGTCGACCGTAGCCAGCATCATGGCGTTGGCTTCGGTGCTTTCCACTTCAACCGCCTGCGCAAACCACTCACCAAACAGGGCAAAGGGCTCGGCAGGCGCCTGGGCTTCGGTCAGTCCGTCACGGGTATAGTCGCGACGCAGATCGGCAATACTGGGTTTCATCAGATCGATTTCCGGCAACAGTGAATGGTGACGACAGCAACGTATCCTATCCTAGCAGTCGGCCGGCGCCGCACATTGATACAGCGCAGGCTTTGCGCAGAGGTCAGTCGATCGACTGCAGACAGCGATACACCGCCTGGCTGAGCGCGACCGCACGCGGGTCCATCAGCACATAGGGCCCCATGGTATTGGTGACGTAGCCGAAGCCGACTGTGGCGTCCGGATCACAGAAGCCCAGAGAACCGCCTGCACCGGGGTGGCCGAAGGCGTTCTTGCCCATGCCGAAGCTGCCGCCAGGCCCTTCGTGCTCCAGCATCACACCCAGACCAAAGCGGGTCTGACACAGCAGCGTGCGGTCGTCACCGGCACTATGTTCCTGCTGCATCTGCTTGACCAGCTCGGCATCCAGCAGGCTGACGCCATCGAGCCTACCGTCGTGCGCCAGCAGTTGCCAGAAACGCGCCAGCGAGCGGGCGTTGCCGGTGCCGTTGGCCGACAGAATATCGGCTTGCTGCCACTCACGGCGGTTGGTGCTGGTCATCATGCTCGACGGGTTGCCAAAGGCTTTGGCCGTCATGCTGTCGGGTTGCCCCATGGCCGCGAACAGGCGGCGTGCCCCATCGTCACCATACTGATTACGCAAACGCGATACCGAGGCGATGCGTTCAAGGTCCTGATCCGGCACCCCAATGAAGAAATCCATGCCCAGCGGCTGACAGATACTGCCGGCAATCGCCTGGCCGGGACGCAGGCCAGTCAGACGGCGCAGCGGCTCACCCAACAACCAGGCGTAGGTCACCGGCGCGTAGCCGTGATGCTCGCCCGGCGTCCACCAGGGCTGCTGCGCGGCCAGCGCGGCGCTCATGGTGTCCCACTCGAACAGAGCTTCGGGCGGCAAGGTCTCGCTGACAGCCGACAGGCCGGAACGATGACTGAGGATCTGGCGCAGGGTGACTGACGCCTTGCCGGCCTGGGCAAACTCGGGCCAGACCGCCGCCAGCGGTGCGTCAAGCTCCAGCTTGCCAGCGGCCACCTGCTGCAGCAAAGCGACCGCACCGAGCGGCTTGGTGCAGGAGAACACGTTGACCAGGGTGTCCTGTTCCCAAACCGCCTGATTGTCCTTGTCACGCACGCCCTGCCAGAGATCCAGCACGGTTTCGCCGCCAACGGTGACGCACAGCGCGGCGCCACGGGCCTGCTCGTCCTGCTGCTGTTCGGCGAACAGCTCGCGTACCGACTCGAAACGGGGATCAAAGTAGCCCTGAATAGTGCTCATCATGCGGTCCTTGTTGTCTTGTTTTGCCCATTAAAGCGAAGCTGCCGACGCATGGCAGCCATCATCAGTTGCCCTGTCTACAGCCCATCGCTCAGGCTGATGACTCAATCGATCTCGCGGCGGAACGGCGGCAGCGCATTGAGAATCGCCTTGCCATAGCGCTGGGTCACCAGCCGGCGGTCCAGCACGGTGACTGTGCCGCTGTCGCTCTCGGTGCGCAGCAAGCGACCACAGGCCTGAATCAGCCGCAAGCTGGCGTCCGGCACGGCGATTTCCATAAACGGATTGCCGCCGTTCTTTTCGATCCACTCGGCCAGCGCGGCTTCAACCGGATCGTCCGGTACGGCAAAGGGAATCTTGGCTATCACCACGTGTTCGCAATACTTGCCCGGCAAATCGACTCCTTCGGCAAAACTCGCCAGACCGAAGATCACGCTCTGCTTGCCGTCATCGACCTGCTTGCGATGCTGGCGGATCAGCTCCTGCTTGGACAGATCGCCCTGCACCAGCACCCGCTGACGAAACTCGGCGGGCACCCCGGCAAACACCTCCAGCATCTGCTTGCGCGAGGAGAACAGCACCAGGCTGCCGCGCTCATCGGCCAGAATCTCCGGCAGGTGCTCAATGATCGCAGCCGTATGGGCGACGCTGTCGCGCGGGTCGGCTCCGTAATTGGGCACACGCAACAGCCCGGCCTCACCATGCTTGAACGGGCTGGGGGCCAGCGCGCAGACCGCGCTGCGCGGCAAACCGGCGCGGTGACTGAAGCGGTCGAACTTGCCCAGCGCGGTCAGCGTTGCCGAGGTGGCCAGCGCCGCGAAGGCTGGATTCCAGAGATACTGACGCAGGGTGTCGGCGGCCAGAATGGGGCTTACGTGGACTTCGATGTCGCCGCCTTCGGTCAGGGTCAGCCAGCGCGCGGTCGGCGGCTTGCCCTCCGGGTCCTGCAGGCAGAACTGGGTCCACAGCGTCCAATTGGCCTCGGCTCGCGCCTGCAGCGCGCCAAACAGCGGGTACCACTCCTCGGCCTGAGACTCGGAGACGCCGATGGTCGCTTCGCCATCCATCGCCTCCTTGAGCATATCGACGATGCGCTGTAACTGGTCGCTCAAGCGGCCAAAGCCGGCCTTCAGCTCCATGCCCATCTCGCACAGCTCGTCAGGCACTTCACCATTCTCGAAGCGGTATTGCGGGCGGATGTTGCCGCCCAGATCCTCAGCACTGGCAAAGTCGGCGACGCCGCCCAGTGCCTGCTGCATGAACTGCTGATGCGGTTTCAGATCACGGGCGGTAGTCGGCACCTGCTCCAGCACACGGCCCAGATCGCCGGGCAGCGGATGCTGCGCCAGCAGCTTGCTGAGGTTCTTGTCGATCTGGTCGAGCCACTCGGCAGTCGCATGCAAGCGAGTGTGGTGGGCGAAATGGCCAATCGCCTTGTCCGGCAGGTGGTGCGCCTCATCGAATACATAGAGACAATCACGCGGGTCGGGCAGAATCGCGCCGCCACCCAGCGCCAGATCCGCCAGCACCAGGTCGTGATTGGTGACGATGACATCGACCTTCTGCACGCCCTCGCGGGCCTTGTAGAACACGCACTGTTGAAAGTGGCCGCAGCGGCGGTTGCTGCACTGGATATGGTCGGTGGTCAGCCGCGACCAGTCCTGATCCTCCAGCGCCTCGGGCCAGGAGTCGCGCTCACCGTCCCATTTATTGCCACCGAGCGCCTCGACCATGCGGGTGTAGAGTTTGAGTCCGGCCTCATCCACGTCAATGCGGAAGCCGTCATCGGCAAAGATCTGCTGCTGATCAGCCATCGACTGGTTTTCGCGCAGCAGGTTGTCGAGCTTGGCCAGGCAGACATAGCGGCCGCGTCCCTTGGCCAGCGAGAAGCCGAACTTGAGACCGGAGTTGCGCAGAATATCCGGCAAATCCTTGAGAACGATCTGCTCCTGCAGCGCCACGGTCGCAGTAGAAATGACCAGCGGCTTGCCCAGATGGCGGGCAATCGGAATCGCCGCCAGACAATACGCCACGGTCTTGCCGGTGCCGGTGCCAGCTTCAATCACCGCGACCGCCGGATCACCCTCACGATGCCCCTCGTCGTCCAGCGCAACATTGCCGAAGACCTTGGCGACCTCGGCAATCATCACGCGCTGGCCGTAGCGCGGCTTCAGCGACTTGTTTTCCAGAAAGGTGCGATAGGCCGTCTGGATCTGGCCTTTGAGTTCATCGTTCAGCATGCGGGCTCCGGATCAGCCGGCGATCATACCATTCAACGCCGCCGAGCTGGACCGCCGGTGCTTGCATCAACACCGGCCAGCACCTACCCTGCTGCGCTGAATCCGTTCACAGTCGAGTCTTCCGATGAGCGCCACGCCAACGTCATCCCTGCTGGGCATCCTCCAGCACTATCGCCCCGCGAGCCTGCTCTGCGTCAGCCGCAGCGAGATCCCGGCCGTAAAGGCCTGGTTGCAGGAACACCCGGATTGTCGGGTCAGCAGCACAGATGACGTCCCGCTGAGCGACGACCTGCGCAATCAACGCTACGACCTGGCCATTGTCGCCGATCAGCTCGAGCACCTCGACAAACGCACCGCTACCGAACTGCTCGCCGGCCTGCGCAACCTCTCTGCCAGCCGGATTGCGGTGCTGGTCGACATGGAACGCATTGACGACTGGCAGGAGAATGACTTCTACGCCCTCGCCCTGCAGCGTCACGCGCGTTTCAGCCAGGATGGCCAGAGCCTGACGCTCTATGCCTACGATCTGGCCGAGTACAAGAGCGTACCGGACTGGTTGAACTCCAAGTACTGGGCCAACCCGGAGATGTTCGACAAATACTGGTGGTAACGCGATGACTCCAACCCTCACCGCCGCTGCGCCCTGCCCCTGCGGCAGCGGTCAACGTTATGGCGACTGCTGCCAGCCGCTGCATCAGGGCAAGGCTGCCCCGAGCGCCGAGCGCCTGATGCGCTCGCGCTACTGCGCCTATACCCTCGGTCTGATCGATTACCTGATCGCTACCACCATTCCCGCCCAGCAGGCGCAGCTGGATGTCGAGGCAATGCGCCAATGGAGCGAGCAGAGCCGCTGGCTCGGGCTGACGGTCGAAACAGCCACTGAACTGCCGGGCGCAACCAGCGCACAGGTGACCTTTGTCGCCCGCTGGCAAGACCCGGACGGCAGCGCCCAGACCCACCGCGAATGCTCCGACTTCCGCCTGACTCAGGGTCGCTGGTACTTCCTCGACCCCAATCATCCGATCAAGGCAGGACGCAACGACCCCTGCCCGTGCGGGTCGGGGCGCAAGTTCAAGCAGTGCTGCGCGCGGTAAGCCCCACAGCCCACCGAAGCGTCCACTCCCAAGCACTTCAGGCGTCGGAACCAGGCTCCTCACAGATAGCGCACAGTGGCTTTCCAAGCATTAGCGCCTGGCGCTGCGCCGGCACCAGTAAACTGCCTGCCTGACTGCGATCGGCGGGCGCTGTATCGCCAGGCAAGCGCGGAGAAGCACCCGTACCCTGCCCCGGCTTGCCACCCGAGTTGATTCGCACCGTCGGGCCGCTGATGGTGACGCCGCTGGGGTCGAGCTTGATAAAGCTGCCACCGGCCTTGATGGTCAACTCCATGCCCGCTTCGATAACAATCTTGCGGCCGCTGGCCAGGTGAATTTCCCGCCCGACGTCGGCCAGCAGGGATTGACCGATACGGCAATGTTGATTGCCGGCGATGCTGAGATGATCGCTGGATTTGAGTTCCGTCAGACGGTCGCCGTGGACGGTGCGATGCAGCTCGGCGAGGTGCTCGCTGTAATGATTGGCTGCGGTATGTTCGTGGCGCTCGTTGCCCACATGCAGCCGCTGATCATGTTCAATGCGCTGATCCCAGTCACGCTGGGCGTGGATGTAGACCTGTTCGGCCCCCTTGCGATCTTCAATGCGCAGCTCGTTGTAGCCCTCACCACCCGGTGAGCTGAGCGTTTTGAAAGAGCTGCGCGTCTTGTGCGCGGGCAGCTCGACCGGAGGTACGTGTTCGGCGTGATACAGGCAACCGGTAATCAGCGGCTGATCAGGGTCACCCTCAAGGAAGCTGACCAGCACCTCCATGCCGATGCGCGGAATGGCGATGGCGCCGTAACGATCTCCGGCCCAGCCGGACGCCACACGCAGCCAGCAGCTGGTGTGCTCGTCGGCCTGCGCTTCGCGGTCCCAGTGGAACTGGACCTTGACCCGGCCATGCTGGTCGCAGTGAATCTCTTCACCAGCGGGGCCGGTCACCACCGCGCTCTGGCTGCCGGCGATGCGCGGCTTGGGATGCTCCAGTGGCGGCCGCCAGATCGCCTGCCACGGGGTGGCCACAAAGCGGTTGCGATAGCCTTGAACAAATCCGTCGACGGCGCTTGTGTCACTGCTGATCGACTCTTCCAGCGCCTGCGGCTGCTTGCCATGGTGATGCACTTCCGTGAGCAACCAGAGATCGTTCCAGTCGTCGCGTAGATGCCCTGTCAGCGGCAGAAAGTGTCCACTGCGCAGGTCGGGCCGATCGCCTTCACCGCGCGCCTCCAACTGATGGCTGCGGTGGCGCTCCAATTGAATCTGGCTGAGCTGCCTGCCGCGGCCACGATCGCTGAAGCCACCGGGATAGTCATAATCTTCCAGCGCGGGCTGGGCTGGGGCGCTCTCCAGTCGTGCACCTGTTTCCAGCAGCAGATGCGGCGTTTCAAAGTTGTAGTCCCGACGACTGACCCGGTCGGGCCGAGTGGCAGCAGTCAGACTGAAGCGTTTTACCACTGGCTGGTCGGCGACCATACCGGAGCCCTGGCTGAAGCCGATCGACTCCAGTTGAGGAAAGCTGGTCTGATCATCACCGAACACCAGCACATGACCCTGCCGACTGTGCTCAAAGTGAAAATGCAGCCCCTCTTCCTC
The DNA here is from genome assembly GCF_027474385.1 of Halopseudomonas sp. MFKK-1. Lineage (NCBI taxonomy): Bacteria > Pseudomonadati > Pseudomonadota > Gammaproteobacteria > Pseudomonadales > Pseudomonadaceae > Halopseudomonas > Halopseudomonas sp. MFKK-1. The sequence continues at coordinate 132,299 of NZ_CP114836.1, forward strand.
ACACAAGCGCTGAATAAAGTGCAGATCGGTTTCGTCGTACTGGGTGCAGTAGCGTCGCTCGCCGAGGTCGGCACTAAGACTGAAGCGCCAGGCATCGCTGTGGATGGCATTTTCCCGCAGCACGCAGCTGATGATCTGCTCAACTGACTGATGTTGAAAGATGCGCTGGTTGGTTCGGTATTCAAGGTAACCGAGCTGAGGACTCAGCCTCAGTTGGTAACGGGTCAGCCGGCGGCCAGACTCGCCTTGGGTAAACCGGGTAATAAAGCCGTGCAACCCACCACCGGGGCTGATTTCCAGCCAGGCCGGCAGATGCAGCAGGCTCGCGGGGTCGATATCGGCGCGCTCGCTGACCAGCGTCAGCTCGATGGCATACGGCTGATTAAGCCGCTCCACACCAGTGAACTCAAGCACGCTGAAATCATGCTCGACAGCGTCGATATGCAACGCAAAATGGGCTTCGTTTGCTGGAGAGAACATCCGTGTTCCTTGCTGTGCGATCCATGCCGCGCCGACGACTTTTGCCGACGGCGCTGATGCACAGCTTAAGGACAGAAAAGTGGCAGAGCAGGTGTATAAACCCGGGAAATCGAAGGAGTCGACATTTTGCAAACAAAACAGCGGGCCAAATGCGCCGAAGCCAGGCCGTGAGCAGACCGGCCCGGCAGAGACTCATCAGTCATCAACGAGCTTGAGATGATCCACATTGGGAACCTGCACTGCATCGTCGCGCTTGATCTCGCCCATGTCACTGCCAACCGGCGCCAGGGTCAGTGCCGACAGATCGATAGGCAGCGCCGTATGCGGGTTGTACTCGTCCTGCAGATCGGCACCCAACGGCGCGATACCGAAGTCAGGAGCCTCCACATCACTGAACGCGGCCATGTATTCGTCTCGAGGCACGACGCGCGAGGACCGCTCCGGTTCAGCCTCAACCGGCTGCGACACAGGCTTGGCTGGCTCAGAGGGCGCTGAAGATTCCGAAGCGGACGGAGCTACGGATGTCGGCTCATCCATTGCCACGTCCATTGCCACGATACTGCACTGAGCGCCAGCACGCTCGAGCGCAATGCGGTATTTCTCGGCGGCAACCTGATCAAGCCCCTGTTTGATCACGATGCGACGACCGGAAAACAGCGTATCCAGCTGGGCTCCGGAGACCTGAAACAGCTTGCCTACATTGGCCCGTACCTGCTCAGGCGCGGCGCCTTGTTGCACCTGGCCTTGAAAAACCACCTCGAAACGCGTCATCTTGTCACTCCCTGTACGCAAAACAGGGTTAAAGTATGGTCCAGGCTGCGCAACAACTCCATACACAAAGCAGCCTGCACGGGGAGAGGGGACGCGATGAGAGCGCGGTTGCTGGGGATCATGACGCTGATTGGCTGCATGCTGCTGCATGGCTGTGCCGTATTCAGCCCGTCCTACACCAAGCCGGAGGTCAGTCTGGCGAATGTCGAGATGCTCAAGTCCAATCTCTGGGAGCAATCTTTTCGCCTCAAGCTGCGGGTCGACAACCCCAACGACCGGGTACTGCCGATTCGCGGCATGCACTATCAGGTCTATCTCAACAACATGAAACTGGCCACCGGGGTCAGCAACAACCGCTTTGACGTGCCGGCTTACGGCTCCTCCTATTTCGAGCTGGATGTACGCTCCAACCTGTGGCGTCATATCGCCGACCTGATCAAGCTGGTAGATAAACAGAAACCGGTCGATTACCGTATCGATGGCAACATCCGCACCGGCATGTTGCTGGCGCCCAGCATCAATCTGCACGAGGAAGGGACGCTGGATCCCTCACAACTGAGCTTCTGACACCCATGCAAACTCACTACTGGCTGATTGCCGCCGGCATTCTCATCATTCTGGCGCTGGCGACCTACGCCTGGACCCTATGGCGCAAGGTATGGCAGCATGACGAAGCCCGTGCCAAGGCACTGGAAGCGCGCAACGACCGGCTAAGCGGCGACATTCGCATCATCGCCCAGAGCCTGCTTGACGGCCAGGTGCCCACTATTGAAGGCGCCATTCGCATCAAGGTGCTGCTGGATAACTATCAGGGGGAGCGCCGCGAGGGGCTGGACGTGGCCGTCTTTGATCTGATCTACGAGCAGACCGCACATATTCCGACCCATCAGGCCTGGAAGGATCTCAGCCGCGCCGAGCGCAAGCTGCATCTGCGCCTGATGGACACGCTGGAACGCGACCATCGCCCTGCCGTCGAAGCAGCGGCACGGGCACTGAGCAAAGGCGTCAACTGACCTGCACGGGGCCCGCCATGCGCCGTGTCAACGCGCGCGGACGCAGCATGCTGCGTCCCTACGCAAGGTCGTGGTGCCTACCCGTTCGTAGGGACGCGACATGTCGCGTCCGCACCGGTCAGCGAATACGCCTGTTCAGACGACCGAATTGCCGCCGTCGACAGCCAGTGCCTGACCGGTCACGTGACGGGACATTTCAGTCGCAAAGAACACCGCAGCGCCCTTGATGTCCTCATCACCACCGATGCGACCCAGTGGCGTGCCTTCCTTGATCATCTCGCTGACCTTGTCCAGGCCTTTTGCCAGCTTGGTCGGGAAGTAGCCCGGGCAGATCGCGTTGACGTTGATGTTGTAACGACCCCACTCGCCAGCCAGTGCGCGAGTCAGGTTGATCGCAGCGGCCTTGGAGGTGTTGTAGGCCGAGGTGAATACGCCGGAGTTGGCACGATTGCCCTTGAAGCCGGCGATGGAGGCAATGTTGATGATCTTGCCGGACTTGCGCGGGATCATGAAACGGCGCGCCACTTCCTGAGCCACCAGGAAGCAGACGTCCACGTTCAGAGTCATGACTTTCTGCCAGCCTTCGTAGCTGTGTTCTTCTGCCGGCTGCCCCCAGGTAGTGCCCGCATTGTTGACAAGCACGTCAACGGTGCCGAAGGCCGCTTCACAGGCGTCTACCAGGGTCTTGACCGGGTTGCTGTCCAGTTTGCCCAGATCACAGGCGATACCGGCGGCTTCGACGCCCTGGCTTTTCAGTTCAGCGACGACGGCTTCAATCTCGGCAGCATTACGCGCACTGATGAACACCTTGGCACCCAGTTCGCCGAACGCTTCTGCCATCTGCAGACCCAGACCTTTGGTACCACCGGTGATCAGGGCGACCTTGCCGCTCAGATCGAACATTTGCTTGACGCTCATGTGAACTCCTCGTTGTGAATACGTAAAAGACCGCGCCATGATAATCACTGCCCCGTCCCGGACCGACCATCAGTGATGCGGGTGATATGCCGCTACACTCCGGTGTTATCATGCGCGCCCCACCGACCAGCGAGCCCCTACCATGGCAGAACACGATTTTCGCCGCACGGCACTGAATCCGTCACACACCCTGATTGAATGTCGCACCCTGAGCGCCGGGCTATTTCAGGTCACCGGTCAGGGCGGCGGCGTGCAGCCCGGCGACCAGCTGATCTGCACGATCAAGGGTAGTCGCGATCTGCCCATGCGCCTGGTGGTCGACAAGATTCGCTATCTGATCAACCCGCCGGGCCAGTGGACTGCTTCGGCCCGCGGACCAGACCTGCGCGGCCAAAGTGTACTGGGCTGGTCGATTACCTGTGATGAGTGCGGCCGCGAGCAACCGTTCGAGTTTCTTGTTGCCGACCGGGACGATCTGAACGCCCGCACCGCCAAGGCGGTCACGCGTATCAGTGAGCTGGGCTGGCAGCCGCGCGGCGACAACCACCTGTGCCCCAAGTGCGCCAGAGAGGCGCGCTAGAACAGCTTGAGCTGTTCTCCCAGCTGAGCGTGACTGCTGTCCAGCCGCACGCCCACGCCGATCAGCCGCACCGCACAATTGCCACGGGCAAACGCCTGAGCGCAGAGCTCGGCGTAGCCGGCCGGGGTAATCGGTGCCCCGGCCTGCTCCAATATGGTCTGGGTGAAGTCGTGAAACTTGAGTTTGATGAACGGCTTGCTGACCCGGTAACTGCCCTCCAGCCGGCCGATGCGCTCGGCCAGCTTGTCCAGCAGCGGCGGCAACGCCGCCAGGCAGGCGTCCAGATCAGGCAGATCGTGCTCGTAGGTATTCTCGACGCTGACCGACTGACGGCGGCTTTCAACCACTACCGGGCGCTCGTCGATACCCCGCGCCAGCTCCCATAGCCGTTCACCGAAACTGCCGAACTCGCGAGCCAGATCCTGCTTGCGCCACGGCAGCAGTTCACTGCACACATCAACGCCAAGGCGCTGCAGCCGCTCGGCGGTCTTGCGGCCGACGCCATGCAGACGTGACACCGGCAGGTCGCGCAGAAAGTCCTCGACCTGATCCGGCAGAATCACTTTCAGTCCGTCCGGCTTGTTCCAGTCACTGGCGATCTTGGCGAGAAACTTGTTCGGCGCGACCCCGGCAGAAACCGTGATGCCCTGGGTATCGCGCACCCGCTGGCGAATCTCCCTGGCTATCAGCGTTGCGCTACCGCGGCAGGCTGGGCTGTCGGTCACATCCAGATAGGCCTCGTCCAACGACAGCGGCTGAATCAACGGCGTGTAATCGGCAAAGATGGCCTGAATGGCCTGCGATACCTCGCGGTAGACCGACATGCGGCCCGGCACGATCAGTAGCTCCGGACAGAGCTTCTTGGCATAGGCAGACGCCATAGCCGAGCGCACACCGTAGGCCCGCGCCTCGTAGTTGCAGGTAGCAATCACACCGCGCTTGCCCGGATCGCCGCCCACAGCCAGCGGACGGCCGCGCAGGCGCGGGTCGTCGCGCATCTCAATGGCGGCGTAGAAGCAGTCGCAGTCAACGTGAATGATTTTGCGCACGGACAACCCGAACCGGCGAGCGGAAAGTAAGGCGGTCAGTGTAACCGATCAGGCAGTCATTACCCGATTGCGGCCTGCGCCCTTGCCTTCATACAGGGCGCGGTCCGCGCGCTTGAGGATATCCTCCAGCTCGGCATCCCCTTCCTGCACCTCGGTCACCCCGAAAGTCGCACTGACCCGCAGCAACTGACCATTTACCGGCACCGGCGTAGCGGCCAGGTCCTCGCGCAGGCGATTGAGTACCGCCACCGCCTGCTCCAGGCCGGTATCAGGCAGCACCAGCACAAACTCCTCCCCACCAAAGCGCCCCACCACATCAGAGTGACGCAGCGAGCAACTGAGCTGTTGCGCCACATGGCGCAATACCGCATCGCCCACATCGTGGCCATGCTCGTCGTTGATGCGCTTGAAATGGTCCAGATCCATGATGCACAGACTCATCTGCTGGTGCAGTCGGTTACAGCGTTCCCGCTCACGCTGAAACAGCATCTCGTACTGCCGCCGATTGAACAGCCCGGTCAGCGGGTCGGTGGTGGCCTGGCGCTTAAGCTCGGCCTCCAGCGCTTCGCGCCGCTTGATCTCATCCTGCAGGTCTCGATTGCTGCTTACCACTTGCATCAGCAGCGCATACTGACGTCGCTGGGACAGCTGCCAGCGCAGCGCGGTGAAAAACCCAACAGCGGTAGGCAGGGCCAGAATGAACCCAAGGCCCACCACATTTTCGATCCCCATACCCCGCACAGCCACGCAAATCATCATGCCGATGCTCATAAAGGCGGCAGTCAGCAGTGAGAGATAAACCCGATTGGGGACAAACATGAACAACGCCAGCAGCGAGATGGCAGTTACGCCGATCACCCAGCTGACCATATCGTGACGCAGAAAGTAGAGCATGAAGAACAAGACACTGCCGAAAATCTCGACGGCAGTGACAGCATAGCCATCGCTGACCAGTGACGGCTTGCGTCGCACCTGCCAGTAGAGCAGCAAGAGCACCGCGGCCGTTGCCAGGCGCCAGCCGAACAGCAACTGAAAATCGTAGCCGTGCCCTAGAACCGGATAATCCAGCGGCCCAAAAGACACGACCAGAGCGGCCCACACAAGCAATGCACGCCGCAGGGAGCGGGACGCGTCTGCTTCACTGTGCTTGCGAAAAGCCTGTTCGGTCGCCGCGTCAACAAATTCGCCGCGCCAGTTGCTCAAGCGGTAATTGGTCGTAACAGTATGCACCCGTGAGATCCTTCTTATTATTCTGCCCGCCGCAAAAGCACGACCAGTTCATCTCAACCAGTGATGTCATTATGACGCCATTTTTCTAACTGTCACGTTCCTTGATAGCTAAACCCTATCCCTGGGCATCATGACACCCGCAAATCCCGAAGTGGCTGCAGAGTAAACGGATCAATAACTCCCAACCCAACCAGCATTCCAACCAGCGCCGGCAGGCTGTCGGCCTGCATGCGCTTCATCACCCGCGAACGGTACAGGTCAACCGTTTTGACGCTCACACCCAGTTGCTCGGCAATCTCGCGGTTACTGAAACCCTGCACCAACGGTAGCACTATATCCCGCTCCCGCGGGGTCAGGCGCGCCAATCGGTGCTGCACTTCCTGAGCACAGGACGCGGGGTGGACTGGCCCCTGGTTTAGCGCCCGCTGAACACTGTCCAGCAGCAACTGCTCGTTGTAGGGCTTCTCGATAAAGTCGACAGCACCACCGCGGAAGGCGCGCACCACAATCGGCACATCGGCATGGGCGCTGACAAAGATCACCGGCAGACCTATCCCACGCTCGCGCATGGCGTCCTGAACGGCCAGCCCACCCATCCCGGGCATACGCACATCAAGCAGGACACAGGCCGCTGCGGCGGGATCGCAGGCATCAAGAAACGTCTGACCATTGGTAAATGGCAGCGCCTTGAGCCCCATCGATTCAAACAGCCAGACGGTGGAGTCCAGCATGCCCTGATCGTCGTCTACGACATAAACCAGTTGTTGTTGTGTGTGTTCCGGCATTGCAGCCCCTAAGTGGAAACGGCCGGCAGCAGGCATCGCAGGCACAGGCCACCGGTATCGGCGGGCAGCGCGTCGAGGCTGCCGCCAAAGCCCTCTACAATACCCTGACTCATCGACAGCCCCAAGCCCAGACCATCAACCTTGCTGGTATAGAACGGAACAAACAGCTGCTCACGGGCCTCAGCACTGACACCAGCGCCCTGATCAATCACCTCGATACACACCTGCCCGTCCCGCTCCTCAATATTCAGCTGCACCTGTGAGCCGTGCTGCGGATGTTGCTCGCGGTTGGCATCGATCGCATTGCGCAACAGGTTCAGCAACACCTGCTGCAGGAGGATCGGGTCGACCCTCAGCAGGGGCAGACCAGGCGCGGCTTTCTCAACGATCTGCACCTGGTGCTGCGACGCCTTCCAGGCGCAAAGCCCCACCGCTTCATGCGCCAGCACCGCAGCGTCCACCTGCTGCAATCGCCGTGAGCCCTTGCGCAGAAAACCGCGCAAGCGGCGAATCACCGCCGCCGCATGCTCGGCCTGCTCACTGATGCGCGCCAGCCCATGCTCAACGCGTTCAGCTTCTGGCTCGTCACTGCCAAGCTGACTCAGATAGCGCTGACTGGCTCCGGCATAGTTGAGGATGGCGGCGAGCGGCTGGTTCAGTTCATGGGCGATGCCGGAGGCCAGCTCACCCAGCGTTGCCAGTCGCGCTGCATGGGCCAGTTCATCCTGCAGCCGGCGGTTGTGCTCCTCGCTCTGCAGGCGCTCGGTGATGTCGCGAGACACGCTGATGACTTCCACAACTTCACCGGTGTAGGTCTCGCGAATCGCGCGGCTGGCTGTTTCAAACCAGCGGTATTCCCCACTGGCATGACGAATACGGTAGCTGTAGGTCAGGTAACCATCCTGCTCGAGCGCACTGCGAAAACGCGTTATCAGCGCTTCGCGCTCCTGCGGATGAAACAGGCTGTCGAGGCGCTCGCCCCGCAACTGCTCAGGCCAAACGCCGAGCATGTTCCAGGACGCTGGGGATGCATCGATAAACCGGCCATCAGGGCGGTGGCGCGAGATCAGATCAGTGGTGTTCTCGATGATCAGGTGATACAGCCGCCGGGCAACCGTCGCCTCCTGCTGATGCTGCAGCCAGCGTGTCGCATCACGCCCGCGCACCCAAACCTGTGCGGTCTGCGCCAGCGGGATATAGCTCCAGAGCAGATGGCGATTACCGCAGCGGGTATGCACATCCTCGATCGCCCGCTGCTGCCGGGCAGCTGCCATCACCAGCTCGGCATGATTGTGCGGCAGCCAGGCAGACAGCTCCGCGTTATCGGCCTGCAGCTGCAGCAGGGCGGTATTGCGAAACATCGGCTCGCCCACCGCGTTGACCAGCATCATGGGCAGCGGGTCAGACTGCAGCAGCTCGTGCAATGTGGGAAGCAGATCAGTCATGCATCACCATATAGTATATTCACCATAATACCTTGGTGGATGTTCCATAATTCCGTAAAAGGCTATATAAAACGCCCTGATGAGAATACGCCGGCTACGCCCAGGCCGGCCAGATGAATATTCCGAGGTGCCCTGCTCTGCCCAAGGCACCATCGATAACTACAAGAAGGTTTTCGTCATGACGATCTATCAGGAAGGTCTGGCTCCCGCTGCCGTCAACCATATGGCTCTCTCACCGCTGTCGTTCATTGAACGCACCGCTGCGGTCTACCCGAACTACCCGGCCGTCATCCACGGCAGTCTGCGCCGTAACTGGCAGGAAACCTATCAGCGTTGCCGCCGTCTGGCGTCTGCCCTGTACGGTCGGGGTATTCGCCAGGGCGATACCGTTGCCGCCATGTTGCCGAATATTCCGGCCATGCTGGAAGCCCACTTTGGTGTACCCATGATCGGCGCGGTGCTCAACACCCTCAACGTACGTCTGGACGCCGAAGCCATCGCCTTCATGCTTGAGCATGGCGAAGCCCGTGTACTGATTACCGACCGCGAGTTCCACACGGTCATTCGTCAGGCTCTGGAACTGATCAAACGGCCGATTCTGGTGATCGACGTGGATGACCCGGAGTACGGCGAAGGTGAAGCCCTGAGCGATCTCGATTACGAAGCCTTCCTCGCCGAGGGCGATCCCGAGTTCGAATGGCACTGGCCCGAGGACGAATGGCAGGCCATTACCCTGAACTACACCTCCGGCACCACCGGCAACCCGAAAGGTGTTGTGTACCATCACCGCGGCGCCTACCTGAACGCCCTGGGCAACCAGGTAACCTGGTGCATCGGCATGCACCCTGTCTATCTGTGGACCCTGCCGATGTTCCACTGCAACGGCTGGTGCTACCCCTGGACTATCACCGCAATGGCCGGCGTGCATGTATTCCTGCGTCGGGTCGATCCGCAAAAGATTCTGCATCTGATCCACGAGCATCAGGTCACCCACCTGTGCGGTGCACCGATTGTCCTAAACGCCCTGGCCAGCATGCCGGATTCGGCCAAGGCGGCCATCAGCCATCCGGTCAAGGCCATGGTTGCCGGTGCAGCGCCGCCAGCCAAGGTCATCGGTGCGGTCGAGAACATGGGTATCCAGATCACCCACACCTACGGCCTGACAGAAGTCTACGGCCCTGTCACTGTCTGCGCCTGGCACAGCGAGTGGGATGAGCTGACGCTGGAAGAACGGGCAGAACTCAAGTCCCACCAGGGCGTGCGCTACACCACACTCGAAGGCGTCATGGTTGCCAACCCGGATACCCTCAAGCCGGTACCGAAGGATGGCAAGACCATCGGTGAAATCTTCATGCGCGGCAACACCGTGATGAAGGGCTACCTGAAAAACCCGGAAGCGACTGCCGAGGCCTTTGCCGGCGGCTGGTTCCACACCGGTGATCTGGCCGTCTGCCACCCCAACGGTTACGTGCAGATCAAGGATCGTTTGAAGGACATTATCATCTCCGGTGGCGAGAACATCTCCACCATCGAAGTTGAAGACACCCTCTACAAGCACCCTGCCGTCATGGAAGCAGCCGTGGTTGCCCGGCCGGACGAGAAGTGGGGCGAAACGCCCTGCGCCTTCATCACCCGACGCCGCGATCACGATGTCAGCCACGAGGACATCATCGCCTTCTGCCGCCAGCACCTGGCCGGCTTCAAGGTGCCCAAGACGGTGATCTTCACCGAGTTGCCGAAAACCTCGACCGGCAAGATCCAGAAGTTCGTGCTGCGTGACTGGGCCAAGGCGCTCTGATCAACAGCACAACCCGGGGTTAAGCGCCTGCCCCCCAGGCCTCCGCGCTCCGTGCGCGTAGGCCTGGGCGGATAACAGGCAAGCCCCGCGAGCAACAAAGCCGTTTCACAAAAACAACAAGCAGCCCGGTTCTACCCGGCTGGCGGAGCTACTCATGCAAATCTTCAAGCGCGCCGATGGCGCTGAACAACCTTTCTGGGCCTGCGGCCCGTTCAAGATTCGACTGCCGTTTGTGCACTACCGGTGGGAAACAGCCGAGATGCTGCAGGCGTTGATCATGTTTGTGGTCAGCCTCGGCATGATTCCCCTGCTGGAAAAATACCTCGGTCTGCCCTACGACGTGGCTCTGGCCTACGTCGTGGTCTGCGGTGTCGGTTTCATGCTGCCGGCCCTGCTTGGTGTGCCCATGGTGCCGGGCTGGATTACCCCGGCCATTCCGGTCGTACTGCTGTTTCTCGGTGACTTCGAGCCGGGCCCACAGGCCATTCAGGCGTTGTTTGCCTTGCAACTGCTGGTCTGCCTGATCTTCTTCGTCCTCGGCATTACCCGTCTGGGCAGCGCCATGGTGCGCATCGTGCCCAACTCGATGAAGGGCGGCATCATCATCGGCGCCGGTATCGCTGCGCTGATGGGTGAGATTTCCGCTGGCGGGCGCCTGGCCAACACCCCGATCTCGCTGACCCTGGGCACCCTGATCTGCCTGTATCTGATGTTTTCTGCATCGTTCAAGGGCCTGACCGACCGCCTGCCGCTGATGCGCAAGATCGTCAACTACGGCATGGTGCCGGGCATGCTGATCGCCATCGTAGTCGGCATCGGCGTTGGCGAATACAAGATGCCCGACGTGCGCTGGGGCATCACCGCACCGGCCTTCGGCGAAATGTGGAACTACCTGCCGTTCACCGTCGGCATCCCCGACGCCAAGGTCTTCATGCTCGCGGTACCAACTGCCGTGATTGCCTACATCATCGCCTTTGGCGACATCATCGTCGGCCAATCGCTGATGCAGCGTGCCGATGAGCTGCGTCCCGACGAAGTGATCGAGAACAACGTCGACCGCGTGCATCTGGTCACCGCCATCCGCAACGCGCTGCACGCCTTCTTTGCCCCCTACCCCGGTCTGGCAGGCCCGATCTGGACCGCCGTCGCCGCCACCATGGCCGAACGCTACAAGTACGGCCGCAAGGCAATGGATTCGATCTACAGCGGCGCAGGCACCTTCTGGATCACCGGCTTTATCGCCCTGTTCATGCTGCCACTGGTGAGCTTCTTCCAGCCAGTGCTGCCGATTGCGCTGTCGCTGACGCTGGTGCTGACCGGTTACATCTGCCTGATGGTCGGTTTCGAACAGCTGAGCAACAACGCCGAGCGCGGCGTCGCCGGCACCATGGGTGTGGTGCTGGCCGTCTACGGCGCAGGCTGGGGCCTGGCCACCGGCGCGGTGCTGTATCTGCTGATTGAGCGCACCCACCTCTTGAGCTTCCGCAGCGCCCATCCTGAGCAGAAAACCGACGCCGAAAACGCTGACTGACCAATAAAAACAAGAGACATCAAACAATGAAAAAGACCCAAACCTTTATGCTGACCGCCCTTGCCGCCCTGATGGCGGCTCCGGCCAGCGCTGCCTTTGTTGATGACGCCCAGAGCCGCATCGAGCTGCGCAATTTCTACTTCAACCGCGACTTTCGCCAGAGCGATGCAGCCCAGAGCAAGGCCGATGAATGGGCCCAGGGCGTGCGCGCCTATTGGCAGTCCGGTTACACCGAAGGTCGTCTGGGCTTCGGTCTGGACGCCATCGGCCTGCTGGGCATCAAGCTGGACTCCAGCCCGGATCGCACCGGCACCGGTATTCTCAAGCGCGATACCAGTGAAAACCGCGCGATGGACGAATACAGCGAGCTGGGGCTGACCGCCAAACTCAGGCTGGATGAACACGTTCTGCGCCTCGGCACTCTGATTCCGACCCTGCCGGTCGCCATGCATAACGACAGCCGCCTGCTGCCGCAGAGCTTTCGCGGCGGCTGGCTGCAGGCTCAGGGCAGCGACAGTCTGCAACTGGAGCTGGGCCGCTTCGACGCGATCAACCTGCGTGATTCCTCCGATTACCAGGACATGCGCCCGGTGCAGGGCGGAGCACGCAACGTAATAGTTTCCGGCAAACAGGACAGCGATGCCTTTGACTTTGCCGGCGCCACCTGGGCTATCAGCGACGCGAGCAAGCTCAGCTACCACTACGGCGAGCTGCAGTCGATCTACCGTCAGCACTATCTGGTGTTCAACCACAGCCAGCCGCTCGGCAACGGCACACTGGCGCTGAACCTGCGTCATGCCGACAGCAGCGACGCCGGCCGCAGCAACATCGACAACCGCATGAGCAGCGCCACCCTGTCGTGGCAGGCCGGCATGCACAAGTTCACCGGCAGCTATCAGCAGATGGAGGGCGAAACCGGTTTTGCCTATCTGAACGGGACCGATCCCTTCCTGACCCACCTGGTACAGATCAACGACTTTGCCAACCGCGATGAGCGCAGCTGGCAAGTGCGCCACGACTACAGCTTTGCCGATCTCGGCCTGCCCGGCCTCAAGCTGATGAATCGCTATACCCACGGTAGCAATATCGAGCTGGCGAATAGTCGCGGCCGCGAGTGGGAACGCAACAGCGATCTGATGTATACCGTGCAGAACGGTCCGCTGCAGAACCTCTCGCTGCACTGGCGCAACGCGACCTATCGCAGCACCTTCGGCAGCGACATTGACGAAAACCGCGTGATCATCGGCTACACCTTCAGCCTTTGATCCTTTTCAAAATAGGCGGCCACTGCGCCGCCTTTTTGCATAAACACCCAACACAGGATTGATCAGCCATGCGCACAATCACGACACTGGAAGGCAACAGTCAACGCCTGGATGGCGGCGCCATGTTCGGCAACGCGCCCAAGGCCCTCTGGTCCCGCTGGGTCGAAACCGATGACCAGAATCGGATCGCGTTGAGCTGCCGGGCCATGCTGGTGCAGGAAGAGGGCCGAAACATTCTGGTCGAAACCGGCATTGGCGCCTTTTTTGCGCCCAACCTGAAATCCCGCTACGGGGTGGTTGAAGACCGCCACGTACTGCTCGACAGCCTGGCCGAGATTGGCCTGACCGACGCCGATATCGACGTGGTGGTACTCACCCACCTGCACTTCGACCATGCCGGCGGCCTGCTCAGTGCCTGGCAGGAAGGTCAGCCAGCGCAGTTGCTGTTCCCCAACGCGACCTTCGTCACCGGCCAGCGCCACTGGCAACGGGCACGTCGCCCGCACCCGCGCGATCAGGCCTCATTCATTCCCGAGTTGCTGAGCCTGCTGGAAAACAGCGGCCGTCTGGAGCTGGTTGAAGACGGCAAGAAATCGAAAGCCCTTGGCCCGGACTGGCGCCTGCGCTTCAGTGACGGCCACACTCCCGGTCTGATGATCCCGATCATCGACATGCCCGACGGTCCGGTCGTATTTCCGGGCGACCTGATCCCCGGCGCCCCCTGGGTGCACCTGCCGATCACCATGGGCTACGACCGCTTTCCGGAAACCCTGATCGAGGAAAAGGAAGCGCTACTCGACAGTCTGATCGCGGTCAACGGCAGGCTGGTTTTCACCCATGATCCGGACGTCGCCATGGCCTATGTCAGCCGCGATGCCGACAACGGACGCTATACCGTCAGCAACCCGCAGCCGCGGGTGAAGGGTCTTGCAAACTGATTCGACGAAAATAAAAAATTCTTTTTCGTTCAATCGCTTGACAGCCATTCTTAAAACAGTAGAATGGCGACCTCTGACGCGGGGTGGAGCAGTCTGGTAGCTCGTCGGGCTCATAACCCGAAGGTCGTAGGTTCAAATCCTGCCCCCGCAACCAGGTTCAAAACCGCTGATTGGTTAACGCCGATCAGCGGTTTTTTTATTGCCTGATATTCATGCTTTCAGGCTATGCCTCTCGCGCATTTTTCTCCCCCGACCACTCCCCTATACTGCGACACGCCCTAACGCCGCACGCGCACGCCTGCCTGCCGTGCGACCCGCTTCTGTCGTCCCGAGGACGGCCTGATGGAGATGTTCATGTCGGAGACAGCCACACAACTGGTATTGATCGAACGCCGCGGCCATATCGGCCAGCTCACCCTCAATCGCCCGGCCGGGCTCAATGCGCTCAACCTGGAGATGGTTCGTGTGCTGCACCGCCAGCTGGAGCACTGGGAAAGCGACGCACAGATTGAGGCTGTTGTGCTGCGCGGCACCGGCGAGCGGGCTTTCTGCGCTGGTGGCGACATCCGTTATATGTACGACAACTATCTGGCCGGCCGCCACCACGAGCCGGAAACCTTCTTCACTGAGGAATATGACCTTGATGCCTACATTCATGCCTACCCCAAGCCGATCCTGGCGTTGATGGATGGCTTTGTACTGGGCGGCGGTATGGGACTGGCGCAGGGGGCGAGCATCCGCCTGCTGACCGAACGCTCGCGGCTCGGCATGCCGGAAACCGCGATCGGCTACTTCCCCGATGTAGGCGGCAGTTATTTCCTGTCGCGCCTGCCGGGGCAGATCGGTCTGTATCTGGGTATCACCGGCAATCACGTTGGCAGCAGTGACGCCCTCTTTGCCGGCCTTGGCGATCTGTGCATCGATAGCGCCAGGCTGGGCGAGCTGGAAGCCCTGATCGACAGCTTCAACCCGGCGGACGGCAGCCTGCGTGATCAGGTCGCCGCACTGGCGAACGCCGAGCTGCCCGCGTCCGAACTGAAGGCGCTGCAACCGGCCATCGATCTGCACTTTGCGCAACCCGACATCGCTGCGATCCGCGCGTCACTGGCCAGCGAGCAGCGCCCCGAGTACCGCGACTGGGCCCAGCGCACTCTCGAGATCATCGACAACCGCTCGCCGCTGGCAATGGCCGTCACCCAGGCCATGCTGCTGCGCGGTCGCACGCTGGCGCTGGCCGACTGCTTTGCCATGGAACTGCACATCGGTCGCCAGTGGTTCGAGAAAGGCAACATCATGGAAGGCGTGCGCGCGCTGATCGTCGACAAGGACAAACAGCCACGCTGGCAGCCGGCGCATATCGACCAGCTTGATGCGGCAATGGTCGAGGCCTTCTTCGACGGTTTTCAGCGGTAATCCCGGCTGCGCACATCGAGCTTGTGCAATAGCCCGGTCTGGTCGTGCAGCTGCCGGGCGATCACATGGCGCACCCCGTCGCGCGCCTCGAACTGCCCGCGCACTTCCAGCAGTCTTGAGCCACGCAGCACCGAGCGCTGGCGCTCGGCCAGATCGCTCCAGACGATCACATTGATCATGCCGAACTCGTCTTCCAGGGTGACAAAGGTCACCCCGGTGGCGGTCTGCGGGCGCTGGCGACCGATAACCAGACCGGCCACCCGCACCGGCTGATCCGGCGCCAGGGCCAGCAGCTCACGCGAGCTGCGGCAACCCAGCTCACGCAGCTGTTCGCGCAGCAGCCCCAGCGGATGCGGCCCCATGCTGGTGCCGAGACTGGCGTAATCGGCCTCCATATTCTCAACCACCGAAGGCTGCGGAATCAGCGCAGGGCTTTCAACCTGATCGTGCTGCGCCTGCAGCAACGGCAGCTGCGGCTCGACTCCCGCCACCGCCCAGCGCGCACGAAAACGATTGCCCGCCAGCCCGCGCAGCGCGCCAGCATCGGCCAGTTGCGCGCGGCCACGGCTGCTTATACCACCGCGCTGGACCAGATCCGCCACATCGACAAAAGCCCGTTGCGCGCGCGCCTGCAGCAATCGCTCAGCATCGTCACGGTTCAGACCTTTCACCTGCCGCAGCCCAAGGCGAATGGCCGGTTGCGCGCCCTCCCGCTCGACCGCTTCCAGTGAACAGTCCCAATCGCTGCAGCGCACATCCACCGGCCGGATCTCGATCCGGTGACGGCGTGCGTCCTGCAGCAACTGGTCAGGACTGTAAAACCCCATCGGCCAGCTGTTGATCAAGGCGCAGGCAAAGGCCGCCGGCTCGTGGCATTTCAGCCAACTGCTGGCATAGCTCAACAACGCAAAACTGGCGGCATGGGATTCGGGAAAGCCGTAGCTGCCAAACCCCTTGATCTGCTCAAAAATACGCTCGGCAAAGGCTTGACTGTAACCGCGCGCCAGCATGCCTGCGGTCAATCGCTGGCGGTGATGCTCCAGCCCACCATGACGCTTCCAAGCGGCCATCGAGCGACGCAGTTCATCCGCCTCGCCCGGCGTGTAGCCGGCGGCCACAATTGCCAGCGCCATTACCTGCTCCTGAAACAGCGGCACGCCGAGTGTACGTTCGAATACCTGGCGCAATTCCGGTGAGGGATAGTCGACGGCTTCCTCGCCGTTACGGCGGCGCAGAAACGGATGCACCATGTCGCCCTGAATCGGTCCGGGCCGCACAATCGACACCTGAATCACCAGATCATAGAAACAGCGCGGGCGCAGCCGCGGCAGCATCGCCATCTGCGCCCGTGACTCGATCTGAAACACGCCGACGGTATCGGCGCGGCTGATCATCTCGTAGGTCGGCGCGTCATCGGCTGGGATGCTCGCCAGCGTCAGATCGCGGCCACGGTGGCGCCGCAACAGATCAAAGGTGCGACGCAGCGCACTGAGCATCCCCAGCGCCAGTACATCCACCTTGAGCATGCCGACCGCGTCCAGGTCATCCTTGTCCCACTGGATTACCGTGCGCTCGGCCATGCTGGCATTCTCGACCGGCACCAGAGTATCGAGCGGCGCGTCCGATATGACAAAACCGCCCGGATGCTGCGACAGGTGCCGCGGGAAGCCGATCAGCTCGCCCGCCAGCGTCAGCACCCGGTGCAGCCAGGGATTGTTCACATCAAACCCGGCCTCGGCCAGCCGCTCGGCGCTGGGCAATTGCTTGCTCCAGCGGCTGCAGCAACGCCCAAGTTGATCGACCTGCTCCTGCGCCAGACCCATTGCCCGCGCTACATCACGTACCGCGCCCGCCGACAGATAACGGGTAACCACAGCGGTCAGTGCCGCCCGCTCACGACCGTAACGGCGGAAGATGTATTGAATGACCTCTTCGCGCCGCTCGTGCTCAAAATCCACATCGATATCCGGCGGCTCATCGCGCTCGCGGGAGATAAAGCGCTCGAACAGCAGATTGCTGCGATCCGGGTCGATCTCGGTAATCCCCAGCGCAAAACACACCGCCGAATTGGCGGCCGAGCCGCGGCCCTGACAGAGAATCTGCTGCTCGCGGGCGAAGGCAACGATGTCCTGCACGGTAAGAAAGTAGCTGTCGTAGGCCTTCTCCGCGATCAGCTCCAATTCATACTCCAGCTGCGAACGTACCTTGTCGCTGACCCCGTTTGGCCAACGCCAGGCCGCACCGCGCCAAGTCAGTTCACGCAACCAGCTGGACGGGGTATGCCCATCAGGCACCAGCTCACGCGGATACTGGTAGCGCAGCTCACCCATGTCGAACTGACAGCGTGCGGCAATACGGCGGCTTTCGGCCAGCAGCGCCGGCGGGTAGATCGCGGCCAGCGCCGATAAACTGCGCAAGTGGCGCTCGCCATTGGCAAACAGCCGACTGCCCGCCTCCATCACCGTACAGTGGTGGCGCAGCGCGGTCAGGGTATCCTGCAGCGCCCGCCGCCCGCGCACATGCATGTGTACGTCACCGCTGGCGACACAGGGCAGACCAAGCCGCGCGGCCAGCCCCTGCAATTGATCCAGCTTGCGCGCATCATCCGGCCCGCGGTGCAGTTCGACTGCCAGCCACAGACGCCCCGGCAGCAGCGGCTGCAGCTGCCGGCCGTGCTCCTCATCCTGGCCGTGGCGCGGCAGCCACAGGCCCAGCAAGCCGTCCAGCGCGTCAGTCAGGTCCTCAAGCCGCAAACAGTACTGACCCTTTCCGGCACGACGGCGGGCAAGGGTCAGCAGCCGGCACAGGCTCTGGTAGCCGGTCAGGTTCTCGACCAGCAACACCAGCTTGGGGCCATCCTCAAGCTGAACCTCGCTACCGACGATCAACTTCATACCGGACTCCTGCGCTGCCTGCCAGGCACGCACTATGCCGGCCAGGCTGGCCTCGTCCGTAATCGCCAGGGCGTCGTAGCCATGCTGCCTGGCGCGGGCAAACAGCTCCTGCGCGCTTGACGCCCCGCGCTGAAAACTGAAGTTGGAGAGACAATGCAGCTCGGCATAACCCACATTCATGCGAACCATCCGTGCACCCACAATGGTCCGGGGCGTCCGGCGGCATGAAAGGCCCAGGCCCGGCGTCCGTCGCGGGTTTCGATCAGGTAGTAGTCACGCCGCACGTCCTCGCCATCCCACCAGCCGGATTCGATCCGCTCCGGCCCGGCCAGCACCCGCGGAAACAGGTCATTGAGCAACTCCGGCTCGGCCAGCAGCCAGCCCGGCCGCGGCCCGGGCGGTCGCGCAGCGGCGTCGCCCCGCTCCTGCGCCAGCCAGCTGCGCTCGGGCCGGTGCTCATCCACCGCGGCCAGCGGCTGAACGACCCTGTCGCCCAGGCGTGAGCGCAGCCGTTCACAGACCTGCAGCCAGCTCTGCGACTGCTGCGGCCGACTGCTGAACAGCTCTGCTGCGGCCGGTACAAAGCGCGGCAGATCTTCGGCGAGCAGGGTCAACGCCTGTACCGGCGCGGCCAGCTCCAACCGCTCCAGCCGCCCCCGCGCCAGTTCAAACAGCCGCTCGCCATCACGCTCTGCGCCCAACAAACCGACCGACACCTCACTGGCCGGCTGGCGGCGGTGCTCCAGCAGCAGCACAAAGCGCTGCACGCCACAGTCCCGCCCGGCCAGAAAGGTCGCCAGATCACTGATCAGGCGCCGCAGCGGGAACAGCAGCGAGGTGCTCGACTCAACGTCAAAGTTGAATTCGATGCGCTGACGAAACCGATCCGGCGGCTGGTAGCAACTGAGCGCCAGCGGGTGATGCCCCTGAAGCTGATCCAGATAGCTCAGCAGTCCGGGAGGAAAACGCCTGGCTAGCCCGTCACGAGGCAATTCCAGCACCTGCTGCAGGCGACGCAAGCCCATGCGCTGCAGGCTCTCAACCAGCTCGCCCGGCAGGCCGCTGCGCGCCACCGGCAGACGCTGAAGCTCGGCTTGCAGCGCCTGCTCGTCTACCGCCAGTCCGTCTGCCACGTTGGTCAGCACCCGGGCCGCCAACGGGTTGGGCGCCAGCACCAGCCGATGCTGAAAGCCCAGCGCCTGCAGCTCGGCGCGCAGACGCTGCTCAAGTTCAGGCCAGGGACCGAACAGACGCAAACTGGAGGCCACCTCCAGCAACAGGGTGCGGGGGAAATCCAGACTCACATGACCACTGAAGCCGTACGCCCAACTGGCCAGAAACTGCTGCCAATGCTCGGTCTGTGCCGGGTCGTGCTCAACCGTATCAAAGCGCTCCAGCAACATGCGCGCGTGGGTCAGGCTTTGTCCTGATCGCAGCCCTTGGGCACGGGCCGACTCGTTAACTGCCTGCAATACCCGTCGCTGCGGCGGCCCGCTGAGCAGAACCAATGGCGCGTTGGCGTCCTCCCGACTGCGCAACACCGCATCCAGAGCCAGCTGGGGAAAGAGAATGCAAAGCCAGCGCATGATGACCTCAGAATGCTACCGGGACTGGCCGTGCCGGAGGCACGCCACCGCGGCACTTGAGAACCCGCCACTGCCGAGGCTGGTTATCCAGCAGCAGACGCAGCGCTGCCGGTGAGGGGTTATCGGCAGCACGACGATGGCGCAACACAAAGGCCAGCGTCTGGCCGCTGTCAGCCGCCACCTGCAGCCGTCGCAGCGCCCGGTCATCGGCCTGCTCCGGCCAGCACAGCACCGCACCACAACTCCCCGAGCGCAGGCACTGCTCCGCCGCCCAGAGCCGCTCGGCACCACTGACCTGCAGCAGCGATACCTGCGCCAGCACTACACCCGCAGCCTGCCAGGCCGGGGCAAAGGGAATTGCCGGCGCACCGACCAGCACCACCCGTTCACCGGCCTGGGTCAGCCGCGCCAGCAGTGGCCACAGCAGCTGCAACTCGCCACTGCCGGGAGCGCCCAGCAAAATCTCGTTCAGCGCGGCCAGTTGCCAGCCACCACCGGGCAATAGCGCATCCAGTTGCGCGTGCCCGGTTGGCTGCCCGGCAAGCGGCTCACCCTGCTGTCGTCCGCGCCAGACACGGCGCGTTTCCAGCAACCGATCAAGTGCGACCACTGCGCCCATGGAAACCTCAGAAATATACTGTATATGCGTACAGCATATTTATTCGCATGGCGGTGGTCAATTGCAAACACGCAGGCACGACAAACGGCGCTTGAGGCAGCGCAGAAAAGTCAGGGAAGACATTCAGAACAGACACCCTGACAATGGCGTGGAAAGCCACCGTCAGGGCACAAGAGAAGCAGAGCGCAGGGCGCCCTGATGAACCCGCTCCGGGTGGAGCAAGGCAAGCAGCACAAACAGCCTCTGAGGCAGAACCCGGCTGCTGCGCTAACCCGGGCTAATCAGCCGTCGTCACGCTCGCGAATCTTTTCAACAATGGCTGTGGTCGAACAGCTTTCAACAAAGTTGAGCACCTTTACCTCACCGCCGTAGGCCTGCACGATCGGCGCACCAACGACCTGATCAACGCTGTAATCTCCACCCTTGACCAGCACATCCGGCTTGACCTGCTCAAGCAGCCGCTCAGGGGTGTCTTCGCTGAAACTGATGACCCAATCGACCGCCCCAAGCCCCGCCAACACAGTCATGCGGCGCTCGACACTGTTGATCGGCCGGCCCGGCCCCTTGAGGCGTGTCACCGAGGCATCATCATTGATCGCCACAATCAGCCGGTCGCCCAGCGCGCGCGCCTCTTCCAGATAGCCAACGTGACCGGCGTGGATAATGTCGAAGCAGCCATTGGTAAAGACCACCTTCTCGCCGTGGGCACGGGCATCATCCAATGCCTGCAGCAATTGCTCGACACCCAGCACTCCGCGACCGCTGCCCTGCGCCTGCTGCACGGCACGACGCAGCTCCGGCGCACTGATCGCCGCCGTGCCAAGCTTGCCGACCACAATACCTGCCGCCAGGTTGGCCAGTGCGACGGCCAGGGGCAGATCCTCGCCCGCCGCCAGCGCCGCCGCCAGGGTAGAGATCACGGTATCGCCCGCGCCGGTCACATCAAACACTTCACGCGCCCGCGCGGGCAGGTGCAATGCACCCTCACCCTTGCGCAGCAGCGTCATGCCCTGTTCGCTGCGGGTGACCAGCAACGCGCCCAGGTCCAGCTCCTCAATCAGCGCCAGGCCCTTGTCGACCAGCTCCTGCTCACTCGCGCAGTGACCGACCACCGCTTCAAACTCGGACAGATTCGGGGTAATCAGGCTGGCGCCACGGTAAATGGAGAAATCACTGCCCTTGGGGTCAGCTAGCACCGGAATACCGCGCTCGCGGGCTGCAGCAATCAGCGCCTGATGATTGACCAGCGCGCCCTTGCCGTAGTCCGACAGGATCATCACCTTGACCTTGTCCAGCAGACCGCGAACCGAGGCCAGCAACGCATCGGCGTCGGTGTCAAAGCGCTCTTCAAAATCAAGCCGAATCAGTTGCTGGTGGCGGCTCATGACCCGCAGCTTGGTGATGGTCGGCAGCGCCTCGTGCTGCTGAAAATCACAGTAGACGCCGGCAGCATTCAGCCGTTGCTGAAGGCTGTGTGCCGCCTCATCCTTTCCGGTAACGCCCACCAGCCAGGCCGGAGCGCCGAGCGCTGCAATATTCAGCGCGACGTTACCCGCCCCACCAGGGCGATCCTCGATCTGATCGACCTTGACCACCGGCACCGGTGCTTCTGGCGAAATACGATTGGTCGGCCCATGCCAGTAACGATCCAGCATCACGTCCCCCACCACCAGAACCGGCGCGGAATCGAATCGGGGCATGCTCAGTTTCATTGTCTCGGTTACCTGTTTCAGCACCACGCACCCATGCGCATGGTGATATTAATGTTGTACGTCGCTCTCTTCCTCGAACTGCATGCTGTGCAGTCGGGCGTAATAGCCATTGAGCGCCAGCAGCTCCGCGTGCGTGCCTCGCTCAACGATCTGGCCCTGATCCATCACCATGATCACGTCAGCCTTTTCGATGGTGGACAGGCGATGGGCAATAACCAGCGTAGTACGCCCCTGCATCACCCGATCCAGCGCAGCCTGGATATGACGCTCCGACTCGGTGTCCAGCGCTGAGGTCGCCTCATCGAGAATCAGCAAAGGCGCGTCCTTGAGCAGCGCGCGGGCAATCGCCAGACGCTGACGCTGGCCACCCGACAACAGCACCCCGTTCTCACCTACCAGAGTATCGAAACCTTGCGGCATCAGCTCGATAAACTCCTTGGCATAGGCCGCCTCAGCCGCAGCAATTACATCCTCACGCGGCGCACCCGCCAGATCACCATAGGCAATGTTGTTGGCAACCGTATCGTTAAAGAGGGTCACATTCTGGCTGACCAGCGCGACCTGACGGCGCAGACTGCGCAGCGTCAACGCCTGGATCGGCACGCCATCAAGCAGAATGTCACCTTCGCTATGGTGATAGAACCGCGGAATCAGATTCGCCAGAGTCGACTTGCCGCTGCCCGAGCGGCCAACCAGCGCGACCATCTGGCCGGGTTCGACACTGAAGCTGATATCCTTGAGCACCTGCTTGTCGGTATCGGGGTAACTGAATGACAGGTTACGCACCTCAATGCGGCCCTGCGCACGGCCAATATCCTGATGCCCCGTATCCACTTCCGGCTCTTCGTCCAACTGTTCGAACACGCTCTCGGCAGCGGCAATCCCTTTCTGGATATTGGCGCTGACCTCCGATAGCTGGCGGATCGGCTTTGGCAGCAGGCCAGCTGCCGTGATGTAGGCCACCAGATCACCAGCCGTTGCATCACCACGCAGAAACAGCACGAGGAACATCACGATGGCCATCGCACTGTAAGTCACCAACTGCAGGGACGGCGTAAAGACCGCGCCAGTGCGCACCATCTTCAGCCCGCGCTGACGGTTCTCCGTACTGGCCCTGAGGAAGCGGTCAGACTCATAGCGCTCGCCACCGAAACTGCGCACCACCCGGAAACCGGAAATGGTCTCGGAGGTCACATGGGTTACATCACCCATCGCGGTCTGAATCTTTTTGCTCTGCTTGCGAAACTTCTTGCTCGCGCTGGTCACCATCAGGCCGATAACCGGCAGAATCGCAATCAGCACCAGCGTCAGCATCCAGTTCATCCACAGCAGATAGGCAAACAGAAACGCCACTGTCATGCCTTCGCGAAACACCACCTTGATTGCGTCAGTAGCCGCGCCCGTGACCATGGTGACATTGAAGGTAATTCGCGAAACCAGGTGCCCAGAATTGTGCTTGTCGAAATAACGGTTTGGCAGGGTCAGAAGATTGTTGAACAGCGCGGTACGCAGATCGTGCACCACGCCCAGCGATACCTTGGCAATAAAGTAATTACCCAGATACGAACCCACACCCTGGTAAAACGCGATGGCAATAATAAAGGCCGGAAAGCCCCAGATCAGCGGTACGCCAAGAAACATGGCGTTCTCGCCGCTCTGCAGCCCGTCAACAAAATACTTCAGCATCCAGGCCATCGCCGGCTGGGCTGACGCGAAGATCGCGAAGCCGATGATGCTCAGGGCAAAGGCCTTCCAGTAGGGTTTTACGTAGCCGAGCAGGCGCGCGTAGATACGCACACTGGAACGCATGAAGCTTTCAGAGGGAGAGTTGGCCATGTACATCCCGAGGACAGAAAACGAAGGCTGGAGTCTAACACACGCAGGCAACGACACCGACAGAGCAGCAGGTGCCCTACCGGGGCTGATCTCGTATACTAGGCCTTTTTACGGACGCACCCCATGCAGCATCTAGCCACAGAACAGTTTGAGTCCTGGCTTGGCAACGCCGAGGTGATAGAGAAAGACGGACACGGCGTAAAAGTGCTGCGGTTGGCAGACGGAAGCTTTCTGAAGCTTTTCCGCTATAAGCGACTCTTCAGCAAGAATCGACTAATCTCCCCCGCTAAACGCTTCAGTCGAAATGCAACGCTGTTGCATCAGCTGAATATACCCTGCCCCCGGATCATTTCGACATATCGCCTATCCAATCCGGAGCGATCAGTCGTGCACTACACGCCGCTCGAGGGAGAAACCATTCGCCATCTGCTGCGTCAGCCAGACACCTCTACTGGCAACCTGCTCAGAGCAACCGGCGCTTTTATCGCAGAACTACACAACGCCGGCGTGTACTTCCGGTCACTGCATCCCGGCAACATTATCTACACGCCAGAGCGTCGCTTTGGCCTGATTGATATTGCCGACCTGAGCTGCCAAAAATCCCCGCTGTCCAATTGGCAGCGCCGCCGCAACCTGAGGCATCTGCTGCGCTATAACGAGGACTGGCAGACCCTTTCCCAGGATAACTTGCGCCAGCTTGCCGCGGGTTACGAAAAAGGCATGAAAAAGCCACTCATGCTGACCGAGATGGCTCGTTTCAGGCTGCTGAGTCCTGCCCAGAATTAACCAAGGGGTGCTGTTTGACCTGGTTAGGCGTAAGCATAGGCATAGAGAACAACAGACCGGAATACCCCAGACCCCATACAAGCATATTGACATCAACTGCTGCGTATAGAAAATACGGCGCTGCATGGCACAACGCCGAGCAAACCACCGCAAACGGCCAGAACCAGGATGTTCGTAGATGCCACCGACCCTTGTTGTTGAACTCAGTTTCAAAGGGCAGTCAGTCGTTTTCTCCAGCGACGTATTCCAGATTCAACTCGATCTGAGCGGACCGGAAGCTGCAGAACCCCTGAGTGCGTGCAGTGCCCTCTGGCTATCCCTCCCCTTTGCGATGAAACTGGGGCGTGACCTGCATATTAAAGGAACGATAGACCCCATCGCGCTAGACAACGCGCAACGCATCTCTCGTATCTGGCCGATCTGGCACCCTGGCTTTTTTCACCCTATCGACATCACCGCAGACCGGGTCGAGACGCCTGCCGTACCGGCAATGCGGCAGGGCACCCTAATGCTGTTTTCAGGCGGTCTCGACTCAAGCCACGCCCTATGTCACGAGTTTCTGTCCAAGGGCCTGAAAGTCGATGCGCTCACCATCCACGGCATGGACTACAGGCGCTGGGATACGGCGCGTTTTGAGGCATTGATGACAAAAACAGCCCCGTTACGTGCACAAGCCATTAACCGGCATTACTTCATCGCGTCCAACGCTGCTCAGCAAATGCAACATCACGGCATCCCGGCATCCGTTGGCCACGGATTCCACCTGTTTGGCTGCCTGTTTCTGTTCGAACGCCACTACCAGCATGGAGCGATCGCTGCCGATTCGCCCGTACCAATCGACTATGTAATGCCCTGGGGTACCAATGCCTACATCAACAGCCACTATCAAAGCCAGGCATTCCATATCCGAACGCTGTGCAACGATATTGATCGACCGGCCAAAACACGCCTACTGGCGGCTGAGCCGTTAGCTCTGAACAGCCTGACCTTCTGCAAACGCTATGAGTTTCGTCCTGAGAACTGCGGTCGATGCGAGAAGTGCCTGCGCACCAAGGCCGGGTTTGATTTTGAGCTGGGCTTCATCCCACCCATTTATCTGGACAACAGCTACGACTTCCAGGACATTCTCGGCCTGAACATGCGTAGCCAGGAGAGTCGCCTACCCATCCTGGATCTGATGATGAGTGCGCACCGCAATGGACGAATGGCTGAGTATCTGGAACTGGCTCAGGCGCTGCGCAAATACGACACGATTCTGAGCCCTCCAGCCAGAGGCAAGTGGAAGAAACGTTTCAACCGCTTGAGAAAGCAGGCCCGTCACTATCTTGCAGCCGTGCGAATAAACCGTCTACGAAAACGCCGGCAGATACCGATGCAAGGGGAGCAAGACAGGACTGTCCACTGACTCACAAGCCAGAGCCCACCCACAAGACAGATATCGCTATGCTGTCTACAGTACGCCAAAAGCTGCAAATCAGCTTCACGCATCTGAAAAAGGGGCCTGGCCGTGGAGACACTTCGAGTTGAAACACATATTTCTGGAAACGATGTGCATATTCGCAGCGATGCCTTTGACATGCACCTGGAACTCAATCGCTCAACTCCCGTCTCGCCAACCTCAGTTTCAACCTCACTGTGGCTAGCGCTACCGATCGCGATGCGCCTGGGCAGAGACTTGCACCTGTGCGGCCGCATTGACACCACAGCGCTGGCCAACGCTCAGAGCCTGGCCAACACCTGGGCGAACTGGGAGCCCGGCTTTTTTCATCCCATGCATATCTCAGCAGACGACGTCTCCAGCACTCCTTCCAGGCAAGACCGCAAAGAAACGCTGATGCTCTACTCGGGCGGCATGGACTCAAGCCACGCCCTGTGCCGCGAGTTCATCGCGCAGGGGCGACGTACGGATGCCCTGACCATCCAGGGTATGGACTATAAAGCCGACGACGACGAGCGTTTCAATGCTCTGTTGAGCAAGACAGCGCCCTTGAGGCAGGAGGTAATCGATCAACACTTTCTGATCCGCTCGAACGTAGCCCAGCAGATGAAACAGCACGGTATCGACGCCGATATCGGCCATGGTTTTCATCTTTTTGGCTGTCTTTTCCTGTTCGAGGATGAATATCGGCATGGGGCAATTGCCGCAGACTCACCGGTTGACCAAGATTACATACTGGCACCGTGGGGCACGAGCGCTCATACCAACAACCGCTTTCGCAATGAGCAATTCAGCATACTGACCCTGTGCAACGATGTTGACCGACCAGCAAAGGCTCGCCTGCTGAACGACTATCCGAACGCGCTGCAAAGCCTGAGCTTCTGCAAGCATTATGAGGTACGGCCCGACAATTGCGGACGCTGCTCAAAATGCATCCGTACCAAAGCCAACTTCGAGCTGGAACTCGGCAGCATACCTGACATATTCATTGATCCGAGCTACAGCTTCAGCGATGTACTGGCGCTTGATCTGGCCAACAAGGAGAACCGGATTCCCGCTACCAATCTGATGATGTCTGCCTACCGCAATGGCCGAATGAACGAGTACCGGATTCTGGCAGAGAAAATTGCCCAACATGCTCCGCATCTGCAACCAAGGAAAGAGTCCGCACTGTCCAGGCGATTGCGCCGCTGGAAAAAGTCTATCGCCAAGCGCCTACCCGGAGGCCGCTGACAGCATTGCATCAAGTTCATCCGGTGATAGCCGCGGAATGACGCTGGCGGGAAGTCGCTTACTCGGCGACAGGTTGAATACCTCAAACACCCCGGGCTTGAGCACCCGTTGCGCCATCAAACGGAAACTGGGCAGGATGTAATGGCTGTAGTCCGCATCCAGCGTCGAAGGTAACGCTTGCTCTCCCTGCTCATAAAAACGGCCGCCACCGGGATCAAGATCCACGCCAACCATAAATACGCGTTTGAACCCAAGGTGAAATGCAATCTGCAAGCCGGCATAAGGTATGGTTCGCGCACCGAAATACCCTTTCGCCAAATTCCGACTGAAGCCGATGCGATTGGTCTTGCGCTTGAATAATGAAAAGCCGCATTCGATATCAGGGTCGTTGCGCACAGACCACGAGTAACGCCGATCTGAAACCACAGGCCTGCGCCCCACGCGATTGGCACGCTCCAGCACAATAATACGTGCACTAACCAGGCACCCCGGGTAAATGATCTCCAGCTCACCCAGACAATCAAGGCTCATGGCTGCAAATTCGGCAGTCTGAAGCCCACGCAGAGCAAGCTCTGGCCGATCACGAACAAAACTGGGGTCATCGCAGATATACAGAAATGGCGTGTGGTCGATACGATCAAGCAAGGCTACGGAGCCATTCATCATGACCCAATCCACCTGACTATATCGCTCAAGCGGAAACGCATCGACAGAGGGCCCCGATGCAATCAATATCAAATCCCCACCAAAGCGCCCGCGCAAAAGATGGACATCCTGCACTTGAGCAAGTTGCCTTGAGCCACCCATTAACATGCCGGTAGCAGGGTCATAAGTCGGCATCAGGCGCACATCGAAACCCATCCGGTCCTCTCAATCTCTTTAGAGCAACACGTCCAGCACATCAGCTCAGGACCAGAGAAACCGAGTCGAGTTCAGGCCCAAACATCAGGGTACGCCGTGCGCAGTGACAGTCGTCACAGTTTCCGCAACTTCCTGAAACATTTGCTCGGCCGCATCGCGCGCTTTAGCCAGAAAATGGTCGATATTCTGCAATTCCCTGTCGGAAAAAGCGAGCTGTCGACGCTGTGCAATGGCATCGGCATAGCTGGAAAATACACGATGACGCATGCCCAGCTGATCAAGCAGACCCTCAATCTTGTGAGAGTTGGACGGCACCGCAAAAAAGGGAGTCCGCGTTACCAGACACAGCGTTACCATGTGAAAACGCCCGGTTACGACGCCCTCTGCCGCCGCTAGACGGTCAAATAATTTCTCGCGCCGGATACAGGCGTGACGCCAGCGAAAACGCCCCATCGCCTTGCTACCGGCCAACGCATCAACAGGGACACAAAGAGCGGTAAGCCGGTGCCGAAGTTGCTTCCAACGTTGACGAATACCGGTAATGAAATAGGCTCGATGATGGACAGCCATCCGTATCGGCGTATAAGTCCTGATACTCAGGTAGCTAGCGTCCGCCGCCAGTGCAAGCGCCTCAACCGCCTCACGCTGACGCTCGGCAAGCACACTGCCATTCACGAGCAGGCCCGCACGGGTGCTGCCTGACGTTAACGCGGGGACTGTCAGGGTCAAGTCAGGAACGACGGTAGCCTGATGACGATAGGCACGGACTTCCTGTGCGCTCAACTCGTCACGCAGGTAGCAACCTGCCAGTCCGGTCAAAAAAGTCGTAAGGGATGGATTGTTTTGCCACAGCGCATTAATCAGAAAACAGGGCAAACCTGCAGCCGAAAAATGCTCTGATGCCAGCATCAACTGCTTTGCTGCCGGTGCATCATCGTGCAACGTTCCCTCACCGTTGATCAAACATAAGTCAGCGCGCCGAGCTGCTGCCAGCAGCCCCGCGTCCGCTGACCAATTATTACGCAGCGGTGACGACCAGATGATGCGAATTCCAACAGACGCAGCGAGACGATGAATCTGCTCAATGACGATTTGGCAGCCGTGGTGGTCGTCATAGGACGTATCGTTGAGCAAAATAGCATCGAACACAAGAGACCCCACTCACTGAATAAACTATACAGCTCACCCGTTGCTGTTCAAATAATGGGGCTGCTGCATTGGACTGGCCCCTGTGAATCCTGAAACGAAAGCTACTATGAAAATAGCTACTTCAGGCAGCCCCGCCCCGTTCCCAAAGGCGAACACCAACTCAAGGCGCTCCAAGGACGAACATGGCTCCAGGTATCAACCCCACAGCAGAATTGATCAAGACTCTGCCCTGTTCAGCCCCCGTTTGCCACAGTGGTCTGCATGGCCAGCATAATTTCGATACTCCTGCACGGCATTTGGCCGATCGAGCAAAACCCACTGCGTGCTGGTTGATTATATTAAAGAGTGTCTAAGGCAGACTTAAAATTTTGCCGTAGCTTAAACCCGAGCCAACTTGCACCATCAATGGAAAGGTGGTCATCATCACGGTATAGCAAGACACCATCTTGTCGGATTCGACAATCTTCGCTATCGCAGAACATCTCACCAGGATCAACCTGAAGAACTTCAGGAAACTGCTGAAGTAACGAGTCTAACGCCGGACGATATTCACTACTTCGCGCCCTTGTTATTTCGTTATCAAAGGAACAACTCTCCCGCGGGATACGGCTTACAAACTGATTCGGCGTCCAGGAAATACATTCCCGAGCATTGAACGGCAACTCAGGGACAGCGTGCAGGAAAACAATGCGTTTACCAGACGCAGTCAACCGCTCCAATGTTGAATTCAGGGCTGCAAGGAAGGTGTTCATGCGCTGACTGCCGTCATTCGGACCGGGCTCGCCTATAAAAATGGTTTCATCGGAAACATGATCAGCCGGATCATCAATATCACGACCGGTCATGTAGGCCATCCATCGGCCAGCGACAAACACAGTACGAATGTCATCGTTATGAATTACGTGATCGACAATCGGATCCATGCTGTCATTGCAAGGCACGACGACTCCGCCGTTCAAGAACTTGAGGCCAACCAGGGGCGGACACCCTCCTTTGGTAAGCTGCATCAGATTTGTTTCGCTGTCTTTGAACGCAGTTTCCAGAACCCAGTAATAGTGATTTGCATGACTATCGCCGATAATAACTGCATTGGCAGGCTGGTCCGGGCGCATGAGTTGGCACCCTAGCGAAATTGACTCAAGACCTGCCGGCTTGCAATCAGCCCCCGAGCGCAGATGAGGAGGCCACTCGAGGGCTTGAGCCTCCGCCTTGGCCTGGGCGTCCTTGATCCTGAAGTTCAGCCCGTCACGCGAGTAAATGTTATGTGAGCCCAGAGCAACAATAAGCCCAAAGCAGATCAGCCCCACGAGCGGAGCCCGACGCTGGGTTTGCCGGAACGGAGTTTCGATGAAAGCATAGCTTAGCCATGACAACACGAATGCGAAGAGCAAGGCACCAACAAGATACTCTGCGCTAACTGTTTCACCATGCAGGATCCGCGCAAAGGTCAGTAAAGGCCAATGCCAGAGATATAGAGGAAAACTGATAAGGCCTATAAAAACCAGTAATCGATTCGATAACAGACGCTTGTTGATAAAGGCATCCGGACCTGCCGCAATTAGCAACGTTGCCCCGATAGTTGGCATTAAGGCCCACCAACCAGGAAAGAGACTGGTTTTGCTGATCAGCATGACAGAGGCTACCAATATGCCCAGCCCCAGAACACTGACTACATTTCTTGCCCTTTCCCCGCGTACTCCGAGCGAATGACCCTGCAGGTTCAACCATGCCAGTGCAGCTCCAACCAGCAACTCCCATGCCCGCGCAGGCAGCAGAAAATAAGCAGAATCCGGCGCAGAGTACGTCAAAAAAATATTAAGTCCGAACGACAGCAGTACCAGAAAACCTATTACCTTGATCAGACTCAGGCCCATGCGCCACGCAACCAGCACTATGAGCGGCCAAAAAATATAAAATTGCTCCTCAACACCCAGAGACCACAAATGCAACAACGGCTTAAGTTCAGCAGCATTGTCGAAATAGCCGGTCTCCAACCAGAGAACAATATTGGCAACAAACCCTAGCCCGGCCATTGCATGCTTACCCAGCTCAGCATACTCCACGGGAAGCAGAACGGACCACCCAACGATCAAAACAATCACAATCATAAAAACAAGGGGTGGCAAAATACGCTTGGCCCTGCGTATATAAAACTCTGAGAAGCTAAAACTACCTTTTCTCAGTGATTTAAAAATAATGGTCGAAATAAGATAGCCAGAGATAACAAAAAAGATATCAACGCCAACAAAACCACCGGGCATCAACGCTGGAAAAGCGTGGAACAGTACAACGGGTAAGATAGCAAGAGCTCGGAGACCATCAATGTCTGGACGATAGCTGATGATGTGGGTAGCGTGATTCATGAAGACCTGTCAATGGTTATTTTTTTCAGCAGCCATGGTGCAGCTATTCCAAGATATAGATCACCCGACCATATACGGGGCAAGGGGCCAATGAGTCGCCTCAAGCGGCAACACCAGCTTCTAACTTCCCAGTCCCAAAAGTACGCGATTAATTGAAAAGCTCCGTTCTTTATTAGATACGAACCCTGACTCAGGGCAGGTCATATCCAAGCAACTTGTAATCGCGGCGATATACGTCCCTGATGATTGCTTTGGCATCTTCGCTGCACTGCTCTGCAGCACTGAGTCCATTGCCACCGGAACTGTTGCGGCGCTCCAATTCGACATCCACGCCAAACTGGCGGCAGATATGAGCAAAATCCTGATGGATACTCTCCTGCCGCCCAATAAAATCCATTTCCAAGCGACCGAGGGCATTGGTCAGAAACAGGTGCTGAGGCGCAAAATGCATCTGTCGCAACACATTCTCCGAGCAAAGCCATCCGTTAATAAAGTCATCAAAACTGGCGTAATCATTGACCAGTTCACGGGCCGGGTCATCGCGTCGAACACCCCGATCCTCACGCAAGTACCTGTAAGCAGAAAAGGCGCGCTCGAGTGGATCTCGCACAAAGGCGAACTTGTATGCATCCCGATAAAAATCAGGGAAAACGCGCTCGTACCAGTTGAGCGGCAAGTGTCCAGGGCGCTCGTTGCCGAATAACGCCCCGCAAATACTTGTGCCAGCACATTTGGGTACATGAATGAAAATGCATCGATGCCTGGCAAAGGAGTCAAGCAACTTGGAACTGCCGCCAAGTACCTTGTTAACGGCTTGGCGATCAACAACCGACATTCTTTCAAGCAGAAAATTACGCTGCCTCTTCGGCAACGCCTTCCATAGATGGCGAACAATCCAGCTCATTCAGGCGGCCCCTCATCCAGTACAGCCGACAAAGAACGTCGTATCCACGGCAATTGCCAGAAAGCCCGACGGACAGCCCCATCGCTAAAACAGTCTCGCAATCTGTCGTGCATGCTGTCGACAAGCGCCTGGCTCGGCGTTTCATGCGCGCTCAACAATCGAGCCAGCCCTTCAGCGTCGCGATAACGAAACAATGTACCAACGCCCTCCACCACCTCTCGAGCACCACCACAATCCGTACAGATGATGGGGACCCCGGCAGCCATAGCTTCCAGCAGCACCATGCCAAAAGGTTCTCGGCGCGTCGCCAGCACAAACAGGTCAAAGGCTTTGAAATACCGCCACGCATTGGCCCGATAACCCAGTAAGCGAACGCGCTCGGCGATATCCAGCTCCTTGGCCAGGGAGCGCGCTTGCTCCATCATCTCGCCATCGCCAACAAACACCAGCTGCGCCTTATCTGGCAGGCCCGGGAGTGCCAGTGCAAAAGCCCTGATAAGGGTAAGCGGGTCCTTCTTTGGATGGACTCGCCCGACAGAGCCTACAATCCAGGCATCAGAGTCCAGTCCAAGCTCGGCGCGTGCAACCTCTCGCTCAAGCTGGCCGGATACATATTTTTCAACATCGATTCGATTGTATAGGGTCTCGACCTGATCATGCGGCCAGCTCGAAAGATGCCTGCGCATGTCATCGCGTATCGCTCTGGAGACACCAAGAAGAAGAACTCGACGCCTAAACGAGCGAACAAAGAGGCGACGCATCGGTTTCGAATAAACCCCAAAAGCATGAGAAATCCCGATGACCGGCAGCCCGGACGACAGCAGTGCGACGTAAAGCGACTTGTAGCGATGCGCCACACAAAGTTCATACGGACGCGCCGCAATAATCCGCCGGACGGCAGCAATTGCCTTGAGTTTCAAACCAGAAAGGTCAGCACTTCCGAGCTGCAGAAAGTGCACTTCATCACAATCGGTGCCCGCTACCACTTTCTCGCTGGCTTCACCTGTGAGGTACACCGTTGCTACCTTGAATCTGGTGCCCTTGAACAGCGCAGCGTACTGTCGCGCACAATCCATAAAAGGACTCGCATATCCGTGACAAATCTGGATAACCCAGCATTCCTGTTTCACCAGCATCTACCTTCTGCTTAGACCATCAGGACGCAAGTGCAGCCCCAATTCCGACAAGTAGCGTTGAACATCGCGGTTCTCGGCAATCATCTCCTGCGCCTTCTCCGGCAGTTCCTGCAGCCAGCGCATATCCAGCCTGATTTCGGAGCGTTTCGACTGCTCGAGGTACTCCTTTTTCAAGGTTCCCCTGTGCTCAACCTCGCCAAAAGCCAATTGGGATACCGCATAATCCAGTCCCAGCTGCGGCATCAAACGCTGCAAGGCCTGCTCCGTGTCCGCTGCCAAATCACGATAGGTCACGACATTTGCCGATTGACCGGTACGCGCTAAAAACGACGTAATCTCCTGGTTTGCCTGCAGCCACTTGTAGAGATAGATCTCGTGCTCTGATCCGGTGAATGCCTTAAGCAGATATCGGGGGTTGGCGCGGACAAGGCGGCGGCGCTGGCTGCGCTTTGCGTCGGCGCTGTCATAGGTTTTTTCCCAACGGCGCACCAGTGCACGCGGATCGCGAATCAGATGTACAAACCGGGCATCGATTTCGGCATGACCAACGAACTTGCTGGCCCAATCAGCCTTTTTGGAATTGTCCACCAGACAGCAAACATCCGGCTGCTCAGCCTGAATAGTCTTCAGTATCTGCGGATGCCACTGCTGCTGGGGCAAAGAGTCCAGACCGGCAAACCACGGGTTGACGGCAAAGTCGTTGACCACGCTGTGGCGATCATCGGGCCGATCCTGATACTTGCGGTAGTTATGCAGCTCGCCGATTGAACGACACTGCGGGTGCGCCCCCAGCAACTGGGTCAACAGGTGGGAGCCCGCATAATTAGTGGACAGAATGAAGACCACCTTACAGGGTCTGTTCATAATTCCTTGCCCCTCAAGCTCCGATAGAAAATATCCAAACAACCTAAAATCATAACTATCCGCATCGATGTACCCTGATGGCATCAGCTATATGCTGTCGACAAAGCCGCTGCAGATAACCGACAAGATGCGAGAGTCTAACACGTCAGTTTCTCGCGCAGCCGGCGCCTGACCTGGATAGTACCAGCGCAGTCCGGCAAGTCGGATCAAAATGACCAGACAAGGGGCACCAGGCCAATAACTACAACGGCACTGATCAAGGCCATAGGCAAACCTACACGCAGGTAATCCGCAAACCGGTAACGCCCCGGACCGTAAACCATAAGATTGGTCTGGTACCCGAGAGGCGTAATAAAACTGGCGGAGGCGGCGAACATGACGGCGACCACCAGCGGCAAACTCGATACTCCTATCTGTTCCGCCAGCGCCAGAGCGATCGGGAACATCAGTACCGCGGCAGCATTATTTGTGATCAGCTCGGTAAAAAACACGGTCATCAAATACAGCAAGGCAACCGCCAGCCAAGGCGACATCTGGGGACTGATCATCAATAATCCGGCCAGATAAGAAGCAGCACCGGAGACCGTCATTGCCGTTCCCAGCGCGAAAGAGGCGGCGATCACAACCAGCACAGGCAAGTCCACATACCGGCGTGCCTTGCTGGCAGTAATGCATCCGGTAACAAGCATGGCGCCGCAAGCCATCAGAGACGCCTCCAAGATACTGAGCAACCCCGAGGCGCTAAGCGCAATCATGCCGAGCAGAATGCCAAGAGCAGCAGGTGCCCGAGTAAAGTCCGGGGGCGTTGAGTCGTTCAGGGCACTGACCAGCAGAAAGTCCCGGCGAAACCGGTACTGCTCGACAAACTGGTTACTGGCTTCAAGCAGGAGGGTGTCGCCGGTACGCAGACGGATATCGCCCAATTTCCCCGGGATACGCTTACCCTGGCGCGAAACCGAGAGCACAACGGCGTTGAAACGGGTACGAAACTGCGACTCCCGTACCGACTTCCCCAGCGCAGGAAACTCGGCACCAAGTACCACCTCAACCAGACAACGCTGGTGATTGGCCACATCCATCTTATGCACACCACCGCTTGCCGGACGCAGCCCCTGAACACGGCGAAGCTCGCTGGCGCATTCTGGCGCGCCTATAAAATGCAGTCGATCGTCCGCCTGCAGGGTGCGCTCAGGATCAACTACCGTGATCAGTCTGCCCTGCCGCTCAATCTCGGCAAGATAGCCAAAACTGAGGTGACGCAACCCGGCCTGAGCAATACTTTTGCCCACCAGCGGACCGTCAGCCATCACCTCCACTTCCACGCCATACTCACGCACCTGCTCAAGCTGCTCCTGAACACCGCCCCGATCCGGCAGCAGGCGATGACCGAACAGAACAAGATAGGCTACCCCCAAACACAAAAGAGGTACGCCAACCCAGGCCAGGTCGAACAACCCCAGATGCTGCCCCGTCTGCGCCTGCAACAATCCATCAACCACAAGGTTTGTGCTGGTGCCGATTAAGGTACAGGTCCCACCCAGAATACTTGCGTAGCTGAGTGGCAAGAGCAGCTTGGAGGGCGGCAGGCGCAATCGCCGCGCCCAGTCCTGAACCACCGGAATGAACATGGCAACAACCGCCGTGTTATTCATGAAGGCGCTCAACACGCCAACAGGAGCAAGCATACGCAGCTGGGTCAAGCGAAGCGATTTGGGCTGCCCCAGCAGACGAGAGGCGACCCACTGCAACGCACCGGTCTCCTTGAGCCCGCCTGCCACCACATAAAGTGTGGCTATCGTCATGACACCCGTATTGGCGAAGCCACCGAGAGTTTGCTGCGGCGTTAGAATGCCGCTGACAAGCAACACCGTTGCCGCAGCCATCAGAACGACATCAGCGGCGATACTGGTAACAATCAGCGCCAGCAGCACAACCGCAACAATCACCAGCACAACAACAGCCTGCAGTTCCACACCTATCTCCGTTGTTAGTGGTGACAAACGCTTGGACTCAACCCCACTGCGCTCTCATTGCGTCGATAAAACTACCGAGCTGTTCGCGCGGCAATTTGTTGATGCCGGCAGCAGCTTTGCGTCCGCCGCCAGTGGGAAATTGACGAGCGAGCTCGTCAGCGCCAGTGCGATTGTTCAGCGGTGCCCGTATGCTCACCAGGTAATGTTCTGGCCCCGCTTCAGTTACCACCGCGCAGGCCTTTTCAGGATTGCGGTTGGCGAGCTCATTGCCCAGCACACCACTGACTCTCCGGGCCCAAGGCTCGTCAGGCAACGCAGTTACCAGCGCGGTATCGCACCGATGCACTGGCTTGCATGCCAGCCCCTTCTCCATGTCCTCTGCATAGCCCTTGCTGAGTCTTTGCCAGGCTGGAGCATTGTCCTCGAGCAGCTGAAGCGGATCGGAGTAGACGGCAAACGCCCGGTACAGATCAGCCGGATGAAAGTGCAGGTCTTCGACGCTGGCGCCGTAACCGTTGTAGTTAATGCAGATGCCCAGTTGTCGCAAACCCTCCGTCTCGACTTGGCCAAGCTCTGCGGCGAACGCCAGCTCTTCTGCCACTGCATTGAGGTTATCGCCAAAGGCCGCAGCAATGGCCCACGCCCGATAGCGCCCGCCCAGATGGCGATCTATCAGCAAGCTGGTGCAGACAGTCGGGGCAGTATCAATCAAGGTAGTCAGGTTCGGGTGTTCCGGCAGCACATCCCCCGCAAAATGGTGATCGCAGTAGAACACGTTGCTCCCGGAAGCCAGCTGGGCATCCAAAGCCGCACGGTTGGTGTCCATACTGACATCAAGCACAACTACATCCACCGGAGAACCAACTGGTACTTGCTCAAGCAGCGCAATGTCACGCTTGACCCCGGTAATCAGTTTTGCGTCCAGAGGGTACGCATGCCGAAGCTGAATCAGGGCGCAGATGCCATCGGCGTCACCGTTGAATACATCGTAGTGTCGCATCTCAGCTTTCCTTCAACACATGGCGCTCGCGGAGGTAATCGATAATCTTGTTTACCGATGCATCTACGGACATGACTGACGTATCGATGACAACCTCAGGGTTCAGCGGCACCTCATAATCGGAGTCGATGCCGGTGAAGTTACGAATTTCCCCAGCCCTGGCCTTGCGATAAAGCCCCTTGGGATCACGCTGTTCGCAGGTAGTCAGCGGCGTCGCAACGTGCACCTCAATAAACTCGTTGGGTTGCACAAGATCCCGAACCATCCGGCGCTCAGCACGAAATGGGGAGATAAATGCCGCCAGTACAAGCAATCCCGAGTCGACAAAAAGCGCGGATAGCTCGCCAATTCGGCGAATATTCTCGACCCGATCCTCGTTACTAAACCCCAGGTCTTTGTTGAGGCCATGGCGGACGTTGTCACCATCGAGCAGATACGTATGGTGATTAAGCTCAAAGAGTTTTTGCTCCAACGCGTTGGCCAATGTGGACTTGCCCGAACCACTAAGCCCGGTAAACCACAAAATGCAGGGCTGCTGGCGTTTCTGCTCGGAGCGGGCGCTTTTGGTCACCCTGGATTGGTGCCAGACAATATGTTCAGTCATCGCTATTTCCTGAAGAGTGCAAAAAGCCCCGAAACCATTACTTTGGTGCACAAGACCTGTCTCGGAGCTGCACTTTGCTGCATGAGAGTCGCATGCTCCGCGTGATTACATCCGAGAGTTTGAAAAAACGTGTTCACATCAAATAACCACCCTCAGGCATGAGTTGCATGGCGGAACATATCAACATCCATACGTCTCCCAACCGCGCTCGCTGACTTGCCAGGAACTTTGCGAGGCAATGTCTACGGGACCAAGGAGCTCATCAGCAGCCTTGCCTTGCCACTGGTTTTTTTTCCATGCCAGAAAATGCAGATAAGGCAATTCCTGGTTGCCGAGCGCGCTGTTGAACAAGTGGCCGTCGCGCAGGAACCAGGTCTCCGGAGCCACTCGCTGCCCGTCAGGAAGGACGCTGAATGTGCTGTGCGCCTCGACAAACTCACTTCGTTGCGCCCACGGGTTGAACCTTGCCGCGAAGCGACGCAAGAATTCAGGCCAATTTTTGTGGCGAACAAACAGCCGACTGAACGCTCCCTCGTCCAGCGCTTGATGAACGGGATCCGAAAACCGCTCCTGCCATCTGGGGATCAACTTGAATGCCTCGCGCATCCGAGCCGTATTGCGGATCAAACACAAATGTCCTGACACGCGTCTTGCGTGGGTAGAAAAAAGATCCTTGTCGGCAAGTCTGGCAGCAGTGAAATACGCCCTCAGATCGCCATAAACCACGTCAATATCCCCAAAGGCCCAAAAGTCATATCCCTCAAGGTGCTCGGCATGGATAAAGCCAAGAGCCGGCTTTATATCGCATAGCTTGTATGGATTCGGCGGAGCAAAAACAATACCCAGCTTCTCAGAAACGTGCGAACAATAATCCTGGTAGGAGATCTCCACAAACTCGGTATTATCCGGCGCATTGGGCGGAACACCGCAATCTGTGAAGAACAACCAACCGACATCGGGGTTACGGGCACAACTGGCAAGGAAAAAATCCATCCAGAACGGCCATGCCCCGAAATACGGGATGACAAATCGAATGCTGGGCAATGCACCAGTGCGCAAATATGTCATTCAGATCACCCTAAAAAAGCAAATTGCGCATTCGATACGCACCAGCTAACTAACCTCATTTTTTGATCACCAGAATGTCTTCCATAATCAAAAACTGCAGATCCGACCCGAAGAACATGTTCAACGCATCGGTCGGCGAGCAGACCATCGGCTCACCACGGCGGTTCAGCGAAGTATTGAGCACCACACCGTTGCCGGTCATGGCTTCCAGTTCCTTCATCAGATCGTAGTAACGCGGGTTATATTCGCGCTTGAGTACCTGGGCACGCGCGGTACCGTCCTCGTGCACAACCTCTGGGACACGCTCGGCCCAGCCTTCCTTGACGTCGAAGGTGAACGTCATGAAGGGCGACGGGTGATCAACGCTGAGCATCTGCGGGGCAACGGTATCCAGCATTGAGGGGCAGAACGGGCGCCAGCGCTCGCGGAACTTGATCTGCTCGTTGATGCGATCGGCTACGCCTGCAACACTCGGGCAACCGATAATCGAACGACCGCCCAGCGCCCGCGGCCCAAACTCCATGCGACCCTGGAACCAGGCGACCGGGTTACCTTCAACCAGCACCTTGGCGATTTCCTGCGGTACATCGTCGATCTTTTGCCATTGGGGCTTGTCAGGATGACGGGCGCAGGCAGCAATGATGTCTTCGTTACTGTATGAGGGACCCAGGTAGACGTGCTCCATCTTCTCGACCGGCACGCCGTTCTTGACCGAGATAAAGGCAGCGGCCCCCACTGCGGTGCCGGCGTCACCGGAGGCGGGCTGAACGAACAGTTCCTTGACGTCCGGCCGCGCGATAATGCGCTGGTTCAGCTTGACGTTCAGTGCACAGCCACCGGCAAAGGCAAGTCGGCCGGTTTCCTTCAGAATGTCGCCGAGATAGTAGTCAATCATCTCCAGCGCCAATTTTTCGAACAGCGCCTGCATCGCGGCAGCGTAATGAATATAGGGGTCGTCGGCGATGTCGCCTTCACGCTTGGGCCCAAGCCATTCGATCAGCTTGGGCGAGAAGTAGTAGCCCTTGCCCTTTTCCTTATAACGGCGGAAGCCGATCACGTTGGCGTAATCGGTGTTGATGATCAGCTCGCCATTTTCGAACTTGGCCAGACGGGAGAAGTCGTACTTGGCGGCGTCACCGTAGGGCGCCATACCCATGACCTTGAACTCGCCGTCGAGCATTTCGAAGCCGAGGTATTCGGTAATTGCACCGTACAGACCGCCCAGCGAATCCGGATCGTAAAATTCCTTGATCTTGTGGATCTTGCCGTTTTCACCCCAGCCAAAGAAAGTGGTGGCGTACTCACCCTTGCCGTCAATGCCGAGAATCGCGGTCTTTTCGCTAAAGCCAGAACAGTGATAGGCACTGGATGCATGCGCCAGGTGATGCTCCACCGGCTCCAGACGCACCTTTTTGGCCTCAAAGCCCAGCTGTTCGAGGCACCAGAGAATCTTTTTGCGATAGCGTTTGAAGCGGCGGTTACCGGTCAGCAGCGCGTCCAGTGATCGATCAGGGGCATACCAGTAACGCTTGGCGTAGTGCCAGCGCGCCTTGCTGCTAAACAGGCTGATGGGCGCAAACGGAATGCAGACGACGTCAACATCGGCAGGCGTGATGCCGGCCTGTTCAAGACAGAACTTCGCCGACTCGTAGGGCATCCGGTTCTTGGCATGCTTGTCACGCACAAATCGCTCTTCTTCGACGGCTGCGATCAGTTTACCGTCAATATAAAGGGCCGCAGAAGGGTCATGGCTCAGGGCTCCGGAAAGGCCCAATACGGTAAATCCCACGGTCGTCCTCACTTGTCTGAAATCATCTGAATAAGCAGCGCAGACGATCGCAACCCCGCTTTTCGGGTCGGCGAAACAGCCTGCGCAATCTAAACCTGCTGGCTTGATGGGCCTATTGTACCTGTTAAGCACGGCAGCAAAAGCACTAGTCCTGACCATAGCCGAGTTGGCAGGCACCGATATCCGGTCGCCGAGAGGGTAAAACCCCGTCGGTTCCGCTGCACCGTGACCCCTGTATTACGACTACCCCCCATCCAACCCGAGATCGTATCAACGCTGCACAACAGCCTGCTCACCCGAAGCCCTGAAAGCGCCACTGCGGGCCAGAACTGATCTGCGGACAGCCATGGCGTCACCCACCGATATACAGATGGGCAGGAATAACAATTAAGCGGGACTTTTGAATTTCAGTTGGTAGACCGCGCAGCAAAATCACCCAGAAGCGCTGCGCAGTACACACCTGCAACGAACATACAGCTCGCGCCTCGTCAACAACGCCTCACAAAACACGGGTATACCGCAGGACACAGCCCAAAGGGCGAGCGGAATTCACTTGGTGAAATAATGCCTGAGGCGCCGAATGGTCTTCATATCCCAATAGCGCAGCGGCAGCAGTTTGAATAACTCGCGAGCGTATGGCTTGTCATCGATGACGGCACTCTTCAGTGCGCTGTGTAACAGACCTCGCCTCGCTTTAGCGTAGCCCGGATGATCCTTGTATTTTTCTATGATTTTAAGGTTATACGGCAGGTTAACCTTGTAATTTGAGGAGTGATTACGATCATGCTGCCGATAAAGAGTTACCACATCTTCGATCACATCCAGCGTGTAGCCGGCATAGGCCACTTGCAGTTCCATTGAGTAATCCTGGATTATGTTATCGAGATCATACCCACCAGCATCCAGTATGGCCTGCCTGCGAAATAGCGAGGTTGGTGCGCCCAGCCAAATTTTCATATTCTCGAAAATATCTTGAAAATTGTAACTCGCCGCTTTCTTGAAAGTAGCGCCTGGCAGGGGATTACCGTCACTATCGATATACTGAAAGTTGGCACCGCAACAGCCTGCCTTGGGGCGCGCATTAAGATACGTAACCTGCTTTTCGATGCGGTTCGGCAACATTACATCGTCCGAATCAAACGGCACGAAAAACTCGCCAAAGGAACGCCTGAACCCCGCGTCAACGGCCCTTGCAACCCCCTTGTTCTCTTGATCAATTACAGTGAAGCCATATTCACGCTGCAGCGCATTAATCACCGAGAGACTATTGTCTGTAGACCCGTCATTGACCACTACCAGTTCTATATTTTCATAAGTCTGGGCGATCACCGAACGGATTGAGTCCTCAACATATTTCTCGTGATTGAAACAGGGAATAACCACCGTGACGCACTGAGGTTTCATCATCAAAACTAACTCTTATTTTTCTAAATTTTGAAAAGCCACTATCAGACAGAGCAACATTTACCTGAAACACCAACAACGCACTGATCGCAGGCAGCCCACACAATAAGTAACAGATCTGCCATCCCACTAAACCAAGGTTTGCGGAGTTGCTGATCGTTGCCTTTTCAAAATCAAATGCCTAAACCGCTTGAGAAGTCGCCGATCCCAATAGCGCAGTGGGACTTGCCTGAGCAAAGACCAAGCGAAGGTTTTGTCACATACTGAGGCGGTACGCAGCGCCTTGCTAACCAGACGCACCTTGGCAGACTCGTAGTTGGGATGTCCGACATAAGGTGCTATCACCTCAAGTCCATAACGGTATTCGGCTTTATAGTTACTGGACAGGCTACCCTCGTGTCGACGGTAAAGCGTCACCACCTCTGGAAGAACGTCAACAAGATATCCTGCATGGGCAACCTTGAGCGTCATCTGAAAATCCTGAATCTTGATCGCGGGATCGTAACCGCCAACCTGCTCGACAGCGTCCCGGCGGTATACCGCATTATTCCCTCCAACCACCAGCGCGAGGGCAAGCGCCTGAGAGAAATCATAGCGTCGAACACCGCCCTTTTTGTCCTTCCTGGGCAACAATTTGCCGCGCTCATCGATGCGCTGGGTTTGACCGCCAAGGCACCCTACTTCCGGACGATCTTGCAAGTAAGCCATCTGCAACGACAAGCGACCAGCAGGCATGACGTCATCCGCATCAAAGGTCGCAATATACGAGCCGCGCGCCTCTGCCAAACCCGCGTTCAAGGCTGCGCTGACCCCCGCATTCGCCTGACGAAGAAACGCAACCCGGCGCACCAGACTTTCGTCTGCCTCCTGCGCAAGCACCTCGGAGATGACCTGCGCGCTGTTATCTGTGGAGCCGTCATCCACTACAATCAGCTCGAAATTGGCATACTCCTGGCTCAAGATGCTGCGCAAGGCGTCTCCCACATAAGCGGCATAGTTGTAGCAGGGGACGATAACCGACACCAACGAATCAGTAGCAAATTCCTTCCCGCTCATTCCTAAAGCTCCTACCAGTCGTTTCCACGGACGCCTACGCAACGCAAATTTATGTGGACCACACCAACTTTCAACGATCAACCTCTATCCCGCATTATCCTTCCACAAGAGAACGAGCAAAAAAGACAGTAACGGGCCACTCGCAGCAGCACCCGAGGGGAGTCCAACCGCCACAAAGAAACACTTCGACTCAATCGTACCGCCCATCAGACAGCAAACCGAAGAAGCCTAGCTACTCGAAAACCTCACTGCACAAGACCCGGCGGTCTTTGGCAGATTGCATACCCTGACCCATCAGATGCAGTCCGTTCCGCCAAGGCTTGCAAAAAGGCAACAGCCACCTGCACCATTCACAAGCAACTCGGCGCTATACTCTCACGTCAAATTAAATGGAAGAAAGACATATCAAAAGGACACTATATATCCGCATAGCACAGCTGCTGGGATTTTCCTGTCCCCATCAAATCAGGCGCTCAAACGCCGTCTTCCTCTGAACAGTAACCGAAGGGCCTAGCCCCTCTTACCAAGGCCATCTGCTTCGCGAGCCTAAGAAAAAACATGAATTTTTTGATTACCGGCGGTGCTGGTTTCATCGGGTCGGCAGTCATTCGCCAGCTTATTGATAGCAGCTCCGACAACATCCTGAATATTGATCGCCTGACATACGCCGGCAATCTGGAAAACCTTTATGGCGTATGCGGCTCACCACGCTATCGGTTTGCTCAACTGGACATCTGCGATTACACCGCTATGACCAGAATATTTGCGCAATTTCAGCCCGACATCGTGATGCACCTCGCAGCCGAAACCCATGTCGACCGTTCCATAAACGGTCCGGCCGAGTTTATCCAGACCAATCTGGTCGGTACCTTTACCCTGCTGGAGGTTGCACGCAGCTATTGGCAGGGGCTGCCGGATGATCGTAAAGATCAGTTCCGCTTTCACCACGTTTCTACAGACGAAGTCTATGGCGACCTTCCCCATCCCGACGAGGATCCTGAGGCAGTGCATCGGCGGTTCGATGAAAACAGCGCCTATGCTCCGAGTTCCCCCTACTCCGCCAGCAAGGCCGGCTCGGACCACCTGGTGCGGGCCTGGATGCGTACGTACGGTCTGCCAACCATCATCAGCAACTGCTCCAACAACTACGGACCATGCCAGTTCCCGGAGAAACTCATCCCGCTTATGCTGTTCAATGCACTGGCGGGCAAGCCCTTGCCCGTATACGGCGCAGGCGACCAGATACGAGACTGGCTGTACGTAGAAGATCATGCCCGAGCGCTGATCACTGTGGCGCGAGCTGGCATAC
Organism: Halopseudomonas sp. MFKK-1; assembly: GCF_027474385.1. Classification (NCBI taxonomy): domain Bacteria; kingdom Pseudomonadati; phylum Pseudomonadota; class Gammaproteobacteria; order Pseudomonadales; family Pseudomonadaceae; genus Halopseudomonas; species Halopseudomonas sp. MFKK-1. The sequence continues at coordinate 177,099 of NZ_CP114836.1, forward strand.
CCGGAGAGACCTACGCTATCGGTGGAGGCAACGAGTTGCGCAACAGGGATCTGGTAACCCAGCTGTGCGAATTGCTTCAGGAGCTACGCCCCTCCAGCGCGCGCTATGCTGACCTGATTACCTCCGTACCAGACCGCCCCGGGCATGATCGTCGCTACGCGATCGACAACTCCAAGATCACCCGGGAACTGCAATGGGAGCCGCAGGAAACCTTTCACAGCGGACTGCGCAAGACAGTTCAGTGGTACCTGAAAAATTCCGAATGGTGCGAACGCGTCCGCAGTGGGGCTTATCGTCACAGACCGCAGGAGGCGACCTGATGAAAGGTATTATTCTGGCAGGCGGCTCGGGCACGCGACTGCATCCGATCACTTTGGGCGTATCCAAGCAGTTACTGCCGGTTTACGACAAACCCATGATTTATTATCCGCTCTCAGTGCTGATGCTGGCGGGTATACGTGACATTCTGATAATTACCACAGCGCAGGATATGGACGCGTTCCAACGGACGCTCGGTGACGGCTCGGGGCTGGGCATACGGCTTAGCTATGCCATCCAGCCCAACCCGGACGGGCTGGCGCAGGCCTTCATTATCGGCGAGGCTTTCATCGCTGACAGTCCCGTTTGCCTGGTGCTGGGCGACAATATTTTCTACGGGCAGGGGTTTACCCCAAAACTTCGCCAGGCAGCGGCCCGCAACAATGGTGCGACCGTATTTGGCTATCAGGTAAAAGACCCTGAACGCTTCGGCGTAGTCGAGTTCGATCAGCAACAGCGAGCCATTTCCATCGAAGAAAAACCTGTCAGTCCGAAATCACATTTTGCCGTGACCGGACTGTATTTCTACGACAACCAAGTCGTAGACATCGCCCGAAGCGTCAAGCCAAGCCCCCGTGGGGAGCTTGAAATTACCGACATAAACCGGGCTTACCTGGAAAAGGGTAATCTGCACGTCGAGCTGCTCGGCCGCGGCTTCGCCTGGCTGGACACCGGCACGCATGAGAGCCTGCTTGAGGCGGCGCAGTTTGTAGAAACAATAGAAAAGCGTCAGGGCTACAAAATCGCCTGTCTGGAAGAAATCGCCTTCAATCAAGGCTGGATATCGCGCGGCGAATTGATATCCCAGGCTGCACGATTGAGCAAAAGCGGCTACGGCGACTACCTGATGACGCTGGCAGAAGAATGCACATGATTCCCGTCACACGCCCCTGGCTCCCGGCCCGAGCCAACCTCGACAAGTATCTGGACGGCATTTACGAGCGCCGTTGGCTGACCAACAACGGTCCGTTATTGCAAACCCTGACCCAACGCCTGCAACAGTGGCTTGGGGTCGAGAACCTGCTGCTGGTAGGCAACGGCACACTGGCCTTGCAAATTGCCTACCGCGTACTTGATGTTACCCCGCATGACCGACAAGCAGCCGAAGCAGTCACTACGCCCTTCAGCTTCATAGCGACCGCAAGCTCGCTGCGCTGGGAAGGTATTGCTCCGGTCTTTGCCGACATCAACTCGCAAACCTGGTGCCTGGATGCCGAGCAGGCTGCGAAAGCAATCACGGCCGATACCAAGGCGCTGGTGCCGGTCCACGTATTTGGCAACGCCTGTGACGTAGAGTCCTTTGATCAGTTGGCAGACTTGCACCAGATCAAACTCATCTATGACGGCGCACATGCCTTTGGCGCCAAGCACGGCGGCAAAAGCCTGCTGAGCTACGGTGACGCCTGCACGCTGAGTTTTCATGCCACCAAGTTGTTTCACAGCATTGAGGGCGGGGCCATCGTCTTCAAGCGAGAGAGCGATCTTGATAAGGCGAAGCAGATGATCAACTTTGGCATTACCGGGCCGGATTGCATCGAAAGCCTGGGCATCAATGCCAAGATGAATGAGTTTCAGGCGGCGATGGGACTCTGTGTGCTGGATGAGCTTGAACAGCAACTGCCGGCACGGGAGCAAGTCTGGAAAAGCTATCACGCCGCACTAAGTACAGAACTGATTCTGCAGCAACAAAATTGCCAATCCAGCTGCAACCATGCCTATTTCCCGGTGCTCTTGGATAGTGAAGCCGAGCTGCTCCACTGCATGCGCAAACTTACCGATCACGGCATCCAGACGCGCCGCTATTTTTACCCATCACTGGACAGCCTGCACTGGCTGGGAACACAACAGGCACTGCCTGTGAGCAGAGACATCAGCTCACGCGTACTCTGCCTGCCCCTCTATGCAGAACTGTCGCCACAACAAGCCGAGGCGATAGCCCAATTATTACTGTCGAGTAGAGCAGATTTTCAAGGAGTAGCCTGATGAGTCACCGCGAAGGGAAAACCGATGCGGCCCATATCGCCAAGCCGGAGTCACTTGTGCTTGAGCATATTGCAGACCGCCGGCAGGCCTTCCAGCCCAACCCTCAGCTGGAAAGCCTGCTTGAGCAACTCCAGCAATTACTGAACCCGGTACAAAAACTGGTCAACACACGGCATGCGGCTCCCCGAATGCCGGTATTCGGTCTTGTAGGATGCCCGCGCTCCGGCATAACCTTTGCCAGCCAGCTGCTTGCTGCCAGCGGCGCCGTTTGCTGGCCCAGCAATCTGCTGTCACGCTTCGCTCACATGCCGTATCTGGGCGCCCTCATTCAGGAGCTGTTGTTCAATCCCGAATTCGACCTTGGCGGAGAGTTCGCGGAGCGACGTCACACACCACAAATGCGATCGCGCCTTGGCAAAACCGATGGGCCCTTGGGTGTCAGCGAGTTTTTCCATTTCTGGCGTCGCTTCCTGCCAACCTACGAACCGGAGCTACTTAGTCAGGAGCAGCTGGAGCAGGCCAGCATCAAGGAGCTGCGCAGTGAACTCGCCGGCATTGAGGCCGCCTTTGGCAAGCCATTCATGTCCAAGGCCAAAATGCTGCAGTTCAATCTGGACTATTTCATGCAGGCGCTTCCCGAACTCAGGATCATTCACATCCAGCGCGCGCCCGAGCACGTCATGCCATCGATTCTCCGCGCACGCCGCACCTATTACCGGGACGAAAGACTGTGGTGGTCAGTCAAGCCTGCCGAGTATGGGCAGCTCATCAAGGAAGACCCGATCACCCAGATAGCAGGGCAGGTCTATTACACTGATCGCAGCATCAGCAGACAGCTCGAGAGCATTGCGCCGGAACGCTGGATCAGACTCGACTACGAAAGCCTGTGTGCCGATCCGCACGGATGCCTGCGCAAACTCGCTTCGCACTTTCAGCTACCTGACTTTACCCAGAATCTTGAGGCCATTGCGGAGTCGTTCCCCTGCGGCAATGCCACCCAAGGCGGTGAAGAGCAGCAACAACTTGTCGCACGCTACCGCGCTATCTCGCAAGCGGATGCCGGAAATGGCAAACGGGTATGAACGTATTGCTCACCAGCGTTGGCCAACGCAGCTATCTGGTCGACTACTTCAGAGCTGCTCTAAAAGGCTGCGGTCGCGTTATCACCAGCAACGTCTACCCGGATACACCCGGCATGTATGCTGCCGACACGGCAGTGGTCTGCCCACCGGCCAGCAGTGACGAGTATTGCCCTTTTATTCTTGATCTCTGCCATCAGAACGATGTCGGGTTGCTTTGTGCATTGCATGATCTGGATGTGTTTCATCTAAGTCAGCAGCGCACGCAGCTGGATGCTGCCGGTATTGCCAATACCCTCCCCGATGCTTATTGGGGTCGTCTTTGCCTGGACAAGTATGCGAGTACCGAGGTGCTGTCACAGGCAGGCATCGCCACCCCATGGACAACATTCTCGCTGACAGGAGCACAGGAAGCAGTGCGCAACGGCGTCATCCAGTTCCCGCTTGTAGTCAAAGCCCGATTCGGCTTTGGTTCACTTGGCCTGCGCCTGTGCCACAACACTGCGCAACTGGTGCAGGCTTGCAGTGACATCAGCAAGCAGGTGGCCACGACTCTGGCCAACTGGGGAAATCTGCCTGACATTGAGGCAGGCGAGGTGGTCATTCAATCGGCACTCGACGGCAGAGAGATATGTACCGGCGTTATCAACGACCTCCGGGGTAATTACCAGGGCCATGTTTCGTGCCACATTCAACACATGCGCCACGGGGAAAGCCAGCAGGCAGTCAGCCTGCCAGCCGAACTGACCAGGAGCATGGCAAGTAATCTGAGCGCGCTGAGCCGACACAGGGGCATCTGGGGGATAGATTGTATTGAACATGCAGGCAAGCTGCATGTAATCGACCTCAATCCTCGTTTCAGCGGAGACTACCCCTTTCATCACCTGAGCGGCGCAGACGTGCCAGCGGCGCTGGTAGCTTGGGCGCGTGGAGAGCCAGCGCCCAATGGCAGCCTGGCGAGTTTTCCGGGTGTGCAGGCGTTCAAGGAACTGGCCCCCAGACTGGTCGCCGGCAGAAATGGTGCCGCGCCACTACCGGAACCCAAACAGGGATGATGTGATGGAAAGGAAGCGCTCCATTGGTAAACGTGTTCGCGCGGCGATCAAGCGCTGGAAGGTAGCCGGCAAAACCAAGTACTTCTGCATTGGCAAAAACAAGACAGGCACAACGTCCATCGAGCGAGCGTTTCGGGATCTGGGCTTCGCCGTGGGGCGCCAGGCCGAAGCAGAGCGTCTCGCCCTGGAGCACTATTTTGAAGGGCAATTCGATCCGATCATCGACTATTGCCGCAGCGCCCAGGTATTCCAGGATGTGCCCTTCAGTTACCCGGAGACCTACAAGCATCTGGACAAAGCCTACCCTGGCAGCAAATTCATCCTCAGCGTGCGCGACGACGCAGAGCAATGGTACCGCTCGCTGACACGTTTTCACGCCAAAAGGTTTGGCAAAAATGGGGAACTTCCGACAGCCCAGCAGCTGAAGGAGGCTACCTATATTCAGCCAGGCCGCATGTACAGCTTGCTGCGAATCAATGGCACATCAGATGAAGACCCTTATAACAAGGAGACTCTGATTGCCAACTACGAACGCTATAACCGCGACGTTATCGAGTACTTCAAAGACCGCCCTGATGACCTGCTGATTATTAACGTCAGCAAGCCCGGCGATTACCAACGCTTCGTTGAGTTTATCGGCGCAAACAGCACCTCTACCGACTTTCCCTGGGAAAACCGCACATGAGCCAACAACCGAATGCACTGAATAGCATGCTCGAGCGCTTTTCCCAATTGCCCTGGCCAGACCAGCAAGAGGTCATCAGTCATTGGGAAGATCCGAACGCTACTCCGCTGGTGAGCGTGTTCTGCGCAACCTACAACCACGAGGCCTGGATCACTGATGCAATTAAAGGCTTCGTACTGCAGCAAACGCCGTTTGCGTTCGAGGTAATCGTTCACGACGATGCCTCCAGCGATGGCACTGCAGCAACGATCAGATCGCTGGCAGAGCGCTACCCGAAGCTGATCAAACCGATTCTTCAGACGGACAATCAACGCAGCCTGGGCAATCGCCCCTCAAAAGCCATGCTGCCAGCCTCCAGGGGAGCTTTTATCGCACTGTGCGAAGGTGATGATCACTGGATTGACCCGCATAAACTGGCCATTCAGGTCAAACGCCTGCGAGATCAACCGGAGCTGGCATTCATCGCGCACAATGCCATCAGCCTGAAGGGCGACAAGATGAAGCTATTTCGCCGAATAAACCAAGAGCATGGTTTCTGCGCCAAAGACATCATTGACTGCGATCGCCAATTCGCGCCTACCGCGTCCTATATGTTCAAGCGCGAACTTTATGCAACGCTACCGGACTGGTTCCGCCAAGCCCCGGTAGGCGACTTCTATCTGGAGCTCTACAGCCAGAAGCTCGGCTCGGGACTCTATCTGCCAAACTGTATGTCGGTGTATCGACAAAACGTCCCCGGCTCCTGGAGCGAGGGATTCAGAGCCGATCGACAGAAAAAGTTGACGTTTCTGCGAGAGACCCTGCGCTGCCTCGCCAAGCTATACGATGACTTTCCCGATCAACGCAACGCCATCGACGCCAAGATCATCCGCACCCGCTGGAAACTGATCGATAAATTGCTGCACCGCGGCGACAACCAACTACTTGCCGAGACACTCCGCAGCGAGCACATCCCGGGGCAAGCCGCACATCAATGGGCGCTGAAATACACTGGTCTCGGTGGACTACGCGTTAGCCTTTGGCTGGCGCGCAAACTATGTAGCTGACCCAGTGCTGCTCAGTGGGGCAGGATCTTGATGATCCTCCCCGGGTTCCCCGCGACGACAGCGTAATCAGGCACATCCTCTCGAACCACCGCGTTGGCGCCAATAACCGCGTACTTGCCAACGCGAATACGCGGCAAGATGGCAGCACCAAGCCCGACAAATACGCCCTCAGCAATATCGCACTTGCCTCCGGTATGCACACCCGGGGCAAGCTGCACGAAGTCTCCCAACCGGGATTCATGCCCCAAATTGGATTGAGGCTGGATGATACAACCCCGTCCAACCTGACAATCCCCGCCAATGAGGGAAAGTGAATGCAAAAACGTACCCGCCCCATAGGTAGTGTGCGGAAGGACTTCAGCAGTAGCACTGCGTACCGACACCAGCTCAAAACCCAGCGCGCTCAGTTTGGCACTCGCCTGTTGACGCTCGCGATTGTCACCGATACTGACATGGATCCGTTTGTAGCCCTGCTGCAACAGCTCTTCCAGCTTGTCGTCACCACCAAGTATCGGATATCCCAGCACCGAATCAGGGCACTCTGTCGGATGGGTATTGATGAGACCGCAAAGCCTCCATTCCTGCGCAGCCAAAATCGTTCCTATCACCGAACGACTGTGACCACCGGCACCGTAAAGCACAACCGACGGCCTGTTGGCAGCAAGCTCATCTATCTTCATAAACAACTCCCTGTTAATGAATCCCTGAATCAGGAACCTAGCGAAAAACGTCAGACTACCTGGACACAGGAGCACTGTGACAGCCTTGCTCAGGCTTCGGGCATCCGCTCCTCCAGCCAGACAGCAAGCGGACTGGATGCAGGCCAGTTACGAATAAAACGCTGCCGATCCTTCTGCCAGCAGCGACGCCAACCACTCTCGCTGCGATGAGCCTGCATTGCGTCCAAGTCAATGAGTACCACACGCCCTTGGTGCCAAAGCAAATTGGTTGCCTTGAAATCCCCGTGGCTGATTCTGGCCTGCGCCAATTGAGCGAAAAGGTGCAGCAATGCCTTGGCAGTATGCTCATCCGGCAGCTGCAGACCATCTTTACCGAGATGATGCAACAAATCGACCCCGGGGCAATATTCGGTTAGCAACCAGGCGCGGCGTCGCAGCGGCCCGAAACGCTGCTCGATCATGGCCAGCGGTGCCGGCGTGGGGATGCCGAGAAACTGCAGCCGATGCGCTGCAAGCCAGGAGTGCCAGGCGCGGCTTGGTCGCCAAAAGCGGGTCAGCCAGTGACCGAACCCCTTGATGTTATAGCGCTTGATAACCACTGACTTTCCATCAGCGACAGCGCAGCCAACCGTACTGCTTCCGCCGTCCTTGAGCAGCGTTTGGCCGGCCAACGCGTCATCTGGCGCAGCGAGCAGCGATGCCAGACGTTGATACTCGGTGCGCACAACTGCGGCAAACCGCGTCCAGCTGCGTTTAACCGAGAACTGGGTGCAATCACGCAGGGTCTTGCCGAGAAAGTCATCAAGCCGGCGCTGGCGCACGCGCTTGATCTGTGCTGCCAGCCGGTCGGGGTTGAGCGCCAGCGGGTTGTGCTGCAGGTAACCGATCAGCAGCAGCTCGCAGAGCTCATCCCACTCCGGATCAAGCTGGGCAAAGAAAATCGCCAGGTTGTCTTCTGCCTGCGCCGGAGTAAGCGGTGTACCCGGGCTCAAGGCCTCTACGGCATCGCCATCAATGACGTAAAGCTGCGCTTCGTGATACAGGAAGTTGCCCAGATGCAAATCGGTCTGAACCAGGCCGCGGTGGTGCATGGTGCCAATCAGGCTGAGAGCTTGACCGAGCAGATTCAGCGCGTCAGCGTCGCCCGGCTGCCGGGCGGGCAGTGACTCCCAACGTTGCTGAAGAGTTTCGGCACCACCCAGGTAGGCGCTGAGCAAATAGCGGCCACCCCCGTCAATTTCGCCCTCGCCCAGCAACTCAGGCGTAGCAACGCCCTGCGCTTGCAGCGCCCGAATACCGGACGCCTCGCGTGCGCAGTGACGCTCGGCACCGGCAGCAATAAACAGCTTGAGCAACCGCACCGAGCCGGCAATTTCAACCTGAGCGACCAGTCGTTTGCCGGGCAATACGCGCAACCAGCGGAGCACCCTCGCCTCGCCTTCAGGCAGAGGCAAGACAAGCGACAGAGGCGGTTCGCGACCCGCACCGCGCAGATCCGTCGTCTGGCTCATTGGTTGACTCCCTTTCTCGTGGCATCACGCAGCAAGGCACCGATAAAGGCTCGTGCCTCAGCGTCAAGGCGAGGCTTGCCCAGGTAGGTCAGGACAAAACGCAGACGCTGACTTCGACTCGGCACCAGACTGCGACGATGCAGGGTTTCCAGATCCCGAATCAGATCGCGCTGCCCGAACATCACCCGGCGGGTTTTCTCCAGATCGATAAGGCGCGCGCCAGCACCATCGCTGTGCAACCGTAAAAACACATGCTTGGGATACAGGCAGTTATGAATCCGATCGGCATTGTGCAGCGCGCGGACCAGCGCGGCGGCCGACTGAATCAGGTCGCGGATCTGAGCTGCCGATAGTTGCTGCCAACGCTCGAACCATTCGTCGAGCGGCGCGTACTCATCCAGCGCGCGGGTCAGCAGGATGGCCTGGGCGTGCCCCTTTTCACTGCGCGCGGCAAAAAACGCTGCCTCGAGCGCCGGAATACCCTTCCTAGCGTAAGCCTGGATAGCACGAAATTCGCGGGCAAAGGTGGGCTCACCCAACGGGCTGTGCAGGGTTCGGGTGCAGTGGTTGTCCTGACGCTTGAGGTAGAAGCATTGCAGCTGGCCGTTGCCATCCTCAAGCTCGAGACGACAGACACTGCTCCAGCCGCCGCGCCCCGTATTCGGCGCATCAACCGCAGCAACCTTGAGCGCCCAGAGCGCCTCAAAACTGTCCAGTCCGTGGCGGGACAATACGTCCCGTGCGTTGACGGCAATAAATGGAGTACGCGTCATTCTCGTCCCTTGAAGAAGTTCAGGATTGCGCGCAGCTGTTTGCGATCTGCACCATCGAGACGCTGTTTGCCCAGATACAGCTTGTAGAACGCCAGCCGCTGACTGCGCCTGAGGTGATGCCTGGCCACTTTGTCGAGGCAGGCCAGATCCTTGATGATCCGGTAGCGCAGCATGGGGCCCCACCAAAAGCTGCCGCCAGGACAATCAATGAAGTAGACATTACCAAGCGCCCGGTTGTCGACCAGCAGGTTACGCCACTTCAGATCGTTATGGGTAAAGCCCTGATCGTGCATCATTCGGGTCGCCCAGGCGATTTGGCGCGAGACGTGCGCAACCCATGCGCCATCGCGCAAACGCCCATCACGCTGCGATGCAATACGCGCCAGATCAGAGGTATCAGGCAACTCCTCGGTAATCAGTGCGCCGCGCACGAATGCGCCGCGGCGGCGTTCTTGCCCGAATCCGACGACTGTTGCAGAAGGAATCCCCCAGGCGTGGAAATTCAGCAGGTTTTCCCACTCCGCCCGAATTCGCGGACGGCCAACGTAGCGGCGCAGGTTCTTGCCCGCGCCCGTGTAACGTTTGACGTAGTAATACCGGTCGGCAACCCAGACCCGGTGCACGGTACTGAGTGGATCCTGGGTGATCTTTTCGCCTTCAAGCGCAAACACCGTATCCAGATCGGCGAACAGCCGACCGCTCTCCCCGGTGGCGTACTCGGGGTTCAGGGTCCAGCGCTTCATTCATCGGCCCCCGGCGCATACTTGCGCTCGAAACGGGCCTGCAACTTCTGCGCCTTGCGCTCTAGCAGCGCCAGCAACGGGGCTTCCAAGCGCAGGGTTTCACGCAGCGGGGTGGCAAAATAGGCGCGCAAAAACCGCAGTTTGTCGCGTTGGGTCAGGCCGATCTCGAGCGCCGAGAAATACAGCCCCGCCAGATCCTTGTCGCGCCAGCGCCGGGGCACGGTCGGACGAATCTGTGCGCGGTGCAGATCGATGATCGACAGTTTGAAGTCGTGCGCGGTCATCGGCCTGTCGGTATGCAGCAGGAAGTGGCAAATGTAGCAATCGCGGTGATTGACGCCGGCGCGGTGCATTGCCGCGGTCATCTCGGCGACACGACGAATCAGCGCCCATTTGATGCCCGGAGCCGGCGGCTTATGCAGCCAGTCACGACTGTAATCCTCAAGACTGATGGTCGGCGCCAGCTCTTCGGTAATGATGAACGAGTGCTGTGCAGCAGGGTTGCTGCCCCGCTCACCAAAGGCTACCGCCGTCATGGTATTGATGCCGGCAGCGGTCAGTGCCTGAATCGCCTGCCACTCCTGCCCTGCGCCCAGCACCGGGCGCTTGAGGGTCGACCAGTTCTTGAAAATCTCGCCCCACCCGACGCCACGATGAATCTTGACGAAATAACCCTTGCCATTGACTTCCGTGCGCAGCGTGCGGCGTGCTTCAAGTTCGCGAAATACCTCCCCTTGCAGCGCTTCCACCGCATCGAAGGCGTCGCGATTGGCCCACAGACTGAGGAAAGGCTCGCGCAGAATCAGGGTATTGCTCACGCGCCAGCTCCCAGGATCACATCCGCAGCACGCTCAGGCAGGCTGTAGAGGTCGGCCTGATCGGCGTATCGCAGCGCATTGTCATGCCATTCCCGGCGCTGAACCGGGTTACGCAGCATGTCGGCCAGCATGCGGTCCAATTCGTCTTGCCTGAACGGCGACGGCACAACCAGGCCACAGTCTGCCTCGCTGATGTAATGGGCGTAACCGCACACATCCGTCACCAGCACCGGCAGACCCGCCACCAGCGCTTCAAGCAGCACAGTGCCGGTGTTTTCGTTGTAGGCGGGATGAATCAGCAAATCGGCGCCCAGCAAAAAGCGCGGTACATCGCTGCGCCCCTTCATGAAGATCACCCGGTCATCCACCGCCAGCGAGCGCGCGATGCGCCGGAAGGTGCCGGGATCATCCTGACCGATCACCATCAGCCTGGTGCGCTTGCGCAGGTCAGCTGGCAGCGCCGCGAGTGCGCGAATCGAGCGGTCCACACCCTTGGTGATAAACCCGGAGCCGATCTGCACCAGCAGCAGTTCGTCGTCCGCCAGACCGAACTCAGCACGGAAGTCGGCGCGAATCTCGGCCGCGTTGGCCGGTGCCCGACGATCCGGTGCGATGCCCGGCGGCAGCAGATGGAAGCGATCCAGCGGGGTTTTATAGTGTTTGGTAAACAGCGGCTGCTGTACCTCGGAGATCATCAGAATCTGCGTCTTGCCAGCAGGCGAGAATACCGCCCGCTCGTACTCGGCAAAGTGGCGGTAACGGCTGGAGATGCGATACAGCGGGTTGCGCAGGGTCTGCGCCTTGTCTTCGAAGCAGGGATCGGCAGCATAGTAAACATCCAGCCCCGGCATCTTGTTGAAGCCAACCACCCGGTCGACCGGGCGTTTGACCAGGTCGGCCTCGACCCAGGCGGTGAATTTCTCGTTACGGCGATGATTGCTCAGGGCCTTGACGGGGGCAACCAGCACTTCAAACCCCTCGGGAATATCGCCTTCCCAGATCAGGGTATAGACACGAATGCTGTGTCCGCGCTCCTGACAAACCTTGGCGATGCGCATGAAGTCACGCTGCAAACCGCCAAAGGGAAAATACTTGTAAAGCACAAAAGCCAGCTGCATCAGACGATTCTCTTGTTGGACAGCAGCGGTTGCAGGTGCTGCATGACCCTCTCGGGGTCAAGTCGAGTAAAGCACAGAGGTTGCTCGCGGGTCAGATCGAACCGGCGGGCATCCTCAGGGGTCGGCTTATAGGTACATTGCTTGCGCAGACAGGGCGCGCAGGCAAAATCGCTGGCCAGATGCTGCTGTGCACGACCGTAGGCGCCGGTGAAGCCCGGATTGGTTGGCCCGAACAGCGACAGGGTCGGCACATCCAGCGCCGCTGCCAGATGGCCGAGCCCGGTATCGACTGCGACACAGGCGCTGGCACCGGCCAGCTGCCGGGCAACATCACGCAACGGCAAACGGGGCAATACCAGCGCGCCTTCCAGCCCTTCAGCGATGCGCAGCGCACGGGCCTGCTCATCGAGGCTCCCCCACGGCAGGCGCACATCAACACCGCTGGCAACCAACCGCTCGGCCAGTTGCCGCCAATAGAGCTCGGGCCAGTGCTTGGTCACCCAGGTGGTGCCATGCAACAGCACCACATAAGGCGTGCTGGCCGATTCGGCGCCCAATGCCGCGCGGTCCAGGCCGTAATCCCCCAGCCCTTCCTCCAGCGTGTAGCCAAGCGCCTGGGCAAACAGCTGGCGAGTACGCTCCACCGCGTGCTGGCCCCAGGGTACCGGCAGCCGACGTTGATAGAAGCGTGCGGCCAGCGGCTCACGGGCCGAGTCCCGATCCAGCCCCACCACCTCGGCGCGGGCATAGCGGGTCAGCCAGGCGCTCTTGAGCAGGCCCTGTGCATCGATCACCAAATCATAGTCAGTCTCGCGCAGACGGCGCTTGAAGGCACCCCACTCACCGCTGCGCACTGCCTGAAACGGCTTCTTGCGCCAACGACGAATGGCCACCGGAATCACGGCCTCCACGGCCGGATGCCAGGACGGAATTTCGGCAAAGCCCTCTTCCACCACCCAGTCAAAACGGATGCCTGGGATAGCGCGCGCAGCATCGGTCAATGCCGGGAGGGTATGAATGACATCCCCGAGCGAGGACGTCTTGATCAGCAGCACCCGCATCAGGATCAGCTGTCCTGCGGGTCGGGCAGCAGATCGCCTACCAGCCGATCCAGCGCTGCGTCCACCTGGGCAGGTGCCAGATCACGCAGACAGTTGTAATGACCAAACCGGCAGGTCCGATCAAAGCAGGGGCTGCAATCCAGACCCAGCCGCACCATTTCCACCTGGTCAGCCAGCGGCGGCGTAAAACCGGGCGAGGTCGAGCCGTAGACCGCCACCAGCGGGCGATTCAGCGCCGCAGCCACATGCATCAGCCCCGAGTCATTGCTGACCACCGCGTCAGCGCACGACAGCAGGTCAATCGCCTGGGCCAGACTGGTATCGCCACACAGGTTGGTCGACTCTTCACGCAGCCCCGGAATCAGGCGAGCGCGAATCTGTTCGGCCACCGCATGGTCATTTTTCGAGCCGAACAACCACACCTGCCAGCCCTGCCGAATGCGCGCCTCGGCCACGGCAGCATAATGCTCCGAAGGCCAGCGCTTGGCCTCGCCAAATTCGGCCCCCGGACACAGCGCCAGCACCGGACGATCACGCTCCAGGCCAAAATGCGCCAAGGCCGCATCGCGCGATGCCGGATCAATCTGCAGCGACGGGCGTGGGTAGGGTTTTGGCAGCTCGGTGCCGGGCTCATAGGCCAGCGCCATAAAGCGCTCGATCATCAGCGGGTAGGCGTCCTTGTCCAGCTTGCGTACGTCGTTGAGCAGACCGTAGCGCATCTCGCCACGCCAACCGGTGCGCAGCGGAATATCGGCAAAGAAGGGAACCAGCGCTGACTTGAGGGAGTTGGGCAGCAGAATCGCCTGATCGTACTGACCGGCCAGACTGCGCCCAATGCGCCGCCGGGTAGCAAGCTCCAGCGCGCCATGACCGAGCGGAAAGCTCAGCGCGCTGCGCACTTCCGGCATGCGCTCGAGAATCGGCCGGCTCCAGTCAGGCGCCAGCACATCGATCATGCAGCCGTCACCATGGCGTTGCTTCAGACAGGTGAACAGCGTCTGCGCCATCACCATGTCGCCAACCCAGCTGGGACCGATAATCAGGATGTTCATAAGCTTCGAGCTTCAAGCCTCAAGCAACAAACCCCAAGCGGCGCGCAAATACTTGCCGCTTGAGGCTTGCCACTTGCGGCTATCAACCGACCAGCGTCCGCCATTCGGCGTGCTCTGCGGTCTGGCCGGTGACCAGATCGAAGTATGCCTTCTGCAGTTTTTCAGTGATCGGCCCGCGACGGCCTGCACCGATCTGGCGGCAATCCAGCTCGCGAATCGGCGTAACTTCGGCGGCGGTGCCGGTGAAGAAAGCCTCGTCGGCGATATACACCTCGTCGCGGGTAATACGCTTCTCGACAACCGGGATATTGAACTGCGACGCCAGCGCCAGCACGGTTGCGCGGGTAATGCCATTAAGGCAGGCAGTCACTTCCGGGGTATAGATGGTGCCGTTCTTGACGATGAATACGTTCTCGCCCGAACCCTCGGCAACATAGCCTTCCGGATCCAGCAGCAGCGCCTCGTCGGCACCGGCGGAAACCGCTTCCTGCAGCGCCAGCATGGAGTTCATATAGGCACCACTGGCCTTGGCACGGGTCATGGTGATGTTGACGTGGTGACGGGTGAAGGAACTGGTGCGAATCTTGATGCCGCGCTCAAGTGCTTCTTCGCCCATGTAGGCACCCCAATGCCAGGCTGCGATGGCAACATGTACCTTCAGGTTGTCAGCGCGAATACCCATGCCTTCGGATCCGTAGAACACCAGCGGGCGAATATAGGCGGTTTCCAGGTTGTTCTCGCGAACCACGGCGCGCTGCGCCTCGTTCAGCTGTTCCTTGGTAAAGGGAATCTTCATGCCCATGATGTGGGCGGAATCGAACAGGCGATCGGTGTGTGCGTCCAGACGGAAGATGGCGGTGCCATCCGGGGTCTTGTAGGCACGGACACCTTCGAATACGCCCATGCCGTAGTGCAGCGAGTGCGTGAGCACGTGAATATTGGCTTCACGCCAGGGAATCATTTCACCATCAAACCAGATTAGACCATCACGATCGGCCATCGACATAGCAGCCAGCTCCATACGTATCTATTCAATCAGTCTTGCGTTCTTGGTTTCTGCCTGAGCGCGCCCTAGCCGATCACACCCGCGTATCGGGGATCGGCTCCTGGGGTGGCAGCACCTGCTGCCAGAGCTTGATGACCCCGTGTCGGAAATCATGAAACTGGTCGCCGCTTACTTTGCCCGGCTGATTCTGTAGAGCCAGGCGATGAGCTGCAGCCCGGTAGGCCTTGTAAGCCTCCTGCAGGCTGGTGACATCCTCACCGGCGATCAGACCGGCGTTTTGCAGCTCATCAAGAATCCTGATGTTGTCGGTGTAGCGCAGTAATTCGGGGTACCGGCACGACCAGGCAAGAACCGCATATTGCACCATAAATTCGATGTCAACGATACCACCTGCGTCCTGCTTGAGATCAAACAATTGCGCCGCGGTGAAGGCATCTGCCGTTGTACCGGCCCGCGTTGCCTTGGTACCGAGGTTGTCGCGCATCTTCTGGCGCATGTCGCTGACCTCGCGCAGCAGTGTTTGCTCATCGCGCTGGCGGCCCAACACCTGAGCCCGCAGCGCCTGAAAGCGTTCGGCAAGACGTTCACAGCCGACCAGCGCACGTGCCCGCACCAGTGCCTGATGCTCCCAGGTCCAGGCCTCATCCAGCTGATAGCGCGAGAACGACGCCAGCGAGCTGACCAGCAGCCCGGAATCGCCGGACGGCCGCAGGCGCATATCCACCTCGTACAATGCCCCGGAAACCGTCTGGGTATTGAGCATGTGGATCACCCGCTGCCCCAGCCGGGTGAAGAACTTGCTACCCTCGATCGGTCGCTCACCATCGGTATCGGCCTGCGGAGCACCGTCGTGGATAAACACCAGATCCAGATCGGAGCCATGCCCCAGCTCAATACCGCCGACCTTGCCATAACCAATAATGATGAAATCCAGCTCGCAGCGCGACCCGTCGGCCCGCGCCGGGCGGCCGTGGCGTGCGACCATCTCGCGCCAGGCCAGCATCAGCACCTGCTGCAGGATCGCTTCCGCCATCCAGGTCAGGTAATCACTTACCTTCATCAGCGGCAGGGTGCCCGCAATTTCCGAAGCAGCAATGCGCAGCACGTGCGCCCGCTTGAAATAGCGCAGGGTTTCCATCTGCTGTTCAAGATCGTCCTCGGGGATGCGCAGCAACTGCTGGCGCAGCTCGTCGGCCAGCTCCTCTGCGACCGGTGGCCGGTAAAGTCGTCCGGCGTTCAGCAGCTCATCCAGCACCACCGGGTAGCGGGCAATCTGCTCGGCGATCCACGGGCTGGCCGCACACAGCACCAGCAGCTCACGCAGTGCACCCGGATTCTCGGTCAGCAGCACCAGATAGGCAGAGCGCCGCGCCACTGCCTCGACCAGGGGCAGCACGCGCTCCAGAGCCAGATCGGGGTTATCCTGCTCGCAGGCCATGGCCAGCAGCCGCGGCATGAAGGTATCCAGCCGCTCGCGCCCCGCCCGCTGCATGGCGCGCACCCTGGCCGAGCCGAGCAGATCCTGCAGACGCTTCCAGGCCGCTGGCGCTTCGGTGTAGCCAGCCTCTGTCAGTTGCTGCAGTGCCTGCTCCGGCTCCAGGGTGCCATCCCACAACGGCACCCAGTCGGTCTGGCTCGACTGCAGCTCGTCCTCGTCTTCGTCCGGGTCCGCAATCACGCCGGCAAAATGACGGGCTACACGCCAACGTTCGGCGTCAAGTCGCTCACGAAAGGCCTCCCAGCTGGAAAAACCGAGCATCCACGCAATCCGCGCCTGGCCTTGCGGATCAGTCGGCAGCATCTGCGTCTGGCGGTCATCAACCGCCTGCAGGGCGTGTTCGGTATCACGCAAAAAGCCATAGGCATCGGTCAGTTCCTGCACTGCTTCAGCAGGCAGGTAGTTATTCTCACCCAGGGTTTTCAGCACCCCCAGAATCGGCCGCTGCTGAAGGCTGCGGTCACGCCCTCCGTGAATCAACTGGAACGCCTGACCGATAAATTCGACCTCGCGGATGCCACCAGAGCCCAGTTTGACGTTGTCGTGCAGGCCCTTACGCTGCACCTCGCGCTGAATCATCTGTTTGAGCGTGCGCAGCGCGTCAATCGCGGCGAAGTCCAGGTAACGCCGGTAGACAAACGGCCGCAGCATCGCCAGCAGCTCGGCGCCGGCCTGCTGATCACCGGCCACCACCCGCGCCTTGATCATGGCGTAGCGCTCCCAGTCGCGCCCCTGACTCTGGTAGTACTGTTCCAGCGCGTCAAAGCTGAACACCAGCGCACCGCTGTCACCATAGGGGCGCAGCCGCATGTCGACACGGAACACAAAGCCATCGACCGTGGGCGCATCCAGCGCCTTGATCAGCTTTTGCCCCAGGCGAATGAAAAACTCCTGATTCGACAGGCTGCGGCGACCGCCGCGGGTCTCACCTGCCTCGGGATAGGCAAAGATCAGGTCAATATCGGACGACAGATTCAACTCGACCGCGCCCAATTTGCCCATACCGAGTACCACCATGTGCTGCGGCACACCGTCACGACTGACCGGCTCGCCGAAGCTGGTACAGCAGAGCCGGTACAGCCACTGATAGGCCTCGTCGATGCAGGCGTCGGCCATATCCGAGAGATCCCGGGTGGTTTCCTTCAATGCTGCCCGGCGGGTCAGGTCGCGCCAGATGATGCGTACCTGCTGCCACTGACGAAAACGGCGCAGACGCTGCGCCAGTTGCTCCTCACTGTCACAGCCTTCCAGCACCTGCCGCAGCAGGCCACGCAGCTCGCCCTCTTCGAGTGAGCGGGTCAAACGCCCCTGCTCCACCAGCCGCCAGGCCAGCAAAGGATCACGGCGTAGCTGCTCTGCCACGAAGTCACTGGCTGCCAGCACCTGCGCCAGCTCTGCTTCAAAGACCTCACCGAGCTCCGACCGACGCTCGGTCAGCCCCGCCTGGGCGAGCGCGGCCGCCCACTGGGCAAGATGATGATCACGGGTTGCCTGCAGGGACTCCGGCAGCGGGGGCAGCGTAGATGGCATGGTCTATCCTGTTCATGAACCGAAACAGCAGCTTGCCACGATGGCTGCCGACGGGGAAGCGGCGCAACATGACCAGATAGTCTGAATGTAGTACAACTACAAATTAGACCTTTGCGGACTGGATAAAGCTGATTTTATGTAGTAAAACTACAGAACAAATTCCAATACACCCTGTCACAACACCCACAGGTGTTTGGCAAGCCCAGGTCGACACCCTCCGATCGGCAGGTTCGCGACCGCTTCCGGCACTTGCAAGGCCCACAAGGTCTGGAGACCACAATGAAGCACGATGATATTGATCCACTCGAAACCCAGGAATGGCTCGACGCGCTGGAGTCCGTCCTCGACAACGAGGGTGAAGACCGCGCGCACTACCTGATGACCCGGCTTGGTGAGCTGGCCAGCCGCAGCGGCACCCCGCTGCCGTACGCCATCACTACACCGTATCGCAACACCATTCCGGTGACCCACGAAGCCCGCATGCCCGGCGACCTGTTCATGGAACGCCGCATTCGCTCGCTGGTCCGCTGGAACGCCCTGGCGATGGTCATGCGCACCAACCAGCAGGACCCGGATCTGGGTGGCCACATTTCCACCTTCGCCTCCAGTGCGACGCTCTACGACATCGGCTTCAACTACTTCTTCAAGGCGCCGACCGAGGAACACGGCGGTGACCTGGTCTTCTTCCAGGGCCATGCCTCGCCCGGCATCTACGCCCGCGCGTTCATGGAAGGCCGCATCAGCGAAGAGCAAATGGAGAACTTCCGCCAGGAGGTCGACGGCAAGGGCCTGTCCTCCTACCCGCACCCGTGGCTGATGCCCGACTTCTGGCAGTTCCCGACCGTCTCCATGGGCCTGGGCCCGATTCAGGCGATCTATCAGGCACGATTTATGAAGTACCTCGAGCACCGCGGCTTTATCGAGCCGGGCAAGCAGAAGGTCTGGTGCTTTGTGGGCGACGGTGAAACCGACGAGCCGGAAACCCTCGGCGCCATCTCGCTGGCTGGTCGCGAGAAACTGGATAACCTGATCTTCGTGATCAACTGCAACCTGCAGCGTCTGGACGGCCCGGTGCGCGGCAACGGCAAGATTATCCAGGAACTGGAAGGCAGCTTCCGCGGTGCCGACTGGAACGTCATCAAAGTCATCTGGGGGCGCATGTGGGACCCGCTGTTCGCCAAGGACGACAACGGCCTGCTGCAACAGCGTATGGAAGAAGCCGTCGACGGCGACTACCAGAATTACAAGGCCAAGGACGGTGCGTTCGTGCGCGAGCACTTCTTCGGCACCCGCCCCGAGCTGAAGGAGATGGTCAAGGACCTCTCCGACGAGGAAATCTGGAAGCTCAACCGGGGCGGCCACGACCCGTACAAGGTGTATGCCGCGTACCATGAGGCGGTCAACCACGAAGGCCAGCCGTCGGTCATTCTGGCCAAGACCATCAAGGGCTACGGCACCGGTGCCGGCCAGGGTCAGAACACCGCGCACAACACCAAGAAAGTCGATATCGACAGCCTGAAGAAATTCCGCGACCGCTTCGACATTCCGGTCAACGACGACGAACTGGAAAAACTGCCATTCTTCAAACCGGAGGAAGGCAGTGCCGAATACAAGTACCTGCACGCCCGCCGCGAAGCGCTCGGTGGCTACATGCCGCAGCGCCGCGTCGAAAGCAAGCGTGTTCCGATTCCGCCGCTGGACACCCTGAAAGCCATTCTGGACGGCACCGGCGACCGTGAGATTTCGACCACCATGGCCTTCGTGCGCATTCTGTCGCAACTGGTCAAGGACAAGGAACTCGGCCCGCGCATCGTACCCATCGTGCCGGACGAAGCCCGCACCTTCGGCATGGAAGGCATGTTCCGTCAGCTCGGCATCTACTCCTCGGTCGGTCAGCTGTATGAGCCGGTCGACAAGGATCAGGTGATGTTCTATCGCGAGGACAAGAAAGGTCAGATCCTCGAGGAAGGCATCAACGAAGCCGGTGCGATGTCCAGCTGGATTGCGGCCGGCACGGCCTACAGCACGCACAACCAGCCGATGCTGCCGTTCTACATCTTCTATTCGATGTTCGGCTTCCAGCGTATCGGCGATCTGGCCTGGGCCGCCGGCGACAGCCGCGCCAAGGGTTTTTTGATCGGCGGCACCGCCGGCCGCACCACCCTGAACGGTGAGGGTCTCCAGCACGAGGACGGTCACAGCCACCTGCTGGCGTCGACCATTCCCAACTGCCGCAGCTACGACCCAACCTACGGCTATGAACTGGCAGTGATCATCCGCGAGGGCGCGCGGCGCATGATGGAGGAGCAGGAGAACGTCTACTACTACCTCACCGTCATGAACGAGGCCTACACCCAACCGGCCATGCCCAAGGGCAAAGGCGTGGAAGACGGCATCATGCGCGGCATGTATCTGCTCGACTCCACCGGCAAGCCGGGCGATCTGCACGTGCAGCTGATGGGCTCCGGCACCATCCTGCGCGAAGTGCGCGAAGCCGCCGCCATCCTCAAGAGCGACTTTGGCGTCAGCGCCGACATCTGGAGCGTCACTAGCTTCAACGAGCTGCGCCGTGACGGTCTGGCAGTCGAGCGCGACAACCGCCTGCACCCGACCCGCAAGCCCAAGACCAGCTTCGTCGAGCAGTGTCTGGACAAGCGTCAGGGCCCGGTCATCGCCGCCACCGACTACATGAAGCTGTATGCCGATCAGATTCGCCAGTGGGTGCCTGCGCCCTACAAGGTGCTCGGCACCGACGGCTTCGGCCGCAGCGACAGCCGTCGCAAACTGCGTCACTTCTTCGAGGTGGATCGCCACTGGGTTGCCTACACCGCGCTCAGCGCGCTGGTTGAACAGGGCAAACTCAAGCCCAAGGTGCTGACCGATGCGCTCAAGGCCTTTGGCCTGGATGCTGACAAACCCAATCCGCTGGACTGCTAAGGAGCGACGCCATGAGTGAACTCATCAAGGTGCCCGACCTCGGCGGTGAAGGCGAGGTCATTGAAATTCTGATCAAGGAAGGCGATCAGGTCGAAGCTGAACAATCGCTGGCTGTTGTCGAGTCCGACAAGGCCAGCATGGAAATCCCCTCGCCCAAGGCTGGCAAGGTCACGTCGATCAAATTCAAGCTGGGCGACAGCCTGAAAGAGGGCGACCCGCTGATCGAACTGGAAGTCGAAGGCGACGCACAACCCAAGCAGGCAGACAGCAATGACAAACCTGCCGAAACCGCGCCCAAGGCTGAGCAGAAGCCCGAGCCGAAAGCCGAAGACAGCAAGCCTGCCGCCAGCGCCAGCAGCCGCAGCGAAGCCGTCAAGGTCCCGGATCTGGGTACCGACAGTGCACGCGTGATCGAAATTCTGGTGAGCAAGGGCGATCAGGTCGAAGCCGACCAGTCGCTGCTGGTACTGGAGTCGGACAAGGCCAGCATGGAGCTGCCCGCACCCTTCTCTGGCGTGATCGAGTCGATCGACATCAAGCTGGAGCAGGACGTCAAGACCGGCGACGTGATCATGCACATGCAGGTCAAGGGCGGCGACAGCTCGGCCAAGCAGGATGCTCAGCCGCAGGCCGCTCCGAGCGCAGAAGCCAAAAGCAAGGCGCCCGCTGCACACAGCAGCAAGGCCAGCGAAGAGCCAGCCAGCCCGCCGCCCGTCGGTGGCCCCAGCCGCGAAGGCGCCAAGGTCCATGCCGGCCCGGCCGTACGCATGCTGGCCCGCGAGTTCGGTATCGACCTGACCGAGGTCAAGCCGACCGGCCCGCGCGAGCGCATCCTCAAGGAGGATGTGCAGAAGCACGTGCAGGCGGTCATGCAGCAGCGCAAGGCAGCACCTGCTGGCGCAGCTGGCGGCAGCGGCATCCCTGCGGTACCGGAAGTCGACTTCTCCCGATTTGGCGAGATCGAAACCGTCGACATGACCCGCCTGCAGCAGGTCGGCGCCAGCAACCTGCACCGCAGCTGGCTCAACGTGCCGCACGTCACCCAGTTCGACCTGGCCGACATCAGCGCGCTGGAAGCCTTCCGCAAGGAGCAGAAAGCGGCTGCCGACAAGGCCGGCGTCAAACTGACCGTGCTGCCGTTCCTGCTCAAGGCCTGTGCCCATCTGCTGCGTGAGCAGCCGAACTTCAATGTCTCGCTGGCGGCCAATGGCAAGCAGCTGATTCAGAAGAAGTACGTTCACATCGGCTTCGCCGTCGACACACCGGACGGCCTATTGGTGCCGGTTATCCGTGATGTCGACAAGAAGAGTCTGCTGCAGCTGGCAGCCGAAGCGGCCGAACTGGCCGACAAGGCGCGCAACAAGAAGCTCGGAGCCGACGCCATGCAGGGCGCCTGCTTCACCATTTCCAGCCTGGGCCACATCGGCGGCACCTACTTCACGCCGATCGTCAACAGCCCGGAAGTGGCGATTCTTGGGGTCTCCAAGGCGACCATGCAGCCGGTCTGGGATGGCGCCAGCTTCCAGCCGCAGCTGATGCTGCCGCTGTCCCTCTCCTACGACCACCGCGCCATCAACGGCGCAGCGGCCGCGCAGTTCACCAGACGTCTGGGTGAGCTGTTGGGGGATATTCGCACGATGTTGCTGTAAGCATTGGATCGAGCGGTAAGAAAAGGCCTCGGATATTCCCGGGGCTTTTTTGCTCACCAACTCCGAAGTTGCCGATTCTGCCACCGGACTGCAAATTCGGCACGGACCCGGGTCCCCGTTTACGCGGGCGAGTAGCGCAGGGCTGGCGGGAAAAAGGACGGCAGCATGTCTGAGGCTCGCAGAGCCGAGTTCTGCCGTCCCCCGCTAGACCGAGCAACGCAGCGAACCCGAAGGGCCGCGTAGTCGGGGTGGCCTAGGGGGTGCAGGGGGAAATGGCCAAGCATTTCCCCCTGCTCGCCGTAAAGGCGAAAAGCAGACCTGAACAATACCCCGCCCAAAACAAATCAACAGATAAACAAAAAACCCCGCACGGTTTCCCGTGCGGGGCTGCTCAACACCACACCATCAATCAGACGGTAAACACAAACTCGTCGCCTTCGACCTTGGCGTGAATGGTCGCACCCGGAGCGAAGTCGCCAGCCAGGATACGCTGGGCCAGCGGGTTTTCGATCCAGCGCTGGATCGCGCGCTTGAGCGGCCGCGCGCCATACACCGGGTCATAGCCAACCGAGATCAGTTTCTCCAGAGCCTCATCGCTGAGCTGCAGATCCAGTTCGCGTTCGGCCAGACGCTGACGCAAACGGCTGAGCTGGATATCAGCGATACCGGCGATCTGATCCTTGCCAAGCGGCTCAAACACAACCACTTCGTCAACCCGGTTGATAAACTCAGGCCGGAAGTGCTGGGTCAGGGCGTCCATCACCGCCGCATGCTGCGCTTCGCGATCACCCACCAGTTCCTGAATCTGCGCAGACCCCAGGTTGGAGGTCATCACCACCACGGTGTTGCGGAAATCGACGGTGCGGCCCTGGCTGTCGGTCAGACGGCCGTCTTCCAGCACCTGCAGCAGCACGTTGAACACATCCGGATGCGCCTTCTCGACCTCATCCATCAGGATCACCGAGTACGGCTTGCGACGTACCGCTTCGGTCAGATAACCGCCTTCTTCATAGCCGACATAGCCCGGAGGCGCGCCGATCAGGCGAGCAACCGAATGTTTCTCCATGAACTCGGACATGTCGATCCTTACCATGGCGTCTTCGGTATCGAACAGGAACTCGGCCAGCGCCTTGCACAGCTCGGTTTTACCGACACCGGTCGGACCAAGGAACATGAACGAGCCACTCGGGCGGTTCGGGTCGGCCAGACCGGCCCGTGAACGGCGCACCGCGTTGGAGACCGCCACCACCGCTTCGTTCTGACCGATAACCCGCTTGTGCAGGGCATCTTCCATACGCAGCAGCTTGTCACGCTCGCCTTCGAGCATCTTGGCCACCGGAATCCCGGTCCACTTGGAGACGACCTCGGCGATTTCCTCGTCGGTCACCTTGTTGCGCAGCAGCTGGTTTTCCGGCTTGGTGTGCTGCTCGGCCATCTGCTGGCTGCGCTCCAGATCCGGGATCACACCGTATTGCAGCTCGGCCATGCGGTTCAGGTCACCCTTGCGACGGGCCTGATCCAGCTCGGCCTTGGCCTGCTCGATCTTTTCCTGAATCTGCGCCGAGCCCTGTACGTCAGCCTTTTCAGCCTTCCAGATTTCTTCCAGATCGGCGTATTCACGCTCGAGCTTGGCGATATCGTCCTTCAGTTTCTCCAGTCGCTTGAGGGCGGCGTCGTCGTCTTCCTTCTTCAGCGCCTCACGCTCCACCTTGAGCTGAATCAGGCGACGCTCCAGACGGTCCAGCGCCTCGGGCTTGGAATCAATTTCCATGCGAATGCGGCTGGCCGCTTCATCGATCAGGTCGATGGCCTTGTCCGGCAGCTGACGGTCGGTGATGTAGCGGTGCGACAGCTTGGCTGCGGCAATGATCGCGCCATCGGTGATGGTGATCTTGTGGTGCACCTCATAACGCTCCTTGAGGCCCCGCAGAATGGCGATGGTATCTTCTTCAGAGGGCTCATCGACCAGCACCTTCTGGAAGCGGCGCTCCAGCGCGGCATCCTTTTCAATGTACTGACGGTACTCGTCCAGCGTGGTTGCGCCGACGCAGTGCAGCTCGCCGCGCGCCAGCGCCGGCTTGAGCATGTTGCCCGCATCCATGGAGCCTTCGGCCTTGCCAGCGCCAACCATGGTGTGCAGCTCGTCGATAAACAGAATGACGCGGCCTTCCTGCTTGGACAGTTCGTTCAGCACCGCCTTCAGGCGCTCTTCAAACTCGCCACGGAACTTGGCACCGGCGATCAGCGCCCCCATATCAAGTGACAGCAGGCGTTTGTCTTTCAGGCCATCCGGCACTTCACCGTTGACGATACGCTGGGCCAGGCCCTCAACAATGGCGGTCTTGCCCACGCCGGGCTCGCCGATCAGCACCGGGTTGTTCTTGGTACGACGCTGCAGCACCTGGACGGTACGGCGAATTTCGTCGTCACGGCCGATCACCGGGTCCAGCTTGCCCTCTTCGGCGCGCTTGGTCAGGTCGACGGTGTACTTGTCCAGCGCCTGGCGTGACTCTTCGGCATTCGGGTCGTTGACCGACTCGCCGCCGCGCAGGTTGTTGATGGCGTTTTCCAGCGCCTTCTTCGAGACGCCCTGCCCCAGCAGAATCTTGCCGGCGGTGGTGTTGTCGTCCATCGCCGCCAGCAGCACCAGTTCGCTGGAGATGAATTGGTCGCCCTGCTTCTGCGCCAGCCGGTCAGCCTGGTTGAGCAGACGCGCCAGCTCGGTAGACAGGCTGACGTCACCAGTTGGATTGCTGACGGTCGCCAGTTTGTCGATGGCCTCGTTCAGGGCTGCGCGCAGGGCGGCGATATCAAAGCCGACCTGCATCAGCAGCGGCTTGATCGAGCCGTGCTGCTGCTCGATCAGCGCCAGCACCAGGTGCAGCGGGTCGATCTGGGAATGGTCGCGGCCGACGGCCATGGATTGTGCGTCGGACAGGGCGACCTGAAGCTTGCTGGTCATACGGTCAATGCGCATGAATAAAAGTCCTCTAGTCTGAGCCCGGCCGAACAGTTCGTAGCGGGCCTTTCATCTGTGATGACACAGTTATAGGGACGATTATTGCGCTTTCAAGTGACCCCATGATGATTAGGGTCAATTTTTTGTCACTCAACAAGCCAAATCAGGGACGCAAGGCGCCCTGTTTGTCCGTCACGACGGTAGGAATAGAAGCGTTCGGCATCGGAAAACGTGCATTCGCCACCGCCGAATATCTGCTGCACACCAGCCGCTGCAAGACGCTGACGGGCGAGCTGATAGATATCTGCCAGCCAGTGTCCGTCGCGTTCGGAGGGAACAAACGCAGCAGCCGCCTGCGGATCAACCCTGACGAAAGCCTCACGTACCTCGGCGCCCACTTCAAAGGCCGCCGGACCAATGGCTGGCCCAAGCCAGACCAGCACGTCAGCAGCCGAGCCATCAAGTGTCGCGACCGTCTGCTCCAGCACGCCGTCGAGCAGCCCGCGCCAACCCGCGTGGGCAGCCGCAACACGCTGCCCGTCACGGGTACAGAACAACGCCGGCAGACAGTCGGCGGTCATGATGGTGCAGGCGATGCCCGGCTGATCAGTCCAGCTGGCGTCGGCCTCCAGCACCCGAGCAGGGTCGGCCTTGCAGACCTCGGTACCATGCACCTGAGTCAGCCAGGCCGGGCGGCAGCCCAGAACACGCTCCAGCTCGGCGCGATTGGCCGCAACATGAACCGGGTCGTCCCCCACATGATCGCCGAGATTGAACCCCTTCCATACGCCCTGACTGCAACCACCCAGACGCGTGGTGATGCAGGTACGTACATTGACTGGCGCGGGCCAGTCGGCGGTCAACCAGAGGGTGCTCATTCGCCGATCTCGCCATCCTCACGCAGCAGCGCCAGCAAATGCTGCATGTCTTCCGGCAGCGGCACCTGCCAGCTCATGTGACGACCGTCGGTCGGATGCTCCAGCTCAAGCCGGCGGGCGTGCAGCGCCTGACGCGGAAACTCGCGCAGTTCCTTGATCAGTTCAGGGCTGGCGCCCGGCGGAATACGCAGACGGCCGCCATAGACCGGATCGCCGACCAGCGGAAAATGGATATAGCTCATGTGCACGCGAATCTGGTGCGTGCGCCCGGTTTCCAGCTTGACCTTGACGTGGGTGTGCGCACGAAAACGATTGATCACCCGGTAATGGCTGATCGCCGTCTTGCCGCCAGCCACAACCGCCATTTTCTGGCGCTGGGTACCGTGCCGGGCAATCGGCTGGTCAACCTTACCGCCCGACGTCATTACGCCGACCACTACGCATTCGTACTCACGACTGACAGTACGTGCCTGCAACTGGGCGACCAGGTCGGTCTGCGCCTCGATGGTCTTGGCCACCACCATCAAACCGGTGGTGTCCTTGTCGAGCCGATGGACGATGCCGGCACGCGGCACCTTGGCCAGTTCAGGCGCGTGGTGCAGCAGAGCATTGAGCAGGGTGCCGTCCTGATGGCCGGCAGCCGGATGCACGACAAGGCCGGCAGGCTTGTTGATCACCAGCAGCGCGTCGTCTTCATAAATGATGTCCAGATCGATGGCTTCGGCCTGCCACTCGCCCTGAATCTCGCGCTCGGCATCCAGCTCCAGCCGCTCACCACCCAGCACAATGTCACGGGTGCGCTTGACCTCACCATCGACCAGCAGACTGCCGTCCTTGATCCAGCCCTGCAGGCGGGAACGGGAATAGTCGGGGAACAATTGCGCGGCCACCTGGTCCAGGCGTTGACCACCCGATTCCGGGCTGACCTGTGCGGACAAACGAATACGATCTGACATGGGGAACTCACTGGAAGGCGTTGTGCGCCGGAACCGGCCGCAATCCCTTTTGGAATCGACCGGACGCTGTGGTTAAATACGGCTGGTCCGGGAAGTCCGGACAAGGCTGCAAAGGCCCAAACTATAACAGGACGGCCGCACTGGAAACAGCGCACGCCAACCATTCGGGTGTCATGATATGTCGATGAAACATCTGCTGCTGGTCGGAGTACTGGCACTGCTGGCAGCGTGCTCTTCCAACGCACCGGTGATTGACGAGTCGCTCAGCGAGTCGGAGCTGTATCGCAAGGCCCAGACCGATCTGGACGCAGAAAATTACGGTTCCGCTGTTGAAACCCTGCGCGCCCTTGAGGCCCGCTACCCCTTCGGCCGCTATGCCGAACAGGCTCAGCTTGAACTGATCTACGCCTACTACCAGAACTATGAGCCGGAAGCCGCGACCGCGTCAGCCGACCGTTTCATCCGCCTGCACCCCACCCACCAGAACGTCGACTACGCCTATTACATTCGTGGCCTGGCTTCCTTTACCCGCGACCAGGGTATTATCGAACGCTTCCTGCCGCTGGACATGACCCGTCGTGACCCGGGTGCCGCCCGCGACTCGTTCAACGATTTCGCCCAGCTGATCAACCGCTTCCCGAACAGTCAGTATGCACCGGACGCCCGCGCGCGCATGGTTTACCTGCGTAACCTGCTGGCAGCCTACGACGTGCATGTCGGCCACTACTATCTCAAGCGCGGCGCCTATCTGGCCGCTGCCAACCGCGGTCGTTACGTGGTCGAGAACTTCCAGCAGACCCCTTCGGTGGGTGACGGCCTGGCCCTGATGGTTGCCGGCTATAACCGCCTGGCCATGCAGGATCTGGCAGACAGCGCACTGGAGACACTGAAGCTCAACTATCCGGAACACCCGGCATTGGTCGATGGCGAGTTCAAGCATCACGTCGAGCCGGCTGTGGCCGAGATGGACTGGCTGGAATCGGCTTCCGTTGGCCTGATCGACGCGGTTACTGCCCCACCGCCGCGCATGGCAAAAACGCAGATGGAGCGCGAAATGGAACGCCAGTACCAGGACGCCGCAGCCTCACTGCCCCGCGAAATTCGCGTCAGCCAGAACGGCGAACCCCATCGCAGCTTCTGGAACCGCATCACCTTCGGCCTGCTCGACTGAGGGTGGCCCGACTAAAAAGCCCGCCACGGCATTCGCCATGGCGGGCTTTTTGTTAGCAGAGCGGCAAGCGGCAAGCCTCAAGCTGCAAGTTAAACCCGCGCCGAATCGGCCTGCGAGCTCTAGTTCCGACGGGTAGTAGCGACAATATCTTATTACCCTCTCGCCGACCCACCCTCCCTCCGGTTTACGCTTGTAGCTTGTAGCTTGTAGCTTGCCGCTGCCGGCCAAAGGCCGGCTGGCTAGTCCTCCATCGCCCATCCTGACGTAATCGGATAACGGCGATCACGGCCGAAGCCGCGCTGGGTGATACGCGCACCGACAGCCGCCTGGCGGCGTTTGTATTCGTTCAGATCGACCAGTCGCACCACGCGCTTGACCTGATCCTCGTCGAAGCCGGCGGCGATGATGGCACTGGCAGACAGGTCGTGTTCAATATACAGACGCAGAATCTCGTCCAGCACCGGATATGGCGGCAACGAGTCTTCATCTTTCTGATCAGGTGCCAGTTCGGCAGACGGCGGACGATCGATTACCCGTTGCGGGATAACCGCGCCCAGCGTATTGCGGTATTCGGCCAGGCGGAACACCAGCGTCTTGGGCACGTCCTTGAGCACATCAAAGCCACCTGCCATATCGCCATACAGCGTGGCATAGCCGACCGCCATCTCACTCTTGTTGCCGGTGGTCAGTACCAGCGAACCGGTCTTGTTCGACAGTGCCATCAGCAACGTGCCGCGACAGCGAGCCTGCAGGTTTTCTTCCGTGGTGTCGCGCGGCAGCCCTGCAAACACCGGCTCCAGCGTCTGCATAAACGCCTCGACCATCGGCGCAATCGGCAGCACGCGGTAGGTTACGTGCATGGCATGTGCCTGCGCCTCGGCATCCTCCAGACTCATGCCGGAGGTGTAGTGATACGGCATCATTACCGCCTCTACCCGCTCGGCGCCGAGCGCGTCGACGGCAACCGCCAGCGTCAGGGCCGAGTCGATACCACCGGACAGCCCAAGGACCACACCCTTGAAGCCGTTCTTGTTGACGTAATCACGCACCCCGGTAACCAGCGCCTGATATACACTGGCTTCCAGCTCCGGCATGGCCGCCAGCGCGCCCTGACGCAACCGCACCTGGCTGTCGTCGAACTGCACATCAACCGGATACAGCCCCTCGCAGAAGGGAGAAACCCGGCAGGCGATCTGACCATCGCTGTCCACCGCTACAGAGCCGCCATCAAACACCAGCTCGTCCTGGCCGCCGACCTGGTTCACATAGATGATCGGCATTGATCCTTCGGCGGCGCGCTCGGCCAGCATGGCTTCGCGTTCACGCTGCTTGTCCATGTGAAAGGGCGAGGCGTTGAGGTTGAGCATCAACCGGGCTCCGGCGTCATGGGCTTGAGCCATGGGCTGAGGATGCCAGATATCCTCGCAGACGCTAAGGGCGACCGGCAGACCGTCAATCTCGAGGCAGCACGGCTCGGAACCCTCGGCAAAATAGCGCTTCTCGTCGAATACCCGATAGTTCGGCAGGTGCTGCTTTGCGTATGACGCCAGGATGCGGCCATCGGCAATGACCGCAGCCATGTTGTAGCAGAGGTCATCCTGCTGCCAGGGATAACCGACTACGACATAAATGCCCTGAACCTGCTCGCACAACTGATCCAGCGCCCGGCTGATGCGCGCCTGCATGCTGGAGCGCAGCAGCAGATCCTCGGGCGGGTAGCCGCACAGCGACAATTCCGGGAATACGATGACCCGGGCACCCAGCTCGTCACGGGCATGTCTGGACGACTCGATAATTCGCTCCAGATTGCCCGGGATGTCGCCCACCCGCATGTTCAGCTGGGCCATCACGATGCGCAAGGTTGCCGTCATGTTGTTTCTCCTGAGTCAAGATGCGCCTATTGTCCGGCAAGCGCCTGTGCCCCGCAATCGCAAGATGGTTTTGGCAGGCTGTGGCCTTGGGATACACTGAAACACCCTGCACGGAACACAGCGACACCATGGGACTGATCAAACTGATAATTCTGGCCGCGCTGGTATGGGTAGCCCTGCGTTTCTGGCGCGCGATGCAGCAGCAGCGCAACACGGAAAACCCCGCCTCACAGCGGCCGCAAACCGATGCACCGGTGATGGTCCGCTGTGCGCAGTGCCAGGTGCACCTGCCCGAGTCACGCGCGTTGCGCGCCGGCGACCAATGGTACTGCTGCGCGGAACACCGAGATGAACACGACAACCGCTGAGCGGATCGACTCCCAGCGCCCTCGCATCCTGCGACTGTACAATCTGTATCGGGTCATTCTCGGCTTCGGCCTGACCCTGCTGACCAGCTCGTCGCTGCGCGAGGGCGTGCTGTCCCTGAGCAACCCCGAGGTCTACGCTCAGGCCAGCTGGATCTACCTGTTCATCAACGTGCTGATCGCGCTGTCACTGCACAAGGGCCGACGGGATATTCACCTGTTCGTACTGGCAGTGCTGGATATCACCCTGCTCGGCATCATCTTCTACGCCGCTGGAGGCATAGGCAGCGGCTTCGGCAACCTGCTGATCATTCCGGTCGCAATCGGCAACGTGCTGCTGCATGGCCGTATCGGACTGCTGCTGCCGGCAATGTCCAGCCTGGTGCTGATCTATCTGACGTTTTTCCTCAGCCTGACCCATCCCTACATCGGCCAGAACTACCTGCAGGCCGGCGTGCTGGGCGCAATCTATTTTGCCGTCGCCCTGTTCGTCCAGCGCGTCACCCGCCGGCTGTACCTGTCGGAAATTCTGGCCCGCGAGCAGGCCGCCAGTCTGGCCAGCCTGGAACAACTCAATCAGTTGATCATTCAGCGCATGCGCACCGGGATTATGGTGGTCAGCGCCGACAATCGAATTCTGACCAGCAACGAGGCCTGTTCTCAGATGCTCAACCGCGACGTGCCCCAGGGGGAGCGGCTGGATAGGATCGCGCCAGAGCTGGAGCAGCGACTGCGTCAGTGGCAGCGCAACCCCTCGGTCAGGGCGCGCTCATTCCACAGTTTCAATGGCAGTACCGAGCTGATGGCCAACTTCAAACACCTCGGCAGCCAGACCGGCGACAACATTCTGGTGTTCCTGGACGACAACACCCAGGTCGCCCAACAGGCACAGCAACTGAAACTGGCCTCGCTGGGCCGCCTGACCGCCAGCATTGCCCATGAGATCCGCAATCCGCTGGGCGCAATCAGCCACGCGGCGCAACTGCTGGCCGAGTCCGAACAGTTGTCAGCTCAGGACCAGCGGTTGACAGAGATCATCCAGCAGCACTCCCAGCGCATGAACCGGGTGATTGAAACCGTGCTCGAACTCTCCCGCCGCCGCCCCAGCGAGCCGCAACTGGTCGATCTGGCGCTGTGGGTCTCCCACTTCGCCGCCGATTTTCGCAGTGCCCATCCGCCAACCGATGCGCTTGAGTGCGACATCGAGAAAGAGGGCATTCTGACCCGAATCGACCCCAACCAGATGACCCAGGTTCTCAACAACCTGTGCAATAACGCACTGCGTTACAGTGGCGAAGCGGGGCAAGCCCGCACCATCCAGCTCAAGCTGTATGTACGGCCGGACACCGAACTGCCGGTGCTGGAGGTCATTGATCATGGCCCGGGGATCGCCGAAGAACACCTGGGTCACATTTTCGAGCCCTTCTATACCACCGAAGCCACCGGTACCGGCCTGGGCCTGTATATTTCCCGCGAACTGTGCGAAAGCAACCAGGCACGACTCGAGTGCGACCGGGTGCAGCCCCACGGCTGCTGCATGCGCATCACCTTCGCGCACCCGAAACGACTGGTATGATGCCCGGTAATCAAATGACAGGAGTCAAGCAGCAAGCCATGATGCAACCCACCGTGCTGATCATCGACGACGAGCCGGACATTCTCGAATTGCTGGAGCTGACCCTCGGGCGCATGTCGCTGCAAACCCGCAGCGCGAAAACCATGGGCGAAGCCTTGAACCTGCTGCAGTCTCACCACTTTGATCTGTGCCTGACGGACATGCGACTGCCTGACGGCGATGGCCTGAGCATCGTACGCCATATCCAGCAACACTTTACCAGCACCCCGGTCGCGATGATCACCGCCTATGGCAGTCTGGATACGGCGATCAGCGCACTCAAGGCCGGCGCATTTGACTTCCTGACCAAACCGGTCGATCTCGCCCGCCTGCGCGAGCTGGTCTCGACGGCACTGCGCCTGCGAGATTCGCAGACCGAACCCGGCCCCCAGGCACAGGACCCGATCCTCGGCATCTCGCCACCAATCGAGCGACTGCGCAACCAGATCGGCAAACTCGCCCGCAGCCAGGCGCCGCTGTATATCAGCGGCGAGTCCGGCAGCGGCAAGGAACTGGTCGCCCGTCGCATTCACGCGCTCAGCCCCAGAGCCGAACAGCCCTTTGTACCGGTCAACTGCGGCGCCATACCGTCCGAGTTGATGGAAAGCGAGTTTTTCGGCCACCGCAAAGGCAGCTTTTCCGGTGCAGTTGCCGACAAGCCGGGCCTGTTCCAGGCCGCCAATCACGGTACTCTGTTTCTCGACGAGGTCGCCGACCTCCCGATGGCAATGCAGGTCAAACTGCTGCGAGCCATCCAGGAGAAGGCGGTCCGCGCCGTCGGCAGCCAGCACGAGGAAGCGGTTGACGTACGTCTGTTGTGCGCCACCCACAAGGATCTCGCCAACGAGGTGGCCCAGGGGCGCTTCCGTCAGGACCTGTTCTACCGCATCAACGTGATCGAACTGCAGGTGCCGCCGCTGCGGGCGCGCCGCGAGGACCTGCCGCTGCTGGTCCGCAGCATCCTCGGCCGCCTGGCCGAGCGCGCCAACCGTCCCGCGCCCGCGGTCACCGAGGCCGGTATGGAACGGCTGCTCAATTACCGCTTCCCGGGCAACGTACGCGAGCTGGAAAATGCGCTGGAGCGGGCCTTCACCCTGTGCGAAGGCCAGCAGATCGACGCCAATGACCTGTGGCTCAGCGCCTGCCCAAGTGCGGCCCAGGATGACACTCCCGATTTCAGCCAGATCGACCATCTGGAGGATTATCTGGACAACATCGAGCGCCAGGCGATCACCCAGGCACTGGAAGAGACCCGCTGGAACAAGACCGCCGCCGCCAAGCGGCTGGGTCTCACCTTTCGCTCCCTGCGCTACCGCCTGAAGAAGCTGGGCCTGGACGACTGAGCCATCAGCGGCCCGTCAGTTCAGGCGCGTAACCGGCAGATAGGGTGTCGGATCGATCTCCGAGCTGCGCTGCAACAGCAAATCGGCGAGCAGCCGACAGGATGCCGGGGCCAGTACCAGCCCATTGCGGAAATGCCCGGTGTTCAGCCACAAGCCAGGCAGCGAAGACACCGGTCCGATATAGGGCACACCATCCGGCGATCCCGGGCGCAAGCCCGCCCACTGGGCAACGGGCGACTGCTGCGCCAGATCAGGCAGCAATGCCTGCGCACTGGCCCGCAGCGATGCGAGCGCCTCGTCGGTGGTGCGCTTGTCGTAACCTTCGTACTCCAGCGTGCTGCCGATCAGAATATGACCGTCACGACGGGGAATCGCATAGCGCCCCTTGGCCATGACAATCGACGGCAGCCAGCCCGGCGCCATCCTGTACAGCAGCATCTGGCCCTTGACCGGCTCAACCGGCAGCGTGAGCCCCGCCTGCTGCAACCAGTCGCCGCTCCAGGCGCCGGCGCACAGCACAACAGCGTCCGCCTCAATCCGCCCAACCGGGCACTGCACCCCAACCACCGCGTCGCCATCACGCAGCAACGATTCCACCGCGCAGTGCTCGTGCAGGGTGAAGGCGTCAAACTGCAGCAAACGGGCACGAAGCGCCTGCATCAGGCGCGGATTGCGAACGTTCGCCAGATCAGCCTGCCAAAGCGCACCAGCAAACCCCGGGGCGAGCTGCGGCACCTGCCGGTAGACGAAGTCGGCATCCACTGCACGCAGCGGCTTGCCATGGGCCACCGCCCAGTCCAGCGCCTGATCCTGTTCATCGTGATCAAGCCACAACAGGCCGCAGGTGTGCACTTGCGGATCCCGCTCGGTCTGTTCCAGCAGCGAGGTTGCCAGCTGCGGGTAATATCCCTGTGACCACTCGGCCAACGCACTGACCGCATCGCAGTAGCGCCAGGGGTACAGTGGCGACACGATACCGCCGCCTGCCCAGGACGCTTCACGTCCCAACTCGCCGCGCTCCAGCAGCGTCACACGACATCCCGCCTGCAACAACTCGAGCGCACTCAGACACCCCATTACTCCGCCACCGACCAGCACTACCTCACGCATCCACTTCCCCCTGACCCGCCTTGCCGCACTCAGCTATCGCTATTGATCGTCTACCGCGAGTACCGCCATCGCGGCGCCGGGAAGACTAACGCACAATCGACCTGTTTTAGACCAAAGTCGGCCAAAAAAGCCGTTATAAAGGCGGCATAAGCCGAATCATGTGCCTGTCCCCGCCTGACAGAAACCGGTATGATACGCCTTCTCTGAACTACTCCAATGGCCGATCACCGTCAGACCATTGAGCCCCGGCAGGCAATTCCACACGAAGCGCCGCCGCTTTCCATCAGCCAACCACTGATACCCACGTACCGGGGCGTTCGGAGCAGACAGCACACACTGCTTGCCGCGCTCTCGACACAGCCAAAAGCGACCGTCGGGATCAAGCCCGTTTGCTAGCCGCCCCGACATTGGCCAGTATGATCACTGGAGAGCTCAAGAGGCTCCTTGATTTTTACCAAAGAGGCGACATGTAAATGACAGCAACGAACGTAGATGTATTGCTGGTCGGTGGTGGTGTCATGAGCGCTACGCTGGGAATGTTGCTCAAACAGTTGGATCCCGCCATGACCATTACCCTGGTCGAGCGTCTGGACCATGTGGCTCACGAAAGCACCGACGGCTGGAACAATGCCGGCACCGGCCACGCCGGCTACTGTGAGCTGAACTACACTCCCGAAGACCAGAATGGCAATGTCGCAATCGAACGCGCCCTGGCCATCAATGCATCCTTCGAAGTAACCCTGCAATTCTGGAGCTACCTGGTAGAACAGGGCATCATTCAGAACCCGTCAGACTTCATCAACGCCACCGCCCATCAGAGTTTTGTCTGGGGTGAAAAAGACGTTGCCTTCCTGCGCAAGCGCCATGAACTGCTGAGCCAGCATCACCTGTTCGCCGAGATGCAATACAGCGAATCAGCAGACCAGCTGCGCGAATGGATGCCGCTGATCATGTCCAGCCGCGACACCAGCCAGCCGATTGCCGCCACCCGCGTTGATCATGGTTCCGATGTCGACTTCGGATCGCTGACTCGCCGGATGATTGCGCACCTTGAGCAACAGGACGGATTCGAACTGCGTCTGAGCCACTCGGTAAAGAGCCTGCGCAAGAGCAAGCGCGGTTACTGGCGCGTGGTTGTCGAAGATGAAAAGTCTGGCAAGGACATCGAATTCAACGCCAATTTCGTATTCCTCGGCGCCGGTGGAGGTTCACTGCCGCTGCTGCAAAAGTCGAATATCGACGAAAGCCAGGGTTACGGCGGCTTCCCGGTCAGCGGCCAATGGCTGGTCTGCCAGGATCAGGACGTGGTCAAACGCCACAGCTCCAAGGTCTACGGCAAGGCTCCGGTCGGCGCCCCGCCGATGTCGGTCCCCCATCTGGACACCCGTATCATCAACGGCCAACCTGCCCTGCTGTTCGGCCCGTTCGCCGGCTTCACCACCAAGTTCCTGAAGAAAGGTTCGATTTTCGACCTGTTCTCCTCGGTCAAGCCGTACAACGTGGCGCCCATGATGGCGGTTGGCCGGGACAATATGGACCTGACCAAGTATCTAATCGCGGAGTCTTTCCAGTCGCACAAGGATCGCGTTGCCTCACTGCGCAACTTCTTCCCTGACGCACAGGAGAAGAACTGGAAACTGCAAAACGCAGGCATGCGCGTGCAGATCATCAAGAAGGACGCCAAAGGCCACGGCAAGCTCGAGTTCGGTACCGAGATCGTCGCTGCCAAGGACGGCTCCCTGGCAGCGCTGCTGGGCGCCTCCCCTGGAGCATCGACTGCCGTCCAGGCGATGATCGATGTCATCGAGCGCTGCTTCAAGGACCGTATCGCCAGCCCAGAGTGGCAGGAGCGCATGAAAACCCTGGTGCCATCCTATGGCCAGTCCCTGGTCAAGGATGCAGACCTGCTCAAACAGGTCCGTCAGCGTACCCTGAGCACACTCAAGCTGGTCTAGTACCCGGTTTGAAAGCGCTCGATACGCTCTGGCGTAGATGGATGGGTTGAGAGAAAGCCGCTCAGCTCATCCAGTTCGCCCTCCTCCCCGGAGGGCGGATCCAGACGCAACATGATATCGGCAAAGCGCTGTGGCGATATCTGCTGATCCTGCAGAAACGCCAAGGCAAACTCGTCGGCTTCCTCTTCCATGCCCCTCTGATAGCTGAGCGTCGCCAACAGCGCAGGCACCCCGGTGACCAGATCCGACGCGGCCGACACATCGCCAGTCAGCGACACCATGACAAAGACCAGCAACGAGCCCTGCACCAGGTTACGCATGCTGTGCCGGTGCACCGCGTGCCCAGCCTCATGCGCCAGTACCGCGATCAGTTCCTCGTCATGCTGCGCCAGCTCGATCATATCGTCGGTGAACACCAGATTGCCGCCCGGCAGCGCAAAGGCATTGGCGCCCAGCGCCTCGCTGGCGCGAAAGTGCACGTTCAGGCGATGATCCGGATGACGCTGCTGCAGAGCCAGAAGCGCAGGTTGCATTACCTGCAACAGCGCCTGCTGCCGCTCCTCGCTCAGCGTGCTGGGCGATGTCCAGAGTCTATCCATGGTATCCAGCCCCTCCTGGCCGGCTCGCTGCTCCAGTGCCGCCGGCAGCTGGTACGCCAGCTCCCTGGATAACCAGGGCACACCCCATACGACGCCGCCCACCAGCATGGCCAGCACGACCACCAGGGACACCAGAACCAGCGGAATATTCAGTTCCAGCCGTCGCAGCCAGACTGTACCGCCATCAGCCGCCTTCAATCCCGCAGCGATAGCCTGCAACCCGGCCACATCGGCCGATTCCAGCGCAGCGCGCTCGCCCAGGTGCAGATAGCTTTTGGCGCTGCCCACCTGCATGCCGAGTCTGACCTGCGCGGCGGCGAAGTGCTCCACCCGGCCATCGTCCAGTTCCAGCCGCAGCTGGTTCCCCTGCAGACGGGCAATCGCGGCGCAAGCGCCGCTCGACTCGCCATCGAAAAAGTGCCCGCTGACCCCGGCATTAACCGAAGGAGAAACCGACATCGAAGGCGTCCCCCAACTCCATACCAACGGCACCTGCGCGTTGGGCTTCACCTGCAACAAAGCCATTCAGATCACCGGCAATGGCCATCTGCGTGCAGCTGGCCCGGTAGCGCGCCATACGCACCTTGGCCCAGGCGGTGTAGAACCCCATGGTCAGGGCAATCAGCAAAGAGTTGGTAACAAAGATCCAGACCATGCGGCGCTTGCCCAGCGTAGAAACGAATCCGTGCTCACCGAGTCGGGTCGCATTGGTCACCAGATTGGTCACGCCGGCCATCATGTAACCGAATAGCGCAAGGTACGCGAGCACAACCCCAATAATGCCCAGCGCGGAGTGAGCCATCGAAGCCAGCCCACCGAGCAAGGCAAAACCAATAAACACCAGAACCATGCGCAGGAAGAACAGATAGGTTTCACCCACCGTCAACGACAACTGGAACGGGCTGCTGCCAAACCGGGTATTGTCCACCAGGAAGCGATACCAGCGTTGGGCCGACAACGGCAACAGCAGGCCCAGGCTCAGAATGCCCACCAGCGGCCACAGGTAGATCACCTGCACGGCTTGCCAGTAGGAGCCGGTAAAGTCGAATCGGATATTGCGATAGGCGCTGTTAATCGCATGAAACTTGAGTGATCGGGTGATAATCCAGGGAATAAGCGGCAGAAACAGCAACAGCAAGCCAACGGCCACGATGGGGAAGAAATTCGAGGCAAGCGTCCAAAGGATTACCGCAACCAGCGCGACCAGACGCCCGCGAAAAATCACCCAGGGGTCAGCCAGATACTGAAAGCTGCTCCCCTCCAATACGGTATGACCGTAAAAATACTGCAGGTTGCGAACCTTCGCCCAGGGCGCGTAGAAGCCGAGCGTCACTATCAGCAGGAGGATATTGACGATCCAGACACCGAAGTACTCACCACCACTGCCGGTAAATTGCAGCTGCGACAGCCGTTTTGCCGGCGATGCCGCCGCCCCAGGCGGCGGCAGTGCCGTGTCACCAATCACCGTCTCGCGGCGTGCATCCGCCGCCGGGGACGCACTCGATGCGGCTCCATTGGGCGCAACTGGCGACCCGGCGCCCTCCTCGGCAACGATTTCGGTGATCAGCCCGGCGTCGTGCAAACGCTGGCGGTAGCGCTCGGCCAGAGATGCCGTGAGGCCGGACTTGATGGTTACCGTGCGCCCCGCCAGCAGCATGTCGACCTGCTGCCTGCCGAACCCCAGGCGCAGAAGGTTCTGCTCCAGTTCGGGCGTTTCGACCTCGCCGGTCTGCCGGCCCCTGAACACAACCTTGAACAATTCGTGCATATCGGCCCTTCCCTGTCTGAAAATTCCCTAACTTACTGCCGGCATCTGCCCGACGTTGCCGGGCGCCGCCGCCATTCAAACAACTACCGACAACCTGCGCAAGTGGCAAGCTGTCAACCTAGCGCCGGGTTACATCCATCACAACACCTTCTGCAACCAGCGATTCAAACGCCCGGTCCAGTTCACGGACAACCGCCATGGCATCCGGCCTGCTGCGCGATACAAACAGCCGCATGGGGGGCTCATCCACAAGGACATGGGGAAGCGGCTGCATATCCAGTTCAGCCATGGCCGATACCGCCTGCCCCCGGTAATCGAGCAAATAATCTCCCCGACCACGCAATAACATCCGTATGGCACCCACATGGGAGCTGCTGGAACGCTGATCGATTTGCCAGCGCGGGTCCTGCAACACCCGCAAGATCGGCAAACTGTAGTTGTAGTTGGTAATCAGGATAAGCGCCTTGCCCTGCAGACTGTCAGGCCAGTGCGGCACCGGCTCGTCGGCGCGGTAGTAAAGATGAATCGGCAATGCTCCGAAGCTGGACTCGCTCTGCACGACATAGGCCTCAAGACCGACCTGATTATTGACCCCAAGCCAGACATCAACCTCGCCCGACACCAGCCCCCGGCGGACCCTTGCAATGGGCAGCAGATTAATCTGGTAGGCGTATCCGGCCCGCTTGAACAACTGCTCCAGCACATCAGCGGTAGGGCCTACCACCCGGCCGTGCTGGTCGTAGTCGGAATAGCCCGGATAGGGTAGCAGTACCACCTTCAGCGGCCGCTCCAACGGTGCCGCATACCCGCCTTGCGCAGACAGCGCCAGCAACCCGAAACAGCAATACGCCGCCAGCATTCTTATAATTTTTTTCACGCCATCCTCTGCTGCCCGAGTCATCGTGCCGGACACCAACTGCCAGTTGAGTCAGGCATCAGAATGCCATGATCTGCAGACAAAAAAAAACCCGCGCCGATTGGCGCGGGTTTTCATGTCACTGCTCGAACTCAGGCGCCATAAACCGGCAAGCGGGCACATACGGCCTTGACCTGCTCGCGCACCCGATCAATCACGGACTCATCACCCATGTTGTCGAGAATGTCGCAGATCCAGCCAGCCAGCGCTTCGCAATCAGCCTCAACGAAGCCGCGGGTAGTGACCGCCGGCGTACCGATGCGCAGGCCGGAGGTTACGAACGGCGAACGCGGATCGTTCGGCACGCTGTTCTTGTTCACGGTGATGTACGCGCGGCCCAATGCGGCATCTGCGTCCTTACCGGTAATGTCCTGCTTGATCAGCGACAACAGGAACAGATGGTTCTGAGTACCACCGGATACGACGTCGAAGCCGCGCTCAATGAACACCTTGGCCATCGCCTGGGCATTCTTTACGACCTGCTGCTGGTAAGCCTTGAATTCAGGCTGCAGCGCTTCCTTGAAGCAAATCGCCTTGGCCGCGATAACGTGCTCCAACGGACCACCCTGCGCACCCGGGAATACCGCGGAGTTCAGTTTCTTTTCGATTTCCTCGTTGGCACGGGCCAGGATCAGACCACCACGCGGACCACGCAGGGTCTTGTGAGTAGTGGTGGTGACCACGTCCGCGAACGGAACCGGGTTCGGGTAGACGCCTGCAGCAACCAGACCGGCAACGTGGGCCATATCAACAAACAGGTAAGCCCCGACCTTGTCAGCGATCGCACGGAAGCGGGCAAAATCCAGCACCTGGGAATAGGCGCTGAAACCGGCCACGATCATCTTCGGCTTGTGCTCAACGGCCAGACGCTCGACTTCGTCGTAGTCGATCAGACCCTGGTCATTGATGCCGTACTGAACGGCATTGTAGAGCTTGCCGGAGGAGGAGACCGAAGCACCGTGGGTCAGGTGACCGCCGTGCGCCAGGCTCATGCCGAGGATGGTGTCACCAGCCTGCAGCAGCGCCAGGTAAACCGCCGCGTTGGCCTGGGAACCGGCGTGCGGCTGAACGTTGGCGTAATCGGCACCGAACAGCTCCTTGGCACGGTCAATGGCCAGCTGCTCAACGACATCGACATACTCGCAACCACCGTAGTAGCGCTTGCCCGGGTAGCCTTCGGCGTACTTGTTGGTCAGGACGGACCCCTGCGCCTGCATGACCGCCGGACTGGTGTAGTTCTCCGAGGCAATCAGCTCGATGTGCTCTTCCTGACGTACCGCTTCCTGCTCCATGGCAGCCCAGAGATCGGCATCGAATGTGGCAATATCGTTGGAACGGCTAAACATGTAACGGCCCCCTGCTAGGTCGTTCTGATGAAAAAAGAAGCCGCATTTTAGCGCAAGCGTCACCGGCTGGCACTTGAAAAGCGTTCAGGCACCGACAAAAAGCATTCATGCACCCGACTGCAGCCAGCGCCGCTCGAACTCCTGCGCCGCCACAGGCCGTCCCAGATGGTAGCCCTGCACCTCGTCACAACCGAAGCTACTGACCAGCTGGTACTGTTCCTCGGTCTCAATCCCTTCGGCGATGACCCGCAGCTGCAGACTGCGGCCCATGGCAACAATCGCCTGGGCCAGCAGGGCGTCACGGCTGCCGGGGTGCATTGTCTCGATAAAGCCCCGGTCAATCTTCAGCGTATCAATCGGAAAGTCGCGCAGGTAATTGAGCGCCGAGTAGCCGGTACCGAAGTCATCAATGGCGATCTGCATGCCACGCTGCTTGAACTCCTCAAGCGTACGCATGGTTTCATCGATGTTGCGCAGCAGGATACTCTCGGTCAGCTCCAGCTCCAGCGCCTCAGGCGCCAGATTGTAGTGCTCCAGCACGCTGGCGATCTGAACGGACAGCGCACCGTCATCAAACTGCATGGCCGACAGGTTGACGGCCAGACGCGGCAGATGCAGGCCCCGGTCCCGCCAGTCGGCAACCTGGCGACAGGCTTCATTGAGCACCCATTCACCAAGCGTACGGATCAGACCCAACTCCTCGGCAATAGGGATGAACTCTGCAGGCGACACCACACCACGCTCGGGATGGCGCCAGCGCAGCAAAGCCTCGGCACCGGTCAGCTGTCCGCTGTGACAACTGAACTGCGGCTGATAGTCCAACTCGAACGCCTGGTCCTGCACCGCACGGCGCAGGTCATTTTCCAGCGCCAACCGCTCCAGCGCCTTGGCATTCATGCCGCTCTGATAGAACTGGAACGTTGCCTTGCCCGCTCCCTTGGCGTGATACATGGCAGTGTCAGCGTTTTTCAGCAACACACTGCTTTCCGCTCCGTCCTGCGGGTACAGTGCGATACCGATACTGGCAGACACAAAGAAGTCACGCCCCTGCAGCACCACTGCACCCGCCAGCGCATGAAGCACCTTCTCCGCCACATGCATCGCCGTCGACAGCGCCACATCACGATCCGCCAGACCCGACAACAGCATGGTGAACTCATCGCCACCCATCCGGGCCACGGTGTCGCTCTCGCGAACGCAGGCACACAGCCGCTGCGCCACCTCCTTGAGGACATGGTCACCCGCGGCGTGGCCGAGACTGTCGTTGATCGGCTTGAAGCGGTCGAGATCCAGAAACAGCACCGCAACCCATTCGTCCCTGCGGGCAGCCAGTTGCAAGGCAGCCTTGAGACGATCCTGGAACAGCGTTCGATTGGCCAGCCCGGTCAGCACGTCGTAGTAGGCCAGGCTTTGGATCCGCTCCTCCGATGCCTTGCGCTCGCTGATATCAACAAAAAAGCAGACATAACTGACCAGATCACCGTCGTTATCATGCACCGCGGTTATTCCGGCCCAGCTGGGATAGACCTCGCCGGAACGACGACGCAGCCAGACTTCTCCCTCCCAGTGCCCCTGCTGGTGAACTGCGTCAACGATCGCCCGGTAAAACGCCGGCTCATACGCCTGGGAGGTCAGAATCGCCGGCAACTGGTCGATCACCTCGTCGGCATCGAATCCGGTAATACGGGAGAAGTTTTCGTTGACCTGAACGATATAGCCGGCAGGGTCGGTGACCACGATACCGCCGGTGGTGTTCTCGAATACCGTGGCAGCCATCCGCAAGCGGTTTTCGGTACGACGCTGTTCGCTCACATCCCGCGCCAGTCCCAGCAGACCGAGGAACCGCCCCTGGGCTGACCACATCAGGGTAATACGTACTTCAAGCGGACACTTGCGACCGTCCGCCTTGATACCGTCAAACGTGATCTGGCGCTGATACCCCTGCTCGCGCAATGCGGCGGCGCGCTCGGGTACGTGCACCTGATCCCGCAGCTCGGCGCGAATCTGCTCCAGGAACTCGACAAAGCGCTGGTCCGCAAGGCTATCGACGTAGGACTTGCTGAGCATGAATTTCGGGCTGTACCCGAGCAGCCGCTTGACCGACGGGCTGATGTAGTCGGTGCGAAAATCGCTGTTGGTCGACCATACAATGTCGCTGATGCTCTCGGTCAGCTGCCGGTAGCGCGCCTCGGAGCGCTGGACCTGTTCACTGGCCAGCGTCTGTTCGTGAATGTCGCGGACAAACCCGATGACCTGCACCACCCGCCCGTCGGGGCCGCGTTTGAACACCTTCGAACGGATACTGAACCAGCGCCAGCCAGCGTCCCGGTGGCGCCAGCGCACCCGCCATTCGAGGATCTGCTCGTCACCCAGTGCCAGTTGCAGGCGACGGTTGATCTGCATGTATTCAAGATCATCAGGGTGCAGCAGCCGATTACGGTAATCGGCTCCCATTGAGGCCTCTTCCTCAGCGCTGTAGCCCAGCATCTCGGCCAGCGTCCTGTTGCT
Source organism: Halopseudomonas sp. MFKK-1 (assembly GCF_027474385.1). NCBI lineage: Bacteria > Pseudomonadati > Pseudomonadota > Gammaproteobacteria > Pseudomonadales > Pseudomonadaceae > Halopseudomonas > Halopseudomonas sp. MFKK-1. The sequence goes on from NZ_CP114836.1 coordinate 221,001, forward strand.
GAACAGAAAATCGCCGGCGCCCATCCACTTGGTATCACGAATATAAATCAGGTCAGGCACGGAGCGCACAACCTCGGCCCAGAACTCGCGGCTTTGGCGCAGGGCCAGCTCCGTGGCTCGGCGCTGACTCAGATCGGTGACGCTCATGGGAACGGCATGCAGCGCTTCGGCACTCTCCGGCAGACGCATCACCACCCATACATACAGGGTGCTGCCGTCGGGCAGACGCAGCGGCGTCTCTACTTCGAAACGCTCGTCACCGTTGATCAATGCCAGTAACAGCCGGTAGCGCCCTCCGCCCGTGCGCAGGTGGCGTTCCCCCCGGAACAACCGCTCGATCGCAGCCACATTGGGTAGCCCCAGCAGCGCCAGCGCAACCTGGTTGGCTTCGAGAAAGTGAATACGTTCCAGCAGCTCCCCGTGCCGCTCGGGGTTTTCCAGCAACCAGCGATCGAGCTGCTCGGCGTTGAAGATACCTTCACGCAACAGCGCCTGTTTGATATCCACCAGGTCGACCAGGCACAAAGCCATGTCAACGCCCTGAAAAATATCGCGATAGCGTCGTTCGGTGTCCAGCAGACTGCGGATGGAGCGATCCTGATCGGCCTGCATGCGTCGATTGGCATGCGCCTGGCGCCCCATGAACCACAGTGCTGCCACCAGAACCAGCAGGCAACCGCTGAACAGCAGCGCCTTGCCCAGCAACAGCGGCGCCAGCTGCTGAGCGTAATAATGCGGCTCGACCAGTCCGCGTACCTGCCAGAGTGTGCCTGGCACCGGGGCACTGACCACAACACGCGCGCGCTCTTCAGCCGTCATGGACGTGCCACCGAGAAACGCCAGCCTGTCCTGCTGCTGCCTGGCCAGTACCTGCCCCTGCCCGGTATCTTCCAGCAGCCAGCGATAGCCCTGCCCGCTGCGCGCCGACACCAGCGCCGAGAGCACGCGCTCGTCCAGCCGCAATACCCAGTAACGATTATCCTGCCTGCTGTTCAGCGTCCAGAACAGCAGGTTGTGCGCCGCATCCGATACCAAAGCGAAGGGTTCGCCGCCTATCTGCAGCTGACGTACACTCTGCGCCCAGGGCTCACGGCTGTCTTCCGGGCCGGCATCGGTGTCAATGCGCTGCACACCGTAGACCCCGGGCAGCAACACCTGCGCCGCAACAGCAACATCCCCGAGCGGCTTGCCGTCGAGGCTATCGAGCAGCGCGATCAGAGCGTGCGAGGTTTTAGCGAGGTTGAGCTCCATCTGGTCGGCGGTCAGCCAGACCGCTTCTTCCACAAGCGTCTGATGCTGACGCTTGAGCACTTTAAAGTCGACGTAGGATTGCCAGCCGAGCAGCGCCATAAGGAGGCCGCTGGCGACCGCAAACATCGCGATACCCAGACGGTTGACTGCGGGCTGGGTGCCAACCCGACTTTCAGCCTGAGCGCGCGGCTCGGCTGACCACGTTTTCTTATTTTTATTCAAGGCGTATCACTTGTCGGTTCGCGGTCCGAAAAAAAGGGGCTGACACCACCGGCTGCGGGCATCGGATCCGCTGCAAACGGTTTGCCCTTGCAGGCCAGTTGGGCTAGCCTTGCCACCACATTTCGCCGCCCTGGCGAAGACCTTTCCGTACACTCCCATTCAACAGGTTCTGCCAACATGGCTCAATATGTTTATAGCATGCATCGGGTCGGTAAAGTCGTCCCCCCGAAGCGTCAGATTCTGAAGGATATCTCATTGTCCTTTTTCCCCGGCGCCAAGATTGGCGTTCTGGGTCTCAACGGTGCAGGTAAATCCACGCTGCTGCGGATCATGGCCGGTGTCGATACCGAGATCGAGGGCGAAGCACGCCCCATGCCGGGCATCAAGGTTGGCTACCTGCCGCAGGAACCCGAGCTGGACAACGACAAGACCGTACGCGAGATCGTCGAAGAAGCCGTCAGCGAAATCAAGAATGCCCAGGCCCGGCTGGACGAAGTATATGCCGCCTACGCCGAGCCCGATGCCGACTTTGACGCATTGGCTGCCGAACAGGGCAAACTGGAGGCCATTCTGCAGGCCGCCGACGGCCACAACCTTGAGCGCCAGCTGGAAGTCGCCGCCGATGCGCTGCGCCTGCCGGCCTGGGACGCAAAGATCGAGCACCTGTCCGGTGGCGAGAAGCGCCGCGTAGCACTCTGCCGCCTGCTGTTGTCGGCGCCCGACATGCTGCTGCTGGACGAGCCGACCAACCACCTGGATGCCGACTCCGTCGCCTGGCTGGAGCAGTTCCTGCACAACTTCCCGGGCACCGTGGTTGCGATTACCCACGACCGTTACTTCCTCGACAACGTTGCCGGTTGGATTCTCGAACTGGACCGTGGCCAGGGCATCCCCTTCGAAGGCAACTACTCGCAGTGGCTGGAATCCAAGGCTGCCCGCCTGGCAACCGAAGCCAAGCAGGAGGCCTCCCACGCCAAGGCCATGAAAGCCGAGCTGGAGTGGGTCCGTCAGGGCGCCAAGGGCCGTCAGGCCAAATCCAAGGCTCGCCTGCAGCGCTTCGAGGAACTGCAATCGCAGGAATTCCAGAAACGCAGCGAAACCAACGAGATCTACATCCCGGCTGGCCCGCGCCTGGGTGACAAGGTCATCGAGTTCAACGGCGTCACCAAAGGCTTTGGTGATCGCGTGCTGATCGACAACCTGAGCTTCAGCGTCCCCAAGGGGGCCATTGTGGGTGTCATCGGCGGTAACGGTGCCGGCAAGTCGACCCTGTTCCGCATGATCACCGGCAAGGAACAGCCGGACAGTGGCACTATCGAGATCGGTGAAACCGTACAGATTGCCAGCGTCGACCAGAGCCGTGACAACCTCGACGGTAACAAGACCGTATGGGAGCAGGTGTCCGATGGGTTCGACCTGATCAAGGTCGGCAACTACGAGATGCCGTCGCGTGGTTACGTCGGCCGCTTCAACTTCAAGGGCTCCGACCAGCAGAAGTTCGTCAAGGACCTCTCCGGTGGTGAGCGTGGCCGCCTGCATCTGGCGCTGACCCTCAAGCAGGGCGCCAACGTACTGCTGCTCGACGAACCGTCCAACGACCTCGACGTGGAAACCCTGCGCGCGCTGGAAGAAGCGCTGCTGGACTTCCCCGGCTCGGCCATCGTGATCTCGCACGATCGCTGGTTCCTGGACCGTATCGCCACCCATATCCTGGCGTACGAGGACGACTCGCAAGTGACCTTCTTCGAGGGCAACTACACCGAGTACGAAGCCGATCGCAAGAAGCGTCTGGGCGAAGCCGCTACGCAGCCGCATCGCGTCCGCTACAAAAAGCTCGCCTGAGCTTCCCCAGCAGCGCGGCCACACCATCCGGTGTGGCCGCGCTGTTGCGGATCCTGCCTTGCCACCCGCTCGGGATATGGCGCACCAAAATAAAACACTGGCGTGCACGCTATTTTACAATCGCACCATTCCTGTGCAGTTCGCAGTCTGGTAGGTTTACGTCCTTTCGTCCTAAACGTATAGAAAAGTGACTCCAGACATGACCTACACCCTGGCTGCCTGCCTGACCGAACTGACCCTGCGCGACCCCCATCAGCCAGAATTCCACCAAGCTGCCGAAGAGGTGCTCAGCAGCCTCTGGCCCTTCCTGGAAGCCAACCCGAAATACCTGCGTGCAGGCATCATCGAACGTCTGATCGAGCCCGAGCGCGTCATCCAGTTTCGCGTCTGCTGGGTCGACGACCGGGGTAACGTGCAGGTCAACCGCGGTTTCCGTGTGCAGATGAACAGCGCCATTGGTCCGTACAAGGGTGGCCTGCGCTTTCACCCGTCGGTGAATCTTGGCGTGCTGAAATTCCTCGCCTTCGAGCAGGTTTTCAAGAATGCGCTGACCAGCCTGCCGATGGGCGGCGGCAAAGGCGGCTCCGACTTCGATCCCAAGGGCAAAAGCGACGGCGAGATCATGCGCTTCTGCCAGGCCTTCATGACCGAGCTGTCGCGCCATATTGGTGCAGACCTGGATATCCCCGCCGGCGACATCGGCGTCGGTGCGCGTGAAATTGGCTACATGTACGGCCAATACAAACGCCTGCGCAACGAATTCACCTCCGTTCTGACCGGCAAGGGCATCAGCTATGGCGGCAGTCTGATCCGTCCCGAAGCGACCGGTTACGGCTGCGTCTACTTTGCCGAGCAGATGCTCAAGCAGCGCAATGACAGCTTCGAGGGCAAACGGGTTGCCATCTCCGGCTCCGGAAACGTCGCCCAGTACGCAGCGCAGAAGGTGCTGGAGCTGGGCGCCAAGGTGATCTCGGTCTCCGACTCCGGCGGCACCCTGTACTATCCGGACGGCATGACCCAGGCACAGTGGGACACGCTGATGACGCTGAAGAACGAGCAGCGCGGGCGACTGGAGTCGCTGCACGGCGACGGCTGTGAATTTATCGCCGGCCAGCGCCCGTGGCATCTGCCCTGCGACATTGCCCTGCCCTGCGCAACCCAGAACGAACTGGATGCAGACGAAGCCCGTCATCTGATCGAGAACGGCTGCATCGCTGTCGCCGAGGGCGCCAACATGCCGAGCACTCTGGAGGCCGTCGACCTGCTCCAGGAGCATCGCATCCTGTTTGCCCCGGGCAAGGCTGCCAACGCCGGCGGTGTGGCGGTAAGCGGCCTGGAAATGAGCCAGAACGCCATGCGCCTGCACTGGACTGCCGGCGAGGTCGACGAGAAGCTGCATTGCATCATGCAATCCATTCACGCCGCCTGTGAACGTTATGGCAGAGAAGAAGACGGCCACATCAATTACGTCAAGGGCGCCAACATCGCCGGCTTCGTCAAGGTCGCCGACGCAATGCTCGCTCAAGGCGTGGTGTAAGCGGTAAAAAGCGCTATAGTGTGGGCATCGATGACCAATACACCCGGGAGCCATCGGATGCACGATGACAGACGGCGTTTCAGCCGCATTCCGTTCGATGCCCACACCCTGCTGCAGCAGGACGACTGGTGCGTGGCAGTTCAGTTGATCGACATATCCCTGCGTGGCCTGCTGGTCATGCAGCCTGATCAGTGGGACACAACACGCGCCAAAGCCCCTTTCGTTGCCATTATCGACCTGTCCGAAGGCAGCCAGATCCGCATGGAAGTCTCACTGGCTCACGCCGAAGAAGGACTGCTCGGCTTTCAATGTGAGCACATCGACCTCGACTCCATCAGCCACCTGCGCCGCCTGGTCGCCCTAAACCTGGGCGATGCAGCGCTGCTGGAACGAGAGCTGGCGGCTTTGCTTTAGGCGGCGCCAAGCGCCGCAGCGGCAAGACTCAAGCCTCAAGCCTCAAGCCTCAAGCTGAGAGTGCCTCCCAACTCCCTCCCCAGCGACTAGCCCCGGGAGTTTCGCTTTTCGCTTGTAGCTTGTAGCTTGTAGCTTGTAGCTTGCAGCTTGCAGCTTGTAGCTTGCAGCTTGCAGCTTGCAGCTGTAGCAGCGGCTACGCCGCTGCTACTCAAATATCGCCGCAAGCGCCTGATCCAACCGGGTCACGGCAATCACCTGCATTCCTTTGGGCGCTTCCTTGGGCGCGTTGGCCTTGGGTACGATGGCGCGGGTAAAGCCATGCTTGGCGGCTTCCTTCAGGCGCTCCTGCCCGCTCGGCACCGGGCGAATCTCACCTGACAGCCCCAGCTCACCAAATACCATCAGATCCATCGGCAGCGGCCGGTTGCGCAAACTGGACATGACCGCCGCCAGCAGCGCCAGATCGGCTGCCGTTTCCAGTACCTTGACGCCACCGACGACGTTGACGAAGACATCCTGGTCATAGGTCGCAACGCCGCCATGGCGGTGCAACACGGCCAGCAGCATCGCCAACCGGTTCTGATCCAGCCCCAGCGTGACCCGACGCGGATTGCCCAGATGGCTGGTATCCACCAGCGCCTGCACCTCCACCAGCATCGGGCGCGAGCCTTCCCAGGTAGCCATCACCACGCTGCCGGGAATCGGCGCGTCATAACGTGAGAGGAAAATCGCAGAGGGGTTGGCCACTTCCTTAAGACCCTTGTCGGTCATGGCAAACACACCCAGCTCGTTTACCGCACCAAAACGGTTCTTCACCGCCCGCAGCATGCGGTAACGACCATCAGCCTCACCCTCGAAATACAGCACCGTGTCCACCATGTGCTCAAGCACCCGCGGCCCGGCCAGCGAGCCTTCCTTGGTAACGTGGCCGACCAGAAAAATTGCCGTGCCACTCTGCTTGGCGTATCGCACCAGCAAGGCCGCGCTCTCGCGTACCTGGGCAACACCGCCCGGGGCCGACTGCAACTGCTCGGTGAAGATGGTCTGGATCGAGTCAACCACCATAACCCGGGGCTGTTCCTGCCGCGCCGTCGCAACAATGCTCTCGATACAGGTCTCGGTCATCACCTTGAGCTGATCTTCCGGCAGGCCGAGCCGGCGAGCGCGCATGGCCACCTGCTGCTGGGACTCCTCACCCGTTACATACAGCGCGGGCATGCCCTGCGCCAGGCGGCAGAGGGTCTGTAGCAGAATGGTCGATTTGCCGATCCCGGGATCGCCGCCGATCAGCACCACCGACCCGGCGACCAGGCCGCCACCCAGCACCCGATCAAGCTCGGACGAGCCGCTGGGCTGACGCGGCATTTCTTCTGTAGTGACCTCTGCCAGCGTCTTGACTGACGCCTGCTGCCCGGTCCAGTTGCTGCTGCGTGAGGGGCTGCCACCGGTAGGCGTGGTGTCCACCACAGTCTCCACCATGCTGTTCCACGCCTGGCATTCCGGGCATTGGCCCGCCCACTTGGAAAAGGTGGCACCGCATTCGGTGCAGCCGTAAATACGTTTCTGTTTGGCCATCTTGCTTTATCCGGGTCGAGGCACCATAAAGCGCCGCTTGATATCAGAGGAACATTATCCTCTATACTGACCGCCTAAAGGCGTAAGGATCCAACAGAATGACTACCGAGCCACAATCACCGCCGCCCTGTCGAGCCTGCATCGACCGTCCTGCGCTGGACTTTGACTTCAGCATGGCGTTTCAGCCGATCGTCGATGTACGCACCCGCCAGCTCTTTGCCTGCGAGGCGCTGGTACGAGGCACAGACGGTACCGGCGCGGCCGGCATTCTGTCGAAGGTCACCACCGACAATCGTTATCAGTTTGACCAGTCCTGCCGCGTCAAGGCAGTGGAGCTGGCGGCCCGGCTGAACATCCCCTGCTTTGTCAGCATCAATTTTCTGCCCAACGCGGTGTATCAGGCGGCGACCTGCATTCGCGCTACCCTGGAAGCGGCAAAGCGCTTCAACTTCCCGGTGGAGCGGCTGATTTTCGAAATTACCGAAAACGAGCAGATGGTCGATAAAGATCATCTCAAAAGCATCATTACCGAGTACAAGCGCCAGGGCTTCAAAACCGCCATCGACGATTTCGGTGCAGGCTATTCGGGGCTGAATCTGCTGGCCGAGTTCCAGCCGGACATCATCAAGCTGGACATGGCGCTGATCCGTGATATCGACAAGGACGTGATAAAGCAGGCGATCGTGCGCGGCATCCTTGGGGTCTGTGCCGCCCTGAGCATCGAAGTCATCGCTGAAGGGGTCGAAACCGAAGCCGAGCTGGCATTCCTGCGCGAACAGAATGTCCATCTCTTTCAGGGCTATCTGCTGGCACGTCCGGCCTTCGAGCAGGTACCGGACATCAATTGGTCTGCCGTCGCGCATGGGTAACAGCAAGGACGACAGCAAGCAGCGCAAGGCCGAACGCGAAGCGCTGCGCGAGGAACTGCTGGAGACCCAGTTCGAACTGCGTTCACTGGAACACGGCTCGGTCCTGGTTCTGATCAGCGGCAACGACTTCGCCGGCAAGGCCGAAGTCATCCACAGCTTCTACGAGTGGCTGGACAACCGCTACCTCAATACCCGCGCTTTCGGGATGCCCAAAGGGGTCGACAAGCGCATGCCACGCATGTGGCGCTATTGGCGCACCCTGCCACCGGCCGGCGAACTGGGGTTTTATCTGGGCTCCTGGTACCACCAGCCGCTGATGAAGTTGAGTCGGGGGCAAATCAGCATCAACCGCTTTACCGCACAGATGCAGGACATCCTGCATTTCGAACGCCTGCTCAATGATGAAGGCATTATCCTGGTCAAGATCTGGCTGCACCTGACCGACGATGAACGCGGGACGCGCCAGCGGGTAGACCCCAGTCTGCTGAAACAGACCGTAGCCATGCGCGAATGGGGTGACTTCAGCGCCGCCGACTACGAGAAGGTGCGCGAGGGCGCCCGCCTGATGACCGAGCTGACCTCCACAAACGAGTCCCCCTGGATTCGGGTGCCGGCAACAGACCCTCACCTGCGCGATCAGCGGATCGGCCAGATTGTGCTGGAAGCCATGCGCCAGCGTATCAACACACCGCCGGTGCCGCGCCCGGTCTACGGCTGGCAACCCGCCCAGCGCGACTACCTCGCCCAGCTGGATTACAGCCAGAAGCTGCCAAAGGACGAGTACCAGCAACAGCTGCTGCATTGGCAGAACAGACTGCGCGACCTGATGCAGCATCCGCGCTTCGCCCGTCGCAGCCTGATGCTGGTGTTCGAGGGCAGTGATGCCGCCGGTAAGGGCGGTGCCATCCGCCGCATCACCCAATGTCTCGACCCGCGTATCCTGCGGGTTCACGGCACCCGCGCGCCGAGTGACGAGGAGCGCCGGATGCCCTATCTCTGGCGCTTCTGGCGACGCATACCAGCCCCGGGCAATGTCGTGGTCTTCGACCGCAGTTACTACGGCCGCGTCCTGGTAGAGCGGGTTGAAGGCTTCTGCGCCGAATCCGAATGGCAACGCGCCTATGCCGAGATCAATGATTTTGAGCAACAGCTGACCGAGAACGGTACGTTGCTGATCAAGTTCTGGCTGGCGATCACCGAGCAGGAGCAGCTCAAGCGCTTCAAGGAACGGGAAGCATCACCAGTCAAACGCTACAAGCTGACCGAGGAAGACTGGCGTAACCGCAAGCGCTGGCCCGAGTACGTTGAGGCGCTCAATGACATGGTTGAGCACACCTCGACCCGCTCGGCACCGTGGCACCTGATTCCCGCTGAAGACAAGCGTCATGCCCGCATCCAGACGTTGCGCATCCTCTGCGAGGCACTTGAGGAAGCACTTGAGTAGTTGGTAAAACGTGCTTGCTTGGCTATGATCAGCTCTCGCCAAGTCGGCGCTTCTCAAGGAAATAGGCAATGAAACTACTGGATGAATTCAAGGCTTTTGCCATGCGCGGCAACGTTGTCGACATGGCCGTGGGTATTATCATCGGCGCCGCGTTTGGCAAGGTCGTTTCCTCGTTCGTCAACAACGTCGTCATGCCGCCGCTGGGTGTACTGATCGGCGGCGTCAACTTCACCGATCTGGCCATTGTCCTGAAACAGGCAGAAGGTGACGCAGCCGAGGTGGCCATCGGCTACGGAATGTTTATCCAGAGCGTCGTGGACTTCCTGATCATCGCCGCCGCGGTCTTCACTGCGGTCAAGGTAATGAACAGCCTGAAGAAAAAGGAAGAGGCAGCACCAGCTGCGCCGCCGGCACCGTCGAAGGAAGAGGTACTGCTTGGCGAGATCCGCGACCTGCTGAAAGAGCAGAAACAGGGATAAGCCCCCAGCGGTGCCCGGTACCGATCCGGGCACCGCGTAATGCTATACTGCGCGGCACGCCCCACTGCCCTGGCTGACCATGCAATCCTGCGATACCCCCTACGGCTCACTGCAGCTGCAGCGCTATCCCACCTCCCGGGAAGACACACTTCAGGCCTTCGACAACGCCGATCTCTACCTGCTGCAGCGACTGCAGGAGGAGCCCGCCGACAGCGGCCCGATTCTGGTCGTCAACGACAGCTTCGGCGCACTCGCCTGCGCACTGGCAACGGCAGGTCTGGAGACACACAGCTGGGGCGATTCATGGATGAGCTGGCGCGCCCTGCAGGGCAACCTCGCAGCCAACAATCTTGATTCGGCCAGGGTTCAATTCTTCAATAGCACCCAGACACCGGACGGCTGTTATCGCCAGGTGCTGCTGCGCATCCCCAAGAGCCTGAGCCTGTTGCAGGATCAGTTACAGCGCCTGCGCCCGCACCTCACCGACAACGCCCTGCTGCTGGCCGGCAGCATGATCAAGCACCTGCCGCCGAGTGCCGGCGACCTGCTGGCAGCCCATATTGGTCCCTATCAGGCTTCGCTTGGCTGGAAGAAGGCCCGGCTGCTGCAGTGCAGGCACAATCCGGTATTGCAGCCTTGCGCCAGCAATCTGAGCACCCACTACCCGCTGGATGGCACCCCGCTGCTGCTGAACAATCGCCCCGGCGTGTTCTCGCGCGAGAAGCTGGATATCGGCACCCGCGTGCTGCTGCCCTGCATTCCGTCAGACCTGGGCAGCGCGCGGATAGTGGACCTGGGCTGCGGCAATGGCGCTCTCGGCCTGATGGCAGCCTGCCGCAACCCCGAGGCACAGCTGACATTTATCGACGAGTCCTGGGCAGCGGTGGCATCGGCGCAGGACAACTTCGCAGCAGCCTTCCCCGGCCGCAGCGCCCGCTTCATCGTCAGCGACGGGCTGAGTGAAGCCGAGCCAGGGTCCGCCGATCTTGTTCTGTGCAACCCGCCGTTCCACCAGCAGCAGGTGGTGGGTGATCAAATCGCCCGCCGACTGTTTGACCAAAGCCGCAAGGCGCTCGCACATGGCGGCGAGCTGCTGGTGGTCGGCAATCGCCATCTGGGCTACCACCAGACCCTCAGGCGCTACTTCGCCAAGGTCGAACAGCGCGCCGCTGCACCCAAGTTCGTAGTGCTGGCAGCCAGCTGACAGCGCTCAGCCGCTGCGGGCACGGCGGCAGCGCTCGGAGCAGTAACGCACCTCATCCCAGCAGCGCGCCCACTTGCGGCGCCAGGCAAAGGGCCTGCCGCACACCGCGCAGGTTTTCTGCGGCAAGTCACCCTTGCGAATCACAGCATCTCACCGGCATCCAGCCGCTCCAGCAGATGCTCGCCCCACTGCCACAGGGCCTGCTGTTTGGCTTCCGGCATGCGCTGCAGGTTGCGGTACACCATCGCCATGCGCGGATTGGAGCCGAGCTGCTCGCGGTGGCGCATGACGAAATGCCAATACAGCGCGTTGAACGGACATGCCCTGGCGCCGGTCTGCTCGCTGACCTTGTAGCTGCAGCCGCCGCAGTAATCCGACATCCGCTTGATGTACTGCCCACTGCTGCAATAGGGCTTGGAGCCGAGATACCCCCCATCGGCATGCATTACCATGCCCAGGGTATTGGGCAGCTCCACCCAGTCAAAGGCGTCCATGTACACGGCCAGATACCAGTCGCAAATCTGCTTGGGTTCAATACCCGCCAGCAGGGCAAAATTGCCGGTAACCATCAGACGCTGAATATGGTGCGCATAGGCATGTTCCAGCGTTTGGCCAATTGCCTGCTGCATGCAACGCATCCGCGTCTTGCCGGTCCAGTAGAACGCGGGCAGATCGCGCTGATTGCCGAAGGCGTTGCGCTCGGCGTACTCCGGCATCAATAGCCAGTAGATACCGCGAACATACTCGCGCCAGCCGAGAATCTGGCGAATAAAGCCCTCGGCCGCGTTCAGCGGAATCAGGCCAGCCTGCCAGTCGGCCTGCACGTCCAGACACACCCGGCGCGGATCAAGCAGCCCGATATTCAGTGCCGCGGCTATGCGCGCATGAAACAGCCAGCGCTGATCCACCGCCATGGCATCCTGGTAGTCACCGAACCGGGCCAGCGCCTGCTGGCGGAAACGCTGCCACAACGCCTCGGCATCCGCGTGGGTGACCGGGTAATCAAAACCCTCAAGCTGACCGTAATGATCAGCAAACCGGGCAGCGACCAGGGCAGCTACCTCGCAGGTGATGGCGTCCATCGGAAAATGCGGCTGCGCCGGTACAGGGTGCCCCGCAGGCAGGGCTTTGCGATTATCCTGATCAAAGTTCCAGCTGCCGCCTTCCGGCTGGCCTTCTGGCGTCATCAGCAGTCCGCTGCGGCGACGCATCTCACGATAGAAGAACTCCATCCGCAACTGCTTGCGCCCCGCGGCCCAGTTGGCGAACCACTCCGCGCTGCAGAAAAACCGCTCATCCGGCAGCAAGGTCAATTCGGGCCAGTCAGCCTGACGCTGACGAAACCGATCCAGCAGTCGCCATTCCCCGGGCTCGGTCAGCAGAATGCGTTCAGGCTGCAGCCTGCTGCGGGCACGCGCCAGTTCGCCATCCAGCGAGCCGCTGTTGGCCGGGTCGTCCAGCTTGATGTAATCAACGTTGAAGCCACGGCCACGCAACCCCTCGGCAAAATGCCGCATGGCAGAGAGGATAAACACAATCTTCTGCGGGTGATGAGGAACGTAACGTCCCTCCTCCTCGGCTTCCACCATGAGGATACGGTCCCGCGCCGGATCGGCGCCAGCCAGGCTGCTGATGGCCGGATCAAGCTGGTCACCCAGCAGCACAATCAGATTACGCATGTCAGCCACTCAGGGGTGCAGCGGCAGAGGCAGTCGCATCGCCGCCTGTGGACCACCCGTAACCAGGGCGTCAGGCCCCATCTCGTCACAGACATTGAGATGAACCAGATTGATAGTCTGAAAGGGCAGCTCCACCAGCGCATTGCGCGCGTCATGCAGGGAGCGGAATACCCAGGGCCGAGTATCCCCCTCGTGCTGCTTGAGCAGATGGCGCGATCCGTCGATCAGCGCCTCGACCAGATACACCGCGCCCTCGTGTGACAGCAGATCCAGGTCCTGCAAGGCCCCTCTGTCCGCTGCCTGCATCAATTGTTCCAGCGTCATGGCATCGACTCCTGCAAAGTTGTACAGGAACGATACCCTTACACAAAAACCTTTACCAGAAGTACAACATTAAATCGCCTTACCGTCGCGCCCCATGCGATCCAGCAGGCCCATGCCAAAGGAGGACACCACAAAGGTGAGGTGGATGATCACGTACCACATCAGCTTGTCATTGGGGATATTCTGCGCATTCATGAACACCTTGAGCAGGTGAATCGATGAAATCGCGACAATCGATGCCGCAACCTTCATCTTCAGCGAGCCGGAGTCCATCTTGCCAAGCCAGCTGAGCTTCTCCTTGCCGTCGTCGATGTCCAGCTGGGAGACGAAATTCTCGTAGCCGGAAATCATCACCATGACCAGCAGGCCACCCACCAGTGCCATATCCACCAGCGAGAGCACAACCAGAATGAGATCGGCTTCGGCGGTTTCGAGCAGGTGAGGCAACAGATGAAACAGTTCCTGAAAGAACTTGACCGCCAACGCCGCAAGCGCCAGAGACAGGCCCAGATAGATAGGCGCAAGAATCCAGCGCGCCGAGTACATCAGGTTTTCCAGAAGGCGTTCCATTGACTGCATTAACCTCGATTTCAGTATGTTCGATTTTGGGGCGCGATGGTTGTTCACAGTAACTGTGGATAACTCTGTGAGCAGTGAACTGATAACTCACTGCGACCCTGTCAGCACGGGCGCTGGCGCGACTCGCACACATTTTGTTCAGTTGAACCATCCTTGACGCGGTGAACCGTTGATGTGCTGAAAAGCAGGCAGTGCGCACCTTTCAGCGGCATCGAAAGGCCAGCAGGGAGCAGATTGCCCTGCCGGCGTCAAGACCTCATTCGGGTATCCGTTGGCAATCAGTGACAACCTGTCGCAGCAAAGCCTGTGGATAACCCTGTAGACAGAACCCGTTGCGGCCCACCGCTCAAGCTCGCGGGCACGGCGAATAAAAACCGGTTACTTGTCGCCGTCACCCTCCTCCGGGTCTGACTCTTCCTCTTCACGGTCGCGCTCGGCAATCTCGGCCAAGCGGGCAACCACCCTGGCATTGATACTGCCCTCGGCGAAATCCCCTTGCTCGTTCAATTCGCCCGCCGGCTCTCCGGCCAGCAGTGCCAGCGCCTCGTCCACACAGGACACGCCGTAAACCGAGAACTGGCCGTTACGCACAGCCTGCAGGACTTCTTCATCCAGCATGAGGTTGGGTACGTTCGAGCGCGGAATGATAACGCCCTGCTCACCGGTCAGGCCACGGGCCTGACACAGGCGGAAAAAGCCTTCTATCTTCTCGTTCAACCCGCCGACCGCCTGCACCTCGCCGAACTGGTTGATCGAGCCGGTAATGGCAAAGCACTGCTTCAGAGGCGTGCGCGAGAGCGCCGATATCAGGGTGCAGACCTCACCGAGCGACGCACTGTCGCCATCGACATAGCCATAGGACTGCTCCAGCGCGATGCTCGCGGAGATTTCCAGCGGATGCTTCTGGGCATAACGGCTGCCGAGAAAACCGGTCAGAATCATCACGCCCTTGGAGTGAATCGGCTGCCCGAGGTTCACCTCACGCTCGATATCGACAATTCCGCTGCCGCCCGGGTAGACCGTGGCACTGATACGCGCGGGCAAACCGAATACCGAATCACCCACCTCAAGTACGGTCAGCCCGTTGCACTTGCCGACCGCAGCGCCATCGGTGTCGATCAGAATGACGCCCGACAGCATGTCTTCATGAATGCGCGCGCTGACCCGTCCGGTACGGGTTTCCTTGGCGCGCAGGGCACGTTCGATGTGCGCGGTATCGGTGATCGGGTCACCCGCCAGCTGGCGGGTAAAGTCGGCCTCGGCCACCAGCTGAAAAATATCGCTGATGCGCGCCGAGAGCCGCTTCTGGTGCTCGGCCAGCCGGGTGCTGTAGGTCAGCACCCGGGCAACCGCCGCCGCGGTAAGCGGGGCCAGCCCCTCCTCCGAGGTACGGGTTTTCAGCAACTGGGCCATGCCTTCGATACTGTCCGGCGTGCGCGGCAGATCCTCATCGAAATCCACCAGCACGCGAAACATTTCCTGAAAGTCCGGATCCAGATCCTGCAGCGCGTAATACACCTGGCGCGAGCCGATGATCACCACCTTCACATCCAGCGGAATCACCTGGGGGGTCAGGGTTACCGTCGCCAGTCGGCCCATATCGGCCCAGGGCGACTCCATCTTCAGCTCGCGCGAATGCAGGGCACGCTTGAGGGCGTCCCAGACAAAGGGCTCGCCCAGCAGCTTCTCGGCTTCCAGCAGCAGAAAACCGCCGTTTGCCCGATGCAATGCGCCGGAGCGGATATGCCGATAACTGGTTACCAGCGCGCCCTGCTCGGGTGAGTACTCAATGCGCCCGAACAGATTGTCGTAGGACGGATGCGGCTCGTGTACGACCGGCGCGCCACCACTGGTGTGATGACCAACGATCAGGCTGGGGCTGTACTGTTCGACCAGCAACTGCCGCTTGTAGGCGTCCGGCCGTGCCTCCAGGGCTCGCTCCTCGACCAGTTGATCGATTACCGTCTTGAGCAGGTTCTGGCGCATCGCCTGCAGGTAATCACAGACCGCCTGATTGCCGCTGTAGCGCTCCAGCAGTGGCTCAAGCAGGGGCTGCAGGGCTTCGGTGATGGTCTGCTCGTTGAGCTCGCGCAGCTGATTGCTCGACTCGCGCTTCCACTGCGGCAGGCTGGCGAGCTCTTCGTTCAGCACTTCCTCAAGCTCGGAAATATCGCTGTGGAAGCGCTCGCGCTCCTCCTCCGGCAACTGGGCAAAGTCGGCCTCATCCAGCGCCTTGCCCTCTTTCATCGGCGTAAAGGCAATATTTTGCGAGTCACGGTACAGCGCGATGCTTTTTTCCAACGCGCGGCGTTCTACCGAATCAATCGCCCGGTCGTAGCGCTGGTTGAAGGCCCGATCAATGGCGCTTTTCTTCTGCTGATAGGCCGGGTGCTCAAACACCGCGGGGAAGGTTGCCAGCAGATTGTCGATAAAACGGTCGATCACCTCGATCAGCTCGCCGGCAGAACCGGGTGCCAGGCTGATCACCCAGGGTTCGCGAGGCTCATCGAAGTTGTTGACGTAGACAAAGTCCTGCGGGGTGACCTGGCGCTTGGCCTCCGCGCGCAGATAGCGCTGCACATAGGAAAAACGGCCGGTTCCCGGGTCACCCATGACAAACACGTTGTAGCCCGGCCGGTGCATGGCCACACCGAACTGCAGGGCCTCGACTGCCCGCTCCTGGCCGAGAATGCCACGGAAAGGTTCCAGATCGTCGGTGGTCGTGAAGCCGAGGCTGTCCAGATCGATGGGGGCGGTAAGTTGGTCCGGGGAAAGTCGTAGCGCGGTGGATTCGTTGGTCATCCAGCTTCCTTGGGCTCGCGGGGTTCAGACAAGCCTGCATTGTTGCCGCGCGGGCACCGGCTGACAAGTGCCAGCAGCCCGTTCAGCGCGGCGCATCCTGCAAAGGGAAGCCAATCAATGTCGGATGCCGCCACCAGCCCGGCCCTGAAGCGGTCAGCCCAACACCTTCACCAGCTCGCGCACCAGCGGCTTCATAAAAAAGCTACTCTCTGGCATCAGGTCCACATTGATGCCCCGTTCTCGCAGCTCATCGGCAACCACCGGCCCCACTGCCGCCACCTTGATCCGTGCCAGTGCCGATAGCAGCATTGCCTCGCCGTCATCACGACGCTTGGCAATTTGCAGCAATCGGCGCACCTGGGTTGCGCTGGTGAAGGCGATGGCGTCCACTTCGATAGCCAGCAGCGCGTCGATCAGTCGATCCACCTGCGCGTCTTCAACGTCGTCGGCATAGATATAGGGCGCAACGGTTTTAACCCGGGCGCCCGCGCCGGTCAGAAAATCGACCAGGCGCGTATTGGGGTCCGTGCCGTACAACTGCACACCGATACGCACGCCCTGCAGGTTTTCGCCCTTGAGCGTCTCGATAACGCCCTCGGTGGTCGGCGCCACCGCAACGCGATCCGGCCTGAGCCCCACCTTGCGCAACGCCGCACCCGGCTTCGGCCCACGGGTGAGCTTGGGGATCGGCCCCAGCGCTGCAACAAAGGCGTCACGCAACCCGTCGCCCTGACGCTCAGCCAGCGCCAGCATGCGCCGCAAGCCCTCACCAGTCAGCAGAATCACCTGATCAAAGGGCTGCTCAATCAGCTCACGCATCCAGGCCAGCACCGGCTGCGGGTCAGGCGCGTCGTGGATCGATACCAGCGGACAACGCAGCACATCAGCGCCGCGCTTGATCAGCATGTCAGCGAACAGGTCGAGCTCCCTGCTCTCGGGTACAGCAATACGGCGGCCGGCCAGCGGCTTGTCTTCGATAGTCATGGGCATTTCGGATTCCGAACGGTGCAAGGCCCACATTGTGCGCAGCCAACCAACGAATGAAAAGCGGTCGGCTCACACCAAAATCCCACCGGCATGTGGTCGAAGCATGTTGCAGCTCCGACGCAAGGCAAAGGCAGTTAAACCGGCGCACAGGGCAATCGCCCGTGAGCAACGCCAAGTACGGGCACCACGGCGGAGACGCTGCGCTTACTCCGCCCTACGGGCTGACGCTGTACTGTAGGGCGGAGTAAGCCAACGGCGTCTCCGCCAAGGCGGCTCAAGCCAACACCAGCCGCCCCCTCAGCCACAGCGTGATGTAACCCTATTTTTCCCAACCGCGTGTGTGCAGGATGGCATCCAGCGTCCGGCTGACGGCGGTGCAGTTGCGGACCATTTCGATTTTCTCCCAGGTGGAACGCTCGCCTTCATGGATCAGGCGATGCATCGCTTCGCGGCTTGGTGGTGCCAGCAGCCGCAGCGGGTGATCCCAGCGATTGCGCAGGAAGATATTGATGTCGGCAGTATATTCCTGTGCCAGCACGCCGTAGGTCAGATGCTGCATCAGACTGAGCACCGGCGACTTGATTCGGATGTTATCGCGGCTGAAGCGCATGGCCTCGGCGGCACCGATTTTCAGAAAGCGCGCCTGAAAATGAGCCAGATTGCGCAGCCGGTTGCGCGGCGCATCCGGGTCGGGCGTGATGGCAAGCGCCGCCGGGTTGGTCATGCTGGAGATGAAATGATTGACGCCGTAAAGGCGTGCCAGACGCTTGGCCGGCAGATCATCGGCAAAGGAGCCATCGATCCATTTCATACCCGGCAGGTAGGGAACCGTCTCGCCCGCTGCGTTGCGGCACATCAGCGTTACCGGCGGGTAGATGCCGTAGATCGCACATGAGGCTGTAACCGCAGAGCGAATCAGCACGTTGGGCGAGGTAATGGCGTTAAGCAGACGCGGGGCCTGCTGGGTCGACAACCCGGTAACAGTGATATTGAGCTTGCGACCGGTCAGCTCAAACGCTTCCTGAAAGGTCAGGTCCGGGATGATCTTGGCCAGGTAGTCGCGCAGGTTGTCGGCATCCATCGCCCGACCGCCACCAAACAGGCTGAGAGACGGCCGGATCGCGCTGGTCTCCTCGACTTCATGATGCAGGTTGTCGAGGCTCAGCCGCTCGCGCAGCTCCTCATCAACGTGGGTACAGGCGGTGGCGGCAAGGATGGACCCGGCGCTGCTGCCGGAGATGATTTCGGGCAACAGCCCCTGATCGAACAGCGCCTTGAGCACACCGGCGTGAAAGAAGCCAAGTACGGCGCCGCCACTCAGCATCAGCGCGGTCCGCCCGTTACAGTGACTGGCACGCAGGAAGAAATCCTGCTTTTCAGCCAACGAGATGATCTTGTCATCCACCTCGTTCAGGTCGTTAAGCGCGCCACACAGTTCGTCAATGTAGCGGGTAATGAGGTTCTTGGTCCCAAGCCGGGCCTTGTTATACAGCGACGGCTTGCCCATGCCGCCGAGGTTGCCATGAACGCCCTCGTTAAGCACAAACAGCAATTGGTGGTAATCCTTGCGAAAACGCAGATCGCGAAGAACATCCAGGCGCTGACGAATCGAACGGTAGTCATAGCTCTCGCACGCGTCATCCTGCTTCCAGTCGTCCAGCCCCTCCTCGTGATCCCAGGCAGCAGCCAGCTCACTCCATTGCTCATAGCTTTCTGCCTTTTCCATCGACTGCAGCAGCGCCTTGCCCCTGCCACGCTGAAAGAGATTGACCACCATATTCCACTCCCATGGCGCCCGCAGGCGCCTCACCAATAGTTACCTTGCAGCGTCAGGCTGCGCCCGCCGACTTGGCGCCCTTCGTTTCGGAGACAGTCGACTCGGACGCTTTGGCAACAGGCTTCGCCCGGCCTGCCGCAGCCAGCTTGGGTTTTTTCTCCGAATCCGGCTCGGCATCCGCCTGTTCATTGGTTGCCGGTTTCGGCGCTTCGACCCGCGCGGGCATGGAGGCCGCTGTGGTTTTTTCCAGCTCGGCCAGCAACGCGCGGTATTCCTCTGTCGACGCCTGGATGCAGTTCATGTAGAAATCCATATCCGAGACGATATTGCGGTCTGCCAGAACCCCGACATTAAGATCATCGTAGATACCGGTCAGGCAGTGACTGATGCCCATTCCGTCGCTGACCGGTGCCAGCGGAAACACGTTGACGATGCGCGCACCGGCAAAATAGCGCGGCACCAGACCGGGAATCCCGGGCACGTTGGTGATCAGGGTATTGACCAGCGGCACCGTACTTGCCAGCCGCGACTTGTTCTGCAGCCAGGCACCCAGGGCGCGTACATAGGGCGGCATCATGTCGCCGACGGCGTTATTGAGGTCGCACAGCACGTCGCGCGCCAGCGGCACCCCGCGCGCTGTGCGTCGGCGCACCGCAGACAAACGCTCAAGGGGCTCACCGATGTCGGTTCCGATGCCGATGAACATCGCCGAAATCAGGTTGCCGCAATCCTTCATCGCCTCACTTGGCCGGACCGAAACCGGACACATGGCCACCAGCGATTCGCTGGCGGGCAACTGGTTGTGATGCGAGAGATAACGACGCATGCCCCCGGCGATGATGGAGATAACCACATCATTCAGCGTGGCGCCCGGGCACAACTGCCGCATGCGTTTGAGCTCGGGAATATTCCAGGTCAGCGCACCGTAGGAGCGGTGGGGTGATATCTGTACGTTGAAGATGGTACGCGGTACCCGACGCTGTTCCGGCTTGGCCTCGGAGCGCAAGCGGCGAGCCAGCTCGATACTCTTGCGTCCGGCGGTCAGCCCGGCGCGCATGCTGCGCCATGCCTGCCCCATCATCCGCGGCGTCGTGCGCGACCACATTTCCAGCCGGGTCGGCGCCCGCTCGGCCACTTCAACCCGGTCACGCCGGCCATACTCGTGGTCTGCGGTTTCTTCCATCATTGCGGTGGTCAGTTCAAGGCTGGCCTTGCCATCCACATAGGCGTGATGGAACCGAATCAGCACCGCAAAGCTGTTCGGCGGAACGCCCTCCACGTTGTTGACCCCTTCAATGATGTAGATCTCCCAGGGCGCACGCTCCATATCTACGCTGCGCGACATGGTCCGCGCGGTGAAGATGCAGAGTTGCCGCCAGTCACCCGGCTGCGGCAGGCCAACATGGCGCACGTGATACTCCAGATCGAAATTCTCGTCATCCAGCCAATACGGGTCATCAAGCTGAAAGGGCGCCTTCTCAAGTCGGCGACGAAAGTACGAGGTCGTGTTCAAACGATCGGAAACGTATTGCAGGATGTCCTTGTGACGTACCAGGCCACCAGGGGCAGTGCTCTGATCGCACAGCCACAGGCTCCCAATCATCATGGGTTGGTTGGGCGCCTCAAAATAGAAAAAATGGGAGTCCATCGGGGTCAGCTGCTTCATGGTAGAGATCCTCATACCGATTGGGTGTATGCGCCACGTACTACACAGATCAGGCTTTGAACACGGATACCAACAAAACGAATCAAAATAGAAAAACGCACCACCTTTATAAACAAACAGCGAACGCTTTTAGTTGATCCAAAACAGGATAATGCAATTTTGTGACCAATAAGTCACAGAAAAATACGACCGTTTCTAGGACGCCAAACACCCTTATTCTTGTGACCCGCATGCCAGACGCATTCCGTTGAAAAGCGAAAAAAATCAGAATGGATATCGAGTCAAAACGTAAAAGTGATCATTGCAGTGCAGGACATCGATGAGCACCCCAATCGTGCCCTCTTATCAGGCGGCATTTGAACGATGATTGAACGCTGACCGTGCAGCGCTATCGCGGCAAGCTAGGGTCTGACATCACAGCCCACGGACCAGACCATGACCACCACTTGCACCCGCCTGCTGGTTAACAAAGGCAACATCCACGAGTGCACGCTGCAGCAGGTACCCAGACTGCAAGAGCAAGACCTGCAGGACGGCGAGGTGCTGCTGGACATTGACCACTTCGCCTTCACAGCAAACAACATCACCTACGCAACGCTGGGCGACCGATTCGGCTACTGGGACTTCTTCCCGGCCGAAGCCCCCTGGGGCCAGGTGCCGGTGTGGGGGTTTGCCGATGTCAGCGCCAGCCGCCACCCGGACATTGCAGTTGGCACGCGGGTCTATGGATACCTGCCGATGGCCGGACAGCTGCGCGTCCGCCCTGGCAACCTCACCGCCAGCAGCTTCACCGACACGGCAGAGCACCGCAGTCACCTGGCGCTGGCCTATAACCAGTACCAGTTCACCGCCACCGATCCGGCGTATCGCCCGGAACTGGAAGCGCTGCAGATGCTGCTGCGCCCGTTGCTGCTGACCTCATTCCTGCTGGATGATTTTCTGCAGGAAACTGACTGCTTCGGCGCCGAGCAGATCATCCTGACCAGCGCCTCCAGCAAGACCGCGCTGGGCCTGGCATTCATGCTTCAGCACCAGCGCACCAGCAGAGGCGACAAGCCCCAACGCATCGTCGCCCTGACCTCCGCGGGCAACGTGAGCTTTGTCGCCGGGCTCGGCTACTACGATCAGACCATCGCCTACGACCAAATCGACCAGCTCGATGCATCAATCCCGAGCGTGCTTGTCGACTTCGCCGGCAACGGGGGGCTGTTGGCCGATGTACACACCCACCTGGGTGACAACCTGACATTCAGCTCGCTGGTTGGAGCCGCGCACTGGGATCAACGCAAAACGGAAAGGAACCTGCCCGGCGCCAAGCCCGAAGTCTTCTTTGCCCCCGGTTACTGGGCACAGCGCAGCAAGGCACTGGGCCCGGCCGAGCTAATGCAGCGGTTTGCCAGTCTGTGGATGCCGCTGACCCGATCGGTTGGCAGCTGGATGGAAATCAGAACAGCGGCAGGTGGGGAGGCTATCCGACAAGGCTATGTCGATACCCTTAATGGGCTGATCAGGCCGGAAACAGGAATGATAATGAAAACACTTAGCAAGTAGCGTGCCGCCTGACACCTCTTTATCACCCTCCTGGGTGAAAATGTGCATCAGATCGCTAGCGGTTTCACATTAGCCGAACCATACTTACCTCTGATGGATCGGCTCGCATCTCTGATCTCAGGAAGAAGTCGACAGGAGATGCAACGTGGTGACCATCCCTGCAAGGCTGCGGGGCGGGAATCGAACAGTACCCGTTATACGGAGCATGCAGGCCCATGAAGGCAGTGAAAGGGTTCACGCTGATCGAGGTCATGATCACAGTCGTGATCGTCGCCATCCTCGCAGCGATCGCCTACCCCAGCTATCGCCAGTACATCATTCGCTCAGACCGCGCGGCCGCGCAGTCGGTAATGATGGACATCGCCAATCGCGAACAGCAATTTCTGATGGCCAATCGGGCCTACGCCAGCAAGGCAACCGTGACCGCCTCAGGCTTCTCGCTCGACAGCGACCTGGCCAGCAAATACGACTGGGATATCACTGTCGGTACAGACGACGTGCCTTCTTTCACCATTACATTTACGCCCAAAGGCTCCCAAGCCAGCGATGTCACCCTGACGCTCAACCACCAGGGGGTCAAGACCCCTGCTGACAAGTGGTGACAGCCATGCCGCTCGTCATTCGCCACCGTCAATCCGGGCTGACCATGATCGAACTGCTGGTCACCGTCGTCATTCTGCTCGTTGGCCTGCTCGGCCTCGCTGGCCTGCAATCGCGTCTGCAGCAGTCGGAAGTAGAGTCCTATCAGCGGGCGCAGGCGCTGATTCTGCTCAATGACATGTCCAACCGCATCATGGCCAACCGCAACGCGGCCGCAGACTATGTCACCACCGCCGTCGGCGCCGGTGCCGCCTGCCCCGCAGCCGGCAGCACACGCAGCAGCCAGGACATCAACGCCTGGTGTCAGGCGCTCAGAGGCGCTGCCGAAACCATCGGCACCAGCGAAGTCGGCGCCATGATTGGCGGGCGCGGCTGTGTCGAAGACTTGGGCTCTGACACCTATATGGTGACCGTCGCCTGGCAGGGCATCATCCCGCTGCAAGCGCCTCCTGCCAGCGTCAGCTGCGGTCAGAACGCCTATAACGACACCGCCGCCTGCGCTAACGACCTGTGTCGTCGCACCGTGACCACCCTGGTGCGCATCGGTAACCTGGAGCCGTGAGCATGACCGCCAAATACAACGCCAACCAAAAGGGTTTCAGCCTCATTGAACTGATGGTCGCGGTCACCATCAGTCTGTTGATTTTTGCCGCCGTATTGCGTCTGTTCCTGGATATCGGTCGGACCAACGACGAGCTGTCCAAGACCAACGAACAGATAGAAAACGGCCGTTTCTCGATCCAGCTGCTGCAGCTGGATCTGATGCATGCCGGTTTCTGGGATGGCTATATTCCCGAGTACGACGACCCGGCCGCCACTGGCGGACTCCCTCCTGCGGCCACAGCAGCGGTGTGTGACTGGGAAGACACCGACACCTACAAATACGCCCTGCTCTCCACGCCCATACAAATTTTCCCCGACGTGCCAACCGGCTGCGGCGGCGTGATAACCGACAAGCTGGCCGATACCGACGTGATCGTTACCCGCCACGCCGATACCTGCGTGGCCGGCAGCGCAGGCTGCGAGGCCGATACCGCTGGCGAGCTGTATATCCAGGTCTCGCGTTGCGGCTCAGATACCGCGCGCTATGTCCTCGGCCAGACCGGAGATGCCACCTTTGACCTGCTCAAGCGGGACTGCAATCCCGCGGAGCTGGCCAGCAAGCGCCGCTTCGTCTCGCACATTTACTACATCAAGGACGAGGGCGGCATACCGACCCTGATGCGCTCAACGCTTGAGGATGACGGCGGAACACCCACATTCTCCACCCCGCAGGCTCTGATCGAGGGTATCGAATCACTGCGCGTGGAGCTGGGTATCGATGACTTCAACAGCCAGACCGGCGAGGCGGTGAACTACACCACCGGCGTGCGCGGTGATGGCGTGCCGGACCGCTATCTCAACACCGTCGACGATTGCACCAGCGGCTGCACCATCGACGACCTGGTCAACGCAACCAGCGCCAGCGTCTACGTCCTGGTGCGCAGCACCCAGGCCAGCCCGGGCTATACCGACACCAAGAGCTATCAGCTCGGGCCGTTCACCATCGATGCTGCCAACGACAACTTCAAGCGTCACGTGTTCAGCACCAACGTGCGCTTTCACAATATTTCCGGGCGCCGTGAGGTACCTGCCGCGTTCGCCGGCAGCAGCACCGAAACCGATCCCCCGACTGAAGAACCGACTCCCTGAGGAGCGACCATATGAAACGCATAGGTTCAACATCTCAACGCGGCGCCACCCTGCTGGTGGCCATGGTAATGCTCGTTCTGCTTACCCTTATGGTCAGCAGCGCCTTTACGCTGAGCACCACCAACCTGAAAGCAGTCAACAACATGCAGATGCGTGAAGAGGCCATGGCGGCAGCCAACAGCGCCATTGAGCTGGTGATCAGCTCGGCCTTCACCACCGCGCCCACAGCGCAGGATATCAATATCGACCTGAACAACAACGGCGCAGCCGACTACACCGTCAACGTCGCCACACCCCAGTGCGTGAGCTACACCCTCGCCGAGTCAGCTTCGGAGAGCAGCGTGACCCTGGGAGTCATGTCTGACAAGACCTGGGACACCCTCTGGGACATAACGGCAACGGTCAACGATGCAGCAAGCGGCACCAACCTGACGATGCGCCAGGGCGTTCTTGTACGCCTTAATGATGCGCAGAAAACCAACCTTTGCTCCTGAGTAAGAGCCTGGAGATCGCCATGAAAACGCGCGCAATGAAAGGGTGGCTGATCAGTGCCCTGCTCTGCCTCAGCCTGCCGACCCAGGCAGAGGATATCGATCTGTTCGTCGGCGTGCCGCCGGATGCAGCGGACGACCTGCCAAACGTCCTGTTTGTGGTCGACAACACCGCGAACTGGGGCAATGGCAACACGCCACAACCCTTCACCAACCTCAAGGCGGCATTGAGTAGCACCTTTGCCGGGCTGCCGACCGACAAGTTCCGGGTCGGCATCATGATGTTCAATGAAACCGGCAACCCGAACAGCAACGTCAGCGGCGGCTATGTGCGCGCGGCCATCCGCACCATGAACAGCACCAACAGCGCCACGTACGCGGCGATGATCAACAGCCTTGATCCGACCAACGACAAGGGTAACGGTGCTATCGGCAGCCTGGTCATGGCAGAAGCCTGGTATTACTTCACCGGCAAAAACGCCTACGCAGGTACCGAAAAGGAAAAGGCCGACTACAACGGCAACACGCGCAGCAACCTGAGCGCCGCATCCAGGGCCGTGTACGCCCTGCCAGGTAACGCACTGAACAACTTCAAGGCCGACCCCAAATACAACAGCCCGTTGGCCGCCAACTCCTGCGCCCGCAACTTCATCATCTATATCAGTAACGGCGCTTCCACCGACAATAACTCGGTGATCAAGGAGTCCAACCGCCGCTTGGCTCTGGAGCCGGGCAGTGATACCCGAACCATCCCGCTCTCACCTGCCGGCTTGCAGGACAACCCGATTGACGAGTGGGTGCGTTATATGAGCGACAGCACCCTCGATATCACCACCTACACCATCGACATCAACCCCGCTAGCACGGGTCAGGGTCCTGCCTGGAGTGCAGTCCTGCAAAGCATGGCCGACGTCAGCGGCGGCAAGCGCTTTGAGGTGCAGAGTAATAATGGCGGTGCACCTGCAGCAGACGACATCAAAAAGGCGATCGAGACCGCCCTGTCCGAAATCCAATCGGTTAACAGCGTATACGCCTCGGTAAGCTTGCCGGTCAGCGTCAACACCCAGGGCACTTATCTGAACCAGGTCTTTGTCGGGATGTTCCGTCCGGCCCAGAACGCCCTGCCGCGCTGGGATGGCAACCTCAAGCAGTATCGTCTGGGCTATCCGGCCGGCAGCACCCAGCTGGAAACTCTCGATGCCACCGGCGCCTCCGCCATTAACAGCTCCACCGGCTTTATCGCCGAGTGTGCCCGCAGCTACTGGACGCCCAGTACCGCAGATACATACTGGACCAATATCGAAGACCAGCAATGTCTGCCCGCCGAAACTGCGGGGATAAGCGCAGCCTCCAATACACCCGACGGCAACATGGTCGAAAAGGGTGGTCAGGGCTACAAGACACGTTCTACCAATCCGGCAAATCGCAACGTCTACGTTGAGGACATTACCGCGTCGACCACCGACGACGACCTGACACCGCTGACCTCAACCTCGCTCAGTGCTGCCGCGGTGGGGGCAGCGAACAACACCGAGCGCAACCTGATTCTCGACTGGATCCGCGGGCTCAACAACCGGGCCAGCGATCCAGACGATCTGGACAGTTTTATCAGCAGCCTCACCGCCATGCGTCCGTCCGTGCACGCAGACGTCGTGCATTCCAGACCGGTAGCCATCAACTTCGGCACCGACACCCAGCCTGACGTCACGGTGTTCTATGGCACCAATGACGGCTTGCTGCGGGCGGTTGACGGCGACCGCAATGGCGGCGAGGAGCGCTGGGCATTCCTGCCCCGGGAGTTCTACCCGCACATTAAGCGCCTGCGCGACAACACCCAGCAAATCTACTACCCCGGGCTGCAGATCGAAGAGGAAGGCAACCGCAAGAACTACGGTTTCGACGGTCCTATCGTCGCCTATCAGGCGAAAGATACTCCCACCGATCCCACCCTCGGCACCGCCTGGATCTTCGCATCCATGCGCCGAGGCGGCGAATCGATTTACGCCTTTGATGTGATTGACCCGGAATCACCAGTACTCAAGTGGCGCAAAGGCTGCTTCAACGGCACCTGTGACACCGGCCTGAGCGATCTTGGCCAGACCTGGGCAGCACCGACCATCGTCAAGGCTGCCGGCTATGAAAGCGGGCAGTCGCCGCTGCTGCTGGTCAGCGGTGGCTATGATCCGTGTGAAGACACCTTCCCGCATACCTGCAGTGCCAGCAACAAGGGCAACGCGGTCTACGTCATGGATGCCGACACAGGAGCAGTGCTCAAGTCCTTCGAAACTACACGGGGCGTGGTAGCCGACATTACGCCGGTCACCAACGGCAATGGCATGCTGATGTACGCCTACACTGCCGACATGGGCGGCAACGTCTATCGCCTCTCCGGCCAGAATGGCGCGCCCATCAACGAAACCCTGCCGGCCAACTGGGTCCTGACTCAGATCGCCTCACTGGGTTGCGACACCGCCACCAGCACCTGCAACAACCGGAACCGCAAGTTCCTGTACGCACCGGACGTGGTGCTGAAAAACAACACCTACTATCTGCTGCTGGGCTCCGGCGACCGGGAAAAACCACTCGGTGATGCATCAGAAGTCGACAACTACTTCTTCATGATTCAGGATCGTCCGACCGAGTCCACCTGGCTGACATCGGAAAACGCCAACTGCGGCGTCAACCGGCTGTGCCTCAACTCGCTGACGCCCATCGCATCAGAAGCAGACCCCAGCGCCGAAGCACTGGCCAGCACCAAAGGCTGGTATCTGTACCTGAACGAAGGCGAGCAGGTTGTCACCTCGGCCATCACCGTGTTCGGCATCACAACCTTCAGTACCAACCAGCCGACACCGGCAGAACCTGGCGAATGCACCAACAACCTGGGCACCGCACGCGTCTATAACGTGAGCTATGAAAATGCAGCTGCCGCGAACGACACCCGTAGCGCCCAGATCCCGGGCGGCGGCCTGCCACCCTCACCGGTCGCCGGCATGGTCCAGCTGGATGATGGTACTACCGTGCCGTTCATTATCGGTGGCGATGCGGACTCACCGCTCGCGGGCCGGGAACCGGAAACCCCCGGCACTACCGCGGTACCCAAGAGCCGGATCTACTGGAACCTGGAAGAATGAGCGCGCTCAATGCCAACCGCCCGACCCCGGCTGCCCAGCGCAGCCGCGGGTTCACCCTGATCGAACTGATGGTTACCATCACCGTCGCAGCGGTATTGCTGACCATCGCCCTGCCCTCGTTCGTCAACACCACACTGAACAGCAAGCTGCGCGCCACAGCCAATAATCTGTCAGCGGCCGTCATGCTGGCGCGTTCCGAGGCGATCAAGCGCAACGCGGCTACCCAGCTATGCCCCTCGGATAATGACAGCAGCTGCTCGGGCGACTGGGAAGACGGCTGGATCGTGATCGCCAGCGACAACACCGTGGTGCACCGCGAAGGTCCGGTCCCTGAAGGCTTCAAGGTCAACACGACTGCAACCACGCTGAGCTTCGATCCGAGCGGCGTCGGCTCAACGGCAGCAGACTTCACCATCTGCCGCGCCACCCCCAGCGTCGGCTCCCAGGAGCGCGTGGTCTCAGTCACCGCCACCGGCCGCCCCTCCGTCACCCGCACGGAAACCGGCAGCTGCAGCTGATTACCTGATCCCCCGCACGGCCACGACATGTCGTGGCCGCCACACCACATAGCCTTCCCCCCGCACACAATCCAACAACCCACACAAAACAACGACTTCCAGCTTCAAGCTTCAAGCTTCAAGCTTCAAGCTTCAAGCTTCAAGCCTCCAGCTTTGCCCTCCCCAGTGCTACCATCACACTCCAACCCCTAAACACGGCCAGGAGCCCTCGATGTGCGAACTGCTCGGCATGAGCGCCAATGTCCCGACCGACATCTGCTTCAGCTTTGCCGGCCTGATGCGCCGCGGCGGCGAGATCGGCCCGCACAGGGATGGCTGGGGCGTCGCCTTCTATGAGGGCAAGGGCCTGCGCTGCTTTCACGACGCCAACCCCTGCCACAGCTCCGCCATCGCCCGTCTGATCGAGCAATACCCGATCAAATCCGAGAACGTCATCTGCCATATCCGCCAGGCCAATGTCGGCGGCGTCAGCCTGGCCAACACCCACCCGTTCACCCGCGAGCTCTGGGGCCAATACTGGGCCTTTGCCCACAACGGCCAGTTGACCGACTTCACCCCGTCAACCGGGCCCTACACCGCCGTTGGCGATACCGACAGCGAACGCCTCTTCTGTCACCTGCTCAACACCCTGGCAAGCCGCTACACCGCACCGCCTGCGCTCGAAGCCCTGACCCACACACTCAGCGACTGCTGCGCCCCACTGCGCAAGCTTGGCGTCTGCAACCTGATGCTCAGCAATGGCGACTGGCTGTTCACCCTGTGTACCAGCAAACTCCACTGGATCACCCGCCGCGCACCATTCGGCCCGGCACAGCTCAGCGACCTGGAACTGGAAGTCGACTTCAAACAGCACACCACCGCCAACGACGTCGTCACCGTCATCGCCACCGAACCGCTGACCAGCAACGAACACTGGCAGGCCTATAAGCCAGGGGAATGGATGTTGTGGCGCAAGGGCGAGATCGTTCACAAAGGCGTGCTGCCAACCGGGCAGTGATCGGCAGCACAGCCCCCATAGATCCGCCTTGCCCAGGCCCCGGGCTTTTGCAATCATCGCCAACAGATACTCACGACAGGGAAAGCCCACCGAATGCCCACCTCGCCCCAAACCAGCAGCGCCATGGCCAGCCTGCGCAGCCGCATTCAGTCA
The DNA here is from genome assembly GCF_027474385.1 of Halopseudomonas sp. MFKK-1. Taxonomy (NCBI): domain Bacteria; kingdom Pseudomonadati; phylum Pseudomonadota; class Gammaproteobacteria; order Pseudomonadales; family Pseudomonadaceae; genus Halopseudomonas; species Halopseudomonas sp. MFKK-1. The sequence goes on from NZ_CP114836.1 coordinate 250,788, forward strand.
GGCCAGTGCGTGATTGGCATCTACGGGCTGGGCTACGTCGGCCTGCCACTGGCGCTGCGCTTTGCCGAGGTCGGCATCCGGGTCATCGGCTTTGATATCGACCCAGCCAAGGTCACCAGTCTCAACAGCGGTCAAAGCTATATCGAGCGCATAACGGCCAGCGAAATCCAGCGTGCCAGAGCCGCAGGATTTATCGCCACCAGCGACTTTGCCCTCACCCGCGAGGTCGACGCCCAGATCATCTGCGTCCCGACCCCGCTGGACAGCCACCATCAGCCCGACCTCAGCTACGTCACCAATACCGTCGACGCCATACTGCCCTACTTCAGGGCGGGGCAACTGATGAGCCTGGAGAGCACCACCTGGCCGGGCACTACCGACGAACTGCTCGCGCCCCGGCTCACAGAGCGCGGTTTTACCCCCGGGCTGGACTGCGCGCTGGTCTACTCTCCCGAACGTGAAGACCCGGGCAACGCGCACTTCACCACCGCGCAGATTCCCAAAGTTATCGGCGGCATGACGCCACAATGCCTTGAACTCGGCACCGCCCTCTACGAAAAAGCCATCGAGCGCCTCGTGCCCGTCAGCACCACCCGCGCCGCCGAAATGACCAAGCTGCTGGAAAACATCCACCGGGCGGTCAATATTGGCCTGGTCAATGAAATGAAAATTGTCGCCGACCGCATGGGCATCGACATCCACGAAGTCATCAAGGCCGCCGCCACCAAACCGTTCGGCTTCGTGCCCTACACACCGGGCCCGGGGCTCGGCGGCCACTGCATCCCGATTGACCCGTTCTACCTGACCTGGAAGGCCAGGGAATACGGCGTCAACACCCGGTTTATCGAGCTGGCAGGCGAGATCAACCATTACATGCCGCACTGGGTCGTGCAGAAAGTCGCCGACGCCCTCAACAGCAAAAGCAAAGCCATCAACGGCAGCCGCATCCTGGTGCTCGGCCTCGCCTACAAAAAGAACATCGACGACACCCGGGAATCCCCCGCAGTGGAAATCATGTCACTGCTGCAGAACAAAGGTGCCATAGTCGCCTACGCAGACCCGCACGTACCCAGCTTCCCGCAGAAACGGGATTACCATTTCGACCTGCAGTCCGTCACCCTGACCGCCGAGACCATCGCCGCCTACGACTGCCTCGTCCTCGCCACCGACCACGACGCCTTCGACTACAGCGCGCTGCAACAATACGCGACCTTGATCGTCGACACCCGCGGCCGCCTGCAGGGGGAGAATGTGGTTAATGCGTGAGAGTAAGCGGTATACACCAATGGCAACATGAACCTATTGGCCTTACCTTCCACGCAAAATTGAAGCGCAGCCAACTAACCTGCAAGGACGCACCTTGAGTCAGCACATCAAGCAACTGCCGTATAATCCAAGCATTCAGGGCCTCAGAGCTGTAGCCATCATTCTGGTTCTGGCTGCGCACGCCGGAGTGCCCTTTCTTTACGGCGGGTTTATCGGAGTAGACGTCTTTTTTGTTATCTCCGGCTATCTGATAACGGGCCTGCTGATCACCGAAATTGAGAAGGAAGGAGAGCTATCACTATCACGCTTTTATGCCCGCCGACTAAAACGGCTGATGCCCGCATTGATGCTCATGCTGGTCGTCTCGGCAGCGGCAATATTTGCCTTAACTCCCGTCGCCGAACACCCCGCCCAAGCATCGGCCGCAGCAAGCGCCGCAGCCTGGGTCAGTAATTTTTACTTCATTTTTGCCGAACAGAACTATTTCGAGAGTACTTCTCTGGCGAATGCCTTTCTCCACACCTGGTCGCTCGGGGTGGAGGAGCAGTTCTATCTGCTTTGGCCCCTGATAGTCATGCTGGTCTGCACCCTTGCGAGCAAGTACCGCCTGCCGTTACTGCTGGCCATAAGCCTGCTAAGCCTAGCCTTATGCATGTGGCTTGCCCACAGCAACCCGGTCCAAGCCTTCTATCTTATGCCCGCACGCATCTGGCAGTTCGGTTTGGGCGCAATCACCTGGCTGCTGGCAAGACGGTCAGTATCACCTTCGTCCATCGTCACTTCGATACAGCTTGCCATGGGGCTTGCCGCCATTCTCGTCAGTGCAGTGTTAATCGGCGAAAACACACGTTACCCAGACTGGATAAGCCTTGTTCCAACCCTGGCAACATCGATCTGCCTGCTTGCGGTATCACCCGGCGCCCGCTGCACGGCCACAACGCCACTAGCTCGCGGCCCGCTCAAGTACATTGGCGATATATCGTATTCACTCTACCTGTGGCACTGGCCTGTGCTCGTCGTCGGCCAGCACCTCCTGACAGAGAAGACAGCTTACTCCCAGGCAGCACTGGTACTGACCGCATTCCTTCTTGCACACCTATCGTACCGATTGGTTGAGAATCCCATTCGGCAATACCAAAACGCAAGAGTCAGCCCCAAATGGCAAATTGTCGCCAGCCTTGTTGTTATCGTGCTGATCAATGTGCAGCTCATAAAGTGGCACAACAGCGCCACAGACCAAATCGCCGCCGAGGCCCCATCTGTTCTTGCCTTAGCCCGTTCAGACGCTCCAGAAATCTATCGCTATGGCTGCGATGACTGGTATGCATCCGCACAGGTAAAAACCTGCCACTTTGGCTCAAAGGAAGCCCCCAAGGTTGCTGTAGTTTGGGGGGACAGTATCGGGCTACAGTGGTTTCCTGCAATCAAGCAGGCACTTGACCTGGACAGCGGCGAATGGCGACTGGAAGTGATCACAAAATCCTCATGCCCAATAGTGGATCAGCCCATCTTTTACCAACGCATTGGGCGTATTTACACTGAGTGCAGCGAATGGAAGAAAGGTGCCGCTGCATACCTGAGTAAACTACAACCAGATCTAATTCTAATCGGCTCTGCGGGCAGCTATGATCTGACCACCGACCAGTGGGCAGAGGGAACCATACGGATTATTGAGGGCCAGCTCTCGTCGGCGAAGCAAATAGCAATAATCGCTCCAACTTACGGGCTTGCCTTCAACGGCGTCACCTGTCTTGAGGAACACGGAGGCATAGAACAAGTCCGGACGTTACCGCAAGATACTTGCACCTCGCCTGCCGATAACCCGCAAAGAGCAACTGCGATGACAGGATTAAAACTGGCCGTGGACTCACTACCCGGCGCAACCTTGATAGACCTGAACGACGCAGTATGCCCCGGCAAACGATGCGCAGCTCTACTAGATAGAGCCATTGTATTTAGAGACAACCAGCACCTCACCGCCAGTTTTGCGGCAAGTTTGGCGAACAATATGAGAGTCGCACTGGGCATGCCATAGCGCTAGACATATAACCCTATCGGTACAACACAAATACAGAGCGAAGGCACACTTGGATACTCCACGACGCCGCATACTCATCATCACCCGCAACCTGCCCCCCCTGGTGGGCGGCATGGAACGGCTGAACTGGCACATGGCGGATGAGCTGTCCAAATACTCGGATGTGAGAGTAATTGGGCCGGGCGGCTCGGCCGCTCAAAAGCCCGATAACGTACACATTGCCGAAGCGCCGCTTAAACCCTTACCACTATTTCTCATAATCGCGTTTATCAAAGGCCTGTGGACTGCCCTCCGCTGGCGGCCAGATATCATTCTTGCCGGCAGTGGGCTCACCGCACCCATAGCATGGATCCTTGGCAAGCTCGCCGGAGCCAAGTCTGCCGCTTACCTGCACGGCTTCGACATCACCGTGGACCATGCTGTATATCGAAGACTGTGGCGACCGACCTTCAAGCGGTTGGATCATGTCACCGTCAACAGCACCCCCACCAGACAACTGGCGTTAGCTGCAGGCGTGAACGAGGCGCAACTGAGTATCGTGTTCCCGGGCGTCAGCATTCCTGAAGCCCCGCAGCCTGCCGAGTGCATCGCCGAGTTCAGGGAAAAGCACGGCCTGACTGGAAAGAAAATCCTGCTATCGGTTGGCCGCCTTACTACCAGAAAAGGTCTGCGCGAATTTGTTGAACTGAGCCTGCCTGCAGTTGTAAACACAGAGCCTGATGCAATGCTCGTAGTGGTCGGAGAAGCGCCCAAAAACTCATTAGGTGCAGCAGTTCAAACAGTCGAAAGCATCAAGGCGGCCGCAGAAAAGGCTGGTGTCAGTGCAAACATCATTTTCCTGGGCGTCATCACCGACCCAACTGAACTGGCTACGGCCTATGAAGCGGCTGACGTGCACGTATTCCCTGTCCGCCATATTCCGGATGACCCTGAGGGCTTTGGGATGGTCGCTATCGAAGCTGCTGCGCATGGGCTACCGACGGTCGCATTTGCTACTGGAGGCATCGTCGATGCCTTACGCAATGGGATATCTGGTTATCTGGTAGCCATTGGTAATTACTGCGAAATGAGCGACCGTACATTACAGCTCCTGCTGCAGCCACTGGGCCAAGCGGACACTAGTGAATTTGCACAGAGTTTCGCTTGGAATAAGTTCGGCGAACGCGTGCATAAGGCCTTGGCTGCCCCTGATAGTAATGGAAACTGAAATGCATACGACACCAGCAATCTGGTTTCCAACCATAAAAACAAATACGGGTACTGATGTCTTTACCAAGCGCCTTGTTAAAGGGCTAAATGCTCGAGGCATAAAGGCTGAGATAACCTGGTTACCACTCCGCGCAGAATACGCTCCGTGGACCGTGAGTGCACCTAAAGCACCGGATTGGGCCACAGCAGTTCACGTGAATACATGGCTACACCCTAGATTTATACCGAGCCACCTACCGTTGGTAGCGACGCTGCATCACGCAATCCATCACCCCGACGCACGAAGCTACAAAGGCTGGCTTAGAGCGGCTTACCATAAACACTGGATAGCGCCTATTGAGCGTCGAATTATGAAACGCGCAAATAAAGTCATCGCGGTAAGCCAATTTGTCGCAGATAGCGCAAGGCAAACCCTGATAGATGTGCCGATCCAAGTCATACACAACGGCGTAAATAACGAGGTTTTTAAACCAGGCCAATCGGTTCGTAATTCAGCAACGCCGTATAGGTTACTCTTCGTAGGCAGTTGGATGGCTCGTAAAGGAGTAGATTTGCTGACGCCCATCATGCGAGAGCTCGGTGACGAATTTGAGCTGCACTATACAGGCGGTCATGCTGCAGAAAAGGACAAGGCTCAAATGCCGCCCAACATGATAGATCTTGGGCGACTGCAAGGTGATGCTGAAGTGGCAGATGCTATGCATAATGCAGACGCATTACTATTTCCGTCGCGCAGTGAAGGGCATCCTCTGGTTGCAATAGAAGCCATGGCATGCGGCCTGCCGGCAGTGGCTACACATATCAGTCCGCTGGCTGAGGTAATTGACCACGGAGAAACTGGATTGCTGTGCGAACTGAACGACGTAGACGCCTTCGTAGCTGCCCTGAAAAACTTATCGAAAAACCGGCAGCTGCATGATGCCATGTGCCGCGTAGCACCCTACCGTATGCAGGAAAGGTTCTCCGAGAACGAAATGATAAAAAAATACCTGCATGTTTATCGCGACATCACCTCACCGGCGCTCGGGTGTCGCACCTAGTGCGAGTCGAAGGCTTTCAATACCAGCCGCACCGCGAATCAAGGTTGCAACCGCCAGTACACGTAGCCTGTCCCATAGACTCAGCTTACTTTGTGAAAGAATCCACTTAACTGACTCCAAAGCTGAACGCTGTTTAGCGACTGCGGCATCGCCGATATGAGCTACTCCAAGCTTACGCAGCCCGGCCCGCCCTGCAACTACCCTCCGTGCCTGTCGAATAGCACCTCCCAAGGTGCGTCGGGGCTCGGTGTAGACGACGGCATCTGGTTGATAGTTAATGCTGATGCCGACGGTGCTCGCTCGCCATGCCCATTCACGATCCCCTCCCGAAAGAAGGCGCTCATCGAAAGGTCCGACCTTATCGAATTGTGCTCTTGTGGAGAACAAATTAGCTGTTGCAGAGAACCCCTTATCCCGGACATTACTCTCTTGCCCGAACCCTGTAGTCATCTGGTACAAGGCAACACTACTAGGTGACTCTATTGAACTAAAGAGCACCTCTCCACCCACTGCCCATTTTCCTTCACCCATAATCAGTGAAGCTATACCTCGCTCAAGCCAAGACTCACAGGGTATGCAGTCTGCATCAGTAAATGCCAAAACCTCACCCTTCGCTACCGCAGCGCCCGCATTCCGGGCGGCATAAGAACCGGGTGTTTCGCATCTGATTACCCGGACCGGGAATGGATATTGGGCTGAGAGAATGACCGGCTGCTCAGAGCCGTTATCTACAACAATCACCTCGATACCACTCATCGGCCACGACTGTCGTTTAATCCCTTCAAGTGTTCTGGTGATACCCTCTACGTCGTTGAACACGGGAATAATGACACTGGTCAGTTGAGGTCGGAGCATGTTCATCTCATTTTTTGCGGGCAAGCATAGGGATACGAAGTAATTCCGTCATGACTTCGATCCACTGTCGGTTGAAGTACCAGCTCAACAGCAGATACGCACCGCCGAGCACCAGAGAACCAAGGGGCAGATGCACTGATGCTGGCAGAAGACTAACAGCACCAACGGCAAGAGCCGATGCCAATGCGGTAGATAACAGTGGTGGAATCATGCTGCCATTGTACGTCACGAAATCCACACCGCAGGCTGGCTGAATGAGAAATCGCCAAGCCAAAATATACACCACAGCCTGCCAAACTAGCATTGTCCAGGCCAGTGCAAACAAACCTCCAAGCTTGGCCGCCACCCACAGTAACGGAACGGTGACGAAAAACAGGAGTAGGTTCCACACATGAGCACGCTGAGCCATACCCACAGCGTATAGCAAGCTACCGGAAGGATTGCCTGTGGAGCGGACTAGCCCCCATAAAGCGAACAGGCGGAGATAGAAATCAGCGCCTGCCCATTGGTCGCCAAGAAACAGGAAAACAATTTGCTGGGGAAACAAAGCCAGCAGCGCATATAGCGGGAAGTTGAACGAAGCAGTCAACGCCAATGTCTTCAGGTAGACCTGACGTAACGCAGTCGCATCGTCCTGCAGGCGAGTCATGACAGGTAAGCCGACACGGGTAATAACCGGATTGATAACAGCGTTGGCAATCTTCAAAGTCAAATCACGTGGGACCGCGTAAGCAGCCACCGCAGCGGGCATAGCAAACAGGCCCGCTACAAACACGTCGGCTTGCATGCGAACCGTGTTCCAAAAACTGTCTCCAACACGATGCAGACCAAACTCGACGAACGGGCGCGCAAGTTGTAAATGAAAAAAGGCCTTAGGGCGAAGACCTGAAGATAATCGCCACCACGCCAGCATCGAGTTGATCGCGGCTGTTGACAGCATGGCAGCCACCAACGCGAAAACACCCCAGCCAAATGCTGCAGCGGCGACGGCAATAGCAGTACCCGCCACTACAGCGGCAATCTCATTCTGCGCCAGAATATTGAAACGCAGCTCCTTCTCTGCCAACACTCGAAACTGCTGCCCGAGCGCAGCAATCGGGAAACTAGCCGAAAGCCAGACCAACACCGGCAGCAGATCAGGCTGATCATAGACATAAGATAGCGGCCAACCCGACACAGCGAACAGCAGCGCCAGCAGCCAGGAAAATGCCAAGTTCAGCCAGAACAAAGTTGACAATGTGGCACGATCAGGCAGCGGGAAGTGCATCAGCGCGCTGCTGAGGCCAAGGTCTGAAAACAGCAACGCAATCGCCACAGCCACTCCCGCCATGGCCATCAAGCCGAAGTCCGCAGGAGTCAATAAGCGTGCGAGGACCGCCATTTGTAGAATCTGCATACCGGCACGGATAATCGCTGAAATCGTAGTCCAGCGGGCCGCAGAGAATGTCGCTTTGCGCAGTGTCATGGTTTAGTGGCGGTCACAAAATAGCCAGCAGTCTCACTCTCTTCTGGCCAGAATCGATCAATAGCCTGAGCAAGATGTTGATTCAACCACCAGAACGGGATTAGCAAAGTGCGCATCACAAGCCTGACCGGGCGCGGCCCTCTTCTTGCCAGTCGCAGCGTTTGATAATTGAGCTTGAGCAGCCACATTGACCAAAATCCGGTGGTCGGCGACACCACGACATCGGTAAACCCGGCCTTGCGCAGCATGTACTCAAGCCCATGGCACGTGTAGCGGTAATAGTCCCAAGGGGCTTCGTGGACCCACCATTGGAAAGGCACAGAAAGCGTCACCTGCCCGCCTCTTCGTAAGATGCGGACGGTTTCAGCCAGCATCACCTGCGGTTCAGACAGGTGCTCAAGCACCTCAAAGCTGACAACGTGGCTTGCCGTTTCATCAGCGATGGGCAGCGGGCGATTGAGGTCGGCCACGATATCGGCCTTAAGTCCGTGAAGCGTATTACCCCAGTCTACCCCTACATACTCATCTGCATGCTCAAGAATGTCCTTCTCGAAGGGGCGCACTCCGCAGCCTAGATCAATCACACGCCCGGATAGCTCGGGTAAGCGTGCGCGGACTTTATTGTTTACAGCCTTCTTTATGAGCCAGTTATGGCTAATGCGGCTTTCCGAATACACAGAGCTCAATCCATGCTGTAAAAATAGAAATCGGCGAAAGACGTTTTCGTCGAATCACCGTTGTACGGATAGGGGTTTCGAGTACAGCTCACCAAGCTCCATTGCGGCGCGTTTTTTTCTATCCAACTGCTAAACCTTCTATGGAAAACATGTTTGGCAACGGGAGCTATTGGCTCGTCTTGATTAGATGAATAAATCGCTACAAATCTCGACGATGCATTAAACAAACGGCGCATATACTCGTCAAAAACATCGTCCTCAACCAAGTGATAAATAACATCAAGTGACAATGTCAACTCAGCCGTTTGACCAGCATACTCATTGGCAAGGAAAAATTTCTTCGATGCATCCTCATGAAATAGCTCACGGCATATAGCAATAACCTCCGGGCTGACGTCGTAACCGATATAAGTCGGATACTCTGCCAAGGTGAGCTGGTTTCCATCACCGCAACCGAACTCCATAACCGAAGAGACATTATTCTCTGCGACGAACGCGTTTAAAACAGATGCCTTGAACTCGGCCAAGTGGCCGTATGAGCCGGGGCCTGAATTCCGACCGGACTCGTAGCGCTGCCCCCAGTATTCCTGCGACGAAAACGGCTTGCGGGGGAAGTGACTCTCCAAAAACTTTCTAATCATCGCCTTCATATCCGTCTCTCAGTTGCAGTGACTCTATCGAAGATATGTTCAAGACATGCAGAGCAGTCTCGTACATCGAAACGGTCTTGCACATACTGAACAGCTGCTGCAGACGTGCCCATCAGGTCGGCAGCAGTGCCGATCAAACCAAGTAGCCCCTGCACCATCGAGTGCAAGTCGCATTCCTCGAAGGTATAGCCAGTACATCCATTCAACACACCTTCATCAGCGCCGCCTTGTGCCGACGTGACGACTGGCACGCCGCTGGCTTGCGCTTCAAGAATGACCAGACCAAAACCTTCAGCATCACCGTTGTCTGCAGTCACACTTGGCAAACACAAAACACGCGCCCGATTAAGCTCTGTCAAAACATAATTAGAGTTCTGGGCCCCACAGAACTCAACCGGTATGTTCAAATCTTGTGCCAGCTGCCGTGCGCCCTCGAGCAACGGGCCATCGCCAATCATGACCAGTTCCGCATCAGCGACTTGCTTGCGCACTTCTGAAAAGGCTCGGATCAGCAGCAGGGGGGCTTTCTTGTCAACCATCCTCCCAACAAACAGGATCCGCTTACCACGCTGGTCAATCGGTAGACCTCCCGGCTTGAAACGTTCGGTATCTACGCCTGTATAACAAACTGTGATCTTGTCTTCCGGAATCCCGTATCCGACGGCTCGACGCTTGATCGCTTGGGATACGGCGATGAAATGAACGGTAGGGTCTTGCGCCATCTTGAGTAGCCGACGTGGATACACCCTGCGATGGATGCCACCTCGACCAGACTCCCACCATTCACGATGGATGTTTATGTCGTAACCGTGCAGAGTCACCACCATTGGCAATCCGAGGACTTTCACACTTGGCCAGATATCTGTGGCATCGGTGCCAAAGTGTGCATGAACCAATTGCGCATCAACAGCCCGCAAGGCTTCCACGGTAGACTGATGAGGGAGGCCAAGCATACGGAGCAAGCGCAATGCATATCGCCCAATAGTCCTGCTCGCCGCACCAGGGATGATTCTGAATTCTAGGCCGCTAAGATCAAGACCATCTTTTACCTGATCATAGCCAACGAGCACCGGCTGCCAGCGACTCAGAAATCGTGCTTGTTCCTTGATGAAGGTCTCTGACCGAAACAAAAGATCATTGCGAAAAATAATTACTTTTTTCATTTAAGCTGCACTGCAAGCATTTATCAGAGCCTATTATTTTTGAAGGTAATGACTAGGCGTCTTGGCATAGCTACCGCCTCACGGGTGTAGCAAAGGAAGCAGATTTACTGGAGTTTCCCTCTACTACCTGTATGTCAGCAAGCAACCTCGGCTTAGCAATAGCAGGCCTGAATCTGCAACCACAGATTTTCATTACTCAATCACTACCGAATAGATCGCGGGTATAAACTTTGCCTACCACGTCCTGCAAAGCACCCGCTTGGCGGTTGGCAATAATCAAATCACTAATTCGCTTGAACTCGTCAAGATCAGCAATCACCCTGGAGTCCAGAAAACTATCTGCCTTCAGGCTCGGCTCGTATATTACGACTTCAATCCCCTTGGCCTTCACGCGCTTCATTACGCCCAGGATGGCTGAGTCCCTGAAGTTATCGGAACCGGACTTCATAACCAAACGATATATACCGACTACCCGAGGATGGCGCTTGAGTACTGACTCTGCGATGAACTCCTGACGGGTAGTGTTGGCATCCACGATAGCGCGAATCAGGGTACTGGGCACATCTGCGTAGTTCGCTAGGAGCTGCTTGGTGTCCTTGGGCAGGCAGTATCCGCCATAACCAAAGCTGGGATTGTTATAGTGGTTGCCAATTCGCGGATCCAGACAAACGCCTTCTATGATCTGCTGGGTATCCAGACCATGCATCTCGGCATAGCTGTCCAGCTCATTGAAGTAGGCCACACGCATAGCCAAGTACGTATTGGCAAACAGCTTGATGGCTTCTGCTTCAGTACTGTTGGTGAACAGTAGCGGCACGTCCTGCTTGATCGCTCCCTGTTGCAGCAATCTGGCGAAGTTTTCAGCACGCGATGAGCGCTCGCCAACGACAATCCGCGAAGGATACAGATTGTCGTGCAAGGCTTTACCTTCGCGCAGGAACTCCGGTGAGAAAATCAGATTCTCGATGCCGTATTTTTCGCTCAGGCTGCGGGTATAGCCCACAGGAACGGTGGATTTAATTACCATCAAGGCGTCAGGGCTAACCTCCAAAACTGCTTCGACAACAGCCTCGACGCTTCGGGTATTGAAGGAGTTGGTATGCGGATCGTAATCGGTGGGAGTGCAAATGATCACTATGTCCGCATCGCTGAAGGCCTCCTGCTCGTTCGTGGTAGCCTTGAGATGGAGGTTTTCATTGGCCAGATATTGCTGAATTTCTTTGTCTTCAATAGGCGAACGGCGATCATTAATTTGATCCACCTTGACTTGAATGACGTCCAGGACAGTAACGCTATTATGGAGGGCGAGCAGCACACCATTGGAAAGACCGACATAGCCGGCACCGACAATCGTGATATTCATGAGTCATCACTTAACTGGAGGCAAGTACAGGCACCGGCAGCGCCTTCGTTGGGTCTGCCAAAAAAATCAATGTCCTGGTACATGCCCTTTCTCATCGGGCGTCCTTATACATCAATGCCGTAATCTGCTCAGAAATGAGCCCCATCAGAAAGACCATCACACTTCCGGTATACAGCAGCGCACTCATATTGGTGAACCGCCCCTCCATCACAAGGGTGTATCCATACCAGAGAGTCGCAATCAGAAAGGCCAGAGCCGACACCGGCGCAAACAGCTTCAGCGGCGAATACAAGGTGCCGATTTTGAAGATGATCAGCAAAAACCGTACGCCATCCTTCAACAGCTTGATATGACTTTTCCCAACACGCTGAGCGGCATGAATTGGCTCGTATGCAACCGAGTATCCGGCCCGAAAAAATGCCATGGTAGAGGTGGTGGGGTAGGAAAATCCGTTAGGCAGCAGGTAGAGGAACTCCCGAAACTTATCCGCCCGAACGGCACGAAAACCGGAGGTCAGGTCTTCTACTTTGTGCCCTGTCATATAGGTGGCCAGCCGATTGTAGAGGCCGTTTGCCAACCCACGTCCGACACTGGCTTGCGAGCCGCGCTGACGTGCCCCCACAACAAGATCGTAGCCCTCATTGATACGTTCTAGCAGGCGTTGGATATCTGCCGGATCGTGCTGCCCGTCAGCGTCCATAAAGACGACTACGTCACCACTCGCAGTTCTTGCGCCGGTTTTGATCGCTGCGCCATTACCTTTACTGTAAGGATGACGAGGCACAACACAGCCTGCCGCTTCCGCGACTGTGGCCGTTTTATCGTTGGACCCATCATCTACTACGATTATTTCCCGCCACTCACCAACAGCACGGAGTTGCTCAAGTAATGCAGGTAAGCTCGCTGCTTCGTTCTTCGCGGGAATCACGATGGATACATCAGATTCCGTCACTACAACTTCGATCATTCGCCTCGCTCCTGCGATCCATCAGTTGACACCTGAGTCATTTCTTCAAGAACGCCAGCCTTTATTTCATCAAGTAGCGCTTGAGTCATGACCCCTTTGTTTTCAACCACCAGGGGATATCGTCGGTTAATTGCATCGAGCGCCTGATCAAATTTACTGGCCACCATCGCCACCTTCAGCTGATATTGCAAAACCGGAAGCGCGACGGGTGAAGACGCCTCAGCCTTGAGAAGATAGGCATCCCGATCTGAGGCGCGCCCCAAATCCTCAGCCACCGCCGCAGCCAGGAAGTATATTCGGGTGCTGATGTGATTTATTTTGAAAAGTTGGCTGCCGGAAAGCGCCTCGATCAATGCAAGAAGGTCATCACCACTCAGATCACCACACCCGCCCTCCTGAATCAGTTCGCGCAGACCGAACAGACCGTCGACAACGGATCGTGGCTTTTCTGCGCCCGCCGCAAAGGAAACCGTATCACGCAAGCGCGCCTTTGCCTCGTCAAACCGGTTCAATTTGCAGACGTATCCGACTGCCTGAAGTCGAACGCTGACGCAACCGGGGCAATGCTGGATGGTTCGATCCAGAAGCGAAAGCGTGTACTCATATCGCTGCCTGCGAATGTACTGATAATTCAGGTCGGCTACATTGTTATCTGCTTCAGACAGCTCCAGGAACACCGCATGGGTCACTGCACGTGAAGAGGCGGGCCTTTCTGCTGCCCATACGTTGGCCGCTTTCATTGGCTGCCCCCACATACTGGTAACAGACAGCAAAACAGCCCATTGCAGTAGAACGAACAACGCAAACAAAAATACGGCCAGTCGCCGATAAGCCGCAGGCACACTGGCAACCGCCGCGGCTAATGCAAGGCAAACCCCATACACCGGAAGATAATTGCGGTGTTCAAAATACAGCTCCAGTTGAATGGTAGTGGACTCCAGCAGATGCCCGAACATGAACCAGAGCACCGCAAACAGCGGCCAGCGACTCTTGCCGCTTACGTGCAGCCATATACCAATTACCAGACTCAACAACCATGCAAGCGCAGCAACACCGGACGATATACCATCTACGGTGCGCGGATAGTCATCATGAAAGGGGCCAAACAGCGAAGGCAGCGGCGCGATGAATGCGCGGATGTATTCCCACAACACTCCTTGCTGAATTTGCAGCCGCTCCCAGGCGCTATAGCCCCGCACATCAGATACCGACAAATAATCACGCATCAACGGCGATAGATAAACCAGGAACACCACCAACGCGAGCATCAGCACTGCAAACCGCAGTTTGTGGACCCAATGATCTGCCGACCGGAGCCCTTCCTTGCGCACCAGAACATCAATAGCCAGCGCAAAGAGTGGCGTTAACGCTCCATTTTCCTTGCTGAACATCGCCAGCAAAGTACCCAGCCCAAGAAAAGTAAATTGGCAGAACAGCGCACGAACGGGAGAGCCTGCGTAAAGCCTGTAGGCCCATGTAAAGCCAACCAGTCCCAAAATACTGAATAGTGCAGCGAGACCCGTCATGCGCTGGATCGCAATCAGGGAGGTTGACGCCAATAGAGGCAGGCCAGCCCAAAGCACTGCAGAACCAAATGCAGCCCAAAATGCCTGAGGACTGGAGAACGATAGGCAAAGCCGCAAACACATATAGCCGAGCACACCTAACAGCAAAGCGTTTGCCATATGAACCAGGGCATTTACAAACAACAGCGATGCGCTGTTATCCGGCCAGCCAGATGCCTGCAAACCAAAGGAAGCAAGCGCAATCGGTCTACCTAGCGGCCCGGCAAAACCATCAAATACAAACTGTTTTGCGGAGTGCAGATCAACTATTTTGCTGAGACCTTCCAGATTTCCGTAGTCGTCGTAATAAAGTGCGCCACCAAAGCCCTGCCTGTAGACCCAAAAAAGCAAAGCCAGCGCTAGCAATACAAGCAGAAATCTAACTCCAGCCACCTTAGTCATTGCATTCCACACGCCATATTCCCTTACCATAAAAAAGCCCCGCAAAGCGGGGCTTCTTCAACTCAAAAGCTCGACTGCATTAACGGCAGGAGCCCGGCAGCCAGGCATTCTTGGCATTACCGCTGATGTTGCCAGAGCAAATCCACTCGGTGATGTGGAAAGAACCCTGATAAACCGGTGACAGTTCAATTTCCACACCAGCGATATCGCTTTGGCTATCAACGGTAACAATGCCATCAGCATCAACTTGCAAGTCGGTCGCGTACTTGGTTGCAGTGAAGTCGCCACCGCACTGAGTAAGATCAGCGTCTCGGCCTGTTGACTGGACAGTTTCAGTTACACAAGTACGTGCAGAGCTGGCAGCCAGAACAACTTCAGACATCTTGGCGCGAGCGGTGTAATCCTGGTAGGCCGGCAGCGCGATAGCAGCCAGAATACCGATGATCGCAACCACGATCATCAGTTCGATAAGGGTAAAACCCTTTTGAACTTGAGCTTTCATGTGTTTACTCCTTTAAGTGAAATAGCCAAGCGGCTGAAGGAATGAAAGCAAAAACCAGACCAATGTGCAAAGCGCTGTGTTGCGGCCTGTGTACCGCTGCACAAAAGCGTCTGGGTGCACTCCTCAAGACAGCACACGACAGAATGTGACAATTTTTGTCACACCGGCGCCGCCGGCGCATGCTACCCACTGATAACCCGCGCACAGGAGGCCCACCCGGACAGTTCAATCCCGGCGGCGTCTGTACTATAGTCTGCAGCATTAATGCTTTTGAAATTCAGGACTATTGCCACATGGAAACCCCCGCTCTTTCAGGGCTCGCACGGCGTATTGTGCAGGAAGGCCTTATTCAGGCCGACGTGGCTGCGAAAGCCTGCCAGCAGGCTAGTCAGGACAAAATTCCGCTGATCACCCATCTGGTGCAGAAGAAGCTGGCAGATGCCCGCTCGCTGGCAATGACCTGCGCTGAAGAATTCGGCTACCCCTACTTCGACCTCAGCGCTCTGGACAAGGAAGCTCAACCCAAGGAGCTGGTCAGTGAGAAGCTGGTGCGCCAGCACAATGTGATGCCGCTGTTCAAGCGCGGCTCACGCCTGTATCTGGCCATTTCTGATCCAACAAATCAGCAGGCCCTCAGTGATGTTCAGTTCCACACCGGCCTGATGACCGACGCGGTGATCGTCGAAGACGACAAGCTGCTGAGCGCTATCGAAAAATACCTCGACAGCCCGACCGGTGGCTTGGGCGACATTGGCGATGCAGATCTGGACGAGCTTGACGTTCAATCGGTCAAGGATGAAGACCGTGCGGACGGAGGCACTGACGCCGACGACGCGCCCATAGTTCGCTTCGTCAACAAGATGCTGCTTGACGCCGTGCGCATGGGTTCATCTGACCTGCACTTTGAACCCTATGAAAAGATGTACCGTGTACGTTTCCGTACCGACGGCGTGCTGCACGAGGTAGCCAAGCCTCCCGTGCAGCTGGGCGTGCGTATCGCTGCGCGCCTCAAAGTGATGTCATCCATGGACCTGGCTGAGCGCCGCAAGCCGCAAGATGGCCGCATCAAGCTGAAGATTTCCAAGAGCAAGGCCATCGACTTCCGGGTCAATACCCTGCCGACGCTGTGGGGCGAGAAGGTGGTGCTGCGTATTCTCGACTCCGAAAGCGCCAAGATGGGTATCGACGCGCTGGGTTATGAAGACGATCAGAAGCAGATGTATATGGCGGCCCTTGCCAGACCGCAGGGCATGATTCTGGTTACCGGCCCGACAGGCTCGGGCAAAACCGTATCGCTGTATACCGGCCTGAACATCCTGAACACCATGGAGCGCAATATCTCCACCGCCGAGGACCCGGTCGAAATCAACCTTGAGGGCATCAACCAGGTCAACGTAAACCCCAAGCAGGGTCTGGATTTTGCCCAGGCGCTGCGCGCCTTCCTGCGTCAGGACCCGGACATCATCATGGTGGGTGAGATCCGCGACCTGGAAACCGCCGAAATCGCGATCAAGGCCGCACAGACCGGCCACATGGTGATGTCCACCCTGCACACCAACAGCGCCGCCGAGACGCTGACGCGTCTGCGCAACATGGGTGTGCCCTCGTTCAACATCGCCACCTCGGTCAACCTGATCATCGCCCAGCGTCTGGCAAGAAGGCTGTGCAAGTCCTGCAAGGTGCCCATGGATGTGCCCCGCGAGGTGCTGCTGGAAGAAGGTTTCACACCGGAAAAAATTGATGCAGGCATAACAATTTACGGCCCTGTGGGTTGCGAAAACTGTAAAGACGGTTATAAAGGTCGTGTTGGTATCTATGAGGTTGTCAAGATCACTCCGGCGATGCAGCGCATCATCATGGAAGACGGCAACTCCATCCAGATTTCCGACGTAGCCCAGAGTGAGGGTTTCCGAAACTTGCGCCAGTCCGCGCTGATGAAGGCGGAAGAAGGTGTGACCAGCCTGGCGGAAGTCAACCGAGTGACCAAGGATTAAGTCATGGCGCAACAAGCCGCACTGAAAAAGAAACCCGCCGCCAGGAAGGCCAAGGAAGAAAAACTCTACCCCTTCAAGTGGGAGGGCAAGGATCGCAAGGGCACCAGGATCGATGGTGTGCTTCAGGGCGAGAACGCCGCACTGGTTAAAACCCAGTTGCGCAAGCAGGGCATTCTGGTCACCAAGATCAAGCGTGAATCAACCTTGTTCGGCAAGCGGCCAAAACCGATCAAGCCACTGGATATTGCGTTTTTCACTCGCCAGCTGGCAACCATGATGGAATCCGGTGTCCCCATCATCCAGGCGTTTGAGATCATTGCCGAAGGCGCGGACAACCCGAGCGTTGGCAAACTGGTCACGCAGATCAAGACAGACGTTGCCGCCGGCAACACACTGGCAGACTCCTTGCGCCAGCACCCCAAGTATTTTGACGATCTGTTCTGCAACCTGGTTGAGTCGGGTGAGCAGTCGGGACGACTGGAATCGCTGCTTGATCGCATTGCGACCTACAAGGAAAAGACCGAGGCACTCAAGGCCAAGATCAAGAAGGCCATGACCTACCCGATCGCGGTGATTGTGGTGGCGGTGATCGTAACGGCGGTCATGCTTCTGAAGGTTGTGCCAGCATTTCAGGAAGTGTTCGCCAACTTTGGCGCCGAACTGCCGGCCTTTACCCTATTTGTGATCGGACTATCCGAGTGGCTGCAGTCATGGTGGTTTGTCGCCTTGGTGCTGATGATTGCTATCGGTTACGCCTACTCACAAGCCCATCAACGATCAAAGGCCTTCCGTGATTTCGAGGACCGCACCCTGCTAAAGGCGCCGATTGTTGGCGACATTGTCTATCAGGCGGCGGTAGCGCGTTATGCTCGTACGCTGTCCACCACCTTCGCTGCCGGTGTACCGCTGGTGGATGCGCTGGACTCGGTCGCAGGCGCATCCGGTAACGTGGTGTTCTACAACGCGGTCATGAAAATCAAGGAAGATGTATCTGCTGGCTCCCAGCTCAATTTTTCCATGCGCGCCACCAAGGTCTTCCCTTCGTTGGCGGTGCAGATGACCGGCATTGGTGAAGAGTCCGGTAACCTTGATGGCATGCTGGAGAAGGTGGCCGACTACTACGAGGCCGAAGTCGACAACAAGGTCGATAACCTGACCACCCTGCTCGAGCCGCTGATCATGTCGGTGCTGGGTATTCTGGTCGGTGGCCTGATCGTAGCCATGTACCTGCCGATCTTCCAGCTGGGTAACGTTGTCTGACCCATGCCACTCCTTGACTATCTGGCCAGCCACGCGCTGGCCTTTGTTTTGCTCGCAGGGCTGATTGGCCTGATCGTTGGCAGCTTCCTCAACGTGGTGATTCACCGTCTGCCGCGCATGATGGAGCGCGAGTGGCATCAACAGGCTCTAGAGCTGCTCGAACCCAACAAAAAACACCCTGCCGCAGACACCTACAACCTGCTGCTGCCCCACTCCCATTGCCCGCACTGCAAGACTGAAATAAAGGCCTGGCAGAACCTGCCGGTAATCAGCTACCTGTTGCTGCGCGGCCGCTGCGGCCAATGCAGGGCGCCAATCAGCGCCCGCTACCCGCTGGTCGAGATTCTGACGGCGGCGCTGTCGATGGTAGTAGCCTGGCACTACGGTTTTGGCTGGGCGGCCGGCGGCATGCTGCTGCTGACCTGGGGCCTGATCAGCCTGAGCATGATCGACGCCGACACCCAGTTACTGCCCGATGACCTTGTGCTGCCGTTGCTGTGGCTGGGCCTGATCGCCAACAGCATCGGCCTTTACACCGACCTTAATACCGCCTTGTGGGGCGCCATTGCCGGCTACCTCAGCCTGTGGTCGGTGTATTGGCTGTTCAAGCTGATCACCGGCAAGGAAGGCATGGGCTACGGCGACTTCAAGCTGCTCGCCATGCTTGGTGCCTGGGGTGGCTGGCAGATTCTGCCGCTGACCATCCTGCTGTCGTCGCTGGTGGGTGCCATTCTCGGCATCATTATTCTCAAGACACGTGGTGCAGCCAACAGCACACCACTGCCCTTCGGGCCCTATCTGGCCATTGCCGGCTGGATAGCGCTGATCTGGGGTGAGACAATCACCAGCCAGTATCTGCAGTTCGCCGGTTTCTGACAGCAGCCGGCATCCATCCCGAGGATCCGTACCCGATGATCATAGGCCTGACTGGCGGCATTGGCAGTGGCAAGACCGCTGCTGCCAATCGCTTTGCTGCCGAACATGGCATCCACGTTGTGGACGCCGACCTCAAGTCCCGTGTTGTGGTTGAGCCGGGCAAGCCAGCCCTGAGCCATATTGTCGACCGCTTTGGCGATGCCATCCTGCTGGAGGACGGCAACCTGAATCGTGCGGCCCTGCGCGAGCGGGTATTCGCTGAACCGCAGGAGCGCCAGTGGCTGGAGCAGTTGCTGCACCCGCTGATTCGCGAAGAGATCATGACCGATCTGCAGTCCGCCCGCTCGCCTTACGCGCTGCTGGTCTCACCACTGCTGGTCGAGTCAGGCCAGAATAGTCTGACCAAGCGCATCATCGTGGTCGATGTGCCCGAAGCCATGCAGCTCGCACGCACCGTTCAGCGCGATGCGGTGCCCGAGGCACAGGTGCGCGCCATCATGCAGGCCCAGGCCCAGCGGGAAGAACGCTTGCGCCATGCCCACGACGTCCTCACCAACGACAGCGACCTGGCGGCACTGCACGCCCAGGTCGACGCGCTGCACCAGCGCTATCTCAAACTGCTGGAGTCCCAAGCATGACGCTGACGGTCAACTGCCCCACCTGCAAGGCACCGGTCACCTGGGACGACAGCTTCCCTGAACGGCCCTTCTGCAGCCATCGCTGCCGGCTGATTGATCTGGGCGCCTGGGCGGCTGAAGAGCACGTGATTGAAGGCCGTCAGGACGACGAGCAGGATATCTTTTCCGACGACTTGCCGGAGCGCTGAGCATGCGCCGCATTCACGTGATGGCGGCGGTCATTCGTGACCCCCAGCGCCGGATCTTGATCGCCAGGCGCCCGGACAATGCGCATCAGGGCGGATTATGGGAGTTTCCCGGCGGCAAGCTTGAAGCAGACGAGACCCGCCTCGATGGGCTGCGCAGGGAGCTGAGGGAAGAGCTGGGGATAACCGTGATCAGCGCGCGCCCGCTGATCGACTTGCAGCATGACTACACAGACAAACAGATTCGTCTGGATGTATGGGAAGTCAGCAGCTTCAGCGGCGACGCACATGGCGCCGAGGGGCAACCGGTGCGCTGGGTAACCGAACAACAGCTGAACGACTTCAGCTTTCCGGCAGCCAATCAGCCGATCGTCACCGCCGCGCAGTTGCCTGACCGCTATCTGGTGACTCCGGGTCTGGACGAACCCGACGTACTGGACGGCATTGGCCGAGCCGTTGCGGCAGGCATGCGACTGATCCAGCTGCGCCAGACACAGCTGGATGACGCGCGCTACCGGGCGCTGTGCGAGCAGGTGATGGCCCGCTGGGGTGACCAGGCCATATTTATGCTGAAGGGTGATCAGGCACCAGTGATGGAAGGCGCCGGCTGGCACCTGACGGCTGCCCAGCTTCGCGAATTTGCCCAACAGCCGACACCAGTTCGTCCGCTGCCAGAGCACCGCTGGCTGGCAGCTTCCTGCCACAACGCAGAGGAGCTGCAGATGGCGGAAGCGCTGGGAGTGGATTTTGTAACGCTGTCGCCGGTTCTGCCCACACAAACCCATCCCGACGCTCTGCCCCTCGGCTGGGAGCAGGCCCACGCCCTGCTGACACGCTGCCGCCTGCCCGCCTACCTGCTGGGTGGACTGACGCTGGCCGAGCTGAATACCGCCCACCATGCAGGCGCACAGGGCATTGCGGCCATCAGGGGGCTGTGGAAGGGCAGCCAGTAAGCGCCCGGTCAACGACAGCGCAACGCCTGCGGTCAACGACAGCGCAACGCCTGCGGGCGCGGCATGCCGCGCCCCTACAATGCATCGCCGCGGTGTTTCATATTTCGTGATTTTGCAGGGCCACGACATGTCGTGGCCGCAAGGTAGATGCGCAGGCTGTTGCCGCACCCGGCGGTCTGCCGGCACCGTATTCGCGGGCGCAGCGTATCTCGCCCCTACAGCTGTACCACCCGCAGCTCTTTCGGCATGCTGAAGACGATGTTTTCTTCCTTGCCCGCCAGCTCCTCTGCGCCGGTGGCACCCTGGGCGTGCAGGTGGGCGATAACCTGGCGCACCAGCACATCCGGTGCCGAGGCACCTGCGGTGACGCCGACATTCTGCGCGCCCTCCAGCCAGGCTGATTGAATCTCTTCGGCACCATCAATCAGGTAGGCAGGCGTGCCCATACGCTCGGATAGCTCGCGCAGGCGATTGGAGTTGGAGCTGTTCGGGCTGCCGACCACCAGCACCACATCGCAGGACGCAGCCAGTTGCTTGACGGCATCCTGGCGGTTCTGGGTGGCGTAGCAGATGTCATCCTTGCGTGGCCCGTCAATCGACGGGAAGCGTGCACGCAACGCGTCGATCACCCGCGCAGTATCATCCATCGACAGGGTGGTCTGGGTGACAAACGCCAGGCGCTCAGGGTCTTGCACCTGCAAGCGTTCGACGTCCGCCTCGTCCTCAACCAGATAGATTGCCCCGCCGTTACTGGCGTCGTACTGCCCCATGGTGCCTTCGACCTCAGGGTGACCAGCGTGACCAATAAGGATGCATTCGCGCCCTTCGCGGCTATAGCGGGTTACTTCCATATGCACCTTGGTCACCAGCGGGCAGGTGGCGTCAAACACCTTGAGACCCCGATCTGCCGCCTCCTGACGCACAGCCTGAGACACGCCGTGGGCGCTGAAGATAACGATCACGTCATCCGGCACCTGATCGATTTCTTCGACAAATACCGCGCCACGATTACGCAGATCCTCGACCACAAACTTGTTATGGACTACCTCGTGACGCACGTAGATCGGCGGGCCGAACACTTCCAGCGCGCGATTGACGATCTCGATGGCTCGGTCGACACCGGCGCAGAAGCCGCGGGGGTTGGCCAGTTTGATCTGCATGAAAAGCCTCGCTGGAGTATCGAAAGAATGGGCCGAGAGCTGACGCGCTCAGCGGACGTCGACGATCTCGACATCAAAGGTGATGACCTTGCCGGCCAGCGGATGATTGAAGTCGACCTCGACCACCGAATCATGCACCTGCTTGACCACACCCGGCAACTCGCCGCCGGCGGCGTCGGCAAAGATCACCAGCAGCCCCGGCTCCAGCTCCATTTCGTCAAACTGATCGCGGGCTATGGTCTGGATATTCTGCTCATTGCCCGGCCCGAAACCGCGCTCGGGCTCGATCTCGAAACTGCGGCAGTCACCGGCCTTGAGACCGAACAGCACCTGCTCAAAACCGGGCAACAGACTGCCGTCACCCACCTTGAAGGTAGCTGGCTGCTTGTCGGTGGTGGTATCGACCACGTCGCCATTGGGCAGCTTGAGGGTAAAGTGCAGGGTTACTTCGGACTCGTGACCAATACGTGTTTCTGTCATGGGAATCTCGCCTGGAAAGCCGGGCCCGCTTGCGCGGGCCATCGATCAATTTTGCTCCGGCTTCCTGCCGAAAAACATGTCGAACAGCAGCAATGCCGCACCGACGGTAATCGCACTGTCGGCAATATTGAAGGCCGGGAAGAACCAGCTCTGCTGCCAGTGCACCAGAATGAAGTCGGTCACCTTGCCGTGAATCACCCGATCGTACAGGTTGCCGATGGCGCCACCCAGAATCAGTGCCAACGCGATGGCTTCAAGCTTTTTGCTGCGATCCAGACGCGCCAGCCAGACGCACAGCACTATGCTCACAACGACTGCGATGACGGCAAACAGCCAGCGCTGCCAGCCACTGGCGTCGGCCAGAAAGCTGAACGCGGCACCGGTGTTGTAGGCCAGGGTGAAGCTGAACAGGTCATCGATGATCGGCACCTGCTGATACAGCTGCAGCTCCGACACAGCCACCCATTTGGTCAACTGATCGAGCACAATGACCAGCGCCGACAGCACCAGCCAGATCAGACTGCCCTTGCGGACATCAGGCATGCTTGCGTACCTCACCGGCGCCTTCGATGTTCTCGACGCAGCGGCCACAGATGTCCGGGTGAGCGGCGTGGCTGCCGACGTCGGCGCGCAGGTGCCAGCAGCGTGCACACTTGGCAGCGCCTGACTTGACGATCTGCAGCTTCAGGCCTGGAACCTCGGTTTCTACCGCCTGCTCGCCCGCCTCGGCCAGCGGTGCCAGGGTAGCCTGCGAGGTAATCAGCACAAAGCGCAGCTCATCGCCCAGCTGGGCCAGCGCGGCGCGCAGGCTGTCATCGGCGTAGAGGGTGACTTCGGCTTCCAGGTTGCCACGCAGTACCTTGGCATTGCGCAGATTTTCCATTTCCTTGTTGACCGCCTCCTTCACGCCCATGACCTGGGCCCAGAAGTCGCGACCCAGCGCCTGCCCTTCCGGCAGCGCCTCAAGCCCTTCGTACCAGGTGGTGAGCATGACCGACTCGCTGCGCTCGCCCGGCAGGTACTGCCAAAGCTCCTCGGCGGTGAAGCACAGGATTGGCGCAACCCAGCGCACCAGCGCCTCGGCGATGTGATACAGCGCAGTCTGACAGGAGCGACGCGCGACGCTGTTCGCCTGGGTGGTGTACTGACGGTCCTTGATGATATCGAGATAGAAGCCGCCCAGCTCCTGCACACAGAAGTTGTGCACCTTCTGGTAAACATTCCAGAAGCGATAGGTTTCATAGGCCTCGACAATCTCCTGCTGCAGCAGCAGGGCACGGTCAACGGCCCAGCGATCCAGATCCAGCATTTGCTCGGCCGGCAGGGCGTCGGTCGCCGGATCAAAGCCGCTCAGGTTGGACAGCAGGAAGCGCGCAGTATTGCGGATACGGCGGTAGGCATCAGCGCTGCGCTGAAGGATCTGATCCGACACAGCGATTTCAGCGGTGTAATCGGTCGAAGACACCCACAGACGCAGAATGTCGGCACCCAGGGTGTCGTTGACCTTCTGCGGCGCGATGGTGTTACCCAGCGACTTGGACATCTTGCGGCCCTTCTCGTCGACCGTGAAACCGTGCGTCAGCAGGCCACGATAAGGCGCATGACCGTCGATCGCACAACCGGTCAGCAGCGACGAGTGGAACCAGCCGCGGTGCTGGTCGGAGCCTTCCAGATACAGGTCGGCGCGCGGCCCCTGATCGTGGCCCATCGGGTGCGAGCCGCGCATAACATGCCAGTGGGTGGTTCCGGAGTCGAACCAGACATCCAGGGTATCGCTGATCTTTTCGTACTGGGCTGCTTCATCGCCCAGCAGTTCGGCCGCATCCAGATTGAACCAGGCATCGATCCCCTGCTGCTCCACGCGCTGGGCAACCTGCTCGATCAGCTCGACGGTGCGCGGATGCAGTTCGCCCGACTCGCGATGCAGGAAGAACGGGATCGGCACGCCCCAGTTACGCTGACGGGAGATACACCAGTCCGGGCGGCCGGCAATCATATTGTGCAGGCGCTGCTTGCCCCAGCCAGGAACAAAGTCGGTCTCTTCAATGGCCCTGAGCGCGCGCTCGCGCAGGGTCTCGCCATCGGCGACCGGCACATCCATGCCGACGAACCACTGGGCGGTAGCACGGTAGATCAGCGGCGTCTTGTGGCGCCAGCAATGCATGTAGCTGTGCTGGATGGTCTGATGCTTGAGCAGGGCACCCACTTCCTCCAGCTTGGCGACGATGGCCGGGTTGGCCTTCCAGATAAACTGGCTACCGAAGAACGGCAAATCCTGAACGTAGACACCGTTGCTCTGCACCGGGCTGAGGATGTCATCGTTGTGCATGCCGTACTGCTTGCAGGTGCGGAAGTCGTCTTCACCATAGGCCGGAGCCGAGTGAACGATACCGGTACCGGCGTCCAGCTCGACATAGTCAGCCAAGTAAACCGGCGACAGGCGGTCATACAGCGGGTGACGGAAGTTGATCAGTTCAAGCGACGCACCGGCGGTGGTAGCGAGCACCTGGCCTTCCAGGCCATAGCGCGCCAGACAGTCGGCAACCAGATCCTCGGCAAGCACCAGCAGGCGCTCACCGGTATCAACCAGCGCGTAATTGAATTCGGGGTGGGCATTCAGCGCCTGGTTGGCAGGAATGGTCCAGGGTGTTGTGGTCCAGATGACCATGGCTGCCGGCTTGGGCAGCGCATCCAGACCGAAGGCCGCCGCCAGCTTGTCGGCATCCTCGACCGAGAAGGCAACATCAATGGCTTCGGACTTCTTGTCCTGATACTCGACCTCGGCCTCGGCCAGCGCCGAGCCACAGTCAAAGCACCAGTTGACCGGCTTGAGACCCTTGAACACTACGCCCTGCTCGACCATGCGGCCCAGCGCGCGAATCTCGCCCGCCTCGTTGGCATAGTTCATGGTCAGGTAGGGATTGTCCCAGTCACCCAGCACGCCCAGACGAATGAAGTCGGCCTTCTGCAGCGCAACCTGCTCGCCGGCATATTCGCGGCATAGCGCGCGCACCTGATCGGCCGGCAGGTGCTTGCCGTGGGTCGTTTCCACCTTGTGCTCGATCGGCAGACCGTGACAGTCCCAACCCGGCACGTAGGGCGCATCGAAGCCCGACAGGGTCTTGGAACGGACGATCATGTCCTTGATGATCTTGTTGAGTGCATGACCGATATGAATAACGCCGTTGGCGTACGGGGGGCCATCGTGCAGGACAAACTGCGGACGCCCCTGGCTGACTTCCCGAATCCGCTGGTACAGGCCGTCCAGACGCTTGAGCGTCTCCGGTTCGCGGTTCGGCAGCCCGGCCTTCATCGGAAAATCCGTGGCGGGCAGATTCAATGTCGCTTTGTAGTCGGTCATTTTCTATCAGGCTCTCGAAAAATTTACAGACCCCACTGGGCCCTGGCGGCAGCAAAATCGGCCTTGATCGCCGCCTGCAATGCGTCCAGCGAGTCGAAACGCTTTTCGTCCCGCAACTTCTGGTGAAAAACGACGGTCAGCCGGCGACCATACAGATCGCCGGAAAAATCAAACAGGTGCACCTCCAGGTGCGCCTTGCCATCCCCGCTGACCGAGGGGCGCTTGCCGATATTGGCCACGCCCTTGAGCACCACACCATCCAGCTCAACGCTGACGCGGTATACGCCGTGCAGCGGCGGATTGACCCGCTTGAGCTGAACATTGGCGGTCGGCGCACCTATGGTACGTCCCAGCTGTTGCCCGTAAACCACACGCCCGGTAATGCTGAACGGGCGACCAAGCAACAGCGAGGCGAGAATAAAATCGCCCTCGGCCAATACCTGGCGCAGGCGGCTGCTGCTGATCCGCTCGCCACTCTCGGCGACCGTGTTGGCGGCCTCAACGGTAAACCCGTGCGCAATCCCGCTTTGTTGCAGGAAGGCAAAATCGCCGGAACGGTCACAGCCAAACCGGAAGTCGTCGCCAACTTCAAGGTGGCGAACCCCCAGACCATCAATCAGTACCTGTTGCACAAACTGCTCGGCACTAAGCTCGCGCAGCCTGCGATTGAACGCCAGGCACAGCACACGGTCCACCCCGTTGTGCTGCAGCAGGGTCAGCTTCTCGCGCAAGCGGGTCAGCCGCGGCGGTGCAGCATCAGGCGCGAAGAACTCGCGCGGCTGCGGCTCGAAAATCACGACACAGCCGGGCAGCCCGAGACGTTCGGAGTGCGCACGCAGGCGCGCCAGAATGGCCTGATGTCCAACATGTACACCATCGAAATTGCCGATAGTGGCGACGCAGCCCCGGTGCCGGGGCCGCAGGTTATGTAAACCGCGGACCAGTTCCATAATGCTCGTCAGTGGTGGGTCAATCGAAACGCCGCAGTATACAGGCTTGCGGGGTTGCGCGTCATGCCGTTCAACCCCGTGCCCCGCGCAGGTCACGCATTCGCAGGCCCAGCGCAAACAGTATGCCGAGGTAGACCACCATGCCGCCCACCACCAGCAACGTCATCTCCCAGGCCTTGCGCTGCCAGCCCCACGCCAGCCAATCAGCCGTTGCAGGCACCATCCACAATAGCAGCGCCGCCATCGCGGCGGTTGCCGCAAACAGTCTGAGGGCAAAGCGCGTCCAACCCGGCTGCGCGTGGTAGACACCATCACGGCGCAACCCCCACCAGAGCAGCCCGGCATTGAGCAGCGCGGACAGCGATGTGGCAAGCGCAAGGCCCACGTGCTGCAGCGGCCAGATCAGCAGCAGGTTGAGCCCCATATTGGAGACCATGCAGATAATGGCGATGCGCACCGGCGTTTTCGTGTCCTGGCGGGCAAAGTAGCCAGGGGCCAGGACCTTGATCAGCATGAAGGTCATCACACCAACGGAATAGGCTCGCAGTGCAGCGGCCGACTGGCTGACGTCATCGCCGGTCATCGCACCATAATGAAACAGCGTGGCAATCAGCGGTTCGGCCAGCAACAGCAGCGCGAGCGCGGCGGGCACACCGACCAGCAGGACCATGCGTACCGCCCAGTCCAGCGTGCGACCGAATGCCTTGAGGTCGTCACCGGCATGCTGGCGCGACAGCGCCGGTAGAATGACCGTACCGATGGCAATACCGAATGCACCCAGCGGCAGCTCCGACAGCCGATCGGCGTAATACAGCCAGGAAATGCTGCCGGTCTGCAGAAAGGACGCCAGCACGGTATCCAGCAACAGGTTGATCTGGCTGACCGACACGCCGAACAGCGCCGGCACCATCAGCGTCATGATGCGCTTTACGCCCGGATCACGGCGATTGGGCCGCGGCACCGGCAGCAACTTGATCTGCGCCAGAAACGGCAACTGAAACAGCAGCTGGGCAACACCCGCGATAAACACGCCCCAGGCCAGCGCCATGATCGGTTGTGCGAAATACGGTGTAAGGAACAGGGTCGCGCCGATCATGCAGACGTTCAGCAGTACCGGCGTAAACGCCGGAACCGCGAACCGACCATAACTGTTGAGGATCGACCCACACAGCGCTGTCAGCGAAATCAGAAACAGATAGGGAAAGGTGATGCGCAGCATGTCGGTCGCCAGCGCCAGCTTGGCGTCATCACCATGAAAACCAGGCGCAAACAGGGTGATGATGACGGGCGCGCCGGCAACCCCGAGCGCAGTGATCCCGGCCAGCGTCAGACCGAGGGTCCCGGTCACGCGGTCAACCAGTTGCCTGACCTCGGAAAGGGTGAACTTGGTGCGATACTCCGAGAGCACCGGCACGAAGGCCTGGGCAAAGGCTCCCTCGGCAAACAGGCGACGCAGAAAATTGGGAATCTTGAATGCAATAAAGAACGCATCCGCTTCGGACTGCGAACCGAAATAGGCGGCGACCACGATGTCCCGCACCATGCCCAGCACCCGCGACAGCAGCGTCATGACGCTGACCACAAGGCCGGATCTGAGCAGGCTTGGTGCCTTGGGTGCAGCAGGTTCAGGAGCAGCAGGTTGAGACATGAAATATGGCACCAAAATAAAAGCGCCATCATAGCGGCGCGCACTTGCCCTTGTCAGGCCGCACGTGTGTAAAATGCTGCCCCATCGGCCACTGTGACCACCGGTCAACACAGCCGTTCAAGCAAGCCCATACAGGCTTGACAATCGGCAAGACCGGCGGCATAGTACGCGGCCTTGTTTGTACCTAATTCATCCAGATTTTCTGAGGAGCAAGACGGTGGCCAACTCACCTCAAGCCAAGAAACGCGCCAAGCAGGCCGAGAAGCGCCGCAACCACAATGCAAGCCTGCGCTCCATGGTCCGTACCTACATCAAAAACGTCGTCAAGGCGATTGATGCCAAGGACCTCGACAAAGCCAAGGCAGCCTACACCGCTGCTGTTCCGGTCATCGACCGCATGGCTGACAAAGGCATCATCAACAAGAACAAGGCCGCTCGCCACAAGAGCCGCCTGAACGCGCACATCAAGGCCATGGCTGAAGCCGCCTGATACCGCTGTTCTTGCTGAATGAAAAAACCGGCCCTGGCCGGTTTTTTTGTGCCCGCAGAAAATACGCAATATTGCGGCCGCGACATGTCGCGCCCCTACGACCGCCCAACACCCCACCACCCCGTCATCCTCGCGCAGGCGAGGATCCATACGTACTCTGACGCATCACTGGATTCCTGCCTGCGCAGAATGACGGGCTATTGGTGCACTGCTGGTTGATGCAGGCGCAGGTGCAAGTGCAGGTCCGTGCGCGAGTGCCGCCGCGACATGTCGCGACCCTACGACTGCCCGACGCCCCTGCCACCCCGTCATCCTCGCGCAGGCGAGGATTCATACCCGCCCTGACGCATCACTGGATTCCTGCCTGTGCAGGAATGAAGGCTATTGGTGCACTGTTGGTTGGTGCGGGTGCAAGTGCAGGAGCAGGTCCGTGCGCGAGTGCCGCCGCGACATGTCGTGGCCCTACGACTGCCTGACGCCCCTGCCACCCCGTCATCCTCGCGCAGGCGAGGATTCATACGTACTCTGACGCATCACTGGATTCCTGCCTGCGCAGGAATGACGGGTGGTGACTAAATGACGGGTGATGGCTACTAGCCGAGCAAATGAGTTACACATCCAGCCGCGCCATATCATGCACCAGCACGACTTGAGCCATGCAGAGCCACGGCATGCCGTGGCCGCACCGGTCACACCAGGACCAGATTGTCCTTGTGCACCATCTCCGGATCGTCGATGTAACCGAGGATGCCGGCGATCTCATCGGTCGACTTACCGGCGATACGCGCCGCATCCTGCGCCGCGTAATTGGCCAGCCCGCGCGCCACCTCGCGCCCGTCAGGCCCCACGCAGACCACCATCTCACCACGGCGGAAACCACCCTCAACTGCGGTCACACCGACCGGCAACAGACTGGTTCTGCCGGAACGCAACGCCCTGACCGCACCCGCATCCAGCAACAGGCGACCACGCGTCTGCAAATGCCCGGCCAGCCACTGCTTGCGCGCTGCAAGCATGCCTTTCTCCGACAGCAGCAACGTGCCGAGCGATTCTCCCGCATGCAGACGATCAATCACCCGCTCAATGCGTCCGCCAACAATTACAGTCGCAGCGCCGGAACGAGCCGCCAGGCGCGCAGCTCGCAGCTTGGTCGCCATACCGCCCCGACCAAGCGCACCGGAACTGCCACCCGCCATCGCATCCAGCGCCGGATCGTCAGCCATCGCCGACGACACCAGCTCGGCACTCGGATTGCTGCGCGGATCAGCAGTGAACAGGCCGTCGCGATCCGTCAGGATAACCAGCAGGTCCGCCTCGACCAGGTTGGTTACCAGCGCACCCAAGGTGTCGTTATCGCCGAAGCGGATCTCGTCAGTGATCACCGTGTCGTTTTCGTTGATAACCGGAATAACGCCCAGGTCCAGCAACGCACGCAAGGTGCTGCGCGCATTCAGGTAACGCTTGCGATCAGATAAATCGTCATGGGTCAGCAGAATCTGGGCAGTCGACAGCCCGTGACGCTGAAAGCTTGACTCCCAGGCCTGCACCAACCCCATCTGCCCGATGGCAGCAGCCGCCTGCAGGTCATGAGTCGTCTTCGGTCGCTCGGACCAACCAAGACGACTCATACCGGCCGCAACCGCACCGGAAGACACCAATACCACTTGCGCACCGGAGGCACGCAATGCCGCCAATTGCTCAACCCATACCGCCATCGCCGCCTGATCGAGACCACGTCCATCGCCGGTCAGCAGCGCACTGCCAATCTTGACCACCCAGCGACGGGCCCCGGTTACCTTTTCACGCATGCTGATCCCATCAACAAAATGCCAAAGACAAACCGCGGCAGCAGCGGCGGCCGCCACGGAACTCTTCACCTGACAACTCGAAGCAATCAGTGGACGTAGAAGATCTCCGGACCGTCCTCGTCATCCTCGTCGTCGTCATCATCCAGATCATCCGCCGAAATACCCTGCTTGCGCAGCGCGCGACGATCATCCAGATCCTGGATGTGGGCACGCGCCTCATCCTCGATACGCTGATCCAGCTCAGCCATCTCGGCAGCGTATTCCTCATCCTCGACCAGACGATGCTCACGCTCATCGAGCCAGTTCATTACATCCTTGGCCAACTCCGCAGTACCCAGACGCTCGGAGGCGGAAATAACGTAAACCGGACCTTCCCACTCCAGACGCTCGACCACATCATCCAGGATCGCCTGCTGCTCGTCTTCCAGCAGTTGATCGCACTTGTTCAGCACCAGCCAGCGCTCACGCAGGGTCAGCGATGGACTGAACTTGCCCAGCTCGTGAATAATGGTTTCGACCGCTTCCACCGGATCGGACTGATCCAGCGGCGCCATATCGACCAGATGCAGCAACAGGCGCGTACGCGACAAGTGCTTGAGGAAACGCGTCCCCAAACCCGCACCATCGGCAGCACCGGCAATAACACCCGGAATGTCCGCGATCACGAAGCTGCGCAGCTGCCCAACATCGACCACACCCAGATTCGGCACCATGGTGGTAAACGGATAATCAGCCACCTTCGGCTTGGCCGCAGAAACCGAGCGAATAAAGGTACTCTTGCCCGCGTTCGGCAGACCCAGCAAACCCACGTCCGCCAGCACCTTGAGCTCCAGCTTCAGATCACGCAGCTCGCCCAGCGAACCCTGCGTAGTCTGACGCGGCGCCCGATTCACGCTGGACTTGAACCGGGTATTACCCAGACCATGGAAACCACCCTGCGCTACCAGCAGACGCTGACCAGCCTCGGTCAGGTCACCAATGATTTCCTGGGTCCCCGCATCAATCACGGTAGTACCAACCGGCACAGGGAGAACCATGTCCTCACCCTTGGCGCCAGTACAGTCACTGCCGCGACCATTCTCGCCACGCTGCGCATTGAAGCGGCGCGTATAGCGGTAGTCGACCAGCGTATTCAGATTGGGATCAGCCTCAAGGTAGATAGAGCCGCCGTCACCGCCGTCTCCACCATCCGGACCACCCTTGGGAATGAACTTCTCGCGACGGAAGCTCATGCAGCCATTACCACCATCACCGGCCTTGACCGTAATGGCTACCTCATCAACAAATTTCATTTATCTCCCCTTCCCAGGCGGGACGGGCTATTGGAAAAGATACGCTACAAACAAAAAAGCCCCGTCGCAAGACAGGGCTTTTCAGAAGCTGGGGCTTATCAGGCGGTTACGACACTGACGTAACGACGACCGAACTTGCCTTTGACTTCAAACTTGACCACACCTTCGACCTTGGCGAACAGAGTGTGATCCTTGCCCATGCCGACGTTCTTGCCGGGATGGAACTCGGTGCCACGCTGGCGAACAATGATGTTGCCCGGAACGATGGCCTGGCCACCGTACATTTTCACACCAAGTCGTTTGGATTCTGAATCGCGGCCGTTACGCGTGGAACCGCCTGCTTTTTTGTGTGCCATGAGTCTTTACTCTCCTGAATCAGCTTAGGCAGAGATGCCGGTGATCTTGATTTCGGTGTACCACTGACGGTGGCCCTGACGCTTCATGTGGTGCTTGCGGCGACGGAACTTGATGATGCGAACTTTGTCGCCACGACCGTGCGCGCTGACTTCTGCAGTCACCTTGGCACCCTCAACAACCGGAGCACCGATCTTGACGTCGTCGCCGTTTGCAACCAGCAGAACCTTGTCAAACTCGATGGTGGCGCCGGTTTCAGCGTCCAGTTTCTCTACTTTCAGGAACTCGCCTTCAGCGACCTTGTATTGCTTGCCGCCGGTAACAATGACTGCGTACATGTTGCTTTCTCCGTAATCCTGCTCACCCAGCGCTTTAGAGGAATGGTTATTGGCTGGCATGGCTGCAAGTGACTTCGCCTATCGAAATCGACCTTGCCATTGTCAAAACAGGGATGCTTTATCTCAGGGCGCGGATTTTACTCAACCGTCCGACATTAAGCAAGTACCACAATGCGCGCAAAACCCGCGTTCCTTGACAGCTTGGGGCCCGCAACCTAGCATGCCGCGGAACCTTTTCTGGAATTCTGCAATCAATGAGCACGTTGCCTTTCTACGAGCCGGTCGCCGGAGACTTTGCTGCGGTCAACCAGCTGATCCTGGACCAACTGCACTCCCGGGTACCCCTCGTGGAAAAGATCGGCCATTACATCATCAGCGCCGGCGGCAAACGTCTGCGCCCCCTGGTGGTGTTGCTCAGCGCCAGAGCCTGCGATGCGCACGGTCCGGACCAGCACAAGCTGGCAACCATCATTGAATTCCTGCATACCGCCACCCTGCTGCATGACGACGTGGTGGACACCTCAGACATGCGCCGCGGACGCTCCACCGCCAATGCCCTCTGGGGCAACGCGCCGAGCGTACTGGTCGGCGACTTCCTCTATTCGCGAGCCTTCGAGATGATGGTTGCCCTCGGCGAGCTGGACGTCATGCGCATCCTTGCCAACGCGACCAACGTGATTGCCGAAGGCGAGGTACTGCAGCTTTCCAAGGTGCGCGACGCCAATACCGACGAAGCCACCTACATGGAAGTCATCCGCAGCAAGACTGCCATGCTGTTTGAAGCCGCGTGCCACAGCGCCGCCATTCTCAGCAAGGCAAGCAGCGAACAGACCGAAGCCTTGCGCCAGTATGGCGACGCCCTCGGCATCGCATTCCAGCTGATGGACGACCTGCTGGATTACAGCGGTGACGCCGCCGAGATGGGCAAAAACGTTGGCGACGATCTGGCTGAAGGCAAGCCCACGCTGCCGCTGATCTATACGATGCGCAACGGCAGCGCCGAACAGGCCGCGCTGGTACGGAGCGCCATTCAAAAGGGTGGTACGGACGAAATCGCGCCGATCCGTGCAGCGGTTACCGACTGTGGCGCCCTGGATTACACCGCACGCCTCGCGCAGGAGCACGCTGATCGCGCCGTCGCGCTGCTCGACGCCCTGCCGGCATCAACCTACCGCGACGCCCTGGAGCAACTGGCGCGTTTCGCAGTCAAGCGCAGCTTCTAAGCAATTTCAGGCCCTCTCCGTGCAGAGGGCGCCACACCTGAAACCCGGCGGGGTGGCCCGGTCACGGCGTGCCGTGGTCATACGATGCATCTGTAGGGACGCGACATGTCGCGTCCGCAAACCGGCCGCATATAAACCAACAGATGTACCGACACCCACGGCTACCGCCCTACGGTCACGGCATGCCGTGACCCTGCGCAGGGATCGGGGTTAGGCGCGCGTCCGGCAACGGGTTGGACGCGGAACCGCGTGCAGACCGATCAGAGAACCTTGATCAGCTCGATATCGAAAATCAGCGCGCTGTGCGGCGGAATGCTGTTACCCGCGCCACGAGCACCATAGGCCAGCTCGGACGGGATATACAGACGCCACTTGGCACCTTCCTGCATCAGTTGCAGGGCTTCGGTCCAACCAGCGATGACACCGCCAACCGGGAATTCGGCCGGCTGACCGCGCTTGTAGGAGCTGTCGAAGACCTCACCGGAAATCAGCGTGCCTTCGTAGTGAGTGCGAACAGTTGAACTGGCGTCCGGCGTTGCACCCGTACCGGCGGTAACAACCTCGTACTGCAGACCGGATTCCAGGGTAATGACACCCTCACGCTTGGCATTCTCGGCCAGGAAATCAACGCCGGCCTGTGCAGCTTGCGCCGCAGCGGCTTCAGCAGCGGCCTGCATCTTGCCCTGCAGCACCTGGAACGCCGCCTGCAGCTCTGCCTCAGGCACCTGGCTGGGCTGCTGCTGGAAAGCGTCCTTCAGGCCGGCCGCAACCAGCTCCAACGCCAGATCGGGAATATTGCTGGCCAGCAGTTGCTCGCCCATCTGACGGCCGATGCCGTAGCTGACGCGTTTCTCGTCGGTATCAATCATGTTGCTCATGGGGAGCCTCCGCAAAAAATGGCCGACAAGCCTGACACATTGTCGGCAAAAATTCACCCGGTGCCGCGAATCCGCTACAATGCGTCGCTTTCTGCCCTCCTGACCGGAAAGCCGCCTCTCATGCTGGAAAAACTGTTCAAACTGCGCGAAAACGGTAGCAACGTACGCACCGAAGTACTTGCCGGCGTCACTACCTTCCTGACCATGGCTTACATCATCTTCGTCAATCCGATGATGATGGCCGACGCCGGCATTGACCCCGGTGCTGCCTTTGTGGCGACCTGTCTGGCTGCAGCCATCGGCTCCCTGGTCATGGGGCTCTGGGCCAACTACCCGATTGCACTGGCCCCCGGCATGGGCCTGAATGCCTTTTTCAGCTATACCGTTGTCGGCTCGATGGGCTACAGCTGGCAGGTAGCGCTGGGCGCCGTCTTTCTCTCCGGTTTTCTGTTCTTCCTGCTCAGCCTGTTCCGCATCCGCGAGTGGATCATCAACAGCATCCCGCTGCCGCTGCGCTCGGCGATTGCCGCCGGTATCGGCCTGTTTTTGGCACTGATCGCGCTGAAAAGTGCGGGCCTGGTCGTTGATCACCCGGCAACCCTGGTAGCTCTGGGCGACCTGAGCAAACCCGAACCGCTGCTCGCTGCCGCAGGCTTTGCAGTGATTGTGGCCCTGGCCTATCGCAAGGTCACCGGGGCCGTGATGATCGGCATTCTGCTGATCACGGCCATCAGCTTCATCATTGGCCTGAGCCACATTAACGGCATCGTCTCCGCGCCACCCAGCCTGAAACCCACCTTCCTTGAACTGGACATCAAGGGCGCCCTGGAAGTCGGCTTGCTTAGCGTGATCTTCGCCTTCCTGTTCGTTGACCTGTTTGACACCTCAGGCACCCTGATCGGTGTCGCACAGAAGGCAAACCTGGTCGAGCCGGACGGCAAGATGCCGCGCCTGGGCCGCGCACTGATGGCCGACAGCACCGCCACCATGGCCGGCGCCGCGCTTGGCACATCCACCACCACCAGCTACATCGAATCTACTGCCGGTATCAGCGCGGGCGGCCGCACCGGCCTGACCGCATGCGTGGTCGCCCTGCTGTTTCTGCTCAGCATGTTCTTCTCGCCACTGGCCACCGCGGTACCGGGCTACGCGACTGCACCAGCGCTGCTGTTCGTCGCCGTGCTGATGACCCACGGCCTGGTGCAGATCAACTGGGATGACCTGACCGAGGCGGCCCCAGTCGTGGTCACCGCACTGGCCATGCCGCTGACCTTCTCGATCGCCAACGGTATCGCCCTGGGCTTTATCAGCTGGACGCTGATCAAGGTCCTGGCCGGACGCTGGCGTGACCTGAACCCCAGCCTGTATATCCTGGCGGGGCTGTTCGTGATCAAACTGGCGCTGTTTAACTGATGAGCACCGCATTCCAGCCCGAGCAGTACGACGCGCAACTCAACGAAAAGCGTGAGCGCCTCAAGGCATTGCTCGCGCCCTTCAGCGCCCCCGAGCCTGACGTGTTTGAGTCGGCACGGGAGCACTTCCGCCTGCGCGCCGAGTTTCGTCTCTGGTACGAAGCCGGGGTGCCTTATTACGCCATGTTCGAGCAGGGAGACAAGCGCAGCCCGATCCTGATCGAGCAACTGCCTATCGCCAGCCGCCGCATCAACGCGTTAATGATGCCGCTGCTCGAAGCCTGCAAGGCTGATCCCGTGCTCGGCCGCAAGCTGTTTCAGATCGAGTTTCTGACCACCCTGTCTGACCAGGCACTGATTACTCTGTGTTACCACCGCCCGCTGGATGACAGCTGGGACGCACCAGCCACGGCACTGGCCGAGCAACTGGGAGTGCAGCTGATCGGCCGCAGCCGCGGCCAGAAGCGCGTACTGCAGACGGATCATGTGACGGAAACATTGGAGGTGGCCGGTCGCCAGTGGCATTACCAGCAAATCGAAGGGGGCTTCACCCAGCCCAACGGCGAAGTGAACCAGCACATGCTGAGCTGGGCCCTGGATGCCGCAGGTGAAAACGACGACGATCTGCTCGAACTGTACTGCGGCAACGGCAACTTCACATTGCCGCTGTCCACCCGCTTCCGCCGAGTACTGGCGACCGAACTGGCAAAAAGCTCGGTTCGTGCGGCTCAGGAAAACCTGCAGATCAACGCTGTGGAAAACGTCACACTGGTCCGCCTGGCCAGCGAAGAGGTCACCCAGGCCCTGACCGGCGTGCGCCCATTCCGCCGCCTTCAGGGCATCGACCTGAGCGGTTTCGAGTTCGGCACCGTATTCGTCGACCCGCCGCGCGCCGGCCTCGACCCGGCCACACTGGAACAGGTGAAAGGCTACCGCCGCATCCTGTACATTTCCTGCAACCCTGAAACGCTTGCCGAAAACCTGCAGGAACTTACAAAAACGCACCGCGTAGTGCGGTGCGCCCTGTTCGATCAATTCCCTTATACCCATCACATGGAATCAGGGGTATTGCTGGAGCGCCGCTAGGCGCTCCGGGCATGCCACCTATTCCCAGGACGCCGTGCCGTCGCTGTCCCACGTGAGCGTATCGGTGCCAGCCATCCGCCCCCTCGGAGTCGCCACAATTCGGTAGGTCTGGTTACCCGCCGGAATAGTGAGCTGCACCCCGTAATTGACGTTTGCGTTGAGCTCCGGGGCCAGCGCAGCAACCGTTGCCCCCCCATAGGAGAAGTTCTTGCTGCGGTAGCGCTCCAGCGCACTGGCCAGTTCCACAATCTGCCCCTGCGCCTCACGCTGCAACCCGCGCTCGACGTATGCCGTGTAGGAAGGGTAGGCAATAGCCGCCAGCAGTCCGATGATCACGACCACAATCATCACTTCTATCAGGGTGAAACCCCTGCTTTTGCGAGATATCACTTGCACGCTCACTTACTCCCCACCCTCTGTGTCCTGCACTGAATGCTCCTCGCGGATAGTATTTGCCTCGTCCGGCGGCAACTGCATCCAGCGACGCTTGCGCAGACGCGGATCACCCAGCGCGCCTTCGCCTACGACTTCAGTACCCACGATGGTAATCACCCTTCCCTGATCGTCAACCAGGAGGGTTGGCGTTGGTGCAGGCGTTGACTGTTCCAGCGCCTGGCTGCGAGACGTTGGTGTTGGCAAGTCATCCGACAGGGCCGCTGGGCGGGCGGTCAGGAGATTAACGGTATGCAAGTAGGAACGCCCATACCGGACAGCACAGGGGTTGTCGTACTCCTGATCTACCGTTGGTGCATAGGTGGTAAACAGAATCCGGTTATTGAAAATAATCGGCGACGCCAGTGCCTTTTCACCTGTCTCGGCAAAGGTGTAATACCAGCCGCGCTGAGTTGTCAGCGGCGTGCCACCAGCCGTTACATTGGTCAGATTACTGATGGTCGCTTCCGCCTGGGTAGCACTGGGATTCAAAGCAGTCCTGTCCCTGATCACGAACACACCGTCGGTAGTCGTTTCGTCCAGGGGATGAGCCCGGTATCCGGAACCGATAACGACATAAAGCTCGTTCCCTGTGTTGGCCTTGACCAGGCCGACAGCCGGAGCTTCATAGAAGCGCCTGCGGGTCGAGCCTGTGTTCCCGCCGAGGTTGGCGATTCGCTCAACCCCATGATCACCATCATCTTCGATAGTGATACGGAAAACCTGGCCACCAAGGTCGCCGTAATACATATGATCGGCAACGCCATCAAAATCAATGTCGACCACGGCGATACTGCTGGGTACAGCCCACTTCATGCTGTTGACGGTTTTGACGGCATCGTTTCGGCCACCAGCTGACCACACAACCTCGCCGGTGCGCGCATTGAGGAAGTAGACCATATTGCCCATCTCGTCACCGGTAGAGAGGGCAGAATAGTTGTCGTGGTCGTTCGGGCTGTAACCACCACCGACCACAATAATAGGCACCTCGCTGCCACTGCCATCGGGCACACTGGTCAAGGTCGGAGTCGACCAGGTCTGGCCAAGGCCGGCAAGGTCCTCCGAGCTATTGTTCACCTGCCAGAGCATCTCAGGATCAGTCGGGTCGGTCACATCCAGAGCATAGTAGTTCCGCCCGCCGCGACGCATGCCACCATACAGGTAGACGAACTCCGGCTCAGCCATCGCGTTGGCACCACCCTTGCGCCAGGCGACCCAGCTGCCGTCCAACCCATAGGTCTGACGAGTATTGTTTACCCTTAGCGGAGGACGGCTGGTAGTGTAGAGATTGGCCTTCTGCAGAATCTCGTACGGCATAAAGGCAAAGGCTTCTGACCCGTCTTCGGTATCAATTGCATGCAGCATGCCGCCATTGGTCGAGACGAATACGTAGTTGTTTTCCGCGTCCTCACCGTAATTGACCATAACAGGAACGCTGTGCAGCGGATCACCCCACATGGTCTTGAGTTCGTTCAGCAGCGCAGTACGCTGCGCGGCGGTGGCATTGGCAGCCAAACCAAGCTGGGCGTTGCTGGGTACGCTGGTGCTTCCCCAGTTCATTTCCTGCAGGTCACCGCCTAAGGAAGTTGTGTAGAACAGGTTACGCGTGCCCACCTGCTCGCGCGCGCCGCCCTTGGTAACATCAGGGCCATCGATCATTGAGCTCCACATGCTCTGGGAGCCGGTACGGAAATACCCGGTAGCCGGATCGACCGCATAGCCATTCTGACCGCGAATCTCGCCGTCCACGACTTGATAGCGCTTCAGGTTGCCGTTCCAGTAACTACTTTCAAAGGGCTGAAATACGGAGTAATACAGCTGATCCAGATGCTGGAAACGGTTCATGGCGTTCACGGCCACGCCCGGCGCCGAGATGGAGCGCGCGTCTTCGTCGATCAGATCCAGGGTTTCCTGGAAAGCTTCCAGCAGGGTTTCTGCGCTGTCAGAGTCGTAGGTCTCACCGCCGCCGGCAGCTGACACGGTTTTCATATTGGTCAGCGTACTGTCCCCCATATACAAACCAATATTATGGGTCTTGATGGGAGTATTCAGACTGTTGCCGTTTGAGTTCAGATAAGATGCAATTCGCACCTGACACTCGTAAGAGTTCCTGCCACAACTGACGAGCCCAACATCCTCAGGATCATCGCCAGAGGGAGTACCGTCGGTAAACAGGATAATGTGGTTCGACTCGCACTGATTAGCGGAGTTAACAGGTGATACAAAGTTGTTACCGTTAACTACAGCGCGCTCCTCGTCGCAGCCACCCTCAACCGTTTCACAAACCTGCACCGTGGTTTGGACGGTTAGCTCATAAATGGTAGTGCGCTGCTGATAATCCGCTTGGTAATAACGGTAACTCCAAGACCACCACGGACGCTCCCGATAACAGTTTGGTAAATTAGTATCGCACCAGTCGACGCTGCGATAGCTGGTCAGTCGACAGGTCGACTGATTGAGGTCACAGGACGGCACCGTATTCCAAACATAACTGGCGTTGCAGGCCGGATCGGAGGTATCACAAGAGTCAACCTGAACGATATCTGTCTGGACAACGTCTCTACAGACCTCCTCATCTGGCGCATTACTTACACACACCTTGCCGGAGTTGGAGTAAGAAACCCCTGTCCTGTTTCTGCGACCCAGCATGTAGTCTGCCATATCATCAAAAGCAAGCGCTGTGGGCGTGCTGCCTGATGGCTGCGCGTTACTACTGGGGTAAGCGCTATCCTGACCCCCGTTAATCGAATTTAGCGCAGTCAGGAAGTAAGGTCTGGTCAAATCGTTAACCGGCATTACCGGCAATAGAATCTGCCCACCGGAACTACCACGCAAACGCCCAAAACCGATTTCCACCGTATTTGGCGCGTCAGCAATGATCTGCTTCATCGCTTCATGCAACAGCGTGATTCGCCGGTTCTGGATATCGCTACACCAGTTACTTCCCGACCCGGTACGGCAATTACGCATCGAACCGGACGTATCCAGCATAATCAGCACGTTGGCTTTCGGGGTATTCTGTTCATTCGCCGCATTTGCTCGGGCGAAATAAATCTCAGTGTCGTCCGCGTTGGCGAACACCGGGATTACCAGACCCAGGCAGCATGCCAGCAGTCGGGTG
Organism: Halopseudomonas sp. MFKK-1; assembly: GCF_027474385.1. Taxonomy (NCBI): domain Bacteria; kingdom Pseudomonadati; phylum Pseudomonadota; class Gammaproteobacteria; order Pseudomonadales; family Pseudomonadaceae; genus Halopseudomonas; species Halopseudomonas sp. MFKK-1. The sequence continues at coordinate 291,889 of NZ_CP114836.1, forward strand.
CGCAATACTGTTTTCAGATTGATCATGTGCACGCTCTCCCTAATTGATCTCAGCGCCGGGTTTGATACCGCGCTTGAGCGTTTCCTGCAGGTGATGGTTTTCGATGCGGTAGGTCGCCATCTCGCTTTCACCCAGCATGTTTATCCGATAGTCCACAAATATCCCTGCACCACCAGTAGAGCTGACCTGCGAGCCGGCAATAGGGCTAAAGCCGTCGAGGTAGCTGAACGAACCGGACTTCAGCAGCCCACGAACGTCCATGGCGTCGGTAGTGCCGCAGGCGCCTTCGGCTATCCCGGATGACTTCATGCAGTATTCTGCCGGCTTGCCATCTACGGCGGCATATAGTTGCTCATTATCCAGTGCCGTCAGTGCGTCGTATGTACTGACAATCGCGTTCTCTGCAGCCTCGAACGTCATCACATCTGACTGCACCCCGGTAGCCACCTTGGCCGAAAAGACGCTGGCGCGCATGGCCGACAGCCCGAGCACAGACACCATCAGCAGCACAAGTAGCGCTATCACCAACGCCACACCGCGCTGCGTCTGAACCTTCATTGCCACTGCCATCAAACACCATCCCAGTCGTAGTTGCGGATCATCACTGTTGAGCCGAAGACCTTTCTCAGGCGCGCATCAGCTGCGACGCTGATCACCTGATCTGCCAAGTAGAAGGCTGATGCTGCTGCATCAACCTGGGCGTTGCCATCACTGGCAAGCAGGATGGCAAAGCGGATGGCTACAATCGGGTTGCTGCCCTGCCCACCGGCATTCACATATTGCGTCACGTTGGGCTCGCCGTTTCTATCGGTATCAATGCCGTACTGCACCTGAAAGCTTTCGACACCTTCCATCAACTCCGCTGCTGCTGTCCCGGCGGTAAGGCTTCCTTTACAGGACAGCACACCCTGATCGCTGACGAAGTAGTGGTTGGTGATGTCCTGCTCGGTACCGTTACCCGTGCCCTGGCAGTCGCGCACACCGAAGTAGCGTATGACCAGTTCGTCATTAGCCCCGCTGGCACCATCGGTGGAGTGAACAGGTAATGCGGTATCCATAATGACCGGCGCGATGGTACCGTCCGTGGACGTGCCACGACCTGCCTGGCGAATGTCCGACATCATGTAACGCAGCAGCAGTTGACCGTTTTCTTCCAGCGAGGAGACTATCCGCTGGTGGGCAAAGGTCTGGTTGTTCACCAGCAGCAACTGCAGGGCCACACCGCTGGCAATCAACCCAAGCACCAGCGCGATCATCAATTCGATAAGCCCGAAGCCCGTCTGGATGCGCTTCATAGTGATATCTCCATGACCAGACACTTGCTGTCATCTGCGGTATTGATACCGGTATTACTGATGCACTGAGACGGCTCCTGATCTTCCCAGCTGACAACCACACAACCCAGCGAGTTGAATGCACAATCCAGCGCCATCACTCGCCCGCTGGGCAAACTGAACGATGCAGCCCAGACCAGTTGCTTGATATCCCAGATGGCCATTTCATCGGATTCGCAGATACTGGTCATGCAGCCCTTCCAGTCATCAGGCCCTCCGTTCTCACCAACCGCACTCTCGGGCCAATTGGTAGAGTTGGCGTAATACTCCGCTTCAGCCGGATTGGCCTTGATGCGTTCAATCGCGTCCTGGGCAATCATCGCGGCGTGGGCACGATCATTGGCATCACTGCTATTGCGCAGCGCTGTCAGTTGCAGGCCGGCATAGCCCAACGCACCGAACGCGACGATGAGCAAGGCAACCAGCACCTCGAGCATTCCGACTCCGCGCTGACGGCGCGCATTAACGGCTGCGCAATTCATGGGCAATCTCCCTTCTCCGTTTGGGTCACTTTGCCCAGAAAGGACAGTTCAAGAGTGAATCCCTTTACCGGGCTGGCATCTGCCGAGCACACAGAGAACTCGGCACTGCCACCCGCAATACCGCCCTGAGCCGAAAAAGTCAGGCCGGCTGAATCATCCTCACGATCAACCGTTACACCATCCTCAGGCGTATAGGTTTTATCCTGCTCGCTGGATGAGGCGGGGTAATCGATAGTCCAGCCATTTCCCCAGCCTCCTGCGGCAGGACTGACGGTCACGTCGGCGCGCATGCTGAGGGCCTGCATTCTTGCCGCCCCCAGCGCTGATGCCAAGTCGGCGGTGGTTGCCCTGAGTGAGCTGTTCGCCATCATGGTGCGCATGCTCGGTACTGCTAGCCCGAGGATCACGCCAGCCACAACCAGGGCGATCAATAGTTCAATCAAGGTGAAACCCTTCACACATTTCATCCAAAGAACCCTCCTAGTACGACCTGCACTATAAAAAGGGCGAAGGTCAACGTCGCGACCCGGACGATGACCGGTCAAATCATCTGGATGACAGGTATGAAAACCAATACAAAAGTAACCCGCGACGCCAGACGGAGGCGCAACATTGGCCTGAGTCTGATCGAGCTGCTGGTCGCAATCACGCTCCTCGGCCTGTTTATAAGCCTGGGCACGCCATCACTTGGCCGGCTGATTGAGCAACGTCGGCTCGATGGCGCGGCCGACCGGCTGACCACCAGTATTCGTCTGGCACGTGAGACGGCGATCTCGGGCAATGTGGCGGTGGTGATGGCACCGACGGACGGCGACTGGAACGCCGGCTGGCGGGTATACGTAGATGAGAACCGCAACGGTCTGCCTGATACCGAGGAACAGCTTCTGCAGGAGGATCATGCCGCCGGCCTGGCGGAGATCAGTGCTACCGGAGAGCTGGCCCGTTACCTGCGCTACAACCCGCTGGGAGAATCGGAACGACTGGATGGCGGTTTTCTTGCCGGCACGCTGCACCTGTGCCCGGCAGATCTGACCCGACCCGGTCGACGACTGGTCATCAACCGGGTAGGCAGATTACGCAGCGAGTCGGCGCACCTGACAGCTGACACCTGCGCGGGAGACGATTAGCTCAGGTGCGGTACTCGGCGTTGATCCGCACGTATTCGTGGGACAGATCCGTGGTCCACAGCGTCTCGCTGACGTCGCCACGACCGAGCTCGATACGGATGGTGATTTCTTCCTGCGCCATGACGCGGGCACCTTGCTCTTCAACGTACTCTGGCGCGCGGCCACCCTGACGGGTAATGCAGACATCATCCAGGTAGACGTCTATTTTCTCGACATCCAGTTCCGGTACGCCGGCATAGCCTACGGCCGCCAGAATACGCCCCCAGTTCGGGTCAGAGGCAAACAGCGCAGTCTTGATCAAGGGCGAGTGGGCGACAGCGTAGGCGACATCCAGGCACTCGTTGCGATTGCCGCCGCCGTTGACCTGAACAGTGACAAACTTGGTTGCGCCCTCACCATCACGAACGATGGCCTGGGCCAGCACCAGCAGCACGTCCTTGATCGCTGCGGCCAGCTCGGCGTAACCCGCCGCCTCAGTGCTGTCGATCGGCGCAATGGCGGCCTTGCCGGTCGCAATCAGCATGCAGGAGTCGTTGGTGCTGGTGTCGCCGTCGATGGTGATACGGTTGAACGACAGATCTGCGGCTTCACGCAGCAGCGCCTGCAGTACCGGCTGGGCAACCGGCGCATCGGTGGCAACATACCCCAGCATGGTAGCCATGTTTGGACGAATCATCCCGGCGCCTTTGGAGATACCGGTGATGGTCACGGTCTGACCGCCGATCTGAATCTGCCGGCTGCAACCTTTTGGCTGGGTATCGGTTGTCATGATGCCTTCGGCAGCGACCGCCCAGTTATCTTCGGACAGGTTTTCGAGGGCTGCCGGCAGCACCGGAATAATTTTGTCGGCGGGCAGCAGCTCGCCAATCACGCCGGTGCTGAACGGCAAAACCTGCTCGGGCGAAACGCCAGCCAGACCGGCCAGTGCCTCACAGGTGCGCTCGGCTGCCGCCATGCCGGGCTTGCCGGTTCCGGCATTGGCGTTGCCGGTGTTGACCAGCAGATACCGCGGAGCATTGCCCATGCGCTGACGGCAGAGGGTGACCGGTGCGGCGCAAAACGCGTTGAGCGTGAACACGCCGGCAATCGCAGAGCCTTCTGCCGCCTCCATGACGACCACGTCCTTACGACCGACTCGCTTGATGCCCGCAGAAGCAATACCAAGACGAAAACCGGGAACCGGGTGCAGCACAGGCAACGGGCCAAGACCGACAGGCATGATCAACAACTCCAGAAAAGAGATAAATAGAAGCCGCAAGCTGCAAGCTGCAAGGCGGATGGCCGCCCCCTACAAGCTGCAAGCAATGGTAGGCCGGGCGGCGCAGCCGTCAAGCACTCTTGCAAACTCTGCCGCTATTAATTGGCTCAAACACCGCGCGGTTCGATAACGCGCGGGTTTTGCTTGTAGCTTGCCGCTTAAGGCTTGAAGCTGCTGAGCCGAAGGCTCAGCTAATTTGTCCGTGGCAATGTTTGTACTTCTTGCCGGAGCCACATGGGCAGGAATCATTGCGGCCTACCTTGGGGCCTTCACGGGTAACGGGCGCGGCGGCACCTGCCTGCTCCGGTTCACCAGCCTGATCCCCTGCAGCATCGGCAACGGCGTTCACTTCCTCGTGCTTGAACTGCATGCGACGCTGGAGTTCTTCAGCCTGACGGCGCAGCCGCGCCTCTTCCTCGGCCGGGTCTTCGCGACGAACCTGGACGTGACTGAGGACGCGGATAGTGTCGCGCTTGAGCGTTTCCAGCATTTCCTGGAACAGATTGAAAGCTTCGCGCTTGTACTCCTGCTTGGGGTTCTTCTGCGCATAGCCACGCAGGTGAATACCCTGACGCAGGTGATCCATGGTTGCCAGGTGTTCTTTCCACAGGTCGTCCAGTACGCGCAGCAGCATCTGCTTCTCGAAGGTACGCAGCGCTTCGGCACCAGCCAGTTCTTCCTTCTCGCGGTAAGCGGCAACCAGCGCTTCCAGTACCCGCTCGGCAACACCCTGCTCGCTCAGGCGCTCATCCTCATCCAGCCACTGCTGAATAGTCAGGTGCAGCCCCAGATCGGAAGCGATACTCTGCTCCAGCCCCGCAACATCCCACTGTTCCGGCAGGGTGCCGGGCGGCATGTGTGCACTGACCAGATCATTGACCACATCCTGACGAATCGCGTTGATAGTCTCTTCGACACTTTCGCTGGCCAGAATGGAGTTACGCTGACCGTAAATCACCTTGCGCTGCTCATTGGCAACGTCGTCGTACTCAAGCAGCTGTTTGCGAATGTCGAAGTTGCGGCCTTCGACCTTGCGCTGCGCCTTTTCGATGGCATTGGTAACCATGCGATGTTCGATCGCCTCGCCCTTCTCCATCCCGAGTGCTTTCATAAAGTTCTTCACCCGGTCAGAGGCGAAGATGCGCATCAGGTTATCTTCCAGCGAGAGGTAGAAACGGCTCGACCCCGGGTCACCCTGACGGCCCGCACGACCACGCAGCTGATTATCGATACGGCGTGACTCGTGACGCTCACAGGCAATAATGTGCAGACCGCCGGCTTCAAGTACCTGCTGGTGACGCAGCTGCCACTCGTCCTTGATCTGGGCGATCTGCTGCTCGGTCGGGTTCTCCAGTGCAGCCACTTCCGCTTCCCAGTTGCCACCCAGAATGATGTCGGTACCCCGACCGGCCATGTTGGTAGCAATGGTCACGGCACCGGGACGGCCAGCCTGAGCAACGATTTCCGCTTCCTTCTCGTGGAACTTGGCGTTCAGAACCTTGTGCGGCACCTTCTCGCGGGTCAGCAGGTTGGCTACGACCTCGGACGACTCAATGGATGCCGTACCCACCAGCACCGGGCGACCTTGCTCCATGCAGTGCTTGATGTCGGTAACGATGGCGGCAAACTTTTCCTCGATGCTGAGATAGACGAGATCGTTGTAGTCCTTGCGCACCATCGGCTTGTTGGTCGGGATAACAAGCACGTCGAGACCATAGATCTGACGAAATTCGAACGCTTCGGTGTCAGCGGTACCGGTCATGCCAGACAGCTTGGGATACAGCCGGAAGTAGTTCTGGAAGGTAGTGGAAGCCAGAGTCTGGCTTTCGGCCTGGATCTGCAGCCCTTCCTTTGCTTCGATAGCCTGGTGCAGACCCTCGGACAGGCGGCGGCCGGGCATGGTGCGGCCGGTGTGTTCATCAACCAGCAGAACCTGATTGTTCTGCACGATGTACTCGACGTTGCGATGGAACAGGGTATGCGCACGCAGGCCCGAGTGAACGTGATGCAGCAGGCCGAGGTTCTGGGCCGCATACAGGCTGTCACCCTCGTTGAGCATGCCTTCACGTGCCAGCAGCTCCTCAACAAACTGGTGGCCTTCTTCTGTCAGTTCAACCTGACGAGCCTTTTCATCAATCAGGTAGTGACCTTCAACGCCCTCTTCCCCTTCCTCCGGCAACTTGCCGCGCTTGAGCAGGGGAATCAGTTTATTGATGGTGGCATACATGCGCGAGCTGTCTTCGGCCGGGCCGGAAATGATCAGCGGCGTGCGCGCCTCGTCGATCAGGATGGAGTCGACCTCGTCCACCACTGCGAAGAACGGCTCACGCTGGAATTTGTCTTCCAGCCGGAACGCCATGTTGTCGCGCAGGTAGTCGAAGCCCAGCTCGTTGTTGGTGCTGTAGGTAATATCACAGCGATAGGCAGCGCGCTTGTGCTCCGGGTCCTGCATCGGTACGACCACGCCCACGGTCATGCCCAGGAACTCGTACAAAGGACGCATGGTGTTGGCGTCACGGTTGGCAAGGTAATCGTTCACCGTCACTACATGAACGCCCTTGCCGGCCAGCGCATTGAGATAAACCGGCAAGGTGGCAACAAGGGTCTTGCCCTCACCGGTTTTCATCTCGGCAATCTTGCCTTCGTGCAGTGCCATACCGCCGATCAGCTGGACATCAAAGTGGCGCATGCCCATCACACGTTTACCAGCCTCACGCACGACGGCGAAGGCTTCCGGCAACAGCGCATCCAGCGTCTCGCCAGCGGCCAGGCGCTGCTTGAACTCGTCTGTTTTCGCCTTCAGCTGTTCATCACTCAGTGCATTCAAGCTTTCTTCGAGGGCGTTGATCGCAGCGACAACCTTACCCATTCGCTTCAATTCACGGTCGTTCTTGCTTCCAAACAGCTTTTTCATTAACGGCGCAAACATAATCGACTTAGATATCCATGTGATGAGTGGCGTGTCCAGTCCCATGCTGCCGGACCAGCCCGAAAACGGCATTCTACTCTGATTTCTGCCGCACATTAAACCGCGCGGCGGAGGCGGCCGCCAGTCGAAAATGCCTTCGACAGGCAACCTATATGAGGGTCAGGGGAGGTTATTTCAACGCCAGGAAGCGGGCAGGATTGACCGCCATGCCGTTGCGATAGACTTCGAGATGAAGATGCGGACCGGTAGACCTGCCAGTGGTACCCACCCCGGCGATCTCCTGCCCCTTCTGTACCAGATCACCCTTGCTGACCTTCAGCACAGAGGCATGCGCGTAGCGGCTCTTCAAACCGCCGCCATGATTGATTTCGACCATATTGCCGTAAGCGCCATTACGCCCGGCAAAGGTCACAACACCGGCGCCCAGCGCATGAATCGGCGTCCCGCGCGGCGCTGCAAAGTCGAGTCCGTTATGCATTGAAAGGCGCCCGGTAATCGGATCGGTACGCCGCCCGAAGGTCGATGATACATGACCAACGCTGACCGGAACGAAATCGAGGATGGCATCCACATCGGTCTGCCGGCTGACCATCAGGTCTTCCAGCAGCTGCAACTGCTGGGTCCTGTCGTCAACCCGGGCCGACAACTGCTCGATCAGCCCCTGCAGGTCGGATGGTGCCTCGAAGGAGAGGTCGTCATCGCGCAGCTCCGGACCACCCATACCGGTCCCAGGATCCAGACCGATGCCGAATTCGAACTCGGATTCCGAACCAAAATCGAACTCGCCATCATTGAAATCAGCCAACTCGGTCAGTCGCTCACCCAGCGCATCCAGACGGGTCAGGCGCATTTGCAGACGGGCAAGCTGCTGACTCATGCGTTCGATCTGCGCCTGAGTGCCGTCATCTTCGACCAGCGGGTCTGTGTCATAGTCCTGCAGAACCTGCTGCCACTGCGGAATCTGGTTTTCGGCAGCAGCCACCTCAGGCGAGCCACCCGCCATCAACTGCCAGGTTATCAGCGACGCAACCAGTGGCAACGCCAGCAACAGGGACACGCCAGCAAACACCCAGGGCGCCCCCAGGGTCAGCGTGCGCGATGCGCCATTGCGCCCGGTAAGAATAATGATGTTCAAATAACTACCCCAAACATTCCTGACGGCGGTTCTGATAGGATGACCGCTCCATCACTCCTGGCTGATAGCGACCCCATGGCATTCCATCCTCTGGACGCACGTCGACCAACCGACCTGTTAAGAACCAGCAGCACGCTCCGCGCGCTGCTGGAGAAGTCCCGTCAACTCGAACGCCTGCAAGCCCTGTTTCAGTCGCGCCTCGAACCCGCCGCGCGAGAACAGTGCCGCGTTGCCTCGTTCGAGAACGGCGTGCTGAAGCTGGTAGTGACCAGCAGTCAATGGGCTACGCGGATGCGCTATCAGCAAAAAAGACTGATCAGGGACCTGCAGACTTTCAACGAATTCGCCACCTTAACGAAAATTCATTGCAAGGTACAACCACCTCTGGTCAAGAAATCACCACCTGTTCGCACTATCAGGCGCTCAAAGGTAGCCAGTCACAGCCTGCAAGAGACTGCCGAGCATGTCTGCGACCCGGCACTCAAAGCGGCGCTCAATCGCCTGGCGCGGCACCACGGCGAATCGGAAAGCCACTGATTGGGCGCGCAGGGACAGGCTCGAGGCCCAAGCTGCAAGCTGCAAGCTGCAAGCTGCAAGCCAGAAGCTTGAGTGGAAGCATCGGACTTTGGGAAGAGGCCTACGCCCTGACAGCTAGCTGGCGAGACTCATGGCTGATTTGCTGATTGCGCCACACGCCTTCCAAAAATCCAGACTGTTATAAAACCTTATGACCCAACACACGGGCTTTGGGCTTTGGGCTTTGGGCTTTGGGTTGGAGCTTGAAGCTTGCGGCTTGCGGCTCGTCGCTTGCGGCGCGATGCCCAATAAAAACGGCCGCCCGAAGGCGGCCGAAAGATAAAACGAAACGAGTAGTGTCGCCGATGTCTGTTGTCAGACAGCAGCGGCAGGCCGCATATAGGAGATTGGAGCGGTACCTGCGTCATCGAAGGTAACCAGTTCCCACGCGTCCTTGTTTGCCAGCAGCGCACGCAACAGCTTGTTGTTCAGCGCGTGTCCGGACTTGTAGCCACGGAACTCGCCAACCAAACTTTTACCCAGCAGGTACAAATCACCGATTGCGTCGAGAATCTTGTGTTTGACGAACTCGTCTTCGTAGCGAAGACCGTCTTCGTTCAACACCCGATACTCATCCACCACAATGGCGTTATCGACACTGCCACCGAGCGCCAGATTCTGCGAACGCAGATACTCGATGTCACGCATGAACCCGAACGTACGGGCGCGACTGACTTCCTTCACAAACGAGGTGCTGGAAAAGTCGACGCAGGCGTGCTGGCTGCGGCCACGGAAAACCGGGTGATCGAAGTCGATACCAAACGACACCTTGAAGCCCTCAAAGGGGACAAAGGTGGCTGTTTTGCCATCTTCTTCTACCGTAACTTCCCGCTTGATCCGAATAAACTGCTTGGCGGCATCCTGTTCTGCGATGCCGGCCGACTGAATCAGAAAGACAAAGGGACCTGCGCTGCCGTCCATGATCGGCACTTCGGCCGCGCTCAGCTCGACGTAGGCATTATCAATACCCAGACCCGCCATTGCCGACAACAGGTGTTCGACCGTGTCTACCTTGGCGCCATCCTTTACCAGGGTCGTGGACATGGTCGTCTCACCGACACATTCGGCACGCGCCGGGATCTCGACCACGGGGTCAAGATCAACCCGGCGAAACACGATACCCGTGTCGACCGGTGCCGGCTTCAGTGTGAGGTAGACCTTCTCACCCGAATGCAGGCCCACACCAGTGGCCCGGATGACGTTTTTCAATGTGCGTTGTCTGATCATGCTTGCCTGCTTCCGCGCTGATTGCGAAAAACTCTCAGTAAACTGGCGTGCATCATAGCAAAGTCAGCTTTTGATGAATACCAATTACCCCTATGCCTTCAATTGACCAGTTCAATCAGCCTGACGACGCAGGAATGCCGGAATATCCAGATAATCCAGATCATCCGCCGGCTGAGTCAGACGAGACGCGGCAGCAGCGCCGGCCGGAGCCTGATTGCGCATGACGGTCGGGCGTTCCAGATCGCGGTAGTTCGGTGCACCGGCTTCCGGACGCTGGACGCTCTGAGCAGGCGCTGCGGCAGTATTGTCGATGACCTTCACCGGCTTCTCACGCGCACCCAGACCGGTTGCAACTACGGTAACCCGCAGTTCGTCACGCAGCTCCGGATCGATAACGGTACCGACCACAACAGTCGCGGTTTCAGAGGCAAACTCTTCGACAGTGCTGCCGACTTCGGAGAACTCGCCCAGCGACAGATCCGGACCGGCGGTAATGTTGACCAGAATACCGCGCGCGCCCATCAGGTTGACGTCCTCCAGCAGCGGGCTGCGGATGGCCGCTTCCGCCGCTTCGCGGGCGCGGTTCGGACCACTGGCGTGGCCGGTACCCATCATTGCCATGCCCATTTCGCTCATGACGGTTTTCACGTCGGCGAAGTCGACGTTGATCATGCCCGGACGCATGATCAGATCAGCGATACCCTGTACCGCGCCCAGCAGCACGTCGTTGGCCTTGCTGAAGGCTGCCAGCAGGCTGGCGTCTTTGCCAAGCACGGTCAGCAGCTTTTCGTTCGGGATGGTGATCAGCGAGTCAACGTGCTGGCTCAGTTCACGGATACCTTCTTCGGCCACCTGCAGACGCTTGCGACCTTCGAACGGGAACGGCTTGGTCACGACGGCGACGGTGAGGATACCCATTTCACGGGCGACTTCTGCAACGATCGGCGCCGCACCGGTACCGGTACCACCACCCATGCCTGCGGTGATGAATACCATGTCAGAGCCCTGCAGCACCTCGGCAATGCGCTCGCGGTCTTCAATCGCAGCCTCACGGCCGATCAGCGGGTTGGCACCGGCACCCAGACCTTTGGTGACACCCGAACCCAGTTGCAGCACGGTACGCGCGCTGACGTTTTTCAGTGCCTGGGCATCGGTGTTGGCGCAGATGAAATCAACACCTTCCACATTGTTCACCACCATGTGCTGCAGCGCGTTGCCGCCGCCACCGCCCACACCGACGACCTTGATTACTGCGTTCTGAGGAACGTTATCGATCAGTTCGAACATGGCCTTTCTCCTTGAATAGCTACTCGTATCGTTTTCGTTTCGTTTACTGCGTCATGCCCGCTTTGGCGGGTCTAGTACTGCAACAGCGCAATCAGAAATTGCCCTGAAACCACTTCTTCACTCGCTCCAGTACCGGAGTCTTGTTGCTCTCACTCGGCTGCGAGCCATGGTCACCGTGATGTTTCATGCCGTAGTGCAGCAAGCCCACGCTGGTGGCGTAGATGGGGTTGCGCACCACGTCGGTGAGCCCTTTGAATTCCTGTGGCATACCGAGGCGAACCGGCATGTGGAAAATCTCCTCGGCCAGCTCGATGGCACCTTCCATCTTGGCGGTGCCACCGGTCATGACGATGCCGGCCGGAATCATGTCTTCGAAGCCGGAGCGGCGCAGTTCGGCCTGAATCAGTGTGAACAGCTCGTCGTAACGCGGCTCAACTACCTCCGCCAACGCCTGGCGAGACAGGTCGCGCGGTGGCCGTTCACCCACACTCGGCACCTTGATGGTTTCCTCCGGGCCGGCCAGCTTGGCCAGCGCGCAGGCATAGCGAATCTTTATTTCCTCGGCGTACTGGGTCGGAGTACGCAGCGCCATGGCGATGTCATTGGTGACCTGGTCACCGGCAATCGGAATCACCGCGGTATGGCGAATGGCGCCTTCGGTAAAGATGGCGATGTCGGTAGTGCCGCCACCGATGTCGACCAGGCACACGCCCAGTTCCTTCTCGTCCTCGGTCAGCACGGCGTAGCTGGATGCCAACTGCTCGAGGATCACGTCTTCGACTTCCAGCCCGCAGCGACGGATGCATTTTTCAATGTTCTGCACCGCGTTGAGCGCACAGGTCACCAGATGCACCTTGGCTTCCAGGCGCACGCCGGACATGCCCAGCGGCTCGCGCACACCTTCCTGGTTATCGATCACATACTCCTGCGGCAGGATATGCAGAACCTTTTGGTCAGCAGGAATGGCGACGGCCTGGCCGGCGTCCAGGACGCGCTCGATATCGGCCTGGACCACTTCGCGATCGCGAATGGCAACAATGCCATTGGAGTTCAGACTGCGAATATGATTACCCGCGATTCCGGCATAGACCGAGTGGATCTGGCAGCCGGCCATCAGCTCGGCTTCCTCGATGGCGCGCTGAATGGACTGCACCGTCGACTCGATGTTGACCACCACGCCCTTCTTGAGTCCGCGCGAAGGATGCGAGCCGATGCCGACGATTTCCAGCGTGCCGTCCGCACCGATCTCGCCGACCAGCGCCACGACCTTGGAGGTGCCGATATCCAGGCCCACAATCATTCTGCTGCCCTGCTTGCTTGCCATAATCTTCCCGTTACTCCGCCGCTTTTTCAGCTTCGCCGACATCACGCCAGGCGACAGCCATGCCATTGCTGTAGCGCAGGTCTACCCGCGCGATCAGTTCCCGACGATCACTGAGCATCAGTTGCTCGATGGTCATGAACCGTTGCATCTTGTCCACCAGATTGTCCCGCCCCAGCAGCAGCTCCATACCGTCATCGGTGGTCAGGAACCAGCTGCCGCGGTCACGCAGCTCCAGCTTGCTGACCACCATGCCCTGCGGACGCAGCAGGCTGCTGAACTGCTGGTACTGACGCATCACCTTGCGCTTGGAGCGCTCGGGGCCGTTGAGCTGAGGCAACTCGCTGAAACGCGCAATCTCCTGTGGTTCAAACGCCTTGCCTTCATTATTCAGCAACGCCTTGTCGCCCCAACGGGCTACCGGCAACTGCTCATCCAGAGCAATCACCAGCTTGTCCGGCCAAACCCGGCGAACCGACGCATCGGCTACCCAGGGCATGGCCAGCAGATCTGCGTGCAGGCCTGCCAGATCGATACCGAGGAAGCTGTCACTCAGGTAAGGCTGTATCACCTGCTGGACGGCGTCCCGATCGATGTACTGCAGCTCACCCTCAACGCTGACCAGTGCAATCGGCCGGTCTGCCAGGGGCATCAACCGGCTGCCAAGTTCGTACAGCCCCATACCGAGCGCGACCAGCAGCAGCGGCCAGAGCAGGTGCTGCGCACGGCCAATCAGGCCGCCCAGGTCGGGGCGCGGCAGACACAGACGCGGCAACTGCCTCGGCTGGGCCGGGGCCACACGCACGGCACCACGCCCACCGGCCTTACGGCGCGATAGCGGTGAGGTGTTGCGTGTGTCGCGAATCGCCTGCATCGGGTTATCCGTCAGTTCAGCGTACCGGCCAGAATGGCCAGCACCAGCGCATCAAAATCCATTCCGGTCGCCTTGGCAGCCATCGGCACCAGGCTGTGATCGGTCATTCCCGGAACGGTGTTCACTTCCAGCAGATAAAAATTGCCCTGCTCATCCTGCATCACGTCGACCCGACCCCAGCCTTTACAGCCAACCGCATCGAACGCCTGCAGGCTGATCGCCTTGAGCTGTTCTTCCTGCTCGGACGGCAGGCCGCACGGGCACAGGTACTGGGTGTCATTGGCCAGATACTTGGCGTCGTAGTCGTAAAAATTGTGCGGGGTGCGCAAGCGAATCGGCGGCAGCGCCTTGCCATCCAGAATGGCAACGGTGAACTCGGCACCCTGCACCCACTGTTCAACCAGTGCTTCGTCGTCGTAGCTGCGCGCACTTTCCCAGGCCGCCTGCAGCTGCTGCAGGTTGTCGGCCTTGGCCATACCGATGCTGGAACCTTCGTGCACCGGCTTGATGATCAGGGGCGTGCCCAGGCGCTCGACGATGCCGGCACACTGCTCGGCGCCGCGCAGCATCGCGTAGGCCGGCGTCGGCAGTCCGATGCTTTGCCAGATCTGCTTGGTACGCAGCTTGTCCATGCCAACCGCAGACGCCATCACGCCGCTGCCGGTATAGGGAATCTGCAGGCTCTCCAGCAGCCCCTGCAGGCTGCCATCCTCACCGCCTCGCCCGTGCAGCGCAATGAACACGCGATCCGGGCGCTGGCTCAGCAGTTGCTCCGCCAGGGACTCATCGGCATCAATGCCATAGGCATCGACACCCGCGTTCTGCAGCGCAGCGAGCACAGCCGCGCCGGATTTCAGCGATACCGCACGCTCGGCGGACTTGCCGCCGTACAACACTGCTACACGCCCAAAGTCAGTTACATCGACCATCAGGCCTTACCTCCGGTATCACGCTTGCCAAGAGCCTCGGCCAACTGGACCGAGAGCCCACCAATATCACCCGCACCCTGGGTCAGCAGAATGTCGCCAGGCTGCAGTACCGCTTCCAGCAGCGGCATAACGTCGGCATCACGCTCGACATAAATCGGGTCCAGCTGACCACGCTGACGAATGCTGCGGCACAGATGCTTGCTGTCTGCCCCCGGAACCGGTTCTTCTCCGGCCGGGTAGACCTCCATCAGCAACAGCGCATTGGCATCGCCCAGCACCTGAACGAAGTCTTCGTAGAGATCACGGGTACGGCTGTAGCGGTGCGGCTGGTAGAGCATGACCAGGCGACGCTCGGGCCAGCCGGCACGGACCGCCTTGATAACCGCAGCCACCTCACGCGGGTGGTGGCCGTAGTCGTCGACCAGCATTACTTCGCCGTTGCCCCACTGGAAGTTGCCCTGCACCTGGAAGCGACGACCGACGCCCTGGAACCCGGTCAGACCTTCGATGATGGCGCGATCGGAAACGCCTTCGTCGGTCGCCACCGCAATGGTCGCCAGCGAGTTCAGCACGTTGTGTACACCCGGCATGTTGACCGAGACCTTGAGTGGTTCGCGGCCCTCACGCAGCACGGTGAAGTAGGTCTGCATACCCTTCTGATGGATATCTACCGCGCGGATGTCGGCATCCTCGGACTGACCGTAGGTGATCACCTGACGGTTGATCTGCGGCAGAATCTCGCGCACCACCGGATCATCGATGCACAGCACTGCCAGCCCGTAGAACGGCAGGTTGTGCAGAAACTCGACGAAGGTGCGCTTCAGTTTGTTGAAGTCGCCCTCGTAGGTCGCCATGTGGTCGGCGTCGATATTGGTGACGATGGCGACCATCGGCTGCAGGTGCAAAAAGGAGGCATCGCTCTCGTCGGCTTCGGCAACCAGATAGCGGCTTTCACCCAGTTGGGCATTGGTGCCGGCGGCGGTCAGCTTACCGCCGATCACGAAGGTCGGGCTCAAACCATCAGCCGCCAGCACAGAGGCAATCAGACTGGTGGTGGTAGTTTTGCCATGGGTGCCGGCAACCGCAATGCCATGGCGATAGCGCATCAGCTCGGCCAGCATCTCGGCGCGGGGCACCACAGGGATGCGGCGCTCGATGGCGCCCGCCACTTCCGGGTTCTGCGGATTGATCGCGCTGGAAACCACCAGCACATCCGCCTCCTGCACATTCTCGGCACGATGGCCGATATCAATACGGGCGCCAAAGGATTCCAAGCGCTGGGTCACCGCCGAGCGTTTCAGGTCCGAGCCCGATACCTGATAGCCCAGGTTGAGCAGCACTTCGGCAATACCGCACATGCCCACGCCGCCAATGCCAACAAAGTGAATATTGCGGATGCGCCGCATCTCCGGCAGCGTAAAGGTTGCCTGACTGCGCTTGTTAGTGCTCACGGGCTACCTCCAGACAGGCGCGCACCACATCAGCAGTCGCGTTCGGCGTGGCTTGTTCACGGGCTCGTTCGGCCATCTGTTGCAGCAGCTCCGGGTTGTTCATGTAGTTGATCAGGGTGTTGGCCAGTTGCTCATCATCGAGCTGGGCCTGCGGCATCAGCACCGCGGCGCCGCGGTCGGCCAGATAGCGGGCATTGGCGGTTTGATGGTCGTCGATGGCATGCGGCAGCGGAATCAGCAGTGACGGGCGTCCTGCGGCAGCCAGCTCACAGACAGTCAGTGCGCCGGCGCGGCAAATCACCAGATCGGCCCAGGCGTAGGCACCCGCCATATCGGCAATAAACGCCTCTACGTCCGCGCGCACGCCAGCCTGATCATAAGCTTCGCGCGCCATCAGCAGATGCTGCTTGCCGCACTGGTGCACCACCTGCGGGCGCTGAGCCGGTTCGATCCGCGCCAGCGCCTTTGGCAGCAAGTTGTTCAGAGGCATAGCGCCCAGGCTGCCACCCAGCACCAGCAGGCGCAGCGGGCGGCTGCCATCCCAGCTCATCGGCGGGGTAGCAAAAATGTCGTCGCGCACCGGGTTGCCGGTACTGCGACGGTTTGCACCGTCGGCGAAGCTGCCGGCAAAACCTTCGCAGCGACGCTCGGCAAAACGGGCCAGCAAACGGTTGGTGGTGCCGACCACGGCATTCTGCTCATGGATGACCAGCGGAATACGGCGCAGCCAAGCTGCCAGCCCGCCCGGACCGGTAACATAGCCGCCAGCGCCAAGCACGCAAACGGGCTTGAGCGTGCCAAGCAAGCGCAGAGACTGGCCCAGCGCCCGCAAAATACGGAACGGCGCCTTGAGCAGGTCGAGCTTGCCCTTGCCGCGCAGGCCCTGAATATCAATGTAATGGATCGGGAAGCCGGCCTGCGGCACCAGGTCCACCTCAATGCCGCGGCGCGTACCAAGCCAGTGCACTTCGTAGCCCTGATCACGCAGCATGCGGGCACAAGCCAGCGCCGGGAAAACGTGCCCGCCGGTGCCGCCCGCCATGACCAGTACCTTGTTACTCATGGCCGCCCCCTTGTGCCGCCTGGCGACGCTCCCAGTCAATCCGCAGCAGCAGACCGAGGCAAACACAGCACACCACCAGCGAGCTGCCGCCGTAGCTGAGGAACGGCAGGGTCAGCCCCTTGGTCGGCAGCAAACCGATATTCACGCCGACGTTGATCAGAATCTGGCCGCACCACATGATCGCCAGACCATAGGCCAGATAGGCGTGGAACAGCATGCCTCTGGCCTCGGCAGCAAGACCGACATACAGGCCGCGAATCGCAACAAAGACCAGCAGGGCAAAGGCCGCCAGCGCGCCAATCATGCCGAGCTCCTCGGCCAGCACAGCAAACACGAAGTCGGTATGCGCTTCGGGCAGGTAGAACTGTTTCTGAATACTGTTACCCAGACCGACGCCGAACCACTCGCCACGGCCAAAGGCAATAAGCGCCTGGGTCAGCTGGTAGCCGGTGCCGTAAGGGTCCTGCCACGGGTCAAGAAAGCCGGTCAGGCGCTGCAGGCGGTAGGGCTCGGCCCAGACCGCCAGCGCGGCGAGCGCCCCCAGCGAGCCGAACAGCAGCAGGAAGCGGAACAGACCAACACCACCGAGGAACAGCATCCCGGTGGCCGCGCCCATCAGCACCACGGTGGCGCCGAAGTCGGGCTCGACGATCAACAGGCAGGCCATCGGGCCCAGCACCATGAAAGGTTTGAAGAAGCCAAACCACTCTTGCTTGACCTCATCCTTGCGCTGCACCAGATAGCCGGCAAGAAAGACCACTGCAAACAGCTTGGCCAGCTCGGACGGCTGTACGTTGATCGGGCCAACCGCAATCCAGCGCCAGCTACCGTTGACCTCACGGCCGATGCCCGGAATCAGCACCGCCACCAGCCCGGCGAAGCCGAAGAACAGCAGCATGAAGCGAAAGCGTTCCCATACCGCGACCGGTACCGACAGGGTGACGGCCAGCGCAACCAGACTGATCAGCAGATACACGATCTGGCGATTCATGTAGAACAGTGGACTGCCCAGCCGGCCGGCCGCCACTTCCATCGAGGCGGAGGTGACCATGACCAGCCCCAACGCCAGCAATGCGACCGCGCCAACCAGCAGCGGCATATCCATATCAAAGCGCCGCTCGCCGATCAGCGGCGCGGCGGCATCACGCAGGTTGAAGGTCAGATTCATGCGCCCAACCTCCCGACCGCTTCGGCGAACAGCCGACCGCGCTCTTCAAAGTTGCGGAACATGTCCAGGCTCGCACAGGCCGGCGACAGCAGCACCAGATCGCCTTGCTCGGCCAATGACGCCGCAGCGGTTACTGCCTCTTCAATGGAGGCAACGCGAACCAGTCGGGTCTGCGGGTCAAGGGCTGCGGCGATCAGTTCGGCATCACGGCCAAGCAGCACAACGGCGCAGCAGCTTGCTGCCACCGGTTCTCGCAACGATGAAAAGTCAGCACCCTTACCGTCGCCACCGGCGATCAGCACCAGCTTGCCGCTCATGTCCGCGGCAAAGCCGTTGATGGCCGCGAGCGCCGCGCCCACATTGGTTGCCTTGGAATCATCGAAATACTCGACACCGGCGTGGCTGCCAACCCACTGGCAGCGGTGCGCCAGCCCCGGGAATGCCTTCAGCGCCTGCAGCATGGCGTCCATCGGCAGGCCAGCCGCCTGACCCAGCGCCAGCGCGGCCAAGGCATTGGCCTGGTTGTGCGAACCGCGAATGCGCAACTCACAGACCGGCATCAGTGCGGTGAACTCGTAAGCCAGCCAGGTCTGGCCATCCTGCTCAATCAGCCCGAAGCCCTTGAAGTCGGGGCGTGACAGACCAAAGCTCAGGCATGGCAGTTGATCGGCAATCAGCGGCCGCGACAGCGAGTCATCGCGGTTGATCACCACCTGCTGCGCACCACGGAAAATCCGGTGCTTGGCCATGTGATAGGCCGGCAGACCGCTGTAGCGATCCATATGATCTTCACTGACGTTCAATACAGTGGCGACCAGCGCGTTCAGGCGGTCGGTGGTTTCCAGCTGGAAGCTCGACAGCTCCAGCACGTAAAGCTCGGCATCCTGATCCAGCAAATCCAGCGCCGGCGTGCCCAGATTGCCGCCCACGGCGACCTTCACGCCCGCCGCCTGCGCCATCTCACCCACCAGTGTGGTAACCGTGCTCTTGGCATTGGAACCGGTAATCGCAACGATCGGCGCCTTGGCCGCCCGCGCGAACAGCTCGATATCACCAACGATGGAAACGCCTGCTTTGGCCGCCGTCTGCAGCGCCGGTGTGGCCAGTGCGATACCGGGACTGACGATCAGCTCGTCTGCGCTGCTCAGCAGGTTTTCGTCCAATTCGCCCAGATACAGATCAGCCATGGGGGCAAAGCGTTTGAGCTGCTCCAGACCCGGCGGATTCTGGCGGGTGTCGGCCACGGCAAAGGACAGGCCCTGGCCTGCCAGATAACGGGCGACCGAGAGCCCGCTGCTGCCGAGCCCGACGATAATCCGTTTTTTGTCCGTGGTAATCAGAGACACGCTCTGCTCCTCAACGCAGTTTCAGGGTGGCAAGACCGATCAGCACCAGTACCACGGTGATGATCCAGAAGCGCACGATGACGCGCGGCTCCGGCCAGCCCTTGAGTTCAAAGTGGTGGTGAAT
The DNA here is from genome assembly GCF_027474385.1 of Halopseudomonas sp. MFKK-1. Classification (NCBI taxonomy): domain Bacteria; kingdom Pseudomonadati; phylum Pseudomonadota; class Gammaproteobacteria; order Pseudomonadales; family Pseudomonadaceae; genus Halopseudomonas; species Halopseudomonas sp. MFKK-1. The sequence goes on from NZ_CP114836.1 coordinate 311,520, forward strand.
GGGCGCCATGCGGAACACCCGGCGACCGGTCAGCTTGAACGACGCTACCTGCACGATCACCGACAGCGTCTCCACCACAAAAATGCCGCCCATGATGAACAGGACGATTTCCTGCCGGACGATCACGGCAATCACACCCAGCGCTGCACCCAGCGCCAGCGCGCCGACATCGCCCATAAAAACCTGAGCCGGATAGGTGTTGAACCAGAGAAATCCGAGACCGGCGCCCAGCAGCGCACCACAGAAGATGATCAGCTCGCCAGCACCCGGCACATAGGGAATCAGCAGATACTCGGCAAATTTCGCGTTACCTGACAGATAGGCAAAGATGCCCAGCGCACCGCCCACCATGACCGTCGGCATGATCGCCAGCCCGTCCAGGCCATCGGTCAGGTTGACTGCATTGCTTGAGCCGACGATGACGAAATAGGTCAGCACCACAAACAACGCGCCCAACTGGAACTCGACCTGCTTGAAGAACGGCACGATCAGGGTGGTCTCGACCGGTGTCTTGGCTGCCATATACAGCACTACGGCTGCAGCCAGACCGAATACCGACTGCCAGAAATACTTCCAGCGCGAAGGCAGGCCGCGCGAATTTTTCTCGATCACCTTGCGATAGTCGTCCACCCAGCCAACCGCACCAAAGCTGAAGGTAACGCCCAGTACCACCCAGACATACAGATTGCTGAGGTCTGCCCACAACAGAGTGCTGACACCGATGGCAACCAGAATCAATGCGCCGCCCATGGTTGGCGTGCCCTTCTTGGACAGGTGCGACTGCGGACCGTCATTGCGCACCGCCTGGCCGATCTGCCGAATCTGCAGCGTACGAATCATCCAGGGCCCCAGAAACAGCGCCATCGCCAGCGCCGTCAGCACACCCAGAATGCCGCGCAGGGTCAGATACTGGAATACGGCAAAGCCGGAGTAGTACTGCTGGAGGAATTCGGCGAGTAAAAGCAACATATCAGCTGGCCCCGTTATCGTTGTCGTGCGCGTCCGCCGGGGCCAGAAGGCCGGCGACCACTACATCCATGCCCGCACTGCGCGAGCCTTTGACCAACACCCGGGTGTTGGCATCCAGATCCTGTTTGATGGCATCGATCAGCGCTTCGCGGCTATCGAACAGCCAGCCGTTGGCACCGAATGCGCCCACCGCCAGCGCAGACAGCCTGCCTGTCGCATAGAGCCCGTCCAGGCCCCGCTCACGTGCATGCAGACCAACGTCACGATGACTCTGCTCGGCCCATTCGCCCAGCTCGCCCATATCGCCCAGCACCAGCAGACGCCGACCGGACAGGCTGGCCAGCACATCGATGGCGGCCTTCACAGACGCCGGGTTGGCGTTGTAGGCGTCGTCAATGATTTGTGCACCACCAATGCCGTTCAGCCAGTTGCCGCGCCCCGCCACCGGCGCAAGGGACAGCAGACCCCGGGCAATCGCATCCAGTGGCGCACCTGCCGCCAGCGCCGCGCCCGCCGCTGCCAGCGCATTGGCAATATTGTGTTCCCCGCGCAACTGCAGACGAACCGGGACCACGCCGACCGGGGTCACCAGATTGAAGTGCGGACATCCGGTGGCGTCGATCTCGACCTCTTCGGCGCGCAGCTGTGCAGTCGGATTCTTCAGGCTGAACGAGCATGCGGTACGTCGGCTGCCGAGCAACTGATACCACTGCTCGAACCAGGGGCTGTCCAGATTTAGGATGGCCTGACCGCCATCGGGCAGCGCGCTGACGATCTCGCCCTTGGCCCTGGCAATGCTCTCCGGACTGCCAAACCGGCCAACATGCGCCATGCCGGCGTTGGTCAGCACACTGATCTGCGGTTTGACCAGACCCATGGTGTAGTTGATATCGCCCACCTGCGCCGCGCCCATCTCGATCACGGCAAAGCGGTGCTCGGCATCAAGCTGCAGCAGGGTCAGCGGCACGCCAAGTTCGTTGTTCAGATTGCCCTGGGTGGCCAGTACCGGCCCGCACTCACGCAAAATGGCGGCGAGCATTTCCTTTACCGTGGTCTTGCCACTGGAGCCGGTAATGCCGATCACGGTGCCGCGGAACTGATCGCGCACCAGGGCGCCCAGCTGGCCCAGAGCCAGTTGGCAATCGTGCACCAGCAATTGCGGCAGCGGATCATCGACAAGGTATTCGACCATGGCCGCTGCAGCGCCGTTTTCGCGGGCCTGGGCGACAAAGTCGTGGCCATTGCTGCGGCTGCCGGGCAGCGCAACAAACAGGCCGCCCCTGGCAACCTTGCGGGCATCAATGCTGACGCTGTCGAAATGGGTATCTACCCCGTTGAGGGTGGCGGCCAGCGGCTTGAGCAGATCGGACAGACGCAACGCATCAAGCATGGGCGGCCTCCCACTGCTGCAGCGCGAGGCTGGCCTGTTCAATATCGCTGAAGGGGTGACGCACTCCGTCAATCTCCTGGTAATTCTCGTGACCCTTGCCGGCGAGCAGAATCACATCGCCGGGCCGCGCTGCCGCAATCGTACTGGCGATGGCTTGCGCACGGTTGGGTATGACGGTCAGTGCCTGCGGGTGTTCCGCACCCTGACAAATTTGTTCGATGATTTGCTGCGAAGGCTCGGTTCTCGGGTTGTCATCGGTGACCACCACGGCCTCGGCAAACTGTTCGGCAACCCGCGCCATCATCGGCCGCTTGCCGTTATCCCGGTCGCCGCCGCACCCGAAGATGCAGACAACCCGCCCTGCTGCATGCTGATGCAGAGCGGTCAGAGCCTTCTCCAGTGCATCCGGGGTATGCGCGTAATCGACCACCACCAGCGGCAGGTCGCCGCCGCCAAGGCGCTGCATGCGACCGGCTGGCGGCTGCAACTGCGCGACCTGCTCAACGGCTGCGCCGGCATCGACGCCCAGCGCCAGCAGACTGCCCAGCACGGCGAGCAGGTTGCTCATATTGAAACTGCCCAGCAGCGGGCTGCGCAGGGCAAACTCGCGGCCCTGCACCTGCAACCGGGCGTTCAGCCCAAGGCTGTCACAGAGCAGCTCTCGGCAATACAGCGTCGCAGCAGGATCGCTCAGGCTGTAACCGATAACCGGCGCGGCGCAGCGCTCGGCCAGCTCACGCCCGAAAGCGTCATCCAGGTTGACCACAGCCGCCTGCAGATCGCGCTGGAACAGCTGCGCCTTGGCTTCGCCGTAGGCAGCCATGGTGCCGTGATAGTCCAGATGATCGCGACTCAGATTGGTAAACACCGCCACAGCAAAACGCACCGCGGCAACGCGGTGCTGGTCCAGCGCATGGGAGGACACCTCCATCGCCACGTGGCTTGCGCCCTGATCACGCATCGACGCCAGTTGCGCCTGTACCGCAACGGCATCTGGCGTGGTCATGCCATGATCAATCAGCGCACCCGCCAGGCCGCTGCCAAGGGTACCGATCACGCCGCAGCGGCTGCCCAGACGGTCCAGCGCCTGCGCCAGCATCTGACTGACGCTGGTCTTGCCGTTGGTGCCGGTGATACCGATCACCTGCAGCGCGGCGCTGGGCTGCTGATAAAACCGGTCAGCCAGCGCAGACAATTGTTCCGCCAGCCCTTCAATCTGCACCGACGGCACGGCCAGCTGGTGTGCGACAGCGCCCTGCGATTCCAGAACGACCGCGGCGGCACCAGCAGCAACAGCCTGGGCAATATAGTCCCGGCCGTCGTGACGCAGACCGGGGAACGCAACAAACAGATCACCATCACGCACGTGGCGGCTGTCGAGGGTGATGCCGCCAATATCCGCGTCGGCGTGTACCTTGCCAGGGAATAGCTGAGACAGCTTCATCGCGGCTCTCCGGTGGTGACCAATGCCGGCGGCGATGGCAGTGCAGGCTGCTCCAGCGAAGCCAGATTATCGGGCGCCACGTTCATCAGCCGCAGTGCATTGGACATCAGCCCGCCAAATACCGGGGCCGCAACCAGACCGCCGTAGTAGCCGCCGTTGCTGGGCTCATCGATGACCACGGCAATGGCGATGCGCGGGTCACTGCTCGGGCCGAACCCGGCAAACAGCGAACGATAGGAGTCTTCCTGATAGCCCTTGCTCGAGGTACTGGCCTTGCGTGCGGTACCACTCTTGCCGGATACGTGATAGCCCGGAACCCGCGCCCTGTGGGTGCCGCCCTCGGCCTCAATGACGTTCTGCAGCATTTCCTGAACCATTCGGGTGGCATCTTCCGGCAGCACCTGCTGGGTGTCGGGCAAACCGTCCACCCGCAGCAAAGACATCGGCACCTTGCGACCGTCGTTGGCCAGAATCGCATAGGCCTGCGCCAGCTGAACGGCGGTTACCGACAGGCCGTAGCCATAGGAAAGGGCCGCGGTTTCGGCCGAGCGCCAGGTGCGGTAGGTCGGCAGCTTGCCGACGCTTTCGCCCGGGAAACCAACACCGGTGTACTCACCCAGGCCCACCGCCGCCATAGCGTCATGTACCGCTTCGCCGCCAATATCCAGCGCCACCTTGCTCATGCCGACGTTACTGGATTTGAGCAGAATGCCCGCCAGATCGAGTACGCCACCCGGTGCCCTTGATACATCGCGAATGGTGTAACGACCGATTCGCAGGGTGCCCGGATAGACATTGACCTGATCGCTCGGCTTCCAGCGGCCGGTCGCCAGAGCAGCGGTCATGGAAATCGGCTTCATGGTCGAACCCGGCTCGAACACATCGATCATGGCGCGATTGCGCATCATGCTCGGCTGCAGATTGGCCCGATTGTTGGGGTTATAGGACGGCTGATTGACCATCGCCAGCACTTCACCGGTATGCACGTCGAGCATCACGACCGACCCGGCCTTGGCGCCGAACTCCTGCATACCTTCGCGCAGCTGACGGTGCGCCAGATACTGCAGACGCAGATCGATAGAGAGGCGCAAGTCATTGCCCGGACGGGCGTTGCTGACCACCTGCACATCCTTGATCAGACGACCACGGCGGTCCTGCAAAACCTGGCGCTTGCCCGGCACACCTTGAAGCCACTGGTCATAGGCCAGCTCAAGCCCTTCCTGGCCCTGCTCGTCAACATTGGTGAAGCCGACCAGATGCGCCGCCACCTCACCGGCAGGGTAAAAGCGGCGGTATTCTTCGATGCTGTAGACGCCGTGCACCTTGAGCGCCATCACCGCTTCGCCGGAGGCCGGGGTCATGCGCCGCCGCAGATAGATGAACTCTTTGTCGGCATTGGCCTTGAGGCGCTCGCTGAAGGTCGCCAGATCGGTACCCAGGGCGCTGGCAAGCTCCGGCCAGTGAGCCTGCTGATCGATCAGCTGCGACGGGTTGGCCCAAATGGTCAACACCGGTGTACTGACTGCCAACGGCTCACCGTTGCGGTCGGTGATCTGACCCCGGTGAGCCGGAATCGGCACATGGCGCACACTGCGCTTGTCGCCCTGACTGCGCAGGAAGCCTTCGTCCAGCACATGCAGCTCGGCAATGCGCCAGACAACCGCTGCGCAGCACAGCCCAAGCAGCCCGATAACCAGGCGAAAACGCCAGGGGTACAGGCTACCGTTGGACTTGAGCGCAAATCGCTTCATGGTTTCACCAGAATCACGTCGCTGGGCTCAGGGACGTGCATACCGAGCTGTTCGGTGGCAATCCGTTCAATGCGGCTGTAGGCCGTCCAGGTGCTCTGCTCCAGCACCAGCCGTCCCCATTCCGCCTGCGCCTTCTCACGCACATCCATCTCGGTCGCCAACTCGTTGAGCAGCTGACGGCTCCAGTGGGCGCTGTAGGACACTGCCAGCGCACTGGCAACGCCCAGCACGAACACCAGCGTCAGCCAGCCACTGCCAGTCGGCAGGCCGGGACGCTTCGACAGTGGCGCAGGCGCGTTCATCAGCGCTTCTCCGCAATACGCAGCACGGCGCTGCGGGCACGGGGGTTGGCATCGATCTCGGCGGCACTCGGCTTGATCGCCTTGCCGACCAGATTGATCGACACCGGAATATCAATGTCGCGAATCGGCAGGTCACGCGGAATCGGAGCGCCCTTGGCCTCACGACGCATGAACTGCTTGACCATGCGATCTTCCAGCGAGTGGAAGCTGATTACCGCCAGGCGGCCGGCCGGTGCCAGGACATCCAGCGCTGCACGCAGGCCATCGGCCAGATCATCCAGCTCGCGGTTGATGAAAATGCGAATGCCCTGGAACGCGCGGGTCGCCGGGTGCTTACCCTTTTCCCAGGCGGGGTTGGCTTCCTTGATGACCGCAGCCAGATCACCGGTGCGGGTAAAGGGCTGCACTGCGCGGCGGGTTACTACCGCCCGGGCCATACGCTTGGAGAAGCGTTCCTCACCGTACTCCTTGAGCACGGTGGCGATATCCGCCTCGCTGGCACTGTTGACCCAGTCGGCTGCACTCTGGCCAACACCGGGATTCATGCGCATGTCGAGCGGGCCGTCATTAAGAAAACTGAAGCCACGGGTCGGATCATCGAGCTGGGGCGAGGACACACCCAGATCCAGCAAAACACCACTGATACGCCCGTGCAGACCGCGCGCACGCATTTCGTCAGCCATCTCGGCAAAGGACCGCTGTACAACGACAAAGCGGCCGTCTTCGGCCGCCAGTTGTTCGCCAGCCCGGATGGCTTCCGGATCTTTGTCAAAGGCAATCAGCCTGCCCTCTGGCCCCAAGCGGGCGAGCAATGCTCGACTATGACCTCCTCGGCCGAAGGTGCCGTCGATATAGATGCCGTCAGGCTGAATGGCGAGCGCATCAAGCGCCTCGTTCAGCAATACACTGATATGGGAATAGGAGGACACGGTTCTCACAGGCTCAGCGAGTGCAGTTCAGCCGGCAACTCGCCAGCCTCCTGCGACTCGTCCAGATAGGCAGAGGTGGTAGCAGTCCAGGCGTCTTCACTCCAGAGCTCGAACTTACCGATTTGACCGACCAGCATTACCTTCTTGTCCAGCCCGGCGTATTCACGCAGCAGCGGCGGAACGACAAAGCGACCGGCTCCATCCAGCTCAAGCTCGAAGGCATTACCGATCAGCAGTCGTTGCAGACGCTTGACCGCAGGATTCATGTTGGGCGCCTGCCGCAGCTTGGCTTCGACGGCCTCCCATTCGTGCAGGGGGTAAATCCAGAGACAACGGTCTTCCAGCGCGATAGTGACAACCAACTGTCCATCACAGGACGCCAACAGACGGTCGCGATAGCGCGCAGGCATCGCGAGTCGCCCTTTGGCGTCGAGATTGATGGCATTGGCTCCGCGAAACACGTTGTCGTCCTTCCCCTAGATAATTGGCCGGAGCTCGCCAAAAAATCCCACTCCGTCCCACATAACACCACTTTGCGACACTATAGAAATGCACCTATACAGCGTCAAGAGCCGCACAGAGGAAAAAAACCTTGCACAGCAGTGGTTTAGGTGGTTTTAGCGGGAATGTGGATGCAAAAGAGGGTATTAGGAAGCAACAAAAAATAACCAAAGCAAAAAGATCGCCTCACAAGTTAAAGTGAATTGTGAGGAGTAAGATTTTTTTGCTCTAAGAAGAAGTAAGTCACACAGGAAGGAAAATAAGAGTTGGCCTGTAAGCCGGGTTCTGTCGAGGACAGTCATTCCTCTGGGATCGCCATCACTGACAACCTCTAGCAACCTACCCGAATCCAGTGCGGGCCACACCGACGGATTCCTATTTGGTCTTGCTCCAAGTGGGGTTTACCACGCCACAGACTGTTACCAGCTGCGCGGTGCGCTCTTACCGCACCTTTTCACCCTTACCGGCGCTTGCGCGCTTAGGCGGTTTGCTTTCTGCTGCACTTTCCGTAGGCTCGCGCCTCCCAGGCGTTACCTGGCACTTTGCCCTATGGAGCCCGGACTTTCCTCCACGACACTACTTGCGTAGCGCCACAGCGACTGCCCAGCCAACTCTTGGCGGCAAGATTAGCGGGCGGAGCGGCGCAGGGCAAGCATTGCTTTGGCCGCCACCCCAATCTATTGGGCGCCGCGCTCCAGTGCGATCTGATACAACAGGTTCTTGCGCACCCCGGTGATCTCTGACGCCAGCTTTGCAGCCCGCTTGAGCGGCAACTCCGCCAGCAGCAGATCCAGCACCCGCAGCGCCTCGTCACCGACCTCATCGGCTTGCGGCGCAGGCGCCCCCTCCACTACCAGCACGCACTCACCGCGCTGTTGATCCGAATCGCCCGCGACCCACTTAACCAGCTCAGCGAGCGGCGCCGCACGCAAGGTCTCGAAGGTCTTGGTCAGCTCGCGAGCCAGCAGTACCCGCCGCTCGCCACCCAACACCTGCTGCATGTCCTGCAGACACTCAAGCAAACGGTGCGGCGCCTCGTAGACCATCCAGGTCCGGTCTTCCGCTGCCAGCGCCTGCAAACGCTGCCGACGCCCGTGAGCCTTGGCAGGAAGAAACCCCTCAAAGGCAAAGCGGTCCGACGGCATGCCCGCCGCACTGAGCGCGGCAATCAGGGCACAGGCCCCCGGCACGGGAGATACTCTGACACCAGCCTCGCGCGCCTGACGCACCAGGTGGTAACCGGGGTCGGAGATCAGCGGCGTACCGGCATCGGAAATCAGAGCAACATCATCACCGGCCAGCAGACGCTCAACCAGCCGCTCACCCTTATCCCGTTCATTATGGTCATGACAGGCCGTCATCGGCGTATCAATACCGAAATGCTGCATCAGCCTGGCGCTGTGGCGGGTGTCCTCGGCAGCAATCAGGCGGACATCCTTGAGCACCTGAAGCGCTCGCGGACTCATATCCTGAAGATTACCGATCGGCGTAGCCACCACAAAAAGAGTACCGGCAACAGTGGTCATGGGATTTCCTGAACGCAATTTGTGACGCATTGTACAGCAGCTGCCCGGGGTGTGCCGTGCACCTTGGAGATTGCACGTCTGCTTGGGTACAATGACGCCACCCGACCCGCCGGCCTTTCGCCCCAATCCCGCTCGTAAGGACACCTCGCATGCACCGCTCCATTCGCCTGTCGACCCTGGCTCTGACACTGACCACAGTGCTGGCCGGCTGTGCTTCCGCACCGAAAAGCCTGGACGAGCTGCCCCGCACACCCGATGCCTCGGTTGAAGAAATTCTGAAAAGTGCCGCCCGCCATGACGGTGCCGAAGCCAACCTGCTCCGCCTGCACGCCGCCCAGACCGCATTGAACAACGGTAATCCCGAGCAGACCCTGCGCGTCCTCGAAGACATTCCGCAAAGCGCCCTGCCAGCAGACCAGCAGATTCGATTCAGCGAGCTGCAGGCCACCAGCGCGATGGCCCTGGGTGACAACGTCACGGCACTGACCGCAATCAAGCACCCGTCCCTTGAGCAGCTCGACATCCGCCCCCTGCCCGAACAGCTGCGCATTCAGCAGTTGCGCGCAGATATACTGGACGCCAACGGGCAATACATCGAAGCAGCCCGGGAGCGCGTCTTTATTCACAGCCTGCTTGCCCCAAGCCAGCAGACTGCTAACAACCAGGCAATCTGGGACAGCCTGACCCAGGCGAAAACCAAGACACTGCAGACGGCCAGCGACGGCGCCAGCGGTGAATTCGCAGGATGGCTTGAGCTGGCACTGATTACCCGCAATCAGCGCAATCTGGACCTGCAAGTCCGGGCGCTGAAGGCCTGGAAGGAAAGCCATGCAACCCATCCCGCCGCCAATCGCCTGCCCGACTCGATCCAGCAAATCGAAGCGCTGCAGGCGAGTCGCCCAACTCACATCGGCCTGCTGCTGCCCTTCAACGGGCCACTCGCCAGCGCAGCACAGGCGCTGCGTGATGGCTTCCTGGCAGCGCAGTACCAGGCGCAAAGCCAGGGCATCAGCCAGCCTCAGGTCACCCTTTATGACAGCACCCAGTACAGCCAGGCCATCGACGCGCTGAATCAGGCCAAGCGTGAGGGCGTTCAATGGATGATCGGCCCCCTGGAGAAAGACAAGGTAACCCAGCTGGCCAGCAGCGGCGCACTTCCGCTGCCGACCCTGGTACTGAACTACGCCGAACAGGCCACCTCGGACAGCAGCATCTATCAGTTCGGGCTCGCCCCGGAGGACGAGGCTCGCTCTGCGGCCATTCGTGCCTGGCACGACGGCAAGCGTCGCATGGCCACCTTGAGCACACGGGATGACTGGAGCCAACGCGCCAACCGTGCCTTTATCACTGAATGGGAGCGCCTCGGCGGCATCCTGATTGGTCAGGAGCTGGTAGACCAGCCCGCAGCCGTTGCCAATCAGATGGGCGAATTGCTGAAAATCAAGCAGAGCGAGAATCGAGCGAACCGCATCAGCAGCATCCTCGGCGACGTACTGGCCCAGCCCACGCCACGTCAGGATCTGGACGCCCTGTTCCTCGCAGCGACACCCTTGCAGGCACGCCAGATCAAGCCGACTCTGGCGTTCCAGTACGCAGCCGACCTGCCTGTTTACGCGACATCGCACGCCTATCAGATCGACTCGAGTGGCATGCAGAATACCGACCTTGACGGCTTGCTGATCGCCGAGATTCCCTGGCTGCTGGAGCAGAACGATCCACTGTATTCGGACGTCACCGGCAACTGGCCCCAGGCAGGAGGGGCTCTGGGACGCCTTTACGCCATGGGTGTTGACACCCAGCGCATCTTTGCCCGCCTGCCCCAGATGCGCGAATACCCGGATACACGCATAGAAGGCGCGACCGGCGAACTGACGCTGGACAGCACCGGGCGAATTCAGCGCCTGCTACCTTGGGGCCAGATCCGCAATGGAGTCCTTGAACCTGCAGCACCGAGCGACAGCGGCGCCCTCTGATGCCGCATCCGACCAGCCGGCAGCAGCTGGGCAACCTCGCCGAGCGCATGGCTGAACAAATCATGTGCAACGCAGGTCTATCCTGTCTGGCACGCAATTATAGGTGCCGACAGGGCGAGCTTGATCTGGTCATGCGCGACGGCGATACAGTAGTATTCGTCGAAGTGCGCTACAGGCAGCAGAGCCATTGGGGCAGCGCAGCAGAGAGCGTTAATCGGGCCAAGCAGCATCGCCTGATTCATACCGCGCAGCACTATCTGCTGAACACGCCCCGCCTGGCCAACCAGCCCTGTCGTTTTGACGTCATAGCCGCCGAAGGCGACCCTTCGAATCCGAAGTCCTACCACTGGATTCGAGAGGCATTCACTTGCTAGCGAGTTTCCCTATGGACATGCAACACCGCATCAGACAGCTTTTTACCGATAGCATCGAAACCAAGACCCGTGCGATGGACGTGCTCGGCCCCAGCATCGAGCAAGGTAGCCAGATGATGGTCAACGCGCTGCTCAGTGAGGGCAAGATCCTTACCTGCGGCAACGGCGGCTCCGCGGGTGACGCGCAGCACTTCTCCTCCGAACTGCTGAACCGCTTTGAACGGGAACGCCCAAGCCTGCCGGCAATCGCCCTGACTACCGATGCATCAACCATTACCTCAATCGCCAACGATTACAGTTACGAAGAGGTGTTCTCCAAGCAGATCCGCGCACTCGGACAACCCGGCGATATCCTGCTGGCGATCTCGACCAGCGGCAACTCTGCCAACGTCATGCAGGCCATTCAGGCTGCACACGATCGCGAGATGCACGTTGTTGCGCTGACCGGCCGCGATGGCGGCGCCATGGCGTCACTGCTGATGCCTGAGGACGTAGAGATCCGCGTTCCGGCCCGCTCGACCGCACGCATCCAGGAGGTCCATCTGCTGGCGATTCATTGCCTGTGCGACCTGATTGACCGTCAACTGTTCGGGAGCGAGGAATGAAACGACTGTCAGCCATTGCTCTGGCTATGATGCTTGCCGGCTGCAGCTCTGTCCTGACAGCCACACGCGATACGCCCATCCAGGACAACCACGGCACCCGCACCATCGGCAGCAGCATCGATGACCAGTTGATCGAGACCAAGGTTGCGGTCAACGTCAACAAGGCCAACACCGCAATTGAAACAGAAGGCCGCATTGTCGTTACCAGCTACAACGGCGTAGTGCTACTGGCCGGCCAGGTGCCGCGCGGCGACCTTATCGCCACCGCTGGCGAAGCCGCCAAGCAGGTGCAAAGGGTCAAGGTGGTTCACAACGAATTGACCGCCGGCCCGCGCCTGTCACTGCTGGCGCGCAACCAGGACGGCCTGATTACCGCCAACCTGAAGACCCGCCTGCTGACTGACGGCACCATCCCCGGCACACGCATCAAGGTCGTCACCGAGGCCGGCGTGGTTTATCTGATGGGACTGGTCACCCACCACGAGGCCAACCTTGCGGTGGCACAGGCCCAACAGATTGGCGGCGTCCAGCGCATCGTCAAGCTGTTCGAATACCTCGACTGACCCATCATCAGCAGCCCACAAAAAAACCCGCAAAGCGGGTTTTTTTGTGGCTACTTGACGACCTTCAGCGACGGACGACCGCCACCCTCTGGCCGCGGCGGCTGTGGCGGCTGATCATCACCGTCAGCCTCATCCGGCGGCGGGGTACTGGGCTCCAGTTCGAACACCATACCCTGACCATTCTCACGGGCGTAGATGGCCATAACCGCGCCCAACGGAATCCATACTTGCTGAGCGACCCCGCCAAAACGACCGTCAAAGCTGATCAGCTCGTTATCCATGTGCAATTCACGCACAGCACCTGGCGACAGATTCAGCACGATCTGCCCATCCTCGACAAACGCGGTCGGTACAGCCGTATCCGGGTACTCCGCATTGACCAGCATATACGGAGTGCACTGGTTATCCAGAATCCACTCATACAGGGCGCGCACCAGATAGGGGCGACTGGAACTCATTGCAACCACAGGCGCGTCCTCCAATCAGTTGGTCTTCATATCCCGCTCGGCCGCCGACAGACTGGCGATAAATCCCTCACGTTGGAAGATCCGCTCCATGTAGTCGAGCAACGGCTTGGCCTGCTTGGGCAACTCGACACCCAGCTCCGGCAAACGCCAGAGAATCGGGGCAATGCAGCAGTCCACCAGACTGAACTCTTCACTCATGAAGAAAGGCATTTCGGCAAATACCGGAGCGACTCCGATCAGACTCTCGCGCAATTCCTTGCGGGCACGCGTTACCTCTGCAGCAGCGCTCTTCGGATCAACGATGACATCAACCAGACGGCACCAGTCACGCTGCACGCGATACATCAGCAGGCGACTATTGGCACGCGCGACAGGATAAACCGGCAACAATGGCGGGTGCGGGAAACGCTCGTCCAGGTACTCCATCATGATATTGGGCTCATACAGCACCAGATCACGATCAAGCAACGTGGGTACATTGTTATAGGGATTATTCTCGGCAAGCTCCTGCGGATGATCGCCAGGCTCAACGTTAATCACGTCAACGGTAACCCCCTTTTCTGCCAGCACAATCCTGACCCGGTGGCAGTAGTGATCCCGGGGGTCAGAGAAAAATGCCATGGAGGAACGCTTGTTGGCGGTTACGCCCATATGTAAACCCTCATCCTTATTCGGACTGCGGCAGGCGTCAAACTGACACCCAAAAGCACAAAGCGCGCAGTCAGGCTGCGCGCGCAGAGCGCCATTATACCCCAGAAACAAGTGCGCGCCCTCAAGGGGCGCGCACAGATCATCCAGACCTCAGAAGATCAATGGACATCTCGCCAGTATTCGCGTTTCAGCAGATACGCAAACACGAACAGGAAGGCCAGATACAGCAGCACGTACACACCGATGCGGTGACGCTCCAGCTTGATCGGGTCTGCCGAATAAGCCAGGAAGGTGACCAGGTTGCGCACAGTGGTATCGAACTCTTCTTCCGTCTGGGTACCGGTACCCGGAACCACCGTCAGAACGTCACACTGCTCCTGCTTCATGATCTCACCACTGAGGGTGTCGCGCATGACCTTGCCGCTGTCGTCCTTGACCGGCATGGCCTTGCAGCCGATCACCTGACGACCCTGCAGCTCAGCCAGCACGTTCGGCATACCGACATTCGGGAATACCTTGTTATTGGCACCCAGCGGACGAGCCGGGTCTTCATAGAAGGTACGCAGGTAGGTATACAGCCAGTCATTACCACGAACACGGGCAACCAGCGTCAGATCCGGCGGCGCAGCACCGAACCATTTCTTGGCATCCGCAGGACGCATGGCGTTCTTCATATGGTCACCGATCAGAGTACCTTCGGTGAACACCAGGTTATCGAGCATCAGCTGCTCAGGAATACCCAAGTCGGTAGCAACGCGCTCGTAACGCTGATACTGCGCCGAGTGACAACCCATGCAGTAGTTGGCGAAGGTACGTGCGCCATCCTGCAGCGCTGCCTTGTCGGTCAGATCGATGTTGGCTTCATCCAGGTGGTAACCACTACCGCCAGCCGCGAAGGCTACGGTCGGCACCAGAGCGAACATCAGGGCAATAAGTTGTTTTTTCATTAGCCAGTAACCCTCTCCGGAACCGGTTTGGTCTTCTCCATCCGGGTGTAGAACGGCATCAGGATGAAGAAGGCGAAATACAGAACGGTACAAATCTGCGACAGCAATGTGCGACCGGGAGTCGACGGAATCGCGCCCAGCACACCCAGGATGACGAAGCACACGCAGAAGATGACCAGCCACAGCTTGCTCATCCAGCCTTTATAGCGAATGGAGCGAACCGGGCTACGGTCCAGCCAGGGCAGTACAAACAGGATTGCAATGGCAGCGCCCATCGCCAGAACACCCGGGAAGGCAGAGCCGGCAATCGAGGGAACCGCACGCAGAATCGCGTAGAACGGCGTGAAGTACCAGACCGGCGCAATGTGATCAGGCGTCTTCAGCTGGTTGGCGATTTCAAAGTTCGGCTTCTCGAGGAAATAGCCACCCATCTCCGGGAAGAAGAACACAATGGCACAGAACACGAACAGGAAGACCACAACACCGACAATGTCTTTAACGGTGTAGTACGGGTGGAAGGCGATGCCATCAAGCGGCTTGCCATTCTCGTCCTTGAACTTCTTGATATCGATACCGTCAGGGTTGTTGGAGCCCACTTCGTGCAGCGCGATGATGTGCAACACAACCAGGCCCAGCAGAACGATCGGCAGCGCGATAACGTGCAGCGCGAAGAAGCGGTTCAGAGTGATACCGGAGATCAGGAAGTCGCCACGTACCCATTGCGCCAGATCCGGACCGATGAACGGAATCGCACCGAACAGGGAGATGATCACCTGAGCACCCCAGTAGGACATCTGACCCCAAGGCAGCAGGTAACCCATGAAGGCTTCACCCATCAGCACCAGATAGATCAGCATACCGAACAGCCAGATCAGCTCACGCGGCTTCTGATAAGAGCCGTACATCAGGCCACGCAGCATGTGCAGATACACCACCACGAAGAACGCAGATGCGCCGGTCGAGTGCAGGTAACGCAGCAGCCAGCCGTACTCCACATCACGCATGATGTACTCAACGGAGGCAAAGGCACCGTCGGCGGAGGGCTCGTAGCTCATGGTCAGCCAGATACCGGTAACCAGCTGGTTAACCAGCACCAGCATGGCCAGCGAGCCGAAAAAGTAGAAGAAGTTGAAGTTCTTGGGTGCGTAGTACTTGGTCAGGTGATCTTCCATCACCTGATTGACGGACATCCGCTCGTTCACCCATTGCATCAATTTATTCATCAGGCGCTCTCCTGATCCACGCCGATCACGATTACGTCATCAGACTCATATGAATAGGGCGGTACCGGAAGATTCAGGGGCGCAGGCTGGCCCTTGAAGACGCGACCGGACATGTCATAGTGAGAGCCGTGGCAAGGGCAGAAGTACCCGCCTTTCCAGTCGGCACCCATGTCGGCAGCGGCCACTTCCGGCTTGAACAGCGGGGAGCAACCCAGGTGGGTACATACGCCCATCACTACCAGCAGCTCAGGCTTGATCGCGCGCGTCTTGCCATCCACATAGGCCGGCTGAACGGAAGCCTGGGAGTTGGGATCGGCAACAACCGAGTCCATCTCGTCCAGGACCGCAATGGCCTCAGGGGTCCGATGCGAAACAAACACGGGCTGACCGCGCCATTCGACAACGATCTGCTGACCCAGCTCGATCTTGCTGATATTCACCTTTACCGGCGCACCAGCCGCCTTGGCTCGGGCGCTGGGGAACCAAGCCCCCACGAAGGGGACTGCGGCCCCTACTGCTCCGGCGGCACCAACCACACTCGTGGCGGCCACCAGGAAGCGACGCCGGCCATTATTCACGCCGTCATTACTCATCCAGTCGTCTCCCATCAGCTAATTTCTGGACCTTTTCAGAAGGCCTTTTGAAGTGTTGAACAGCCTGCACAAAATGAAACCGATGGTAATGAAAAACCCCTTTTTTGACAAGGTGATATCCACTCCCAGCACGGCCGACACTATACCGAATTCGCGCCCAATCAGGGACTTGCATCTAACCATAGCAGGCGCGACACCTTGCCGCAGATACGAAAACGCCCGGCACTCCTTCCGGAGCCCGGGCGTTTTGCAGCGCAATACGAGATTAACGCTTGGAGTACTGCGGACGCTTACGCGCCTTGCGCAGACCGACTTTCTTACGCTCGACTTCACGAGCGTCACGGGTAACATAACCCGCCTTGCGCAGCGCACCGCGCAGGGTTTCGTCATACTCCATCAGAGCACGAGTGATGCCGTGACGGATGGCACCGGCCTGACCGGAGATACCGCCGCCGCTGACAGTCACATAGATGTCAAACTTCTCGGTGCTCTCGGTCAGCTCGAGCGGCTGACGAACAACCATGCGAGCGGTTTCGCGACCGAAGAAGTTCTCCAGGCTGCGATTGTTGATAGAGATATTGCCAGAACCCGGACGCAGGAATACGCGAGCGGTGGCAGTTTTACGACGGCCAGTGCCGTAGTTTTGTGTCGCCGACATGGTGAACTCCTTAGATCTTCAGTTCTTGGGGCTGTTGTGCAGCATGCGGATGAGAAGCGCCTTTGTAGACCTTCATCTTCCGGTACATTGCACGACCCAGGGGGTTCTTGGGCAGCATGCCTTTGACAGCAGACTCGATAACACGCTCAGGAGCGCGCTGGATCAGCTTTTCAAAGTTGATGGACTTGATACCACCCGGAAAACCGGAGTGGCTGTAGTACATCTTGTCCTGAACCTTGTTACCGGTTACGTGAACTTTCTCGGCATTGATGATGACGATGTAGTCACCGGTATCAACGTGAGGGGTGTATTCGGGCTTGTGCTTGCCGCGCAGACGTGAAGCAACTTCGGTTGCCAGACGACCCAGAGTCAGACCACTGGCGTCGACGACGTACCAATCACGTTTTACGGTTTCAGGTTTTGCGCTGAAGGTTTTCATTAATCCTAGCCTCAGAGGCCGCTTTCAAAAGAAGACGGCAAATCTTACAGAGTGAAATGTGTTTTTACAAGACAACAAAGCCTAGAACAGACACTCAGTGGGGGCTGCGTGGGTCTGGGTGGCATCTGTGCTGTAAACAACAACGACAGGCTAGGCATCCTGTCGAAAGTGGCGGGCATTATGCCAACCAGCAAAAAAAATACAACCCTTATTTACCCTTATGATCGATAATGAAACGTCCTTTCGGCAATCAAGGAGCACTTCATGCAATACCGCCCTCTAGGCCGCAGCAACCTCAAGGTCAGCGCATTGTGCTTAGGCACCATGACCTGGGGCGAACAGAACACCCAGCAGGAAGCCTTTGCCCAGATTGACCGGGCTCGCGACGCTGGCGTCAACTTTATCGATACTGCCGAAATGTACCCGGTGCCGCCCAGGGCAGAAACCAGCGGCGCAACCGAAACCATCATTGGCAACTTCTTCCAGCAACGCGGTGAACGCGAGAAATGGATCCTTGCCAGCAAGATTACCGGCCCCGGCAACGGCATCAGCCATCTTCGCGGAGGCCGCACGCGTTTCACCCGCGAGCATATCAACCAGGCTATCGAGGGCAGCCTCAAGCGACTGCAGACAGACTACATCGACCTTTATCAACTGCACTGGCCAGACCGGCAGACCAACTTCTTCGGCCAGCTCGGCTACCGCCATAATCCGGACGACGAGCTGACCTCCTTTGAAGACACCCTGGAGGCGCTGGACGCTCTGATCAAGGCCGGCAAGGTGCGTCATATAGGACTGTCGAACGAAACCCCCTGGGGCGTCAGCCGCTTCCTGCATCTGGCGGAATCCCGCGGCTGGCCGCGCATGGTCTCGATCCAGAACCCCTATAACCTGCTCAACCGCACCTATGAAATCGGCCTGGCCGAGATGTCCATGCGCGAGCAGATCGGCCTGCTCGCCTACTCACCGCTCGCCTTCGGCGTGCTGACAGGCAAGTACCTCAACGGCCTGCGCCCGGAGAAGGCGCGCATCACCCTGTTCGAACGTTTTGTGCGCTACAGCAATCCGCAAGCCCAGAAAGCCTGCGCCCGCTATGTTCAGCTTGCCCGCGACCACGGTATGGACCCGGCACAAATGGCCCTGGCCTTCGTCACCCGCCAGCCGTTCGTGACCAGCAACATTATTGGCGCAACCAATATGGATCAGCTCAACCGCAACCTGAGCAGCATCAACATGGGCCTGACCGACAGCGTACTGAAGGCGATCTCCGAGATCCATCAGAGCCAGCCGAACCCGGCACCCTGATCCTGTTGCAGCCGCCCGCAAGGGCGGCCGCTACTTGACCCAAACGTCTCAAACGGTAGACACTGCCGACGCACGGCCATTTCGGCCATATCTGTCCGATTCAGCCTAAAACGACAACAAGATGCCAAAGCAACCGGCGGCAACACTGCGCCAGGTCGCCATTCTCGCGACCGACTTCACCGTTACTTCGACCCTGGCCCAGGCCCGGGATGTCTTTTACATGGCCAGCCTGAATACCGGCCGCCAGCTTGGTCAGGGGCTGACACCCGGATTTGAGGTACTGACGGTAACACCCGACGGTCAGCCGGTTACCGGCTTCAGTCACGACCCGATCCATGCCGAAGCCAGCATCCATGACGTCACGCCACAGCTGATCATTCTGCCCTCGTTCTGGGCCGATTTTGACCAACTGCACGGGCAGTACCCCGAGGTCGCCCCCTGGCTGCAACAGCAAAGTCAGGCAGGAGCCCTGATCGGCGCCGTTGCCCTGGGTGCATTCTGGCCGGCTTCAGCCGGCCTGCTCGACGGTCGGGAGGCAACCACTTACTGGCGCTTTCACGACGAATACCAGCGGCGCTTCCCGGCGGTGGACCTGCAGCGCGACAAACACCTGACCGACGCAGGGGGCGTACTCTGCGCCGCCGGAATCAGCTCGGCAAGAGACCTGTTCGTGCACCTTGCGGAGCGACTGTGCAGCCCTGAGGTATCGCGCACGCTGGCCCGCGACGCGTTTTACGAAGTACAGCGCAACTACACGCCCGGCGTAATCGGATTTGGCGGCCAGAAGATGCATCACGATCTGCCGATCCTGCAAATTCAGCAGTGGCTGGAACAGCACTTTGCGGAGAAGTTTCGCTTCGAGGATGTAGCCAGCCGTCACGGCATGAGTATTCGCAACTTCATGCGCCGCTTTCACCAGGCTACCGGGGACAAGCCGCTGCACTACCTGCAGCGGCTGCGAATCGAAATGGCAAAAACCCTGCTGATTACCAGCAGTCAGAGCATCAAGACCATCAGCTACGAAATCGGCTACGACGACGCCAGCTTCTTCGCCCGCCTGTTCAGGCAGCACACCGGCATGTCACCCAACCAGTACCGTCGAGCCTATCTGCAGGGCAGCCGTGAACCGGCTGCCTGAATCAGGGTTTGTGCGGACGCGCAAGAAACTCGTGTGACTGCATTTCCAGCAGACGGCTCAGCGTACGCTGGAACTCGAAATCCAGACGTCCGCCGGAATAGAGATCCTTGAGCGGCACTTCGGCAGACAGAATCAGCTTGACGTTACGGTCATAGAACTCGTCGACCAGGTTGATGAAGCGACGCGCCATGTCATCCTTGGCAGCCCCCATCTGTTCAACATTGGAAATCAGCACCGCATGGAAGATGCGGCCCAGCTCAATGTAGTCGTTCTGGCTACGCGGGCCATCGCACAGCTCACGAAACTCGAACCAGGCGACATCCTCACAGACCCGCACCGACTTGATCGGGCGATTCTCGATGATCAGCTCCTCGGCCTCGACAACTTCATTGATATCGGGCACCAGACTGTCGAAGCTGCGCTTCAGGCTGCCATAGGCGTCGCAATCCAGCGGGTAGTGATACAGCTCCGCCTGCTCAAGTGCACGCAGACGGTAGTCGACGCCGTTGTCCACATTGACCACATCGGTGTGGCGATTGAGCAGGGCAATGGCAGGCAGAAAACGCGCTCGCTGCAGGCCATCCTTGTACAAGCCGTCGGGCACGATGTTGGAGGTTGCCACCAGCGTCACGCCCTGGGCGAACAACTCTTCCATCAAACTGCCCAGAATCATGGCATCGGTAATGTCGGAAACAAAGAACTCGTCAAAGCAGATGACGCGCGCCTCGCTGGCAAACTGCGCCGCGATCAGCTTCAGCGGATTCTTTTCGCCCTTCAAGCCCTTGAGCTCGTGATGCACTCGCTGCATGAAACGGTGAAAATGCGTGCGCATCTTGCGCTCGAAGGGCAGCGCATCAAAAAAGGTATCGACCAGATAGGTCTTGCCGCGCCCTACGCCACCCCAGAAATACAGGCCCTTGACCGGTTCCGGCTTGCGCTTGCGAAACCGCCCGAAAAACCCTGTGCGCTCGTTTTCGCTGCGAATCAGATCATCGAATAGCCGCTGCAGATGCTGAACCGCACGCTCCTGAGCAGGGTCGTGAAAGAAGTCGGGGCGCTGAAGATCGGCCTTGTATCGTTCAAGGGGAGACATGCACGCAATACCAGTAGGGACATCGAAGGGAGCGATACTCTAACGCCAGCATCGCCCCTTGGCAATCAAGCCTGATCCGTCAGAACCCGCTCCACTTCGGCTTTAAGCGGCACCAACTTGCCGTGAAAGAAGTGCCCGGTGCCGGCAAAGCGGACAACCTCAGCCCCGCGCTCGTCGGCGAAGGCTGCATAAACAGCCTCAGGCGCGACCACGTCATCGTCCTCGCCCATCATGACGCTGACCGGCCCTGCCAGCGGCTTGAGCGCGGCGAAATCCTGCTTTTCAACCGACGGTGCGACCAACACCAGACGCTCGGGCCATTGGGCCAGTCGCGTCGCCGCCGCGGCGGCGACGAAGCCGCCAAAGGAGAACCCCATCAGCCACAGACGCGATACGCCCTCATGCTGCAGGACCCAGTCAATCACCGCCAGGCAGTCATCTACCTCGCCAATACCATAGTCGTGCTGGCCGGCACTGGCGCCCACGCCGCGAAAATTGAAACGCAGGGTACTGGCCCCCAGATCCCGAGCCGTGCGCATCAGGGTGTGCACTACCTTGTTGTGCATGGTCCCGCCCTGCACGGGGTTGGGATGACAGATCACTGCCAGAAGTCCGGGCAAATCGCCACGGGTCAGCAGCGCCTCAAGAGGACCACACGGCCCTTCGATAACAATTGACTCTTCACTCGCTCTGGACATGACCGACTCCGTGACTACTGCGTGGGCTGGGGCGTCGCATCAGCGGAACCAGAGGGTGCTGCGACACTCAAACGCCGTATTCTGAACCCTGCCTGACAACACTGACAAGTTGCCTGCCCCCCACCATCGTTTAGGTGCAAATGCCCTAGCCTTGGCCGGCAAATGTCGTTACCGTAACCACATGGTTCGGACAGGCAGCACCCGCTGGACTGATAGCACCAACCTAAAGATGAGGGACCCAAGGTGGAAGCAAGCGAAAACCTGTGGATTGCAGCAGCCATTGCACTGGCAGTGGGCGTCGTCGTCGGCATCGTGCTGGCGCAGGTATCCCGGCGCGTCAGCGGCGGCAGTAACAGCAGCGCGCAGGCCCAGCTGGAGAGCCTGCAACTGCGTTTTGAAGAGTATCAGCAGGAAGTGGCAGCCCACTTCAAGACCACCGCCACCCTGGCCAGCCGCCTGAATCGCAGCTATCAGGACATTCAGGAACACCTTACCCATGGCGCCGTTGAGCTGGCACCAGACGACATGACGCGTCAGCGTCTGCTGGCCGCGCTCGATCAGGATGCCGGTATCGTGCACAGCTCGTCTCGCTCCCAGGCAGAACCGGCATTCGACACCCTTGAGCCTCCGCGCGACTATGCGCCCAAGGACGCCGCCAGCCCGGGCACCCTGTCCGAAGACTTCGGCATCAAGCGCAAGCCATGACCTCCGAGCCTGCGCCTCCCGGCGGCGCAGGCATCCCCAATGCCCGATACATCTCCCTTTATTCGCCTACCGGACGCCCAGCGCGACAGCCTTTGTCTGAGCGGCGACTGGACCCTGGCCAATTACGCCGAGCTTCGCAGCCTGACCGCCGACCTGCCGGGTGCTGCAGTAAAGCAGGCGCGGATTGACCTCAGCGGCATCGCTCACATCGACACCGCAGGCGCGCAGCTGATCTGCGACATGCTTGGCGTCGACCGGCTGCAACAGGTGCTGAGTGGGGATACCGGCCTGAACCGGGAACGTCAGACACTGCTTGCCCGTATTGCAACGACCTGCCCACGGGGCCCCGATCCGGAGCAGGCAGGCGCAAATCCGCTGATTGAAATGCTCGAGCGCATCGGTGTCAGCATGGGACAGCACTGGGCTCACGTCATCGAGCTGCTGGGGTTTATCGGCCTGACCCTGAGCGGACTGTTTAGCAGCCTGTTCCGTCCGCGCAGCTGGCGTCCTACCGCCATCGCGGTACAGATTGAACAGACCGGGCTAAATGCGGTGCCGATCGTCGCCCTGCTGACGTTCATGGTCGGCGCGGTCATCGCCTTCCTCGGCGCCACCGTCTTGCAGACCTTCGGCGCCAGCATTTACACCGTAGACCTGGTGGCATTTTCCTTCCTGCGCGAATTCGGCGTGCTGCTGACCGCGATACTGATGGCAGGCCGCACCGCCAGCGCGTTCACCGCACAGATCGGCTCGATGAAATCCAATGAAGAGATCGACGCGATTCGCGCCCTCGGTCTCAACCCGCTTGAACTGCTGGTGTTGCCACGGGTCATCGCCCTGCTGATTACCCTGCCGGCGCTGACCTTCATCGCCATGCTATCGGGCCTGCTGGGTGGCGCGATGGTCTGCGCCTTCACGCTGGACATCTCGCCGGTCATGTTTATCAATCTGCTGCATGACGATGTCGGCGTGCGACACTTTTTGCTGGGCATGGCCAAGGCGCCGGTATTTGCCTTTCTGGTCGCCATCATTGGCTGTCTTGAGGGCTTCAAGGTCTCGGGCAGCGCCGAGTCGGTCGGAGAACACACCACCTCCAGCGTGGTGCAATGCATCTTTGTGGTCATCCTGGTCGACGCCCTGGCTGCCCTGTTCTACATGGAGATGGGATGGTGAGCACTCAATCAGCCAAGCCCATCGTCGAGGTGCGTGGTCTGGTCAATCGCTTCGGCAAGCAGACCGTGCACGACAACCTCGACCTCGACATCATGCCCCGGGAAGTACTTGGCGTGGTCGGCGGCTCCGGTACCGGCAAGTCGGTATTGCTGCGCTCGATCGTCGGCCTGCGCCGTCCCAACGCCGGTTCGGTCAAGGTGTTTGGTCAGGACCTGCAAACCCTGTCGGAGGAACAGCGCTCCTTGCAGGAGCGCCGCTTCGGCGTGCTGTTCCAGTCCGGCGCGCTGTTTTCCTCGCTGACCGTGGCCGAAAATATCGCCCTGCCGCTGGTTGAGCATATCGGCCTGAGCCGCCGCGACGCCGACCACCTGGCTCGCATGAAGGTGCTGCTGACAGGGCTCCCAGCGGAGGCTGCCGACAAATATCCATCCATGCTGTCGGGCGGCATGGTCAAGCGTGCTGCACTGGCCCGTGCGCTGGCACTGGACCCCGACATCCTGTTTCTCGACGAGCCCACCGCGGGTCTCGATCCCATTGGTGCAGCCGCGTTTGACCAGTTGATTCGCACCCTGTGTGATGCGCTGGGGCTGAGTGTGTTTCTGGTTACCCACGACCTCGATACCCTCTACGCCATCTGTGACCGGGTCGCGGTGCTGTCCCAGAAGCGCGTCCTGATCGCCGACACCCTGGAGCGCGTTGCCCAGACCGACGACACCTGGGTACAAGACTACTTCCACGGTCCGCGCGGACGTGCCGCCGCGTACCAACACCCTGCAGCAGGAGAGTAAAGAGCCATGGAAACACGTGCCAACCATGTGTTGATCGGTTTGTTCACCGTGCTCTCGGCGCTGGCAGCCATCGTCTTTGCGATCTGGCTGAGCAACTCGAGCACGGCGGATGACCAGCGTTACTACACCGTTGTCTTCAAGCAGTCGGTCACGGGTCTGTCACGCGGCAGCGCGGTGCAGTTCAGCGGTATCCGTATAGGCGAGATCACCGAGCTGGGGCTCGATGCAGAGGACCCACGCATTGTCCGCGCACGCATCCGCATCGACTCCAGTGTCCCGATCACCCAGGCAACCAAGGCACGGCTGTCCTTCACCGGCATTACCGGAACCTCGGTGATCGAACTGACGCACAACGACCCTGACAGCCCGCCGCTGACAGCCGCGAAAGGGCAGGACCCGATCATCGAAGCCATCCCGTCCCCTATCTCCGCCCTGCTCGCCAACGGCGAAGACCTGATGACCAATATCAACAAGCTGATCGTCAGCGCCCGCAAGGTGCTGTCCGAGGAGAACGTCAACAGTTTCAGCATGACGCTTGAAGGTCTCAATCAGGCAACCCACAGCATCGCCGACCCCGACGGTAACGTGCAGCAGTTGCTGGCAGAACTGCGTGCCACCAGCAAGGCAGCGACCGAAACCCTGGAGCGAAGCAACCAGATGATCGCGCGCACCGACCAGCTGCTCAGCAAGGATGGCGCGGCCACCCTCGCAAGCGCCCGTCAGGCCATGGACTCCATAGCCGAAACCAGCAGCCAGCTTGAACATATCCTCAGCGAAAACCGCAACGCACTGAGCAGCGGAGCCCAGGGCCTGGGTCAGCTTGACCCGGCGCTCAACGACCTGCGCAATACCCTGGCCGACCTCAGATTACTCAGCCGCCGCCTGCAGGACGATCCAGCCCGCTTCCTGCTCGGCCGCGAAGCGCAACAGGAGTTCACCCCATGACCCGTATCCGCCTGGCCGCCGGACTGCTCGGACTGACGCTGATGTCAGCCTGCTCGGTGCTACCCGAGAGCGAGCCGCTGACCACCTATCAACTGCCTGCACCTCGGCTGGCCACGAGCAGTCAGCCTCCGCTGCCCCACTCGCTGCGCATCATTACGCCGGCTGCCAGCTACGCGCTGCAGACCCCAAGGATCATGGTGACGCCTGAGGGCAATACCCTGACCAGTTACCAGGGTGCGCGCTGGACCGACCCCAATCCCGTTCTGCTGCGTGAACATCTGGTGCAGGCGTTCCAGCAAAGTGGCAGCTTCAAAAGCGTCAGCACCGAGGTTCATGCGCTGCAGACCGATATCCAGCTCTACAGCGACCTGCGCCAGTTCCAGACGCTATACCAGGGTGACCGTGTCAGTGCCATCATCGAGCTGGATGCCAAGCTGGTTGATCCCGGCTCACGCGGCGTCATTGCCAGCCGTCACTTCCGCGTCAGTCAACCGCTGACCGACACCGCCGTGCCCGCCGTGGTCGACGGCCTCAGCAGTGCCGCCGATACCCTTGCCCAGCAGCTGCTCGACTGGAGCCGCGCCACCCTGCGGCAAGATCAAGCGCAGTAATCCCGGACCGCGGGCGCCCTGGCGGCGCTCGCAGACCAACCCTCCCCACTTCGCAGCAACCCAAGGCAGCCAGTCTTTGCGTTCCGCCCAATATGTAAATACAATGCGAACGATTCTCATAATCACTAGCATACAAAAAGGAGCGCGTTACATGCCGACCACTACCTCCCCATGTCAGCAAACCTCCCGGGGAATTCGCCCGCTGACGCTGGCAATTCATCTTCTTGTCGCCGGCTCAGCCGTCACTGTTCTTCCGGTCGCTGCGCAGACCGCCAGTGAAGAAGACGTGCTGCTGGCACCAATCAGCGTCACCGGCCAGGGGCAACGCAGCACAACTACCGAGGGCACCGGCGCCTACACCGCAGAAGCTGCGCGTACCGCAACACCTTTGACTCTCTCCCTGCGCGAGACCCCCCAATCGGTTACCGTGGTCACCCAGCAGCAGATTGAAGATCAGAATCTGCAAACCATTCTGGATGTCGTAAACAACACCGTCGGTGTATCGGTCAACCGCTACGAGACCAGTCGCGCCCAGTTCAACGCCCGCGGTTTCGACATCAACGCCCTGATGATCGATGGCGTGCCGACTATCTGGGAGCAGCCGTGGAGCTCCGGCGAGATCTTCAGCAGCCTGGCCATGTATGACCGCGTCGAGGTGGTACGCGGTGCCAACGGCCTGATGGCCGGTGTGGGCGATCCGTCCGCCTCACTGAATATGGCGCGAAAGCGCGCAAACAGCACCTATCTGACAGGGTCTGTGGAAGTCAGCGGCGGTACCTGGGATACCTGGGGAACCCTCGGAGATGTGTCCTTCGCAGTAAACGAGGCCGGCACTGTGCGCGCCCGTCTGGTCGGCGAATATAACGATGGTGACAGCTGGATCGACTTGCACAGCAACCAGCGCGAAACCCTCTACGGCACCATGGACATCGACCTCACCGAGAACACAACACTGTGGTTTGGTCTGAGCCGCCAGGAAAATAATTCCGACTCGCCCATCTGGGGTGGCCTTCCGGTATGGTATGCAGACGGCTCACGCACCGACTGGAATCGCTCTAAAACCACCTCTGCAGACTGGAGCAAGTGGGACAGCAGCTACGAGACCCGCTTCATCAATCTCGATCACCGCTTCGGTAATGACTGGCAGCTGAATCTCAGCTATACACGGGGTGAACGCAACGCCGAATCCCGCCTGCTGTACCTCTCCGGCAACCCGGACAGGACAGGCGCCGAACCGATGAGCAGCTTCCCCGCCATATACGAAACCCGGACGGTGCAGGATGACTACAGTATTCGTCTGGATGGTCCGATCACGCTGTTTGAACGCGAGCATGACCTTGCCTTCGGCTATATCCACAGTGAGCAGAAGTTCGACGCCGACACCCGACAAGCCCTGACCGGTTACGGCGGCGTCGCCGACTTTGACAGCTATGACGGTGATTTCCCGGAACCGGTCTGGGGCAACCTGATCACCTACGGTTACGGTGACGTTACTCAGCACGGACTTTACGCAGCCACCCGCCTGAACATCACCGACGATCTGAAGGTGATTCTGGGCGCACGGGACAGCAACTACGAGAAAGAAGCTGACGATATCTATTCAGCGGTCAGCAAAACCGACGTCAACCACGAGCTGACACCCTACGCCGGCGTCGTCTACGACCTGACTGACAGCGTGTCGGCCTACGCCAGCTACACCGATATCTTCCTGCCCCAGTCCGAGCGCGATGCCAACGGCCAGCAGATCGAACCGATTGTGGGCAAGAGTTATGAGCTGGGTTTGAAAAGCGAGCTGTTCGACGGCCGGTTGAACGCCTCCGCCGCCATCTTCAAGATCGAACAGGACAACCTTGCTGTCAGCACCGGGGTAGTGATTCCGGGCAGTCCGACTGGCGAACTTGCCTATGAAGCCAGCGAAGGCGCTACCAGCAAGGGTTTCGAACTGGAGATGTCTGGCGAACTGACGCCCGGCTGGAACATAGGCGCTGGCTATACCCAGTTTGAAGTCGAAGACGCTGACGGCAAAGCCGTCAACACCCTGTACCCGACAAAATTGCTGCGCACCTTCACCACTTACCGCTTCTCGGGTGACTGGAATCGCTTGACCATTGGCGGCGGTGTCAACTGGCAGGACAGTATCTATACCTATGCAACCAACCCCGACGATCAACTGGAGAAAATCGAGCAGGACGCCTACGCACTGGTCAACCTGATGGCGCGCTACGACATCACCGACAACCTGTCGGCGCAACTAAACGCCAACAATGTTACCGATGAAAAGTACTTCGACATCTTCGACGCCTATGGCGCATTGACCTACGGTGCTCCACGCAGCGTGACAGCAACGGCCAAGTACCGTTTCTGACCGTCCTTGCCTCCCCCGGTCATCCGGGGGAGGCAATCGCAAGACGCCGCAGGCGCGCCTTATGCCGACCCTCGGCCATTGGCTGCGTACACGCGCTATGCTGAACACCTGTCTGCTTCCGTGGTCCGACCATGGAAGCAGACAGCCGTTTCAGCCGATCAGGGAGTAGCGCAAATGAGCACCAGCCGCATTGAACGAGACAGCATGGGCGAGCTGCAGGTACCGGGCGACGCCCTCTATGCCGCCCAAACCCAGCGCGCCGTCAACAACTTTCCGGTCAGCGGCCAACCGATGCCCAAGCGCTTTATTCGCGCCCTGCTGCTGGCCAAGCGTGCCGCTGCCAGTGCCAACGCCGAACTGGACCAGCTGCCCGCGACAATGGCCAAGGCCATCTGCCATGCCGTCGATGAACTGCTGAAAGCCGATGATTACATGCAGCACTTTCCGGTC
This sequence comes from Halopseudomonas sp. MFKK-1, assembly GCF_027474385.1. NCBI lineage: Bacteria > Pseudomonadati > Pseudomonadota > Gammaproteobacteria > Pseudomonadales > Pseudomonadaceae > Halopseudomonas > Halopseudomonas sp. MFKK-1. Next base: position 340,096 of record NZ_CP114836.1, read on the forward strand.
GATGTGTTTCAGACCGGCTCCGGCACCAGCTCCAACATGAACGCCAATGAAGTGCTCGCCACCCTGGCCAGCCGCCACAGCGGCCAGACCATCAACCCGAACGATCACGTCAACTGCAGCCAAAGCAGCAACGACACCATTCCTTCCAGCATCCACATCAGCGCCGCCCTTGCGCTGCATGAGGAGCTATTGCCCGCCCTGCAGCATTTCGAGCAGGTCACACGCACCAAGGCACGCACCGTTGAGTACCATGTCAAAACCGGCCGCACCCATCTGATGGACGCCATGCCCGTGCGCCTCAGCCAGACCCTGGATACCTGGGCTGACCAGATCGCCGGCAACCGCGAGCGGCTGGAGCAGCTGCAGCCCATGCTGCACAGCCTCGCCCAGGGCGGCACCGCGGTCGGCACCGGCGTCAACGCCCACCCCGCGTTTGCCGAGCACTTCTGCCGCGCGCTGAGCGCCAGCACCGGCGTGACCTTTACCCCGGCGGCCAACTTCTTCACCCACATCGGCTCGCAGGACATCGCCGTTGCCCTGTCCGGGCAACTGAAAACCCTGGCCGTCAGCATCACCAAGATCGCCAACGACCTGCGCTGGATGAACTCCGGCCCCCTGGCCGGGCTGGGCGAGATCGAACTGGAGGCACTGCAACCCGGCTCCTCAATCATGCCCGGCAAGGTCAACCCGGTGATACCGGAAGCCGCCGCCATGGCCGCCGCCCAGGTTATCGGCAACGACGCCACCATCACCCTTGCCGGCCAGTCCGGCAATTTCGAGCTGAACGTCATGCTGCCACTGGTCGCCCGCAACCTGCTGGAAAGCCTGCAACTGCTGAGCAACGTCACCCGGCTGCTGGCCGACAAGGCGATTGCCAGCTTCACCGTGCGCGAGGACCGGCTGCAGGAAGCGCTGGCACGCAACCCGATCCTGGTCACCGCGCTCAACCCGATCATCGGTTATCAAAAAGCCGCCGAAATCGCCAAACAGGCCTACAAGGAAGGGCGGCCGATTGTCGACGTCGCCGCAGAGAATACCGATCTCAGCCGGGCGGAGCTGACCCGGCTGCTTGATCCGCAAACCCTGACCGGTGCCCCCCTGGCTCCAGAGCAGCGTTAACGAAGTTCAGCAGCCCTCGCTTGCACAACCGCTTGCTTCCAAGCGTGACGTCGACGCCACGCGCGACTTGTCACCTGCGGCACACATGACCTGCATCAATACGGCCGGAGCGCCAATCCGTATCTTTGCGCCATACTGCGAGCGTGTCTGTGCCGACCAGATCAAGGTCAGCATTGACGGTGACTCCTGCCATGGAAAAATGTGCAACATGCAGATCAGAGCTATTTTGCTCACCCGCTGTAAAGATTTCACGCTAGGACGCGATACAACGACAGGGAGTAGCCAATCAATTCACATCACACTTCAAGAGTCTGAGCAATGGTCGGTAACGTACGGGTCACCCAAAAAGAGGTATCACTGAGCGAGGACGAATTCATCGTCAGCAAGACTGACCTAAAAGGGAAAATCACCTACATCAACCGCACGTTCATGCGCATCTCGGGCTTCTCCGAAACCGAATTGGTCGGCTTTCCCCATAACGTCATTCGCCACCCCGATATGCCAAGGGGCGTATTCAAACTCATGTGGGACACCCTGCGTAGCGGCGAGGAGTTCTTCGGCTACATCAAGAACCGCTGCAAGGACGGCGGTCACTACTGGGTGTTTGCCAATGTGACGACCGACTACACCCTCGATAAGAAACCTCTTGGGTACTACTCCGTGCGCCGTAAACCCATGCCCGAAGCGCTCGAATACATCACTCCGGTCTATCGGCAGATGCTGGAAATCGAGGCGTCGCAAAGCGGCAAGGGAGGGGTGGAGGAATCGCTCAAGTTCTTCAATGCTGAACTGGCCAGACGCAACACCGATTACCTTGGAATGATGATGCGCATTGAAAACCGGGAGTTAAGCTAATGGGACTTCTATCCGCCCAAACCAAAGGGGCCAGCTCCCGTTTTCTGTTTCTAAACCGTCTGCTACTGGCCTTCATGGTGTTCATGGTGTTGCTGAACCTCGCGCTGGTAACAGTGGTGATCGGCACGGGCTATACCGGCCTGTGGCTATTGATTGCACCCGCCCTGGTCGCAATCAACTCATTCCTCCTGGCACGCGTTTTCCTGAAGGTGCTCAAGGCATGCAGCCGCATCTTCAATGCACTTAGAAATGCCACCCAGGGTAATTTCAGCGGCCGGATCACCAATCTCAAAACCATGGGCGAAATCGGCAAGATCGGCTGGGAAGTGAACGACCTGCTTGATATCGTCGAATCCTATTTCAAGGAGGTGGACTCGTGCTTCAGCAACGTCGCGAACAACAAGTACGACCGAAAAGCCTTGTACCGAGGCATGCCTGGAGTGCTGAAAACCTCGCTCATGCACATCAACGAATCGATTGAGGCGATGAAAAAATCGGCTCGATTGATCGCTATCAACGAGCTGCACTCGTCGCTGCATTCAAACAACATAAACAACCTGATCGTCAACCTGAAGGATGTTCAGGGTGATGTCGCAGGCATTGGCGAGCGTATGAAACTGGTCGAGGAAATCGCCAGATCTACCGACACCGCTGCCACTGAGGGGCAGGTAGCCGTTACCGGCATGGTGGATTCGCTGTCGCATATCAACCACACCATTCAGGATGTCAGCGACGTCGTCTCCGCCCTTGGCGCAGACAGTATCCGAGTGTCCAAATCACTGTCGATCATTACCGACATTGCAGACCAGACCAACCTGCTGGCATTGAATGCGGCAATTGAGGCAGCTCGTGCCGGGGAACAGGGACGCGGCTTTGCCGTAGTGGCCGATGAGGTCAAAGCGCTGTCACGCCGCACGCTGGAGGCGGCCGTTGAGGTGGCAGAGACAATCCAGTCGTTCTCCAAGGCAGTGGAGACCACCATCGCCAAGGCTGAGCAATCCAATACGCTGGCCCAAGAAATAAACACAAAGGTTGTCCACTTCAAGGGCCAGTTCGACAGCCTCTCAGAAGGTGCAAGGGAAACCCTCAACAAGTTGGCCGTGGCGAGTGATATGTCACTTAGCGCGCTGATCAAGGTCGACCACATCATCTTCAAGCAAAACGGATACATCGCGCTCAACGATATCGACAACGAAGCGGCGAAGGCCGCGGTCAGCGTTACCCACCAGCAATGCCGCCTAGGCCAATGGTATCACCATGGCGAAGGCGTCTCAGGGTTTGGCCATACCTCGTCATTCAGGAAACTCGACGAGCCTCACTCACTGGTACACAGTTCGGTTCAGCGTGCCCTGGAGCTCGCCCAGCAACCGTGGCATCACGATGCCGAGCTCAAGCACGAAATTTACGAGGCGATGGTTCTGGCCGAAAAACAAAGCAGCCAGGTACAGCAGCATCTCGATCGAATGGTCCGTGAAAAGCACGAAAGCGCGGGCCTATGATCCTCTTCGGCAGCACCCTGAGCGCTCTGCGAACGAACTGTCTGCAAAGACAGAACTGGTACAGGGCCGCTTCAGGTTCTAACATGGCACGCGAGTCACGTCTGAGTTCACCCCCTGATGCTGTCCAGACTTATTCATAATCACCCCCAGGCCGACATCATCGAGCAGCAACGCTTCACCCTGTTCGTCGACGAAGTCTGGTCAAGGATGATCGCCTCGGCCCTTGCCGCCGTTCTGTTCGGACTGTTCTTCCAGAACGCGGCCGGCAGCGGCCAGCGCGGCATGTGGTTCGCCAGCCTGCTGGTCGTCGCCATTTGCTCCTGGCTGGCGCTCCGCAAGATCAAGACCGCCACCAACACATCGCTCCCTTCAATCCGTCAATGGCATCGCGTCAACATGCTGCTGTCAGTTCTCTGGGGCTGCTTCTGGGCTTACATGCCATTCGTCTTTTTGTACGACGCGTCACAGCAAACGCTGTCTATCGCATTGCTGGCTCTGGTGATCATTTCCGCCATGCCCTCGATCAGCATGGGGTGCTATCCGGAAATTTACATCACCTTTCTCACCCCGGTGTTCCTGTCACTGGGATACAACATTCAACTGCAGACCGGGCTGGCGCATCCACTGGTGTATCTATGCTGCATGGCCTGGGCTGCGCTCAGCCTGTTCAGCCTGCTAACCCATAAAAATCAGGTCGCTCTGATCATCAAGTCCGTTGAGCTTGGCACCATGTTTCAGAAGATGAAGTCATCCAACCTGGAAAAGGACTACCTGATCGCCGCCATTGGCCACGACCTGCGTCAGCCGATGGCCAGCGCCAAGCTGTATCTGGAGGTGCTGGCCGAGAAGCAGCAGGACAACAGCGCTGCGCGCAATGCGCTGAACGCGACAGAGGTTGCCCTGAATGGCCTGCACGACGCCTTGAGCATGGTGAGCCTAAAAGAGCAGGACGAGGTACTGCGGCTCTCCCGATTCAACCCGGCAGACCTGCTTGCCAAGGTTGTACAGGACGTCAGGACGGTCAAGCCCGAAACAGCAATCAGCTCCAACTACCAGGCGGCGATCCTGACCTCTGATGCCTTTGCGCTTGCCCGCATCATTGAGAACATTCTCTACAATTATGTTCACCATGCCCCAATCCAGGGCCTGCACATCGCAACAAGTGCAGACACGCATCACTACCAGCTGCACTTCAGCGCGAGCGAGACAGCAGAGACGGAGGCCGAAAACCGGCAGGATCACCCTTTGCAGGGCTACGGACTGATCATGATCGAACACATGTGTCGCGCCATCAGTGCACGGCTCAGGGTGTACCGCGATAAAGGCAGCTGGCAAACCACACTGCTGATCCCGCTTGACCATTCACCGGGGATACTGGAGTCAGTCCAGGAAGCGGAGCTTCTCCAGTAGCAGCAGACAATCGGCTCGATTTCGAGCGCCGAGCTTGGAGTAAATGCTCTTGAGGTGGGTTTTTACCGTGTTGTCGGTAACGCCCAACCGCGCTGCAATCTCGACATTGCGTAACCCCTGCATCAATAATCTCGCCACATCACCCTCACGCTCGCTCAGTTTGAGCGTCTCGGCGACGACCGACTGAACGCCGCGAAGGCTAGCGGACTGATAACGCCCTCCGTCCAGCACGCAGTCCATGCAGGCGCGGATATCAGCCAGCGCATCGGTTTTGAATACAAACGAACTGGCGCGCAGCAGTGCTTCATCAAGGCAGAGGTTTGTTGGCTGCTCTCCTGTACAAAAAATAGTGCGCATGGCGGGGTTGAGAGAGCGCAAGCGGTTATTCAGATCGACACCTGACTCACCCGCCAGATTCAGGTCCATCAGGACGATCAGCTCGTTTCCGGCCTGCGCCACAATCTGTTGCAGCGCCTCGTCATGGTCAGAGGCGTAGTGCACGGCGTCGATCTGCGGGTGATCAGCGAACACATGCTGCATTGCATCGGCAAACAGCCGGTGATCATCAACAATCAACAAATCCATTACATCATTCTCCCTTGCCGCCATTGACCGCCCCCCCAAAAAAGGGAGCGGCCCCTGTCACTCAGAATGCCATGCGCGCATTCAGCGTAACAGCCTGCTCAACAAACCCGCTCTGGCAGGATACGCTATACAACGCTGCCAGTTCGGCTCCGTTATCAACCACGTACTTGCCGCCCAAGCCGGCATCATAGCGCCAGGCATCGGCATCAATGCCGCGGGTAGCGAACCGATCGCCAGTGCCCACCAGCACCGCATCAAGCTTCGCCTGCTCAGCCAATGCGTCATAGCTCACCCCGGCCTGACCAAACAACATCCAGCCATCACCGAGATCGTAAGCCAACTCAGTACCCACTTCGACATTGAGGCTCTGGTAATCGGTGCCATCGACATCCAGGTTGAGCGCGCCAGCACCGGACTCTGAATACCCGTCAACATCGGTGTAGTCGTAGCTCAGACCGACCTGAACCGCCGCATCAAACTGCTCATTTACCGCGTAGTGTTTTTTCAACTCAGCACCGGCGCTGGCAGTCCAGGTGTCGTATTCAGAACGAGCGGTCATGCCATTAAACAGATCGCGGTCTGTTTCATATTCGGCATACCCGAGCCCGGCCGTCAGCCCCAGCACGACATCATTACCCAGTTCACGGTTGAGGTAGCCGAGCAGCTGATAGCTGTTGAGCTCACTCTCGTAGCCGCCAACCGACATGTTGCTGTCGATATCGCTGCGCCCGATGCCGAAGGCGACCCCCAGCTCGGTCACGTCGTCGATACCGCCATCCATGCCGAGCAGCACGCCATAGCTGTCTACGTCGTAACCCTCAACACCGGAACGCTGCTGCTGACGCGCACGCGAGCCGAAAGGTTGAGCCCACACATTGCTCGGTTCAGCTGTCGCTGTTTCAGGGTTCAGAGCATACAGGTAGGCATCACGCCGCCCAATCAGCTCACGCATCCGGCGGTTCGCCTGGGCAGCCTCTCGGCCAGAATGCACGCTGGCCGGTGCCAGGGTTGCCACGCCGTCGGCCAGCCCGGCAGCCGTGCTGTAGTTGCCCAAAGCCAGAATCATGGAGTCGAGCTGCGAGCTGCCTGTGGAGCCGTTGGCCGCGTAGTCATCGGCGACGCTCTGAATCACGGGTGCAACCCCCTGAGCGGTGGTATTGCCAGTGACCTGCGCAGCGGTAATGACGTTACCGCTATTGGGCAGCGATGGGGTTCCAGAACCGCCAGAGCCACCGGACCCGCCAGTAGACGTGCTGGACTCCCCCTGACCGTCGGCGGTCAGGCGCAGATCCAGATCACTGGCATTGCGTATGGTGTCGAAGTCCCACAGCGCGGAGTTATCGCTGATGCTGAAATTACCGTAGGTGATGGCGCCCGTAGAGGAAATAACATCGGCGAACAGGTTGCCCGCGCTGAGCAAGCCGTTGGCCTGCACATTGACAGCCAGCGTGGTGTCGGTGAGATCCACATCACCCTCCACCGCAAGCTGCCCATAGGTCGTGTTGTTGACCACAACCACTTCCAGCTGACCGTCGGCACCAATCAGGTTGCCGCTGATGGTCGGTAGCAAAACCGTTGCAGCGGTCCCCACGGTGCGATTGGACGCGCGCGGGTCCAGAATGAGCGTCCCGCCATCCAGGTTAAAGTTACGCACCCGAAAATGCTGATCACCGAGCATCGCATAGCGACTGCCAGTGACGAACGCCAGATCACCACCATCAACGCCGGGCGTTGCGGTAGAGGTGACCAGATCCACCATGCCATTGAACAGTGCAGACTCGTTACCGCCAATGGTCAACGTTCTGAGCGAGTTGCTGGTGCCGACGCTGAAGTTGCCGATGATACTGCCGGCGTTAATGAAATTGCCCAAGTCCGCCGCGTTGGTAATCATCACCGCACGCTGCTGGCTGGAAATAGTGGCGCCTGCGTTATTACGCACAACCGTACTGCCAGCAGACGCCACCGTTGGCGCAATATAAAGCGCTTCAGCGTTACCCAGGTTCTGAATCAGGCTACCGTTGGTCAAACTGCCCACCGTCCCGGAAACGATGTGAACGGTCGGCAACACGTTGGAAGAATTGCGCATGAAGCCATCGTTAACAAAGCTGCCGACATCACTTCCCTCAGACCAAAACGCCCGGCCATTGGATGCGGTGTTTTCAATCGTCGCCGCGGTACCGTTGGCGAAACTGCTCAACGTCGACTGATATCTCACATGAATCGTTGCAGTCCCGCTGTCTGAGGAGGTTATCCCGGTATTGGAAAGCAACGAGATGTCCGCATAACCGGTCTCAATAGCCGAACTACCGATGCCCCGAACCGTACCTGAGTTAATCAGCATCAGCTGCGCCCGAGCCCCCGAGGAACCATATGCATTAATCCCGGACACCCCCGAAATCAGGCCATCGTTGATGACCGATGCGCTGTAGGGGAGACCAGAATTGTTATCGATGGCAATCGCGAACGACTGAGCGCTAGTGATGCGGCCATCGGTACGGTTAACGATATCCAGGCCCGACGGTGAGATCGCATGGACACCGTAACCACCGGAGCCAGTCCCCTCAATGGCCCCAGAGTTGGTCAGCGTGACCCCGCTGATAAGTCCCGGGCTGGACGCAGCGATTCTGACGCCAGTGCCGGTGGCACTGATTGAGCCACTGACATCGACCGTGACAGAGTCGTTATCGGAATCGATCAGACACGTCCCGGTAACAGCAGTCGTCACCGGCGATGTGGCGCAGGAGCCACTGGCGGCACCCGCCGACAGCGACCAGGAAGCAGCGAGGATAGATGAGGCCAGCATGGAGAGCCGGAAAGCCGCCGCAGGGGTAAAAAAAGATCGTGCGTTGGAAAACAGCATGACATTCCCTTGAGTTGAGCAAAGACCAGCGCGGAATATGCGGATGCCATCGCAATTGGTCTTCACCCCAAAGGGTGACTGAGATACTCAGTACAGCTGTTCAAGCTCGCAAAACAGGGTTTGCGAGCCTCCGTCACGGCTCTGGCCGCTCGCCTGCATCCCCCACATCATCGCCCACCTGCCAACCGCCGCCGATGGCCGAAGCCAGTTCGGTGGCAGCGGCGAGTTGCGCGCTGGTGACACTGATGCGGCCGCGTTTGGCGCTGAGCGTGGTGTTCTGGGCAATCGATACCTCCAGATAGGAAACCAGACCGGACTGGTAGCGATTGGTGATCACCCGTTCGTTTTCCTCTGCCAGCTCAACCAGCCGATCCTGCTGCACGGCCTTCTCGCGCAGGATGGCGGTAGTTGCCAGCGCATTTTCCACATCGGCCAGCGCGTCGAGTACGGTCTGGCGGTAGGCGGCGACCTGCTCGTCGTAGCGGGCCAGGGCAGCGTCTCGGGAAGCACTGCGCCGGCCGCCGTCAAACAGGGTTTGCGCCAGACTCGGCCCAACCGACCAGACCCGTACCGGCGTATCCCACAGATCGCTGATCGAACTGCCGCTGACACCGGCGCTGCCGCCCAGTGTCAGGGTGGGCAACCAGGCGGTGATGGCGACGCCGATATCGGCGTTGGCCGCTGCGACGCCACGCTCGGCAGAGACCACATCCGGGCGGCGGGCAATCAGCTCCGCTGGCAGTTGCGCCGGAATCGGCGGCACCGCGGGCAGCGCCTCGACTACCGCCAGTTCCAGATCGACCGGGGCACGGCCCAGCAGCGCGGCAATGGTGTTCTGTTCCAGCGCCCGCTGATTCTGCAGGTCGTACAGGTCACTGCGCAGAGACTGCAGCTGGGTTTCGGCCTGAATCACGTCGGCGCGGGAGACGATGCCGGCGTCGTACTGGTTGCGCGTCAGCTGGGCCGAACGGGCTGAGGACGCCAGCGTCTGCTCCAGCAGCCGATACTGCAGGTCCTGGGCGCGCAGATTGATGTAGCTGTTGATCACGGCCGACTGAATCGACAGCCGGGCGGCGGCCAGATCCGCCGCACTGGCTTCCAGCGCAGCGGTATCGGACTCGACCTGACGGCGCACCCGCCCCCACAGATCCAGCTCCCAACTGATACCCAGCTGCGCGCTGCTGCGAGTCTCGGTACTAACTTCACTGCCGCCGCTGCGTGCGGTATCCAGCGCCGCGCTCAGGGTCGGGCTGTATTCGCCGGTACTCAGTCTGCGCTGCGCCAATGCTGCGCGATAACGGGCTTCAGCCTGTGCCAGCGTCTGGTTGCGCTGGTTGGCCTCCTCGATCAGCGCGTTCAGCTCGGTATCGCCAAACACTTCCCACCAGCGCCCGCTGCTTGCCCAGCTCTGTGCCGGCATCGGCTGCCAGCCCTGGTCATAGCGCAGCGCTGAGGGCTCGACCGTGGTCGGCACCCGGTAATCCGGGCCGAGCGTACAGCCGCCAATCAGCGCAGTGGCCAGAACAACAGAGGTAGACAGCAGGGAGAGCTTCATCGGTAACAGCCCCGATCAGGTTGAGGGTGAGGAAGGTTCGGTTGCACCACGGCACAACACGCGCTGACGCAGGTTTTCCAGATACAGATAGACCGCCGGCGTGGTGTACAGCGTCAGCAATTGGCTTAGCGCCAAGCCACCAAAAATGGTGATCCCCAGCGGGCGGCGCATCTCGGCACCTTCGCCAAAGCCCATAATCAACGGCACCGCGCCGAGCATGCCGGCGAGGTTTGTCATCAAAATCGGTCGCAGGCGCAGCAGCGCGGCGCGGTGAATGCTCTGCTGCGGATTGAGCCCTTCGCGGCGCTGCAGCTCCAGCGCGAAGTCGATCATCATGATGGCGTTCTTCATCACGATACCGATCAGCAGGAACAGCCCCAGCATGGCGATCAGACTCAGACTCTGGCCGCCGAACTTGAGCGCCAGCAGCGCGCCCAGCCCGGCCGGCGGCAGGGTCGAGAGAATGGTCAGCGGATGCAGCGTACTCTCGTAGAGCACACCGAGCACCAGATACACCGCCAGCAGCACGGCAACAAAGATCCACGGCTCGACCGCAGCGCCAAAATCGTTGGCCGACGGAGGTGCCTCATGCACATCGCTCGGCAACATCACCTCGTTGAGAATCTGCGCGATGGCCTCCTTGGCCTGCGCTTCGGTGACGCCCGGCGCCAGCGCATACCCCACGCCCATCGAGGCAAACTGCCCTTCGTGGCGCACGCGGTCTTCGGCCATGCCGTAACCCCAGGTAGCGAAGCTGGAGAGTGGCACCCGCTGCCCCTCCGAGCCCATAACCTCGAGCTGAGCCAGCACTTCAGGGCGCTCGGTGTAGCGCGAGTCCAGCTCCATCACTACCCGATACTGGTTCAGCTCGTCGTACAGGGTGGCAACCTGACGTTGAGAGAAGGAGTTGTTCAGGGTCGAGGCGATAGTCTGCATGTCGACGCCGAGGCGCCGGGCGGCCTCGCGGTCGATATCAAGGACCACCTGACGCGTCTCGTCACCGTCCATCGAATCTACATCCACCAGCAGCGGGCTTTGCGTCATCGCCTGGGCCACCTTGCGTGACCACACCTTAAGCTGCGCCAGCGAGTCCGAGCGCAACAATACTTCATACTCGCTGCGCCGATACGGCGGGCGGAACTGCAGATCCTGATCGACCATCAGCATCATCAGCACGCCCGGCACCGGCGGTGCGTTGGCGCGCAGCCGGTCGACCACGGCTTGTGCGGAAACCTTGCGCTCGGCCAACGGCTTGAGGCGAATGGTCAATTGAGCGTTGGTCAAACCGCCACTGCCACCACTGGTGCCGGTCAGATCCGCGACCGCCGGATCGGAGAGGATGTACTGCCGATAGGCCTCGATCTTCGGCTGCATGATCTGGAACGACATGCCGTCATCGCCGCGCAAAAAGCCGCGAATCTGCCCCGAATCCTGCTGCGGCAGCGACTCCTCCGGCAGGCTGGCCGCCAGCCAGACACTGCTGCCGATAGCCGCCAGCAGCACCAGCAGCGCGATCGGTCTATGGTTGAGCGTCCAATGCAGCGAGCGGTCGTAGCCACCGCGCAGTCTGGCAAACAGGGAGTCCCTGTCATCCTGTTTGTGCCCGGCCGGCGTGGGTTTCAGCCACAGCGCGCACAGGCTGGGCGTCAGCGTCAGCGATACCAGCAGCGAGATCAGCATGGCCGCCACCAGGGTGATGGAAAACTCCTCGAACAGCTGACGGATCAGGCCGCCCAGCAACAGGATCGAGGCAAACACCACCGCCAGTGCCAGCGTCATGGCAATCAGGGTAAAGCGCAGCTCTCGGGCACTGCGCGCTGCGGCGTCCAACGGCGACAGGCCGTTGCCCATGTGCCGCTGGACGTTTTCCAGCACCACAATGGCGTCATCCACCACCAGGCCGGCACCGACGATCAGCGCCATCAGCGACAGGTTGTTGAGCGAGAAGCCGAAGAAATACATGACCACAAAGCTGCCGATCAGCGAGACCGGAATCGCCGTCGACGGAATAAGCGCCGCACGCAAATTGCCGAGGAACAGCCAAACCACGGCGACCACCAGCAGCGTCGCCAGCAGCAGGGAAATCTGCGCCTCGCGCAGGGTGGCGCGAATCACCGGTGAGCGATCCATCACCACCGACAGCTGCGCGTCTTCCGGCAACAGGTTGATCAGTTGCGGCAGCCGAGCATAGATGTTGTCGATGGTCTCGACGATATTGGCACCGCTCTGCCGGCTGATGCTCAGCACCACCGCCTGACGCTCGTTATGAAAGCCGCTGCTGTAGCGGTCCTCAACCGAGTCGGTGACCCTGGCGACATCACCGAGGCGCACCACCGCACCGTCCTGATGGCGGACCACCAGCAAGCGGTAGGCCGCCGCGGTGCGCAGCGAATCGCTGGTCTGCACCTGCCAGCGGTGCTCGCCCTGCTCGATCACCCCGAGCGGGCGCAACGCATTGCTGTTGGCGATGGCGCTGCGTACCTCGTCCAGGGCAATACCGTAATGCAGCAACGCGCCGGCATCGAGTTGCACGCGCACTGCCGGCAGAGACGCGCCATCCACACTGACCTCGCCCACGCCGGAGATCTGCGCCAGCTTCTGCGCCAGAATGGTCGAGCCGATGTCGTACAGCTCACTTGGCGACAGGTTGGGCGAGCTCAACGCCAGCCCCATGATCGGCGCCTGCGACGGGTCGATCTTGCGATACTGCGGGTTGCCGGGCATGCCTGCCGGCAAGTCGCCGCGCACCGTGTTGATGGCCGCCTGCACCTCCCGGGCGGCTTCATTCAGGTCGCGCCCCAGCTCGAAGGTCAGCGCAATCTGCGCCGAACCCTGACTGCTGTTGGAAGAGATGCCGGTTACCCCCGAGATGGCACCCAACGCCCGCTCCAGCGGCGTTGCCACTGTGGTTGCCATGCTCTCCGGACTGGCCCCGGGTAAACTGGCGGTGACCACGATCATCGGTACATCCAGCTGTGGCAGCGGCGCGACCGGCAGCAGGCGCCAGCACAGCAGGCCGGACAGCACCAGCGCCACGGCAGCCAGCGTCAGCCCGATCGGGCGATGCAGAAATCCGCCGCTCACTCCAGCGCCTCAGCCGGTTGCGCCGCCGGCTTGCCGGCCAGACGGTCGAAGAACAGATAGACCACCGGCGTGGTGAACAGAGTCAGCACCTGGCTGACCAGCAGACCGCCCACCATCACCACACCCAGCGGCTGGCGCAGTTCGGCACCCGAGCCGCTGGCCAGCATCAGCGGCAGTGCGCCAAACAAGGCCGCCAGCGTGGTCATCAAGATCGGCCTGAAACGCAACATCGCTGCCCGATGGATCGCCTCACGCGGGCTCATGCCCTGATTGCGCTGCGCCTCCAGGGCAAAGTCGACCATCATGATGCCGTTCTTCTTCACCAGACCGATCAGCAGCACGATGCCGACCACCGAGATCATGTCCAACGCACGGTCGGTCAGCAACAGCGCCAGCAGCGCGCCGACCGTAGCCGAAGGCAGGGTCGAGAGAATGGTGACCGGGTGGATAGTGCTCTCATAGAGCACACCCAGCACGATATACATGGTCAGTACCGCCGCCAGAATCAGCCACAAGGTGTTGCCGAGCGATGCCCGGAAGGCTTCGGCCGCGCCCTGAAAGCGCAGCTCGATGGTGACCGGCAACGCCAGAGCCTGCTGCACCTCTTCAATCGCCTGAACGGCTTCACCAAGCGACGCGCCATCCGCCAGATTGAACGACACTGTGGTGGCGGGGAACTGGCCCTGATGGTTGATCAGCAGCGCCGCTGTACGCTGCTGCACCCGAGCCACACTGGCCAGCGGTACTGAGCCGCCGTCTGAGGTAGTGATAAACAGCCGTTGCAGGCTCTCCGGGTCACCGGCAAATTGCGGATCGACCTCCATGATCACCCGGTACTGATTTGACTGGGTAAACAGCGTCGCGATCTGGCGCTGGCCGAAGGCGTTGTAGAGCGTATTGGCTATATCCGTCACATCGAGGCCGAACCGCGCTGCCGCGTCACGGTCAATCTCGACGTAAGCCTGCATACCGCGCTGCTGCAAATCCGCCGCCACCTCGCTCAGCTCCGGACGGGCGTTGAGTGCGGCAACCATCTGCGGCACCCACTCATGCAGCGCGTCGCTGTCGAGGCTGGTCAGGCTGAACTGGTACTGGGTGCGGCTGACCCGGTCTTCGATGGTCAGCTCCTGCACCGGCTGAAACCAGGCGCTGATACCGTCGACGCTCGCCGCCCGCTCGCGCAGCCGCGCCATCACCTCGAACAGGCTCTCGTCGCGCTGGTCGTGCGGCGGCAGGTTGATCAGAATGCGCCCGCTGTTGACCGTCACGTTGACGCCGTCCACGCCGATGAATGACGACAGACTCTCGATGCCCGGGTCCTGCAGAAGGGCCTGAGCCAACTGCTGCTGACGCTCGGCCATGGCGGTGAAGGAAATGTCCTGCGGGCCTTCGGTCACCACCTGGATGACGTTGCTGTCCTGCACCGGAAAGAAGTCCTTGTCGACCGCAAGGTACAGCAACCCGGTCAAGGCGATGGTGCCGAGCATCACCAGCAGCGCCGGGGTCTGGCGCTCCAGCACCCAGTCCAGCGCGCGGCCGTAGCGTTCAATCACACCATGCAGCAAACCGTCGGACTTCTCCTGCGGCGGCGTGCTGAGCATGCGCGCGCACATCATCGGCGTCAGCGTCAGCGACACCACCAGCGAGATGACGATGGCCACCGCCAGGGTGATGGCAAACTCGTGGAACAGCCGTCCCACCACATCCGGCATGAACAGCAGCGGAATCAGCACCGCAACCAGCGAGAAGGTCAGCGACATCAGGGTAAAACCGATCTCGCCCGCGCCCTTGAGCGCCGCCTGCATTGGCGTTTCGCCCATCTCCCGGTGCCGCGCCACGTTCTCCAGCATGACAATGGCGTCATCCACAACAAAGCCGGTGGCAATGGTCAGCGCCATCAGGGTCAGGTTGTTGACCGAGAAGTCCATCAGATACATGAAGGCAAAGGTGCCGACCAGCGACAGCGGTACCGCGATGCTAGGGATGATGGTCGCCGGAATGCTGCGCAGGAAGACGAACGTGACCAATACCACCAGCGCGACCGCAAACAGCAGTTCCTTCTGGGTGTCACGTACCGAGGCGCGAATGCTGTGGGTACGGTCGGTCAACACGGTGACATCCACCGCCGAAGGCAAGGTGCCGGCCAGTTGTGGCAGCAACTCACGCACCCGGTCAGTGACCTCGATGACGTTGGCACCCGGCTGACGCTGGACATTCAGCAGTACCGCCGGCTGGCCGTTGGCCCAGGCGGCGAGAAAGCGGTCTTCGGCACCGTCGATGATGGTTGCGACGTCACCGAGCCGCAGCGGTGCACCGTTCTGCCAGGTGAGGATCAGCTTGCGGTAATCCTCGACCGAGCGAATCTGATCGTTGGCATCGAGCATGGTGCTGCGCGTAGGGCCGTCGAAACTGCCCTTGGGCTGGTTGACGTTGGTGGCGGCAATGCTCTGGCGCACCTGATCGAGACTGAGCCCGTAGGACGCCAGCGCCATCGGGTTGACCAGCACCCGCACCGCCGGCCGCTGACCACCGGCCAGGCTGACCAGGCCAACACCGGAAATCTGCGCCAGTTTCTGTGCCATGCGGGTGTCGACCAGATCATGCACCTCCGGCAGCGGCAGGCTGTCGGAGGTAATCGCCAAGGTCAGGATTGGCGCGTCCGCCGGGTTGACCTTGCGGTAGATCGGCGGCGTTGGCAGGTCATTCGGCAGCAGGCTGTCGGCGGTATTCATTGCCGCCTGCACTTCCTGCTCGGCAACGCCCAGATCCTCGCCAAGATCAAACTGCAGGGTAATGACCGACGCCCCGCCGGAGCTGGTCGAGGACATCTGCTTCAGGCCCGGAATCTGCCCGAGGTAGCGTTCCAGCGGTGCGGTGATGGTGCGCGCCGTTACCTCCGGCCCGGCACCCGGCTGAAAGGTAAACACCTGAATGATCGGGTAATCCACCTGCGGCAACGCGGCGACCGGCAGCAGCCGCCAGGAAACCAGGCCGGCGATCAGAAACGCCAGCATCAGCAGCGACGTGGCTACCGGGCGCAGAATAAAGGGCGTCGAGAGACCTTTCATCAATCAGCCTCAGTTGGCCGGCGGCGGGCTGCGGCGCTCACCCGCTCCCGGGCGGTCCTGCCCTGCCCGAACCGCATCCGCAGCAGCAGGCGCGCGCGCCGCGCCGGCTGCTGCGCCACTGGCGTCAGGAATATTGACCTGCTTGCCGTCACGCAGCCGATCCAGCCCTTCGAGTACCACCAGCTCACCCGGCTCCAGCCCCTCGGTGACCGCTACCCGGCCGTCTGCGGCGGCGCCCAGCACCACATTGCGCACATAAGCCTTGTTGTCCTGCACAACGTAAACGTAATTGCGCTCGGTACCAAACTGCACCGCATCACCCGGAATCGTCACTACCGACTCCAGCGTCTTCAGCCGCAGGTGCACATTGACGAACTGGTTGGGGAACAGTGCTTCATCTTCGTTGGCAAACTGCGCGCGCACCCGCAGCGTGCCGGTGCTGGTATCAATCTGGTTGTCGAGGGTGGTCAGCTCGCCGGTGGCCAGCACCCGCTGCTCGCCTCGATCCAGCACCTCGACCTTCAGTGGTGCATCGCCCCGGCGCGCGTCGCGAAGGGCCGGCACGTCAACCTCCGGCACGGTAAAATTGACCGCGATCGGCTGGGTCTGGGTAATGCTGACCAGCCCCTCCGCTTCGCTACCGGTCACCAGGTTGCCCTGGTCGACCTTGCGCAGACCGAGGCGACCGGACAGCGGCGCGGTGATCCGCGTCCAGGACAGCTGCAACCTGGCGTCGTCCACCTGGGCCTGATTGGCGCGCACCGTGCCGATCAACTCCTGCACCAGCGCCCGCTGGTCACTGAGCTGCTGGCGTGCGATGGAGTCCTGCTCCCAGAGCTGCTCGTAGAGTTTCAGATCGGCCCGGGCGTTCTCCAGCTTGGCGCGATTCTGCTGCAATTGACCCTCGGCCTGCTCAAGCTGGGCAAGATAGGGCAAAGGATCAATCTCGGCCAGCAACGCGCCCTGCTCCACCCTTGCGCCCTCCTCGAACACCACCTTTTCCAGTACGCCACTGACCCGGCTCTGAACGGTAACCGTGTTGAGCGGAGTGACCGTGCCTATCGACTTGATCTGCACATCCAGTTGCCCCAGCGCCGCCGGCTCGACCCGAACCACAGCAGGCGCATCCCAGCCCATGCGCCGCAGGCCGTCCGGCTGGACGGGCGCAGTTTGACTGCCGAACTGAAACCAGGCAAAGGTGCCGGCGCCAGCAACAGCCGCAGCCAGCAGCAGCCAGTTGCGAAGGGACCGGGGAGAAGACTGAGGGAGAGACATGGCATGTAATCCGTATTCTGAACAGCAGCGGCGCAAGGCGCCGCCTCGAATGCCAGACTTTAGGAAAGATCAGCCTTCGGAAGTAGCGAATTTACATACTTTTACCAACTTCTGACCCCAGGCAAGCAAACGCACCGTCGACCTGCGGTGAGATCAAGGCAGGCGGAGCAGCGACGGGCAGAGCGGGCGCAACAAGGCCGGACGGTAACTCAACACCAAACTGGTGATCATCGCGGCTGCAGAGAACAGGGTAAACCAGACCAGCACTGCCATCGACGGATGATCTGCCGCAAAGCAGCAGACCGCCGCTGCCAGCAGCGCACTCCAGCCTGCTGCACGCAAGCGCAAGGCCGATGGCGGCGCGTCGGTACCGAATACCTGGCGCCAGTGAGGCGGCAGAGACAGGGCAAGCCAGCCGGTAGCCAGCAGCATGGCAACGGCCGCCAGCAGCAACCAGACAGAGTCAGTCATAGACCACCTCCCGACTCTGTGCAGAGTGCAGAGGCCTGAACCGTTCGCGGCTGAGCCAGCTTGCGGGCCGCAAACACCGCCACGGCCGCCGACGCCAACAGGCTGAGGTCCACCCCGGCAACCGGCCAATAGGGATCCGTAACCACGGTCTTGAACAGGTGATCACCGGTGCTTACCCAGTTCAACAGCACAGCCGTCACCGCCAGCAGCGCCAGCAGCCAGCACTGCTCAGCCCAGGCCGGATTACGCAACGCCTTGGCCACAGGTGCGCTGCGCCACAACGCGTGCAGCAACGACAGCCCCCAAGCCCACCAGAACACGGCCTTTTCCCACTCACCCTTGCCAACCACAGCCTCCGGCAGGATACGGTTGGCCACCAGCATGGCGACGGCTGCCAGCACCATCCCGGTCACGCTGGCAACCGCCAGCGCATCAACCACTCTGCAACCCTGAAGCCCGCGGCAGGCATGATCCTGTTTGCGCTTTTCCACGAAGAAGACAAAACCGGTGGCAATGCACACGCAGCCCAACAGGCCGCCCAGCACATACAGCCAGCGCAGCGCCCAGTGCTCAAAGTGCTGCAAATGCAGCCCCGTCAGAAACCGCGCGACCGCTTCCACCGGCGGGCTCGGCGGATCTTCGCGCAGCAGCTCGCCAGTGCTGGCACGGAAGTGAATACCCTCGCCAACCAGCGCAACCCGATCACTTCCCGCACGGTAGATACTGACGTAGCCGTTGGCATCGCCAAGATGTTCGATGGTCAGGAAACCGACCTCACCGGCCATATCGCGCTCAGCCCAGATGCGCCTGGCCTCGGCCACCATGGCATCGACCGACGCCAGCGGCGCAGGAATACCCGCCTCGTCATGGGGCAGCCCGGTGTGCGCGGCCTCCAGCACCTCATGCTGATCGTGCAGCGGCTTGAGCAGCGTCTGCGAAACCGGGAAGTAATAAAAGCCGGCAAAGATCAGCACCCCGGTAAAGGCAAAGAAGAAGTGAAATGGCAGTGCAACCACACCCGTCATGTTATGCAGATCCAGCGCGCTGCGCTGGATGCGCTTGTTTGGCCGGAATGTGAAGAACTCGCGAAACACCTTGCGGTGCATGATCACCCCGGTAATCAGCGCAACCAGCATCACCAGCCCCGCCAGCCCGACCACGTAGGTACCGAGATACATCCAGTTCAGATGCAGGCTGTAGTGCAGCGGGTAAAACCAGTCGCTGCCGATCTTCAGCGCGTCATCCGGCAGAAACTCGCCAGTACGCGGGTCCACCGTCGCCCGGCCATGCACGTGCAAATGGTCGTCGGCGGGATTCTTCGGCTGATTGGGAATACCGAACTCCCCGCCGATCAGCAGCACTGGATCACGATGCGTGGTGTAGGCAAACAGGGAAACCAGCGGCATAGTGTCAGCCGCCGGCAACTCGCCAATGACACGCTTCGCCGTTGCGGCCATATCGACCGGATCCGGTTTGAGGCGGGTATACACATCGGCCAGCAGGTTATCGTAGGACGGCATCGGCTGCGGCTCGAAGCGGGTCGCCGGCACCGCCCAGCGATCAATCTCGCGGTCAAACACCGACAGAGAGCCGAAGAAGAAGACCACCATCAACACAAAACCGAGCACCAGCCCGAACCAGGTGTGCACCCAGGCCATGGAGAGACGAAAGTTGTTCAGCATGCGGCCTCCTGACAAAGCAGCAAAGGCTGCAGCAACCAGGCCGCCGACAGCATCAGCACCGCACCGAGCCCGAGCACCAGCCAGATCCGCAGCAGACTTTTAACGGCGAACACCCAGATAAACAACACAACGTAGAGCAGCAGCCCAAACATCAGCATGCTTTGCTCGGCACTGTGAAAGTCGACACCGATTGCACTCAGGCTGACCACGCCCAGGGAAACAACCCCCCAGATGAACGCGTAAACAGCAAAAATCGCCGCGAAAACACGCGACATCAGTGGAAGGGCGAGCGCACTATTCATGCGCCCCCCCCGGAACAGACATCGTGTCATGCCAATCACCATTGTCAGAGCCCGGTCGGTCGATATGCCCCGGACATATTGCGAAAGCGTACACCCCGAGGCAGAACGCATAATTCGCTAATGATAGTGATTAGCATTAAGCATTGCAAACAACATGAGCCGCCGTTCAGGCGACTGAAAAGGCAGCGCATTTGACAGTAAACAGAAATTGCGGAAGGCTCACTCCTGCGCCTCAGGAAGAGCTCACAAAGCAACATGTCCTACATCACATTCTCCACATCAAGCTATCCGGAGGCAGAGCGACTGGAGGCATCGCTGGACATCTATGCGGCGATGGCCAACATCGACGTTTCGCTCCCAAGGGGTAGGGCCCCTGATATCGAAACTCGCATTCGCCTGCTGCCCGGTGTATCCATAGCGCTGATCCAGTGCTCGCCAATCATTGTGAACCGCCGCTCCAGGCAGCTTCAGGACGGCAACGATGATTTTGCGCTGCTGCTGAACCCCGCCGGCAATGCCCCTTGGCGCTCCCAACTGGCCGGCGTTGGCGAGGTGGAGTGTGGCCCGGGCGCCGGCTGCTTCAGTTTCAACGACCGCCCCGGCACCATCGAGTTTCACGGCAATCGCACCTACATGCTCAATATCTGCTTCTCTCGGGCCCTGCTTGGCCCGCTGGTCGGTGACCTCGAACGGGCGAGCAAAACACCCCATTTATCCCGGGAGACATTCGCCCATCTGGCCCGCTGTGCAATCGACCTGGTAAAAGAACCGGACACTGACAGCACCGACATCCTCGCCGACACCAACCGGCTGCTGGATCTGGCCGCACTCTCGGTTGGAGCCCCGCGCGATATTGAGATCACCGCCCGGCATCGCGGCCTCAAGCAGGCCAGACTGCGGGCAGTCAAGGCTGACCTGCGCATCAGTGCCTGGCACGGCGAGACCTCCCTGGGCTGGCTGGCCAAACGGCACGGCGTCTCGCCCGGCTACATTCGCGCCATGTTCGAACAGGAAGGCCAGAGTTTTACCGACTATGTCCTGGGGCTGCGCCTGGAGCGGGTGTTCCAGTGCCTGAGCAGCGCTGCGCACGCGCATAAAAAGGTGGCCGACATCGTCTATGAAGCCGGCTTCAATAACCCGTCCTGGTTCTATCGTGCCTTCAGGCGGCGCTTTGGTTTGACACCTGGCGAAGTGCGTGAGCTCGCCAGCACCGGACAAGCGGCCGAGGCGCCCTTTTAAGACGGCTTTCAGCGGCTGTTGTGGCGCTGAGTGGAAGCCGCTGCAATAGCCCGTTGCTACCCTCCCACCCTTTCCAATAACGCACAGCGTAACTAGGGATGGGAGACTCCGTGAAAAAACTGGCCACCGTATCCAGTCTGCAGGCCCTTGGCCTGATTTCATGCCTTGCAGCAGCACCGCTGCAAGCTGCAGAAACCGTCGGTGGCGCCCTGCGCGACCTCGAAACCAGACCGCTGGATCTGCCGCCCGAACCACCGGCCGACACACCCACCCTGACCCCGCCATCGGCCACCGAACAGACTGCCGGCGGGCAGACCGTCAACATCCTCGGCTTTCGCTTCACGGGCAACACCGCCTTCAGTGATGACCAACTGGCCGCCCTGTTGCTCGACCTGTCCGGCCAAGCCCTCACCCTTGGGCAGCTGCAACAGGCCGCTGACCGGATTACCACCTGGTATCGCCAGCACGACTGGCTACTCGCCCGCGCCATCCTGCCCCCCCAGGAAATTGATGACGGCTACCTGACCATTCAAATCGTCGAAGGCAAATACGACCAGGTTCGGCTCAACAACCAAAGCGCGCTGCCTGACCGCCTGCTGCAAAACGCCACTCGCGGCCTGAGCGCCGGCGACGGCGTGCGCGCCGGCGCACTGGAAAACGCGCTGATGAGCCTCGATGCGCTGCCCGCCAGCCAGGTCAACTCGCGGCTGTCTCGCGGTGAACAGGTCGGTACCAGCGCATTGGATATCGACGTAAACGACCTGCCAGCGCTGAGCGGGCAACTGTCGCTCGACAACTATGGCAACACCTACAACGGCGAGTACCGACTGACCGGCGGCCTTGCCATAGCCAATCCCTTCGGGCTGGGTGACAGCTTGCAACTGCAGGCGCTGGTCTCCGACGGCGACCAAAAATACCTGAGCACCCAATACGAACTGCCAGTGGGCCCGTGGAACACCCGCGTCGGGTTTGGCCTGTCCTGGCTGGAATACGAGCTGGGCAAAGACTTCGACAGCCTCAACGCCAAGGGCAAAGCCGCCACCGGCAGCCTGTTTGCCAGCCAGGACTGGTGGCAGCAACGCAGCTGGGGCGTATCCAGCCGCATCGAATGGCGCTACCGCGACCTGGAAGACGAGCAGCTCGGTGTCGCCAGCGAGAAAACCCTGCGCAGCGTCACCCTCGATCTGGTCAACGGCTACTGGCGTGACGACCTGCTGGGCGGCAGCGCCAACAGCTACCGCCTGAGCTGGACCCACGGCGAGCTGTCGCTGGACAGCCCCTACGCCGTCGCATCCGACTTTTACGGCACCGAAGGCCGCTACCACAAAGTCAACCTGGCACTGCTGCGCCAGCAGCGTCTCAGCTCGCGCTTCACCCTGAACCTGAACCTGCGCGGCCAACTGGCCGACGGCAACCTGGATTCCGTCGAGAAGATGAGTCTGGGCGGCGCCTACGGCATCCGCGCCTTCCCGCAGGGCGAAGCCTCCGGTGATGAGGGCTGGCTGGCCAGTACCGAACTGCGCTACGCCCTGAACGGCCAATGGCAACTGGGCGCCTTCCTGGAAGCCGGTGAAATCACCTACAACAAGGACCCGCTGCCCATCGGCGACCGCCATCGCAACCTCAGCGGTGGCGGGGTTGCCGCCTACTGGCGACCGCATCACCAGTGGCAGGTCAGCGCAATTGCTGCCACCTCGCTGGATGGCGAAGAAGCCGTCAGTGACGAACCGGAGGACGTTTACCTCTGGGGCCAAATCCAGTGGATGTTCTAGATCCGCAGCCTGCCAACACACGGTAAACAGCACGCACCAGCCGCCAGAAAGGAATCCACCATGACCACCACACGCCCCAACTTCGCCCCCACCGCCCTGGCCATCGCCATCAGCCTGAGCGCAGCCAACCTGCATGCTGCTGACCTGCCCACCGGCGGCAACATCGTCGGCGGTTCCGGCAGCATCAGCCAGGCTGGCAACAGCCTGAACGTGCAGCAGAACAGCGACAGGCTGATCACCAACTGGGACAGCTTCGATATTGGTGCGGGCCATACGGTCAACTTCTACCAGCCAGGCAGCAACTCGGTGGCGTTGAACCGGGTGATCGGCGAAGACGCCTCGGCGATTTACGGCAACCTCAATGCCAACGGCAAGGTCTTTCTGGTCAACCCCAACGGCGTGTTGTTTGGGCAGGGGGCGGCGGTCAATGTGGGGGCGCTGGTGGCCTCGACCCTCAGCCTCAGTGATGAAGACTTTAACGACGGCAATTACCAGTTCAGCGGCGACGGCAACAACGCTGCGGTCATCAACCGCGGCACCCTCAATGCCGACCAGGGCGTAGTCGCGCTGCTGGGCGGGCAGGTCAGCAACCACGGCATTATCCAGGCCAACCAGGGCACGGTGGCGCTAGCGGCTGGCGACAAGATCACCCTGGACTTTGCCGGCGACGGCCTGCTGAACGTGACCGTGGATAAAGGCACCATCGACGCGCTGGTAGAGAACCACCAGCTGGTTCGCGCCAACAGCGGCCAAGTCATCATGACCGCCAACGCCACCAACGCCCTGCTGCAAACCGTGGTCAACAACACCGGCATCGTCGAAGCACAAACCCTGGACAACCAGAACGGCACCATCGTGCTCAAGGGTGGCTTTAACGGCGGCACGGTGAATGTGGCCGGCACACTGGATGCCTCAGCGCCAAACAGCGGCGACGGCGGTTTTATCGACACCTCTGGTGCCCACGTCAAGATTGCCGACGGCACTCGGGTTACCACCAAAGCCAACAACGGCACCACTGGCGAATGGCTGATCGACCCGACCGATTTTTACATTACCGACAGCATTGACCTGCCAACCGAAAGCAGCATTGGTGCCATAACCCTCAGCGACAATCTGGAATACAGCAATGTCACACTGGCCACCGCTGACGACGGCACCGAGCCCGGCGATATGTACGTCAACGGGGCAGTGAGCTGGAACGCCGACCACACCCTCAGCCTAAACGCCCACAACGACATTCATATCAACCAGGCCATCACCGCGACCAACGGCGGCCTGACCCTGAATGCCGGCGGCGCGATCAGCGCAGACGGCGCGGTCAACGTCGACACCTTTAATCTGCAAAGCGGCGCCTGGAGCCAGTTGGGCAGCAATCTTGCCGATTTCTCAGCTAGGGACTTCCGCCTCAACACCGCCAATGCCAGCTTCCTGCGCGCCAACAGCGGTGACGGCAGCGACGGCAACGCCTACCAGATCTTTGATCTCTACGGCCTGCAAGGCATCGCCTCGCGCAGCCTGTTAAGCAGCCACGTTGCGCTGACCAACAATATCGACGCCAGCGGCACCGTCAACTGGAATGGCGGTGCGGGCTTTGTGCCTATTGGGGACTGGTCTAACCGCTACACCGGCAGCTTTGATGGCCAGGGCCATAGCATCAATGATCTTACCATCAACCGCCCCAATACCGATTACGTCGGCCTGTTTGGGGTGATCGCCGCTAGCCAGATCAGCAACATCGGGCTGACTAACGCCACCATTACTGGACAGCTAGGAGTAGGTGGACTAGTGGGTCAGGGGCTTAATAACAGCCGCATCAGCCACAGCTCGGCACAGGGCGATTTTAGCGCCTACCTGAACGGTGGGGGGCTGGCGGGAAACTTCGACGGCACCATTGAGCACAGCCACAGTGTCGGCACCGTAGATGCCTCTGAAATATCTGGCGGACTAGTGGGCAGGCTAGTTGGGCAGATCAGCGACAGCTACTCCACCGCCAGTGTGAAAGGCGACTTCGGGGGCGGGCTGGTCGGCATTATGAATGGAGGGCAAATCAGTCGAAGTTATGCCACCGGGCAGGTAAAAAAAGATATTTTTGGTCCGATCGGAGGACTAATAGGTAGCATAAGTATTGGCACCATCACCAACAGCTACTGGAACACCGAGACCAGCGGCCAGGCCAGCGCAGTAGGTTTAGGCAGCTCCGCCGGCTCCACCGGCCTCACCACCGCGCAGATGTTCGATGCCGCCAACTTCAGCGGCTTTGATTTTGCAGACACCTGGGCCAATGCCGACAATCAAACCACCCCCTACCTGCGCGCGCTGGCCGGCAACCGGGTGTTCAACAAAAACGACCTACCCACCGGCACAATCAACGCCACCAACCGCCCGGCGCTCTACACCGTGATCCAGAACGTCGAGCAGCTACAGGCCATGCGCGACGACGTCACGGCCAACTACCTTCTTGGCAATCATATCGACGCCACCGCTACCGTTAGCTGGAATGGCGGCGCGGGGTTTGTGCCCGTTGGGGACGAGGCTAACCGTTATGCCGGCAGCTTTGATGGACTCGGCTATAGCATCAATGGTCTTTCCATCGACCGCAGCGGTACGGAATTTGTGGGCTTGTTCGGCGCTACTGCCAGCGGCAGCGTGATCCGCGATATTGGGCTGGTAGGTGGCAGTATTTTCGGCCGTAACTATGTCGGCGGGCTGATCGGATACAACATGGGAACCATCAGCAACACCTATGCCACCGGCAGCGTTAAGGGCAGTGATTACTCCATCGGCGGGCTGGCTGGATACAATCAGGGAGCCATTAGTAAAGCCTATGCCACCGGCAGAGTTGAGGGCAAGGGAAGAGTCGGCGGGCTGGTCGGTTATAACCAATCGGGAACCATCGACAACGCCTATGCCACCGGCAGCGTTGAGGGTAGTAGGAATTCCGTCGGCGGGCTGGTCGGATCCAACGAAGGAACCATCAGTAACGCCTATGCCACCGGCAGCGTTAAGGGTAGGGACGCCGTCGGCGGGCTGGTTGGATTCAACTATATGGTAACCATCCGCAACGCCTATGCCACCGGAAGCGTTTCAGCCACTGACTCAGCCGGCGGGCTGGTTGGATACAGTTTTGACAGCAGCACCATCACCAACAGCTACTGGAACATCGAGACCAGCGGCCAGGCCAACGCGGTGGGTGGAGGCAGCATCACCGGCCTCACCAGCGCACAAATGCTGCAAGCCGACAGCTTCACAGGCTGGGATATTGATGCGCAAGGCGGCACGGGCACGATCTGGCGTATCTATGAAGGTTATACCGCCCCGCTGCTGCGTCACTTTTTGACCGCCCTTGAAGTCACCGGCGACACCACAACGACGACCTATAACGGTACCGAGCAAAGCGGCAGCTGGAGCGCCACGGGCGAGTACGATACCGACCGTATCTTTGGCCAAGTAGGCGGCGGACGCAACGCCGGCACCTATGCGCTCGACATGAACGGTCTGTACTCCGATCAACAGGGCTACGACCTGATCACCACGGGTGGCGGCACCCTGACCATCAACAAGGCCCAGGCCACCGTTACCGCCAACAGCGGCACCACTACCTACAACGGCACCGAGCAGAGCGTTGATGGCTTTACTGTCGACGGGCTGGTTAACGGCGAGGATGCCAGTGTGCTTACCGGCGTCACCACCAGCGGCGGCAAGGGCACCAACGCCGGAAGCTATGTGCTCACGGTTGGCGGCGGTAGCAGTGATAACTATGAACTGACCTTCGTCGATGGCCAACTGACCATCAACAAAGCCCAGGCCACGGTCACCGCCAACAGCGGCACCACTACCTATAACGGCACTGAGCAGAGCGTTAGCGGCTTTACCGTCGATGGGCTGGTCAACGGCGAAGATCAAAGCGTACTGACTGGCGTGACCACCGGCGGTGGCAAGGGCACCAACGCCGGTAGCTACACACTCACCGCCAGCGGCACCGACGGCAACTACGAGCTGAGCTTTGTCGACGGCGCCCTCACCATCAACAAGGCCCAGGCCACCGTCACCGCCAACAGCGGCACCACCACCTACAACGGCACCGAGCAGAGCGGCAGTGGCTTTACTGTCAACGGGCTGGTCAATGGTGAGGATGCCAGTGTGCTCAGTGGCGTGACCATCAGCGGCGGTGGACGCGACGCCGGTACCTATGTGTTGACCGCCAGTGGCAGCGACGGCAACTACGCGCTGACCTTTGTCGATGGCACGCTAACCATCAACAAGGCCCAGGCCACCGTCACAGCCAACAGCGATACCACCGCCTATAACGGCACCGAGCAGAGCGTCAGCGGCTTTACTGTCGACGGCTTGGTTAACGGCGAGAATGCCAGTGTACTGACTGGCGTCACCACCAGCGGCGGCACGGGCACCAACGCCGGCACCTACGTATTGACCGCCAGCGGCAGCGACGACAACTACGAACTGACCTTTGTCGACGGTGCCCTGACCATCGACCGCAAGACCATCACCGCCGACATCCGCGCTCTGGACAAGCTGTTCGACGGCTCGCTCGCGGCAACCCTGGAAGGCGTATTGAACGGCACTATCAGCGGTGACGATGTGGCGCTGCAGCTCAGCGGTTTGTTCGCCAGCCTCACGCCGGGCGAGAACCGTGTGCTGGTCGATGCCTCACTGACCGGTGCTGACGCGGGCAACTACCAACTGGTCACCCCGGATTCGGTAACCGCCAATATGCAGGGCTTTGTGCAGAGCGAAGACTACCAATCGGCCAATGTGAGTCAGCCGCCTGAATCACGCCAGTTGAGTGCACCGGGTGACACCGGCTATCAGCTCGACGTCGACGACGATGCCCTGCATCTGCCCATGGCCAGCCGCTAAACCTACCTGACACGTCCAAGCCTTACCGGAAAGCGCCGCTGCACAGTGCAGCGGCCGGTTAAACACCAAAGGGACTTCACATGAGCCGTTTACCCAGAACCCCCAACTTCGCCCCCACCGCCCTCGCGGTCGCCATCAGCCTGATCTCGGTCAGCCTGCACGCCGCCGACCTGCCCACCGGCGGCAATATCGTCGGTGGCTCCGGCAGCATCAGTCAGGATGGCAACAGCCTGAACGTGCAACAGAACAGCGACAAGCTGATCACCAACTGGGACAGCTTCGACATTGGCGCGGGCCATACGGTCAACTTCTACCAGCCGGGCAGCAACTCGGTGGCGCTGAACCGGGTGATTGGTGAAGACGCCTCGGCGATCTACGGCAACCTCAATGCCAACGGCAAGGTCTTTCTGGTCAACCCCAACGGCGTGTTGTTTGGGCAGGGTGCAGCGGTCAATGTGGGGGCGCTGGTGGCCTCGACCTTGAGTCTCAGTGATGAAGACTTCAATAACGGCGACTATCAGTTTCAGGGTGACGGCAACAACGCCGCGGTCATCAACCACGGCACCCTCAATGCCGACCAGGGCGCAGTCGCCCTGCTGGGCGGGCAGGTCAGCAACCACGGCATTATTCAGGCCAATCAGGGCACCGTGGCACTGGCCGCCGGCGACAAGATCACCCTGGACTTTGCCGGTGACGGTCTACTCAACGTGACCGTGGATGAAGGCACCCTGAATGCACTGGTAGAGAACCACCAACTGGTTCGCGCCAACGGCGGCCAAGTCATCATGACTGCCAACGCCACCAACGCCCTGCTGCAAACCGTGGTCAACAACACCGGGGTGATTGAAGCACAAACCCTGGACAACCAGAGCGGCACCATCGTGCTCAAGGGTGGCTTTAACGGCGGCACGGTCAATGTGGCCGGCACACTGGATGCTTCTGCACCCGAATCCGGCGACGGCGGTTTTATCGACACCTCCGGCGCCCACGTCAAAGTTGCCAACGGCACCCAGGTCACTACCAAGGCCAACAACGGCACCACCGGTGAGTGGCTGATCGACCCGACTGACTTTTACATTACCGACAGCAACGACCCGCAAACCGCCAGCGGCATTGGCGCTGCGACCCTGAGCGCCAATCTGGAAAACAACAACGTTACCCTGGCCACCGTCGACGACGGCACCGAGCCCGGCGATATGTACGTCAACGGTGAGCTCAGCTGGGATGCAGCAACCATTCTCGAGCTGAGAGCCCATCGCAATCTGCATATCAATAAAGCAATTACTGCCGTTAACGGCCATCTGCGCTTGAATGCAGCCAGTGAGGTCACCGCCGACGGCGCGATTGATACCGCCAGCTTCGCTCTCTTGCGCGGCACTTGGAAGCAGCTCGGGCCCGAACTACCTGATTTTGATACCGGCATCTTTTACATTTCAACAGCAAACTCCACCTTTATTCGCGCTATAGGTGGAAGTGGCGCGACCACCGATCCTTATCAGTTGACCGATATTTATGGTGTGCAGGGCATTGCGTCTCACAACCTACTCACCAAGAGTTTTGTCCTGGCCAATGACATTGATGCCAGCGGAACCATTAACTGGGCTGGCGGCGCAGGTTTTGTCCCGATTAGTGATAATTACAACTACTTCACCGGAAACTTTTCTGGCCAGGGTCACGTCATTCGCGACCTGTATATTTTTCGGCCAACCTGGACCAACGTGGGGTTATTCGGCAGAGCAGACCCGGGATCGAGCATCAGTAACGTTGGGCTGGAGAATGTAAACATTGTCGGTGGATCTTATGTTGGCGCTCTTGCTGGGTACAACGCCGCCAACATTTCCCAGACCTATGCGACCGGCACGGTCACGGGCCGTGGCGATAGAGTGGGAGGTCTGATTGGCAGCACAGCATATGCGCCCAACATCCTCAACTCATGGACCGACGTCACCGTCAGCGCCACTGGCAGCCAAGTAGGGGGGCTTGCAGGAAGAACGAGTGGAGGCGTAGTTGCCAACTCCTTCGCCTTGGGTGACGTGACAGGCCATGACATGGTCGGCGGTCTGGTTGGTAATGCAATCAGCAAGTACTACGGAAACTATGCCTCCGGCAAAGTTACAGGATGGAGCGAAGTAGGCGGCCTACTCGGCAGTTTCGCTGGGGGCAGTCCCGGCGATTACGACCTCGCCAACTCCTACGCCACCGGTGATGTCATTGGTTCAGGCGACTCGGTTGGCGGTCTGATCGGCTGGAACTCATTGAAAGTTAGTAACGCCTACGCAACGGGCAACGTAATTGGCAGAAATTATGTTGGCGGCCTGGTCGGTCAACACAGTGCTCGCCAAGGCAACAGTTACCTCACTATCGAGTCGGCCTACGCCACCGGCACCGTCCAGGCCAACACCAGCGACGTCGGTGCTCTGGTGGGCAAGAGTGATGCGGCCATCACCGTATCCTTTTTCAATCAAGACAAAAACCCGCTATTGGCTGCCGTCGGATTGGGCTCCAGTGACGGCACGACCAGTCTGACGACTGCCCAAATGATGGATCTCGACAGCTTCAGCACCGCCTGGGGCTCAGCGATCGACGCCGATGGCGGGACCGGCAGCGTCTGGCGCATCTACGATGGCTCCACTACCCCACTGCTGCGCAGCTTCCTGACGCCGCTTACCATTGACGGCGGCAATACCACGGTCACCTACAACGGGTTGGTGCAGACAGGACAGTGGACGGCCAGCGCCGAGTACGACGCCAATTTGCTTCTGGGCAATGAGATCGTTGGCAAGAAAAATGTCGGTAGCTATGAGCTGGATCTAGGGGGGCTTTACTCCAGCCAGCAGGGCTATGACCTGGTTGTCAGCAATGGCACTCTGACCATCAACAAGGCTAAGGCCACCGTCACCGCCAACAGCGGTACCACCACCTACAACGGCACCGAGCAGAGCCTCAGTGGCTTTACTGTTGATGGGCTGGTTAACGGTGAAGATGAAAGCGTGGTCACCGGCGTCACCACCAGCGGTGGCAAGGGCACCAACGCCGGTAGCTATGTGCTTACGGTCGGCGGCGGCAGCGCCGACAACTACGAGCTGAGCTTCGTCAACGGCACCCTGACCATCAATAAGGCTAAAGCCACCGTCACCGCCAACAGCGGTACCACCACCTACAACGGCACCGAGCAGAGCATCAGTGGCTTTACTGTTGATGGTCTGGTTGACGGTGAAGATGAAAGCGTGGTGACTGGCGTCACCACCAGCGGTGGCAAGGGCACCAACGCCGGTAGCTATGTGCTCACGGTCAGCGGCGGCAGCGCCGATAACTACGAGCTGAGCTTTGTCGACGGCGCACTGACCATCAACAAGGCCAAAGCCACCGTCACCGCCAACAGCGGCACCACCACCTATAATGGCACCGAGCAAAGCGTCAGCGGCTTTACCGTCGATGGGTTGGTTAACGGCGAAGATCAAAGCGTACTGACTGGCGTGACCACCAGCGGCGGCAAGGGCACCAACGCCGGTAGCTATGTGCTTACGGTCAGCAGCGGCAGCGCCGATAACTACGAGCTGAGCTTTGTCGACGGCGCACTGACCATCAACAAGGCGCAGGCCACCGTCACCGCCAACAGCGGCACCACCACCTATAACGGCACCGAGCAAAACGTCAGTGGCTTTACTGTTGACGGCCTGGTCAACGGTGAAGATGAAAGCGTACTGACTGGCGTGACCACCAGCGGCGGCAAGGGCACCAACGCCGGCAGCTACGTACTGACCGCCAGCGGCACCGACGGCAACTACGAGCTGACCTTTGTCGATGGTGCACTGACCATCAACAAGGCCAAAGCTACCGTCACCGCTAACAGCGGTACCACCTCCTACAACGGTACCGAGCAGAGTGTTGATGGCTTTACCGTCGATGGGCTGGTTAACGGCGAAGATCAAAGCGTACTGACTGGCGTGACCACCAGCGGCGGCAAAGGCACTAACGCCGGTAGCTACACCCTGACCGCCAGCGGCAGCGATGGCAACTACGAACTCACCTTTGTCGACGGCACCCTCACAATCAACAAAGCGCAAGCCACCGTCACCGCCAACAGCGGCACCACTACCTACAACGGCACAGAACAGAGCGTTGATGGCTTTACCGTAGAGGGGCTGGTTAACGGCGAAGATCAAAGCGTACTGACTGGCGTGACCACCAGCGGTGGCAAGGGCACCAACGCCGGTAGCTACACACTCACCGCCAGCGGCACCGACGGCAACTACGAGCTGAGCTTTGTCGACGGCGTCCTCACCATCAACAAGGCCCAGGCCACCGTCACCGCCAACAGCAGCACCACTACCTATAACGGCACCGAGCAAAACGGCACTGGCTTTACTGTCAACGGGTTGGTTAACGGCGAAGACCAAAGCGTACTGTCTGACGTCACCGTCAGCGGTGGCGGACGCAACGCCGGCAGCTACGTATTGACCGCCAGCGGCACCGACGGCAACTACGAGCTGACCTTTGTTGACGGCACCCTGACCATCAACAAGGCGCAGGCTACCGTCACCGCCAACAGCGGCACCACCACCTACAACGGCACCGAGCAGAGTGTTAGTGGCTTTACCGTCGACGGGTTGGTTAACGGTGAGGATGCCAGTGTGCTCAGCGGTGTCACCACCAACGGCGGCACGGGCACCAACGCTGGCACCTACGTATTGACCGCCAGCGGCAGCGACGGCAACTACGAGCTGACCTTTGTCGACGGTGCCCTGACCATCGATCGCAAGACCATCACCGCCGACATCCGCGCCCTGGACAAGCTGTTCGACGGCTCGCTCGCGGCAACCCTCGAAGGCGTATTGAACGGCACCATCAGCGGTGACGACGTTGCGCTGCAGCTCAGCGGCCTGTTCGCCAGCCTCAAGCCGGGCGAGAACCGTGTGCTGGTGGATGCCTCACTGACCGGTGCTGACGCGGGCAACTACCAACTGGTCGCCCCGGATTCGGTAACGGCCAGTCTGCTGGGCTTTGTGCAGACCGAAAACTACCAATCGGCCAATGTGAGTCAGCCGCCAGAATCACGCCAGTTGAGTGCACCGGGTGACGCCGGCTACGTGCTCGACATTGATGATGACGCACTGCGCCTGACAGCCTCCGGACAGTAAACGGCAAGGGTATCGGGCCACTGTGGGCCGATACCCAGAGCGCTTGCTGCAGCGCAACCACCGTGCAGCCACCGTGAATTAGCTCTTTTTAGCGCCCGTTACGATCACCGCCAGTCAACCCGGGGCCCTGCACTGCCCATAGGCAGCAGTAATCGCTTCTCGGTAGTGGCCGGCGACAGAAAGGATTAGTCTGTCGCTAGAAAGCTGGCCATGACGACAGGATGAGATGAACGGAATCGTGAACGATCTTCTGCTGAGTAATCAGCAGGCTCTGCACTTGGGGATCGCCCTGCTGCTGGGTGCCGTGATCGGCATTCAGAGGGGCTGGCAGGCGCGCAACAGAAAGGCGGGCGAGCGCATTGCCGGCATTCGCACCTTTGCCCTGGTTGGCCTGTTTGGGGGCATCAGCGCCTTGCTCGCAGAGGAAATAACCATCTGGGTGCTGCCGGCAGCAATGCTGTCACTGACAGCAATTACGCTGGTGGCTTTCAGTCATCAGGCACGTCAGCAAAACACCTTCAGTATCACCAACCTGATTTGCCTGCTGCTGACCTTCAGTTACGGCGCGGTGACGATTGCCATCTCACCCGCGCTGGCGGCCGCCGCCGCCGTCATCACCGCGATTATTCTCGATAATCGGGAGGAGATTCACGGCCTGCTCAACCGCCTGCAGGAAAAAGAGCTGGATGCCGGCCTGAAACTGCTGCTGATTACCGTGGTCATGTTGCCACTGCTGCCCAACAGGGGCTTCGGGCCTGGCGAAGCGCTGAACCCTTACAACATCTGGATTATGGTCGTGCTGATCGCCATGATCTCGTTCATCGGCTACTTTGCCGTCCGTGTTGTCGGGACCGCCAAAGGCATTCTGTTCACCAGCCTGTTTGCCGGACTCAGCTCCTCCACCGCGCTGACCTTGCACTATGCCAAGGCGTCGCGTTCGGCCGATGAGCTTAGCCCGCAACTGGCTGCGGGTATTCTCATTGCTTGTGGCACCATGTTCCCGCGGATTCTGGTGTATTGCACGCTGCTGAATCAGGCACTGCTGCCCGTGCTGCTGGGGCCTGTACTGATCACCGTACTGTTTATTTATGCCCCTGCCCTGCTGCTCTGGTATCAGCATCGAGACGCACTTGCCACAGAGCAGCCCACGCTGAACAAGAACCCGCTGGATCTCAGCTCGGCACTGATGTTTGGCGCGCTCTTGGCCGGCATCCTGCTGCTGGCTGAACTGCTCACGCAATGGCTGGGCGACGAGGGTGTGCTGATATTGTCGGTGGTATCCGGCCTTGTGGATGTGGATGCGATCACCCTGGCCATCGCCCGCCTGTCTCTGGGGTCATTGGATCAGGATACTGCGGTCATCGCCATACTGCTGGCAGCCCTCAGTAACAGCATGATCAAGGCAGCGATGGCACTGGTATTCGGCACCCGCGGTCTGGGGCTCAGGGTGGCGGTTCCCATGACCATCGCCGTTGGCGCAGGGGTACTGACCGCCTGGCTGCAGTCAGTCATGAGCTGAGGCGGCGAACTGACAGCGGTCCCGGCGGGTAAGACCCTGTCAACTTGCTGGATATGACGTTACGCCCGACCAAAAGAAAACCCCTGGCCGCCATAACAACAAGGGGTTTGCTTCATACGCTCACGTACAGGAAATTATCCAAATAAAAACAATGCCTTATATATAAAGACAACGAAAATACCACGCACAGATTTTTATAATCTTGGCATTAAAATGCAGTGTCACCCCACAGAAGCTAGAACTGGTTATGACAGCACTCAATTGTAAAGCGTAGCGTTACGAGATACACTCCAGCCCCATGATCACAGGATTCCAACATAAAGGGCTAGAAGCCTTCTACAAGACTGGAACGACCCGAGGCATTCAGGCGGCACATGCGGCCAAACTAAGTCGCATCCTGGCGTTACTGGACGTTGCCGCTGGCCCAGACGACCTCAACATTCCTTCATTCAAGTTACACCAGTTGAAAGGTGAGCTGAACGGGTACTGGTCAATTAGGGTAAACGGCAACTGGCGTGTGACCTTTCGGTTCATTGGAGTGGATGTCGAATTGGTCAATTACGTCGATTACCACTAGGGAGAATAAACCATGATGATGAACCCTCCGCACCCCGGCGAACTTCTGCGGGAAGACGTTATTGCTGAGCTGGGCCTATCCGTCAAGGAGACGGCTGAGCGACTAGGCATGTCCCGTGTAGCTCTGTCCCGGGTACTGAACGGCCGAGCAGCGATCAGCCCTGACCTTGCGCTTCGCTTAGAAATGGCAGGCGTGAGCACAGCCCGAGCCTGGCTCGCCATGCAGGTGAACTATGATCTGGCCCAAGCCAGGCAACACCCGCAACCACCGATCAAGGCACTGCAACCAGTTGGTTGATGCCTTAAACCAGCGTAAAAAGACATCACAACACCGTACCGGAAAGGTCAGGTGCTGCACTCAGATTTTGCGACGGCCTGATGAAATTAAAAAGGCACCTAAGCGCCTTTTTAATTTACTTACCAGGTAAACCGATCACTCCCACTCGATGGTCGCCGGCGGCTTGCTCGAGACGTCGTAGGTGACGCGGGAGATGCCTTCGATTTCGTTGATGATGCGGTTGGAGACCTTCTCCAACAGCTCGTACGGCAGGTGCGCCCAGCGAGCTGTCATGAAGTCGATGGTTTCTACCGCACGTAGGGCAACCACCCAGGCGTAACGGCGGCCATCGCCGACCACGCCAACCGACTTGACCGGCTGGAACACGACGAACGCCTGGCTGGTCTTGTGGTACCAGTCGAAGTTGTGCAGTTCCTGGATGAAGATGTGATCCGCCAGACGCAGCAGGTCGGCGTACTCCTTCTTCACTTCACCGAGGATACGCACGCCCAAACCCGGACCCGGGAACGGGTGACGGTAGACCATGTCGTAGGGCAGGCCGAGTTCCA
The DNA here is from genome assembly GCF_027474385.1 of Halopseudomonas sp. MFKK-1. Classification (NCBI taxonomy): domain Bacteria; kingdom Pseudomonadati; phylum Pseudomonadota; class Gammaproteobacteria; order Pseudomonadales; family Pseudomonadaceae; genus Halopseudomonas; species Halopseudomonas sp. MFKK-1. Next base: position 375,832 of record NZ_CP114836.1, read on the forward strand.
GACCAATCTTGCGCACCTCGTCCTTGAACAGTTCGCGCAGCGGCTCGACCAGTTCAAAGGCCATGTCGTCCGGCAAGCCGCCAACGTTGTGGTGCGACTTGATCACGTGGGCCTTGCCAGTCTTGGCGCCAGCCGACTCGATCACGTCAGGATAGATGGTGCCTTGGGCGAGGAACTTCACGTCCTGCAGCTTGGTCGCTTCGGTATCGAACACTTCGATGAAGGTGCGGCCGATGATCTTGCGCTTCTCTTCCGGATCGGCAACCCCAGCCAGACGGCCGAGGAACAGGTCTTCGGCATCAACGCGGATGACCTTCACGCCCATGTTCTCGGCGAACATGGCCATGACCTGATCCCCTTCCTGATGACGCAGCAGACCGTTGTCGACAAAGACGCAGGTCAGCTGATCGCCAATGGCCTTGTGCAGCAGGGCAGCGACGACGGAGGAATCGACACCACCAGACAGACCCAGCAGCACCTTGGAGTCGCCTACCTGTGCACGCACGGTGGCAATGGCGTCTTCAACGATGTTGGCCGGCGTCCACAGCGCTTCACAGCCGCAGATGTCGAGTACGAAGCGCGACAGGATACGACCGCCCTGCTTGGTGTGCGTCACTTCCGGGTGGAACTGCACGCCGTAGTAGCCGCGCTCGTCGTCAGCCATCGCCGCGATCGGGCAGCTTGGCGTGCTGGCCAGCACGTGGAAGCCTTCCGGAATCGAGGTGACCTTGTCGCCGTGACTCATCCACACATCCAGACCAAGCACGCCGTCGGCGTCCACGTGATCTTCGATACCGTCCAGCAGGCGCCCCTTGCCGACCACATCGACACGGGCATAGCCAAACTCGCGAACGTCGGAACCTTCGACCTTGCCACCCAGCTGCTCGGACATGGTCTGCATGCCGTAGCAGATGCCGAATAGCGGTACGTTCAGATCAAATACCGCCTGCGGGGCGCGCGGGCTGTCGGCGGCGTGCACCGACTCCGGGCCACCGGCCAGGATGATGCCGCGTGGTGCAAAGGCGTTGATGTCCTCGGCACTCATGTCCCAGGGATGGATCTCGCAGTAAACGCCGATCTCGCGCACCCGACGGGCAATGAGCTGGGTGTACTGGGAACCGAAGTCCAGAATCAGGATGCGGTGAGCGTGAATATCATGCAGGGACATGGAATTTCCTCAGAAAAAGTAAGCTACAAGCGCCAAGCCGCAAGCTACAAGTACACGCCGTACTGCTTGCAGCTTGAGGCTTTCAGCTTGCCGCTGGCGGGTTGAGCTGCGCTCAACCTACCCGATAGTTCGGCGCTTCCTTGGTGATCTGCACGTCGTGTACGTGCGACTCACTCATGCCTGCGCCGGTGATGCGAACAAACTCGGGCTGGGTGCGCATCTGTTCGATGGAGCTGGAGCCGGTATATCCCATGGAAGCACGCAGGCCGCCCATCAGTTGATGGATGATGGCAGCCAGTGCGCCCTTGTAGGGTACGCGGCCTTCAATGCCCTCAGGCACCAGCTTCTCGGCGCCGGCGGCGGAATCCTGGAAGTAACGGTCTGCGGAGCCACCGCCAGCGTTGGCCATCGCACCCAGCGAGCCCATGCCGCGGTAGGCCTTGTAGGAACGGCCCTGGAACAGCTCGACTTCGCCCGGCGCTTCTTCGGTACCGGCGAACATGGAACCCATCATCACAACGGACGCGCCAGCAGCGATAGCCTTGGCCAGATCACCGGAGAAACGAATACCGCCGTCCGCGATCAGCGGCACGCCGGTGCCTTCCAGTGCGGCAGCCACGTCAGCAATGGCAGAAATTTGCGGTACGCCAACGCCGGCAACGATACGGGTAGTACAGATGGAGCCCGGGCCAATGCCCACCTTGACGGCATCCGCGCCGGCGTCAGCCAGTGCCTTGGCGGCAGCGCCAGTGGCGATGTTGCCGCCGATCACCTGAATATCCGGGAAGTTCTGTTTGACCCAGCTGACGCGGTCGATCACGCCCTTGGAGTGGCCGTGTGCGGTATCAACGATGATCACATCAACACCGGCAGCCGCCAGCGCTTCAACGCGAGCCGGCGTTTCCGGGCCGGTGCCGACAGCGGCGCCAACCAGCAGGCGACCCTGATCGTCCTTGGCAGCGTTCGGGTAGGCACGGGCCTTTTCGATGTCCTTGACGGTCATCATGCCCTGCAGGCGGAAGGCGTCGTCAACGATCAGCACTTTCTCGATGCGATGAATGTGCAGCAGCTGACGCACTTCGGAAGCGGCGACACCTTCCTTGACGGTGACCAGTTTGTCCTTGGGTGTCATTACGTCGCTGACCAGCGCATTCATGCGGGTTTCAAAGCGAATGTCGCGAGCAGTGACGATACCGACCAGATCACCGTTGGACAGCACCGGCACACCGGAGATGTTGTTCTGGTGAGTCAGTTCGATCAATTCGGCAACGGTAGCGCTGGCGTCGATGGTGATCGGGTCACGGACCACACCGGATTCGAATTTCTTGACCTTGCGGACTTCGGCGGCCTGCTGCTCGACGGTCATGTTCTTGTGGATGATGCCCATGCCACCTTCCTGCGCCATGGCAATTGCCAGACGGGCTTCGGTGACGGTATCCATCGCAGCAGACAGCAGCGGGATGTTCAGTTCGATACGACGGGTCAGACGGGTCTTGAGACTCACGTCCTTGGGCAGGACCTCGGAGTATCCGGGCACCAGGAGAACGTCATCAAAGGTAAGTGCTTCTTGGCGAATACGCAGCATAGCAGGCTCCCGAGCGGGAAAAATGGAAGCGCGCCATTATACCTATCACCCCGGTCACACTCAATTGGATTCGGCATGCTAAATCACCACAGATACCGGCTGCGGGACGCTGCCCGGGCTGCCGTCAACGCGGCATTGAATGCACCTGAATTTATCGCCAGCCTGCTAGAATGCGCCCATGAACGACGACGCCCTGTTTCAGAAGCTGACCGCCGAGCCGGATGTGCTCAGCGTCAGCCAACTCAACGCCCGCGCCAGACAGCTGCTGGAAGACGTCTTCCCGCGTATCTGGGTCGAGGGCGAGCTGTCCAACCTGTCGCGCCCCAGCTCCGGACACATGTACTTCACCCTGAAGGATGACCGCGCGCAGATTCGCTGTGCCCTGTTCCGCCAGAATGCCGCCCGGGTGCGACTCGCGATGCGCGACGGGCAGCAGATCCGTGCCCGCGGCCGGGTCAGCCTGTATGAAGGTCGCGGTGACTATCAGTTGATCGTCGACAGTGTCGAGGCGGCCGGTGACGGCGCGCTGCGCCAGGCTTTCGACGCACTCAAGGCCAAGCTGCAGGCCGAGGGCCTGTTCGTCAGTGAGCGCAAGCGGCCATTGCCCGCACATCCGACCCGGATCGGCGTCATCACCTCTCCGAGCGGCGCCGCCGTGAGGGATATCATCAGTGTCTTCGGCCGCCGTGCACCTTTTATCGAGCTGGTGATCGTGCCCGCTGCGGTGCAGGGCCGCGAGGCGGCGCCGCAGCTGGTCAAGGCGCTGGAGCGGGCTGACCGTGCCGGCTTCGACGCCATTATCCTCAGCCGCGGCGGCGGCTCGCTGGAGGATCTCTGGCCGTTCAACGAGGAAAGTGTCGCGCGCGCCCTCGCCGCCTGCCAAACGCCGACCATCAGCGCGGTCGGCCACGAAACCGATTTCTCCATCAGCGACTTTGTGGCCGATGTGCGCGCCCCGACTCCGTCGGCCGCGGCCGAGTTGCTCAGCCCGGATCGGCTGGCTCTGCTGCGTCAGGTCGAGCAACTGCAGCGCCGCCTGCAGCAGCGCCTGAGCGAGCGCCTGAGCCGCGCACGCCTGCAACTCGATGGCCTGCGCCGGCGCCTGCGCCATCCCGGCGAACGCCTGGCCCAGCAGGCTCAGCGACTGGACGAACTGGAAATGCGCCTGCGCCGTGCGCTCGACAATCGACTGCGCCAGCGCAGCGATCGCCTGCAGCACCTGCAGACACGGCTGAATACCCAGCATCCGGGCCGTCGCCTGCAGCGCCTGCATGAACAGTGGCAACAGCTCGACCAGCGCCTGCCGCGCGCCATGCAACAGCAATTGAAGCAACAGCAGACCCGCCTGCAGCAACAGGTGCAGGCGCTGCATCTGGTCAGCCCGCTGGCCACCCTGGGGCGCGGCTATAGCATCCTGCTGGATCAGCAGGGCAAGGCGGTGCGCAGTGCTGGCGACACCCGCCCGGGCCAGCGCCTGACTGCCCGCCTGCACGACGGTACACTCGCGGTGGAAGTCGTAAAAGACGAACCCCATACTCTCTCGCTGCTGGACTGATCCATGCTCGGTAATCGATTGCGCCGCCCGCTGGCGGTACTGCTTCTCACCGCCTTCAGCCTGCCCGCGCTGGCCGATGGTTTTATTACCCGGCTGCTCAACAAACCGGTGCCCGGCGGCGTTGCTGTAGTGGTGCTGCCCGAGCAAGCCGAGGCGCCGCGGGCGACCTTTCAGGGCAAACCGCTGCTGACCATCCGCGAAGATGGCCAGCGCTGGATCGCCATCGTCGGACTGGGCCTGGATGTACCGGCCGGCCAGCAGCAAATCGATCTGGCGGACGGTCGCCAGCTGGCATTCAATGTCGGCTCACGCGAGTACACCCAGCAACACATCACCCTGAAGAACCGCAGTCAGGTCAATCCGGATCCGGCGCAACTGGCACGTATTGAGCGTGAGTTGAAGGAGCAGACCGATGCCTACGCGCATTTCAGCCCGCGCCAGCCCAGCAACCTGCTGTTCGACCGTCCGGTGCCTGGCCGCCAGTCCAGCCCCTTCGGTGTACGCAGGTTCTTCAATGGCGAGGAACGCAATCCGCACTCCGGCCTCGACTTCGCCGCCGGCACCGGCACGCCGATAAAGGCGCCCGCTGCCGGCCAGGTCATTCTGGTGGGTGACTACTTCTTCAACGGCAAAACCGTCTTCGTTGACCACGGCCAGGGGCTGATCAGCATGTTCTGCCACCTGTCAGCCATTGACGTGGCCGTGGGTCAGGAAATCCCCCGCGGCGGCGTTCTCGGCAAGGTGGGTTCTACCGGCCGCGCTACCGGCCCGCACCTGCACTGGAATGTCAGCCTGAATGGCAACCGGGTTGATCCGACGATTTTCATTGGCACCTACCAGCCTTGAGCCCGCCCGGAAACGGGCGCGCAAAGATCCGGCAAAATTCGCGCCACAGCGACAATAAAAACCAACATTTATTCACCAAAAGGTGATTCCTGCCAATTTTTTTCAACTTGTTGCAACTCAAAACCTCAGACATTACCTTCTACTGCAACGAACTCTTATCTGCCATTGCCTCAGGCCTTCACAAGAGGCCGGCCAGCCCAGGGAAACCCAGACCATGAGCATGCTCAAAGACCCGTCCAGCAAGTACCGCGCGTTCCAGCCGATCAACCTGCCCGACCGCCAGTGGCCCAGCCGCACCATTACCGAAGTACCGGTCTGGTGCAGCTCCGACCTGCGTGATGGTAACCAGTCACTGATCGAGCCGATGGATCCGGCGCGCAAGCTGCGGTTCTTCAAGACGCTGGTCGCTGTAGGGCTGAAGCAGATCGAAGTTGCCTTCCCATCTGCCTCGCAGACCGATTTCGACTTCGTGCGCACGCTGATTGAGGATGGCCATATCCCGGAAGACGTCACCATTCAGGTGCTGACCCAGGCCCGCGCCGATTTGATCGAACGCACCTTTGAGTCCGTTCGCGGTGCCAAGAAGGTCATCATTCATGTCTACAATGCGACCGCACCGAGCTTCCGCCGCATCGTATTCAAGCAGGACAAGCAGGGCGTGACCGATATTGCCGTCAACGCCGCCAAGCTGATCAAACAGCTGGCCGCCGAGCAACCAGACACCCAGTGGACCTTCCAGTACTCACCGGAAATCTTCACCTCAACCGAACTGGACTTCGCCGTCCAGGTCTGTGATGCCGTGCTCGACGTCTGGCAGCCGACGCCCGAGAACAAGGTGATCCTCAACCTGCCGGCTACCGTCGAGGTCTCCACTCCGAACATTTACGCCGACCAGATCGAATGGTTCTGCCGCCACATCAGCCGCCGCGACAGCGTGCTGGTCAGCCTGCACACCCACAACGATCGCGGCACCGGTGTAGCCGCGACCGAGCTGGGCCTGATGGCCGGGGCTGACCGCGTCGAAGGCTGCCTGTTCGGCAACGGCGAGCGCACCGGTAACGTCGACCTGGTCAACGTGGCGCTGAACATGTACACCCAGGGTCTGCATCCGGGGCTCGACTTTTCCGATATCGACGCCGTGCGCAAGGTGGTCGAGGAGTGCAACCAGTTACCGGTTCATCCGCGCCACCCGTATGTCGGCGATCTGGTCCACACCGCCTTCTCCGGTTCGCACCAGGATGCGATTCGCAAGGGCTTTGCCCAGCAGGACCCGAACGGCATTTGGGAAGTCCCCTACCTGCCGATCGATCCGGCTGATATCGGCCGCAGCTACGAGGCGGTCATCCGCGTCAACAGCCAGTCCGGCAAGGGTGGTATCACCTATCTGCTGGAACAGGAGTACGGCATCAGCCTGCCGCGCCGCATGCAGATCGAGTTCAGCCAGGTGGTTCAGGGTGAAACCGATCGCCTTGGCCTGGAGCTGACTGCAGCGCAGATTCACGGTTTGCTGGAGAAGGAATATCTGCAGGCAACCAGCCCGTATGCGCTGATCCGTCACCGCCTGCAGGAAGAAAACGGCACCAGCGCGGTCGACGTCGAAGTGCTCAATCAGGGTAATACCCTGCATTGGCGCGGTCTGGGCAAGGGCCCGCTGGAGGCATTGGTCGCCGGTCTACCGGTTGCCGTGGAGATCATGGATTACCACGAGCACGCCATCGGCTCGGGCACCAACGCCAAAGCCGCGGCCTACGTTGAAGTCCGCCTAGACGGCGGTCGCCCGGTACACGGTCTCGGTATCGACGAGAACCTGACGACCGCCAGCTTCCGTGCTCTGTTCAGCGCACTCAACCGGGCACTGCGTCAGGCCGAGGCACAAGCCGCCTGACCCTGAATCCGCAGGGCATCGTCCTGCGGATCAGCCTTCTGCACCGGCAGCGCTCTGCTGCCAGTGCTCTCTCCCCCAGCTGCACATCGCCGCCAGTACCGGCTGCAAACTCGCACCGTGCTCGGTAATCCGATACTCCACCCGTGGCGGCACCTCGGCAAACACCGTGCGACTCACCACGCCGTCGCGCTCCAGCTCACGCAACTGCTGGGTCAACATCTTCTCGGTAATACCCGGCACCAAACGCTTCAACTCCGAGAAGCGCTGCGGGCCCTGAATGATGTGGTAGGCCAATACAGCCTTCCACTTGCCGCCGATCACATCCAGCGTGACTTCGATAGGCGTCGAGTAGGTCTTGTCGCCACGCACCAATCGCTTGCTCTCGGCGATACGCAACTGCTCTTCGGTCATCTTATGATTACCTTTTGGTAAGTGACTGCCAAAATCGTACGTACTTGCCAAAAGGAATGCCACCCCCATAATGGCCGGCATTGGTAATTCACCGATGACTGAATCCGGGAGACACCCATGTCCAGCAATACCCTGTTTCAACCCGCTCGCCTCGGCAGCCTTCAGCTGCCCAACCGCGTGGTAATGGCCCCGCTGACCCGCCAACGCGCCGCCCAGCCCGGCAATCTGCCCCACGCTCTGAACGTCGAGTACTATACCCAACGCGCCAACGCAGGCCTGATCATCAGCGAAGGTGTGCAGATCAGCCCCGAAGCACAGGGCTACGCCTGGACGCCGGGCATTCACAGCCCCGAGCAGATTGAAGGCTGGAAGGCCGTGACCGAGTCGGTACACGCCGCTGGTGGTCGTATCTTCCTGCAGCTGTGGCACGTTGGCCGCATCTCGCACACCCTGATTCAGCCCAACGGTCAGACACCGGTTGCCCCGTCGGCTATTGCCGCCAAGGCGGAGGTCTACGTTCAGGAGCCGGACGGCAGTCATCATAAGGCCGTGGCATCAACCCCGCGCGCCCTGGAAACTGCAGAGCTGCCTCAGGTGGTGGAAAGCTACGCCCAAGCGACCCGCAACGCACTGCAGGCCGGCTTTGACGGCGTAGAGATTCACGCTGCCAACGGCTACCTGCTTGACCAGTTCCTCTGCTCCAACAGCAACCAGCGCACCGATGCGTATGGCGGCAGCGTCGAAAACCGGGCCCGTTTGGTACTCGAAGTCGTCGATGCAGTGGTCGCCGCCGCCGGCGACGCCGGCATCGTTGGCATCCGCATTTCTCCGCTCGGCACCTTCAACGGTGTTGAGGACGCCAACCCGCTGGAAACCTTTACCTATCTGCTGGAGCAGCTGAACAGCCGAGGCCTGGCCTACGTCCACGTCAACAAGCCGGACTGGGCGGGTGGCAGTTACGAGGGTTTCGACGAGTTGCTGGCCGCGCTGCGCAAGGTCTACAAGGGCGACTTTATCCTCGCTGGCGGCCTGGATGGCGAAAGCGCCTCCGCCGCAATCGACAGCGGTCTGGCGCAGTTTGCGGCGTTCGGGCGCCCCTACATTGCCAACCCGGACCTTGTCGCACGGCTGCAGGCCGGCGCGCCGCTCAATCAGGTCAACCCGCGCACGCTGTACGGCGGCGGCGCAGAAGGCTACACCGACTATCCGGTGATAGATGCCTGAATAGTGCAATTGCAGGGGGATGAGCACGCGGTACCACCCGCCTGACGGACGCGACATGTCGCGTCCCTACGAATGCAACGACCTCCTCCACCCGCAGGGCCACGGCATGCCGCGGCTGTGCGGCTGCCGGGAGCAATGGATGCCTGAATAGCAGGCACAAAAAAGCCGGCGTCAAGCCGGCTTTTTCATTTGAGCAGGATCAGCGCTTGTCCTTGCTCTTCTTCTTCATCTTCTTGTTGTGACTCATCAGGCGGCGCTTCTTGTTCACCTGACGCTCGGTCAGCGTGTTCTTGCGATCGGCGTAAGGGTTGTCACTGCCCTTGTACTCGACACGGATCGGCGTACCGGTCAGCTTGAGCACCTTGCGGAAGGTGTTCTCCAGGTAGCGGGTATAGGAGCGCGGCACCGCGTCGACCTGATTGCCGTGCACCACGATAATCGGCGGGTTGGAGCCACCGAGGTGGGCATAGCGCAGCTTGATGCGGCGGCCATTGACCATTGGCGGCTGGTGCTCGCTGACGGCATCTTCCAGAATCTCGGTCATGCGGCGTGTCGGAATCTTGGTCATCGCAGCCTGATAGGCCTGATCCACTGACTTGTAGAGCAGACCGACACCACTGCCGTGCAATGCAGAAATAAAGTGGATGTCAGCAAACTGGGCGAAAATCAGCCGGCGCTCCAGTTCGGTTTTGACGTATTCCTTCTCTTCCTGCTTCATGCCGTCCCACTTGTTGACGGCAATCACCAGAGCACGCCCCGCTTCGAGTACAAAGCCCAGCAGGTGCAGATCCTGCTCGACAATCCCTTCCCGGGCATCGACCACAAAGATCACCACGTTGGCGTCCTGGATCGCCTGCAGGGTCTTGATTACCGAGAACTTCTCGATGGCCTCGAACACCTTGCCGCGACGGCGCACCCCCGCGGTATCGATCAGCGTGTAGGGCTTTTCAAAGCGCTCATAGGGGATATAGATACTGTCACGGGTAGTTCCCGCCTGATCGAACACCACAACCCGGTCTTCGCCGAGCATGCGGTTGACCAGCGTGGACTTACCTACGTTGGGTCGGCCGATAATCGCAATCTTGGTGCCGATCGGCTCAACCACGCGCCCTTCTTCACCCGTAACCTGCAGGCTCTCGTCGTTGAGTACCGCGTCCAGCATCGGGTTGATATTGCGGCCGTGCGCGGCGGCAATACCCAGCGGCTGGCCCAGGCCAAGGTTGGCGAACTCGCCCAGGATGGCATCCGGATCCGCGCCATCAATCTTGTTGGCGATCAGATAGGTGTGCTTGTTGCGCTTGCGCAGGTGCTCGGCAATCTGCTCATCGCCTGCGGTACGACCAGCGCGCGCATCGACCAGAAACAGCACGGCGTCGGCTTCTTCGATAGCCTGCAGAGATTGACCTGCCATCATCAGATCGAGGCCTTGCTCGTCCCCGGTGATACCACCGGTATCGACCACGATATAGGGTTTGCCCTGCCAGACTGCCTCGCCGTATTGACGGTCGCGGGTCAGGCCGGCGACGTCGGCAACAATAGCGTCACGACTCTTGGTCAGACGGTTGAACAGGGTGGATTTGCCGACGTTCGGCCGCCCCACGAGAGCGATGACAGGAACCATGATTACTCCGCGCACAGATGCTGTGCAAAAAAACAAAACGGCCGTTACACCTGACTGTGTAACGGCCGGGAAAGTATAACCGCTTTTCGGCCTACTTCAGCTTGTAGGCTGCCAGATCGCCGCTATTGCCGTAGACGAACAGCAGATCACCGATCACCAGCGGGCTGGCACGCAGACCGTCGCCATCGACCTTGACGCGACCGGCCATGCGACCGTCAGTCTGGGCCAACAGGTGCAGATAGCCTTCGAAGTCACCTACCGCAACATAGTTGCTGAAGGCAACCGGTGCCGTCAGCTGGCGGCGAGCAAGCGATTCGTTGCTCCACAGCTCGCGAGCACTACCGGCGTCAAGCGCCTGCACGGTGCCGCTGGTTTCACTGACATACACACTGCCGAAGCCCGCGCCGGGACCAACATAGCTGGAGGCCGGATGCTCCCACAGCGGCTGCCCGGTCTGGGCATCCAGTGCGGCCACGCTGCCCTGATAGGACACAACATAAAGGCGCTGATCAACCAGCAGCAGTTGGCCGTCGATGTCGACCATACGCTCCAGCTCGGAACGCCCCTTGGGCTGCGCGACGCGCTGCTCCCAGAGGGGAATGCCGGTATCGGCTGCCAGCGCAACGACCTTGCCGCTGGCCATGCCGGCGAAGACCTGACGCACGCCAACGATCGGCGTGCTGTGGCCGCGCACGGTCAGCACCGGCAGCGAGGATTCATAGATCCAGCGACGCTCGCCGCTGCTGATATCCAGGGCAACCAGTTTGTCATCCTGCGTCTGCACGACGACCACGTCTCCGTTGGTCTGCGGCGGCGCCAGCACTTCGCTGGAAGCCTGCGCGCGCCACTTCTCGCTGCCGTCGTTCTCGTCCAGGGCGATCACCTGACCATCGAGGGTACCGACAATGACCAGACCACCGCCGGCACCAACAGCACCAGACAGGGGCGCCTTGAGTTTGACTTCCCACTTCTCGTCGCCATCTTCGCGATTCAATGCGACAACCCGCCCTTCGGCGTCGGCAGCGTACAGGGTCAAACCATCAAGGGCCGGGGTCAGGTTGTTGTACAGATCGCCCTGACCTACGCCGATGTTGCGCTTCCAGACACGGTCCAACTGAACCTCGGCATCAAACTTTTCCAGATCGGCCGGAGGCAATTCCTTCTTGCCGGAGCTGCTGCAACCGACCATCAATGCAGCGGCCAGACCCAGCACCAGATAACGGGACATCACTTTCACTAGGCTTCCTCCGCCAGATCATCCAGCTTCAATTGCAGTTGCGGACGCGCGGATGCATCCTCGAGCGCCTCAATGGCCGCCTGGTAGGCCGCCCGGGCTTCCGACTTGCGACCCAGGGCAAGCAGCAGGTCGCCCCGCACCTCTTCGCGGCCCGCCTTCAATTCGGAACCTTCGACCGGTGAGGCGAACAGCGCCAGGCCTTCTTCGGCACGCTCCTGTTGAGCCAGAACCCGCGCCAGACGCTGACGCGCCACTTCCTGCAGCGCCGCATCCTTGCTGGTGTCTACCAGCTCACGCAAGTGCTTCTCGGCAACAGGATAGTCACTCGCCTCAACCGCCAGGCGCGCCTGCATCAAAGCAGCATAGTCGGCATAACGGGTGCTGGAATAGTCTTTACGCAGTTGGGTAGCCAGTTCCGCTGCGCGCGCACGCGACGCCTCGCTGTCACTGCTCAGTACGGATTCGAGCATGGTCTGGTAAAGGGTTGAAGCGCCCTGCGCCTGGCCCTGCTGATAGTTCTGCCAGGCATTCCAGCCAAACACCCCCGCAAGGGCTATAGCCACACCGGTGAGCAACGGCACACCATGGCGCTGCCAGAGTTCCTTCAGCTTCTCTACCTGTTCTTCTTCTGTCTCGTAAGCCACCCTAAAACTCCTTAGCCAAACCAGAAACGGCAAGCGCCGCTCAAATACTCTCTGCCAGTCGAGCCGGCACATCCTGCCAGCTCAAGGTTTCCTGCTCCTCACCACTGCGCAGCGGTTTGAAACCGATCTGCTGCGCAGCCACTTCGTCTTCGCCCAGCACCAGCGCGTACAGCGCACCGGACTTATCGGCCTTCTTGAACTGACTCTTGAAGCTGCCACCGCCAGCGTGCACGACCAGTCGCAATGACGGCAGCGCATCGCGCAGCTGCTCGGCCAGACGCAGTCCCGCCCTGGCAGCCACATCGCCCAGGGTGACGAGATAGACATCCACCTGACGGGCCAGTTCGGCGGGCACGCAACCAAGCGTCTCGATCAGCAGCAACAGCCGCTCGATACCCATGGCAAACCCCACAGCCGGGGCCGGCTTGCCGCCCAGCTGGGTTACCAGGCCGTCGTAACGGCCACCGGCGCAGACGGTACCCTGGGCACCAAGCTGGTCAGTCACCCATTCGAACACCGTCAGGCCGTAGTAGTCCAGCCCGCGCACCAGTTTGGGATTGATTACGTAAGGGATGCCAACTTCGTCCAGCAGTGCACGCAGGCCGTCGAAGTGAGCGCGTGCCTCGTCGTTGAGGTAGTCGGCCAGCTTCGGCGCGTCTGTCAGCAGGGCCTGGGTCTCCGGCACCTTGCTGTCGAGGATGCGCAGCGGGTTGCTGGCAAGTCGGCGCTGGCTATCCTCATCCAACTGATCAAATCGCGCCTGCAGATAGGCAACCAGATCATCGCGGTAGCGGGCACGGTCTTCCGCACTGCCCAGGCTGTTCAGCTCCAGCTTGACCGCATTACTGATACCCAGACGCTGCCACAGCCGCCAGGACAGCACGATCAGCTCGGCATCGATGTCCGGACCGGTCAGGTTGAAGGTTTCCACGCCGATCTGGTGAAACTGGCGATAGCGGCCCTTTTGCGGACGCTCGTGACGGAACATCGGGCCGTTGTACCAGACCTTCTGGGCAACACCGCCCCCGAGCAGACCGTGCTGCAGCATGGCGCGCACGCAGCCTGCGGTGCCTTCCGGGCGCAGGGTCAGCGAGTCACCATTACGGTCCTCGAAGGTGTACATTTCTTTCTCGACGATGTCGGTCACTTCGCCGATGGAGCGTTTGAACAGCTCGGTCGGCTCGACAATCGGCATACGTACCTGCTGGTAACCGTAGGTGGTCAACAGGTCAGCAACAGTGCGCTCAAAGTACTGCCACAGGGCGCTGTCTTCGGGCAGCACATCGTTCATGCCGCGAACGGCTTGCAGGGTCTTCAAAGTCTGTTTCCTATTACCTGACCGCTCAACCGCGGGCGATGGTGTTGGCATCCAGCGCCTGTTTGGCAGCCACTTTATCTCGAATCATTTTTTCCAGCCGGTCGACCAGCTCGGCGTTATCCACCTTCTGGTCTGGCTTGCCGTCCTGATAGATCAGGTTGTTCGGCGAGCCACCGGTCAGGCCGATGTCGGCCTCCTTGGCTTCGCCCGGACCGTTGACGACACAGCCGATAACCGCAACATCCAGCGGTGTCAGCACGTCGTCGAGGCGCGCTTCCAGCTCGTTCATGGTCTTGACCACATCGAAGTTCTGGCGTGAGCAGCTCGGGCAGGCAATGAAATTGATACCGCGCGAACGCAGGCGCAGCGACTTCAGAATGTCGAAGCCGACGCGAATCTCCTCCACCGGGTCGGCCGCCAGCGAGATGCGGATAGTGTCGCCAATGCCTTCGGCCAGCAACATACCCAGACCGACCGCCGACTTCACCGTGCCCGAGCGCAGGCCACCCGCCTCGGTAATCCCCAGATGCAGCGGCTGCTCGATCTGCCTGGCCAGCAGGCGGTAGGCATCAACCGCCATGAAGACGTCGGACGCCTTGACGCTGACCTTGAAATCCTGGAAATCCAGGCGATCAAGGTGCTCGACGTGGCGCAGCGCCGATTCCACCAGCGCCGCCGGAGTCGGTTCGCCGTATTTCTTCTGCAGATCCTTTTCCAGCGAGCCAGCATTAACCCCGATACGAATCGGAATGCCATTGTGGCGCGCGGCGTCGACCACGGCCTTGACCCGGTCTTCCCGGCCGATGTTGCCCGGGTTGATGCGCAGACAATCAACACCCAGATCAGCGACCCGCAGGGCAATCTTGTAGTCAAAGTGAATATCGGCGACCAGCGCGATACCGACCTGCTTGCGGATTTCACCAAAGGCCTCGGCAGCCTCCATGCTCGGCACCGAGACCCGCACGATATCGGCACCAACCGCTTCCAGCCGCCGAATCTGTTCGACGGTAGCGGCCACATCACAGGTTTCGGTGTTGGTCATGCTCTGTACCGAAATCGGCGCATCACCACCTACCAGTACCGAACCCACCTTGATCTGCCGGGAGACACGACGTTTGACCGGCGACTCATGCTGCATAACTGACTGACCTCTTACTCGCCCAGACGCAGCCGGACGACACCGGACTGGCTCTGCGGCGGCAACGTTACGGGGTTACCCTGAAAGCGAATGGTGGTGACCGCACTGCGGTCGCCGATCACCAGGTTCAACGGACCTGCGTGATCAATGTCCAGCGCCTGGCCATCGCGCAACAGGCCACTGTGCAGGACCTGGCCGTCGACGGCACTGACCTGCACCCAGCAATCGGCGGCCACACTCAACTGCAGGCCACGCCCCTCGACGGCTGCAGGCTCCTCGACGGGAGCGACCACCTCAGTCTGTGCATCCGCAACCAGGGTCGCTTCCTGAGGCGCCTCCGCCGCATCCGCAACCGCCTCGGTCGCGAGCGGGTCGGCAGCCGGCGCTTCAGGCTCAGGGGCCAGCAAGTCGGCGGGCAGCGCCTCTGTCTGCTCGGCAATTGCCTCGGGCAACGTCATGGCATCGACCTCGACATCGTCCAGCAGCAACTCGGACTCCAGTTCTTCCATCGGCGGCAACGGCTCGGAGACAGGGCGGCCGGCTTCGTACCACCACCATGCCGAGGCCATCAGCACCAGCACAATCAGCAGGGTGCTCCAGCGCATGATGGACCGCCCAGACCCATTCGGCATCTGGACCCGGGCGATAGAACTGACCGGACGCTCGCGTACCTCGATACCACGATGCCGATCGAATTCAACGGCGAGCCGGTTGGGGTCCAGCCCCATCAGCCGCGCATAACTGCGTATGTAGCCGCGGGTAAAGGTATCACCGGGCAAGCGGTCGAACCGGCCTGCTTCGATGTGCTCTACCGCCTGACGCGAGATTTTCAGCTCCAGGGCAACCTCGGCGATGCTCAGGCCGCGAGCTTCACGGGCCTCGCGCAGGGTTTCACCAGGGTTACGCAGGGTGTTTGGTTCTGCCATGTCTGCTGCTGCATCATGACGCTCGGAACTCATGACTTTTCGGACTCCACAAGCGCGCGGGCTTCAGGACTGTTGGGATAGAGACGTTTGAGCTGCAGCGCATAGCTGGCAGCCTTGCTGTGATCCTCGAATCGACGCGCCAGGCGCACACCCAGCCAGAGGCTGGCGGCATTCTGCTCGGACAACTGGTCGAAGCGACGATAGTGATTCCACGCGGGCACAAAGTTGCCTTCAGCAAACTCGATCTGCGCCAGCTCAAGCAACGCACGCGGCTGGCGGATGTTCAGCCGCAGGGAGCGCTCGAGATTCTCGCGGGCGGCATCGATATTACCCATGCGCAGATAGGCGATACCCAGGTTCTCGAATACGCGCGAGCGTTCGCTGTAAAGCGTATCGGCTGCGGCCTTGTTGAAATACTCGAGAGCTTCCTGGTAGCGCTCGCGGTCAAGCAGAAACGCACCGTAATTATTCAGCAGCCGGGCGTTCTCCGGCTCACTGGCAAGCGCAGTCCGAAAGTGCTTTTCGGCAGCGTCGTACTCGCCTTCCTGCTGGAATACCAGCGCCAGCACCATATTCGCCGATGCCGAGCGGGGGTCCAGCTTCAGCGCTTCACTCAGCGGCTGCTTGGCACGTTCGGTTTCCCCTTTCTGCAGATAACCGATACCGAGCTGAACGTAAGCATCGCGGGCGGCGGCCGGATCGACCTTGCGGCTGTTTTGCCCCGTGCTGACACAGCCCGCCAGCAGCAGACAGAAGATCAAGATCGCGGCGCTTGGCTTGCTCATGTCAACATCCTTTTCCGGCCTGAGTGATTAACCTGCAGTGTGCCGCGTCTCGGACGGCGCGGTCTCGGTTGCGTCTGTTGCCAACTGGCGTACCGCAATGTAGCGCTCGCTTCGGCGGGTGCGATCCATAACCTGCCCGACCAGTTGCCCGCAGGCCGCATCGATATCTTCCCCACGCGTGGTGCGCACCGTGACGTTGTAACCGGCCTGGTGCAACATGTCCTGAAACCGGCGAATGGCGTTGTTGCTCGGCCGCTCGTAGCCGGAATGCGGGAAGGGATTGAACGGGATCAAATTGATCTTGCACGGAATATCGCGCAGCAGCTCGATCATTTCGGCCGCATGCTCGGGCTGGTCGTTGACCCCTTTGAGCAGGGTGTACTCGACCGTCAGCGAGCGCTTCTCGCCAAGCCCGGCGATGTAACTTTTGCAGGCCGGCAGCAAGACTTCCAGCGGATACTTCTTGTTCAGCGGCACCAACTGGTTGCGCAAGGCGTTATTCGGCGCGTGCAGCGACAGCGCCAGGGCAACGTCCACCTTCTCGGCGAGCTTCTCGATCATCGGTACTACCCCGGAGGTAGACAGCGTCACCTTGCGCTTGGAGATACCGTAACCGAGATCGTCCATCATCAACGTCATGGCGTCCACAACGTTGTCAAAATTCAGTAGCGGTTCGCCCATGCCCATCATCACCACGTTGGTGACCGCACGATCGGCGGTAGCAGGAACGGAACCGAAGGACTTGCTGGCAATCCACACCTGGCCAATGATTTCGGCCACGGTCAGATCGCTGTTGAAGCCCTGTTTGCCGGTCGAGCAGAAGCTGCAATCTAGCGCACAGCCCGCCTGAGACGACACACACAGGGTGCCGCGCCCGTTTTGCGGAATGTACACCGTCTCGACGCAACTGCCCGAGGCAACCCGGACGACCCACTTGCGTGTGCCGTCGCGGGAAATATCTTCGCTGACAACCTCGGGACCGCGAATTTCGGCGGTGGCCTTGAGCTTCTCGCGCAGGGCCTTGCCGATATTGGTCATGTCATCGAAGTTGTCCACGCCATAGTGATGCATCCATTTCATGACCTGGCCGGCACGAAAACGCTTTTCTCCCAATCCTTCGAAGAAAGCTTCCAGTTTCTGCTGTGTCAGACCCAGCAGATTGGTCTTGCTGGTGGTATCGGTCATGGCGATCACATCACTCGGCTGAGATAACCCGACCCGGCCTTAGCGCGGGCAGAGTTCGGTTTCGGCGAAGAAGTAGGCCACTTCGCGCGCAGCGGAAGTGGTGGAGTCGGAGCCGTGAACCGCGTTGGCATCGATGGACTCGGCGAAGTCGGCGCGGATGGTACCGGCAGCGGCTTCTTTCGGGTTGGTAGCGCCCATCAGTTCACGGTTTTTCAGAACGGCGCCTTCGCCTTCCAGAACCTGAACAACAACCGGACCAGAAGTCATGAAGCCAACCAGATCCTTGAAGAAAGGACGCTCTTTGTGCTCGGCGTAGAAGCCTTCGGCATCGGCCTGGGACAGCTGAACCATCTTGGCAGCAACAACGCGCAGACCAGCCTGCTCGAAACGGGTCAGGATCTGACCAATGACGTTTTTGGCAACGGCATCGGGCTTGATGATGGACAGGGTACGTTCAACGGCCATAAAACTCTCCAGAGAGGTAGTTACAGAATAGAATTACAAAAGATGGTTAACCTGCGGATTATACGCAGGTTAAAGACAAATAGATAACAGCAGCGTAGCTGACGGCAAACCGTCAGCCGGCACGCAGGCGCGTTACCACCTGACAAATGATTTCGGCAGCCCGCTGCACGTCCTGCTCAGAGGTGAAGCGCCCGAGCGACAGACGAATGGAACTGTGCGCCAGCTCGTCGCTCAGACCAATCCCGCGCAGCACATAAGAGGGCTCGACCGCGGCAGAGGTACAGGCGGAGCCGGTCGACAACGCCAAATCCTTGAGTGCGAGCAACAGCAACTCACCGTCAACGCCAGCGAAGGCCAGATTGAGGTTGTGCGGCACCCGCTGTTCCGCGCTGCCGTTGAGGCTGACGCCGTCCAGCCCGGCCAGGCCCTTGAGCAGCGCGTCATGCAGAGCGGCAATTCGCGCCCCCTCGTCTTTCATCAGCTTGCCGGCCAGCTCGAAGGCTTCGCCCATACCCACGATCTGATGGGTCGCCAGGGTACCGGAGCGCAGCCCGCGCTCGTGACCACCACCATGCATCTGCGCCTGCGGCTTGGGCGTCAGGCCTCGGCGTGCAAACAGCGCACCGATGCCTTTTGGCCCATAGGTCTTGTGGGCGCTGAAGGACATCAGATCAACCGGCAGAGTCTGCAGGTCGATTGCCAGCTTGCCGGTCGACTGCGCCGCATCGACATGAAACACCGCCCCGGCGGCATGGGCAACCTCACCCAGGGCCTGAATATCGTTGATCGTACCGATCTCGTTATTAACGTGCATCAGCGATACCAGCACGGTGTCTTCGCGCAGCGCCGCACGCAATTGCTCGGGCGTAATGACACCCGCCGCCCCCGGCTCAAGCCAGGTGACCTCAAAGCCTTCCTGCTCAAGCACCTTGAAGCAGTCAATCACCGCCTTGTGTTCGATCTTCGAGGTAATCAGATGGCGCCCTCTGGCCTGCAAGGCATGCGCCATACCCTTGATGGCCAGGTTGTCCGACTCGGTAGCGCCGGAGGTCCAGACAATCTCGCGCGGGTCGGCACCCACCAGGTCCGCGACCTGACGACGCGCGTTCTCAACCGCCTCTTCCGCTTTCCAGCCATAGACATGGGAGCGCGAAGCCGGATTGGCAAAATTGCCATCCATGGTCAGGCACGCCACCATCTTCTCGGCGACCCGCGGGTCAACCGGCGTTGTAGCAGCGTAATCCAGGTAAATCGGCTGATTCATCAGCAACTCCGTCAAGGCTTCTCAGTAGTGGCATCGGTTGCCGCCACATCCGTCTCGTCATCCTTGAGCAGATCAAAATCCTCACCACCAAGCGCCGGCAGCTCCTTGGCGCAATAATCACTGCCCAGCTCACTCAATGCCTTGCACATGCCCTCGAGACGGCTGTCTACCGCGTGCATATGATCCAGCATCTGCCCGATAGCACGTGCCACCGGATCCGGCATATCGCGACTGACGCCATAGGCATCGAAGCCGAGCTTTTCCGCCATGGCCTGACGATTGGCCTGCTGCTCGCACTCGGCGGAAGGCTCCGGGTCCTTCGGAATAATGCGCCCGGGAATGCCGACCGCGGTCGCACCAGCCGGCACTGCCTTGGTTACAACAGCATTGGAGCCAATCTTGGCTCCGGCACCAACGGTAAACGGCCCCAGCACCTTGGCACCGGCGCCGACAACGACGCCGTCCTCCAGCGTCGGGTGACGCTTGCCCTGATCCCAGCTGGTACCACCCAGCGTTACACCCTGATACAGCGTAACGTCATTGCCTATCTCGGTGGTTTCACCAATCACCACACCAAAGCCGTGATCAATAAAGAAGCGACGACCTATCTTGGCTCCGGGATGAATCTCGATGCCGGTCAGCCAGCGGGCGAAGTGCGACAGCATGCGCGCCAAAAGGTAGGCACGGCGCACCCAAAGAGCGTGCGACACCCGATGCAACCAGACCGCATGCAAGCCGGGATAACAGGTCAGCACTTCCAGCGTGTTGCGCGCGGCAGGGTCACGGTGGAATACACTGGCGATATCTTCTTTCATGCGATCAAACATGGTCAGGTTCTCCGCTCGCCGGCTGCTTTGACGCCGACGGCCTTCTGGGTTTCGGTCAGGATGCCGCGCAGGATGTTCATCTCCATTCGATTCAAATGGACCCGCCCGTACAGGCGGCGCAAGCGCGGCATCAGCTGCCGTGGTTTCTGAGGGTCGTGGAAGCCGATTTCAACCAGCACCTGCTCCAGATGCTGATAAAACTGCTCCAGCTCGCCTGCGGTCGCCGGAATCTCGTTGAAAACAGCGGTGGTTTCGACCTTGTGCATCTTGGTCGGCGCGCCTTCGCGCTGCAGACTTTGCATACGCAGCTCGTAGGCCAGCACCTGCACGGCTGCCGCCAGATTCAGCGAGCTGAAGTCCGGCATCGAGGGAATATGCACATGATACTGGCAACGCTGCAGCTCATCGGTGGTCAGACCGGAGTCCTCACGACCAAATACCAGCGCGATCTGCGCGTCCGCAACCTGCTCCAGCTGATCCAGCACCTTGTCAGCGGATTCACGCGGATCCAGCACCGGCCAGGGAATGCGGCGATCGCGAGCACTGGTGCCGAGCACCAGCGAGCAATCGGCGATGGCTTCTTCCAGCGTTGCGACAATTCTTGCATTGGCCAGCACATCGTCCGCACCTGAGGCGCGAGAAACCGCATCAGGATCGGGGAAGCGCTCGGGATCAACCAGCACCAGCTCGGACAATCCCATATTCTTCATGGCCCGAGCGGCGCCGCCGATGTTGCCAGGATGACTGGTGTTGACCAACACCACACGCACGTTCTTCAGCACAGCGACACCTTCAAGCCAAAAATGGGACCCTGCATCTTACAAAAGCTGCGACCTGATAGCCATGACGCATTTCTGTTCATTTTCAACTCTGCTACAATGTCCGGCTTTTCATCTTCCGACAGAGACATACCCCATATGCAGCCTATGCTGAACATCGCCCTGCGTGCCGCGCGCAGCGCAGGAGAGCTCATTTACCGTTCCATGGAACGCCTCGATGTGCTCGCCGTGGACGAAAAGGACGCGCGCGATTATGTTTCGGAAGTCGACCGCGCCGCCGAGCAGGCGATCATCAGCCAGTTGCGCAAAGCCTATCCGGATCACAGCATCCAGGCAGAAGAGAGCGGCTTCCAGCCCGGCCACGGCGACGGCGCCGACACCGTCTGGATCATCGACCCGCTGGACGGCACCACCAACTTCATTCGCGGCGTACCGCATTTCGCCGTCAGCATCGCCTGCCGGGTCAAGGGCCGCATTGAGCATGCCGTCATTCTGGACCCCATTCGTCAGGAAGAATTCACCGCCAGCCGTGGCCGTGGCGCAGCACTGAACGGTCGCCGCCTGCGCGTCAGCAACCGCAAGTCACTGGAAGGCGCCCTGCTCGGCACCGGCTTCCCGTTCCGGGCCAATCAGGTCGACTCGCTGGATAACTACCTCGGCATGTTCCGCAGCCTGGTCGGCCAGACGGCCGGCATTCGCCGCGCAGGCGCTGCCAGCCTGGACCTGGCCTATGTTGCCGCCGGCCGCTTCGATGCCTTCTGGGAATTTGGCCTGGCCGAGTGGGACATGGCAGCCGGCGCCCTGCTGATCCAGGAAGCCGGCGGCCTGGTCAGCGACTTCAGCGGCGGCCACCAGTTCCTCGACAAGGGCCACATCGTCGCGGGCAACCCCAAGTGCTTCAAGGCCGTGCTGACCGCCATCCAGCCGCACCTGACGCCCGGGATGAAAATGTAACACCCAGTCGCAAGCTGCAAGCCTCAAGCGGCAAGCTGGCCGTACGGGGCAGAACAAAAAGGCCCACATCCTGACCGGTGTGGGCCTTTTTTTGAGCTGCAAGCTACAAGCCGTAAGCTTCAAGCCAACCCAAAACAAAAAAACCCGCGCCGGATTCAGTTCCGACGCGGGTTTTCTTGCCGCTTGTAGCTTGCGGCTTGAAGCTTACCTCTTGAGGCTTGCCGCTGCGCCGGCGAAGCCGGCGCTCAGGGCCTATCGTCGACCGCTTCTTCCACCTGCGGCGGGATGAGATCATCCCGGGTGAGTTTCATGGTCACCAGCAGGCCACCGGCGATATAGATGGAGGAATAGGTACCCACACCCACACCGATCAGCAGCGCCGTGGCAAAGCCGTGGATATTTTCACCACCGAACCAGAACAGCGCCAGCAGCACCAAAATGGTCGAGAACGAGGTAGCCATGGTTCGACCGAGCGTCTGGGTGGTCGAGATGTTGATGATGTCAGTGAGCTCGGTCTGACGCATCAGACGCATGTTCTCACGCACCCGGTCGAACACCACGATGGTGTCGTTCAACGAGTAGCCGATCACTGCCAGAATCGCCGCGAGCACCGTCAAGTCGAACGAAATCCCGAAAAACGAGAACACCCCGAGGGTAAAGATCACGTCGTGGACCAGCGCCAGAATCGCCGCCACCGCGAACTTCATCTGGAAGCGCAGAGAGACATACAGCAGGATACCGGCGATCGCCACCAGCATACCCAGACCGCCCTGATCACGCAGCTCTTCACCCACCTGCGGACCGATAAACTCGACCCGCTTGACCGATACATCACTGCCATCGGTGGTCTTGATCATCTGGGCCACCTGGTTACCCAGATTCGGGTCATCGCTGGGCAGACGGATCAGCACGTCGGTAGAGGCACCGAAGTTTTGCACCACGGCATCGCCCCAGCCATTCTCGCGCAGCGTGGCGCGAATGGCTTCAAGATCCGCCGCCTCGCTGTAGTTCAGCTCCACCAGCGCACCGCCGGTGAAGTCCAGACCCAGGTTCAACTGCTTGACCGCCAGGCTGCCGACCGACGCCAGCATCAGCGCAACGGCAACCACATAGAAGAACTTGCGCAGGCGGAGGAAATTAATGGTTTTACGAATGTTCATCGGTGTTTCCTCACAGCCAGAGCTTTTTGATGTCGCGACCGCCAACGGTCAGATTGACCAAAGCGCGAGTCACCATGATGGCACTGAACATGGAGGTCACAATCCCCAGCGACAGGGTTACGGCGAAGCCCTTGATCGGACCGGAGCCCATGGCAAACAGAATGACCCCGACCAACAGGGTAGTCAGGTTACCGTCCACGATGGCTGAAAATGCCTTGTCAAAGCCTTCATGCACCGCACGCTGTGGCGACATGCCGTTGGCGACCTCTTCCTTGATACGGGAGAAGATCAGCACGTTGGCATCCACCGCCATACCCAGCGTCAGCACGATACCGGCAATGCCCGGCAGGGTCAGAGTGGCACCGAGCATCGACATCAGCGCCAGGAGCAGCACCAGGTTAAAGCTCAATGCGATACCGGCAAACACACCAAAGGCGCGATAGACCAGCACCATGAACACCAGCACCAGGGCAAAGCCGACCTGAGTGGCAGTCACACCCTTGGCGATATTCTCTGCCCCCAGGCTCGGGCCGATCGTACGCTCTTCAACGAAGTGCATCGGCGCCGCCAGACCACCAGCGCGCAGCAGCAGCGCCAGTTCGGAGGCCTCAGCCGGCGAGTCCAGACCGGTGATGCGGAACTGATTGCCCAGCGCGCTCTGGATGGTGGCCAGGCTGATAATCGATTTTTCCTCGACGAACGCCGGAATCTCGACCTCCTGCATCACACCATCAACTTCCTGCATAACCTTGCGGTTGACCTGCCGCTGTTCAATGAACAGCACCGCCATGCCCCGACCGATATTGCTGCGGGTGGCACGGTTCATCAACTCGCCGCCGTGGCTGTCGAGGTTGATATTGACCTGCGGGCGACCGTTCTCGTCGTAGTTGGAACGGGCGTCGGTGACCTGGTCACCGGTAATGATGATGCTGCGCTCAACGTCGGCCGTACGCCCCTCTGCGCTGCGGAAGGCAAAGGACTCGGTGGTTGCGCGCGGCGCATCAGGCTCGGCCGCCAGACGAAACTCCAGGTTGGCGGTCTTGCCCAGAACCCGCTTGGCCTCAGCGGTATCCTGCACGCCCGGCAACTCCACTACGATACGGTTGGCGCCCTGACGCTGCACCAGCGGCTCGGCCACCCCCAGCTCATTGACCCGGTTACGCACGGTAGTCAGGTTCTGCTGCACCGCGTAATCGCGAATCGCGGCCACTTCGGCCTCGGACAGGGTCAGCTGCAATACAGCCTGATCCTTGAGTTCGGCATTGGCAGTCACAAATTGATTGTACTTGCCGGCAATCAGGCGACGGGCTTCACTGCGCTGGTCTTCGTCGGCAAAGCCGAACTGCAGGGTGTTGCCCTGGGTCGGCAGACTGCGATAGCGAATCCCCTCAGTGCGCATCAGGCCCCGCAGCTCACTCTGGTAGACATTGACCCGAGACTCGATGGCCTTGTCCATGTCGACCTGCAGCAGAAAGTGCACACCACCGGACAGGTCCAGACCCAGTGTCATGGGGCCAGCCCCAATTGCAGACAGCCAGTCCGGCGTGGTCTGCGCCAGGTTTTGCGCCACAACATAGCGCGCGCCGAGCGCGTCACGGACAACATCCTGCGCCTTCAACTGATCACTGCGATTAACCAGACGCACCAGGCCGGAGCGGCCGTTGGCACCCAGTTCGGTGCCCTTGGTCGGCAGATTGGCTGCAGCCAGCGCCTGCTCGATGCGGTCAAGATCAGCCTGATCGATGACCTGAGTGGAGCTGGCGCCGGAGATCTGAATGGCAGGGTCGTCGGGATAAAGGTTCGGCAACGCATAGATCACGCCCAGTGCAAGCACGGTCACGATCAGCAGGTATTTCCAGAGGGGATAACGGTTGAGCATATCAGGGCCTGATAGCAGTCCGGGCGCCTGATGGCGCCCGGAACGGGGTCTGCGAGGTAATTAGATGGCTTTCAGCGTGCCCTTGGGCAGGACAGCAACAATGGAGCCTTTCTGGAATTTCAGTTCCTGGCTATCACCCACTTCCAGCACGACGAACTCGTCGGTCACTTTCTTGACCTTGCCCAGAATGCCGCCACCGGTTACTACTTCATCACCGGTCGACAGGCCCGCCAGCAGGTTCTTGTGCTCTTTGGCACGCTTGGCCTGGGGGCGCCAGATCATCAGATAGAAGATGACCACGAAGCCGATCAGAAAAATCCACTCAAAACCGGTACCCGCCGGTGCGGCGCCACCTGCAGACTGTGCCATGGCGGCGGGGATGAAAAAGCTCATGTGACGCTCCTGTTATTGAACTGCGAAAAATCGGTTATGGGGGCGCTCCGGCCGCCATTCAAGGCTCAAGCGGCGGTACCGGCCGGCCCAGTTTGGCGTAGAAGTTTTCCACAAAGGCGGTCAATGTACCCTGTTGAATGGCACCGCGCAAACCTGCCATAAGCCGCTGATAATGCCGCAGGTTATGGATGGTATTGAGCATGCTGCCGAGCATTTCGCCGCACTTGTCCAGGTGATGCAGATAGGCGCGGGAGAAGTGCTGGCAGGTGTAGCAATCACAGGCCGGATCCAGCGGCGACTCATCGTGGCGATGTACCGCGTTGCGGATCTTGATCACGCCCGCCTCGGTGAACAGGTGCCCGTTGCGCGCATTGCGGCTGGGCATCACGCAGTCGAACATGTCCACGCCGCGGCGCACACCTTCTACCAGATCCTCGGGTTTGCCTACTCCCATCAGGTAACGGGGTTTTTCCGGCGGCATGTGGCCCGGCAGAAAATCCAGCACGCGGATCATTTCTTCCTTCGGCTCGCCGACCGACAGACCACCAATCGCCAGCCCATCAAACCCGATCTCGCTCAACCCTTCCAGCGAGCGCAGCCGCAACTCTTCGTGCATACCGCCCTGAATGATGCCGAACAGCGCTGACGGATTATCGCCGTGGGCCTGCTTGGAGCGCTTGGCCCAGCGCAGCGACAGTTCCATCGAGCGACGAGCAGTATCCAGATCCGCCGGATAGGGCGTGCACTCATCAAAGATCATGACGATGTCCGAACCCAGCGCGCGCTGCACCTGCATGGATTCTTCCGGCCCCATGAACACCTTGGCACCATCAACCGGCGAGGAGAAGTACACCCCCTCCTCCTTGATCTTGCGCATGGCACCCAGACTGAATACCTGAAAGCCGCCGGAGTCGGTCAGAATCGGCCCCTGCCATTGCATGAAATCGTGCAGGTCACCGTGCCTGCGGATCACCTCGGTCCCCGGGCGCAGCCACAGATGGAAGGTATTGCCGAGAATGATCTGCGCACCGATCGCCTCGATATCGCGCGGCAGCATGCCCTTCACCGTACCGTAGGTACCCACCGGCATAAAGGCCGGCGTCTCGACCACCCCGCGGGGGAAGGTCAGCCGACCACGGCGCGCCCTGCCATCGGTGGCAAGCAGTTCAAAGGACATGTGACTCATGACGATACCTCAGGCCCGGTCGGGGCCGGATTGCGGGTGATGAACATCGCATCACCGTAACTGAAAAAACGGTACTTTTCGGCCACCGCTGCACGATAGGCAGCCATGGCCTCGGGATAACCGGCAAACGCCGACACCAGCATCAGCAGGGTCGACTCGGGCAAGTGGAAGTTGGTGACCAGCGCGTCCACCACATGAAACGGCTTGCCCGGATACAGAAAGATGTCCGTGTCGCCACTGAACGGTTTGAGCACGCCATCGCGAGCAGCCGACTCGAGCGAGCGCACACTGGTGGTACCCACCGCGATCACCCGCCCGCCGCGCGCCTTGCAGGCCTCGACCGCAGCCACGACCTCGGGCGCAACCTCCAGCCACTCCTGATGCATGACGTGCTCTTCGATCTTGTCGACCCGCACAGGCTGGAACGTACCCGCGCCGACATGCAGGGTGACCTCCGCCGTCTCCACGCCCAACTCGGCGATGGCATCGAGCAGCGGTCGGTCGAAATGCAGCCCGGCGGTCGGCGCCGCTACGGCACCTTCGCGCTTTGCATACACCGTCTGATAGCGCTCGCGGTCCGCCTCGTCATCAGGGCGATCGATGTAGGGCGGCAGCGGCATGTGACCGACCCGCTGCAGCAACGGCAATACCGGCTCGGCAAAACGCAGCTCGAACAGCGCATCATGGCGTGCCACCATCTCGGCCTCGGCGCCACCATCGATCAGGATACGGCTGCCCGGCTTGGGGGATTTGCTGGAACGAATGTGCGCCAGCACC
This sequence comes from Halopseudomonas sp. MFKK-1, assembly GCF_027474385.1. NCBI lineage: Bacteria > Pseudomonadati > Pseudomonadota > Gammaproteobacteria > Pseudomonadales > Pseudomonadaceae > Halopseudomonas > Halopseudomonas sp. MFKK-1. The sequence goes on from NZ_CP114836.1 coordinate 403,044, forward strand.
CGAAACTCGTCGACTACTCGTTCAACCAGCACTTCCAGCGCACCGCCGGTCTCCTTGCGACCAAACAGGCGGGCCGGAATTACCCGGGTATTGTTGAACACCATCAAATCGCCGGGGCGCAGATACTCGAGCAGATCGACAAATTGACGGTGAGCCAGCTGGCCGGTCGGCCCGTCGAGGCACAACAACCGACTGGCGCGCCGCTCGGCCAGCGGATGCCGTGCGATCAGCTCATCGGGCAGGTCGAAATGAAAGTCACTGAGACGCATGCGCTAAGGAAGTCCGGAGTTACCTGGGAAAGGGCGCTATGGTAGCCGAAAACCGCTGCCACGGCGATCAGCCAGCGCGCACAGGATTGACCGAGACCGTTCGGGCTCCGTATACTCCGCGCCAGCCAGCGTACGCTCGTACGCACCTGCATTGCCCCGATGGCGGAATTGGTAGACGCGGCGGATTCAAAATCCGTTTCTGGTGACAGAGTGGGAGTTCGATTCTCCCTCGGGGCACCATTCGTTCCCAACGAATGGATTTCAACACATTCTCTCCCGGTTATTTCTCAACGCTTTTCAGTCGTCGGACCTGCGCATGCAACCGTTCAAGATTGCGCTGCCCGGCCGCCAGGCGTTGCTGCTGCTCAGCCGACAGCAGCGCGGGCAATACCGATTCCAGCCGGCCTTCCAACCCCTGCAATACGTTCTTGCGCTGATCGCCAAGCTGACTCAACGCCTGCCATTCTTCCGGCTGCGGCAGACCATAACCCTCAGCCAGCAAATCCGCAGGACGGCTGAGAAATCCACGTTCGCGAAGCAGTGCTGCAACCAGCTCTCCAGCGGCACGCACACTCTCCTCACTATCGGCACCGCGCAGATAACGCACCTTCAGGGCATGCTGCGCGTCAAGAAGCTGCCGTCGCAGTGCTGCCTGCTCAAGCAGTAATAACGCCGCCGTCGAACGCAAATCGGCGTGGTCAAACCACCGCGCACGTGCCTCGGGAGGCAGCGCCAGCCACTGCTCAAACCCCGTGACCTGAACCCCCAGCCGCTCGCGCAACAGCGCGAATATCGACCGATAGCGTTCAGCATAGGAATCGAATCGATAGCCCAGGCGCAGGGCCTCGGTCGCATCAGTCAGCACACTGGCGTTTGCCATCCCGCGCGCTTCGAGCAACTGCAGCAGGCCGATCGGTGTCTGGCTTTCGAGATCAATCAGGCGTTCGCTACGACTGCCGGTACGCAACAGCTTGAGCGTCTCGACGGCGCAGTTGTTACCGACGAAAAAGTAACGGCCGTCATATGCCCAATGCAGCTGGGCAGCCTGCTGCACAACGCCCTCAATCTCGCCACGACTCAGTTGCAGCGGCACCGAACGCAGGGAGCGCAACTCCAGCTTGGTGTACTCATCAACCACCTGCGCCAACGGCAGCATGAACAGCCGCGACGGGTACTGCCCCACCAGCCCATCCCAATGCGACAGCTGCACATCGTCAACGTAGGCCCGGAACGACAACACCAGATCCTGCTCAAGGTCGAGCAGGCAGTCCGGCCCACGAGGGCGCCCGGGCGCGCAGACCACCAAACGCAGCATACTGTGCCCCCAGCGGCTGGCCAGCGTCTGATCCGGCTCTGCCAGCAGGTAATGCACCGCGTACACCCGCTCGGGATCGAGCCATCCGAGCAGCGACTGGTGATTGTCGGCCCCCGCGTTCAGGTAAGGATAGACATCAGGGCAGCGAGTATCGAAGGGCGCCCAGTCAAAGTGTTCAACAAAAAACCGATAGAGAGCTGGCCGCCGACACCCATAACTCGGGTCCAGCAGGAAGTACTCGGCATTAACCGCGACGAATTCGGCAGGACTGCCTAACTCATAGGCATCAGGTGAGCGCAGCAACTGGCGATTTTCGCGCTCACGCCGACCACGGCCACCGACCCACTCGGGCCAGCCGGCCAGATCCAGTAATCGCGGATCATCGCGCAACCGAAAGCGCCGTTCGGTCTGCCCGCGGCAATGGGGCGGCAAGCCTACCGGGCCCTGAGCGTGCTGCCGCGCAGCGCAGCGCCAGTCGAGACCGGCCGGTCCCAACCGGTCATAGAGGTGCGCCAGCTCGTGCACCAGAGTGCGCTGTGCCAACAACTCGTCCTGATCAACCAGCAGGCGCGCGCTCAGCAGAATTTCATGATTAAAGGTCGCGCGACCCACCACGCGCGGCTTGAGGTCGCCTGCCCAGCGCACACTGACGATCTGATCAAGCTGCTCCTTCAGGCGCGGCGGCAGACGTTCGTCGACCTGTTCGAGCAGGTCGTATGTAAAGCGTTGCTGCTGCGAAGTCAGCCCTGCCAGCTCGGGCTCCAGTCGCAAGGCGGCGCTGATCTGCACACTCCAGATCAGCGCCAGCAGCAAGGCAAACCGACACGGCAAGCCGGTCAACACCTTGCTCAACGGGCCAGAATATCCTCGGCCAGCTGCATATCGGTGGCCAGCGACGCTGGTTGCCGAGCGCGCAAATGCGCCAGTGCAGCCTCCAGATGCACGCCGCGGATCGCACCATCGCTGGCGACAAAGCTGGCCGCATCGTCCCGTGCCTGCAGCACTACCTTGTCGTTCCCACCGGTAGTGACATTGCTGCTCGACTCGGCACTGTTGGCCAGCGAGGAGCCGATGGCATCAGTAGTACCAATAAAGCTGCTAGCCGAAGCTGTAGCGGCAAGCGAGAACGATGCTGCCACCATCAGATAACGTGATTTCATGTAGTTCGTCCTTTTCATAAGACTCGAAGCCGAGCCCAACTGACCGACAACCGCTCGGCGATCTGCGCCGCGCTCACCCCATCGTCAACTGGTGCCCGACCATGCCCAATACAAACCCGAGCACCGCGCCCATTGGCGGGGCCCACTTGCGTTCCAGCTTCGCCTGCGGGGCGATGTCCTGGAACACTGAATAACAGATGCCGCCGGCGGCAAACAGCATGACCGCCGCCACCGCCTCAGGATAGGCCGCCAGCCAGCCAAACCCAAGCAATCCGAACAACGGGCCCAGCAGCGCCATCAGGGTAAAGCCCTTGGCAATGCGGCGTATTGGGTAATGGGTGCTGGCCCGCAGTTCTCGGCAGGCGTTGAAGCCCTCGGGCAGATTCTGCAGCGCCATCAGACACGCCAGCAGCAGGCCACTGTGACCACCCGCAGCAAAGGCCGCGCCGAGGGCAATCGACTCGGGCACAAAGTCGGACAGCATTGCGGCCATCTGGCTGGCCGGCGTCTTGTTGCGGTACAGAGCGATATCCAGCCACATGAACGCCAGCCCACCAACGATAAAACAGCTGGCCGAAGCCAGTGCATCAACCTTGGCAATACCCTCGGGCACCAGCACCAGCGCGACCGCAGACAGCAATGCACCACCGCCAAAGGCGATGATGCCGTGGCGCAGCTCCTGGTCCAGCCACTTGGGCCGCACCCGCTCCACCCCGGCCAGCAGGGCCCCGGCGGGCATTGCCATGCCGGCCATCAGGGTCAGTCCGATTACCACTAGCCAATCTGTCAAATGCGCCTCCCTGCAGGGTACCTGTCGCTCAATAAAAAACCCCGCTGACGCGGGGCTTTCATTGTGAACCAGCGGTTACATCGCGTCGAGGAAGCGCTCTGCATCCAGCGCCGCCATACAGCCGGCGCCGGCCGAGGTGATGGCCTGGCGGTAGATGTGGTCAGCCACGTCACCGGCGGCGAAGACGCCCGGGATGTTGGTCTGGGTGGCGTTGCCTTCGGTACCGCTCTTGATCTTCAGGTAGCCGTCTTTCATCTCCAACTGACCTTCGAACAGACCGGTGTTGGGGGTATGGCCGATGGCGACAAACACGCCAGCCAGGGCGATATCTTCGGTGCCGCCGGCGTTAAGCGCGATGCGCATGCCGGTCACACCGCTGTCGTCACCCAGCACTTCGTCCAGCGTGGCGTTGAGCTTGAGCTCGATCTTGCCTTCAGCAACACGGGCCATCAGCTTGTCGATCAGAATCTTCTCGGCGCGGAAGGTATCACGGCGATGTACCAGGGTGACCTTTTTGGCGATATTGGCCAGATACAGCGCCTCTTCCACGGCGGTGTTACCACCACCGATCACGGCGACATCCTGATTGCGGTAAAAGAAGCCGTCACAGGTAGCGCAGGCAGAAACGCCCTTGCCCATGAAAGCCTCTTCCGACGGCAGGCCGATGTAACGGGCCGACGCGCCGGTGGCGATGATCAGCGCATCACACTTGTACTCACCGCTGTCACCCCACAGGGTGAACGGACGCTGGGTCAGGTCCACCTTGTTGATGTGATCGAACACGATCTCGGTCTCGAAGCGTTCGGCATGCTGACGCATGCGCTCCATCAGCTCCGGCCCCTGCACACCGGCAACGTCGCCCGGCCAGTTATCCACTTCTGTCGTGGTGGTCAGTTGCCCGCCCATCTGCATGCCGGTGATCAGCACCGGATTGAGGTTGGCGCGCGCAGCGTAAACGGCAGCGCTGTAGCCCGCCGGGCCGGAGCCCAGGATGATCAGGCGAGTGTGACGCACTTCAGACATGTAAACCTCCAGTTTCGCCAGCACGCTGGCGGCAAGAATAAAACGGGCAGCCGAGGGTAAGGGGAACCCTGAACAGCAGCGACTGCCCCAAAACCAGTCAGTTGATCAAAGCTCGGCAGCGTGCTCGGCCAGATAGCGGGCAACGCCTTCGGCGCTCTCCTGCATACCTTTCTGGCCCTTGCGCCAGCCGGCCGGGCACACTTCACCGTGCTCTTCGGTAAATTGCAGCGCCTCGATCAGGCGAATCATTTCATCCACTTCACGGCCCAGCGCCAGATTGTTCACCACCTGATGCTGGACGATGCCGTCGCGGTCGATCAGAAACGACGCCCGCAGGGCAACGCCATCTTCATGCTCCACCCCGTAGGCACGGGTAATCTCGTGCTTGACGTCGGCGACCATGGTGAACTCGACCGGGCCAATGCCGCCCTTCTCCACCGGGGTATTACGCCAGGCGTAATGGGTGAACTGAGAGTCCACGGAAACACCGACAACCTCTGCGCCCAGCGCACGGAATTTGTCCATACGGTTGTTATGGGCAATGATTTCCGAGGGGCAGACGAAGGTGAAATCCAGCGGCCAGAAGAACATCACCACGTACTTGCCGCGCAGCGTCGAGAAATCAAAGTGCTCGACAATGCTGCCATCAGCCAATACCGCCGGAGCAACGAAATCCGGCGCGGAACGATTGACCAGAACGCTCATCCAACCCTCCAGAGCAATACAGGCCGCAGCTTATAGCGACCTGAAACAAGTGGAAATTGCAAAGACTGTATCAGCCAAATAGTTTACCCCTATAGTACCCGGCGAAGCACTGCACATTTCTGCAAGACACGTTTCCATCAGGACCCGCACCAATGAAGCAAGTAACGGATGTACTACGTGGCCCCGATTACCTCAAGGAAGGCTGGCAGGTCATCAGGCAACCCGGGCTGCGGCGCTTTGTGATCATCCCGCTGATAGCCAACCTGCTGCTGTTTGCCGCGCTCATCGGCTGGGGAATCCAGCAGTTCAACCTGCTGATGGCCAGACTCATGCCACAGCTCCCGGACTGGGCCGCCTTTGTCGAATGGCTGCTGTGGCCGATGTTTGCACTGGTGGTCCTGCTACTGCTGTTTTTCGGCTTCAGCGTGCTGGCCAATATCATTGCGTCCCCCTTTTATGGCTTTCTCGCCGAAAAAATTGCCGAGCAGGAGCGCAATGAGGTAAGCCCGCAGACAGGCTGGAAAGACGTCATCGCCGTGATTCCGCACAGCGTCGGTCGCGAACTGCGCAAACTGGCCTATTACCTGCCACGCATGGCCGCTCTTTTGCTGCTGTCACTGATACCGGTGGTCAACCTGATTGCATCGCCGCTGTTGCTGGCCTTCGGGGTCTGGATGATGGCCGTGCAATACGTCGACTACCAGGCCGATAACGACAAGGTCGGCTTCCCCGACATGCTGCGCTGGATGCAGACCCGCCGCAGCCTGTCACTCGGCTTCGGCCTGCCGGTCTACCTTGGCATGCTGATTCCGCTGGTGAACCTGCTGGTAATGCCCGCAGCCGTCGCTGGCTCCACGCTGCTGTGGGTACGTGAGCGCCAGCAACGCGATTCATAAAATGGTCACACCGATGTAACACGGCGATCATGCCCGCTCACCATACTCGGAGCATGACAACATTCCTCGCCCCTGCCCGGCGCTTCGCGCTGGTCACAGAAACCTACCCACCCCAGATCAATGGCGTGGCCAACACCCTTGGCCAGCTATGCAGCGGCCTGCTCGGACGCCAGCACCAGTTGCAGCTGATCCGTCCGGCACAGCGCGGCGAGCAACCGGGCAGCTCCGCACAGGGCAGTCTGGAGGAACACCGGGTCCGCGGCTTGCCGATTCCCGGCTATCCGTCCCTGCAATGGGGGCTGCCTGCCGGGCGCCTGCTCACCCGACTCTGGCGCCAGGCCCGACCGGACGCCGTCTACATTGCAACCGAAGGCCCACTGGGCTGGTCTGCCCTGCGCACCGCCCGACGGCTCGGCATTGCGGTAGTCAGCGGTTTTCATACCAATTTCCAGCAATACAGTGACCACTTTCACCTCGGCCTGCTGCACGAGCCCGCCATGCGCTATCTGCGCTGGTTTCACAACCAGAGCCAGACCACCCTGGTTGCCAGCTCAACCCAGCAGCGCGAGCTGAGCCGGTTGGGCCTGAATCACCTGGGACTGCTGGGTCGCGGCGTCGACTGCGAGCGCTTTCATCCGGCCCGCCGAGACGCCACTCTGCGCGCCAACTGGGGGGTTGGCCCGGATGATCTGGTATTGCTGCATGTCGGCCGCCTGTCACCGGAAAAGAACCCCGAGCTGCTCGTAAGCGCATGGAAAGAAGCCGGGAAGAGCACCCGAGACAGCCACCTGAAGCTGGTCGTCGTTGGCGATGGTCCCTCCCTTGCCGATCTGCAGAAACAGCTGCCGGAGGCGATCTTTACCGGTGCAAAAACGGGTGACGAGTTGGCCCGAATCTATGCCAGCGCCGATATTTTTGTCTTTCCCAGCCTGACCGAAACCTTCGGCAATGTTGTCACCGAGGCCATGGCGTCGGGGCTGGCGGTCTGCGCCTTTGATACCGCCGCAGCCCATCAGCACATTCAGGACCGCTACAGCGGCAGCCTGGCACCGCCCGCACACGACCGGGTATTCATCGACAATCTGCGCTGGCTGACGGCGGATCAGGAAGGACGTCGCAGCATCCGCCTGCATGCCCGTCATAAGGCCTGCCAGCTGGACTGGAGTGCGGTGGTAACGCGTTTCGAGCGCTATCTTGTGCAGGCCGCCGAACGGCAGCCTGCGCTGACACAGGCACTCCCGAGCAAATAGCCCGGGTGCCTGCCATTGCGAATCAGACCAGAGTCTTGAGCGCGTCGCGGCTGAAGGGCGCGATGTCTTCGAAGCGACCTTCGCGCACCTTGTCGGCCCACTGCGGATCAACCAGCAGCGCGCGGCCAACCGCAACCAGATCAAACTCGTCCGCATCCAGACGTTCCAGCAGACCGTCGATATTGGCGGTCTGGGCAACCTTGTCGGTGTTGACCATGAACTGCAGGAACTCACCGTCCAGACCAACGCTGCCGACGGTAATGCACGGCTTGCCGGTGATCTTGCGGGTCCAGCCAGCCAGGTTCAGCTCGGAGCTTTCGAACTCCGGCTCCCAGAAGCGGCGCTGCGAGCAGTGGAAGATATCCACGCCTGCGTCAGACAGCGGCGCCAGGAACTGCTCCAGCAGCTCGGGGGTCGGGGCCAGGCGCGCGGTGTAGTCCTGCTGTTTCCACTGGGAGAAACGGAAGATGATCGGATAGTCAGGGCCGACAGCGGCGCGCACTGCCTTGATGATCTCGACGGCGAAGCGACCACGGTTCTCCATGCTGCCGCCGTACTGGTCATCACGCTGGTTGGTACCTTCCCAGAAGAACTGGTCGATCAGGTAACCATGTGCGCCGTGCAGCTCGATGGCGTCAAAGCCAACATCCTTGGCGTCCCTGGCTGCCTTGGCAAACGCCGCAACCACGTCGTCGATGTCCTGCTGGGTCATACCCTTGACCAGCACCTTGCCATCCTTCTGCTTTTCCATCGGACCGTAACCCGGCACATCCCCATCCGGCTCGGTACCGAGGCGACGGACGTTGCCGACGTGCCACAACTGCGGCGCAATCTTGCCGCCGGCGGCGTGCACGGCATCAACAACCTGCTTCCAGCCGGCCAGCGCCTCGTCACCATAGAAGTGGGGCACATTCGGGTAGCCGTTGGCCGCGACGTGATCAACCACGGTGCCTTCGGTGATGATCAGACCGACACCGGATTCGGCGCGGCGACGGTAGTAGTCGACCACCGCCTGATTCGGCACGCCCTTGGGCGAGAAGTTACGGGTCATCGGCGCCATCACGATGCGGTTGGACAGCTCCAGATTGCCCAGAGTGAAGGGCTTGAACAGCGGGGTTACGGCTGTGGACATACATAATCTCCTGAACGGGGGACAGACCAGAGCGCCTGCCAGCACGCGAGCTGACCAGTCGTCTTGTCTTGGTGAAATAGCTTTCAGGGCTGAAGCAGACGCTCCAGCTGCTGAATGAACACGCGCAACGGACCGATCTGACGATCCGCCTTCATGCGCAACAGGGCACCCTCCCAGGCGGCGCTGATAAACCCGGCCAGTTCCGCCGGATTCTGATCAGCCGCAATCTCGCCTGCAGACTGCGCCTGGGCCAGACAGTCAGCCAGCACCTGATTGGAACGCTGCAGGATGGCACTGGCGGCATAGCCTATAGGCTGGCTTTCCTCCGCCATTTCATGACACAGGCTGCCAATGAAACACTGATGACTGGGCTGCTCCTGGTTGGCGAAATACCCAACCAGATCACGATAGCAACGCAGAACGCGTTCGCGCGGCGACAGCTCGGGCACACTCAGGGCATCGGCAAAACGCTCGATGCGCGGCGTGTAGTAGTAGTGCAGCGCCTGAATGGCGAAGTCTTCCTTGCTCTCGAAGTAATGATAGAAAGACCCCTTGGGCACACCGGCGCCCTGGGTAATCTCCTGCACGCCAGTGCCGTTATAGCCCTTGCGCAGCATGACGCTGGTACCCGAGGCGAGAATGCGCGCGCGTTTATCTTGGATCGTGTTCATGCCGAGCACTATACGACCGGTCAACTTCACCTGATAGAGCGAAATAATCAATATAAATACCATTGATAATACTCAATCAGCAGAAAACAGCAGCGCGCTCCTGCAGACATAAAAAAACCGGGCCAGGGCCCGGTTCTCATGCTGCCATTACCACTTAGTGGTGATGACCGCCTTCGCCGTGGATATGACCGTGGGCGATTTCTTCTTCGTTGGCGTCACGCACCGCGACAACCTTCACTTCAAAGGTCAGACGCTCGCCAGCCAGCGGGTGGTTGCCGTCGACGGTGACTTCATCACCTTCCAGCGCCTTGATGGTAACGATCTGCATGCTGCCGTCCGGACCGGAGGCGTGGAACTGCATGCCGACTTCCAGCTCGTCGACACCTTCAAACATGTTGCGACCCAGCACGGCGATCAGCTCGGCGTTGAACTCGCCATAGGCCTCTTCCGGCTCGACGGTTACTTTGACGTCGTCACCGGCCACCTTGCCTTCCAGCGCCTTTTCCAGGCCCGGAATGATATTGCCGGCACCGTGCAGGTAAACCAGCGGCGCACCACCGACGGACGAATCCAGCACTTCGCCATCGTCATTGGTCAGGGTGTAGTCGATGGACACGGCCTTGTTGGCGGCAATCTGCATAATCTCTTTCCTGTGATTGAGGGTATAAGAGTCCCGAGTGTACGCGTTATGGCACCGAAACGCACGGCTTGACCCGACCAGTGGGTCACCGGAAGATAGCCGAACGCAATCGATATCCGGCGGTCCATAGATGACATCCGGCTGAAAGGAACTCGCACAATCCCATGACAAACAGACTGGTCCTGGTCATCAACGGAGGCAGCTCCTCCATCAAGATGGCGCTGCGCCGCGAAGACACACCGGGCGCCCTGTTCGACGCCATCGCCGAGCGACTGAACACCTCGCAGGCCTGCTACACCACCTCTGACGGTGAGCGCGGCGAGCTCGCCAACGCGACCCATCTGGATGCACTGAACGCCCTGTTACCAATGGTTGAGCGCCATCTTGATCAACCGCTGAGTGCGGTCGGCCACCGGGTGGTCCATGGCGGAGAGCGCTTTACCAGCGCGCAACTGCTCAACGACGACATCATCGCCGGCATCGAAGCCAACGTCCCGCTGGCACCATTGCATAATCCGGCCAACCTGACCGGTATCCGCGCCGCCATGCAGCTGCTGCCGCAGACGCCACAGGTTGCGGTGTTCGATACGGCATTTCACCAAACCATGCCGCCGCACGCCTTCCGCTACGCGCTGCCCGACGAGCTGTACGCCGTGCACGGCGTACGCCGTTACGGCTTTCACGGCACCAGCCACAAATACGTCAGCGATCAGGCCGGTCTGCTGACCGGTCTCGGCAAGGGCAACGGTGCCTGGCTGACCGCCCATCTCGGCAATGGCTGCTCCAGCTGCGCCGTGCTGGACGGACGCAGCATGGACACCAGCATGGGGCTGACGCCCCTTGAGGGCCTGGTCATGGGCACCCGCAGCGGCGACGTTGACCCCAACCTGCACGCCCATCTGGCCCGCACCCTGGGCTGGGACCTGAACCGTATCGAGCAGTTGCTCAACCGCGAGAGCGGACTGCTCGGCCTGTCCGGGCTGTCCAACGACATGCGTGAGCTGGAGCAGGCCCGCGCCGACGGCCATAGCGGCGCGCAGCTGGCGATCGAAGTATTCTGCTACCGCCTGGCTCGCTCGCTGGCCGGTCTGTCGGTTGCCCTGCCGCGTATCGACGGCCTGATCTTTACCGGCGGCATCGGCGAGAACTCAGCGCTGACCCGCGCACTGACCCTCAAGCACCTGGCAGTGCTGGGCCTGCGCATCGACCCGGACAACAACAGCGCACTGCCGCGCGGCCAGGCAGGTCGCATCGAGGCAAAAGGGTCACCGGCCATTCTGGTAATTCCCACCGATGAGGAGCGCCAGATAGCCGAGGAAAGCCTGGATCTGCTCGATACCCAGCCAAGGAGCCAAACGGCATGAGCCTGCACACGTTTTTCGTCGCGCCGACCGGCTTCGGTGTCGGCCTGACCTCCACCAGCCTCGGCCTGATCCGGGCGCTGGAACGGACCGGCCTCAAGGTGCACTTTCTCAAGCCCATCGCCCAGCCGCACCCCGGGGACGACGGCCCGGAGCGCTCCAGCGAACTGATCAGCCGCACCCTGGGGTTGTCGCCGCCGCCGGCCATGCCGCTGGCGCAGGTTGAACACCAGTTGGCCATGGGCGAGCTGGACGAGGTACTGGAGGAGATTGTCAGCCGCTACCAGCAGGCAGCCGACGGTGCCGATGTGGTGGTGGTTGAAGGAATGGTCCCTACCCGCCAGAGCAACTACGCCGCGCAGATCAATCAGCAACTGGCCAAGAGCCTGGACGCCGACGTGATTCTGGTGACCGCCCCTGACGGCGACGACTTCACCACCCTGGCAGACCGAATCGAGATCAATGCCCAAACCTTCGGCGGCCCCAAACACCCCAAGGTGCTTGGCGTCATCATCAACAAGGTACGGGCACTGGCGACCGATACCGCGACCGACATTCCCGACCGGCCGACACTCAAAAGCACACTCAAGGACTTCGCCCAGAGTCTGCGCGACGCCTCCAGCCGACTGGATACCGACGACTTCCGCCTGATCGGTTGCGTGCCCTGGCAGGACGAGCTGAACGCGCCGCGCACCGCCGATATTGCCGAGCTGCTCAAGGCGACCACCTTCCACGCCGGCGAGATGCAGCAACGGCGGGTGATGGAAATGGCACTGTGCTCGCGCACCGTTCCCAACATCATTCATCTGCTGCGCCCGGGTGCATTGATCGTCACCCCCGGTGATCGCGACGACATCATCATTGCCAGCTCGCTGGCGGCACTGTCCGGCACACCGCTGGCCGGCCTGCTGCTGACCGGCGGCTTTGAACCCAACCCGCGCGTCATCCAACTGTGCCAGCCGGCGCTGGATCAGGGCCTGCCGATTCTCGGCGTGCCGACCGACACCTTTGCCACCGCGACCCAGCTCGACCGCATGAACCGCGAGATTCCGATTGATGATCGCGAGCGCGCCAATAAGGTGACCGATTTTGTTGCCAGCCATATCGACCACGTCTGGCTGGCCAAGCGCTGCGATACGCCACGTGAAAAGCGCATGTCACCACCGGCGTTCCGCTATGAGCTGGTGCGCCAGGCCCAGCATGCAGCCAAGACCATCGTGCTGCCCGAGGGCGACGAGCCGCGTACCGTACAGGCCGCTGCCATCTGCCAGCGCCGCGGCATCGCCAACTGCATTCTGCTGGCCAAGCGCGAGTCGGTTGAAGCCGTTGCCCGCGCCCAGCACATCAGCCTGCCGGAGGGCCTGCAGATCGTCGACCCCGACCAGGTGCGCGAGCGCTACGTGGCGCCCATGGTCAAGCTGCGCGAAGGCAAGGGCCTGAACGAGCCAATGGCGCTGCAACAGCTGGAAGACAACGTGGTGCTGGGCACCATGATGCTGGCACTGGACGAGGTCGACGGACTGGTGTCCGGCGCCATCCACACCACCGCCAACACCATTCGCCCGGCCTTTCAGTTGATCAAGACCGCCCCCGGTTACAACCTGGTGTCGTCGATCTTTTTCATGCTGCTGCCCGAGCAGGTGCTGGTCTACGGCGACTGCGCGGTCAACCCCGAGCCCAATGCCGAGGAACTGGCCGAAATCGCCATTCAGAGTGCCCGGTCGGCAGAAGCCTTTGGCATCCCCGCACGGGTCGCCATGATCAGCTACTCGACCGGCAGCTCCGGCAGTGGCAGCGAGGTAGAAAAGGTCCGCGAGGCGACCCGCCTGGCCCGCGAGCGGGAGCCCGGACTGTTGCTGGACGGCCCACTCCAGTATGATGCCGCCGCCATCGCCAGCGTCGGCCGCCAGAAGGCGCCGGACAGCCCGGTGGCCGGACAGGCAACGGTATTCGTGTTCCCTGACCTGAACACCGGCAACACCACCTACAAGGCAGTGCAGCGCAGCGCCAACGTGGTAAGCGTCGGCCCCATGCTGCAGGGCCTGCGCAAGCCGGTGAACGACCTGTCACGCGGCGCGCTGGTCGACGATATCGTCTACACCATTGCATTAACCGCGATCCAGGCCTACACCAACGAGTAACCCATAACACGGCCGCCCGCCAGCGGCCCCTGGACGAGCCAACCCATGCTGTCGTTTCTGCCTGCCCCCGTGCGTGGCATTATTGCTGCCCTGCTGCTGGTGCTGAACACCCTGTTTCATGCACCGATTCTCTTCGTATTCGCGCTGATCAAACTGGTGCCCATACCGCCCCTGCGCACCTGGTGTACCCGGGTAATGATCCGCATCGCCGAGTTCTGGATCAGCTGCAACAGCGGCTGGATGGCGCTCAGCGGGCGCACCCGCTGGGATATCGAAGGGCTGGAGCGGCTCGACTACAACGGCTGGTATCTGGTCACCAGCAACCACCAGAGCTGGGTGGATATTCTGGCTCTGCAGCATGTACTCAACCGCCACATGCCCATGCTCAAGTTCTTCCTCAAACAGGAATTGATCTGGGTCCCCATCATCGGCCTGTGCTGGTGGGCGCTCGATTTCCCGTTCATGAAACGCTACACCAAGGCCTACCTGGCCAAGCACCCGGAAAAGGCCGGCCAGGACCTGGCAACGACCCGCAAGGCCTGCGAAAAATTCAAGACCACCCCGGTTGCGGTGTTCAACTTCCTCGAAGGCACCCGCCTGACACCGGCCAAGCACCAGCAACAACAGTCCCCTTTCACCTACCTGCTCAAACCCAAGTCCGGCGGTGTCGCCTTTGTACTGGATGCCATGGGTGAGCAATTGCGCTCGCTGCTGGATATCACCATCCACTACCCCGACGGCAACCCGAGCTTCTGGGACCTGCTGTGCGGCAAGGTCAGGCACGTGGTCATGCACCTTGAACTCAAGCCGATTCCGGCAGCATTTCTCGGCCGCAACTACCAGGAAGACGAAGCCTTCCGTGCCGAGTTTCAAGCCTGGGTCAACCAGCTGTGGACCGACAAGGACGCCCACCTGGCGCGCCTGCACCAGCAGTACCCGACGCCGATGGATCGCTCGACCCATTGAGTTCTCACGGCAATAAGATGGTTCATCGCGCGCGTCCGGGTGTGATGGGATCCGCTTTTCCAGCGCGATAAACCGAATGCTCTGATGGTGGAGTGCGCACCGGGGTTCGTCCCGTTTACGCGGGCGAGTAGCGCAGGGCTGGCGGGAAAAAGAGTCGCAGCATGTTTGAGGGGCGCAGCCCCGAGTTCTGCGACTCCCCGTCGGCCCGAGCAACGCAGCGAACCCGAAGGGCCGCGTAGCCGGGTGCCCGGGGGGATCGCCAAGGGGGGCCGGGCAAGCGGCCCCCTTTGGCTCGCCGTAAAGGCGAAAGGCTGAATCAGCCCCAGCTCAATAAGGAAGTAATTCCCCCATTAACCCGCGACGAATCCAAAAAAGGCCAACCGGTTTCCCGGTTGGCCTTTTGGCTTGCATGCCGTGATCAGAGCTGACGCAGGGTGATCTCGACGCGACGGTTCTGCGCGCGACCGGCCTCGGTATCGTTGCTGGCGATCGGCTGGCTCGGACCAACACCGGCGCTGCTGATACGCGCACCGCTGACGCCCTGGCCGGCGATATAGGATGCAACACTGGCGGCACGCTCACGCGACAGACGCATGTTCAGCTCCATGGAGCCGGTGCTGTCGGTGTGGCCAACGATGTTGATGCCGTTCTTGTCGAACTCCTGGAACACCTTGACCAGCGAATTCAGCGTCGGATAGAAGCTGCTGGAGATGTCGGAGGAGCCGGAGGCGAAGGTAATGTTGCCCGGCATGACCAGCTGCAGGGTGTCGCCGTTACGGATGACCTGCACGCCGGTGCCGGTCAGCTCCTGACGCAGGCGCTGTTCCTGCTTGTCGACGTAGTAGCCATAGCCACCGCCAGCAGCGCCACCCACGGCCGCGCCGATCAGAGCGCCCTTGGCACGATCATCGCTGCTGGAGGTCGCCGCGCCGATGGCTGCACCGGTCAGCGCGCCAATCCCGCCGTAAACAGCCGACTTACCTGCCTGCTGCTCACCGGTGTAGGGGTTGTTGGTGCACCCGGCAATCATCAGTGCGCAGGCACCCGCAATAATCAAACCTTGGCTTTTCATGGTAATTCCCTTGTTCTGGTTGGTTCTGTGTCCAGCCCGCACAGACTGGAACGGAAAACGCGCGGACATCAGCCGCGAATAAACGGATTCTCGCGAATCTCGTCACCAATGCGGGTGTCGGGCCCGTGCCCGGTCACCACAACCGCATCTTCATCAAGCGTATAGAGTCTTTCGCGAATCGATCGTTCAATCTGACGATAGTCTCCGCCCCACAGATCGGTACGACCGATGCCGCGGCGAAACAGCGTATCACCGGCAATAAGCAACTTGCCCTCCGGGAACCAGAAACTCATCGAGCCCGGGGTATGCCCGGGCGTATGCAGGGCAACACCGCAGCCACAGGCCAGCTCCTCGTCATCCTGCAGCCACTGGTCCGGCGCCGGCGCCGGTTTGTAGGGAATGCCGAACATCTTGCACTGCATTTCCAGACTATCCCAGAGAAACTGGTCTTCCTTGTGCAGATGCAGGGTCGCGCCGGTCAGCTTTTTCAGCTCACCGGAGGCGAGAAAGTGGTCGAGGTGGGCATGGGTGTGAATGATGCTGACCAGCTTGAGCCCCAGCTCGTTCAGACGCTTGACGATAAATTCATGGTCTCCGCCCGGATCAACCACAATCGCCTTCTTGCTGATCGGATCACCAATCAGGGTGCAGTTGCACTGCAGCGGGCCAACGGGAAAGGTTTCACGAATCAGGGCAGGTACTGGGGTCATCTTGCGTCCGGAAAATGGCAATGGGCATACGCCGCGCAACTGGCACGACGGAGACTATCCTGTTCCGGAGTATAGGGAGCCTGACGCCCGGCGGCCAGCCGCCGATGGCCAATGCCGCCAGTAGAATGCACAACGCCCGACAGAGCCGGGCGTTGTGTTTACTGCAACGAACGCTTAGCGCACGCCGGACTGACGCAGGGCAGTCGGAGTGAACTCGACACTGGAGGTCTTGTAACCGTAGTTGTAGTTGGCACGCTCTTCGTTGTTTGCGCCCATCACCAAGTAACGGCCGGCGACCAGGTCGTACAGGGTTTCCATGGTGTAGCCCAGCACCTTGTCGGCATAACGCTGAACCGAGTGCGCCTCGGCTACACGCCACAGCTCGCCGCGACCATCGTAATGATCGATGTGGGCAGCCTGCCAGGAGTCCTCATCAAGGAACAGATGACGCTTGGCATAGATATGACGCTCACTCGGCTTGACGTTGGCAACCACTTCCCAGACGCGGTGCAGCTCATAACGCGTCAGGTCCTGGTTGATATGGCCGGCCTGGAAGATCTGGTCATATTTGAGTTGCGGCGAGCCCAGCTCGAAGTTGTTGTAGGAGATGAACATTTCGCGCTTGCCAACCAGCTCCCAGTCGTAGCGATCGGGGGCGCCGTTGTACATGTCCAGGTTGTCGGAGGTACGCATGCCGTCGGCCGCAGTACCCGGACCATCGTAGGACACCTGGGGAGCGCGGCGCACGCGACGCTGGCCTGCGTTGTACAACCACGCCATACGCGGCGTCGCTACCTGGTTGATGGTCTCGTGAACCAGCAGAACGTTACCCGCCAGACGCGCCGGATCGGTTACCTGCTGCTTGAAGTAATAGAGCATGTCGGTCGGCGCGCTGGCGTCGTAATCCTCCAGACCGGCCGGTACGGCGTACTCCTCGACAAAACGCACCACGTTGAAGTTGCCATTGGTCTGCGGGGTAGCCTGCACTACGGTGCGCTGAAACGCGTTGCCGCGGTAGCGGGTAATGTGGTTCCAGACGACTTCCAGCCCATCGGCCGGAATCGGGAAGGCATAGGCCAGGCGATAGTCGGTCAGACCATTACCGCCCTGAACCAGCTTGGTGCTGGTCGCGTTGGCAGCCGCAGCGTCGTATACCGCCTGCGGGAAGGCAGCAGAGCGATGGCTGGCAAATACGCGCATCTTGAAGGTGTCGGGGTAGCGCTTGAACATGGCAATCTGGCCCGGCGCCAGGTTCTCGGCATACTGTTCATAGTTGGCTGCGGTGATGACAAACAGCGGCTGCTCACCGGCGTAGGGATTGGCCAGGAAGCCGTTGGCATCGACCGGCGCGGCATCGGCTGCCAGGCCGCCGGTCCACTCGGGAATGGTGCCGGCTGCGTTGCCGGCAACCTCTGCGCCAACCGGGGTCAGGCTGCTGCCCAGCTTGGCGGCGTCCTGCGCGCTGACCGCAGCAAACGCCGTCGGCGCAGCAAGCGCAGTGACCAGAGTCAAAGAAGGAATAGTGATGGGTTTCATGGGTTCGCCCTGTTTTGCTTGGAGTTGTTTGGGGTAACCGGCCATCAGCATGCGCATTGCCACAACCATGACCGGTGTTTATCCCTCAAGGAGCACACACGGTGCCTGCCGTCAGACTTTCAGACGCGCAACATCGCCCGCATTACCCGAAATGATAGACACAGGGGCAACGCAGCAACGGGTTTTATTAGGATTCTTATACGACTTGAGAGGCCAGAGACTCTACTGATTGACTACGGGCTAAGCAAGCCCGTTCGTCCCATCGGGCAAATATAAAAACCCCGCACAAAACCCATAAAACCCACCTAGAACGGGCCATACAGAAACAGACCGAACGGTCACACCGCTACAATAGCGAGACAAAACACCCGTTATGATTCACCCTGCCATGGGTAGCGAACAGGCAAAAAAAACCGCATCGTAAAAACGATGCGGTCATTCACCGGCAGACGAATCAGGCGAGCGAGGAAATGCACTCCGCACCGGCGTCCAGCCAGCCGGCGATTTCAGTGCGAATGCGCTTCTTGTCGAGCTTGCCGACGCTGGTCTTGGGGATTTCCGTCACTACCGCAATCTGACGCGGAATCGCCCACTTGTTGATATGCCCCTCTTCAACAAAGGGCATCAGGTGCTCGGCCATCGCGTCTGCGGTGACTGTCTGACCGGCGGCGGGGACAATCAATGCGAACGGACGCTCGTCCCAGCGCGGGTCAGGCACGCCCACCACCGCTACTTCAGCAACCAGCGGACTGCGGCTGATCAGGTCCTCAAGCTCGAGGGACGACAGCCACTCACCGCCGGTCTTGATCACATCCTTGATGCGGTCGCGAATCTCGATAAAGCCCATCGGGCTGATGGTTGCCACGTCACCGGTGTGCATCCAGCCGCCGGCCCACAGTTCCTGACTCTTCTCCGGCTCGCGGAAATAGCCCTGGGTCAGCCAGGGTGCGCGCAGCACCAGCTCGCCCTGGGTCTCACCGTCCTGCGGCAGCAGAGTGCCATCCGGTGCCATGATCTGCGCCTCGACCAGCGGACCGGGCACACCAGCCTTGATGCGATGAGCGATCTGCTCGTCTTCCGATGCCTGCTCAAGCTCCAGGTTAAGGTAGCCGGCAGAGATCATCGGGCAGGTTTCCGACATACCGTATGCGGCGCCCAGCTGCATGCCCTTGGCCTTGGCCGCCAGATACAGCGAACGATTCAGTGCGCTGCCACCGATGATCACGCGCATGCCGCCAAAGTCGAAGTCCTTCGCACCTTCGGCGTTCAGAACCATCTGCAGAATGGTCGGAACACAGTGCGAGAACGTCACCTTGTGATCCTTGATCATCTGCACCAGACGTTCGGGCTCGTAACGGCCCGGATAGACCTGCTTGATCCCCAGCATGGTGGCGGTATACGGGATGCCCCAGGCATGAACGTGGAACATCGGCGTGATCGGCATGTACACATCACGGTTGCCGAGCTGGCGAATGCTGTCGAGCGCAGACAGTGAAGCCGCCTGCCCCAACGTGTGCAGAACCAGCTGACGATGGGTGAAGTACACACCCTTGGGGTTACCGGTGGTGCCCGTTGTATAGAAGGTCGTAGCAACCGAGTTCTCATCGAAATCGGCGAACTCGTAGGTTGGCTCAGCCGCGGCCAGCAGTTGCTCATACTCTCCTGCAAAACCTGGGAGGTCGGCGGTTTTATCGTCTTCGTCGGTCAGCAGAATGGTCGTGGTGACCGTGGTCAGGTCATTTTCAATGGCCTTGTAGATCGGCACGAACTCACTGTTGATCAGCACCACCACGTCTTCAGCGTGGTTCATGGTGTAGAGAATCTGATCCGGTGACAAACGGACGTTGATGGTATGCATGACAGCCCCCAACATCGGCACTGCGAACATGCACTCCAGATAGCGATGGCTATCCCAGTCCATCATCGCAACGGTATCCCCGGCCTTGACGCCGGCCTTGGTCAGGGCGTTGGCCAGACGACAGATGCGCTCGTTGAAGGTGCGGTAGTCGTAGCGAACCAGATCGCGATAGATGATTTCCTGCGTGCGCTCATAACGCTGCCCGGTCAGCAGCAGGTTTTTGATCAGCAGCGGAGTGGAGCGTGCCTCGTCGGCCGGCTTGAGGATACGAGTATTGAGCATTGAATGACCTACTATTTTTAGGATTGTCAGGGCATGGCATAAGTTGAAAAACGTCAGCGTGGCCTTGCGAGAGTAGCTGCATTGGCCAAGCCGTAGAAAGCGAAAATCATCATACGGATTTTCTTTAAACCCATCATGCGTATAATTGTAAACAAAGTCGTTTTGTGACTGAACCTGGATTCATAGTTTCAGTTCACCTTCTTGTCGTTGTCTCATCCATTTATTCAGGAGCCGGTAATGTCGGACCAAAGCATCGTAATCGTCAGTGGCGTTCGCACCCCCATGGGTGGTTTTCAGGGTAGCCTGTCCAGCATCAGCGCAGTCGACCTGGGCGCCATCAGCATTCGCGAAGCCGTCAGCCGTGCCGGCATTCCTGCCGAAGCGGTCGAAGAAGTGATCATGGGCTGCGTTCTGCCCGCCGGCCTCAAGCAGGGCCCGGCCCGCCAGGCCAGTCTGAACGCCGGCCTGCCCGCGGCTACCGGCTGCACCACCATCAACAAACTGTGCGGCTCCGGCATGAAGGCCGTGATGCAGGCGCACGACGCCCTCAAGGCCGGCAGCGCCAGCATCATGGTTGCCGGTGGCATGGAAAGCATGTCCAACGCGCCCTATATCATCGAAAAAGCCCGCAGCGGCCTGCGCATGGGTCATGGCGAAATCAAGGACCACATGTTCTTTGACGGTCTGGAAGACGCCCGTACCGGCCGCCTGATGGGCTCCTTCGCCCAGGACACCGCCGACCAGAACGGTCTGACCCGTGAGGACATGGACGCCTACGCCATTGAGTCGCTCAAGCGCGCCCAGGCCGCCATCGAAAGCGGCGTGCTGGCCAACGAAATCATCCCGGTCACCGTCAAGACCCGCAAGGGCGAGGTCGTGGTCAAAGACGACGAGCAACCGCTAAACGCCAATCTGGACAAGATTCCGACGCTCAAGCCCGCGTTCAAGAAAGACGGCACCGTCACCGCTGCCAACGCCAGCTCCATCTCCGACGGCGCCAGCGCGCTGGTGCTGATGACCGCCGCTGAAGCCGAGCGCCGCGGCCTGAAGCCGCTGGCCCGTATCGTCGGCCATGCTACCCAGAGCCAGGATCCGAGCGAGTTCACCCTGGCTCCGATTGGCGCCATGACCAACCTGTTCAACAAGACCGGCTGGACTGCGGCGGATGTTGATCTGTTCGAAATCAACGAAGCCTTTGCTATGGTCACCATGCTGGCGATGCGCGAGCACGGCCTCGACCACGCCAAGGTCAACATCTACGGCGGCGCCTGCGCCCAGGGTCACCCGGTAGGCTCTACCGGTTCACGCCTGATCGTCACTCTGATCAACGCCCTGCAGCAGACCGGCGGCAAGCGTGGTGTCGCCTCGCTGTGCATTGGTGGTGGTGAAGCTACCGCAGTCGCCATCGAGCTGATCTGAAGCAACAGACCCGGGCCGCGCAAGGCGGCCCGGGTTATCGGCACTCCCTGAGCCCTTCCCGCACAAAATCCTGACCACGCACCACCCTTTCGCACCAAATTCGTGCACTGCACCACTGCACGGCACGGCAGACCACCACCGCGCAAACCGTTCCCATTCTCGACCGAGCTGTCCACAGCCCCCATTCCAGCGCCCTTTGTCCTGAACAATGTCAGCCAATGGCAAAGCTGGCACGTTCTCTGCTCTGTCCTGTTCACAGGCTGCCTCGCCAACGACGGCCTGCATGGTCAAGCGTCCCACGGCCAGACCAGCAGCATCACGCAACAGCCAGAATTTCAGACAACAACAGAGAAAGGAAAGGAACATGACTCTGAAGAAGATCGTCAAACAGGTCGGCGCACTCGGCGTCGCCTGCAGCATGGCCCTTGGCGCACTCAGCGCACAGGC
This sequence comes from Halopseudomonas sp. MFKK-1, assembly GCF_027474385.1. NCBI lineage: Bacteria > Pseudomonadati > Pseudomonadota > Gammaproteobacteria > Pseudomonadales > Pseudomonadaceae > Halopseudomonas > Halopseudomonas sp. MFKK-1. Next base: position 424,687 of record NZ_CP114836.1, read on the forward strand.
CGAGGAAACCATCAAGGTCGGCGTGCTGCATTCGCTGTCCGGCACCATGGCTATCTCGGAAACCACCCTGAAAGACACCATGCTGATGCTGATCGAAGAGCAGAACAAGAAAGGCGGCCTGCTCGGTAAACAGCTCGAACCCGTTGTCGTTGACCCGGCCTCCAACTGGCCGCTGTTCGCCGAACGTACCCGTGAACTGCTGGAACAGCACGGCGTGGACGCCATCTTCGGCTGCTGGACTTCCGTTTCGCGTAAATCGGTTCTGCCCGTCGTTGAAGAACTGAACGGCATCCTGTTCTACCCGGTTCAGTACGAAGGCGAAGAGTCTTCCCGCAACGTGTTCTACACCGGCGCTGCGCCGAACCAGCAAGCCATTCCGGCGGTTGACTACCTCAAGGATGAAGTCGGCGTTGAGCGCTGGGTTCTGGCCGGTACCGACTACGTCTACCCGCGCACCACCAACCGCATTCTGGAAGCCTATCTGAAGGCCAACGGTGTGGCTGAAGAAGACATCATGATCAACTACACCCCGTTCGGCCATGCTGACTGGCAGAACATCGTTGCTGAAATCAAACGCTTCGGCAGCGCTGGCAAGAAGACTGCCGTGGTCTCCACCATCAACGGCGACGCCAACGTGCCCTTCTACCGCGAACTGGGTAACCAGGGCGTGTCCGCCGAAGACATCCCGGTTGTAGCCTTCTCCGTTGGTGAAGAAGAGCTGTCCGGTATCGACACCGCTCCGCTGGTCGGCCACATGGCTGCCTGGAACTACTTCATGAGCGAAGAGACCCCGGAAAACGAAGCCTTCATCAAGGCCTGGCACGACTATATCGGCGACACCAAGCGCGTCACCAATGACCCGATGGAAGCCCACTACATCGGCTTCAACATGTGGGTCAAAGCGGTTGAAGCAGCCGGCACCACCGATACCGACAAGGTCATCGATGCCATGGTTGGCGTTGAAGTTCCGAACCTGACTGGCGGCACCAGCAAAATGCTGCCGAACCACCACATCACCAAGCCGGTCCTGATCGGTGAAATCCAGGACGACGGCCAGTTCCTGACCGTTTCCCGCACCGAAGAGCTGGTCCCGGGCGACGCCTGGTCCGACTACCTGGAAGGCAGCAAGGACCTGATCTCCGACTGGACCGCGCCGATCAGCTGCGGCAACTACAACACCCAGACCAAGAGCTGCGTCGGCGCCACCGCCGAGTAATCAGCCGCCATCTGACGGCGGGCCCAGCGCCCGCCCCTGTAACCGGGGCGCCCATCACGCCCCGGTTGCATGTTCAGCGTGAACCTCAATCAGGACGATGCCATGAACTCCATCTGCCGTCTGACACCCCGGCATGCCGTGCAGCAATGGCTTACCCGTTTGCTGCTGCTGTGTGTGTGCAGTCTGCCCCTGCACGCCAGCGCCCAGGAGGCTGAACCAGCCCCTGCCCAACCCACCTTCGACGAACTGGTCAGCCAACTGGCGACCGGCAACCTGCGACAGCGCGCAGCCACCGTCGAGCAACTGGCCACCCATCAAGACGAACGTCTGGCCGATATTCTCAACGCCCTTGTTGCCGGCGACCTGCTGGCCAGCAAGGACAAGCCACCGGTCATCGCCATTCGCAGCGGTGACCAACTGACCAACGCCCTGGATGGCTCAGACCTGACCGGCGCTGCCGGCCTGCGCCGCATCCCGGTGAACAACAGCCTGCGCACCCAGCTGCGCGGCATGGTTGCTCAGCTCAACCTGACCCATCCCAACAGCGACAAGCGCTATGACGCCGTACAGCGCTTTATCCGTGACGGTGTAGACGGCGAGACCGCCGCCCTGCTACGCGAGCGCCAGCCGACCGAAGGGTCCGGCCGCGTCAGCGACGCGATCGACGCCGCGCTGGCCCTGTTCGACCTGCAAACCGGCGACCGCGATCAACGCATGGCCGCCATTGACACCCTCAGCGGTTCTCTTGAGCAGGAAGCCCGCAACGCCCTGCGCAGCGTCGCCGAGAACGACGAAGACGCCGAGTTGCGCAGCGCTGCCGCCAAGGCGATTGAATCCATTCAGGGCCGCATCGAGTTCTACCGTTTCATCGAGAACGTATTCTTTGGCCTCAGCCTGGGCTCGATCCTGCTGCTGGCGGCCATCGGCCTGGCCATCACCTTCGGCGTGATGGGCGTGATCAACATGGCCCACGGCGAGCTGATCATGATCGGCGCCTACACCACCTGGGGTATTCAGGTGCTGTTCCCCGATCTGATCGAATGGAGCCTGCTGATTGCCATTCCGGCAGCGTTTCTGATCACCGCGCTGGTCGGCATCGCCATCGAACGCGGCGTGATCCGCTTCCTCTACGGCCGCCCGCTGGAAACCCTGCTGGCGACCTTTGGCCTCAGCCTGGTGCTGCAGCAGGCGGTACGCACCCTGTTCAGCCCGCTCAACCGTTCGGTCACCTCACCCGAGTGGATCAGCGGTACCCTGAGCATCAACCCGGTGCTGTCGATCACCTATACCCGTCTGTACATCCTGCTGTTCGGGCTGGCGGTGTTCTTCGCCCTGCTGCTGGTGATGAAACGCACCACCCTCGGTCTCAAGGTCCGCGCCGTCTCGCAGAACCGCGCCATGGCCCGCGCAGTGGGTGTGCGTTCCAACTGGATCGACGCCCTGACCTTCGGGCTGGGTTCCGGTATCGCCGGGGTCGCCGGAGTCGCGCTGTCGCAGATCACCAACGTCGGCCCCAACCTCGGCCAGGCCTACATCATCGACTCGTTCATGGTGGTGGTATTCGGCGGCGTGGGTAACCTCTGGGGCACGCTGGTCAGCGCCATGAGCCTCGGCCTGATCAACAACTTCCTCGAGCCCTGGGCCGGCGCCATGCTCGCCAAGGTGCTGGTGCTGATCATGCTGATCCTGTTTATCCAGAAGAAACCCAAGGGACTCTTCCCGCAGAAAGGGCGCGCCGCGGCTGACTGATCGCCGCCGCCGTTTCCTTTTTACAACCGAATTGAACGAGGGAAGTATGCTTACCCAACGACTGTTGCTCAGTGATCGGGGCGGAATGCTGGTGCTGGGCCTGGTGCTGCTCACCACCATCATCGTGCCGATTCTCAATCTGGCGGTGCCGACCGACTCACCGCTGTATGTTTCCAACTTTACCGTCGGCCTGCTCGGCAAGTTCCTGTGCTTTGCCCTGCTGGCTCTGTCGGTCGATCTGATCTGGGGCTACGCCGGCATCCTGTCGCTCGGCCACGGCGCCTTCTTCAGCCTGGGCGGTTACGCCATGGGCATGTACCTGATGCGTCAGATCGGCGACCGCGGCGTCTACGGCCACCCGGAGCTGATGGACTTCATGGTGGTGCTCAACTGGGAATCGCTGCCTTGGTACTGGCAGGGCTTCGACATGTTCTGGTTCGCCATGCTGATGGTGCTGCTGGTGCCGGGCCTGCTGGCTCTGGTATTCGGCTGGCTGGCGTTCCGCTCACGGGTGACCGGCGTCTACTTCGCCATCATCACCCAGGCGCTGACCTACGCGCTGATGCTCGCCTTCTTCCGTAACGAGATGGGCTTTGGCGGCAACAACGGCCTGAACGACTTCAAAGAAATCCTCGGCTTTGATCTGGCGGCCAAGACCACCCGCGTCGGGCTGTTCGTCGCCTCCTCGATTGCCCTGATCCTCGGCTACATGGCCTGCCGCTACATCGTTACCTCACGCATGGGCCGGGTCATCATCGCCATCCGTGATGCCGAAAGCCGCACCCGCTTCAGCGGCTATCAGGTCGAAAGCTACAAACTCTGGCTGTTTGTCTTCTCCGCCATGCTGGCGGCGGTGGCCGGCGCGCTCTATGTGCCGCAGGTCGGCATCATCAACCCGGGCGAATTCTCCCCGCTCAACTCCATCGAAATGGTGGTCTGGGTCGCAACCGGCGGCCGTGGAACCCTGTTCGGCGCCATCGTCGGCGCGTTCAGCGTCAACTACGCCAAGACCTTCTTCACCACCTTTTCACCGGAAACCTGGCTGTTCATCCTCGGCGGTCTGTTCGTACTGGTAACCCTGCTGCTGCCCAAGGGCATCGTGGGCCTGTTCGACCGCTTCAGCCGCAAGGGAGACAAACAATGAACCCGCTTGAACAACTGCGCGAAACCTGGCGCCGCGATCAAGTCTTTGACTTCGTCCAGCCCGCGCCGGACTTCTCCGCCAAGGTCGACACCACCCACGGCCCGATCCTCTACGTGGAGGACGTCAGCGTCAGCTTTGACGGCTTCAAGGCGCTGAACAACCTGAACCTGTACATCGATGACGGCGAGCTGCGCTGCATCATCGGCCCCAACGGCGCCGGCAAGACCACCATGATGGACGTCATCACCGGCAAGACCCGCCCCGACACCGGCAGCGTCTGGTTCGGCCAGCGCATGAACCTGCTGAAACTGTCCGAGCACGAGATCGCCCGCGGCGGCATCGGCCGCAAGTTCCAGAAGCCGACCATCTTCGAGGCGCTCTCGGTGTTCGAGAACCTGGAGCTGGCCACCGCCTCCAACAAGCACGTCTGGTACACGCTGAATAAAAGCCTGACCGGCGAACAGCTCGACCGCATCGACGAGGTGCTCAAGCTGATCGGCCTGAAGGAACAGTTCCGCATGGAAGCCGGCGCCCTCTCCCACGGCCAGAAACAGTGGCTGGAGATCGGCATGTTGCTGATGCAGAACCCTCGCGTGCTGCTGGTCGACGAACCGGTCGCCGGCATGACCGGCGAAGAGGTCGAGCACACCGCCGAACTGCTGACCTCGCTGGCCGGCCGTCACTCGGTCATCGTGGTCGAACACGACATGGCGTTCGTGCGCTCCATCGCCCGCAAGGTCACCGTGCTGCACCAGGGCTCGGTGCTGGCCGAAGGCAGCATGGATCAGGTGCAGAATGACCCGCGTGTGGTCGAAGTCTATTTGGGGGAATGACCATGCTCAGCATTCAAGGCATCAACCAGTTCTACAACCAGAGCCACATCCTCTGGGATCTCGACCTGGAGCTGAAAGAAGGCAGCTGCAGCTGCCTGCTCGGCCGCAACGGCGTGGGCAAGACCACCCTGCTCAAATGCATCACCGGCCTGCTGCCGGTGAAAAGCGGGCAGATCAGCCTGATGGGCCGCGACATCACCAAGCTCTCGACTGAAAACCGCGCCCGCTCCGGGATCGGCTACGTGCCGCAGGGACGCGAAATCTTTCCGCTGCTGACGGTGGAAGAGAACCTGAAAATCTCTCTCGGCGCCCGCCCCGACCGCGCCCGGCAGATTCCCGCGCACATCTACGAGCTGTTCCCGGTGCTCAAGGAAATGAAACACCGTCGCGGCGGCGACCTGTCCGGTGGTCAGCAGCAGCAACTGGCGATTGGCCGCGCGCTGGTGCTCGACCCCAAGCTGCTGATTCTCGATGAGCCGACCGAGGGCATTCAGCCCAACATCGTGCGCGACATCAGCGACGTGATCCGCAAGCTCAACACCGAGCTGGGGCTGACCGTGCTGCTGGTCGAGCAGAAGCTGCCGTTCGCCCGCCGGGCGGCGGAAAGTTTCTTCATCATGGAACGCGGGCGCATGGTCGCCAACGGCCCGATGACTGAGCTGAACGACGATCTGATCCAGCGCTATCTGACCGTCTGACTCCACCACCGTGCGCAATCCGGCCACGGCATGCCGTGGCCCTGTGCAGGCGGGGGCAGGTGGCCCACCCAACCAGCTAACGCAGCCCTCTAAATAGGTTCCTGGCATACCGTATACGGTGATACGTCACCTGGCCCGCGCCCACGACAAACATCACCACCTTCCACCGTAGGGCCACGACATGTCGTGGCCGCTGCCCCTGCAATACACCCAACACCGCCGCCAGCCCCATTTATAAGCCACTATTCACCACTGCCCCACCCCTTGCCATGTTCAAACAACTGTTCGACACTGGCTGCCTTTTTCAACCCGCACAAACCAAGGGGACAACCCATGAGCGATATCCGTTTTGACGACAAAGTCGTCATCGTAACCGGTGCTGGCGGCGGTATTGGCCGCGCCCACGCCCTGCTGTTCGCGAAACACGGCGCCAAAGTCGTCGTCAACGACCTCGGTGGCAGCACCAACGGCGAAGGCGCCAACAGCGAAGCCGCGCTCAAGGTTGTCGAAGAAATCAAAGCCGCTGGCGGTACCGCCATCGCCAACCCGGACAACGTCATCAACGGTGATCGCATCGTCGAGTGCGCGATGGACAACTTCGGTCGCATCGACATCGTCGTCAACAACGCCGGCATCCTGCGCGACAAGAGCTTCGCCAAGATGACCGATGCCGACTGGGACCTGATCTACAAAGTCCACGTCGAAGGCGCCTACAAGACTACCAAGGCCGCCTGGGACCACATGAAGAACAACAACTTCGGTCGCATCATCTTCACCTCGTCCACCTCCGGCATCTACGGCAACTTCGGTCAGGCCAACTACGGCATGGCCAAGCTGGGCCTGTACGGCTTCACCCGTACCCTGGCTATCGAAGGCCGCAAGAACAACATCTTCGTCAACGCCATTGCCCCGACTGGCGGCACTCGCATGACCGAAGGTCTGTTCCCGGAAGGCGCATTCGAAAAGCTGAAGCCTGAACTGGTCAGCCCGCTGGTTGCCTACCTGTGCTCCGAAGAGTGCAAGGAAACCGGCAGCCTGTTCGAAGTCGGCGGCGGCTGGATGGGCAAGGTACGCTGGGAGCGCTCCCTGGGTATCGGCTTCGACCCCGACAAGGGCTTCACCCCGGAAGACGTCGCCGCCAACTTCGAGCAGCTGTGCAGCTTCGAAGGCGCCGTTCACCCGAAAGACAACATCGAAGCCCTGCGTGAGCTGATGGCCAACATCCAGAAGTTTGCCTAACGGCTACTTCTGGAGCGGCAAGCTTTAAGCCTCAAGCTGCAAGCTAGAAGCAACAGCGCTGCCCGATGTTAAAAAGCCCGCCCCTGGGTTCAGGGGCGGGCTTTTTGTTTGTATTGCGGTAGGATGCTCACTACCCACACACAAGGAGGTTGTATGGCAAAGCGCTGGACTCAGGACGAGTTGCTCGTCGCGCTCGGCTTGTATTGCCAACTGCCATTTGGCCAGTTTCACCGTCGCCAGCCGCTGATTATTCAGGCCGCCAAGTCGTTGCAACGCACGCCGGACTCGCTGGCAATGAAGCTGAGCAATCTTGCTAGTCTCGACCCCCAAATAACCGGCACTGGCCGAAAGGGCCTACCTGGAGCGTCAGAGCTTGATCGTCAGATGTGGCAAACCTTTACCAGTGACACATCCACGCTAATGCCACTAGCAGAACAAGCCCTGGCTTCTGCGCTTGGTACAGAGACAACCAAAGAGCCTGAAGAACCAGCCTCTTATCAAGAGTCTGATCATTTCGCTAGAACCAAAGTCCGCAAGGGCCAACAGCTATTTCGTGCAGCAGTTCTATCGGCCTACAACAATAGCTGCTGTATCACAGGACTGAGTGATGACCGATTCCTGATCGCCAGTCATATTCGCCCATGGCGCATCGACATCCAAAACCGGCTAAACCCAAGTAACGGGCTGTGCTTAAGCCTGATGTTTGACAAGGCTTTCGACAGCGGTCTTATCACGTTCTCCGACGACTACCGACTACTGCTATCGAATGAACTGCGTGACCAACAACGCAATGCGTATATGGCCGCTACCTTTTTCGCCCACCAAGGGGCGGTCTTGCAGCTTCCAAGTAAGTTCTCACCCGACGCGACCCTCCTAGCGTGGCATCGCGAACATTGCTTCGTAGGTGAACCACTTTGAAAACAGCCATCATTAGCCACGCGCTACAGCCCGCTTAGCACCTCGCCGCTTCAACGCTGCCACAATCGCCCTCCCCGGCCACACCGAGCGCCACGTCATCACAAAGGCCCCGTACAAGGTGAGTGACCGCTTGCCGTCGGCATCGATTTCGGGTTTGACCAGGCCCTTATCCAACAGCGCATCAGACTCTTCGCGCAGGAAGGCGGTGATTTCGGCGAAGCCTTGCTCCGCCTGGTAGTCGACTGGCTGCAGGCCACCCTTGAGGCGCTGCCGCAGCTGCGCGTGCAACGACAGCAATTGCTCAACGACCTGCACCTCCGGGAACTGACAACTCTGCTTGATCGGTAGCGCCGGATAGGCTTCCGGGCGGTTGCTGTTGGAGACGTTCAGCCAGCGGCCGTCGGAGAATTTCTGCGAGAACTCGCAGTAGGTGAGATCCGGCTGATTGGTTGCGCTGATGCCGACCACAGTCCCGGCCAGCTTTAATTGCGCGTGCCAGTAGACGCGAAACCAGGTATCGGTGTGGCTATCGTGCAGCGACGAGTTACCTACCACAACGAATCCGGCATCTATCATCTGCTCGTCAAAATAGGGGACGCCCTCGGTGCAACGCTCGAAAAACTCGTCGTCGCTGACCAATTCAAACTGGACGATGGTGGGTATTCTCTGGGTGCGCCAGACGATGAAAGGTCCGACGATGTTCATAAAAAACGGCCCAATCAGCACCAGTCCGACCAGCCCCCAAAACGCGATCTCAAGCATACGGCTCCCTATATGCGGTTTGTGTGTCCTGCCCGGACTGTAACAAACCAGAGAGCAACCAGTGACCTGCTGCCCACCATTCCAGCTGATGGCATATTGAAACTGCGACCTGTACCCCATAAACAAAAACCCCGCGCCGTTGCCGACGTGGGGTTTTCACTTGCAGCTTGAAGCTTACAGCTTGCCGCTGTCTGAAGCGCTGCGCGCTTCAGACATAGATCGCTTCCAGCGGCGGGAAGCCGTTGAATTCGATGGCGCTGTAGCTGGTGGTGTAGGCGCCGGTAGACAGCCAGTACAGGCGGTCGCCAATGGCCAGGTTCAGCGGCAGGCCGTATTTGTAGTGCTCGTACATGATGTCGGCACTGTCGCAGGTCGGGCCGGCGATCACGGCTTCTTCCAGCTCGCCCTGCTTTTCGGTCCACAGCGGGAACTTGATGGATTCGTCCATGGTTTCGATCAGGCCGGAGAACTTGCCCACGTCGGTGTACACCCAGCGCTCCAGCGCGGTGTGCGACTTGCGTGACACCAGCACCACTTCGCTGACCAGAATACCGGCGTTGGCGATCAGCGAACGGCCCGGTTCGAGGATGATTTCCGGCAGCTCGTCACCAAAGTCTTCCTGCAGGAAGCGGGTGATTTCTTCCGCGTAGGTCTGCAGGGTGTTGGTCTTGGTGATGTAGTTGGCCGGGAAGCCACCACCCATGTTGATCATCTTCAGGACAATGTTGTCCTCTTCCTTCAGACGCTCGAAGATCACCTTGACCTTGGCGATGGCGGCATCCCAGGCGCCGATGTCGCGCTGCTGGGAACCCACGTGGAAGGAGATGCCATAGGGCTCCAGGCCCAGCTCCTTGGCCAGTACCAGCAGGTCCATCGCCATGTCGGTCTGGCAACCGAACTTGCGCGACAGCGGCCAGTCGGCGGTGGTGGAGCCTTCGGTCAGGATGCGTACATAAATTTTCGAGCCCGGCGCGGCCTTGGCGATGTTGCGCAGGTCGGCTTCGGAGTCGGTGGCGTACAGGCGCACGCCCTTTTCGTAGAAGGCGCGGATGTGACGCGCTTTCTTGATGGTGTTGCCGAAGCTGATCTGCTCCGGCTTGACGCCCAGCGCCAGTACCTTCTCCAGCTCATAGATGGAGGCGATGTCGAAGTTCGAGCCCTTGTCGCGCAGCAGCGAGAGCACTTCGTTGGCGGGGTTGGCTTTTACGGCGTAGTAGACCTTGGCGAACGGAAAGCCGTCGACCAGCTCGTCGTAGGCACGGTCAATGGTTTTCAGATCAACGACCAGGAAGGGGGTTTCACGCTGGTCAGCGGCGGCCTTCAGACGGCTGAAGGTGTCACGATCGAAGTAGTCGTCAAGTTTGATGGACATGGCGTCGGCTCCAAAGCATTAAGTTCGGGTGACGGACCGCGTGGGGACGAAAAGAGGATCAGATATGCAGGGCAGAGGTGCACACGCACGCCCCGCTCGATGAGCAGGAGCCTGAGGTACGCCTTCCGACGGAAGCGACTCTGAACGCTTTCAGCCAACACACAACCCGGGGGTGCGAACGTCTGATCAGTATCCCCACTTTGGTTCGCCTACTTCCCAAGGCGTGCGCCGAAAGCAATAAGCCCGCTCTGTTCTGCGGTCTTGCTGTCTCGTCGTCAGTACTTGAGCCGTATGGATCGTGCCAGCCTCAACGTTCGGAGCGAACCTTAAAACCAAGCGACCCGGCGGTCAATAGCAGGCGACCATTTATCTGGGACAACGCTATTGCCCGGATGCTCCCGGGCACATTCTGCTCGCGTTGAATTTGTTGCAAGAAGTAATGAGAACACCTATCATTTGCGCCTCAATTTTCTCTCCGGAGACCTCCAGTGACAGTAGAAGCCACCACGCCAACCGCAATCGAACCCGCCGCCGCCCCTCTTGGCACCGCCGTTCCCGATGCTGCCATCGACGCATCAGCGGCTACCGTCGCTGCTGATCCCGCTCTGACCTCCGCCCCGCTGGATGCCAGTCTGAACGCGGCTGTTGACAATGTTGAGACAGCTACGACCCTGCTGGACACCCTGCGCGATTGGTTGATCGTCGGTGGCCCTGTGGTCTGGATTCTGCTGGGCATGTCGGTTGCTGCCCTGAGCATCCTGCTGATCAAACTGTGGCAGTTCTATATGCCAGCGCCAGAGGGTACCCGCGCCGTGCGTCGCAGCCTGGCGCTCTGGCACCAGGGCAAGGCCGACGATGCCATTGCCCAGCTCAATACCCGTCAGGCCGTGCCGGCGGTTCTGCTGCTGGCCATGCGCGGCAAGCGCAGCGGCACCGACCAGCAGCTGCTGCGCGAGGAACTGGAACGTGTCGCCAGCTTCCGCCTTAACCAGCTCAAGCTGCTGCTGCGCCCGCTTGAGGTGATCGCCAACCTGGCGCCGCTGCTGGGTCTGCTGGGTACGGTTCTGGGCATGATTGTCGCGTTCCAGAACATGGAAGCCGCTGGCAGCCGGGTTGACCCGTCAGTGCTGTCCGGTGGTATCTGGCAGGCGCTGCTGACCACTGCGGTGGGTCTGGCGGTTGCCATCCCGGTGGTCGCGGTGCACAGCTGGATGGAGCGCCGCGTCGAGCGCATCGCCGCCAGTCTGAACGACGCCGTTACCCAGGTGTTCACCCACCAGCCCAAGCCCCCGGTCGCCAGCGGAAAGGTCGCCAATGCAGCTTGAAGCCTTTCCGGGCAAGAAGCGTCGCGGCATCAGCCTGACACCGCTGATTGATGTGGTGTTCATTCTGCTGCTGTTCTTCATGCTCTCGTCCAACTTCATGCACTGGCGGCAGATCACCCTGTCGTCGGCGGAGCAGTCCGAGCAGACGCCGGACAAGATTGAAGTGGTGCGCGTGGAGTCCGACGCGGGCCGTGTTACCCATGCCGGCAAAAGCTATCAGCTGCAGGACCTGACAGCGCTGAGCGCCCTGGTGGCAGCAAACCCCGAGGCGGTCTTCGCTGTTGAAGCCGCGCCCGAGGTCAAGACCCAGACGCTGGTGTCGCTGCTCGATCAACTGCACCGCGCCGGTGCCAAGAAAGTCTCCATGACCGGAGTACTGCCATGAAGCTGGTTGCCGAAAACAGCACCCGCAAGGACAACGGTGATGATCAGCTGATCCCGCTGATCAACATCGTGTTCCTGATGCTGATCTTCTTCATGGTCGCCGGTCAGATCAGCCAGTCGGACGCCACCTTTGTGTCGCCGCCCGAATCCATTGCCGAAGCGCCGATTGACGACGACGCACTGCAGATTCTGATCGACGCCGAGCTGACCATCTGGCTCAACGACCAGCAGATCACGCTGGAGGAGCTGGAAGCGCCGCTGATTACCACTTTTGAGCAAGTGGAAGACCCGGAAAGCTTCACCCTGGCCGTCAAGGCCGATGGCGAGGTCCCGGTCGAGAACCTGCAGGCGCTGCTGCAGCGTATCAAGGCTGCCGGTTTCCGCCGCGTCACCCTGCTGACCCAACCCGGCGAGGCGTTGCCATGATCCGTGCACATCACTGGATTGGCGCCGTTCTGCTCGCTGCTCTCGCGCACATTGCCGTATTCGCCCTGCTGGCCTTCAACCCGCCCAAGGGCACCGCCGCCGCGCAGGGTGAAATGGGTATCGAGATTGATCTGGGCATGCTGGGTGATCTGGGTGAAGCCCAGGAAACCGAGCAGCCGAAGGAAGTCGCGCCCCCCAAGCCGACACCTCCGCCGCCGCCACCGGAACCAGCGCCGGAACCGCCGCGCCAGCAGGCACAGGCGCGCGTGCAGGCCAAACCCAAGCCGCGCCCGGAACCGCCGCGCGAGCAGGTCGAAGCGCCCCAGCCCACCCCTGAGCCTGCACCGGCTGCGCCTGCCGTCGAGACCGGTCAGAGCGACGCCAATCAAGCGCAGCTCAAGCAGTCTACGGGAGTGGGTAATGCAGCCACGGCCGGCGGCATGGGCGGCGCGTCAACCGACTATAAGGCCAAGGTGGCAGCGAGTCTGGCCCGCAACAAGCGTTACCCCCATGCGTCGCGCCGTCGCCGCGAGGAAGGCGTCGCGATTCTGAGCTTCACCATTCATCGCGATGGTTCTGTGACAGGGGCCCAGATCCGCGAAAGCTCCGGCTTTGCGCGGCTGGATCAGGCGGTACTGAAGATGCTGGAAGACGCCTCACCGTTCCCGCCATTCAGCGAGGACATGACCGAAGAGCAGATGACCCTGCGTATTCCGGTCGACTTCAAGGTGGTGAACAGCCGCTGAAGCGCGCACCAAAGAGCAACAGCAGTGCCTGAAAGGAAAAACCGCAACGCGGCGTTAAACCCGGTGTTTTCAGTCAACGGACGTATTCCAGAGAAGAACGCGACGTCGCCAACGTGAAAACACCATTGGAACCAGGAAAAAGAGAGCATGAGCAACAAAACCACCAACGCTGCTGCCCTGCCGGGTAGCGACCTCAGCATGCGCAAGATTGCTTCCCCCCACAGTCTGGTCGCCACCTCGCTGGCACTGGCCATCTCCGGTGGCATCGCCAACCCGCTGTACGCTGAAGAAATCAGCCTCGACACGCTGCACGTTGAAGACACCGGCATTCAGGCCGACGCCAACCCCTACGCTGAAGAGGCTGCACCGTACAAGGCCCGCACCCTGTCTGACAGCCGTCGCACCCGCGACATCGCAGACACGCCGCAGACCATGACCGTGATCACCCGCAGCGCCATCGAAGACTCGGGCAAGACCGAACTCAAAGACATTCTCAGCGCCCAGCCCGGCATTACCCTGGGCACCGGTGAAGGCGGCAACTCCTTCGGCGACCGCTACATCATCCGCGGCTACGAGGCCCGCAGCGACATCTACACCGACGGTCTGCGTGACCCGGGCCTGATTACCCGCGAGACCTTCGCGCTGGAGCAGGTCGAAATCGCCAAGGGCCCGAGCTCGACCTTCGCTGGTCGCGGCTCCACCGGCGGCGCGGTCAACAGCGTAACCAAGAAAGCCAACCTGTGGGACGACTTCACCACCGTTGAAGGTGGCCTGGGTACCGACGACTTCGAGCGTTATACCCTGGATACCAACCGCGTCCTGACCGACGACCTGGCCATCCGCTTCAACGGCCTGTACACCGAAGCCGAAGTGCCTGACCGCGGCCCAGCTGAAAAGCGTCGCACCGGCGCGCTGATCTCCGGTATCTATCAGCCCCTCGACGAGTTCAAGGTCCTGGCTGACTACTACTACGCGCGCAGCGATGACCGTACCGATCCGGGCACCTTCATGACCAATGGCAAGCCGGACGATGATGGCAAGTATGTCGGCCAGAGCGGTCTGGACTTCCAGCGCACAGGTGCGGACATTTTCACTCTGGGCTTCGAATGGGAGCTGGGTGACGGCCTCAAGCTGGAGAACAAGAGCCGTATCGGTTCGACCGAGAACAGCTACATCATTTCCGCCTACAGCTCGCGCAGCGGCGGCACCCGCGCCTTTACCGGCTGGCAGGAAAACGACTACATCGGCAACCAGACCAACCTCACCATCGACAAGATGTGGGGCGAGGTGCGTCATACGCTGGTTACCGGCATGGAGTTTGCCAACGAGCAGACCGATGCAGGCGGCTACAGTGTCACCCCGAGCAGCGTACCGGTTAACCCCTACAACCCGGATAACAGCGCCTGGAGCGGCACCACCAGCCGCGGAGATGCGGTCACCAAGCTGGAACTGGAAACCGTCTCGGCCTATGTGATGGATACCATCACGCTGAACGAGGATTGGGAGATCTTCGGTGGCGTGCGCTATGACCGCTTCGACTACTTCATGGACAAGGCCGAGAGCACCGGCCGCGGCGGCGTGATCATTCCTGCTGCTACCTACAAGTACAACGACGCATTCTGGAACGGCCACATGGGCGTGGTGTACTCGCCCTGGGAGCACGGTAACGTCTACCTGAGCTGGAGCACCTCCTCCAACATCAACGGCGGTGAGGCCGATGCCGGCACCAACTGCGGTTACGGCGGCATCTGCACCGACGACGCCGGCAACTACGCCAATGCCGAGCCGGAGCAGTCCACCAACTGGGAACTGGGCACCAAGTGGAACCTGCTGGATCACCGTCTGTTGCTGACTGCAGCAGTATTCCAGACCACCAAGGAAGACGTCATCGAAGGCGGCAACGACTCCTATCAGAGCGGCGGCAGCCTGAATACCGGCGAAAACCGTGTGCACGGTATCGAGCTGGGTCTGGCCGGCAACATCACCGACCGCCTGAGCGGCCAGATCGGTGCAGCCGTGATGAACTCCGAGACCCTGGAGTCATTTGACCCGGCCAACGAAGGTCTGCCCAAGGCCAACTTCGCCGAGAAGAGTGCCAACGCCCAGCTGCGCTATCAGCTGACGCCGGCCTTCGCCTTCGGCGGCACCATGACCTACTCCAGCGAAATCTTTGGTGGCCAGCCGGACACCGGCGCCAACGGCAACATGGTGCTGGACGGCTATACCGTCTACGACCTGTTTGCCAGCTACAAGGTCAACGAAAATCTGGACCTGCGCGCCAACCTGCAGAACCTGTTCAACGAAGACTATTACACTGCGGTGTACCGTGGTGGCAGCATCGTGTACAAGGGTGACGCACGCAACGCTCAGCTGACTGCCCGCTACAAGTTCTGATGCGGCAACGTTGAGCACGACGACAGCGGCGGGGTTACCCCCGCCGCTGTTCCGTTTCCGAGGGAGACTTTTATGATCATCGTCATTCCCGGTGTTTTCAGCCCGACCGAAGTGGAGCGCATACGCGGCTATCTGGACGCCGCCGACTGGCAGGATGGCAACGCCACAGCCGGTGCTCAGGCGCAACAGGTCAAGCAAAACCAGCAGTTGCCACTCGACAGCCAGCTGACCCGCCAACTGGGCGAGATCATCCTGTCCACGCTCGGCAAACACCCGACCTTTATATCTGCGGCATTGCCGCTGAAGATTTTCCCGCCGATGTTCAATCGTTACCGCACCGGCGAAACCTACGGCCTGCATGTGGACAACGCGATTCGCTACGCACCCGGCAGCCCGACTCCGATCCGCACTGACCTGTCCGCCACCCTGTTCCTCTGCAGCCCGCAGGAGTACGCAGGCGGCGAACTGGTCATCGAGGACAACTTCGGCAGCCAGCGCATCAAGCTGGAGGCCGGCGATCTGGTGCTGTACCCGTCCACCAGCCTGCATACAGTGACTCCGGTAAGCTCCGGGGCGCGCACTTGCGCGGTGTTCTGGCTGCAGAGCATGGTGCGCAGCAATCAGCAGCGCGAAACCCTGTTCGAACTGGACCAAAGCGTTCAGGCGCTGACCGCCGAGCTGGGCCCCAGCCACGCCGAGGTCGTGCGCCTGTCCGGCGTCTATCACAACCTGATTCGCCAGTGGGCGGACACCTGAGCGAGATGCCCTGATGAGCCTGCCAGACCACACCCCGCTGCGCGCACCCCTTGCAGCAATTCCGCGTGACCTGGTCAGCGTCGCCGACTACGCCCGCTACGCGCCCGGGTTCATCGCTCCGCCCGTGCTTGAGTACATCGCCGGCGGTGGCGCGGATGAAGTCACGCTCAAACGTAACCGTCAGAAGCTGGATGAGCTGATGATCCTGCCGCGGCCGCTGGTCGACTGCACCCGCGGCGGCACGCACACCACAGTGCTGGGTGAACACCTGCGTCACCCGCTGCTGCTGGCACCGGTTGCCTTCCAGCAACTGGTGCACCCGGATGGCGAACTGGCTACCGCCACCGCTGCCAGCGTGCTGGAAACCGGCATGGTCGTCAGTACGCTCGCCAGCCAGCCGCTGGAAGGCATCGCCGCGCGCCTTGAAAGCCCGCGCTGGTTTCAGCTGTACATGCAGCAGAGCCGCGACTTCACCCTGAGTCTGGTCCGCCGCGCCGAAGCCGCCGGTTACAGCCAGCTGATGGTTACCGTCGACGCACCGCTGCACGGCATCCGCAACCGCGCCCAGCGCGCCGGCTACCAACTGCCGGCAGACATCGAAGCGGTCAACCTGGCAGGCCGCCCGCCGCTGCCAAGCGCCAGCTTCGATCCCAGCCAGAGCATTGTCTTCCAGGGCATGATGAGTGAGGTGCCAACCTGGGACGACATTGCCTGGCTGCAGCAGCAAACGCGTCTGCCGATCACCCTCAAGGGCCTGCTGCACCCGGCTGATGTGAGGCGCGCGCAGGACATGGGACTGGCCGGTGCGGTGATCTCCAACCACGGCGGCCGCACGCTGGACTGCGTGCCCAGCGCTATCGAGATGCTGCCGCGCATCCGTGAGGCGGTCGGTCCGGACTTCTGCCTGCTGCTGGACGGCGCCATCGAACGCGGCACCGATATATTCAAGGCCATAGCGCTGGGCGCCAACGCCGTGCTGATCGGTCGTCCGCAACTCTACGCGCTGGCCGTCGCCGGCCCGCTTGGCGTAGCGCACATGCTGCGGGTGCTGCGTGAGGAGCTGGAAGTGACCATGGCATTGGCAGGCACACCGACTATTGCCGATATTACCCCTGACGCCCTGATCTAGGACGCCAGCCAGAGCAGGGCATGCCCCATTGCTGTGCCCTCTCCTGCCGACCAGCATTACGCACTGCTGTTGCGCACCAAAACAGAGCGGCGCACCACGAGTGCGCACCCTTCTTCATGCACCGTCCTGGTGCCCAGCCCCAAGTGCCCGTATTCCGGGGCTTTGCCCATTCTGGTCTGCATATTGCTTTGAACTGAGCGTTCGCACTCCGCACGACCGCGCGACACACAATTTGCAAATAGAGCGCTAGGGTTCCGGCCGCTGTAGCGGTGACTGGTCCGAGAGCACTCGACCTTTCAGACAAAGGTTACACGGCGGGATAAAAGCCCGGGAGACGATTGGCACCACTGCCAGGAGTGCTCTACGTGACATTGACTGAGAGGTTTCCGATGAAAAGATTCTCCGCCCTGCTGCTCAGTTCCCTGCTGCTGTCGACCACAGCCCAGGCCCAGGACAGCTTCAAGGTCTGCTGGTCGATCTACGCCGGCTGGATGCCCTGGGCCTACGGCGCCGAAAGCGGCATCGTCAAGAAATGGGCCGACAAGTACGACATCAACATTGATGTGGTGCAGATCAACGATTACATCGAGTCCATCAACCAGTACACCGTGGGCGAGTTCGACGCCTGCTCCATGACCAACATGGATGCACTGACCATTCCGGCCGCCGGCGGCGTCGACAGCACTGCACTGATCGTCGGCGACTTCTCCAACGGCAACGACGGCATCATCCTCAAGGGCGAAAGCGAACTGGCCGCCATCAAGGGCCAGAACGTCAATCTGGTCGAGCTGAGCGTGTCCCACTACCTGCTGGCCCGCGCACTGGACTCGGTAGGTCTCAGCGAAGCCGATGTGCAGGTGGTCAACACCTCGGACGCCGACATGGTCGCGATCTACGGCACCGACGATGTCACCTCGGTCGCGACCTGGAACCCGCTGCTGAGCGAAATCAGCGAGCAACCCAGCAGCACCGTGGTGTTCAACTCGGCGCAGATTCCGGGCGAAATCATCGACCTGCTGGTAATCAATACCGAGACATTGAATGCCCATCCGGAACTGGGCAAGGCCCTGACCGGTGCCTGGTACGAAATCATGGCGACCATGAGCAGCGACAGCGAACAGGGTGTTGCCGCCCGCAGCTACATGGCTGAAGCCTCCGGCACCGATCTGGCCGGTTACGAAGCCCAGCTCGCCGCGACCAAGATGTTCTACACCCCGGCCGCCGCACTGGAGCTGACCAACAGTGCGCAGCTCAAACAAACCATGCAGTACGTCGCCGAGTTCTCCTTCGACCACGGCCTGCTGGGTGAAGGCGCACCGGATGCCGGTTTCATCGGCGTGCAGATGCCCGCCGGCGACTACGGCGACAACAGCAACCTGAAGCTGCGCTTTGACCCGACCTACATGCAGATGGCTGCCGATGGCGCGCTCTGAGCCCTGAAACACACCGGGCGCGGCTGCGCGCCCCAGCGGGATGCATATGAAGCGACTGATCAATCTCACACCACCACCGGCCAGCCGGCTGTTCCTTGGCCTGCTGCCGTTCGCGCTGCTGTTGCTGCTGTATGTGATTGCATCGGACGCACGGCTGGCCGAGAACGCCAACGACAAGCTGCTGCCGGCGTTCAGCCAGATGGGGGAAGCCATTGACCGCATGGCGCTGGAGCCGAGCAAGCGCACCGGTGAATACCTGTTCTGGCAGGACACCGCCAGCAGCCTCAAGCGCCTCGCGCTGGGCGTGCTGATCGCCGCCGCCATCGGCCTGGCGCTGGGGCTGTTTACCGGCGCCCTGCCACTGGTACACGCCGGGGTCAGCCCGCTGCTGACGGTGGTGTCGCTGATACCGCCGCTGGCGATTCTGCCGGTGCTGTTCATTCTGTTCGGCCTCGGTGAAGCCTCCAAGGTGATCCTGATCGCCATCGGTATCACCCCGTTCATCGCCCGCGACCTTCAGCGCCGCACCCAGGAAATCCCCAGCGAGCAACTGGTCAAGGCGCAGACTCTGGGCGCCAACACCAGCCAGATCATGGTCCGTGTGCTGCTGCCGCAACTGATGCCGAAACTGATCGACGCCGTGCGCCTGTCGCTGGGCGCGGGCTGGCTGTTCCTGATCGCCGCAGAGGCCATCGCCGCCACCGACGGTCTGGGCTACCGCATCTTCCTGGTGCGTCGCTACATGTCGATGGACGTGATCCTGCCGTATGTCGCCTGGATCACCCTGCTGGCCTTCCTGTTCGACTGGCTGCTGGCGACCCTGTCGCGCCGCCTGTTCCCGTGGAACGCCCAAGGAGCCCACTGATGATTGAAGTCAAGAACGTCGGCAAGAGCTACGACGGCAACCCGGTACTCGAACGCCTGAACGTCACCGTTCAAGAGGGCGAGTTCGTCACCCTGGTCGGCGCCTCCGGCTGCGGCAAGAGCACCTTTCTGAAAATGCTGCTGGGCACCGAATCACCGACCAGCGGTGAACTGCTGCTCGACGGCAAGCCGATTGCCTCCGAACCCGGCCCGGATCGCGGCATCGTCTTTCAGCAGTATTCGGTGTTCCCGCACATGACCGTGCTGGAGAACGTCATAGCGGCGGTCGGCTTTGCCCAACGCGGGCTGACCGGTTACCTGTTCGGCAGCAAGCGCAAGCAGGCCCGGCAGGACGCCGAAGCGATTCTCACCGAAGTCGGCCTTGGCCACGCGCTGAAGAAGTACCCGCACGAACTGTCCGGCGGCATGAAACAGCGCCTGGCGATTGCCCAGGCACTGCTCGGCAAGCCGCGCATTCTGCTGCTGGACGAACCCTTCGGTGCACTTGACCCAGGCATCCGCGCCGACATGCACGAACTGGTGCTGCGCCTCTGGCAGGAACACAAGCTGACCATCTTTATGGTCACCCACGACATCAAGGAAGGCTTTCACCTCGGCACCCGCCTGTGGGTGTTCGACAAGGTGCGGCACGACCCGCACGCACCGCAAGCCTACGGCGCCACCATTACCTACGACCTGCCGATCGACCACCGCGCCCGGCAGCCGGCGCCGCAAACCACCGAACAAACCATTGCCCCGCTGCTGGCCGAAGCCGCCAGCTGAGCCACCGAACCACGGAGACAAGGCAGATGACGCTGAATACCTATACCACCGACATTCCCGGCGCCAGCCACTGGTCCCTGCGCGTGCGCAAGGGCACCCTGATGCGCCTGACCGACCTGGTCGGCGACGCCAATGTCGGCATGCTGTTCTACAACCCGGAAAACCTGCTGGAGCGTTACAACGCGCCAGACACCCTCAAGTGCCAGCACACTTTCAAACTGACCCGCGGCAATTGCCTGTATTCCGACATGGGCCGCATCTTCGCCTCCATCGTTGAAGACGATCTGGGCTGGCACGAAAGCGTCTGTGGCAACAGCAACGCCGCTCAAGTGGCCGAGCGCTGGGGCGCACGCGACTACCAGAACGCCCGCAATGAATGGCACCAGAACGGCTACGACGCCTTCCTGGTCGAGCTGGCCAAATACGGTCTGGGCCGCGCCGACATGGCCGCCAACCTGAACCTGTTCAGCAAGGTCGCCACTGACGATGAAGGCCGCATGCAGCTGATCGGCGGCCACAGCAAGGCCGGCAGTCAGGTCGCCCTGCGCTTTGAGATGGACACCTTGGTCGTACTGCACACCTGCCCGCACCCGCTCAGCAGCGCCGACAGCTACCCCTACACGCCGGTGCGCATCGAGCTGAGCCAGGCTGCGCCGGTCAGTGATGACGACTTCTGCCGCAACTTCCGCCCGGAAAACCAGCGCGGCTTCCAGAACAACGCCCTGTACCACCTGGGCAAGTAAGCGAGGACACCATGATCAAGCACAGCTCCCTGCTCCCCGAGAACGCCACCTCGCGCACCACCATCGGCGCCGGCGATTACTACATCGGCATCGTCAAGGCCGGCCAGACCCTGCGCCTGCTGGACCTGGAAGGCAATCAGGCCGCCGACACCCTGTTCTTCAGCGCCGCCAATCCGGTCGAGCGCTACAGCGCCACCGACACCATCCGCGAACAGGGCAACGTCTACCTGACCGCCGGTTCGGTAATCCGCTCGAATGAAAACAACCCGATGCTGGAAATCGTCGCCGATACCTGCGGCCGTCACGACACCCTCGGCGGCGCCTGCGCCAGCGAAAGCAACACCGTGCGCTACGACCTGGAAAAGCGCTGCATGCACTCGTGCCGTGACAGCTGGATGCTGGCCGTAGCGGAGAACCCGCAGTACGGCATCAGCAAGCGCGACATCACCCACAACATCAACTTCTTTATGAACGTGCCGGTCACCGCCGAGGGCGGCCTGACCTTTGAAGACGGCATCTCCGGCGCCGGCAAATACGTCGAACTGACCGCGCTGATGGACGTGGTGATCCTGATCTCCAACTGTCCGCAGCTGAACAACCCGTGCAACGGTTACAACCCGACGCCGGTAGAACTCCTCGTCTGGAACTGAGGGAACCACGGAGAAGCTGCCTGCGTTGCTGCTGCAGCGTTGAAACAGGCTCAAAAATGCTCATTTACCCACTTGTAAACTGCGCTTTTTTCGCCTGTTTCGCCTCGCATCAGCTGCCTCGCCAACGCTTCTCTGCGGTCCCTGTGAAACGTGACACAACATCTTCAGTGGACGACCACTGTCGTAAGAAGCAGCCTGGGACGGCCCGGCAAAGGCTAGCGACATGTTCAACAAGGTTCTGATCGCCAACCGTGGCGCCATCGCCACCCGCATCATCCGCACCCTGCGCAACCTGGGTATCGGCTCAGTCGCCGTCTACGCCGAATGCGACGCCGACAGCCTGCACGTGCGGCTCGCTGACGAGGCCTACAGCCTCGGCGAAGGCGCCGCCGCCGACACCTACCTGCAGGTCGACAAACTGCTGGCCATCGCCGCCGACACCGGCGCCCAGGCCATCCACCCCGGTTACGGCTTCCTCAGCGAGAACGCCAACTTCGTGCGCCGCTGCGAGGCCGCCGGTGTCGCCTTCATCGGCCCGACGCCCGAACAGATGCTGGCCTTTGGTCTCAAGCACCGCGCCCGCGAGCTGGCCGAGCAGGCCAATGTGCCGCTGCTGCCGGGCACCGATCTGCT
Source organism: Halopseudomonas sp. MFKK-1 (assembly GCF_027474385.1). NCBI lineage: Bacteria > Pseudomonadati > Pseudomonadota > Gammaproteobacteria > Pseudomonadales > Pseudomonadaceae > Halopseudomonas > Halopseudomonas sp. MFKK-1. Next base: position 446,884 of record NZ_CP114836.1, read on the forward strand.
GACCGATCTGACTGCTGCCAAAACCGAAGCGGCGCGCATCGGCTACCCGGTCATGCTCAAGAGCACGGCGGGCGGCGGCGGTATCGGCATGCAGCTGTGCCACAGCGAAGACGAACTGATCGGCGCCTTCGACAGCGTCAAGCGCCTCGGCGCCAGCAACTTTGCCGACGACGGCGTGTTCCTGGAAAAATTCATCGCCCGCGCCCGACATATCGAGGTGCAGGTGTTTGCCGACGGCAAAGGCAACGCGCTGGCACTGGGTGAGCGCGACTGCTCCAGCCAGCGCCGTAATCAGAAGGTGGTTGAAGAGTGCCCGGCGCCGAACCTGAGCGACGCGGTACGCAGCGAGCTGCACGCCACCGCTGAAAAGCTGCTGTCCAGCGTCAGCTACCGCAACGCTGGCACCGTCGAATTCATTTACGACGCCGACAGTCATCAGTTCTACTTCCTGGAAGTAAACACCCGCCTGCAAGTTGAGCATGGCGTCACCGAGGAGGTGTTCGGCGTTGATTTGGTCGAGTGGATGGTACGTCTGGCCGCAGGCGAAGAGCTGGAGCTGAACGCTCGCCGCGCCAACCTTGCACCCAAGGGCCATTCCATTCAGGTGCGTCTGTACGCCGAAGACCCGTTCCGCGACTTCCAGCCCTGCGCCGGCCTGCTCAGCGAAGTGGCCTTCCCGTACGGTGACGGCATCCGCATCGACCACTGGATCGAGTCCGGGCTGGAGGTACCGCCCTACTTCGACCCGATGCTGGCCAAGGTCATCGTCCACGCTGAGGACCGCGCTGCGGCGCTGACCAAACTGCAGAACACGCTGGACGCGACCCGCCTGTACGGCAGCGAAACCAACCTCGACTACCTGCGCGCGCTGACCCGCGACCCGGCGCTGCTGGCAGGCGAGGTCACCACCCGCTACCTCAACAGCTTCCGCTTCCAGCCGGCGCGCATCGACGTGCTGGCCGGCGGCACCCAGACCACCATTCAGGACTTTCCGGGCCGCACCGGCAGCTGGGATGTCGGCGTGCCGCCGTCCGGCCCGTTCGACAGCTACGCCTTCCGCCTCGGCAACCGCCTGCTGAACAACCCGGCCGACGCAGCGGGACTGGAAATCACCCTGCAAGGCCCAACCCTGCGTTTTGCCAGCGCCAGCCAGATCGTGCTGAGCGGCGCTGCGATTGACGCCAAGCTGGATGACCAGCCAATTGCCGCCTGGCAGGTCATTGATATTGCCGCAGGGCAAACCCTGACCCTCGGCCGCATCAAGGACGCCGGTGCCCGTGCCTATCTGGCGGTGCTCGGCGGCCTGCAGTGCCCGGATTATCTGGGTTCCAAATCCACCTTCACCCTCGGTCAGTTCGGCGGCCACAACGGCCGCGCGCTGCGCACCGGTGACGTGCTGCACCTGAGCGCAGGTGTCAGCCCGGTTGCGCCTGCCGAAGTACCCGGCGAGCTGCGCCCGGCGATCAGCAATCAGTGGGAGCTGCGGGTGATCTACGGCCCGCACGGCGCGCCGGATTTCTTTACCGGCAAGGACATCGACAGCTTCTTCGCCACCGACTGGGAGATTCACTACAACTCCAGCCGCACCGGCGTGCGTCTGATCGGGCCGAAACCGGAATGGGCGCGCAAGGACGGCGGCGAAGCCGGTCTGCACCCCTCCAACATTCACGACAACGCCTACGCCTTCGGCACCGTCGATTTCACCGGCGACATGCCGGTGATCCTCGGCCCGGACGGCCCGTCACTGGGCGGCTTCGTCTGCCCGGCGACCGTGATCACCGCCGACCTGTGGAAACTCGGCCAGCTGCGCGCCGGCGACAAAGTGCGCTTTGTACCGGTCAGCATCGAGCAGGCGGTTGCGCTGGAAGCGGCGCAGATCGAGCAGATCGACGCACTGGCCGCCACGCCAGTTGAATGGCAGCCGGTGCCAGTCGACAGCCCGATCCTCAAGCGCCTGCCCGCCGAGCAGTTCGGTGACGAAATCGTCTACCGCGCCGCCGGCGACCACTTCCTGCTGGTCGAGTACGGCGAGCAGATGCTCGATATCCGCCTGCGCTTCCGCGCTCACGCGCTGATGCAGTGGCTGCAGCAGAACCCGGTGGCCGGCCTGCGTGAGCTGACCCCGGGTATCCGCTCACTGCAGGTGCATTTCGACAGCCAGCAATTGAGCCATGACGCGCTGCTCGAGCATCTGTTCAAGGCAGAACAGGCACTGTCGGAGCGCCTCAACGAGCTGGCCGTACCCTCGCGCATCGTGCACATCCCGCTGTCGTGGGATGACCAGGCCTGCCAGCTGGCGATCGAAAAATACACCCAGTCGGTGCGCAAGAATGCGCCCTGGTGCCCGAGCAATCTGGAGTTCATCCGCCGCATCAACGGGCTGGACAGCATCGACGACGTCAAGAAGGTGCTGTTCGAGGCGTCGTATCTGGTCATGGGCCTCGGCGACGTCTACCTCGGCGCGCCGGTGGCCACACCGACCGATCCGCGCCACCGTCTGGTCACCACCAAGTACAACCCGGCGCGCACCTGGACCGCCGAAAACTCGGTCGGCATCGGCGGCTCCTACCTCTGCGTCTACGGCATGGAAGGCCCCGGCGGTTATCAGTTCGTTGGCCGTACCCTGCAAATGTGGAACCGCTACCGCCAGACCCGCGAGTTCAGCAAGCCGTGGCTGCTGCGCTTCTTTGACCAGATCCGCTTTTATGAGGTCAGCCACGAGGAGCTGCAGCAGATTCGCCGCGACTTTCCGCAGGGCCGCTATCCGCTGCGCATCGAGGAAAGCCAGTTCAGCCTCGCCGAGCACGAAGCCTTCATCAACGACAACGCCGACGACATCGACGCCTTCAAGCAGCAGCGCAACGCGGCCTTCGCCGAAGAGCTGCGCCAGTGGCACGCCAACGGCCAGTTCAACTTCGAAAGCGAGGAGCTGGAAAGCAGCGACGAGGACGTCAGCTGGCCGGAAGACAGCGTCGGTGTCGACAGCCCGGTGTCCGGCAGTCTGTGGCAGGCCGAGGTCAAGGTCGGTGATACCGTCAAGGCCGGGCAAACCCTGCTGATTCTCGAATCGATGAAGATGGAGATTCCGCTGCAGGCGCCGTGCGACGGCGTGGTCACCCATGTACTGCAGCAGCCCGGTGGGCGGGTGCAGGCCGGTCAGCCGCTGGTGGTGCTGCGCGACGAGGCATTGGAACAGATCGCCTGACGCAGAAAAACAGACGCTGCCTGATGCCCTAAACGCATCAGATAGCGTCTTTTCGTATCAGTTTACAAACTCCCCAAGCGCGTACTCGCGCGTTTCAATGAGCCTCCCCAACCGACAATAAAATTCGGCTCACCGAAAGGAGTAGATCATGCTATCCGCCCTCAGCGACCTGCTGTGGAGCAAGATTCTGATTGCCATGCTGGTCGGCATCGGAGTCTGGTTCACCATCGCCACCCGCTTCGTTCAGTTTCGTTACTTCGGCAAGATGTTCGGCATCCTCACCGCTAAGCATCACGAGGCGGACGGACGCCACCTCAGTTCCTTTCAAGCGCTGATCCTGTCGGTTGCCGGCCGGGTCGGCGGCGGCAATATCGCCGGCGTGGCGGTCGCCATCACCCTCGGCGGCCCCGGCGCGATCTTCTGGATGTGGGTTGTCGGCCTGATGGGCATGGCGACCAGCTTCATCGAATGTACCCTCGCCCAGCTGTACAAGACCGCCGAGCCGGACGGCGCCTACCGTGGCGGCCCGGCGCACTATATCGAGCGCGGCCTGGGCCGCAACTGGAAGTGGCTGGCGATGGTGTACTCGGTGCTGCTGCTGGTGACCTTCGGTATCGGCTTTATCGCCCTGCAGTCCTATGCGGTCGCCACCTCCCTGCAGGATGCGTTCAGCATTCCGCTGTACTACAGCGGCATCGGCCTGGCACTGGTGGTCGGCCTGATCATCTTCGGCGGCGTCAAACGTATCGCCCAGGTCGCCGAAGTGCTGGTGCCGATCATGGCTGGCGGCTACCTGCTGATCGCGGTGGTGGTACTGGGCCTGAACTTCAGCGAGATTCCCGCGACTCTCAAGCTGATCGTGGAGAGTGCCTTCGGCATTGGCCCGGTGGTCGGCGGCGGTATCGGCGCGGCAATCCTGATGGGCGTCAAGCGTGGCCTGTTCTCCAACGAAGCGGGCCTCGGCAGCGCGCCCAACGTGGCAGCGGTGGCCTTCGTCCCGCACCCGGCCAATCAGGGCGTGGTGCAGTCGTTCTCGGTGTTTATCGACACCATCGTGCTGTGCACCTGCACCGCGCTGATCATTCTGATGGGCACCGCGTATGACCCGACGCTGGCCGACGCCAGTCAGGGCGTCGCCCTGACCCAGGCCTCGCTGGCAACCCATATCGGCGAATGGGGCCGGGTGTTCGTCAGCATCGCGATGCTGCTGTTCGGCTTCAGCACCGTGCTCTACAACTATTATCTGGGCGAGAACAGCGTCAGCTACCTGACCTCCGGCCGCAGCAACGAGTTCGTCATGAACGGCTTCCGGGTGGTGGTGATCTGCCTGTGCTGTCTGGGCGCGATCATGGATCTGGGCACCGTATTCGGCTTCGCCGACCTGACCATGGGCCTGCTGGCACTGGTCAACCTGATTGCCTTGACCCTGCTGTTTAAAACCGGCAAGCGCGTGCTCGCGGACTACGACCGCCAGCTCAAGAGCGGCAACAAGACGCCGACCTTCCACGCAGAAGAGTACGCCGACCTGGATCTGGACCACGAGTCCTGGCCGGCCAGCCAGCGCAACGACAACCACTGACCCCTGCCCCGAGCGCCGGGCCCCCGGCGCTCCGTTTCCTCTGGAAGCACACCCATGAATACCCGTTCAGAACACGATCTGCTTGGTGATCTCGATGTACCCGAAGATGCCTGGTACGGCATCCAGACCCTGCGTGCGGCGGCCAACTTCGCCATTACCGGGGTGCCGATTTCCCACTTCCCGGAGCTGATTCAGGCACTGGCGCAGGTGAAACAGGCCTCGGCGCTGACCAACCGCGACTTCGGCCTGCTCAGTCAGGAAAAGACCGACGCCATCGTCTCCGCCTGCGAAGACATCGCCAGCGGTCTGTATCACGACCAGTTCATCGTCGACGTCATTCAGGGCGGCGCCGGCACCTCGACCAACATGAACGCCAACGAGGTGATCGCCAACGTCGCACTGGCCAAGCTCGGGCACGGTCGTGGCGAGTACCGCTATCTGCATCCGAATGACGACGTCAACCGCTCGCAGTCGACCAACGACGCCTACCCGACCGCCGCGTGCCTCGGCATTCAGTTTGCCGCCGACAATTTCGTCCCCGCGCTGGCCTCGCTGAAGGCCGCACTGGAAGACAAGGGCCGCGAGTTCGCGCATATCCTGAAGATGGGCCGTACCCAACTGCAGGACGCCGTTCCGATGACGCTGGGCCAAGAGTTCGACGCCTTTGCCGTCAACCTCGGCGAAGACATCGACCGCATCCGCGAAGCCTGCGCGCTGCTGTGTGAGGTGAATCTCGGCGGCACCGCCATCGGTACCGGCATCAACACCCCGGATGGCTACTCGGCCAAGGTGGTCGCACGGCTGGCCGAGGTGTCAGGCAAACCGCTGGTCCCGGCCTGCAACCTGGTCGAGGCGACGTCCGACATGGGCGCCTTCGTGTTCTTCTCCGGTATCCTCAAGCGCCTGGCGATCAAGCTGAGCAAGATGAGCAACGACCTGCGCCTGCTCTCCAGCGGCCCGCGCACAGGGCTCGGTGAAATCCAGCTGCCGCCGATGCAGCCCGGCTCCTCGATCATGCCGGGCAAGGTCAACCCGGTGATTCCCGAGGCGATGAACCAGACTGCGTATCAGGTCATCGCTGCCGATCTGGCGGTGACCTTGGCCGCGGAGGCCGGGCAGCTGCAGCTCAACGCGATGGAGCCGATGATCATCTACAACCTGCTGAACTCGCTGAAGATGCTCAAGGAAGCCTGCCAGATGCTCGAACATCGCTGCATTCGTGGCATCATCGCCAACGAACAGGCCTGCGCCGCCCACGTCGACAACAGTATCGGTATCATCACCGCGCTGGTGCCGCACATCGGCTACAGCAATGCCTCGCGCATCGCCCATACGGCGCTGATGACCGGCAGCACGATCAAGGCGCTGATCATCGAGGAGAATCTGATGAGCGAATCGGAACTCAACCGCCTGCTGAGCCCGCAGTCCATGCTGGCACCGCAAAAGGCCGCCTCATGACCGCCGAGGTGCTGATCCTGCACACCGGCGGCACCATCGGCATGGTGCCCGGCCCGCATGGGCTGGCACCGGCCCCCGGTCTGCGCCAGCGTATCGAGCAGCAGTTGGGCAGCAGCCTGCAACAGTTGCCCGGCTTCGACCTGCTGGAGATCGACCCGCTGATCGACAGCGCCAACATCACACCGGCGCACTGGCAGCAGCTCGCCGCGCTGCTGGCCGAACACTGGGAGCGCTACCGCGGCTTCATCATTCTGCACGGCACCGACACCATGGCCTACAGCGCTGCGGCCCTAGCGTTCATGCTCGGCGCCAGCGAACGCAACGTGCTGTTCACCGGCTCGCAGGTGCCGCTCGGGCTGCCGCGCAGCGACGCGGTGGCGCACCTGCAGGCGGCGCTACAATTGGCAGCCGGGCCGCGCCTGCGCAATGTCAGCCTGGTGTTCAACAACCGACTGCTCAACGGCAGCCGCCTGCGCAAAGTCAGCAGCCAGCAGTTTCACGCCTTCGACACCCCCAACGCGGCGCCGCTGGCCGAACTCAATATCCGCCCGCAGCTGTATACCGAGCGATTGCTTGGCGAAGCCATCGCCAGCCGTCATCCGCGCGAAGCCGCCGCCCTCGACTTCCAGCCGGGTGCGGTTGCCATGCTCTGCCTGCATCCATCGATGCCGCCAGCCCTGTACGACGCGATTCTGGCCGACAGTAACTGCAAGGCGGTGGTGTTGCAGAGTTTCGGCGCGGGCAACGTGCCCAGCCGCGATCCGGCGTTCGATGCCTTCATCAAGCGCGCCGGAGCAAGTGACAGGGTCATGGTCAACGTGACCCAGTGCCTGCAAGGCGGCATCAGCCCCGGCGCCTATGCCGCGAGCGCGGGCCTGCAGGATCAGGGTGTGCTGAGTGGCGGTGACATGACACCGGAAGCGGCGTTCTGCAAACTGCACTGGCTGCTGGCAGGCGGGCGCGATACAGCAGCCGTAATCCGCGACTGGTCACTCAACCTGAGCGACGAACGGACGATCTAAAACCGTGCCCGGAAGTGCCACTCTCCCGGGCCAATGTCGTTGCGGATCGCCGCGCGGATATCCGCGTCCAGCGCCGGATCATCACAGGCGTACAGCCCGCACAGCGCCAGCACCCGCTGCCGATCCACCTCACGCCCGAGGTACTCGTACAGCACCCGTGTACAGCACGGCACCCGCTCGCCACTGCCGGATACGCCGATGCGCAGACCGGTCAGGCGATCCACCCGGTTGCGGAACGAGGGATAGAGTACCGTCTGGGTCATCTCGAAGTTGGTCAGGGTTTCGTAGTCGGAGAGAAAGATACGGTCCGACAGGAACTGCACCATGCCCCGGTAAACACCGTGAAACGGTTTGCTGCCCGTCCGCTCGCGAATGCGCTCGGTACGCTGGTAGTAGGTCTTGCCGTCGTGCTCTTCCAGACACACCAGCGTGCGCAGGATGCTGCCGGGATAGGCCATCGACAGGTAGTACTCGAAGTAATAGCCGAGGTATTTGTCGAGCCCGTTCTGGCCGGCACGGTTCAGCCGCTGCAGGTATTGCTGCTCCAGCGAGTCGGGCTGTAACGGCAGCAACGCCGTTCGCTCGCCCTGCTGCGGGCGCACCTGAATCAACCGCTGGAACTGGCCGTGGGGCAACAGCATCTCGTGAACTTCAACACCGAAAAAGTCGCACAGTCGGCGCATGGTGCTGTCGGACGGTCGATTGATGCCGTTCAAATAGCGATTGAACTGAGGGCGGTTGATACCCAGCCGTCGACACACCTCGGCGGTGGACTTGTAGTAGCTGCACAGCAGCCGCAGGTTGTCGCCAAAATCATCGTGCATGGTCGCCCTCACTCGTGACCGCAATGGTAGTTCAAACTGCCGGCAGGCGACACCGGGCGCTGTACACGTTTTAGCCTTTGTCATCCCCCGCCCGATCAGCGACAATACGCAGCTATTTTTCAAGCCTCGTCCGGACCCGGCCTGCACCATGCAGCGACCGCGTCCCGCCACTACTCAGTAGCCGACATGTCCAACGCCATCGAAAAAGAAGTCGCCAAACGGCGCACCTTCGCCATCATCTCTCACCCGGATGCGGGTAAGACCACCATCACCGAACGTCTGCTGCTCATGGGCCAGGCGATTAGCGTGGCCGGCACGGTCAAATCGCGTAAATCCGACCGCCACGCCACCTCCGACTGGATGGCGATGGAAAAGGAGCGGGGCATTTCGGTGACCACGTCGGTGATGCAGTTCCCCTATCGCGACGCGATGGTCAACCTGCTCGACACCCCCGGCCACGAAGACTTCTCGGAAGATACCTACCGTACCCTGACCGCGGTGGATTCGGCGCTGATGGTGCTCGACGGCGGCAAGGGTGTCGAGCCGCGCACGATCGCGCTGATGGACGTCTGTCGTCTGCGCGACACGCCCATCGTCAGCTTCGTCAACAAGCTCGACCGCGACATCCGCGACCCGATCGAGTTGCTCGACGAAATCGAAGCGGTCCTGAGCATCAAGGCCGCCCCGATCACCTGGCCGATTGGCTGCTACCGCGACTTCAAGGGCGTCTACCACCTGGCCGACGACAAGATCATTGTCTACGTCCCGGGCCACGGCCACGAGCGCACCGAGCAGCAGGTCATCGATGGCCTGGACTCCGATGCCGCCCGAGCCCATCTGGGCGATCTGTACGACGACTTCGTCGAGCAACTCGAACTGGTACAGGGTGCCTGCCACGAGTTCGATCAGGACGCCTTCCTCAAGGGCGAACTGACCCCGGTATTCTTCGGTACGGCGCTGGGCAACTTCGGTGTTGATCAGGTGCTGGACGCCATCGTCGACTGGGCCCCGCGCCCGCAACCACGCGCCAGCCACGAACGTGAGGTGCAGCCGACCGAAGCGCCGTTCACCGGTTTCGTGTTCAAGATCCAGGCGAACATGGACCCCAAACACCGCGACCGCATCGCCTTCGTGCGTATCTGCTCCGGCCGTTACGAAAAGGGCATGAAGCTGTTCCACGTGCGCACCGGCAAGGAAGTGCGCATCGCCGATGCGCTGACATTCTTCGCCGCCGAGCGTGAGCATCTGGAAGAAGCCTGGGCCGGCGACATCATCGGTCTGCACAACCACGGCACCATCCAGATCGGCGACACCTTCACCGAAGGCGAGAAGATCGGTTTTACCGGCATCCCGCACTTTGCCCCGGAGCTGTTCCGCCGTGTGCGCCTGAAAGACCCGCTGAAATCCAAGCAGCTGCGCCAGGGCCTGCAAGAGCTGGCCGAGGAAGGCGCCACCCAGGTGTTCTTCCCCGAGCGCAACAACGACATCATCCTCGGCGCAGTCGGTGTACTGCAGTTCGACGTGGTCGCCGAGCGCCTGAAGCAGGAATACAAGGTCGAGTGCATGTACGAACCGGTCAACGTCTGGTCCGCCCGCTGGGTCGAATCCGGTGATCGCAAGAAACTCGACGAATTCAGCAAGAAGGCCACCGAGAACCTCGCAGTCGATGGCGGCGGTCACCTGACCTACCTGGCGCCGACCCGAGTCAACCTCAGCCTGACCGAAGAACGCTGGCCGGAAATTGAATTCCGCGCGACGCGAGAGCATCACTGAGCCGCTACGCGGCTCAGCTGCAAGCCTCAAGCTCCAAGTAACACCCGTGCGGTCACCAGCTGCGCGGGTAGTTTGAGGGCACTGCAACTGCAAACGACCACGATAACTTCCACCGCACTCCCGCAAGGCCCACAGTCTGTCCTCGCTTTTCGCTTTTCGCTTTTCGCTTTTCGCTTTTCGCTTGTAGCTTGTAGCTTGAGGCTTGCAGCTGAGCCGCGCAGCGGCTTCCGGCTTGCAGCTCGCTACGCGTAAGCGTAGCGTTCCCCCATGCCCTACATCGACACCCACACCCATCTCGACTTCGCTGCCTTCGACCCTGATCGCGATCAGGTGTTGAGCGACTGCGCGCGCCTGGGTGTCGAGCGGCTGGTGCTGCTGGGTGTCACGCAGGGCAACTGGGATCGAATCTGGCAGCTGTGCCGGCAGCACGACAATCTGTTCGCCGCCTTTGGATTACACCCGATGTTTATGGACGAGCACCGTGACGGGCACATTGGCGCTTTGCAGCAAATACTGGCAGAGCGGCTGGACGATCCGCGCTGCTGCGCCGTTGGCGAATACGGGTTGGACTACTGGGGCAAGAACGCAGACCGCAACGCCCAGCAGCAGTTGTTCGAGGCGCAGTTGCAGCTGGCGGTCGATTGCCGTCTGCCCAGTTTGCTGCACGTGCGCCGCGCCCACGCCGATGTGATCGCCACACTCAAGCGCTACCGCCCGGCGCGCGGCGGCATTATCCATGCCTTCAGCGGCAGCCCGGAAGAGGCCCGCGAGTACCACAAGCTGGGCTTCAAGCTGGGCCTGGGCGGCGCCGCCACCTGGCCGCAGGCAACCCGGCTGCGTCAGACCATCGCGCTGCTGCCCGGTGAGCAACTGGTGCTGGAAACCGACTCGCCCGACATGGCGCCGGCCTTCCACGCCCACCAGCGCAACAGCCCCGCACTGCTGCCACAGATAGCCAAAGAGCTGGCCGCCCTGCGTGGCGAATCACTCGACGAGTTCAGCGCCCGGTGCTGGCAGAACAGTTGCGAGCTGTTTCAGTGGTCGCCGCCAGCCCTCCCGGCTTGATAGAGTTATAGCCTGTTCCAAGGAGGACCAACCCATGCCCTACGGCATAGCCCTGTTTCTGATCTGGCTGGTACTGCTGTTGCGCTTCCCGCGGGTGATGCTGCCGGTCAGTGCTGTGGTTGCCGGCCTTGCCTTGCTGCTCGGTGCGGTCGTCGGCGTGTTGCAGTGGCAACAGAGCCAGCGCATCGACCGCCTTGCCTTCGACCTCAGCTATCAGCCCGACAGCTGCCCGTTCGGCCAGCCGCTGGCGGTGCGAATTCACAACGGCGGCGATCTGACCGCGCGCAATATCAGCTGGCAGCTGTGGGTCAACCAGCCCGGTTACAACTCCAACCTGGTGGACGTGGCCAGCAGCGACCAGCGCTTTACCCTGGGCCCCGATCTGCTACCCGGCGCCGACACGCTGATCTGTTACAGTCTGCCGCGGCTGCGCCGCGGTTACCGCGAATCCGAGCTGCAATACCGCGCCGATGCGGTGCGCGCCGACTTTATCGAAGAACAATAAGGAGCCTCACCCATGACCCAACCCGTCGCCCTGATCACCGGCTGTTCCTCCGGCATTGGTCAGGCTCTGGCGCTCGTCTGCCTGGACGCCGGCTATCAGGTATTCGCCGCCGCGCGCCGTGTCGACACCCTGGCGCCGCTGACTGACAAGGGCGCCATCGCCATCGAACTCGATGTGAATGACGCCGCCCAGCGCAGACAGTGTGTCGAGCAGATTCGCGAGCAGGCCGGTCGCCTGGACCTTTTGGTCAACAACGCCGGGTACGGTGCCATGGGGCCAATCATGGATGCCGATCGCGAGACCCTGCTGCGCCAGTTCGACACCAACGTCTTTGCCCCGCTGCAACTGGTTCGCGACAGCGCCGAGCTGCTGCGCACCGCCAAGGGCCTGATCGTCAATATCGGCAGTGTGTCCGGCGTCACCACCACGCCGTTCTCCGGCGTGTACTGTGCCTCCAAGGCGGCGCTGCATGCGATTTCCGACGCGCTGCGCATGGAGCTGCATCCGTTCGGCATCCAGGTCATGACGGTCATGCCGGGGGCCATCGCCTCGGACTTCGGCAATAACGCCACCGCGGCGATAACCATGGCCGACAGTTCCTGGTTCAAGCCCTGGGAAAAAGCGGTACAGGCCCGCGCCAAGGCCTCGCAAAACGCCCGCTCAACCAGCGCGAAGGACTTTGCCCGCGAGCTGCTCGGCTACATCGGCAACCCGGTGCGGCCGGAGAACGTGCTGATCGGCTCCGGCGCGCGCAGCATGGTGCGCCTCAAGCGCTGGCTGCCGACATCGATCCTCGACAAGCGGATGCGCCAGCGCTTCAAGCTGGAGTAATCAGAGCGCGTCCTCGTCATAGAGCAACTGCTCCGCCTGCCGGTCGGCCACTTCGGCAGGCGAGCGCCCCTGCGCAAGGCTCTGTTCAAAGATCGAATCGAGCCGGCTGCCGATATTCCTGATCCGCCCCGCAATGTCGCCGGCCGCAACGCCCCGGTGCGTCAGCGCGACATGCAACAGACCACCCGCGTTGATGACGTAGTCGGGCGCATACAGAATCTCGCGCATCCGCAACTGTTCGCCCAACGCTGGCTCGACCAGCTGGTTATTGGCGGCGCCGGCCACCACCGCGCAGCGCAGCCGGGTGATGCTGCGCTGATTGATGACGCCGCCCAGGCCGCAGGGTGCAAACACATCACAGGGCGCCTCGTAGACGGCATCCGGAGCCAGTGGCTGGGCGCCGAGTTCCTCTTCAGCCAGCCGCACCCTGCCCTGATCCAGATCGGCCACCAGCAGCTCGGCGCCCTCGGCCTGCAGCAGCTGCGCCAGCGCATATCCCACATTGCCCAGCCCCTGCAGGGTGACGCGCACCCCGTCGAGCGATTCCTGACCGAGCCGCGCCCGCACCGCCGAACGTATCCCGGCCAATACGCCGAGCGCCGTGTGCGGCGAGGGGTCACCGGCATGCGTAGTGCTGGTCACGTGGGCGGTTTGCTGGGCAATGCAGTCCATATCGGCACTGCTGGTGCCGCTGTCCATCGCCGTGATGTAACCCCCACGCAGCGATTCAATACAGCGGCCAAAGGCCTCGAACAGCGCGGCCCGATCGGCAATGTGCGGCTGACGCAGAATCACCGCCTTGCCGCCGCCCTGGTCCAGCCCCGCCAGCGCTGCCTTATAGCTCATACCGCGGGCCAGACGCATGGCGTCAGCCATAGCGTCGTCGACACTGTTGTAGGCGAGATACCGGCACCCGCCAAGCGCCGGGCCCAGACGCGTATTGTGGATCGCAACAATGGCTTCGAGTCCGGTCGCCTGGTCGGAAAAGAAGTGCAACCCTTCCATACGTTCGGCACGCATCGCTGTAAACATGTACGCTCTCCCGCTTTCTTCGGTTGTCTGAAACAACCATACACACTAAACCCGTTCCTTGCCTGCGCCTCTTTGGCAAACTTGGCATCCCCTGTATTCGGAGGTTATTACATGCGTTGGTTGTTGCCGTTTTTTACCGTGATGCTGATGGTTGTTGTCAGCACACCTGATGCCGAAGCCCGCCGCATGGGCGGTGGCAAGAGTTTCGGCAGCGCGCCGACCCACCAGAGCGCACCCGTTCAGCGTCAGGCTGCACCGCGCGATCAGCAAGCGGCTCCCAACCGTCAGCAAACCGCTGCGGGAGCAGCCACCTCTGGCGCCAGCCGCTGGCTGGGCCCGCTGGCCGGTATCGCCGCAGGTGGTCTGCTGGCGTCCATGCTGTTCGGTGACGGCTTCGAGGGCATTCAGCTGTTCGACATTCTGCTGTTCGGCCTGATCGCCTTTGTTCTGTTCAAGCTGTTCAGCCGCCGCCCGCAGGCCGCGCAGCAGCGCCAGCCGCAATGGCAGCCGGCCGGCGGAGCGCCTATGCAGCGCGAGCCGGTGCAGAACTGGGAGCCAGCGCATACCGCACAGCCCGCTGCCGCTGCGCCGATTGACGCCCCGGCCTGGTTCGACGCCGAGGTATTCCTGCGTGGTGCCAAGGAGCATTTCTATACCTTGCAACGCCACTGGCGTGACGGCGACAGCGCCGGCATGGCCGAGTACCTGAGCCCCGAGCTGCTGCAGCAACTGCTGGCCGCACGCGAGGAATCGCCGCCAACCGCCAATGGCTTCGTCGACGAGCTGACCGCGCGTCTGGACGGTGTCACCCAGGCCAACGGCCGCACACTGGTAACCGTCAGCTTCAATGGCCTGGACCGAGACAGCGCCGAAGACGCAGGCCAGTGGTTCGATGAAAGCTGGGCGCTGGAACGCGCCGATGGCGACAATCAGCCGTGGATTATCACGGGAATTCGGCAGAACGGCTGAGCGCGCCGCAGGCGCGCACTTAGCCGTCAGCGGCAAGCGGCAAGCGGCAAGCGTGCTAAACATGCGCTTCGGCTCAGGACCGTCAAATGTTTCCTAAAAAACTTTGACGCCATTGCCCGCCTCAAGAAAAAACCGCGCGATTAGCATCAGCGCGGTTTTTTCTTGTAGCTTGTAGCTTGTAGCTTGCCGCTTGCAGCTGGCGCGAAGCGCTAGCGGCGCACCGGCCTCTTCTGCAGTTTGCGCTGCAGAGTCCGCCGGTGCATTCCCAGCGCCCGGGCGGTCGCGGAGATATTGCCGTCATGTTCGGCCAGTACGCGCTGGATGTGTTCCCACTGCAGCCGGTCAACCGACATCGGGTGCTCAGGCACCAGCGACTCGGGATCGGCCTGTTCCGACAGCAAGGCAGTCAGAACGTCGTCGGCATCGGCGGGTTTGCACAGGTAGTTGCAGGCGCCGCGCTTGATCGCCTCTACGGCGGTGGCAATGCTTGAGTAACCGGTCAGGATCACGATACGCAGATCCGGATACAGCTCCAGCAGCTTCGGCATCAGCACCAGCCCGGAGTCTCCTTCCATCTTCAGGTCCAGCACCGCGTAATCGGGCCGACGCTCACGCGCGATGCGCATGGCCTCGTCTGCTCCGCCTGCGGTTTCTACCTGCAAGCCACGGCGACTCAATGCCCGCGCCATGACCCGGGTAAAGGTCGGATCGTCATCCACCATCAGCAGCAGCGGCTGATCTTCCTGAGTCGTCTCTTCAGTCATCAATTTTCTCCTGTCACCACCGGCAACCGTACTTCGGTGAGGGTACCACCACCATCCTGATTAAACAGCTTTACACTACCGCCCAATCGCGAAACGGCGGCCTGACTGAGGAACAGCCCAAGCCCGAACCCCTTCTTGCCCTTGGTCGTGACAAACGCGGTACCCAGCTGTTCGGCAATATGCAACGGCACACCCGGACCATGATCCCGAATACGCAGAATAATCTGGCCGCTGTTCCAGTGCAGACTGATCTGAATGTTGTCCGGACAGGCATCAGCGGCATTGTTCAACAAGTTGAGAATACCCTGACCCAGCTCAGGCGTCGCCCGCAACAGAGGCGCAGGCTCCTGCGGCAAGGGTTGCAGTTGCCAGGACGCCTCGGGGCGCATCAGTTGCCAGCGCGCCAGCATCGCACGCAGCCACTCGTCACCCGCCTGTACCTTCTCCGGTTGACGGCGACTGTCTTCCGCACTGCGCACCATGTGCTGCAGGCTCTCCTTGCACAGCTTAACCTGCTCCTGCAGAACGGTAAGGTCCTCCTGCAACTGCGGATCACTGTAATCCTTGCTGATTTCCTTGAGCAGCACACTCATGGTCGACAGCGGCGTAGACAGTTCATGGGCGGCGCCAGCGGCGACGCTCGCAATCCCCAGGAGTTGAGCATCTCGCGCGCTCTGCTCGCGGCGCTCGGCCAGCCGATCAGCGTGCAGACGCAGCGCGTCGGCCATCCGCACGACAAACAGGCTGATCAGGCCGGCGCTCATGGCAAAGTTGAGCCACATGCCGATGACGTGCAGATTGATGAGGCCGCCGGCGAGTGGAATCTCGAAGGCGTTGAGCGGCATATACCAGACCAGCAGCGCACTGTAGGAGGTCACCGCAACGATCGCCAGGATGGCGGTAAAGAACCAGGGGAGCGTCGCGGCGGCAATGGTCAGCGGTACAAGATAATAAGACACGAAAGGGTTGGTCGGGCCGCCCGAGTAATAAAGCAGGACGCTGTGGATCGCCATATCGAACAGCAGCTGCAGGGCGTACTCGACACTGGTGACCGGCCAGCTGCTGCGCAGCCGCAGCAGCGTCAGAATGCTTACTCCCGCCGAGACACTCAGGGTGATCAGCAGCGGCGTCCAGGGTAATGGAAACCAGCCGCTGAGATAGGCCGCCATCACCGATATGCTTTGGGCCAGCAGGACCAGCAGACGAATCAGTACTACCCGCCAGAGATTCTGACTCGACGGCGAGAGGGCCAGCGTATTGAGGCTCATAAGGGTTCGGTGCGGCACGCAAAAAACTCCAGTATAGGAAGCTCGACGAATGGCGCCGAGGTGACACAGGGTCGCACAATCAGGCGCAGCCGGGAATCGGGAACCAGCAGCGTTTGCATGGGTCTGACTGTGCACTGAACAAGGAGAACACCATGGGTAAACCACTTCTGCCAATGACTGGCCTGCTGCTCGCCGGATCGCTGCTTGCCGGCGGCGCCCAGGCGGATGACATCCGCTACAACCAGATATCGCTGCGCACCCAGGTCGAGCAGGCGGTCAATCATGACACCATGCAGGTGACCTTCTACACCGAAGCCCAGGACCGCGACCCGGCCAAGCTGGCCGAAACCATTACCCGCCGCCTCAATGCCGGTCTGGAAACCGCACGCAAGGCCAGCGGCATCCGCGTCAGCAGCGGTAACCGCAGCAGCCACCCGGTCTATGACGAAAAGGGCGAGAATATCGTGGGCTGGCGTGAACGCGGTGAGATCAGCATCGAGGGCAGTGACTTCGCGGCCATCTCGGCGCTGACCGGCCAAATGCTTGGCGAACTCAGCCTCGGCAGCATGCAGTTCAGCCTGTCGGCCGACAGCCGCAGACAGACCGAGGACCAGCTTATCGCCAAGGCCATCGAGGCGTTCAAGGCCCGCGCCGATATCGCCACCCGCAGCCTTGGCGGCAGCGACTACAAGATTGTCAACCTGAACCTCAATACCCAGTACATGCAGCCAATGCGCTACCGCGCCGAAAAGGTCATGATGGCTGCCGACATGTCAGGCAGCGCGCCTGAGGTGGAAGGCGGCCAATCCGACGTCACTGTCAGCGCCGACGGCGTGATCGAAGTGCGCGACTGACCTGTCAGCAACAACCGTTCATGCGCCCTGCTCAGGGGCGCATGAAGGCGTACTCTTCATCGTCATCCAGGTTGTTGGCGAGAAAGTTCAGTTCACTGGCAATATCCTGCTGCGTGCGCGCCTTTTTGTAGACCGCAATGACTTCACTCATCAGCGCGCGGGCCAGCGCCTGCTCGTCATGGCCGGCAGCGGCGGCCTTTTCGATGGCCTCAGCCATGACCTGTTTGGCAATTGTGTAGGCAGACATGTCTTCTCTCCTCTGTGGTAGCTCATTTGAACACCCGGCACGGCGCACGACATTGATCTGCCTCAGGATTTGTCATCGTCCAATGGCGCCTGCAGGTAACGATCGGTATTGAACGTCTCAACCCAGTCCGGATGAAAGACAATCAGCGCGGCGATTACCGTGCCATTGATAAAGGCCTCGGGAAACATGACCAGCAGCAGATACCCAAACAGCTCGACCAGGCTGTCCGGCGCCTGCAACTGGCCGGACCAATGCAGCAACCCCATGCCACTGAGCACCGTACCCACCGCGCTGAGACCGGCGGCAAAGAAGCCACTGATGAAGATATACAGAAACAGATTTCGGGGCTGCCTCGACTCCAGCGCCCGGGCTATCGCCACCGTGATCAGCACCGGCACCAGCAACCGCAGCAGACCGTTGGCTCCCAGAGCAGCAACGTCGTCCTGACCCAGCAGCACCAGCGCCAATTGCGCCAGCGCACCGGCCACCAGTGCCAGCGGCCAGTCGAGAATCAGAGTCACTGCGGTTACACCGATGAAATGCATGGTCAGACCGCTATCGAACTCGCGGCGAACCAGCCAGAGTACGGCCAACGCAAACGCGCTGCCGTAAAACAGATGCTGACGACGGCTGTCGGCGATCAGCTCAACCCAGCTGACCCGCGCCAGCGCCCACAGCGTGGCCGCGCCGTAAATCAGCAGACAAAGCGTCAACTGCAGGGGTGTCAGTAGTGCATCGGACAGCATGGCGACCTCCAGAGCCGGTGGCAGCGATGATAGCAGGCTGATCCAAAGGAGTAATGCAATCACCCCGGCAAGGGTCTAGAATGACCGCAAAGTCAGTCAAGCCTTAGCCGCAGCAACGTACTGCAACGACACAAGAAGGCCATCCCAATGCCCAGCCGACTCCACCCCGAAGACCAGAAGCGCGTTGACGAATACCTGTCCTCCCCGGTTCACCGGGTCGAGCGCCGCCCTTTTCGCGTATGGATCCTGATCGCCCTGGTGGCGGGCTCGGTCATTGGTCTGGGCCTGCTGTCACGCCTGCTGGCCCAGTTTGCGGTTGCCTGATCATTCGGCCAACCGGTCACTGCCCGCCACTCCAGCCCTGACGCCCAGCGTGCCCGCTTTCGGCCGTTGACTGACGCCCGTTTCCATTATCCGTGAGAAACCAAGATGTCAGACTCCAACGCATCTCCCGCAGTACCACCGCGCATTGTCGTTGTCGGCGGCGGCGCCGGCGGGCTTGAGCTAGCCACCCGACTGGGGCGCAAACTGGGCCGCAAGGGCAAGGCCAGAATTACCTTGGTCGACGCCAACATGACCCACATCTGGAAGCCGCTGCTGCACGAAGTCGCCGCCGGCTCGCTCAATTCGACCGAAGATGAGCTGAATTACGTCGCCCAGGGCAAGTGGAACCACTTCAACTTTCAGTTGGGCGCCATGACGAGTCTGGATCGCGAGCGTCGGACCATCCAGCTGGCCGCCATCCATGACGAGAACGGCGACGAGCTGATCGCCCCACGCGAGCTGGACTACGACTACCTGGTGATCTCCGTCGGCAGCACCACCAATGACTTCAATACCCCGGGTGCAGCCGAGCACTGCCTGTTCCTCGACACCCGCGCCCAGGCCGAGCGCTTTCATCGCAGCCTGCTCAATCAGTACATGAAAGCGCAGGCAAGCGAACGTGGCACCACCCGAGAGCCCATCAACGTTGCCATCATTGGCGCCGGGGCCACCGGGGTTGAACTGTCTGCGGAACTGCACCACGCAGCGCAGATGCTGCGGGCCTACGGCTTCAACCGGATCAGCCCGGAAGACCTCAATATCAACATCATCGAGGCCAGCCCGCGCCTGCTGCCGGCACTGCCGGAACGCATCAGCGGCCCGGTGACCGAAATCCTGCGCGACCTCGGCGTGCACCTGCACACCGGATCACCGGTCAAGGAGGTCAAGGCAGACCGACTGGTACTCGGTAACGGCGAAGAGATTCCCGCCAGCCTGAAGGTCTGGGCTGCCGGCATTCGTGCGCCGGCATTTCTGGCAACCCTCGGCATGCCGACCAACCGGATCAACCAGCTGGAAGTGGACCGCACCCTCAAGGTCAACGGCGAAGAGCGCATCTATGCCTTCGGCGACTGCGCCGCCTGCCCCACTGACGAGCCCGGCAAGTTTGTTCCACCACGCGCGCAGGCCGCCCACCAGCAGGCCAGCCTGCTGGCAAAAAACCTCTGCCGCCTGCTGGAAGGCAAGCCGCAGAGCGAATACACCTACCGCGACTACGGCTCGCTGATCTCGCTGTCGAGCTTCAGCGCCGTCGGCAACCTGATGGGCAACCTGACCGGTAACGTGATGCTGGAGGGGCGTCTGGCAAGGATGTTTTACGTGTCCCTCTATCGCATGCACCAGATGGCCCTGTACGGCGTTCCACGTACGTTGATGCTGATGTTGAGCGACCAGTTCGGCCGACCGACCGAACCGCGCCTGAAGCTGCACTGAGCGCCTCTGAGGCCACCAACAAACCCCGCCACGTGCGGGGTTTTGTTTTGGTGCGTCGCGAACTATCGACTGGGTGGCGCGACAGGCAAGAGACCAAAGCCGTTAACCAAATAGCCGAATGATGGAGTGGGCACCGGGGTTCGTCCCGTTTACGCGGGCGAGTAGCGCAGGGCCGGCGGGAAAAAGAGTCGCAGCATGTTTGAGGGGCGCAGCCCCGAGTTCTGCGACTCCCCGTCGGCCAGAGCAACGCAGCGAACCCGAAGGGCCGCGTAGCCGGGTGCCCGGGGGATCGCCAAGGGGGGCCGGGCAAGCGCCCCCCTTGGCTCGCCGCGAAGGCGAAAAGCGGATTCAGTGGCAGCGCAATACAGGAACTAACCGCGCTACTTGCCTTTCCATGCTTAAACGGCGCGCTCGAGGTGGATGCCGGGGCACACGCTTGTTAACAAACGAGACTACAGACGCAGCCATGGCATACCCAGACGCCAACCACAAACGCGAAAAAACCCGCACAAGGCAGGCCAGGAGAACTGATTCAGATAGAAAGGAAAGGTACTGCGAGGAAGGTTTTGAGTGGTGGGTCGTGTAGGATTCGAACCTACGACCAATTGGTTAAAAGCCAACTGCTCTACCAACTGAGCTAACGACCCATGCTCAAAAAAACTGGTCGGGGTAGAGGGATTCGAACTCTCGACATCCTGCTCCCAAAGCAGGCGCGCTACCAGGCTGCGCTATACCCCGTTTATCTCAAGTTGGCTCCGCGACCTGGACTCGAACCAGGGACCCAATGATTAACAGTCATTTGCTCTACCGACTGAGCTATCGCGGACCGGCCTTGAAACATCTCAACAGCGGCAGTGGTTGGTAACACATATCCCCTGCTGAGGCGCGCCATTTTACCGACCAGCGCAGGAGTGTCAACCCTTTTTATCTCTTTTATTTCAATGTTCTATCGAAAGCCGTGGCAATCGATCCCCCTTCCGTATGGTCACCACCGGGAGGGGTGTACATCTGCCATGTTTTCGCGCCGCAAAGGCACCTGCCCGGACGCAGACGCGACATTGGCGAACCAGCATCGCACATCGCCAAACGGCAACCCTGAAAACACGAAACCCGCCATCGGGCGGGTTCCGTTAACGCGTATTGTCTGCGGCTTAGCCCAGTTGTGGACCCGCAGCGACGATGGCGTCAGACACGTCGAACTTGGTGAAGTTGTCGACGAACAGCTTGGCCAGATCCTGCGCCGCCTTGTCGTAGTCTGCACTGCTCGCCCAGGTGTTACGCGGGTTCAAGAGCTTGGTTTCAACACCAGGCACAGCAACCGGAACGTCCAGATTGATAACCGGCAGGTGCTCGGTCTCGACACCAACCAGCGCGCCAGACTGAATTGCCGCAATGATCGCGCGGGTAGTCGGAATACTGAAGCGGCTGCCGGTACCGTACGGGCCACCGGTCCAGCCGGTGTTGACCAGGTAGACCTTGCTGCCGAACGCATTGATGCGCTTGATCAGCAGCTCGGCGTACTCGCCGGCGGGACGCGGGAAGAACGGCGCGCCGAAGCAGGTAGAGAAGGTCGACTTGATACCGCCGCCCGAACCCATTTCGGTCGAACCGACCAGCGCGGTGTAACCGGACAGGAAGTGGTAGGCGGCCTGCTCGTTGTTCAGGATGGACACCGGCGGCAGCACACCAGTCAGGTCACAGGTCAGGAAGATGATCGCGTTCGGCTCACCGGCCATATTGGCAACAACGCGCTTCTCGACGTGCTCCAGCGGGTAGGCGGCACGGGTGTTCTGGGTCAGACTGACATCGGTGTAGTCGGCATGACGGGTAACCGGGTCGATAACCACGTTCTCGACGATGGAGCCGAACTTGATGGCATTCCAGATGACCGGCTCGTTCTTCTGCGACAGGTCGATGCACTTGGCGTAGCAGCCACCTTCGATGTTGAACACGGAGCCTTCTGCCCAGCCGTGCTCGTCGTCACCGATCAGGTTACGGGACTCGTCGGCAGACAGGGTGGTCTTGCCGGTGCCGGACAGACCGAAGAACAGGGTGGTGTCACCATTGTCGCCGACGTTGGCGGCACAGTGCATCGGCAGCACGTCCTTGGCCGGCAACAGGAAGTTCTGCACGGAGAACATGGCTTTCTTCATTTCACCGGCGTATTGCATGCCGGCCAGCAGGACCTTGCGCTGGGCGAAGTTGATGATCACGCAGCCTTCGCTGTTGGTACCGTCACGCTCAGGCTCGCAGACGAAGTACGGGGCGTTCATGATCTGCCATTCATCGCGAGAAGCCGGGTTGTAGGCTTCCGGATTGATGAACAGGGTGCGACCGAACACGTTGTGCCATGCCGTCTCGGTTTCCATCACGACCGGCAGGTAGTGGGCCGGATCGGCACCAACGTGGACGTGGGATACGAAGCTTTCGCGCGCGCCCAGATAGTCGGCAACGCGGGCCCACAGGGCGTCAAACTTGTCAGCCGGGAACGGACGGTTTACCGCGCCCCAGGCAATCGCAGAGCTGGTGGACGGCTCGTCAACGATAAAACGGTCCATCGGCGAGCGGCCGGTACGTGCACCGGTCTTGACTACCAGAGCGCCAGTATCTGCCAGTTGGCCTTCGTTGCGCTGAATGGCCAGCTCGATCAGGTGTGCCACGCTCAGGTCGGTGTACACGGTATTGGTAGCTTGCGTCATCAAACAGGGTCCTCTTCGACTTTGACCGAATGTATCTATCTAAAGACCGACCGATTCGGCCTAAGTCCGTGGGGGTTCAGGTTGGTTTTCGTCCATTGACTCAGCGCGGACTCAGCGCGCAGGCGCGCCATTATGCCAAAAAAAAGACAAAGTCGCTAAGCCCGCGCCGTTGTCGTTTAATGCAAACCCTTCGCGTGCTCGGCTGCAGCGGCAAAAAGCGCCTGCACCGCGGGCTCATCAAAACGGTAACGGCTATTGCAGAACTGACAGTCGACCGTGATCTCACCGCCCTGTTCTTCTAGCAGCGCGAGGACATCGTCCTGCCCGAGGCTGACCAGCGCATTGCCGGAACGCTCCATCGAGCAGCTGCATTCGAAATGCACCGGCTGCGCGTCAAACAGTCGCACCTCTTCCTGGTGATAGAGGCGATGCAGCAGGGTTTCGTTATCCAGACCAATAAGCTCTTCGGCGGTAATGGTATCGGCCAGCACGTTCAGGTGTGCCCAGGTATCGGCGCGCTCCTGCTCGTCCTTCTGACGGTCGGCCGGCAGCGCCTGCAGCAGGAAGCCGCGGGCTACGCGACCATCGGCATGCAGCCGGAAACGGGTCGGCAGCTGCTCGGAGTTGGCGAAGTAGCTGCCCAGCGATTCGGCCAGCGAGCCGCCTTCCAGCGACACGATGCCCTGGTAGCGCTGCCCCTTGTCCGGATCGATGGTAATCGCCAGCACGCCGTCGGGCATCAACTCACCGAGGGTTTCACCGCTGAGATCGTCGGCATACCGGGCGATGCCGCGCACCCCCTGTTTGCTGGAACACTCGACCATCAGGGTCGACAGCGGACCGCTGGAACGGGCCTGCAGAATCAGCAGCCCGTCGAATTTGATGGTGGTCGAGAGCAGCACCGCGGCTGCCAGCATTTCACCCAGCAGCGCCTGAACCTGCTGCGGATAGGGGTGCTTGGCGAGGATTTCGCGGTAGCTCTGATCGGCGGACACCAGCTCGCCGCGCACGTCGGCGTTTTCAAACAGAAAGCGTTGGGTAATGTCCTGAGCGGCCATGATGCACCTTCAAAAGGCGCGATTATACCCAATCAGTCCTCGGCCGGTGTATTACGTTCATCGCGAAAACGGAAGATCTGCCGGCGCTGCTTCTTGCTCGGCCGGCCGTCACTGATCTGCCCGCCGGCGCCCAGCGCCTTGCGTTGCGCCGCTGCCGCCTCGCGTGCGGCAATGCTGCCCTCGCTCTCGCGATAGAGCAACTGCGCTTCAGGCGCGCCACGGCGCTGCTCGGACAGCACCAGCACCTCTACCGTCTTCTGATCCAGCCCCTGACGAATGCTCAACACATCGCCGACACGGATCTCCTTGCTGGCCTTGCAGCGCTCGCCTGCGCACTGCACCTTCCCGCCTTCGATGGCCGCCTTGGCCAGCGAACGGGTCTTGAAAAAACGGGCCGCCCAGAGCCATTTATCCAGGCGGACTTTGCCTTCTTGCTGCATCGGGTTTGTACTCCTCTCGCAGGCGCACTATAACAGGCTTGTCGAAACCGGAGACTTGCAGCATGATGCGCGCCCAATGGCCCCGGGCCTGGAGATACCGCTGTGAAAACCTTTGATCATCTGAGCGTGATCGGCCTGCGAGAGTGGGTCGCGCTGCCCGAACTCGGCATAAGCCAGATGATCGCCAAGATCGACAGCGGCGCCAAAACCTCTGCCCTGCATGCCAGTAACATCCGCACCTTCGAGCGTGACGACCAGACCTGGGTTCGCTTTGATGCGCACATTGGTAGCCGTACCCGTCAATACACCCGGAGCTGTGAAGCCCGCCTGGTCGACTTGAAACGAATCAAGAGTTCCAACGGTCAGATGCAGGAGCGTCACGTCATCCGCACACCGATGGTACTGGGTGATCGACGCTGGGACGTTGAGATAACCCTGACCTGCCGAAAAGCCATGCGCTATCGCATGCTGATCGGCTGCACGGCGATGCAGGATGCCCAGCTGGTAATCAATCCGGGACTCCGTTTCGTGCAGGAAAAGCCCCTGCTCGAAACGCCTCGCTGATAGACCATACCCTTACATACCCCCACTACAGCGCATTGCAGCGTCAAGGGACCCAGAATGAAGATTGCGATTCTGTCGCGTAACGCCAATTTGTACTCCACCCGCCGGTTAATCGAGGCGGCGACAGAACGTGGCCACGAGGTGCGGGTAATCGACACCCTGCGCGCCTACATGAACATCGCCAGCCACAAGCCGTCGATTCACTACAAGGGCGAAGAGCTGGAAGGCTTCGACGCGGTGATTCCGCGTATCGGCGCCTCTATCACCTTCTACGGCACTGCAGTACTGCGCCAATTCGAGATGATGGGCGTGTTCCCGCTCAACGAGTCGGTAGCCATCAGCCGCTCGCGCGACAAGCTGCGCTCGCTGCAACTGCTGGCCCGCAAGGGCGTGGGCCTGCCGGTAACCGGCTTCGCCCACTCCCCCGACGACATTCCGGACCTGATCAGCATGGTTGGCGGCGCGCCGCTGGTGATCAAACTGCTGGAAGGCACCCAGGGTATCGGTGTGGTGCTGTGTGAAACCGAAAAGGCCGCCGAGTCGGTGCTAGAAGCCTTTATGGGCCTGAAAGCCAACATCATGGTGCAGGAATACATTCGCGAAGCCGGCGGCGCTGACATTCGCTGCCTGGTAGTAGGCGACAAGGTGATCGCTGCCATGAAGCGTCAGGCCAAGCCCGGCGAATTCCGTTCCAACCTGCACCGCGGTGGCAGCGCCAGCCTGATCAAGATCACCCCGGAAGAGCGGATGACCGCCGTACGGGCCGCCAAGGTCATGGGCCTGAGCGTGGCCGGGGTCGACATCCTGCGTTCCAACCACGGCCCTGTAGTCATGGAAGTGAACTCCTCCCCAGGTCTGGAAGGCATCGAGACCACCACCGGCAAGGACGTCGCCGGCCTGATCATTGACTACATCGAGAAAACCGCCCGACCCAACCAGACGCGCACCAAGGGGAAGGGCTAGGGCAAGCCACAAGCCACAAGCCACAAGCCACAAGCCACAAGCCACAAGCCACAAGCCACAAGCCAAATCAGGATGGGTTCGGCGCCGCGGCCATCAAGTGTTTCCAAGCGCTATTTGCGGCGACGCGCAGTCAAAAGAAAACCCGCGCGACACAACACCTCACGGGGTCGTCTTGTAGCTTGCGGCTTGAGGCTTGGAGCTACCGACTCAGCCCGCGCTAGCGCGGGTGATGTCGGCAGACAGCTCCGCGTAATCCTCCACCGCCTCAAACTCTTCGGTATCTCGCCGCGCGCCTCGGCTGTCGGGCTCGCGCACGGCCAGCAGGTGGGCAATGCCATATTCGCGCGCTGAACGCAGCACACTGAGGCTGTCGTCGATAAACAGCGTACGCTCGGGGTCGAACGGCATGTCGGCCTGCAGGGCGTGCCAGAACGCCTGGGTTTCCTTGGGGTAGCCGTAATCGTGGGAGCTGATCAGCCGCTGAAACCAGGTACGCAACTCCACCCGCTCCATCTTCAGCGACAGTGAATCCCGATGAGCGTTGGTGATCAGCACCACCTGCCGGCCACTGCGTTGCAGTGCCCGCAGGAAGGTGTCGGCGTCCGGGCGCAGGCTGATGAGATGCGCAATCTCGCGCTTCAATTCGACAATCGGCAGCCCCAGCTCACGGGTCCAGTAGTCCAGACAGTACCAGTCCAGCTGGCCCTGAATGGCATTCATCATGGCGTACAATTCCGTCTTGGCCCATTCAATCGACTGGCCGTGATGACGGGCATAGCAGGCCGGCATGTGCTCCAGCCAGAAGTGGTTATCAAAGTGCAGATCGAGCAGTGTGCCGTCCATATCGAGCAGCACGGTATCAATTGCATTCCAGTTGAGCATTGGCGGTTGGGCTTGGGCTTGAGGTGCGGCTATGATACCAGCGGACGCGCTGGTTGACTCAACCCACCCTGAACACCAAAGCTCAGGCGGCGATGCTCAGCACGTCCCACGCAATCGGTCGATCACCACGGAGCCCCCATGCCGCAGAAGCCGGAAACGCTGGAAGCAAAGATTGTCGCCAAGAGCCGCCTGTTTACCGTTGAGCAAGTCCAGTTGCGCTTCAGCAACGGAGTGGAGCGGACCTATGAACGGCTGGTCAACAAGGGTCAGGGTTACGGTGCCGTCATGGTGGTTGCCCTGCGCGACAACCGCACCGCGGTGCTGATCGAGGAATATTGCGGCGGCACGGACGACTATCAGCTGTCACTACCAAAGGGGCTGGTTGAACCGGGCGAGGACGTGCTGGAGGCCGCCAACCGCGAACTGATGGAAGAGGCCGGTTTTGGTGCAGAACAACTGGAATTTCTGACCCATTTGTCGCTCTCGCCGGGTTACATGAGCCAGAAGATCGCGGTAGTGCTGGCCCGCAACCTGTACGAAAAACGCCTGCCGGGCGACGAGCCAGAGCCGATCCGGGTGGACCAGGTCGATCTGTACAAACTTAGCGAACTGAATGCCCGCAGCAACTTTACCGAAGGCCGCGCCCTGGCTGCCCTGTATCTGGTGCGTGACCTGCTGGAACAGCGCGGCGAACTGCAGCGCTGAAGGAGCCGAAAAATGTTCTTCCAACGCCTACCTGAACACAAGCTGCGCCTGCCCACGGCCGAAGAGGCCTTACCCGGTCGCGACACTCCGATTCAGACCAGCCAGACCACCCATAGCGTCCTGGGTACGCCACTGCATCCCCCCTTCCCCGAGCAGATGCAGACGCTGATCGTCGGCCTTGGCTGCTTCTGGGGTGCCGAGCGACGCTTCTGGCAGGTGCCCGGCGTATACAGCACTGCAGTTGGCTACGCCGGCGGCCTGACGCCCAACCCGACCTACGAGGAAGTCTGCTCCGGAATGACCGGCCATAACGAGGTGGTGCTGGTGGCGTTCGATCCGGAGGCGGTGTCACTGCAGCACCTGCTCAAGGTGTTCTGGGAATCGCACAACCCGACCCAGGGCATGCGCCAGGGCAATGACCAGGGCACCCAATACCGATCCGGCATCTACGTCAGCGACATGGCCCAGCGCGCCATCGCCGAGGCCAGCAAGGCCAACTATGCCAATGCGCTGCAGGAGGCCGGCCTGGGCGAGATCACTACCGAGATCCTGCCCGCGCCAACCTTCTACTACGCCGAGGACTACCACCAGCAGTATCTGGCCAAGAACCCCGGCGGCTACTGCGGTCTGGGCGGCACCGGAGTGTGTCTTCCGGGTTGAACAAACGGCTCAGCGCTGACTGAGCCGCTGCAGGCAAAGCCCGGTCAGCTCGGCGACGCGCTTGAAGGCCGCCAGCTGACTGGCACTCAGCGCTCGGCCCGACAGCCGCATATCGCCATAGAGCACACCCACCCGGCGGCTGCCGGCGATAACGGGCGCGATCGCAAACGGACCGCTACCCACCAGTTCGACCACCGCCGGGGTTACCAGTGATTGCAGCTCCTGACTCTTCGGACCGCCGAGCCAGAGGCAGTCGCGCTGTGCCAGTGCATGACCGAAAATATGCTTCGACCCATCGTCACAGGGCAGCGCAAAGGTTTCCCTCCAGCGCTGCGTGCCCTTGCCGATGGCCGTACGCACCCTGAACTGGGTCTGCTGCTCCGCCAGCACCATCAGGGCAATACGCTCAATCCCGGCGCCACGATGCAAACCCTGCATGACGGTGTGCAGAATGGTATCCACATCCATCGGCGCGCGGGCCATCAGCTTGAGATGGTCAACCGACAGCTTGAGCATTTCCAGATTAGGCTGCAGCAGCGGGTCCGCCTCCACCTCGGGTTTGCGCTCTGCCGATACTTCATCGACCGAAGGCCGCCCGGGTACCACCTCCATCTGCAACAAGGCGGACAGATCCAGAGGCAGATCATCCGCGCGCGGAATCCATTGCTGCAGATCGGCGTTGGAGCAGTTGCCGGCGATGCGCACCGCCTCCTGCCCACTGCCCACCAGTTGCTGCCAGGCATGCTCGGCATCGGTACCGATCAACTCGGCAACCGGCTCAATCAGCGCCTGAACCGACTCATGGGTCCAGCCCTTGCCGGCTACCCGCTCGGCCAGTGTGCTGCCCAGAGCCACCGCGCGGGCGGCGGGTCCGTCGCTGTTGCGACTGGCCTGGATCAGCTGACCGATCTCGCCCATATTCCAGGTCTTCAGCAGGCCGACGGTCAACTGGTCGAAGGTCACGCCGATTTCGCGCTTGAGCACCTTGTCCGGGTCCACTCCCGGTTCATTGAGGCTGGCAACCAGACGGTCGGCGGTCTTGCCCGCATGGCTCCAGAACGCCAATTCACCGATATGGCTCAGCAGGGTGGCGATAAACACCTCTTCCTGCTGGCGCTGGTTCAGATACTGCGCCATGTTGCGCGCCTGCACAGCTCCGTGAAAGGAGCGAGCAAGCAACGCCTGTAGCTGTTCACGTGGGGAGTTTTTCAACAGACCATCCAGCAGGCTGACCGACAGACCGATCATCCGCACCTGATCAAAGCCCACCACCACAACCGCGCGAGAAAGCGTCTTGATCACCTCGCGGCCGGGGTTGCAGTAGACACTGTTGCTGACACGCAGCACCTTGGAGGCCAACGCTGCATCGCGCATCAGCACCTCGGTCAATTGGGCGACCGAGGCGGTTTCAGACTGCGACAACCGCAGCAGATCGTGAACTACCACGGCCATGGCCGGCAGCTCGGCGCGGTTCAGACGCTCCAGCCAGGAACGCAGGCCATGAGTCTCGTTATTCAAATCGGTCATCCGGGCAAAGAGTGAAGCGAACTCAAATGATACCATTGTGATATCAACCATGGCAGCTTCCGTGCCCCTGTCGCCGACCGCTGTGCAAGCAGCCCACGCTTGCATAGAATAGCCCGATGTCGACGACCCGCCTTGATATTCATCACTACTCCGGTGACGCTGCCGCGCACACCCATGAAGAACAGGCACAACTGGTGTTTGGGCTGCAAGGCACCCTTGAGTTGGCCTTCAACAACGATGGTGGTCCGGTGCAGGCCGGCCGCGTAGCGATCATCGCCGCCAGCGACCGTCACGCGTTCTTCAGCCCTGATCAGGGCCGCTGCCTGGTCCTCGACGTCGATCCTGATGCGCCGCTACCCGGGCTGGAACCGCAACGTGACAGCCAGCTTCAGCTGCTCGAGCACAGCCGCCTGAGCCCGTTGACGCCAGCCCAGACCCGGCTGGTCAGCAGCCTGGCCGGCCTGATTGACCAGCAACCCTGGCTGGCCGAGCAAAGTGCCGCCCTGCTGCTAGGCTCCCTGCTGGGCCAGCCGGCACCAGCCAGGCGCCTGCCACTGGAAAAGCTCAATGCGTTCATCGAGGCTCACATGGCGTACCCGCTTGAGGTGGCTGACCTGGCACGTCTGAGTGGCCTGTCGTCCTCGCGCTTCAATCACTGGTGCCTGCAGGATCTGGGCTGCACACCGCTGGAGTACCTGCGTCGTCGACGCCTGCTACGCGCACGTCAGTTGCTTGAGCACAGCCGCCTGCCTGTCAGCGAGATTGCTGCGCGTTGCGGCTATGGCAGCCAGAGCGCCTTCACCCAGGCCTTCCGCAAACACTGGCAGCAGTCACCCAGCAGCCTGCGCAAGCAGCACTAGCACGACAAATTTCAGCAGCCTCGCAACAGCAGCGTATGGGCGGGCACGCTACCATCGCGCCCTGTTACCCGTGTTTGAGACCGCCATGACCAACCTGACACACAATCGTGCCCTGCTTTTCATGCACGTTGCCGCCTTGCTGTTCGGCCTGACCGGGGTGTTCGGCAAGCTGGCCAGTACCACTCCGGACGCAATCGTGCTTGGCAGAGCGCTGTTTGCTGTGGTTGCGCTGGTGCTCTTCGCGCAACTGGGCAGTTTGCCGCTGGTCCGCCAGCTGACACGCCGTCACCTGGCCAGCCTGGTGCTGTGCGGTGTATTTCTGGCGATCCACTGGCTGACCTTCTTTCATGCCATCAAGCTGTCCGGCGTCGGCATCGCCACACTCGGCTTTGCCAGCTTCCCGGCGTTCGTGGTGCTGCTGGAGGCGGTGTTCTGGCGCGAACACCCAAGCCGACAGGATCTGGTCAAGGTAGGACTGGTCTGCGCCGGGCTGCTGCTGATCCCCGCCGAGTTCAGCCTGCAGGCCGAAAATACGGAAGGCTTGCTGTGGGCGATCCTCTCGGGTTTCTGTTTCGCCGCCGTATCGGTCGGCAACCGGTTGACCAGCGGGCACCTGCACCCGGTACAGATCGCCTGCTGGCAAAGTCTGGTGGTAGCGCTGATCGCATTGCCCACCGGCACCCTGGCGCTGGCGCAGATGCCGGCACTGGACTGGCTGTGGATCGGCTTGCTGGGCGTATTCTGCACCGGGCTGGCGCAGGTGCTGTTTGTCTCCAGCCTGCGCGTGCTGAACGCGCGCACTGCCTCGCTGTTCTTCGCGCTGGAACCGGTATACGGCATTCTGATTGCCTGGTGGCTGTTCGCCGAGCAGCCCACCCTGCGCATGCTGATTGGCGGGCTGCTGATCATCAGCGCGGTACTGATGGTACGCCGCGCACCCACGCCCGCCTGAACCTCAGATCGGGCTTTCGATCAGTTTCACCCAATGCGGCAGCAGGTTAAGGCGGTCGGCGGCCAGCTTCAGGCAGACCAGCAACGGCACAGCGATCAGCACGCCGACTACACCCCACAACCAGCCCCACAGAATGAGCCACAGCATCAGCACCAGCGGATGCAGCCGCATCCGCTGCCCCAGCACGGTTGGGGTAATAAACTGCGCTTCAACCAGGTTGATACAGAAGAACACCAGCGCGGGCAACAACGCCCCCAGGCTTGGGCCGTACTGCAACACACCGGCCAGACAGAGCACCAGCATGCCGATGACCGGGCCGACATAGGGCGCAAAATTGAGCAAGCCGACCATCACCCCCCAAAGCAGCGCGTCCTCTACACCCATCAGCATGAGGACCCCGGCGGTAACAGCTCCCAGCAGTGTGTTGATCAGACTGACGGTCAGGATGTAGCGCGACAGCTCACGCTGAACCTGCTCCAGCAACTCGGTAGCCGCGTGCTTGTCACGGACCTGCGGCAGCACCCGGATAAAGGTGCTGTAGAGTGACGGACCGAAGATCAACATGAACAGCACCAGCACCAGAAAGGTGAAAAACTGCGCAAGGACCGCAGGCGTCGCCCCCAGCGCCTTGACCATCACCTCCATACCGCCCTGCATGACCCGGTCCGACAACGCCGGATCGTTACCGGAAGCGGACGCAGAAGCCGGCGCAGGAGCAGCCTTCTCCTCCCGGAACCAGCCAAACAGACGGAGCCCATCAGATTCCTCCGCTTCCTGAGGCGCTGGAGCCTGCGTCGGCGCCAGCCGCCGACCAAAGGCGTCCAGCTCCTGCGACAACTGCGCCGACAGCTCGGGCAGGCGCTTGATCCATTTCTCCGCCGGCTCGGCCAGCTGCGTACCCAGCAGGGTAAAAGGCCCGCCGATCGCCGTCAGCAACAGCAGGGCAGAAAAGGTACGCGGCACATGGAAGCGCTTGAACAGGGCAACCAGCGGACTCAGCAGCAATGCAAACAGCGCGGCCACCACCACCGGCAGCAACAACGTCTTGGCAAAATACAGGGTATAGAGACAGGCCAGTGCCAGCAGCCAGATCAATACCTGCCGGCTGGACTGATCACCGCGTGGCAGTTCACTGGACTGACCGGATTCGCCCTGCCCGGATATCTCGCAGTGATCGCTCACAGCGGGCTCCACAACTGCCGAACCATGCGCAACAGGCTCTCGGCCATCGGCAACAAGCGAACACCGAGCATCCCGAGCGAGCGTGAACGCCCGGCACCCAGACGCTGGCTCAATGCCCCGGCCAGCGCACCGCTGCCAACCAGCAGCGCCGGGGGAATCCTGCCCAGCTGATGCTGCACCAGCGCACCGCTCAAGTGAACAATATCGATGCGCAACGCCAGCTGGTGGTCCAGTTGCTCAATCTCGGCTATCAGCTGTGCTCGCTTCATGTGCGTCTCCCTGCATCAGGCGTTTCAGGTGGGCTTGGGTGCGGCGAAAGCCGAGCGACTCCCGATAACGCTTAAGTTGCCGCAGCAACAGCGCGATTCCGAGCACATGCAGCGCCAGCACGCACAGCAGCGCGACGGCAACCTGGCCACTCGACTGCCAGATCAGCCAGCCCAGCAGCAGACTGAACAGCAGCCAGGTGAACAGCACTAGCGGCACAAGCAGCAGCGAGAGCAGCAGCATCCGTCGGGCATCGCCCAGCGTCAGCTGCCACTCAAGGCGCAGCAGGGTAGCCAGTTCACCACCCGCAGCACTCAACTGGCGCAACCAAGCCGCAGTGTGGTCTACCAGCTCGCTTACCGCCTTGAGCGTGTCGGCATCCTGCGCGGCTGAACGGGAGTCGGCTTGTTGCTCATCAGATTCCTGCGGCGATTCACGCTCGTCGCTCATTTGCGCGAAAACAGCTGAGCCAGCACGAATCCGGCTGCGAATGCGATCCCCAGGGTCGCCAGCGGTTTTTCACGCACATAGCTGGTTGCCTGATCACCGAGCGCCTCGGCCTTTTCCCGGCCCTTGAGCAATTGCTCGAGCGCATCCTGCCTGACATCCATGCCGGCTGCCTGGGCCGCCGCCTTGAAGTGATCTCGCGCCTCCAGCAGCTTCTCGTAGGCCTCCCCGACAGCCGCTTTGCTGGCCGCAAGTTCGGCGTCTTTGGCTGCGGGTTGGGTTGTCTTTTCTGCTGCCATTTCGATCTCCTTGACCTGTTTGCTGGTACCGCTCGGCGTCGCCAACGGCTCCACTACTATAGGCGCCGGGGGCCAGTCGCGTCATCGGTCCGGTTTATTCGTGATCATTCGCCCTGCCGAAATCCGCTTCGGCGCATTTACTCTGCCTGGCAGGCAGGCGACGCTGAGCAGCAACAACGCTCGACGAACGCCCGATCTGTGCCAGACTCAATGCCAGCGTCGGCAGAGCCCTCAGCATTTGGGACTGGCTCAGACACGGCAAGTTCAGATCGACTGCGCACCCGACCCTGCAAACCATGAGGACCCTTTGATGAGCAACACCCGTGAGTTCGACGTCATCGTTTACGGCGCGACCGGCTATACCGGCCGCCTGGTAGCCGAGTATCTGTGCCAGGAGTACGGCAACGACAGCAACCTGCGCTGGGCCATGGCCGGCCGCAGCCAGAGCAAGCTGGAAGCCGTACGCGATGAAATCGGCGCGCCGTCCAGCACGCCGCTGGTCGTTGCCGATACCGAGGACCTGGCGAGCCTGAAAGCGATGGTTGAGCGCACCAAAGTCGTGCTGACCACTGTTGGCCCGTACCAGCTCTATGGTCCGGAACTGGTACGCATCTGCGCGGAAACCGGCACCGATTACGTGGACCTGTGCGGCGAGCCGGCCTGGATGCGACAGATGATCGACGCCCACGGCGAGACGGCGAAGCATAGCGGCGCACGTATCGTCTTCTCCTGCGGTTTCGACTCCATTCCCTTTGATCTGGGGGTCTACTTCCTGCAGCAGGCCGCGAAGGAGCAACTCGGCTGTGCGCTGCCGCGCGTCAAGGGTCGGGTACGCAAGATGAAGGGCACCTTCTCCGGCGGTACCGCCGCCAGCCTGAAGGCAACCATGGCAGCGGCCAAGGCCAACCCCGAGATATTCAAGCTGCTGGCCAATCCGTTTGCCCTGACACCCGGCTTTACTGGCCCGGCGCAGCCCCCGGCAATGAAGCCCGAGTACGACGAGTCACTGGGCAGCTGGGCAGCCCCGTTCATCATGGCTGCCATCAACACCCGTAACGTCCATCGCTCCAACGCGTTGCTGGGCCACGCCTACGGCGAAGATTTCGTCTACGACGAAATGCTGCTGACCGGTCCCGGCGAGCAGGGCGAAGCCATCGCCAAGGCGGTTGCCGGCGACAAGTCACTGGCCAGCGATGATGCGCCGAAACCGGGCGAAGGCCCCAGCAAGGAAGAGCGCGAGACCGGCTTCTACGATGTGCTGTTTATCGGCGAAGCTGCCGACGGCCGCAGCCTGAAAGCCAGCGTTGCCGGCAAGCGTGACCCCGGCTACGGCTCAACCTCACGCATGATCGCCGAGAGCGCGATCTGTCTGGTGCGCGACGCCACCGAGACCCAGGGCGGTATCTGGACGACCGCTCCGGCGATGGGCGACAAACTGATCAAGCGCCTGCAGGAGCACGCAGGGCTGACGTTCAAGCTGGAGAGTTGAGTCCAACGGCGGAGAAGCCTGCGGCGTTCTCCGCCCTACCTGACTCATCGCGCGATAATCCAGGCGGGCGCGGCATGCCGCGCCCCTACGCCAATGCGCCCCGGTGCACTCTGATATCAGGGCGCGCCGGCGAGCCAATCCATCCGCCAGCTGCCGCCACCGGCCTGCGCCAGTTCGCGGCTGAGCCACGGCAGCACCTGTTCCAGCTCCTCCCAGATCGGCCACGGCGGATTGATCAGCATCATGCCGGAACCGTTCAGGCCCAGCTGGTTGTCGACCGGACGCACATTCAACTCGACTCGCAACGCCTTGGGCGCGCCGCTGTCCGCGATACCCTGATAGAAGTCCTTGAGCAGACGCTGATCCTTGATCGGATACCAGATCGCAATGACCGTTTGCCGCATGCGACTGATCGCCTGCGCGACACCGGCAACGCAGCGCTCCAGGTCGTCGGTCTTCTCGAACGGTGGGTCCAGCAGCCAGAGCGCACGTTTTTCCGGCACCGGCAAAAAGGCCTTGGGCAATTCATAACCGTTGCGCTGATGCACCGCAATATCCGGCTGACCGGCAAAGTGCTCGCGCAGGGTTTCGGCGTCTTCCGGATGCAGTTCGCTGACGATCATGCGGTCCTGCTCGCGCAACAATTCGGCCATGATCTGCGGTGAGCCCGGATACCAGCGCAGCGCGCCATCGGGGTTGTGGCGGGCGACTGCGTCGCGGTAATCAGCCAGCCATAGCGGCAGATCGTCACGCTGCCAAAGCCGGCCAATGCCGTCGACGTACTCGCCGGTCTTGCCCGCGGCCTCGCCCTGCAGATCGTACAGCGCCGTACCCGCATGGCTATCGAAACAGCACAGCGGCGTCTCCTTGCGCTGCATCAGCTCCAGTAGGCGGCGCAGCAGCGCATGTTTGAGAACGTCGGCGTGATTGCCGGCGTGATAGCTGTGGCGGTAGTTCATGGGCGGTCCCGCGGAGATACGTGAGCGAAAGCGCGCATTCTAGCAGGCATCTAGCGATGGCATCGCGCGACCGTGCACCAGCGCGTGCAACCGCGACCGACAAGGCGTACATTTGGCACTTTGCCATCAAACAACCACACACGGACGTCCACGTGAAGCCGATCCTCAATACCCTTCTCGCCGCACTGCTGCTGTGCGCCTCCCTGCCCAGCTTTGCCATGCAGATTTTCGTCACAACCCTGACCGGCCAGAAGATCGCGCTGGAGGTAGAGTCAAACGACACCATCGAAAACGTCAAAGCCAAGGTTCAGGACAAGACAGGCATCGCTCCCGAGAATCAGCGCCTGATTTTTGCCGGCAAGCAACTAGAGGAAGGCCGCACACTCGGCGACTACAACATCCAGAAAGAGTCGACTCTGCACCTGGTGCTGCGTTCACTGCTGACGCCATCGCGCCTGCAAAGCCTCTCAGAGCAACCACTGCTGCTGCAGGGAGCCATCGCCCAGTCGTCACTGGTGCTGCATGGCAGTCACGGCACTCCGCTGGAGATGCGCGCCGAACCCGGCACCCAAAGCTGCCTGTGGGCGTCGGGCGACTGGGGCACGGATAACCGTGCGCAGAGCGACGGTTCACTCAAGCTGGCAGAGCTGGGGGGCTGCTGGGTAATCAATGACAGCCGGGCCCAGATCGGCGTCGGCCTGGGCAAATCCTGGAGCCAGCAAGACACGTCGTTCGGCGGCACGCAGGATCAGCGCGGCGAGTATCTGGTCGTGGAGCTGATCAGCCCGGTCAGCCTGCTCGGCAGCAATGCATGGGGCACCTTAAGCGCCTACTACAGCGAGGCCGCCTTGGATCTTCGACGCGGCTATCTAAACAATGATGCGGCGGACAGCTCGGTCGGCAAGACCGACGCCAGCACCTGGGCGCTGCGCCTGCGCACCGACTGGGAAAACGCCGGCTCGCTGGCCGGCGCCGGCTTGTCACCCTTCGTCGAACTGTCCCATAGCAAGGCCGAGCTTGACGGGTACAGCGAACGCGCAGGTCAGGCCCCGGCGGTCTTCGCCGACAGCGACCTGTCGACCTCGGAGGCCCGTGCCGGTGTCAATGCATTGAAACCACTGACCCCCACCTTCAGCCTGACCTCGGGCCTGGAAGCGGTACACCGTTTCGATGAGTCGAGTTCCGACGTGCGCGGCACGCTGGGCGGAATAGACACTTTTGCAATTGACATCAGCAGCGCCAAAGACAGCTGGCTACGCGCCTCGGTCGGCGGCATCTGGAGGCTCTCGCCGTTCAAGCTGATCGTCAGTGCCAACGCCACCAGCGAAGGCCAGGAGCCGGACACCTGGCTGGCCATGCACGTGGTCGGTTCGTTCTGAGTGATACCTCGCCGAGCCTGATCGGGCTCGGCGAGCTCAGCTTTGCTGACTGTTCGGCGTCACCCGTAACACTTCCTCGATCGTAGTCAGCCCGGCGCCGACCTTCTGCGCGCCGGACAGGCGCAAACTGTGCATCCCTTCCTTGTAGGCCTGACGCCGCAGCTGCGCGATGTCGGTGTCGTTATGTATCAGCGCCTTGATGCCATCGCTCAGCATCATCAGCTCATACACACCCGCGCGGCCGCGATAGCCGGTCTCCCGGCATTCCAGGCAGCCCGCAGCGGCGTGCGAACGGGTCGGCAGCGGTGCACTCCACGGCTGGGTCAGATCCACCCAGGCCTCCGCGTCCACCGGTGCCGGCGCCTTGCAGTGCGGGCACAGCGTGCGCACCAGTCGCTGGGCCATCACGCCCAGCACTGTAGCCTTGATCAGATAGGGCGCAACGCCCAGTTCAATCAGCCGGCTGACCGCGCTGGGTGCATCGTTGGTGTGCAGGGTCGACAGCACCAGGTGCCCGGTCAGCGCAGCCTGGATCGCCATCTCGGCGGTCTCCAGGTCTCGAATCTCGCCCACCATGATGATGTCCGGGTCCTGCCGCATCAGCGCGCGCACGCCGCTGGCAAAGTTGAGGTCGATGTTGTGCTGCACCTGCATCTGGTTAAAGCTGTCTTCAACCATCTCGATGGGATCTTCGATGGTGCAGACGTTGACCTGCGGCGTGGCCAGTTGTTTGAGCGTGGTGTACAGCGTGGTGGTCTTGCCGGAGCCGGTCGGCCCGGTGACCAGCACAATACCGTTGGGCTGGCTGACCATCTGCTGCCAGCGGCGCTGATCCTCAGCGGAAAAGCCCAGCTGATCAAAACTGCGCAGCAGCACATCCGGATCGAAGATCCGCATCACCAATTTTTCGCCAAAGGCGGTCGGCAGGGTCGAGAGCCGCAGCTCGACTTCATTGCCCTTCGGCGCCCGGGTCTTGATCCGGCCGTCCTGCGGCTTGCGCTTCTCCGCCACATTCATCCGGCCAAGGGTTTTCAGCCGGCTGACCACCGCCATGGTGACCTGAATCGGAAATTGATAAACGGTGTGCAGCACGCCATCGATACGCAGACGCACGCAACCGGAATCGCGCCGCGGCTCGATATGAATATCGCTGGCACGCTGCTCGAAGGCGTACTGGAACAGCCAGTCGACGATGTTGACCACATGGGCATCGTTGGCGTCCGGCTCCTGACTCATGCTGCCCAGGTTAAGCAGCTGCTCGAAGTTGCCGACACCGCTGGCCTTCTGATCGGTCGCATTGGCGCCGGTCACGGAGCGAGCGAGTCGATAGAACTCCACCGAATAGCGCTGCAGGTCTTCCGGATTGGCAATGACCCGGCGGATATCGCGCTTGAGCACATGCCGCAGGTTGTCTTCCCAGCTCTGGACAAAGGGCTGGGCACTGGCAATGGTGACCTCCCGATCATTCACTTCCACCGCCAGAATCCGGTGACGCTGGGCGAACGCAAAGGACATCAGTGGTGTCACCGCCGACACGTTGATCTTCAGCGGATCAATGCGATACCAAGGCTGGTCGCTCTCGCTGGCCAGCCAGCGGCTGAGGCAGTCCAGATCCAGTGTTTTGCCCGGTCGCCCCAGGTCATCGACATTCTGACCGGCGATAAACTCCAGCGGATGCAACTTAGCGGTATCACCTACGGCCGCCCGGCGCAGCGTAACCAGGTGGTCGGCGCTGTCCTGACTGATACGCCCCTGCGCGACCAGCGCGTTAAGAAAATCACCCAGATCCAGCGGCCGATCAGTACCCGGTATTGCCAGATCCGCCAACCTCTTCATACCCTGCTCCCCTACCCGTCCGTTCGCTTGTTTCACGGCTGCGATCCGGCAGCCGCCTTTCAGCCAGCTGTCAGTTGTTCAGTTCACGCCAGGCGTTGAGTCTGCGCAGGCGCACACCCTGTTTGCGCAGCGCGGCCAACAGCAGGTCACGCTGCTCGTCAGCGACCTGCGGATACTGTTCAAGCAGCGCCTGCAGCTTGTTCAGCTCACCGAACAGGCGGTCCGGTTCGGATACATCGAGCCACTGCCGAAACTGGGCCAGCAACATGTGCAGACGGCCCAGACGAGGCAGTTGATCCAGCCACTCGCTAGCCATATGCTCGGAGTCGTTATTGTGCGGCACACGCAGCTCCTGGATTTCCTTACCGACCGCTGCCAGCAGCCAACGCTCCAGCGCCAGGCCTGCCACCCGATCGCCGCGCGGCGGACGATTCTGCGTCCAGCGACGCTGCTGCAGCCAGAGCGCCAGCTCGACAAACAGCGCGCCCCAGCCCGGCTGCTCAAGCTGATGATCAAACTCGGCTTCGGCTGCGCGGCGTGCCGCTTCACCTTCGGCATCATCGGCCCAGCCCGCCAGTACCAGCGGCTGAAACAGGGCCAACAGGGCATCCAGCGGGCCGACAAAGGGGCTTGCAGCAGAGCGCGGCAACGCAAGATCGAACACGGCAAAGGCCGCACGCAGTTGTGCCAGCGCATCGGTCAGTTCACGGAACAGCTTCCACTGACGGGCATGGCGATACTGTTCCGCCAGACGCTGAACGCGGCCCAGCAACTGACTGAAAAGCTCGGCGATAACCTCGTCGACGACGGTATCCGCCTGCCAGCGCGGGGGCTCCAGCCGCAGACTGAAACTGCGCGCGTCAAACAGCCGATAACCACGCTCGGCCTTGCTGATATCACATGGCATCAGAGGCAGTTCGCGGGCCAGCGCATGTGCCAGCTCCAGCAGTGCAACCGCCGGCCCCTGACGCACCTCCAGCTCCAGCTCGCTGATCGGCTCGCTACCGCTGTCGGTTCGCACCTCGCCTTCGTCCAGCGCCGCCTCGACCTCGACCCTCTCGCCATCGCGCTCCCAGCAAAGCTGCGCGCGGGTACGCTGAAAATCGGTGGTAAACACCGGCTGCAGGCTGGTCTTGTCCAGCTCGGCCAACTCGGCCGGCCAGCAGCTGTCGTCCAGCAGAGCCAGATCCAGCTCACCTTTCTTGAGATACCAGTCCCACTCGTTGCGCTCGGACAGACCTGCGACACTTTGTCCCCGGCTCTTGAGCGTCTGGATAAAGGTGTCGCCATCGCGGCGCAACCGCAGCGCCACCCTGGCGGCGGCGAGATCACGGTTGGCTGTATCAAAGTACTGGTTGTACAGCGGGCCGCTTTGCCAGTCGCCCTGACGGCGCTCATTGAGCAACGGATGGGCGCGCAGCGCTGCCAGTACATCGGCACTGGCGCGCAGCTTGATTTCGGTTTCTTTGACCATGGGACATTCTCGGCAACACCGTCGGCAGTCGATGCCAACGATGAAAAGTGTTCAATTGTTTTCAATTTGATGACGGCTGCAAGCTCAACACCTATACTTTGCGGCCTCAATTCCAGCGGGAGGCGTCATGCCACACAATCCGTTCCTCACTCTGTTCGGTCGTTCACCGATCGGCCCAATGCAGCAGCACATTGCCAAGGCCCACGAATGCGCGGCCCAGTTGCTGCCCTTCATCGACGCACTGCAGGCCGAGGACTGGACCGAAGCAGAGCGCCTGCAAAAGCAGGTGGCCCAGCTTGAACGCGAAGCGGACAAACTGAAGAAGGATGTCCGTGTTCACCTGCCCAAGAGCCTGTTCCTGCCCGTACCGCGCTCCGATCTGCTGGAGCTGCTCAGTGTACAGGACAAAGTCGCCAACCGTGCCAAGGATATCGCCGGCCTGATGTTCGGCCGCCGTATGGTGATTCCGCCAAGCCTGTTCCCCGACTTCCGCGCGTTTGTACAGCGCTCGATCGATGCCGCGGCTCAGGC
The DNA here is from genome assembly GCF_027474385.1 of Halopseudomonas sp. MFKK-1. Classification (NCBI taxonomy): domain Bacteria; kingdom Pseudomonadati; phylum Pseudomonadota; class Gammaproteobacteria; order Pseudomonadales; family Pseudomonadaceae; genus Halopseudomonas; species Halopseudomonas sp. MFKK-1. Next base: position 487,954 of record NZ_CP114836.1, read on the forward strand.
ACTGAAGGCCATGAACGAGCTGGACGAGCTACTGGAAACCGGATTTGCCGGCCGCGAGGTCACCCTGGTCGAGCGTCTGATCGAGGAACTGGACCGCATCGAGCATGACACCGACAACATGCAGATCGGTCTGCGTGCGCAGCTGTTCAAGCTCGAGAAGGACTGGCCACCGGTTGATGTGATGTTTCTGTACCAGATCATTGAATGGATTGGTGATGTCGCCGACCGCGCCCAGCGCGTTGGTAACCGCCTGGAACTGCTGATGGCCCGCTAGGAAGCGACCGAACGGCCAGCAGCACCATGACGGACTTTCCGCCCTGACGGAAAGCCGCCAGCCCATGCACCCGTTTTAGAGTATTAGAGATATGACCCTGATTGCAGAGTACGGCTCCATCCTGCTGATCCTTGCCTGTCTTTTCGGCTTCTTCATGGCCTGGGGCGTCGGCGCCAACGATGTTGCCAATGCCATGGGTACTTCGGTCGGCTCCCGCGCGCTGACCATCAAGCAGGCAATCTTCATTGCCATCGTCTTCGAGTTTCTCGGCGCCTACCTGGCCGGCGGATCGGTAACCCAAACCATCCGCAGCGGCATCATTGATGCAGAGGCGATCAGCCCCGATCAGATGGTGTTCGGCATGATGGCTTCACTGCTGGCCGCCGGCACCTGGCTGCTGGTCGCCTCGATCAAGGGCTGGCCGGTATCGACCACCCACTCGATCATTGGCGCAGTCATCGGTTTTGGTGCCGTCGGCGTCTCGATGGAAGCCGTGCACTGGGAAGGCGTCACTCCGATCGTCGCCAGCTGGGTAATCTCGCCGCTACTGTCAGGCATCGTTGCCTTCATGATCTTCATCAGCGTGCACCGGCTGATTCTCGATACCGAAAACCCCTTCAGCAATGCCAAGCGCTACGTTCCCTTCTATATGTTTGCGGTTGGCTTTGTCGTCACCATCCTGACCCTGACCAAGGGCCTCAAGCACATCGGCCTCAACCTCAGCGGCTGGCAAAGCCTTGGGCTGGCCGTGATTGCCGGCATACTGGTTGCCGGGCTGGGTGTGACCCTGCTGAGCCGCATCAAGGCCGACCCGGAAGCGGACAAAACCTTCCACTTCGCCAGTGTGGAAAAGGTGTTTGCGGTATTAATGATCTTCACCGCCTGCGCCATGGCCTTCGCCCACGGTTCCAATGACGTCGCCAATGCCGTCGGCCCGCTGGCCGCCATCGTTGGAGTACTGCACTCCGGCGGCGAAGTGGCGAGCAAGTCGCTGGTACCCGGCTGGGTTCTGCTGCTTGGCGCAATCGGTATCGTTGTTGGTCTGGCCACCTACGGCTACCGCGTCATCGCCACCATCGGCAAACACATTACTGAACTGACGCCGAGCCGCGGCTTTGCAGCCGAACTCGCTACTGCCACCACGGTCGTCGGAGCGTCTAGCATCGGCCTGCCGATCTCTACCACCCACACCCTGGTAGGGGCGGTCCTCGGGGTCGGCCTGGCCCGCGGCATTGGCGCGCTGAACCTGCGCGTGATCGGCACCATCTTCAGCTCCTGGGTCGTTACCCTGCCAGCCGGCGCCATTCTCTCCATCATCTATTTCTATATCCTCACCGGGATTTTCAGCTGACTATCCGCCAGCGGCGGCGTAAGCTGAAGCAACACGTGCGTCGGGTGTTCTGACAGGCAGAACACCCGCCTCAACCGGAGTTGCCCATGCCCTTGCCGCCACTGAAGGATCAGTTCGACGCCCTGCTGAGGCTCCCTTCGATCAGCTGCACCCAGGCAGACCTGGATCAGAGCAATCTACCCGTAGTAGAACTGCTGGCCAGTTGGCTGAACGATCTGGGTTTTGAATGCCGCATCCTGCCGATTGCCAATCAGCCCGGCAAGGCCAACCTGCTCGCCAGTTTTGGCAGCGGCCCCGGCGGCCTGGTCATGGCCGGCCATACCGACACCGTTCCCTGCAATCCGGAGCGCTGGCAGCACGATCCCTTCGCCCTGACCGAAGCAAACAACCGCTGGTATGGACTGGGCAGCTGCGACATGAAGGGCTTCTTCCCGCTGATCATCGAAGCGGTGCGCAGCTACCTGAACCAGCCGTTCAAACACCCGCTGATCATCCTCGCCACTGCCGACGAGGAAAGCTCCATGAGCGGCGCCCGGGCACTGGTGGCAGCCGACTTCAGCCAGGCACGCCACGCGATCATCGGCGAGCCCACCGGCATGCGGCCAATTCGCCTGCACAAGGGCATCATGATGGAGCGCATCGACATCATCGGGCAGGCTGGTCACTCGTCCGACCCGAGCCTTGGCCACAACGCCATGGAGGCCATGCATGCGGTGATCGGCGACCTGCTGCAACTGCGCGGAGACTGGCAAAAGCGCTGGAGCAACCCGCTGTTCGGCGTGCCCACCCCGACGCTGAATCTGGGCTGCATTCATGGCGGTGACAATCCGAACCGGATCTGTGCCAAGTGCGCGCTGGAGTTCGATATCCGCCCGCTACCCGGCATGAACGGCGACGAACTGCGCGCGGCGATCCGCGAACGGCTTTTGCCGATCGCGGCCGAACACCAGGTACAGATCGACTATAAGCCGCTGTTTCCCGGCGTGCCGGCCTTCGAGACCCCCGCTGATGCGCCGATCGTCCGGGCCTGCGAAGAGCTGACCGGGCAAAGCGCCGGTGCTGTCGCCTTCGCCACCGAGGGGCCATATCTCAACCAGCTCGGTATGCAGACACTGATTCTGGGGCCCGGGGATATCGATCAGGCGCACCAGCCGGACGAGTTTCTCGCCCTGGACCGCCTGCAGCCCACCATCGATCTGCTGCAAGGGCTGATCCGACGCTTTTGCCTGCAGTAACAGGGCCGCTTGAAGCCTCACCCGCAAACCCCTTTAATAGCTCTTTTGTCTGGAACACCGCGCATGCTCGACTACGTCAACTGGTTCCGTCACTCGACGCCCTACATCAACCAGCACCGGGACTGCACCTTCGTGCTGCTGCTGCCGGGCGAAGCCATGATCCACGCCAACTTCAACAACATCATCCACGACATCATGCTGCTCAACAGCCTTGGCGTGCGTCTGGTGCTGGTGCATGGTTCACGCCCGCAGATTGAGGAACGACTGGCCCTGCGCGGCATTCGCTCGCAGTATCACAATGACCTGCGTGTTACCGACATTGATACCCTCAGCTGCGTGATTGATGCTGTCGGCAGTCTGCGCATCGCCATAGAAGCGCGCCTGTGCGCCCACCAATCGGGTAGCCGGTTGCGGGTAGTCAGCGGCAATCTGGTTACCGCCAAGCCCATTGGCGTGGTAGACGGGGTCGACTTCCACCATACCGGCGAAGTGCGCAGGATCGATCGCAAGGCCATCACCCGCCATCTCGACGAGCAAAATATCGTGCTGCTCTCCAGCCTCGGTTACTCACCAACCGGCGAGGCATTCAATCTGGCCTGCGAAGATGTCGCCACCAGCGTGGCCGTTGCCCTGGGCGCCGACAAGCTGATTCTGTTTGGCGAAGATACCGGCATCCGGGACGAGGATGGCGAACTGCTGCGTGAACTCAAGCCCACCCGCGCAGCGCCACTGCTGGCCAATCTCGGCAACAGCCAGCCCGGCACCCTGCTGCAGGCGGCATGCAAGGCCTGTAACGCCGGTCTGCGGCGTAGCCATATTGTCAGTTTTGCCGAAGACGGTGCTCTGCTGACCGAGCTGTTCACCCGTGACGGCGGCGGCACACTGGTCAGTCAGGAAGCCTTTGAACAGATTCGCGGCGCCAGCATCGACGATGTCGGCGGGCTGCTGGAGCTGCTGCGCCCGCTGGAAGAGGCCGGTATTCTGGTGCGCCGCTCACGCGAAGTCCTGGAGACCGAAATCGGCCAGTTCACCCTGATCGAACGGGACGGTCGCATTATCGGCTGCGCCGCGCTGTACCCGCTGGAAGGCTCCAGCGCTGCAGAACTGGCCTGTGTCGCGATCGACCCGGCCTACCGCCAGGGCGGCCGGGGCGATCAGTTGCTGCAACACATTGAGCGTCAGGCACGCAGCCTGAAGATCGATACCTTGTTCGTGCTGACGACCCGTACAGCTCACTGGTTCCGCGAACGCGGCTTCGAACCAAGCAGCGTAGAGCGGCTGCCTGCCAAACGGGCGGCACTGTACAACTTGCAGCGCAACTCAAAGGTATTTGAAAAAAAGCTATAAGAAAATAACTTTTTATTCCTTCTAGAACCTAAATATTTCACTTATGTTACGGCGTCGCCTGAACAGCGATGCCGCAACTTCTGTTCCGCCCGAGCCCTGAAGCCTACCTCCAGAGTGCAAATGCCGACAGCCCAAGCGCGGCACGCCCACTCTACTTCGGAGCTTCCAATGAAACGCCACACCCTTGCCAGCGCCATCGCCGCAAGCCTTTTCGGCCTGTCCCACTCTGCCGCCGCCAGCGCGCTGATCGAAAACAGCAAGGCCACCCTGGATACCCGCAATTTCTATTTCAACCAGGACAACCGCAGCGGCGACGCCGCTCCGTCCTATGGTGAGGAATGGGGCCAGGGTTTTGTCCTCAACTTCCAATCGGGCTACACCGAGGGGGCTGTCGGCCTCGGCTTTGATGCGATAGCGCAGCTGGGCATTCGCCTGGACTCGGGCGGACGCACCAGCAAGGCCGACCGCAGCCGCAACCCCGGCAATCTGTTCCCGCTCGACAGCAATGGCCGCGCCGCAGACGAGTTCAGCCGCATCGATTTTGCCGCCAAGGCGCGCATCGCCAACACTGAACTGCGCTATGGTGCACTGCAGCCCAAGCTGCCGGTTCTGACGTACAACGACGGTCGCCTGCTGCCGCAAACCTTCCGCGGCGCACAGATAAGTTCCGGCGATATCGACAAACTCAAGCTGACCGTCGGCGAGATTCGTCAGGCCAGCGGCCGCGCGTCCAGTGACTACGATGACCTGCGCATTGCCGGCGGTAGCGAACGGGTCGACCGCTTCCGCTACGCCGGCGGCGACTACGTCCTGACCGAGAACCTGACCACGTCCTACTACTTCGCCGAGCTGAAGGACTACTATCGCCAGCACTACCTCGGAGCAGTGCATAACCTCGCCCTGGGCGACGGCAAGCTGACCACCGACCTGCGCTACTTCGACAGCAATGCCCACGGCGCCAACGACGACCGGCGTGCGGGCTACGGCGCCAGCGGTTTCAACAACAACGGTGAAGTTGACAACCAGGCGGCCAGTGCGCTGTTCACTTTCAGCCAGAGCGGCCACAGCCTGGGCCTGGGCTACCAGCACCTGAGCGGCAACAGCAACTTCCCGTTCATCAACAACGGCGACGGTGCTACCGCCTACCTGATCACCGACTCGCAGATCGGCAAGTTCCAGCGTGCCGGTGAACGTACCTGGCTGGCACGCTACGGTTACGACTTTGCCGCCGCCGGCGTGCCCGGCCTGAAGGCGACCGCCAGCTACCTGCGCGGCACCGATGTGGACAGCGCCGTTGCCGGGGCTGACAGCGAATGGGAACGCGACCTGCGTGTGGATTACAAGGTGCAGAGTGGCTACCTGAAAGACCTTGGCATCTCCCTGCGCCACGCCAGCCTGCGCAGCGAAGTCGCCGGCCAGCGCGATGTCGACGAGGTACGCGCCATCCTCAGCTACAGCTTCGTACTGCGGTAACGCCAGAGGTGGGCCGGAACACCGTCTCCGGCCCACCTCCGCGAACAAGACAGGTCGTATCAGACCTCGGGAGTCCAGTAGTCACAGCGATGCACGCTGCGAAACACCGAACGGGAAAGAGGCTGTACCTCAGGTGTCTCGAACGAGACCATGCCACCGGCACTATCACCGTAATCCACCCAGTTCAGGTCTTCGTGACCTGGACTACCCGAACGGGCGAAGGTCGTCCAGGCACGGCTCATGATATCGGCCAGGGCAACCTGGTCATCGGTTGCGCCCCGCAGCCTGAAGGAATCGTCAGTACCGAACAGATAGGCCAGTTCCGAGGCATGGGTAGCACCCAAGGTCAGCCAACTCGGAGCGACAATACCTGGCGACGGCGCGTCGCGATCGGCAAACTCGTAGACGAATAGCGGCTGGCTACCGTTCTCCGCAACGCTGGCTGCCTGCACGCTGGCATTACAGGCAAAATTACCATCAGTGCCCACCGCAGTCATCAACGCCGCGTAATCATCGCTGAAGTCAGACGCCGGATAGAGCGCGACAACATTCGGCGTTTCCACCGGTCCAACGCTATTGTTGAGCAGAAACTGGTAATTCGCCTGAGTGATCGGATTCAACTCCCCGCGGCTGGCCAGAAAATAACTCCATTCATCCGAGTTGGTTCCCATCAGCAACGGCACATCATTAAATTCGCCTGCTGCCAGGCCTTGATTGACCGAGGCGGGCAATACATCAGGCCGCAATGTCGGTGTCACCGTCCCGGGTGCGATAGCCATAATATGCGCAACACTTTTGCTGCGCATGCACTCAACTTCTTGCGCAGCTGTCGCTGCATCACAGCCGAGAAGGGTAGCGAAGCCCTCTCCGGCACTTTCGGCCACCGCCATTGACGCCTGCACCCTGCTGTAGGAGCCACTTTGCACGATCGCCTTGGCAAACAGTCCGCTGGATGCTGGCGACACCAGATGACTCAGCACACTCAAACCTCCCGCAGACTCGCCAAAAATGGTGACATTGGCAGGGTCACCAGCAAAGGCTTCGATATTGTCCTGCACCCACTGAAGCGCCATCTGCTGATCCAGAATACCGTAACTACCGGACGCGCCCTGCTCCTCAGTCAAACCCGGATGAGCGGTAAAACCCAGCTTGCCCAGGCGGTAATTTACCGTCACGACAACAATATCCTCCGCAACCAGCCGCGGGGGTACATAGGTGCCACCACCTGAACCAAACACAAAGGCGCCACCATGGAACCACACCATCACCGGATGCGGGCCCCGAGTTTTGGGGGTAAACACGTTCAGGTACAGACAGTCCTCGGCCTCGTCGAAGGTCAGCCCCGCCTGCGGACAGGCACTGCCGTAGGCATCTGCAGCGCGCTCCTCGTCCCAGCCAGCTGCTGCCTGTGGCGCAGCGAAGCGCAAATCCCCGACCGGTGCTGCAGCGTACGGAATTCCCAAGAACTCGAAATAGCCCTCTTGCTCAACCCCGCGCACATCACCAGAGAGGGTGGTGCGCAAATCGGCTGGTTCTTCCACCTTCGCGCTACCATCAGAAGATGAGCCACCGACACCGGACAGGCAGGCGGCCAGGGAAAAGGACGTTGTCACCACCGCTGTCAGCGCCAGCCGCAAGGCAGGAAAACTCGAAAGCAATGTCTGCACAGGCGTCGTCTCCATTTACTTTGTTTATCTGCCCGACGGCAACCGCCCACGATTAAACCGGGCTGCCGGAGCGCTTCCTGTTTACCGCCGCTCCTTACTGATCCAGAGGCCGAAAAAGCGCGCTCGATATCAACACAACATCTCGCCGCAATGCTCTGTAACTCAAAAAGACTACATGCCGACGCCCGCGACACGGCTGCATGCCGCCCCGTGAATTGGTATGCTTGCCCGACTGCACTACACCACGAGAATTCCGTCATGCCTGATTACCGCTCGAAAACCTCCACCTTCGGCCGCAACATGGCCGGCGCCCGCGCCCTGTGGCGCGCTACCGGCATGAAGGACGAAGACTTCAAGAAGCCGATCATCGCGATCGCCAACTCCTTCACCCAGTTCGTGCCCGGCCACGTTCACCTGAAGGACCTGGGCCAACTGGTCGCCCGGGAAATCGAGAAGGCTGGTGGCGTGGCGAAGGAGTTCAACACCATCGCTGTCGACGACGGCATCGCCATGGGCCACGACGGCATGCTCTACTCGCTGCCCAGCCGCGAAATCATCGCCGACTCGGTCGAGTACATGGTCAACGCCCACTGCGCCGACGCCATTGTCTGCATCTCCAACTGCGACAAGATCACCCCCGGCATGCTGATGGCTGCCCTGCGCCTGAATATCCCGGTGGTGTTCGTCTCCGGCGGCCCGATGGAAGCCGGCAAGACCAAACTGGCCAGCCACGGTCTGGATCTGGTTGACGCCATGGTCGTCGCTGCCGACGATTCCTGCTCCGACGAGAAGGTCGAAGAGTACGAGCGCAGCGCCTGCCCGACCTGCGGCAGCTGCTCCGGCATGTTTACCGCCAACTCGATGAACTGTCTGACCGAAGCACTGGGGCTGTCACTACCGGGCAACGGCTCGACGCTGGCCACCCACTCTGACCGCGAGCAGCTGTTCCTGCGCGCAGGTCGTCTGGCGGTCGAGTTGTGCCAGCGCTACTACGGCGAAGGTGACGAGTCGGTTCTGCCGCGCAACGTAGCCAGCTTCAAGGCGTTCGAGAACGCCATGACGCTGGACATCGCCATGGGCGGTTCGACCAACACTATCCTGCACCTGCTGGCTGCCGCCCAGGAAGCCGAAATCGACTTCGACCTGCGCGACATTGACCGCCTGTCGCGCAAAGTGCCGCAGCTGTGCAAGGTGGCACCGAACATCCAGAAGTACCACATGGAAGATGTGCACCGTGCTGGCGGCATTTTCTCGATCCTCGGTGAACTGGCCCGTGGCGGCCTGCTGCACACCGACGTCAGCACCGTACACAGCCCGACCATGGCCGACGCCATCGCCCAGTGGGACATCACCCAAACCAGCGACGAAGCGGTCCACACCTTCTTCCGCGCCGGCCCGGCGGGTATCCCGACCCAGACTGCGTTCAGCCAGAGCACCCGCTGGGACAGCCTGGACGCTGACCGCGCCGAGGGCTGTATCCGCTCGGTCGAGCACGCCTACTCGCAGGAAGGCGGCCTGGCCGTGCTGTACGGCAACATCGCGCTCGATGGCTGCGTGGTCAAGACCGCCGGTGTAGACGAGTCCATCCACGTATTTGAGGGCAGCGCCAAGATCTTCGAAAGCCAGGACGCGGCGGTAAAAGGCATCCTCGCCGACGAAGTGAAGTCCGGTGATGTCGTGATCATTCGCTACGAAGGTCCGAAAGGCGGCCCGGGCATGCAGGAAATGCTCTATCCCACCAGCTACCTGAAATCCAAGGGTCTGGGCAAGGAGTGCGCACTGCTGACCGACGGCCGCTTCTCCGGCGGCACCTCTGGCCTGTCTATCGGCCACGCCTCCCCCGAAGCCGCCGCTGGCGGGGCTATTGGCCTGGTTGAGGACGGCGACCGCATCCTGATCGACATCCCCAACCGCAGCATCAACCTGCTGGTCTCGGATGAAGAGCTGGCCAAGCGCCGTGCCGCGCAGGACGCCAAGGGCTGGAAACCGGCTGCACCGCGCCCGCGCAAGGTCAGCACCGCGCTGAAGGCCTACGCCCTGCTGGCTACCAGCGCCGACAAGGGCGCAGTACGCAACAAGGCGCTGCTCGACGACTGATACACCACTCCCTCGCGCGCAGGGGCCCCGCCCCTGCGCCAACTTCCCGCCATAGCAAACAAATAGGCAAAAGCAAAGACAAAAATCCGGCATTACAGGCCATTAGCCATACCGCCTGTCGGAGATTTTGCGCTGTTTGACACGAATGAATGGGCTGTCAAAGCGTGACGGCGTTAACATACAGCGGTGACAAACCGTGCATGGACGAATAACACCAGCTGACTGGGCCCGCACTCATGGAACGCGCAGCACGCAAGATATTGGTGGTTGAATCAAATCCGGCAAAGCGGGCACACCTGCTCGATCTGTGCCGCGCCCCTTCGGCCGGCCCATTTGAAGTCGATATCTGCACCAGCGTACGCGACGCAGCCACCCGTCTGAGTGCCAGCGACTACGACGCCTGCCTCCTGCCCAATGAACCCAGCCTGCTGCAGGACGCCCGCCGAGCCAGCACCGAAACCCTGTTGCTGCTGATCAGCGACGACGACAGCCCCGAGCGTGATAGCGCCGCCATAGACGGCGGTGCGGACGACATCCTGCCGCGAGAAAGCCTCAACGCCGACGCACTCACGCGCGCACTGATCAACGCGGAGCGTCGTCGAAGCAGTGGCGAGAAACTGCACCAGATGGCACGCCAGGATCCGCTGACCGGCCTTGGCAATCGGGCCCTGCTCGAGTCCGAGCTGGACCGCATGATCCTGCGCGGGCAACGCAGCCCGACCGGATTCGCCCTGCTCTATATCGACTTGGACTACTTCAAGCAGATCAACGACACCTTCGGCCATGGCCTGGGTGATCTGCTGCTCGCCGTGATCGCCAACCGGCTGCGCCGAACCATGCGTCAGGATGACCTGATCGCACGGATAGGCGGCGACGAGTTTGTTGCCCTGCTCAACGACCTGCACGACCCGAACGATGCCGCCCTGATCGCCAGCAAGATCATTCATACGCTGAGCGAGCCTATTACCCTCAGCGGTCATCATCTGCTGGTGTCAGCCAGTGTCGGCATTGCCACCTTCCCCGGCCACGGCGCCACCGCTGCCGAACTGCTGCAACACGCCGATCAGGCGCTGTATCGCGCAAAAGCCAACGGTCGTAACGGATATGCCTTTTTCAACCCGCAGCGCGATGCCGAAACCCGCCACAATCTGGACATTGAGCAGGGTCTGCGACACGGGTTGCTCGAGGGCCAGTTCCGCCTTCACTATCAACCCATCGTCGATACCAACCACGGCGATACCGTGGCCTGGGAGGCGCTGCTGCGCTGGCAGCACCCGCAACTCGGCTTGCTGACACCGGATGCCTTCCTCAAGCTGGCCGAGCACAGCGGGCTGATCCTGCCGATGGGCCACTGGGTTATCGGCCAGGCGCTACAGGCGGTAAAACAGTGGCTGGATGCCGGCATACATTGCCGACTGTCGATCAACATCAGCGATCGCGAGCTCAAGCAGCCGCGCTTTGTGGACCAGTTGCGCCAGCTCCTGCTGCGAAGCAAAGTGCCGCCGCACATGATTCAGCTGGAGCTGCGCGAAGACACGCTGCTGCAGCACGCCAGCCAGGCAACGGCACTGTGCACTGCGCTGCACGACCTGGGCGTAGAAATCTGGCTGGATCACTTTGGCTCGGAATACGGTGCGCTGGGCTACCTTAACCGTCTGCCAATCAAGGGCGTAAAGGTCGACTGCCGCGCGCTCAGTGAAAACCCGTCCCCCGAGCAGGGCGAGTACCTGCATAACCTCATCACCCTGTCACGGGGCATGAACAAGCAAGTCGCGGCCAACTATGTCGAGGACGCGCGCGTTGCCGACCAGCTCTCGCGCTGGGGCGGCAACCTGCTTCAGGGATACTGGATCGGCAAACCGCGGCCCCTCGAGGAACTGATCGGGCAGGCCGCGTCATCGCCTGTCCTCAACTGACCCTCAGCGCCGGCGCTCAAGCACCTGGTAGGCGTGGGCGGGGTAGCCGTCACCGGCAGCCACTGCCCGCTCACTGACCAACAGCCACTGGGCAGCATCCAGTTCCGGGAACCATGCATCCCCGTCCGGCGCCGATTCAATACGGGTCAGATACAACCGGTCGGCATCTTCCAGGCACTGGCGATACAAGGTCTCGCCACCAATCACCATCACCTCGTCGACGCCATCAATCGCCGCTTGCTGCTCGGCGAAGTCGAGTGCAGCTTCTATGGAGTCGAACACCTCGGCACCCGGCAGCTGCAGGCCCGACTGGCGGCTAACCACAATATTGGTGCGACCCGGCAGCGCTCGACCCAGCGAGTCAAAGGTCTTGCGGCCCATGATGATCGGCTTGCCCAGGGTGGTCGCCTTGAAGTAACGCAGGTCCTCCGGCAGATGCCAGGGCATGGCGTTATCCAGACCGATCACCCGGTTACTGGCCATGGCGGCAATCATGGCAACTTTGACATCACTCATACCGCCACCGGCGCCTTGATGTGCGGATGCGACTGGTAGCCCACCAGCTCGAAATCCTCGAAACGAAACGCCAGCAGATCGGTCACCTCGGGGTTCAACTTCATGGTCGGGAGCGGCAGCGGCTCGCGGGTCAGCTGCAGATCGGTCTGCTCGATATGGTTGGCGTACAGGTGACAGTCGCCGCCGGTCCAGATGAACTCGCCTGGCTGCAGATCACAGACCTGCGCCACCATCAGTGTCAGCAGCGCGTAGCTGGCGATATTGAACGGTACACCCAGGAAGATATCCGCCGAGCGCTGATACAGCTGGCAACTCAGCTTGCCGTCGGCAACATAGAACTGGAACAGCGCATGACACGGCGGCAGCGCCATCTGATCAACCAGCGCCGGGTTCCAGGCCGACACGATCAGGCGGCGCGAGTCCGGATTGCTCTTGATCATCGCAATCAGCTTGCTGATCTGATCAATGGATTCGCCGTTTGGCGCCGGCCAGCTGCGCCACTGGTAGCCGTACACCGGCCCCAGATCGCCATTCTCGTCAGCCCATTCATCCCAGATCGAGACGCCGTTTTCCTTCAGGTAACGGATATTGGTGTCACCCTGCAGAAACCACAACAGCTCATGGATGATGGACTTGAGATGACATTTTTTGGTCGTCACCAGCGGAAAGCCCTCAGCCAGATCAAAGCGCATCTGGTGGCCGAACACGCTGTAGGTGCCGGTGCCGGTACGATCACTCTTGAAGGTGCCGTTCTCGCGCACGTGGCGCATCAGGTCGAGATACTGTTTCATGCGGTGCGCCCCTCACGCCGGTAGGCCAGCCCCATCAACAGGGCGCCAAGTAAAATCATGGGAATACACAGCAGCTGGCCCATGGTCAGCCACCCGAAAGCAAGATAGCCGAGTTGGGCGTCCGGCACACGGACAAACTCGACGGCAAAACGGAAGCAGCCATAGCAGATGGCAAACAGGCCGCTAACGGCCATGGTCGGGCGCGGCTTGCGCGAGTAGAACCAGAGGATGGTAAACAGCGCGACGCCTTCCAGCGCAAACTGATACAGCTGCGACGGATGGCGCGCCAACTGCTCGGGATCGGTCGGGAAGACCATCGCCCATGGCACGTCGGTCGCCTTGCCCCACAACTCGGCATTGATAAAGTTGCCGATGCGGCCGGCCCCCAGACCGATCGGCACCAGTGGTGCAACGAAATCGACCAGTTCGAAAAAGCGCTTGTTGTGCTTGCGCGAGAACCACAGCAGCGCCAGCAGCACGCCGAGCAAGCCGCCGTGGAACGACATGCCACCCTTCCAGATCTCCAGCACCAGCAGCGGGTTGCTGATATAGGACGCCAGATCGTAAAACAGCACATAACCCAGACGTCCGCCGGCAATCACGCCCAGCGCCACCCAGAACACCAGATCGGACAGCGTCTCCTTGTTCCAGGTCGGGTCAAAATCGGCCAGCCTGCGGCGGGCCAGCCACCAGGCACCGCCGATACCGATCAGGTACATCAGGCCATACCAGTGAATCTTCAGCGGACCAATGGCCAATGCCACCGGATCAATCTGAGGGTAGGTCAACATGCGATATCCCTAGACAAGAAAGTTGATTCCAACACAAAGCAGCAGCAGGGCAAACAGGCGCTTGAGCAGATCCTGGGACAGCCGGTGCGCCAGACGCGCGCCGAACCCCGCGAACAGCATACTGGTAGAAGCAATACCGATCAGCGCCGGTAAATATACATATCCCAGACTCCAGGACGGCAGCCCGGTTTCATCCCAGCCGGTAAAAACAAAGGATATTGCGCCCGCCAGCGCAATCGGCAGTCCGCAGGCCGATGAGGTGGCCACCGCCTGCTGCATCGGCACGCTGCGCCAGACCAGAAACGGTACCGTCAGAGACCCGCCGCCAATACCAAAGATGGCCGATGCCCAGCCGATGACACCGCCAGCAATACCCAGCGACGGCTTGCCCGGCTCAGTCAGCGCCGCCTTTGGCTGCAACTTGAAAGCCATCTGGATGGCCACACAAATGGCAAATACACCAATGATCTTCTGCAGCATGGGTCCGCTGATCTGCGCCGCGGTCAGCGCACCCAGCACGGTGCCGAGCACAATCCCGGCCGTCAGCCAGACAAACAAACGCCAGCGCACAGCACCCTTTGCATGGTGCGCACGAATCGCATTGATCGAGGTGAACACGATGGTTGCCAGCGAGGTACCGACCGCCATATGGGTCAGCACGTCCGGAGCAATGCCCTGCAGGGCAAAACTGTAGACCAGCACCGGCACAATGATCATGCCGCCGCCAACACCGAACAGGCCAGCCAGCGTACCGGCAAAACCACCCAAAACCAGATACAGCAAAAATTCCACAGACACCTCGATAAACCGGCGGCAAACAGCCGGAAACCAGACAGCCCGATAGTGTACTCCTTCCGCCATCATTTTCCTGCAAAGGCACCCAAATAGCGGCATCAAGCCATTATCAGGACCCGTTTTGCATAATTTTTGTATAAGTTATTTTCCGTCATGTACAAGAAAAGCATCTAGGTTAACAGGGCAGTAAATAACCTTCATCCTGATCAAGAGGAACTGACAGTGAAAGCCCTGACTCTTATTCTGGTCGCCATATCCGTCGCGTTGAGCGGCTGTCTCGGCGGTGGTGGTGGCAGCTCTTCTGCCGGCCCGTCGGCGGAAGTACGCGTTTTACATGCGGCAGCAGACGCCCCGGCTGTGGATATTTACATCAATGGCGATCTCGCCATTGAGGCCCTGGACACCTTTACCGCCACCGCATTTACCCGGGTACCGGCCGAACCGCTCACCATAGATGTGCGAGCGGCAGGCGCTGCTGCCGACTCCGAGCCCGTCTTCAGCACCGAGGTAACCCCCGTTCGCGGCGAGGACTACACCCTGGTAGCCTACGGCTTGCTGGGCGATGACAGCTTTGACCTGCTGGTTATTACCGACGACATCCAGACACCCGCAGCAGCAACCGCGCGGGCCTTTGTTCTGCATGCCGCGCCCCAGGTCGGCAATGTCGATGTCTATGTCGACACCACAGACGCACTGGGTGACACTCCGCTGCTTGCCGACTTTGCACCTGCTGCCGACAGCGGCGCTTACGTGGAAGTACCCGCCGGGGAATACCGCATCCGCATCACCCCTGCAGGAGACCCGGCAACGATCGCCTACGACTCGGGATTCGTCGAGCTGGAAAGCGGCCCGTCCTACTTCCTGGCAGCCATTCCCCGGGCATCATGCTTCTCCCCCGCGTCCGTTATCGCGCTGCTGGACTCGCCGCCCTTGTCGTTCTGGAAGACCAGCGCGCGCAAGTCCGGGCCCTGCACCTGTCACCTGACGCACCCGCAGTGAATGTCACCGTCGACGGCGACGTCGTTCTGAGTGACGTGTCTTTCAAGGATGTGAGTGACTACCTGCAGGTACTGGCCGGTGACTACACCATTGGCGTGGAAGCCGGCGGAAACGAAGTGGCCAGCCTTCCCGTTACCGTTGAAGCAGGTCAGGCCTACAGCGTACTGGCCACCGGGTTTGTTAATGTCACCGGTGTTCAGGGCTTCACCCTGCGTCCGCTGGTCGACGACCTGACACCGGCGGCTGGTGCCAAGATCCGGGTTATTCACGCCTCACCGGATGCACCCGCGGTAGACGTTCTGGTCAACGGCGATATTTTCGCCGGGCTTGCCGACGTGCCCTACTTCACCGCCTCCGACTACGTCGAGCTCCCCGCGGGCAGTTATGACATCAGCATCAATGTGGCCGACACCACAACGACCGTCATCGACCTGCCCGCCACCGCGCTGGCAGCCGGCTCTATCTACACCGCCATCGCAGTCAATGAAGTAGCTTCCATCGAGCCGCTGCTGGTGGTTGATCCCTGACAGGATACAGGCGGAAAAGGGGCCAGCATCGCCTGGCCCTTTTTTGTGATTCTGACCCGTCCCGCATACGCTGCCAGCATGCCCCCGGAAAACCGCGAATCCCATTTGCAAAACGCTTGGGGCAGCGCACACAGGCCCGATTCCAGGCTACGGATGGTAGACTGGGCCGCAACCAAGGAGCCTCTATGTGTCTGATTGCCTTTGCCTGGCAGCAATCCCCGCAGCAACCCTTGTTACTGATCGGCAACCGGGACGAATTCCATCACCGCCCCACCCGGGCGCTGGACCTCTGGACCCGGGAAGGTCATCCCGAGCTACTGGCCGGCAAGGATATTGAAGCCGGTGGCACCTGGCTGGGAGTCACCCGCGACGGCCGTTTTGCCGCGGTTACCAATATTCGCCGCCCGGGCGTTCCCAAAGCGCCACTGTCGCGCGGGCAGCTGCCGCTGGACTATCTGCAGGGCACCCGGTCACCGGCGGCCTTCGTGCACGCACTGCAGGGGCAGTTGGCAAACTATACCGGCTTCAATCTGCTGGTCGGAGACCGCGAGCAACTGTGGTTTCTCAATAGCGAGCATGGCCAGGCGCGACAGCTCGAACCCGGCATTTACGCTGTATCCAATGCCGATCTGGACAGCCCATGGCCAAAAACGGACTGCCTGCGCAGCGCACTGGCAAACAACCTGGATGCCGACGACGAGACACTGTTTTCACTGCTCGCCAACGATCACATCTATGCTGATGAACAGCTACCCGACACCGGCATCAGCCTGGAGTGGGAGCGCATGCTCTCGGCTACCTTTATCGTCGGACTGCCGGAGTACGGTACCCGCGCCAGCAGCATTCTGCGCCTGCAGGCAAACAACCGCATCCGCCTGACGGAGCGGCGCTTCGGAGCACTTGGGGAGCCGCAGGGAGAAACCTGCAGGGAATGGCGCTGAGCTTCAGCGGGGTTGTGACAGGACCTTGCCCAGGCCCATACCACGCAGTGCCAGATGCAGGGTGCTGAGCACCAGATGGGGGTTATCCAGCTCGATTACCTCATCCAGCAGGGCCTTGGCATCGGACAGTTTGATCTGACGCAGCAGCCACTTCACCTTGGGCAGGTTGGTCGCGTTCATCGACAGCGCGTCACACCCCATCGCCATCAACAATACCGCCGCTGCCGGATCGCCGGCCATTTCACCACACACGCTCATCGGCTTGCCCGCTTCGCGGCAGGCCGTGGCGATCTTGATCAACGCCTGCAGCACCGCCGGGTGCAGCGAGTGATACAGATCCGCAACCCGGGGGTTGTTGCGGTCAACCGCCAGCAGATACTGGGTCAGGTCGTTGGTGCCAACCGAAAGAAAATCGACCAGCTGAATCAGTTCGCGCGCCTGATAGACCGCGGCGGGCACCTCGATCATCACCCCGACCGGCGGCATGGGCACGTCGACGCCCTCGTCCAGTACCTCGCTGTAGGCCCGGTGGATAAGATGCAGCGCCTCTTCCACCTCAAATACGCTGCTGACCATGGGCAACATGATGCGCAGGTTGTTCAAGCCCAGGCTGGCCTTGAGCATGGCCCGGGTCTGGACCAGGAAGATTTCCGGGTGATCCAGGGTAACGCGAATACCGCGCCAGCCAAGGAAGGGGTTGTCTTCCTTGATCGGAAAATAGGTCAGCGCCTTGTCGCCGCCAATATCGAGCGAGCGCATGGTAACCGGCAGCGGGTAAAAGGCTTCCAGCTGCTCGCGATAGATCGCCTGCTGCTCCTTTTCGCTGGGGAAGCGATCCTTGATCATGAACGGCACTTCAGTGCGATAAAGACCAACGCCTTCGGCACCGCGATCCAGTGAGCGCGCCACATCTGCCTGCAAACCGGTGTTGACCAGCAGCGGCATGCGATGACCGTCCAGCGTCACACAGGGCACATCGCGCAGCTTTTCCAGCCCCTGCACCAGCTCACGCTCTTCGCGAACCAGATCAAGATACTGGCGATGCAGCTCCTGCGACGGGTTGGAATACACTTCGCCACGGTTGCCGTCGACGATCAGCTCCATGCCGTCGAGGCGGGTATAGGGCAGATCCAGCGCCCCCATTACCGTCGGAATACCCATCGCCCGGGCCAGAATGGCGACATGCGAGCTGCCCGAACCGAGGACCGAGACCAGACCGGCCAGCTTCTCCTTCGGCACCTGCCCCAGCATCACCGGCGACAGTTCCTCGCTGACCAGAATGGTATTGTCGGGGAACACCAGCTCCTGCCGACCGACCTCCTGCAGGTAGGCCAGGATGCGGCGGCCAATATCCTTCACATCTGCCGCCCGCTCACGCAAGTAAGGGTCGTCCATCAGCTCGAAGCGGGTGACATGCGAGCTGACCACCTCACGCAACGCCCCCTGAGCCCACTGGCCAGTGCGGATGATGTTGGTCACCTCGTTACCCAGCGCGGCATCATCGAGCATCATCAGGTAGACATCAAACAGCGCCAGTTCTTCCGGCCTCAGCTGCGTCGACAGCTTGCTGGACAGCTGCTGCATGTCATCACGCACGCTGTCCTTGGCACGGCGGAACAGCGCAATTTCGGCATCGATATCCTGAATCTGCTTGTCCGGGACCGATTTCAGATCAGCCGGAGGCAGAATCACTACGGCATGACCGATGGCTATGCCCGGCGCGCCGGCCACACCATCAAAGCGGGTGTCCTGGACCACCTCGCCGCCCCACCCCAGCCCGCCGATGGCACCGGTGGCTTCCGCGTGGGCAATGACTCCGGCAAGCTGCGCGCTCATGGTAACCAGGAAGGCCTCTTCGCCCTCATCGAACTGGCGGCGCTCCTTCTGCTGGACCACCAGTACGCCCATCACCCGGCGGTGGTGAATAATCGGCACACCCAGGAAGGAGGCATAGCGCTCTTCGCCAGTCTCGGCAAAGTAGCGGAAACGGGGGTGAGATGCCGCATCTTCGAGGTTGACAGGCTCCTCACGGGTACCGACGTAACCGATCAGACCCTCGCTGGTGCCCAGGGTAACGGCACCGACGGCATCCTTGTTGAGACCTTCGGTCGCCATCAGCACGTAGCGACCGATTTCGGGATTTAGCAGATAAACCGAGCACACCTCTGTGCCCATTGCCTCACGCACACGCTGCACGATGATGTCCAGAGCCGCTGCCAGATCTCTGGCAGAGTTGACCTCCTGAACAATGCGGCGCAGCGTATTGAGCATATTCAACTACCCGGAAGACTGGAGAGCAGTCTCGGCGCAAGTTCTTTCATGGCACGCCGATAGACATCGCGTTTGAAGGGCACAACCTGCCCCAGAGGATACCAGTAACTGACCCAGCGCCAGCCATCAAATTCCGGCTTTGCGCTGCGCGTCATGCACACCCGCTGGTCTTCCGAGGTCAGCCGCAGCAAAAACCACTTCTGCTTCTGACCCACGCAGACCGGCTGCGAATGGCTGCGGATCAGCCGCTGCGGCAAACGATAGCGCAACCAGCCACGGGTGCAGGCAAGAATTTCGACATCTTCAGGCAGCAGACCGACTTCTTCATGCAACTCGCGATACAGCGCCTGCTCGGGGCTTTCGTTACGCTGAATCCCCCCCTGCGGGAACTGCCACGAGTCCTGGCCGATGCGCCTGGCCCAGAGCACCTGACCCAACTCATTGGTCAGGATGATGCCGACGTTGGGTCTGAAACCATCGGGGTCAATCACAGCCACTATCCCTTAATCAATAATCACAGCATTGTTCCACAAAGCACGCTGCAGCAGCAATTACGGAAATGCCACCGATTGATGTCAGTGATTACGGGCATTTACCGGCTGACTCGATTATTCTAGCGGGCCGTCAACCCGCTCAGGAGAACACCCGTGTCACTCGCCATCTTCGACCTCGACAACACCCTGCTGGGCGGGGACAGCGATCACGCCTGGGGCGAGTTTATCGTTGCCCATCGGATTGTTGATCCGGACGAGTACAAGGCGCGCAACGACCAGTTCTTCAACGACTATCTGGCCGGGCGGCTGGATATCCGGGTCTACCTGAATTTCTGCCTGCAACTGCTCGGCGAGCATCCGACCGAACAGCTTGACGCCTGGCACCAGCAATTCATGCAGGAGAAAATCCTGCCCATCGTGCTGCCCAAGGCGCTGGCCCTGATCGAGCGTCACCGTCAGGCCGGCGACACCCTGATGATCATCACCGCGACCAACCGCTTCATCACCGGCCCGATAGCCCGCCATCTCGGCATCGACCTGCTGCTGGCGACCGAATGTGAACGCCAGGATGGCCGCTACACCGGCCAAACCACCGACATCCCGTGTTTCCGTGAGGGCAAGGTGACTCGCCTGGAACGCTGGCTGCTGGAGAACAACCGCACCCTTGAAGGCAGCTACTTCTACAGCGACTCGCACAACGACCTGCCGCTGCTGGGCATGGTCGACAACCCGGTAGCCGTCGATCCCGACGACACCCTCCGCGCCCACGCCGAAGCCCAGGGCTGGCCGGTCATCAGTCTGCGCTGAGGCGCAGCAGCGCTAAGCGGCAAGCGGCAAGCGGCAAGCAAAACCGGATTCGCACCTGCAGCGAGACCCTCAAGGGTTTAAATAAGAAGCTGCATCTAGAGTCAGCATAAAAAAACCGCGCGATTCAACTCCGCGCGGCTTTTTCTTGCAGCTTGTAGCTTGTGGCTTGCAGCTCGCCGGCACGAAGCCGGCGTCAGGCCGGCGTAACCCTACAAAACAACGCCTTGATATAACCGGTTTCCGGAATCGCCGGATGCAGCGGGTGGTCGGCACCCTGAAAGCCGCGCTCGGTAATGATCAGGTTGCGGTCCAAGTGGCGGCTGGCACCCAGCAGGGCGTCACGCAGACGATCCTCTTCCAGATGCATGGAGCAGGACGCCGAGACCAGAATCCCGTCCTTGTTCAGCAGCCGCATGGCCTGCTCGTTGAGGCGTCGGTACGCGGCTTCACCATTGCGAATATCCTTGCGCTTCTTGATAAAGGCCGGCGGATCGGCAATGACCACGTCGAAGCGCTCGCCGGCGCTTTTCAGCTCCTTCAGTGCCGCCATCACATCGCCCTCGACCACCAGCATCTTTTCGGCGACGCCATTGAGCTCTGCGTTGGCTTCCACCCGGTCCAGCGCCGGCGCTGAACTGTCGACACACATGACTTCACTGGCACCAAAGGCGGCGGCCTGAACACCCCAGCCGCCGACATAGCTGTACAGGTCCAGCACCCGCTTGCCGGCCACGTAAGGCGCCAGACGGGCGCGGTTGGCACGGTGGTCGTAGAACCAGCCGGTTTTCTGACCCTCGCGCACCGGGGCTTCAAAACGCACGCCGTTCTCTTCCAGCGCCACCAGGTCAGGCATCTCGCCGAATGCATCCTCAACGTAGGACTCCAGCCCTTCCAGCTTGCGCGCGCCACTGTCGTTCTTGAACAGCACGGCCTGCGGCTTGAACACCTGCACCAGCGCATCAACGATGTCGCCACGCACCTGCTCCATGCCGGGATTGGCGATCTGCACGACGAAGTAGTCGCCAAAACGGTCGATCACCAGCCCCGGCAGAAAATCCGACTCGCCGTAGACCAGACGATAGAAGGGTTTGTCGAACAGCCGCTCACGCAAACTCAGGGCCACCTTGAAACGATGCACCAGCAGTGACTTGTCCAGCGGATGACGGGTATCGCGGCTGAACAAACGTGCACAGATCAGGTTATTGGGGCTGACACAGACCAGCCCGAGAGGCTTGCCGCCCGCGGCTTCCAGCTGCGCCTGCTGACCCGGTTCAAAGGCCGTCAGCGGCGTCAGCGCGGTATCCACCTCGTTACTGAAGACCCACAGGTGGCCTCCACGAATACGCCGGTCGGCATTGGCGTTGAGACGCAGGCTGGGCAATGACATGGGGAACTCCTGAGGCAGGCAAGAAAAATGTATGCAGTTGGCCATTATACAGGGTGCCAAGCTCCCCGGTCTCCGGCTAAACTCGGCAGCTCAAGTCATCAGTGGACCCAGGCCATGACATCGGAGCTCACCGACCAACAGATCAGCAGCGCCCTGCAAGGCATCAGCGTACCACCGCAGCCGCAGATCATGGTCGACCTGCAGATGGAACAGTTGATGCCGGATCCGGATCCCAAGGTCATTGCCCGGCTGATCAGCCAGGACCCGGGTCTCTCCGGCAGCCTGCTCAAGGTCGTCAATTCGCCCTTCTTTGGACTGGCCAACCGGATCAGTTCCATCCAGCAAGCCGTCAACCTGCTGGGCGTCAGCAGGGTGGTCAACATCGTCAATGCGCAATCGATTCGCGGCGAGCTGACCGACGAGAACATCGTCAATCTCAACCGCTTCTGGGACAGCGCGCAGGACGTCGCCATGACCTGCATGACGCTGGCCAAGCGCATTGGCTGCGTCGAGCCGGATGAAGCCTATGCGCTGGGATTGTTCCACAACTGCGGCATCCCGCTGATGCTCAGTCGCTTCCCCTACTACATCGAAGTCATGGAAGAGTCCTACGCGCAGGACCAGATGCGACTGGTCGATGTGGAAAACCAGCGCATGAACACCAATCACGCGGTGATCGGCTACTACACGGCCAAGTCATGGCTGCTGCCGCGCCACCTGTGCGACGCCATCGCCAGTCACCACAATGCCGAGCAGGTGTTCCTTTCCCCGCTGGGCAATGACCCGGTGCAGAAGAACCTGCTGGCCATTCTAAAGATGGCCGAACACATCTGCCGGGCCTACAAGGTGCTGGGCAACCACAACGTCGATCACGAATGGAACGCCGTCGGCAGCGCCATCCTGGAGTATGTGGGCCTGTCCGAGTACGACTTCGAGACGCTGGAGGCCAACTGCCAGGAGATGACGGCGACCGGCGGCGGCAGCTACTATCAGGACTGACCAAGGCCAGCTCCCAAGGAGATCACGCATGACCACCCCGCTCGTAATTACCGTCATATCCGCCGACAAGCCCGGTCTGGTGGAAAGCCTGGCTCAGGTCATCAACCGGCACGGCGGCAATTGGCTGGAAAGCCGCATGGCCCGCATGGCCGGGCAATTTGCCGGCATTCTGCGGGTAGATGTCGCCAACGACCAGCTCGAAGCACTGCGTATTGACCTGGACGGACTCAGCGCCCAGGGCATCAATGTCCAGGTGGCTATCAGTGGCCAGGCAGACGAGCCGCAGCAGCGCACCCTGCAACTGACCCTGGTGGCCAACGACCGCGCCGGTATCGTCCACGAGGTCTCGCGCGTACTGGCCAGCCATGGCGTCAACGTCGAATCGCTGGAAACCGAATGCACTCCGGCACCGATGAGTGCCGACCTGCTGTTCAAGGCGCGGGCGCTGCTGGGTGTGTACCCGCAGACCGATCTCGATGCCCTGCGTGACGCTCTGGAAAATCTGACCGACGACCTGATGGTCGAGCTGCAGGACGCAGACTGAACCGACTGTGCCCGGGGCTGCTGCACGCGGCCCCGGTCCACCTCAAAGCAGGAAGGTAAGACCGACCTGGAACAGCCGCTCTACCGCCTGCATGTCCCGCTTGTCCGGCACGATCACAATGACGTGGTCACCCTCTTCGATCTGGGTGCTGTCATGCGCGATGATCACGTCCTCGCCACGCACCAGCGCGCCGACCATCGCACCGGGGGGCAACGGCAGCTCGTCAATCCGCTTGCCCACCACTTGCGAACTCTGCGCATCGCCGTGGGCAATCGCCTCCATGGCCTCGGCCGTGCCCCGGCGCAGCGAGTGTACGGCAACCACATCACCGCGACGCACGTGAGTCAGCAACGCGCCAATGGTGGCCTGCTGCGGCGAGATGGCGATGTCGATACTGCCGCCCTGCACCAGGTCGGCATAGGCCGGATTACTGATCAGCGTGATAACCGTGCGGGCACCCATGCGCTTGGCCAGCATCGACGACATGATGTTGGCTTCGTCATCATTGGTCAGCGCCAGATACACATCTGCTGATTCGATACTTTCCTCCAGCAGCAGCTCCCGGTCCGACGCGCTGCCATTGAGTACGGTGGCTCGACGCAGGTACTGGGAGAGAAACTGGCACCGCGCCATGTCCTGCTCGATCACCTTCACCCGATAATCGTTCTCCAGCACGCTGGCCAGACGCGCGCCGATATTGCCGCCGCCGGCAATGACGATGCGCTTGTAGGGTTTTGCCCGGCGTCGCAGTTCGTTCAGCACCAGTCGGATATCCGGTCTTGCCGCAACGAAAAAAACCTCGTCTCCGTCCTGGATCAGGGTATCGCCGTCGGGGATCACGGAATGATTTCGGCGAAAAATGGCCGCCACCCGAATCTCCACCGCGGGCAGCCGCTCGCGCAATGTGGCAATGCGCTGACCGACCAGCGCGCCACCGTTGGAGGCGCGCACGGCAACCAGCTGGGCCAGGCCATCGGCGAAATTGATGACCTGCAAAGCGCCCGGATAGCGAATCAGCTTTTTAAGGTGCTGGGTGACCAGCGCCTCGGGATTGATCAGCACGTCAACCGGTACTGCACTCTTGGCAAACAGCGCGCGGTTCTGGGTCAGGTAGCCCTGCTCGCGCACCCGGGCGATCTTGTTCGGCACATTGAACAGTGACTGAGCGACCTGACAGGCAATCATGTTGACTTCATCGCTGTTGGTAACCGCCACCAGCATGTCGGCGTCCTCCGCCCCCGCCTTGGACAGGGTCACCGGATGGGCGCCATGGGCGCAGATCGTCTGCACGCCCTGCGCACCATACAGCTCCTGCAACAGCTGCAGCCGCCCGGCATCACGATCCACCACGGTAATGTGATTTTTCTCGCCGACCAGTTGCTCCACCAGGCTGCGACCAACCTGACCCGCCCCCAGCACGATGATGCGCATCATGCCCTATCCCCTTTAAATTCCGCGTTAGCCACGCCAGAACACCGGCGTAAAAAGCACCATCAGGGTCAGCAACTCCAGCCGCCCCATCAACATGGCGAACGACAACAGCCATTTGGCCGCCACTGGCAGGGTAGCAAAATTACCCGCCGGGCCAATGACATCACCCAGCCCGGGACCGACGTTGGTCAGCGCGGTAGCCGCTGCGGTCAGGCTGGTGATCAAATCCAGGCCCATCAGCGCCAGCAGCAGCGTCACCACGCCCAGCGTCATGAAAAACAGGAAGGAGAACGCGACGGCCGAGAGAATAATGTCATCCTGCACCGGCCTGCCGTTGTACTGGGTGACAAATACCCCGTTGGGGTGAATCAGCTTGCGAACCTGGGTACGCAGAAACAGATAACTGAGCTGAAAGCGAAACACCTTCATGCCGCCGCTGGTGGACCCCGAGCAACCACCGATAAACATCACCACAAAAAACAGGGCGATGCTGAAAGTGCCCCACTGGGTGTAGTCGGCCGAGGCGAAGCCGGTGGTCGTAATAACCGAGACCAGGTTGAAAGTCGCCTGGGTGAAGGCCACGAAGGGCTCGGCCAGATGCAGATCGATCAGATCAGCCGTCAGTAACAGCGATACCGCGCCGATAATGCAGAGGAAGCCGATTACCTGCTGGTTGTTGAGCACATGCAGCGAGGGTCGCCTAAAGAAGGCAATCAGCAAGGTAAACGGCAACGCGCTGAGGGTCATGAACAGAATCGACACCCACAGCACCTCCAGCGGGAAGCGACCCATGGAACGATCATCGGTCGCAAACCCGCCGGTCGATACCGTCGCCATGGCATGATTGATCGCATCAAACAGGTTCATGCCGGCCAACCAGTAACTGAACACACAGCTGACGGTCAGGCCCAGGTAGGTCGCCACCAGCATGCGAGCAAGCGACTGGACCCGCGGGATGGACTTGTCCGACCAGTCGGAGGACTCGGTGTGGAACAGGCGCATGCCGCCGACGCGCAGAAACGGCAGAATCGATACCGCCATACCGATCACCCCCAGACCACCAATCCACTGCAGCAGCGAGCGCCAGAGCAGCAGACTGGGCGCGAGGTGTTCGATACCGCTGAGAATGGTCGAGCCTGTGGTGGTGATCCCGGACACCGCCTCGAACACCGCATCTTCGGCGCTGAGCTGAAAATGACTGAAGAACAGTGGCAATGCGCCAAACAGCGAGAGCAGCACCCAGCTCAGACTGGTGAGCAGATAGAGCTGACGCGAAACC
This sequence comes from Halopseudomonas sp. MFKK-1, assembly GCF_027474385.1. Lineage (NCBI taxonomy): Bacteria > Pseudomonadati > Pseudomonadota > Gammaproteobacteria > Pseudomonadales > Pseudomonadaceae > Halopseudomonas > Halopseudomonas sp. MFKK-1. The sequence continues at coordinate 513,886 of NZ_CP114836.1, forward strand.
AGATGAAAGCCCTTATCCCGGCAGCCCAGCACCATCGCGAGGCCGCAGCCGAGTGTGACCGCGAACGATGTCAGAAATACCTGCATTTCCGGGTCCTGTCGCCACCAGGCAAACACCGCGACACTGAGCATCAGACCAGCCATGATCAGTACCAGAATGCCGCAAACAAACAGCACCGGACGCAAAAACCGCAACATGCAGAGGGTCCCCAGACAGGAAGATCGGCACATCATACTCGTCGCCCGCGCCGGGCACTACGGTCAGACCGAAACCGCCTTCGGCGCGGCCCAGCGCGTGGCAGCAAATCGATCAAGCAGCAGATGCAACAGATAAATCGCCGACAGCGACAACAACACTGACAGCGACAGTGACCAGAATCGATACAGATCACTGTAGAACAGGTCCTGACGGGGCGTGAGGTACTGACCGAACAGAATCGCCATGGTGGTCAAGGCAGCAAAACCAGCGCCGGATCCACCCTCCAGCATGTGAATGCGGGCAAACAGCATCAGGCAAATCCACAGGCCGGCCGCCACGAACGGCAACACATCAAAGTGGTCCATCAGCACCAATTGAACAACCAGCCCAAGATTGCAGCCCACCAGCGTTCCCAGCGCACGGTTCCAGCCCGCAGGTCCGGCCCCGCGCCAGTTCAGCGGGAACAGCACCAGAATACTGGCGACCTGCGCCGACAGCCCGCTCTGTAAATTGAATACCTGAAATACAATGAACGAGGCAGTGGCGACCGTGGTGGCCAGTATCACTTCGTGACGTCGGGTGCTGGCGGATTTGCGCATCAATGGACGCGGCGCGCGCGGCGCAACATCGGGGAATAGCTGCTGCATCAGCAGGGCGATGAACAGGGTGCTGAAAACCGAGACGATGTTGCTGGCAACAATGTCGCCGATATCGGCCTGAGGATAGCTGGCGAAATGGAGCTGCATCGACATGTTGACCACTGACATGGCACCAAACAGGAAGTTGGCGCCACCGCTCATCTGCCCGAACAGCAGCGCGAACATGCCCATGACCAGCAATGTCATTGGCACCGGTTTGTCACCAAACAGCCCCTGCACCACCAGCACGGCGAGCGAAACCACCAGCATGTTGGCGACAAACTGGCGCAGCATATGGGCGTTAATCACCGGAACAATGCCCAGCAACAGAATCGGCTGCACGACGAAAAAGGCGCCATAGTTCCAGCCCATCAGCTTGCACAGGATAAAACCGAGCATGCCGCCAAAGGCGATGCGCAGGCACTGGCGCACATCGTTGTCGTCCAGATGCCGTTTGCTGGTAAGCAGGATGGGCTTCATCGGCAACCTCAGTAGATGTAGTGCATCAGGCTGAGCAGACCCACCTGTGCCCGGCCAAGCCACCGGGCAGGGCCGCCGACCGGAAACAATTGCACGGTGGCGCGAGCGCCTGTCGGCAACTGCGACAGCAGCCCGGGCTCTTCGTCCAGCACAAGATGGACGCGCTGACGCTGGGCGTCACGCACCCAGCGATCGGATGTTTCCGGTGCAGCCAGCGAACCGTCAGGCAGCAACTGTCCGGCCCGAGTACCGGCTGCAACACCCGCTACGTGAGCCTCGAATACCCGCCCGGGAATGGCATCAAATACAACCGCAGCGGACTCGCCCACGTCCATGTGCGACAGCGACTTCTCGCGAAAATCGGCTACCACATCGGCATCATCGGCAACCAGAGCCATCAGCGCAGCCCCGGCGACCGCATAGGTACCAGGGCGCACCTGCAGGTTGGAGACCACACCGTCGCTCTGGGCGCGCACCTCGGTAAAGCTCAGATTCAACATGGCCTGTTCCAGCGCATTTTGCGCCTGACGCAGGCGCAGATTGCCCTGATCCCCTTCGCCACGCTGCACCTGCAACTGCCGGACCTGCGCCTGCAGGCTGGCCAGCTCCGCCTGAGCAGACTGAGAGCTGGCAACAACCTGCTCGTAGCTTTGCCGAGACACGTTATGACTGGCCAGCAGCCGCTGCAGCCGATCACGCTCGCGGGCCAGCTCCGCGCTGCGCACCTGTGCCGACCGCACCCGCGCCTGCGCAGCCGCGATTGAGGCATCGATACCCGAATTGTCTCGCTCGGCGGCCTCCAGTACTAATTGGGCCTGCTGAACAGCCAGCGCATAAGGCCGTGGATCGATACGCAGCAGAAGATCGCCGGCAACGACATGCTGGTTATCTTCCACCGCGACCTCGACCACTTGGCCGGCCACCTGCGGGGCAACCCGAATAACCGGGTGGATGACCCGCGACTGCGGCGTCACCGGCATCCACAGATCCGCCGCCAGGAAGTAGCAAAACACCACTGCAAACAGCAATAGCGACGCGCGCACCCAGCGCGCAAAAACCTGATCGGGCGTCATTCGCCAGCCTCCCGCTCCCCGCCCAGCAGGGAGCGCACATTCGCCTCCATCGCCAGCAGCACTTCGGCAAAGGCATCCAGCTGGGTGTCACTCAAACCGGCATAAATCTGCTTGCGCACCCTCTCGATATGCACGCCCATGTCGGCAATACGCTGATGGCCTGCCTCGGTAAACCAGAGCGCGTGAACCCGGCGGTCACCGGGGTCGCGCCGGCGCTCGATCAGACCCTGCTCCTGCAACTGATTAAGCGTCCGCGTCAATGACGGCATCTCGATCGCCAGCTCATCTGCCAACATCTGCTGGGTACACCCCTCGCCCACCTTGGCCAGATGCAGCATCACACTCCAGCGCGCCTCGGTAATACCCAGTTCACCAACGGCCTGATTGATTGCGGCACGCCAGAGCCGATGCACTCGCCCCATCGCTGCGCCCATGGAAGGCTTCAACGTTTCGTGCAACGCCAAAGCCGCTTGATCCTGACTCATGGATAACCTCGAATATAGTTAGCCTGCTAACCATAAAGTTTACTCCGATAAACTTATTTAGCAAGCTACATATATTCAACACCGTTAACCGAAACCACCAACCCGCAGCACTGTCCCAGCAGCGGCTAATTCGCTAGAGTGCCCGGCAGCACACATTTGAAGGAAATGCACAGATGTCATACATCGAAGAGTCGCTGTCCAGCGGCGAGGTCATTCACAAGGTTTTTCAACTGCACTGGTTCGCCAAGGTACCGATGTACTGCTGGCTGGTACTCGGTATGGTGACCTTCGGCCTGACCTGGCTGCTTGCGCTGTATGAATACTTTCGCTTGCGCTCCATCGAGCAGGGCGTGACCAACAAGCGGGTGATCCTCAAGACCGGCATCATCAGCCGGCATACCGAAGAGATGAAGCTCAGCTCGATCGAGACCGTCGAGATCGAGCAAAGCATCTGGGGGCGGATGTTCGGCTACGGCACGGTCAAGCTGACCGGCCGCGGCATCAGCGACGTGAAGTTTCGCAACATTGATGATCCGATGTACGTCAAACGCGAGATCGAGAGCGTCAGCAACCCGATCGACTGATCGCCACCTCAGACTCAGAGCAGAAACAGCGTTGCCAGGCCAAGGAAGGCCAGAAAGCCCACCACGTCGGTCACCGTGGTCAGGATGACACTGCCGGCCAGCGCCGGGTCGACACCAACACGGCGCAACAGCAGCGGGATAAGCAGTCCTGATACCGCCGCGCACAGCAGGTTGAGCAAAATGGCGGCGGCAATCACTGCTCCAAGTTGCCAGCTGCCAAACCAGGCCACGGCCAAGGCGGCGACCACCAGCGCCCAGAGCACCCCATTGAGGCAGGCAATGCCGATCTCCTTGCCCAGCAGCAGCCGCGCGTTACCACCCTCAACCTGACCCAGCGCCATGCCGCGCACCACCAGCGTCAGCGTCTGACTGCCGGCAATGCCACCCATACTGGCGACAATCGGCATCAATACCGCCAACGCCACCAGCTGCTCCAGCGTGCCCTGGAACAGGCCGATAACCCAGGCCGCCAGAAACGCAGTAACCAGATTGATCCCCAGCCACACCGCCCGTCGCCGGCTGCTGGTCAGGACCGGCGCAAACATGTCGGCCTCGTCGTCCAGACCCGCCATGTTCATCATGGTGCGCTCGGAGTCTTCGCGGATCAGGTCCATTACGTCGTCCACAGTGATGCGCCCGAGCAACAGGCCGTCTTCATCGACCACCGCAGCGGAGAGAATATCCAGGTCCTCAAACCGGCGAGCCACATCGTGGCTTGGCAACATCACATCCAGCGGTTGAAAGTCGCTGTCCATCACCTCGCTGACAGCCAGTTCGGGGGCGCTGGTGACCAGTCGGCTCAGCCGCAGAACGCCCTGATAACGATTTTTGCGGTCTACCACCATCACCTTGTCGGTGTGGTCCGGCAGATCTTCAAGCAGACGCAGATAACGCAATACCGACCCCACCCGAACATCGGCGCGCACCGAAATATGGTCGGTGTTCATCAGGCCACCGGCCGAGTCCTCGGGGTAGGAGAGCATCGACAGCAACTGCTGGCGCTTGCGCACATCCATCGCCTGCAACAGCTGCCGGCCGCTGTCACTGGGCAGCGCCTGAATCAGGTCAACCAGATCATCCAGGTCGAGCTTGCGGGCGGCGGCGACGAGCTCGTCCTCGTCCATTTCCAGCGCCAGCCGGGCGCGGACCTCATCATGCAGGTGGACCAGGATCTTGCCAGCACGCTCGGCATCGAGCATCTCCCACACGGTGCTGCGCTCGGCCGGCGGCAAGGCTTCGAGCAGGCCGGCAGCCTTGGCCGGGTGCATCTGCCGGAACGCCTTGCCGACCCGTTTGAACTTGCCGGCCTCCAGCGCGTCACGGACCCGAGCGATCTGGGTAGCAGCACCCTCGCCTTCCTCATCTTCGTCGGTCAGGTCGGAGGTATCGGGCTCACGGCGCAGCTGGGCGCCGAGCAGTGGCGTCAGATGCTTCAGCACCTGCTCTTCGCGGTCATCATCAATATGCTGCCAAAGGGCAAGGCGCTCGGCGCCATCAAGCGCCTCCAGCAGACTGGCGACCTTACCGGGATGCATGCCACGCAACAGCTTGCGCACCCGCTTGCGCTTGTCCCGATGCAACGCCTCGATAATGGCGTCCAGCTCGGTGCGGGTGGTCTGGCTGTCGGTGTCGGTCATAGGCAGGCATGCTCCAGCAGCGTTTAACGTGATCGTTAATGTACCGTTCAGAGACGCCCCAAACCACACACAAACCACATAATCAGCACAAACAGGGTCGCCACACTGCCGGCATCGTCCATCAGGGAGGCCCGACATGAAAACCGCAATCACCTGGCTGCTGCTGTGTATCAGCCTGTTCAGCAACGCCACTCAGGCATCAACAGAAAACCCCGAGACAGGCATGTTCCTGCTTCGCTCGGACGACGGCAGCTGGCAACCGGCGCTGCTGCTCAATACCGACATGCAGGTGCAGATCAGCGGCCCGGTAGCCGAGGTGCAGATTCGCCAATCCTTCACCAACCCCGGTGGCGCCTTTGCCGAGGGTCGCTACGTGCTGCCGACCAGCGAGAGCGCCGCCATTCATGCCATGACCCTGGAAATCGGTGAGCGCCGGATCAACGGCCAGATTCAGGAGCGCGAGCAGGCCCGCAAGACCTATCAGCAAGCCCGTGACAACGGCCAGCAGACCGGCCTGGTCGAACAGCAGCGTCCCAACCTGTTCAGCACCTCGGTCGCCAATATCGGCGCAGGTGAAACCATCAGCGTCATCCTCAGCTACACCGAACTGCTGCAGCCGGATGCAGGACGCTACAGCCTGCGCCTGCCGCTGACCATGACGCCGCGCTACAACGCCCGCCCGCAGCCGGTCGACGGGCAGCAACGCAAACCGAACGCCAGCTCTGCCAGCCCGGAAGGCCCGATTGTCGCCAGCCTCTGGCGCAACGGCCCATCCCATCAGGCCGACATCCAGATCACCCTCGATAGCGGCTTTGCCCTGCACAGCCTGAGCAGCCCCAGCCACGCCATCAGCAGCCACTTTGACGGCCGCCGATACCGCGTTCAACTGCTGGAAAATCCGGTGGTTATGGATCGCGACTTCGTCCTCAACTGGCAACTGCCGAGCGAGGCCGGCAATCAGGTCGCCGTGTTCACTGAGCAGGTGGGCGAAGATCACTACGCGCTGATGATGCTGTCGCCTGCTGCCCAACCGGTCAGTCGCCAGCGCCAGCCGCGCGAAGTGTTTCTGATTCTCGACACCTCCGGCTCGATGCAGGGCGAGCGCATTCGCCAGGCGCGCAGCAGTCTGATTCACGCACTGAGCCGCCTGCAGCCCGAAGACCGTTTCAATGTGCTCGAATTCAACAGCGAGTACAGCATGCTCTATCGCGAACCGGTGCCGGCCAGCGAAGAGAACCTGAGTGAGGCCCGCAGTTGGGTCGCCGGGCTGCCGGCCGGTGGCGGCACCGAGATGTTGCCGGTGCTGCGTGCTGCACTGACCCAGCCCAATGAGGCAGGCTACTTGCGCCAGCTGATCTTCATCACCGACGGTTCGGTCAGCAACGAGCGCGAGGTCCTGCAGATGATCCAGCAGCGCCTGCGTCAGGCGCGGATCTTCACCGTCGGCATTGGCGCCTCCCCGAACAGTTTCCTGCTGCGCAAGGCAGCCGAAGTCGGCCGCGGCCAGTTCACCTCGATTGATGATCGCAGCGGCATTGAACAATCCATGGAGCGGCTGTTCGAGAAACTGGAGTCACCGGTACTGACCCACCTGCAGCTGGAACTGCCGGAAGGCATCGATGCCGAAATCTGGCCGCAAAAGCTGCCCGACCTGTACTCGGACCAGCCGTTGCTGATCGCCATGAAACTGAACCAACTGCCAGAGAAAGTAGCCCTGCACGGCCGCCAACCGGCGCTATGGGAGCAGCACCTGCAAATTCCCGAACCACAGCAGGGCAACGGCATCGCCCGGATCTGGGCACGCCGCAAGATCGAAGCCGCCATGGATCGCCTGAACGAGGGCGCTGGCGAGGACGAAGTGCGCGATCTGGTCCTGCCGGTGGCGCTGGAGCACCAGTTGATGAGCCGCTTCACCAGCTTCGTCGCCGTCGAGGAGCAACCGGTACGCGCCGCTGACGAGCCGCTCGACAGCCAACTGGTGCCCAACCTGAACCCGGTCGACCACCGCCTGTACCCGCAGACCTCGCTCGGCCTCAATGGCCTCTGGGCGCTGGCAATCGCGCTATTGCTGGCTGGCCTGCTGATCCTGAACTGGAAACCGCGCCATGCGTAAGCTGATTGCCGCTGCCCTGCTACTGGGTGCCGCGGCCGTCGCAGCCCAGGGCAGCTGGCTGCAGGCCAAGGCGTGGCTTGCCCAATGGTTGATTGCCGACGCCTGGGCCGAGCAACTGCAGGCTGGGACCCCGAGCAAGCCCTGGCCCTGGGCCGATACCTGGCCGGTTGCCAAACTGACCACGCCCGACGGCGAAGCCCGCTACGTGCTGGACAGTGTCAGCGGCCAGGCCCTGGCCTTCGGCCCGGGGCAACTCGATAACGGTGTGGCGCCCGGGCAGACCGGCACCCTGCTGCTGGCCGGCCACCAGGACAGCCACTTCGCCTTTGTCGAACACCTGCAGACCGGCCAGGTTCTCACCCTGCAGGACGCCAGCGGCCGCGAGTACCGCTATCGCGTGGCGACCCAGCGTATCGTCGACAGTCGCAAGGAGCCGATGGTGCTGCAGTACGACCGCGCCGAACTGCGGCTGGTCACCTGCTATCCGTTCCGCGCGCTGACCAGCGGCGGTCCCCTGCGCTATGTCGTCACCGCCTGGCTGGAGGAGCCTGCCTCGTGATTGCCGCAGGCCCCTGCATGATTGCACTGCCCCCGGCGAAACCGCCACAATCGGCGGACGATTCACGGACAGAGCAGACCATGCCGGACAGGATTCTGATTATCGAGGACGAGCCCGCCATCGCCGATGCGCTGGTCTACGCACTGGGCACCGAGGGCTTCGACGTGCACTGGTGCGCTCTGGCTGGTGATGGCATGCAGTGGCTGCGCGACAACCCGGTCGACCTGCTGGTGCTGGATGTCGGTCTGCCCGACGAAAGCGGCTTTGAAGTCTGTCGCCGCATTCGCCAGTTTTCCGCCCTGCCGATCATGTTTCTGACCGCGCGCAAGGAAGAGGTCGACCGCATCGTCGGGCTGGAAATCGGCGCCGACGACTACGTGGTCAAACCCTTCAGCCCGCGGGAAATCTCCGCCCGGGTGCGTGCCATCCTGCGCCGCACCCGAGCCGAGCCTGTCGCCAGCGAGCCGTCAGCGCCGGCCGAGCTGTTTCTGCACGACGCCGAGCGCCGGCGCATTCGCTACCACCAGCAGTGGCTGGAGCTGACCCGCTACGAGTACCTGATTCTCAGCACCCTGCTGCGCCGCCCCGAGCACGTGCTTAGCCGTGATCAGCTGATGGAGGCGGTCTGGGCCGACCCCGGTGCCAGCCTCGACCGGGTGATCGACACCCACATCAAGGGCATCCGCACCAAGCTCAAACGCATCCTCCCGAGCCACGACCCGATCGTGACCCACCGCGGACTGGGCTACAGCATCAACCCGCAGCTGCCGGGTGCAGACGGATGAGCCTGAGCACCCGGCTGCTGCTCGGGTGGTTCGTCATCGCCGGGCTGGCCACCGTGCTGTTTCTCAACAGCATCCTCAATCAGGTGCCCTCGTCGGTGCGCCAGGCCAGCGAGGAGGTCATGGTCGACAGCGCCAACCTGCTGGCCGAAATCGCCGAGCAGCACTGGCCGCAGGGTTTTGCCGCGGACAGCCCGTTTGCCGTCGCCGTTGACCGCTATCTGGCACGCCAGCTGAATGCCCAGATCTGGTCACGACACAAGACCGGCACCGAGCTGGTGATCTACCTGACCGACCTCAATGGCAGCGTGCTCTACCACACCGACCCTCAGCAGGTCGGCGAGGACTATTCACAATGGCGCGACGTGTCGCTCACCCTGCGTGGCGAGTACGGTGCGCGTACCACACGCATCGACCCCGAAGACGACACCAGCAGCCTGATGTACATCGCCGCACCGGTGTATCAGGGCGATCAGTTGGTCGGCGTGCTGACCCTCGGCAAACCCAACGCCAGTCTGCATCCGTTCATCACCCTCGCCCACGGCTATTTCTGGCAGCGCGGCGGCGTGATTCTGCTCGGCGCCCTGCTGCTCGGCGCCGGCATGGCCTTCTGGCTGAATCGCTCGGTCAGACGGTTGGTGGACTATGTCGAGCAAGTGCGCCACGGCGAGCGAGTCAGCCCGCCGCAGCTGGCGGACAAGGAGCTGGCCCGGCTGGCCGCCGCCACCGAAGCGATGCGCCGCGAGATCGACGGCAAGGCCTACGTCGAGCAATACGTGCACACCCTGACCCATGAGATGAAGTCGCCGCTGTCGGCCATCCGCGGCGCCGCCGAACTGCTGCAGGAAGGCAACGTGCCCGAACCCATGCGCGCACGCTTTCTGGCCAATATCGACGGCGAGTCGCTGCGTCTGCAACGGCTGGTCGATCGCCTGCTGTCACTGGCGGGGGTCGAGAAGCGCCAGCAACTGGAACAGACCGAAACCGTTGATCTGGCTGCAATTGCCGCCATCGAGCTGGAGGCCAAGCGCCCGCTGGCCGAACGCAAGGGCCTGACGCTCACACTGGAATGTGACGCTGACTGCTCACTGGCGGGGGATCGGTTCCTGCTGGAGCAGGCGATCAGCAATCTGCTCGACAACGCCATCGAGTTCAGCCTGCCCGATGGTGCCGTTGCGCTGCAGATCAGCGGCAGCGGCTCGACCCTGAGTCTGCGCGTGCGCAACGACGGGCCGGCGGTGCCGGACTATGCATTGGGACGGGTGTTTGAACGCTTCTATTCCCTGCCGCGGCCGGACGGCCAGCGCAAGAGCACCGGGCTGGGGCTGAGTTTTGTCAGGGAAATCGCCAGACTGCACCGCGGCCGGGTGAGCCTGTATAACCGCGCGGAAGGCGGCGTGGAAGTGGAGATGATGCTGAACAGAAACCACCAGGAGAGAGAGGACGCTGCCTCTCTCTCCTGACTGGGTCGATCTTAGCCTTCGTAGGCCTCGATCGGCGGGCAGGCGCAGAACAGGTTGCGGTCACCGTACACGTTGTCGATCCGGTTCACGCTCGGCCAGAACTTGTTGGCCGCGACCCAGGGCTGCGGGAATACCGCTTCTTCACGGCTGTAGGCACGCTGCCAGTCGCCGGTGATATCAGCCAGGGTGTGCGGCGCGTTGTGCAGCGGGTTGTCCTCTGCCGTCCACTCGCCCTGCTCGACCTTGTGGATCTCGGCGCGAATGGTCAGCATCGCGTCGATAAAGCGATCCAGCTCGGCCTTGGACTCACTCTCGGTCGGCTCGATCATCAAGGTGCCGGCTACCGGGAACGACATGGTCGGCGCATGGAAACCAAAGTCCATCAGGCGCTTGGCCACATCTTCTTCGCTGATACCCGAGGCTGCCTTGAGCGGACGGATGTCGATGATGCATTCGTGCGCCACCCGGCCGTTGCGACCGCTGTACAGCACCGGATAGGCATCACCCAGACGCTTGGCCAGATAGTTGGCGTTGAGGATCGCGACCGAGGTGGCCTGACGCAGACCGATGGCACCCATCAGGGCGATGTAGGTCCAGCTGATCGGCAGAATGCTCGCGCTGCCCCACGGCGCCGCGCTGACTGCGCCGTTTTCCGGGTTCGGGCCATCCAGCGGTACCACCGGGTGGTTGGCAACGAACGGCGCCAGATGCGCCTTGACGCCGATCGGGCCCATGCCCGGGCCGCCGCCGCCATGCGGAATGCAGAAGGTCTTGTGCAGGTTCATGTGCGATACGTCGGCGCCGATGTCGGCCGGACGGGTCAGGCCCACCTGTGCGTTCAGGTTGGCGCCATCCATGTACACCTGACCACCGTGCTGGTGGATGATCTCGCAGATCTCGCGGATACCTTCCTCGTAGACACCGTGGGTCGACGGGTAGGTGATCATCAGGCAGGACAGGTTGTCGGCGTTGTCTGCAGCCTTCTGACGCAGGTCAGCCACATCCACGTTGCCCTGATCGTCACAGTTGACCAGCACCACGCGCATGCTTGCCATCATCGCCGAAGCCGGGTTGGTGCCGTGCGCCGAAGTCGGGATCAGACAGACGTTGCGGTGACCTTCGTCGTTGCTTTCATGGAACTTGCGGATCGCCAGCAAACCGGCGTACTCGCCCTGCGCGCCGGAGTTCGGCTGCATGCAGATGGCGTCAAAGCCGGTGATGGTGCGCAGCATCGCTTCCAGCTCGTCGATCATCTGCTTGTAGCCCTCGGCCTGCGCCAGCGGGGCAAACGGGTGCAACTGACCGAATTCCGGCCAGGTGATCGGGATCATCTCGGTGGTGGCGTTCAGCTTCATGGTGCACGAGCCGAGCGGGATCATCGCGTGGTTCAGCGCCAGATCCTTGTTCTCCAGCGACTTGATGTAGCGCAGCATCTCGGTTTCCGAGTGGTAGCTGTTGAACACCGGGTGAGTCAGATAGGCGGACGTGCGACGCAGAGCCGCCGGAATGCCCATCTCGGTGGCGCTGACCTTGGCGTCCAGCGCGGCAATATCCTGACCGCGCGCGGCACCGGCGAAGGCAGCCAGCAGTTGGTCGATGGTAGCGCGGGTGGTGGTTTCATCCAGGCTGACGCCCAGGTGATCGGCATCGATCACGCGCAGGTTGATACGGGCGGCGCGGGCGCGTTCCAGAATCTCGCGGGCCTTGCCCGGCACCTTCAGGGTCAGGGTGTCGAAGAAGGTCGCGTTGCGACGCTCGATGCCCTGCGCACTCAGGCCTTCAGCCAGAATCGCGGTAAAGCGCTGCACCCGCTCGGCGATCTGCTTGAGACCCTGCGGGCCGTGGTAGACCGCGTAGAAGCTGGCGATATTGGCCAGCAGCACCTGTGCGGTACAGATGTTCGAGTTGGCCTTCTCGCGGCGAATGTGCTGCTCACGGGTCTGCAGCGCCATACGCAGGGCGCGGTTGCCACGGGTATCGACAGACACACCGATGATGCGACCCGGCATCGCACGCTTGTACGCGTCGCGGGTGGCAAAGAACGCCGCGTGCGGTCCGCCGTAGCCCATCGGCACGCCAAAGCGCTGCGCCGAGCCGAAGACCACGTCGGCGCCCAGCTCACCCGGCGGGGTCAGCAGGGTCAGGCCGAGCAGGTCGGCGCCCACGCAGGCCAGACCTTTCTGCGCCTGAACCTGTTCGATCAGCGGCTTGAGGTCGCGGATCTCACCCCAGGTTGTCGGGTACTGGAACAGCGCCCCGAACACCTCGTAGTCGCCCAGCGTAGTAACGTCGTCGACCACCACGTCAAAGCCGAAGGCCTCGGCGCGGGTCAGCACCACGGAGATGGTCTGCGGATGGCAATCCTGATCAACAAAGAACAGGTTGCTCTTGCTCTTGGCAACCCGCTTGGCCAGGGCCATGGCTTCGGCTGCGGCAGTGGCTTCGTCCAGCAGCGAGGCGCTGGCCAGCTCCATGCCGGTCAGGTCGATGGTCAATTGCTGGAAGTTCAGCAGCGACTCCAGGCGACCCTGGGCAATCTCCGGCTGATACGGGGTGTAGGCGGTGTACCAGCCCGGGTTTTCCAGCACATTGCGCAGGATCACGGTCGGCGTCAACGTGCCGTGGTAACCCATGCCGATGCAGGAGGTGAAGATCTGGTTGCGGCTGGCAACCTGCTTCAGATAGTCCAGCACCTCGGCCTCGCTGCGCGGGCCGTCCAGCGCCAGCAGATCAGTGCGCAGAATGCTCTGCGGCACGGTCTCGGCAACCAGCGCTTCCAGCGAGGAGGCGCCCAGGGTCGACAGCATGGCTTGCTGCTCTGCGGCGTCCGGGCCGATGTGACGACGAATGAAGGCGTCGGTCTGTTCCAGCTCGACGAGGCTCGGGGTGTGGCTCATGGGGTGTACCTGTGCAAAGTGTGAAAGCAAAAAGCCCCGACGCGAATCAGGGCTTCAGCACTACAGCAAAAAAACCGGTCAGATGGAGGCGCCGTAGGCTGCGGCGTCCATCAGCTTGTCCAGTTCGGCAGCGTCACTCGGCTTGATCTTGAAGAACCAGGCCTCACCGTACGGTGCGCTGTTGACCAGCTCGGGGGAGTCGGCCAGGGCGTCATTGACGGCGATGATTTCGCCACTGATCGGCGCGTAGATGTCGGAAGCGGCCTTGACCGACTCGACCACCGCGCACTCTTCACCGGCAGCGACTTCGCGACCTACCTCGGGGCACTCGACAAAAACCACGTCGCCCAGCAGGTCCTGCGCATGGTCGGTGATACCAACGGTCACGGTGCCATCGGCTTCCAGACGGGTCCACTCGTGGCTGGCGGCGTAACGCAGATCGGCGGGAATGTTGCTCATGGGAATATCCTCGGGGGTTGAACTTGATACTTATTCGATGACCGACTGGCCGTTGCGAACGAAGCAGGGCTTGACCACGCGCACCTTCAGCAGCTTGCCGCGAATCTCGACCTTGGCGCTGCTGCCGGTCGCACGTGGCACACGGGCCAGCGCGATGGAGTAACCCAGGGTCGGGGAAAAGGTACCGCTGGTGATTTCGCCCTCGCCGACACCGTCGACGATAACCTTCTGGTGGCCACGCAGCACCGCGCGTTCTTCCAGCACCAGACCCACCAGCTTGGGCTGATCGCCGGCGGCTTTCTGAGCTTCGAGCGCCTGACGGCCGATAAAGTCGCGCTCAGCCGGCTCCCAGGCGATAGTCCAGGCCATGTTGGCGGCCAGCGGCGAGATGCTTTCATCCATATCCGAGCCGTACAGGTTCATGCCGGCTTCCAGGCGCAGGGTGTCACGCGCACCCAAACCACAGGGTTTGCAGCCGGCGGCCAGCAGGGTTTGCCAGAATTCGGCTGATTGCTCGGCGGGCAGCATGATTTCCAGACCGTCTTCACCGGTGTAACCGGTACGACCGATAAACCAGTCACCCGAGGCCAGGCCCTGGAACGGCTTGAGGTCACTGATCAACGCCGCGCGATCATCGTTGACCACCGATTTGACCAGCTCCAGGGCCTGCGGGCCCTGTACCGCGATCATTGCCAGGTCGGCGCGCTCGGTCAGCTTCACGGCAAAAGACTCGGCCTGAGTGTTCATCCAGGCCAGATCCTTCTCGCGGGTTGCCGCGTTAACCACGACCCGGTAACCGTCGCTTGCCAGATAGACGATCAGATCGTCAATCACCCCGCCCGCCTCGTTCAGCATACCGCTGTAAAGCGCCTTGCCGGGCGTCTTCAGGCGGGCAACGTCGTTGGCCAGCAGGTACTGCAGATAGGCCTGAGCCTCGCTGCCAGCCACATCGACGACGGTCATGTGGGACACATCAAACATGCCGACAGCACGGCGTACCTGATGGTGTTCTTCGAGTTGGGAGCCGTAGTTGATCGGCATTTCCCAGCCGCCAAAATCGACCATCTTGGCACCAGCAGCAAGGTGCTGGTCGTACAGAGGGGTCCGCAAGGCCATTGCGCCGTCCTTCAATCAGGGGGTTGCAAAGGGCGAATTGTAGCCGCAAACCTGCGCTCTGTGCAGCCCGTCGATCAGCGCGTGCGGCGACTGACCGGCTGCGCGGAGCGACGTATCAAGATAATCACCGGCAGCAAGCCGGTCGCCACCAGTGTAATCGCCGGCAGCGCCGCCCGGGGCCAGTCGCCCTCTGCGGTCAGGCTGTGGATGCGCACGGCCAGGGTATCCCAGCCAAAAGGCCGCATCAGCAGGGTTGCCGGCATTTCCTTGAGCACATCGACAAACACCAGCAGACCGGCGCTGAGCAATCCGGGCACCAGCAGCGGCAAATAGACGCGCCAGAATACGCTGAAGCCGGAATGTCCCAGGCTATGTGCGGCTTCGGGCAGGGCCGGCCGAATGCGCGCGAGCGACGTATCGATCGGACCGCTGGCAACCGCCATGAAGCGAATCAGGTAGGCCAGCAGCAGCGCAAACAGACTGCCCAGCAACCAGGGCCGTGGCTCCTCAACGCCGAACCAGCCCTGTAGCGGAACCAGCAACTGATTATCGGCAAAACTGAACGCAAACATGATGCCGACCGCCAGCACAGATCCGGGCAGGGCATACCCCAGATTGGCCAGCGCGACCGCCGAGCGCACCCGACGCATCGGTTGCAGACGCCGCGCCAGCACCATCAGCAGCGCAACAGACACCGTCAGGAACGCAGCGATGGCACCCAGGCTCAGGGTATTGCGAATCAGCGACCAGTAGCGGTCATCGAAGTCATTGCGATCACTGGTCAGCAGCCAGTAGAACAGCTGTAACAGCGGGATCACGAACGCGATTGCCAGTACCAGCAGACAGTAACCGGTCGCCAGCCAGCCACGCGCCCCCCGCAGACGAAACAGTGCCCCCTGGCGCGGCTTGTCAACGCCGGGGAAACGCCGACTACCCTGCGCCCGGCGCTCGGCATAGAGCGCCAGCAGAACGAACAGCAGCAGCAGACTGGCCAGTTGGGTGGCTGTCTGCAGGCTGTAAAACCCGTACCAGGTCTTGTAAATAGCGGTGGTGAAGGTGTCGTAATTGAATACCGAGACCGCGCCGAAATCCGCCAGCGTCTCCATCACTGCCAGCGCGGCACCAGCGCCGATCGCCGGCCGCGCCATTGGCAGTGCAACCCGCCAGAACGCATGCCATGGGCTGTGACCCAGAATGCGCGCCGCCTCCATCAGCCCTCGCCCCTGCGCCAGAAAGGCACCGCGCGCCAGCATGTAGACGTAGGGATAAAACACCAGCACCAGTACAAAGATCACACCGCCGGTGGAGCGAATCGAAAACATCCGAAAATCGTTGCCCAGCCAGCTGCGCAACAGGCTTTGCAGCGGCCCGGCAAAGTCCAGCAGGCCGATCATCACAAAGGCGAGCACGTAGGCGGGCACCGCAAACGGCAGCATCAACGCCCAATCCAGCCATCGTCGCCCCGGAAACTCGCACAGACTGGTCAGCCACGCCAGGCTGACGCCGAGCAGCACCACACCCGCGACCACGCCAACCGACAGCACCAGAGTGTTACCGAGCAGGCGCAGCATCTGGGTTTCCAGCAGGTGGCGCCAGATACTGGTATCCAGACTGCTCCAGCTCAGCGCCAGTACCAGCAACGGCATCAGTACCAGCGCGGCACCTGTGTAGGCTAC
The DNA here is from genome assembly GCF_027474385.1 of Halopseudomonas sp. MFKK-1. Lineage (NCBI taxonomy): Bacteria > Pseudomonadati > Pseudomonadota > Gammaproteobacteria > Pseudomonadales > Pseudomonadaceae > Halopseudomonas > Halopseudomonas sp. MFKK-1. Next base: position 530,046 of record NZ_CP114836.1, read on the forward strand.
GGCGCGCCAGTGGGGCTTGGACACAACGGACGGAAGCGGCACTCAGACTCCTGCGAGCTCAACCAGTGGAGCAAAAACAACAACGCCCGGCCGGGGCATATGACCCCGGCCGGGCGTGCAGTATATCGGCAAAATCGCGCCGGATCAGTTCCAGCCAACGCGATCCATCAACATGATGGCCTCGGCCTGACGGCGACCGGCCACTTCCACATTGACGTCGTCACGTTTGAACGAGCCCCAGGAGGCAACCTCTTCGGACGGCGCAACCGATTCGTTGGCCGGAAATTCCTGGTTGACGTCGGCAAACACGCGCTGGGCTTCTTCGGTGGTCAGCCACTCAAGGAAGGCAATCGCGCCGCGACGGTGCTTGGCGTAATGGGTCACACCGGCGCCGGAGATGTTGACGTGAACGCCACGGTCATCCTGATTCGGCCAGAACAGCTTGATCGGCAGGTCGGGATTGGCTGCTTCCAGGCGACCGAAGTAGTAGCTGTTGACGATACCGACATCGCACTGCCCGGCCTCGATGGCGTTCAGCAGAGCGGTATCATCCGGGAACACCGGCGTTGCCAGGTTGCTGACCCAGCCCTGCAGGACTTCAGTGGTGCGCTCGACACCGATAGTTTCCATCATGGTGGCGGTCAGGGACTGGTTGTACACCTTCTTGGCGGTACGCAGACACAGACGGCCGGCCCAGGCCTCATCCGCCAACGCTTCATAGGTGCTCAGTTCGGCCGGATCAACCCGCTCGGTGGAATAGGCAATGGTGCGGGCGCGCAGCGACAGACCGGTCCAGTAACCGTTGGCGGAACGGTACTTGGCCGGAATGTTGGCATTGATGATGTCGGACTCGACCGGGCGCAGCACACCCTGCTGTTCGGCCTGCCAGAGGTTACCGGCGTCCACGGTGATCAGCAGATCAGCCGGCGTATTGGCACCTTCGGCCTTCAGACGCGCCAGCAGCGGCGCCTCGCTGTCGGTGATGAACTGAAAGGTGGTACCGGTCTTCTCGGTGTAGAGGTCGAATACAGGCTTGATCAGGTGGTCCTGACGTGCCGAATAAACAACCAGTTCCTTGGCCTGAGCGACACCACTCAGGGTACTGATGGCCAGGCCAAAGACTGCCAGCTTGCGGATCACAGACATGAAAACGCCTCTCCGTTGAAAAAATGAGAGGAGATGATAATCATTCCCCATTGCACTGGCAATGCTGCGTACTGCCCCAGTCCGTCGCGAGATGTTACCGATCAGCCGCGCGCAAGACTGGGCAGTTCTCCGCTCAGCCCCATGGCCTGACGCATGACGCCACTTTTAAGTAGCGGAGCGCGATCAAACAGCGCCATACCGGTATTGCGCAGCCAGCGCAGTGGCAAGGCGTCGGCATGGAACAGACGTTCAAAGCCTTCCATTGCCGCCATCACGGCCAGATTGTTGCCCATGCGCGCACGCTCGTAGCGCTCCAACACCGTCAGATCCGCGATATTCTCGCCACGCTCGCGGGCGGCCAGCAACACATCGGCCAGCTGGGCAGCATCGAGAAAACCAAGATTGACGCCCTGCCCCGCCAGCGGGTGAATGCTGTGGGCGGCGTCGCCCAGCAACGCCAGGCCCGGCATCACGTAGCGTTTGGCATGTCGTTGGCGCAGCGGAATGCAGACCCGCCGATCCGCCGCCAGAACAGGCCCCAGACGGCATTCCAGCGCTTCGGCAAGCGCAATGCAGAAACCCTTGTCATCCAGCGCCATGACCTGCTCGGCAGCCTCGGGCAGCAGCGACCAGACAATCGAACAGTAGTGTTTGCCGTCGCGCGACGGCAATGGCAGAAAGGCCAGCGGGCCGGACGGCAAAAACCGTTGCCAGGCGGTCTCCTGGTGCGGCTCGGACAACTCCACCGTGGTGACCACCGCGTGATGCAGGTAATCCCACTCGCGCATGGCAAAACCGGCCAGGTCACGCAGCTGAGAACGGGCACCATCCGCGGCGAGAATCAGCGGCGCGTGCAACTGACGGCCGTCATCGAGATTGAGTCGCCAGCCGTCGTCCTCCTGCACCAGTCCTTGCACGCGACTGTCACCGAGCAGCTCGACCGGGTGCCCCTGCAGAACCGCCAGCAGCGCATTCTGAACCTGCCAGTTCTCGACAATATGCCCCAGGCGCAACTCATTCAGTGAACGGGCGTCAAACCGCACCTCACCGGTACCTTCGGCATCCCAGACACACATATGACGATAGGCGCAGCGCCGCGACGAGGGAATCTGCTGCCAGGCGCCGAGGCGGCGCAGAATCTGCTCGGACGCTGCGCTCAGCGCACTGACCCGCGGATCGTACCCGGAGCCACTGAGCGGCTCTGGCACAGGCTGCAGGGACTGCGCATCCAGCAGCGCCAGCTTCAGGCCACTATCGGCCAGCGCACAGGCCAGCGCCGAGCCGACCATGCCGGCCCCCACCACAATCAGATCAAAACGCTGTTGCATCTGTGCGCTCCAGAGTTATCCCTTAAGGCCCATTGCCTGCCGGGCAAACACCGACTTGAGCGGTGCCACGATATCCATCCCCAGCAGGCCCAGATTACGCCCTGCCGCCAGCACCGGGCGACGGTTACTGAACAGCCGGGTCAATCCGTCACTGAACGCAATGGTCTGCTGCTGGTCCTGGCGCTGGCGATCAAGGTACCCCTCAAGCAGGCGCAGATCACCAGGCGCGCCGTGCGCCGGGGCATCAATCAGGGTATCAGCCAGTGCCATGGCATCGCGCAGGCTGAGATTGAAGCCCTGACCGGCGATAGGGTGCAGGCTGTGTGCGGCATTACCCAGCACAACCAGGCCGGTTCGCACCTGCTCTTCAGCCTCGATCAGGCTGAGCGGATAGGCATGCCTTTGCCCCACGCGGGTCAGTGCACCCATACGAAAGCCAAAGGCATCCTGCAACGCCTCAAGAAACGCCGCATCGGAGAGTGTCATGACCTCATCCACCTGCGCGTCAGGCTGCGTCCACACCAGCGCACTGCGCCCGGCGGACATCGGCAACAGCGCCAGCGGGCCGTTGGGGGTAAAGCGCTCGTAGGCGACGCCATCATGGCCCTGCGAGCTGGTGATATTGGCGATAATCGCGGTCTGCCCATAGGGGCGCACCTGACGATGAATGCCCAGTTGCTCCAGCAGGCCCGAGCGGCCGCCGTCAGCGACTATCAGCAGATCAGTGGCCTGCTCGTGCAACTGCTCATGCTCCTCAACCTGCATCAGCCAGCCACTGCGGGCAGGCTCGGCGCGCACCACCCGGGCCGGCGCCTGCCAGCGCACTACCGCAGGGTCCAGTGCAGCCAGCAGCACCTTCCCAAGCGCGGCATTTTCGACCACATAGCCAAGCGCGGGCACCCGCTCTTTTTCGGCAAACAACCGGGTAACCCCGGGATGGCCGCGATCGGATACATGAATCTGGCGGATGGGCTCTGCCTGTCCGGCCAGTTCGGCCCATATACCGAGCTGCTCAAACAGCAGGTAACTGCCGTGCGACAGCGCGGTCGAACGCGCGTCAAAACTTGGCTGAGTCTGTCCTCTGGCCGGCGGTTGCGCCTCAATCAGATTGATTCGCCAGCCGCGACGGGCTGCATGCTGCTGCAGGGCCAGGGCCAGGCTGGCACCCACCATCCCGCCACCGACGATACTGATGTGCTGGCTCACGCCGGCTCGGCCTCGGGCTGACGCGCGGCAGCCATCAGCGCCTCGATTTCATCCGGATCTTTCGGCACCTTGCCAGTCAGCACCTGATAACCGGTCTTGGTAACAACCACATCATCTTCAATACGAATGCCGATACCGCGCCACTTACGTGGCACCGTCTCGTCATCCGGCGCAATATAGATGCCGGGTTCCACGGTCATCACCATGCCCGGTTCCAGCTCGCGCCAGACACCGCCCACCCGGTATTCGCCCACATCGTGTACATCCATACCCAGCCAATGACCGAGACGGTGCATATAGAAACGGCGGTAGGCTTCGCTGGCAATCAGCTCGTCGACATCGCCCTTGAGCAGCCCCAGATCGACCAGCCCTGCGGTGATCGTCCGCACGCTGGCATCATGGGACTCATTCCAGCTGTGCCCGGGACCAATTACCGCCATGGCGGCTTCCTGCGCGGCCAGCACGATCTCGTAGATCGCCCGCTGCTCCGGGCTGAACTTGCCATTGGCAGGGAAGGTACGGGTGATATCGCTGGCGTAGCAATCGAGCTCGCAGCCGGCGTCGATCAGCACCAGATCGCCATCGCGGACCTGTGCCGTATTCTCGGTGTAATGCAGGATGCAGCCGTTGACGCCGGCCGCCACAATCGACGAATACGCCGGAGAGCGGCTGCCGTGGTGCATGAAGCAATGCTGCAGCTCGGCCTCGAGCTGATACTCGTATACGCCGGGACGGCAGAACTGCATGGCACGCACATGGGCCTGGCAGGAAATATCGGCGGCGGCCTGCATGACTTTCAGCTCGCCCGCACTCTTGTACAGTCGCATGTCGTGCAGCAGATGGTCCAGCGCCAGAAACTCCTTCGGCGGCTGGGCACCGAGACGCGCCTTGCTGCGAATCAGGTTGATCCAGTTGGTCAGCCGACGGTCAAAGTCGGCATTGGCGCCCATGGCGTAGTAGACGCGCTCCCGCCCTTCAATCAGCCCAGGCAGGATGTCATCTATATCACTGATCGGGAACGCATCATTGGCACCGTATTCGACAACAGCGCCTTCCTGCCCGGCGCGATAGCCATCCCACAACTCGCGTTCCTTGTCGCGTTCGCGGCAGAACAGCACGTACTCGCCGTGCTCACGCCCGGGCACCAGCACGGCCACCGCCTCCGGTTCGGGAAAACCGGTCAGGTACTGAAAATCACTGTCCTGGCGATAATTGTGTTCAACATCACGATTACGGATAAAGACCTGCGCCGCCGGCAAAATGGCGATGCTGTTGGGTTCCATCTGACTCATCAGCGCCTTGCGGCGGCGCGCATATTCGGCCTTGGTGATTCGCATGCTTACCTCTTCAATGCAGAGCAGCGGGGGGCGTATCCTGTTTCGGGTCGGCACTCTGGCACTCGCTGAACAGCATCAGGGTTGCCATGCGCACGTATTCCATCACTTCCATAAAGTCCACTTCGTTGGCCTCGGACTCGTCGAGGTCGGTCTGAACCTGCGAGATGGCAGCGAAGTCACGCAGGACGCCATCGGCCTCCTCGCTCAGCTGGGCACTGCGCTCGACCATGCCGAAACCGGCCAGAAAACCCTCGCACCACTGCCCCAGCGCGGCAGTCCGGTGATCGATGGCGGCGCTGTCATCGGGCAACACCAGCGTCAGATCGAACCCGCTACCCGACAACTCGGCCAAACTGGCGTCGTACAACTGGATCAGCGCCACCTTGCCGGCCTCGGTCAGAGCACCGCGACCATCCAGCAACTCCTGCGCCACACTCAGCCAGGTGGTATGGTCCAGCCGCGCACCCGCACTCAGACGACCGACCAGATGGCCATGCAGCTCGGCCGGCTGACCCACCGCGCCCACGTCGCTGCAGATCTGCGCATAACGATCAAAATCAAACACTGCCGGCATCAAGGCCATAAACATACTCCAGACTGCTGACTGAGGCTGCCGCAAACTCGCAAATACCGGTATCCTGCGCCCGACAAAGCGACCCGCGCAGCGGGTAAACCCAATGGACTCTATTGTGCCTGCCCGGACCCGGTTAAATCTACCGCCGGGACCGCCAATCGGCCCGCCCGACAGGCCAGCGGCGAGGGGTTTGACCGCCCTGCGGGCCGCCTCTATAGTGGCTCAACCCCCGGGACGACAGAATGGCGGCAATGGACCAATCCGATATCAACGCACTGACTCAGCGCATCAGCCAGCTGATCGACCTGTGCGACCAGCTGAAATTGCAGAACCAGCACTTGCAGGCACAGGAGCGCCTCTGGCGCGACGAGCGTGTTCAGCTAATCGAAAAGAACGATTTGGCCCGTCAGAAGGTCGAAGCCATGATTTTGCGACTCAAATCCCTGGAGCACGACTCATGAGCCAACCCCTGACAGTCACCCTGCACATTCTGGACAAGGAATACCGCGTTGCCTGCCCGCCGGAAGAGCGCAGCAATCTGGAGCAGGCCGCACGCCACCTCGACACCACGATGCGCGACATCCGCAACAGCGGCAAGGTGATTGGCGTTGAGCGCATCGCCGTCATGGCGGCACTGAATATCACCCACGAAATGCTGACCGGCAGTCACCAGCAGGACAGCACGCTCAGCGCACAGCAGGCGCAGATCAGCGAGCTGGTCAAACGGCTGGATCAGGCACTGGAAAGCCACAAGGCCTGACATCAGCCCATTCAGGCATCGAAGTCCCTGCCGCTTTTCTGTATAGTGAGACCATCCCTGGGGTGTTGGCCAGCCGGAGATGTCCCTGAGCCGATACTCCTGTACCAGGAGAGGACGCGCTGATACCAGTGTGCATGTCCGCATGACGGAAAGCCTGAGGTATCGCCGTAATCTCCGCCTTGAACTTTCGGGTTCAAGGGCTAACCCGGCAGCGGCACTCTGGGGACCTTCTTTGATATGACTCTCACTGCGTCACGCACCACCCTTCGCAAGCAGCTGCGCCAGGCTCGCCGGGCACTCAGCCCCGCCCAGCAGCGCAGGGCAGCCATACGACTGGCGGCCAACCTGGCCCAGGACAAGCGCTTTCTGCGCGCCCGGCATATCGCCTTTTACCTGGCGAATGACGGCGAGATTGACCCAACCCCACTCATGCTCCTTGCCCGCCGCCATCGCAAGCACTGTTACCTGCCTGTGCTGCAGCGCTGGCCAGCCACGGCGATGGTGTTTCAGAAACTGACCAGGGGCCAACGCTGGCAGCGCAATAGATTCGGTATTCGCGAGCCACTACGCAGCCGCAAACAACAGGTCAAGGCCTGGCGCCTGGATCTGGTGTTGGTGCCACTGGTCGGATTTGACCCGCAGGGTAACCGCCTCGGCATGGGCGGAGGATTCTATGACCGCACCTTCGCCTACCGCGGACGTCGGAAGCACACCAGCCGTCCCTGCCTGATCGGACTGGCACACGAATGTCAGCGGGTCGAGCAACTGCCGTGCGCAGGATGGGATATCCCGCTTGATGGCGTGATTACGGACTGCAGACGCTACTGATCAGGGCACCTGTTCAACAACAGGCTCTGCGTTACGATCCAGGTAGCTCTGGGTATACCCCGTAGTGACCACCCCCAAACCAAACACAATGACCAGTACCCACAGCAAATCCGGTTTGCGTCTCACGAGTTGCCTCCTAATTGATACGGCAATCTAATAATCAGTGCGAGACGGATATACGCCTTTCCCATCCCCCGATGAGACAAGTCATATCCGTGTATCACACGCTGTCTTACACTCATGCAAAAATTGCGTCAACTCACCCAGGAGAGTGTCATGGCCTATTGGCTGATGAAATCCGAGCCCGATACCTTTTCCATTTCCGACCTGGAGCGCCTGGGGCAGGCTCCCTGGGATGGCGTACGCAACTATCAGGCGCGCAACTTCATGCGCAACATGCAGCCGGGTGACCAGTTTCTGTTTTACCACTCCAGCTGCCAGCCACCCGGCATTGCCGGTATCGGTCGCATCATTGGCGAACCCTACCCGGACCGCACCGCCATCGATCCCGACAGCCCTTACTACGACCCGAAAGCCAGCACTGAAAATCTGCCATGGACGGCAGTGGACGTGGCATTCGAGAGAAAGTTCCCAACCCTGTTGACACTCACCAGGCTGCGCTCGCTGAACGGGCTGGAGGCGCTGGCATTATTACAGCGAGGCAGTCGGCTGTCGGTGATGCCGGTCACGGAGCAGCAGTGGCAGATTGTGCTGGGAGCAGCATAACTGACGCCCTCTGGCCGGCAACCCGGCAATGTGCTATCAGTAGGCATCGGCCTCGGGAATATCTATGCCAGTACCCGTTATAGACCGCCATGCAAAGAAGCTTCCTGCGCTGATCGTCGTTCTTTGTTGCGCCCTGGCGATCGCGCTGTTCGTTGTCTGGCGCGCACTTTATCTTGCTGAACAGGAGCAGGCCCGCGCGCGCCTTCAACTTGAGTCCGACGCACTGGCGCACCAGATTGAGGCCCATTTCGGCAATCAAACCGAGGCCCTGCTTCGGCTCGCCAAGCGATGGCCACTGCACAGCAGCCGCCGAGATCTGTGGAATAGCGATGTCGAGCAGTTGCTGCACGACTTTCCGAGCTTTCAGGCCATCGAGTGGCTGGATCGTAACTACCGGATGCAATGGGTCGAGCCACTGGCAGGCAATGAAGCCGCCGCCAATCTGGTGTATCAGCCGACCCATCCCAATTACCCGGTTCTGCTCAGCTCAGGTAGCAGCGGCCGGCCACAGCTGAGCAACGCCTTCACTCTCGCTCAGGGTGGTCTCGGCCTGGCCTATTATGTGCCGCTTTATCTGAAGGATGGGGAGTTCGACGGCTTTCTGATCGGCATCTTCCGTGTCGAGGTGCTGCTGAACGACCTGGTGCAGCACCTGCACACCGAACCGATGAACCTGCGGCTACTCGAGAACGAAAAGATGCTGTTCAGCACCGGCGCAACCAACCTGCCCGGCGCGAACTGGAACGTCGGCAGCCCGGTTCGCCTGGGCGGTAACAACGATTTCCGGCTGCTGATCTACCCAAGCCAGCAATTGCTTGAACGCACCACCACCTCCCTGCCGGCACTGGTAACCGGCACCAGCACACTGATTGCCATCTTGCTCTGCTGCTCGCTCTGGCTGGCGGTGCGCGGCGCGCAGCGCAACCGCCTGGTAAACGAAAGCAACCGCAGGTTGCAAGCCGAGATCACCCGGCGACAGAAAACCGAGGAGACCCTGAAGCAAAGCCAGGCGCACATGAGGCTGGTCAATGACATGACCGACAACAGCCACGATGCACTTTTCATTATCAGCCTGGCGCCTCTGGAAATTGTCTATCTGAACCGCACCTGCTGGCAGGGGCTCGGCTACACCGAACAGGAGCTTCGTAATCTGGTGCAGGTTTCCCCCACCGACGTGATACCCGACGCAGCACAGTGGCTGGCAGACCTGCGCAAGATGCTCGAGCGCGAGGGTGATGCGATCTTCCAGAGGCGGGTTATGCATCGTGACGGACACAGCGTACCGCTTGAGGTCAGCGTTCGCCACATCCGCCGCATGGGCAGGGACTACCTGATCTGCGTCGGCCGCAACAACAGCGAGCAACTGCAGATTGCAGAGCAACTGCAACGCCTGTCTCACCAGGACGGCCTGACAGGGTTGTTCAACCGCCGCCACTTCGACGACACCATGCTCAGAGAATGGCGCCGACTGCGCCGCGAGCAGGCTCCACTAGGACTGCTGATGCTGGATGTTGATTATTTCAAGCGATTCAACGACGAACTGGGTCACCAGGCTGGCGACGACGCCTTGCGACAGCTGGCAGCCGCCCTGAATAGAGCCCTGACCCGTGAGGGAGACTGCATTTGCCGTTACGGCGGCGAGGAGTTCGCGGTCATCCTGCCCGGTGCCGACGCCAGCCAGTGCCTGCAGGCAGCCGGACGGGTACACGAAGCCGTGGCCAAAATCGCCATTCACCACCCGAAAACCTCAGTGGCATCCGGCCTGCTGACAGTCAGCATAGGCGCCGCCAGCCTGATTCCGGCCTCCGACAAAACACCGGATGACCTGATCCGCCAGGCCGACCTGGCGCTCTATCAGGCCAAGACCAACGGCCGCAACCGCACCGAACTGGGTGATGAGACAACCACCTTGTAACACTCAGCCCAGATAGAGACGATAGGCCGGATTGTCGGTCTCGTCCCAGTACGGATAACCAATGGCTTCCAGCGCCGCAGGGATCAGATGCCGCTCGGACTCGGGCACCTGCAGTCCGGCAACCACACGGCCATAGGCCGCGCCGTGGTTACGGTAATGGAACATGGAGATATTCCAGCGTCCGCCCAACTTGTTGAGGAAGTTGAACAAGGCACCGGGGCGCTCCGGAAACTCGAAACGGAACACCTGCTCGTCAGTCACGTGTTCGGCATGACCGCCGACCATGTGACGCACATGCAACTTGGCCAGCTCGTTGTCGGTCAGATCCAGCACCGGAAAACCGTCCGCAGCCAGTTGGCTGACCAGCTTGTCGCGCGGATCGAGCTCCGGATGGGTCTGCACCCCGACGAAGATGTGCGCCTCGCTGCCAGTGTGATAGCGGTAGTTGAACTCGGTGATCGCCCGTTTACCGATGGCCTCGCAGAACTGCTTGAAGCTGCCGGGCTTTTCCGGGATGGTCACCGCCAGCAGCGCCTCGCGCTTCTCGCCGATTTCCGCACGCTCGGCAACGTGGCGCAGACGATCGAAGTTGATATTGGCGCCCGAGTCGATGGCCACCAGCACCTGGCCGCTGCACCCTTCGCGCTCCACATATTTCTTGATGCCGGCAACACCCAAACAGCCGGCCGGCTCGCAGATCGAGCGGGTGTCGTCGTAGATATCCTTGATCGCTGCACACATCTCGTCGGTGGTGACGGTAATCACTTCATCAACATACCGGCGACAGACCTCGAAGGTGTGCTCACCGATCTGCGCCACCGCCACGCCGTCGGCAAACAGACCAACCTGGCCGAGCACCACCCGCTCATCGGCGGCCATGGCGGCCTGCAGACAGGCTGAATCCTGCGGTTCGACGCCGATCACCTTGATGTCCGGGCGCAGATACTTTACGTAGGCGGCGATACCGGCGATCAGGCCACCCCCACCGACCGGGACGAAGATCGCATTCAGCGGGCCCTGCACCTGACGCAGAATTTCCATTGCCACGGTACCCTGACCGGCAATGGTGTCCGGGTCGTCGTAGGGGTGGATATAGACGAAGCCCTTTTCCTTAACCAGCTTCTGCGAATAGGCCAGCGCCTCATCAAAGGCATCACCGTGCAGAACCACCTTGCCGCCCCGGGCCCGCACCGCCTTGACCTTGATCTCGGGCGTGGTGCGCGGCATCACGATGGTCGCCTTCACGCCCATATGACGCGCAGCATAGGCCAGGCCCTGGGCATGGTTGCCGGCTGAGGCAGCGACCACGCCACAGGCGCGCTGCTCGTCGGTCAGCTGGGCCAACTTGTTGTAGGCGCCGCGAATCTTGAACGAGAACACCGGCTGCAGGTCTTCGCGCTTGAGCAGCACGGTATTGCCCAATCGCTCGGAGAGAAAGGGTGCGGCGTGCACCGGGGTTTCCACCGCCACATCGTAAACCGGGGAGCAGAGAATCTTCTTGACGTAGGTTTCCAGCATGGGTGAGGTCAACTGATCGCAGGGGATGGGAAAGGCGCCAGTCTAGCGAATCACAGCCCGCGCGACTACACGCGCGCCCCTGCAACCCCGTATAATCGCACTCTTTGCCCAGCCAACGATGAGGAGCCGAGATGACCCAGGACGAAATGAAACAGGCGGTAGGACAGGCCGCCGTTGAGCGCCTGCTGCCACATCTGGATGCCAACAGCATCGTCGGGGTGGGTACCGGCTCCACCGCCAACTGCTTCATCGACGCACTGGCCAAGCACAAACTGGCGTTTGACGGCGCCGTCGCCAGCTCCGAAGCCACCGCCGAGCGTCTGAAAAGCCACGGCATCGCAGTCTACGATCTGAACAGCGTGCCGCAGCTGGACTTCTATGTTGACGGCGCCGACGAAAGCAACGAAAACCTCGAACTGATCAAGGGCGGTGGCGCCGCCCTGACCCGTGAAAAAATTGTCGCCGCCGTAGCCAAAACCTTCATCTGCATCGCCGACGAGAGCAAGCTGGTGCCGGTGCTGGGCGAGTTCCCGCTGCCGGTCGAAGTCATCCCGATGGCGCGCAGCCACGTGGCCCGCGAGATCGTCAAGCTCGGCGGCGATCCGGTCTACCGTGAAGGCTGCGTGACCGATAACGGCAACGTCATCCTCGACGTCTACAACATGTCGATTGTCAACCCGAAGCAGCTGGAGGCCGACCTCAACGCCATCGTCGGAGTGGTCTGCAACGGCCTGTTCGCCGCCCGTCCGGCTGACGTGCTGCTGCTGGGGACACCACAGGGCGTGCGTACTATCGAGCGCAGCTGAACCGCTGCGCTACTGGCCGGGTACGAAGCGATAGAGCAGGTTCGGCTCGCTGACCATATACAGCCGCCGCTGCCGATCTATCGCCAGCCCCTCCGCCTGCGGCACCGTTTGCCGCAGGCCGCCCATGCCTCTCCAGAGGCCAAGCAGGCTGCGCGGATGCCCCTCTTCGTCATACTCAACCACCATGTTGGACTGATCGCTCAGCAACAGCAGATGGCCGGTTTCATCATGCAGACTCAGCGAAGACAGATCACGCATAAACAGCCGCGGCGAGCCCGGGGGTTTCAACTCGGTAATGTGCACGCTGATGACCGCTCCAGGCTCGGCTCCAACGAAGCCGGTTACCGCCAACACCCTTAGCGGATCACGCTCCTTGACCACCAGCAGGCGGCGCTGACGCGCATCCCAGGACAGGCCCTCAAACCCCTTGTTGCCGTTAAGGTCGAGACCGATCACCAGGCTGGGTGCGCCAGCCACATCAATCTGCTCAGCTCCGCTGGGCACCTCGATCTCGATCAGACGCTGGGTCCGCTCTTCCGCAATCACAAAGCGGTCATCGACGACATGGGTCAACCCCTCCATGTCCACCACCCCGTTGATCCGCACCTTACGCAGCAACTGACCGTCCGTCGACAACTCGACCAGCAGCGGCTCGCCATTAAGCACCGCAAACAGCGTTCCCGTTTCAGGATTGAAGGTCAGCGCAGAAACATCGTCGTCCAGCCCTTGAATAGGCTGAGCCTGGATATCGGCCCGGTAGTGATCGAGCTCCAGCGAATCGACATGAGGAGGAGCCTGATGCATCCGCCAGCTATGCCACCAGATGGCATCAAGATGAAGATAATGAATACCCGCTGCAGCACCCAGCAGCAAAAGGACCACGGCAAGCAAAAACTTCTTCATATTTGGCTTCCGACAGCGGAACGGCGCAGCGTCAGACCGCTGCCGGTGCCATAGGTTCATTCGGCGATGCGTGTCTGCACCTGCAGCTTACCGGCAATGGCCAGGGTCAGCTCATCACCGGGGTTGAGTACGCCAACACCAGCCGGGGTACCGGTGATAACAACGTCGCCCGGCAGCAGACTGAACTGGTTCGCGATATGCCGCACCAGCGCCACAATCGGCGTAATCATTTCCGCTGCGCTACCCTGCTGCCGGCGCTCGCCATTGATGTCCAGCTGCAGAGACAGCGCGTGCAGATCACCCGCCTGGGCCTTGGGCACGAATGGCGACAGCGGGCAGGCGCCGTCAAACGCCTTGGCGCGCTCCCAAGGGTGACTGTTGGCCTTCAGCTGATCCTGCAGCTCACGCAGAGTCAGATCCAGTGCCAGGCCCACGCCAATGATCGCCGCCTCGGCTTCTTCCTCGCTGACCAGACCGCTCAGCGGCGCACCGATCAGCAGCGCAATCTCCGTCTCGTAATGCACCGGGCCGCGCCCCTGCACCAGCTTGATCGGCGGCGTCATCGGCACCACCGAGGTCGCCGGCTTGATGAACAGCAGCGGCTCGGTCGGTACCGGGTTGTTCAGCTCGCGGGCGTGCTCGGCGTAATTACGACCGACACACACCACCTTGCCCATTGGCAGATCAATCACACTGCCGTCTACATACTGATGCTGGTAGGTCATATACCCTGCTCCCGCTTTTGCCTTTGCTTGCCGCTTGAAGCTTGAAGCTTGAAGCTTGAGGCTTGAAGCTGTCAGTTAAATATCTTGCCGGGGTTCATGATGCCGTTGGGGTCGAACACGGCCTTGATTGCTTTCATCACTGCGATTTCCTCCGGGCTGCGGCTGTAGGTCAGATAGTCGCGCTTGGTCATGCCGACGCCGTGCTCGGCAGAGATCGAGCCGTTGTACTTCTCGACGATCTCGAACACCCACTTGTTAACCGTCGCACACTTGGCGAAGAACTCGTCCTTGGACAGATTCTCGGGCTTGAGGATATTCAGGTGCAGGTTGCCGTCACCGATGTGGCCGAACCAGACGATCTCGAAATCCGGGTAATGCTCTCCAACGATATTGTCGATGTCATGCAGGAAGGCCGGCACCTTGCCGACGGTCACCGAGATGTCGTTCTTGTAGGGCGTCCAGTGGGAGATGGTTTCCGAGATGAACTCGCGCAGCTTCCACAGATTTTCCAGCTGCTGCTGGCTCTGGCTCATCACGCCATCGAGCACCCAGCCCTGCTCCACACAGTGCTCGAAGGTCGCCAGCGCGTCGTTGGCAATGTCCTCGCTGATCGCTTCGAACTCCAGCAGCGCGTAGAACGGGCACTCGGTTTCGAACGGCGCGGGCACATCGCCACGGCCCATGATCTTGGCCATCGCCTTGTCGGAGAAGAACTCGAAGGCCGTCAGATCCAGCTTGTCCTGAAACGCGTGCAGCACCGGCATGATGGAATCGAAATCCGGCGTACCCAGCACCATCGCAGTCAGATTCTTCGGCGCACGTTCCAGACGCATGGTCGCCTCAACCACAAAGCCCAGCGTGCCTTCAGCGCCGATAAACAGCTGACGCAGATCGTAGCCGGTGGCGTTCTTGATCAGGTCACGGTTCAGCTCCAGCAGCTCGCCGGTACCGGTGACGACCTTCAGGCCGGCCACCCAGTTGCGGGTCATACCATAGCGAATTACCTTGATACCGCCGGCATTGGTGCCGATATTGCCGCCAATCTGGCTGGACCCGGCGGAGGCGAAGTCCACCGGGTAGTACAGCCCCTTTTCCTCGGCAAACTGCTGCAGCTGCGCGGTCACCACGCCCGGCTGGCAGACCACGGTGCGGTCGTAAGCGTTGAACTCGCCAATCTGATTCATGTAGTCAAACGACACCACGATCTCGCCGTTGGCAGCCACCGCCGCCGCCGACAGGCCGGTACGGCCACCGGAGGGCACCAGCGCCAGCTTCTGTTCGTTGGCAAAGCGCACAATCGCCTGCACCTGCTCAACGGTCTTTGGAAACACAATCGCCAGCGGAGCCGGAGCAAAGTGCTTGGTCCAGTCCTTACCCCAGTTGTCGAGGGATTCGGCGTCGGTCCGCACCTTGTCCGGATCAACCAGCGTCTTGAGGGTTGCAATCACAGCGTCTGGGGTCATGGCGAGCTCTCAAAGGGAATTCATGCAGCGCCTGAACACATTTCATGCGCAGCCAGGCATCAAAAAAGGCAGATTATGCTAGCATACGCGACTTCCGAAACAGGACCCCTCCGTCGCATTCCGGGGCAGACGGGTTGCTCGGCCTTCCTTCATCAGCATTTTGGGTAACTGCACCATGACCATGGCCAAAACCTCGCTGGACAAAAGCAAGATCAAGTTTCTGCTCCTCGAGGGCGTACACCAGACTGCGGTCGATACTCTGAACGCCGCTGGCTATACCAACATCGAGTACCACACGGGTTCGCTGCCGGAAGAGCAGCTGAAAGAATCCATTGCCGACGCTCACTTCATCGGCATCCGTTCCCGCACCCAGCTGACTGAAGAGATCTTCAGCCACGCCAACAAGCTGGTCGCGGTCGGCTGCTTCTGCATCGGTACCAACCAGGTTGATCTCGACGCCGCCATGCGTCAGGGCGTAGCGGTATTCAACGCGCCGTACTCCAACACCCGTTCGGTTGCCGAACTGGTGCTGGCCGAAGCCATTCTGCTGCTGCGCGGGATTCCCGAGAAAAATGCCTCCTGCCACGAAGGCGGCTGGATCAAGAGCGCTACCGGCTCCTATGAGATCCGCGGCAAGAAGCTCGGTATCATCGGTTACGGCTCGATCGGTACCCAGCTGTCGGTTCTGGCCGAAAGCCTTGGCATGCAGGTGCTGTTCTACGACGTCGTCACCAAGCTGCCGCTGGGCAACGCCACCCAGGTAGGTTCGCTGAACGAGCTGCTGGCAGAGGCCGACATCGTCACCCTGCACGTGCCGGAAACCGCCGCCACCAAGTGGATGATCGGCGAGAAGGAAATCCGCACCATGAAGAAGGGCGGCATTCTGATCAACGCCGCTCGCGGCACCGTGGTCGATATCGACGCACTGGCTGCAGCGCTGCGCGACAAGCACCTGAACGGCGCTGCCATCGACGTATTCCCGGTTGAGCCGCGTGCCAACGGTGAAGAGTTCGTCAGCCCGCTGCGCGAGTTCCAGAACTGCATCCTGACCCCGCACATCGGTGGCTCGACCATGGAAGCTCAGGCCAACATCGGTCTGGAAGTCGCCGAGAAGCTGGTTCGCTACAGCGACAACGGTACCTCCATTACCTCGGTCAACTTCCCGGAAGTCGCTCTGCCGTCACATCCGGGCAAACACCGCCTGCTGCACATCCACGAGAACGTGCCGGGCGTCATGAGCGAGATCAACCAGGTGTTCGCTGCCAACGGCATCAACATCTGCGGTCAGTTCCTGCAGACCAACGAGAAGGTTGGCTACGTCGTCATCGACGTCGATGCCGAGTACTCCGATCTGGCTCTTGAGAAGATCCAGCAGGTCAAAGGCACCATCCGCGTTCGCGTGCTGTTCTAAGCAGCTCGCTGCAACGCCAAAAGGCGCAACCTCGGTTGCGCCTTTTTCGTTTTATGCGCGCCCTCTAGCTCTGAAGCAGCGCAGCCAGATCAGCAAGCTGCTCTTCGTTGAAAACCCGCACACCCGCCTGTCGCAACGCCGCCGCGGCCACGCCCTCACCCGACACGCGCACGCCGCTGAAGCTGCCATCATAGGTTTCGACATTACCGCAGGACGGGCTCCGTGCCTTGAGCAGCGCGTAACGGATACCGTGCCTGCGCACCAGCGCCAGCGCCTGCTCGGCGCCGCGAACAAAGGGCGCAGTGACATCCTCGCCCTGATCGGTATGCACCGGCAACCGTCCGGCCAGCACCTCTGCGCCCTGCCCACCGGGAATTTCGGCAGGCGGGCGTGGCGTCGGCAGGCCTCCGGCGACTTCCGGGCACACCACGACCAGTCGCCCCTGCGCCTGCCACTCCAGCAATTGCTGCAACGGATCAAAACCGCCACCGTCATAACGTACCCGCTGACCCAGCAGGCAGGCACTGACCAGAATCCTCTCCATGCGTACTCCCAGAGTGGCTACGCGATGGAGCGATCAGCGCAGCAGCGGGTTATCCGGCCGACGGCGGAACCAGCCGGTCAGGCTGGCGCGCTCAAAGCGCGACGCCAGCACTTCATGCTCGACATCGGCACTGGTAAAAATCACCACGGTGCCGGCCCGCGGGGCAACATCGCGCTCGCCATCCGCCAGAAACAGCCGCAGCTCACCGCCATCGCCCGGCTGCCATACCGAGTTCAGATAGGCTACCACCGATATGGTGCGCAGCGGGCTGTCCTGAAAACGATCGAGATGGCGCTGATAGCCGGCCCCGGGCGGATATAGCGCATAGTGGGTTTCAAAGGTATCGAGCCCGAGAAACAGGCTGCGGTTGAGCGCTTCACGCAGCCCGTCCATCAGCGCCATGTACGCTCGACCGGCTGCCGTTGGCGGGCACTCATCCAGCCAACGGGTGTAGTCACCGCGAATACCTGGCACGACCAACTGACTGTCACCGCGGCCGATGGCTGCGGGCGTGAGGTCATCCTGCTGCCAGAGACTTCGGCAGTCTCGCTCCAGCGCCTGCGCCAGCGATTCGGGCAGAAACTGCTCCTGCACGGACCAGCCACGCTCGGCCAACTCATCAGCCACGCACGCATAACGTGAGGCCGGTACCAACGGGAACTCGGACATAGTGACACTACTCAAAGGGAGGGACGTCTACTCGTCGCTGTTGGCGGAGGGCTGGTACGCGGCAGGAGAAGAACATCTGCTACCGTGCGCAGCAACGAGACCCGCATTTTAGGTGATCACCCCCAACAGGCAAGCAATTTTGCGCACCGCCAATCCAGAGAAAATCATGCCCCAAACATTGCTCCGCGCCGCACAGGGCGCACTCTTCGCCGGACTTGTCTGCCTTGGCCTCTCGGTTCAGGCAGAAACCCACCAGTTGTACCAGGCTTCCGGCATGAAAACACATCAGGAACACTTCCAGCAGGCCTTGAGCAAGGCTAGCAGCCGGTACGCTGCCCAGCTGCCCGCAGCACTGGCCGACAGCCTGATGCGCAAAAGCAGCGAACGTTTTGCACCGGACCGCATGGAAGCGCGCGCCATGGCGAGCCTATCCGTCAATCTGTCAGACCAGCAGCTGAGCGAAGCCCTGCGGTTCTACCGCAGCGATCTTGGCCGGTTGATCACTGCCGCCGAAACCCGCGCCACCTCCCCCGCCGAGGTCAGCCGGATGCAGGCCGGCTTGCCTGCGCAGAACCCGAGCGCACAGCGGGCAGCACTGCTGAATCGGCTTGGCAAACAGCTTCCGGCACTGGACATGGGCGAGGAAGTATCGCTCGCGCTCGCCAGTCTGGCGACCCAAAGTGCGAACGATATGCTGGGCGGCCTGCTGACCATTCCCGACGGGCTGGCGGACCAGCGCCGCGGCACACTGCGCGCCCAGATGGAACCCAACCTGCCGCAGACCCTGGCCTACGTCTACCGTGACCTGACGGATCAGCAACTGGGGCGCTACGCCGACTGGAGCGAGTCCGATGCGGGCCGCGCCTTTTTCCAGGCCGCCAGCGCCGCCGCGCGCGATGCACTGAACCCCTAAGCCAGGCGACTTAACCTGCCAGCCGCGGCGCCAGCCAGTCCAGGTACTGCTGGCGCAACGTCTGGTGCTCGTTGGCCAGGTGGTGGCGCGCCGTCGGCAAGTAGAAGGTGTCCGGGCGGGTGAACTTGCTCTCCAGCACCTGCAAATTGTGCTGCCAGTCGACCGTGCCGTCTTCCTGGCCCTGAATGATCAGCGGCCGATGGGCGACCGAGGCCGCTGACTCGATGCGCGGAATCCAGCGCTCCAGAGCCTGCACCCAGGCTACCGGCAACACCTGCGGCTGCAACGGGTCCTGGCTGCGAATGAAATCGAGAAACGCCTGATCGGTGGAGTTGTCGGTGAAACGCCGACTGAGCTGCTGGACAAAGCCGCCAAACAGCTTCAACCCCATTTGCGAAAAGGCCCACTGTTTCGGACGGACCAGCGGCGCCATCAGCACCGTCTGCCCCAGCTCCGCCGGCAGCGGTCCATGCAGCAGGCGGTCGATCAGAATCGCGCCACCGGTGCTTTGCCCGAGCATGTGCCAGGGCGCCGGCAGCTTCCAGCGCAGCGCCTGCTCCAGTACGCCATCAAGCACTTTCTGGTAACGCAAAAAACAGTCGATACTGGCCCGTTCGCCACTGGACAGGCCATGCCCCGGCAAATCGAACGCCAGCACCGCGTAATGCTGCTCCAGTGCCCACTCAATCAGATGGCGGTAAAGCCCCATGTGATCGTAGTAGCCATGCAGGATCAGCAAGGTGCCGCGCGCCACAGGCGGCTTCCATATCTGAGTGGCCACGCTGAAGCCATCGACATCGATTCGGCCCAGGTGTTGTTCAGCCCGGTCACGAAAATCGATGCCGTAATAGCCAGCGTAACGGCGGGCCGCCTCGTCCGTCGCCAACCCCGGGTCAAATGCCGGGAGGCGTTCAGCGAGGGATGAGAAAAAAGCCTGATCCATTCGGTATCCAGTCAGCTGGGGGGAAGCAGATCCGCGGGTCACGCCCTGATCTGCCGCAGACCCGGGACATTTGCGCCTGTCGGGCATGCTTTGCAACACATCATCGTGTAACATACCGCGTCTCCAATTTCCACGTCCTGATGCGCGTAGCGCGCAGGTTGTCAGCACAGTGAGGGTGTAACATGACAGATCGCGTCCAAGTTGGCAGTTTGCAAGTAGCCAAGGTTCTCCACGACTTTATCAACGAGCGTGCCATTCCCGGTACCGGTGTCGAGGCCAACGCCTTCTGGGCCGGTGTCGAAGCGCTGATCAAGGACCTGGCTCCCAAGAACAAGGCACTGCTGGCCAAGCGCGACGACTTCCAGGCGAAGATCGATGCATGGCACCAGGCACGCGCCGGTCAGCCCCACAATGCTGCCGAATACAAAGCCTTCCTGCAGGAGATCGGCTACCTGCTGCCCGAACCCGCTGACTTCCAGGCCACCACCCAGAACGTTGACGAGGAAATCGCCACCATGGCCGGCCCGCAGCTGGTTGTGCCGGTGATGAACGCCCGTTTCGCCCTGAACGCTGCCAACGCACGCTGGGGCTCGCTGTACGATGCATTGTACGGTACCGACGCGATCTCTGAAGAAGGCGGCGCCACCAAGGGCCCGGGTTACAACGAAATCCGTGGCAACAAGGTTATCGCCTTCGCCCGCGCCTTCCTTGATGAGGCAGCACCGCTGGCCAATGGTTCCCACGTTGACTCCACCAGCTACACTGTCAAGGACGGCCAGCTGAGCGTTAGCTTGAAAGACGGCAGCACCACCGGCCTGAAAGACGCCGCCCAGTTTATCGCCTTCCAGGGCGACGCTGCGGCGCCGACTGCCGTCCTGCTCAAACACAACGGCCTGCACTTCGAAATCCAGATCGATGCGACCAGCAACGTCGGCCAGACCGACGCTGCCGGCGTCAAAGACGTGCTGATGGAATCTGCGCTGACCACCATCATGGACTGCGAAGACTCCGTCGCCGCCGTTGATGCCGACGACAAGACCGTTGTCTACAGCAACTGGTTGGGCCTGATGAAAGGTGACCTGGCCGAGTCCGTCAACAAGGGCGGCAGCACCTTCACCCGCACCATGAACCCGGACCGCGAATACACCAAGGCCGACGGCACCACCCTGACCCTGCACGGTCGCTCCCTGCTGTTCGTTCGCAACGTCGGCCATCTGATGACCAACGACGCGATCCTCGACCAGGACGGCAACGAAGTGCCGGAAGGCATCATGGACGCAGCGGTAACCAGCCTGATCGCCATGCACAACCTGAACGGCAACACCAGCCGCAAGAACACCCGCACCGGTTCGGTCTACATCGTTAAGCCGAAGATGCACGGTCCGGAAGAGGTGGCGTTCACCACCGAGCTGTTCGGCCGCGTTGAAGACATGCTGGGCCTGCCGCGCAACACCCTGAAAGTCGGCATCATGGACGAAGAGCGTCGCACCACCGTCAACCTGAAAGCCTGCATCAAGGCCGCCAGCGAGCGCGTTGTGTTCATCAACACCGGCTTCCTCGACCGCACCGGTGACGAGATCCACACTTCCATGGAAGCCGGCGCGTTCATCCGCAAGGGCGAAATCAAGGGCGCAGTCTGGATCGGTGCCTACGAGAACAACAACGTCGACATCGGTCTGGCCACCGGCCTGAAAGGTCGCGCGCAAATCGGTAAAGGCATGTGGGCCATGCCCGACCTGATGGCTGCCATGCTGGAGCAGAAGATCGGTCACCCGATGGCCGGCGCCAACACCGCCTGGGTTCCGTCCCCGACCGCCGCTACCCTGCATGCCCTGCACTACCACAAGGTGAACGTCGCCGAGCGCCAGGAAGAGCTGGCCAAGCGCACTCCGGCCTCCGTTGACGACATTCTGACCATTCCGCTGGCGCCGAACACCAACTGGTCCGCCGAGGAAATCCAGCAGGAACTGGACAACAACGCCCAGGGCATCCTCGGCTACGTTGTACGCTGGATCGATCAGGGCGTCGGCTGCTCCAAGGTACCGGACATCAACGACGTGGGCCTGATGGAAGACCGCGCAACCCTGCGTATCTCCAGCCAGCACATCGCCAACTGGCTGCGCCACGGCATCTGCACCGAAGAGCAGGTCATGGAAACCATGAAGCGCATGGCTGCAGTGGTTGACCGTCAGAACGAAAGCGACCCGGCCTACAAGCCGATGGCGCCGAACTTTGACGACAGCGTTGCCTTCCAGGCCGCCGTTGAACTGTGCGTTGAAGGCACCAAGCAGCCGAACGGCTACACCGAGCCGGTCCTGCACCGCCGTCGCCGTGAGTTCAAGGCCAAGTTCGGCCTGTAAGACCCGCAGCAAGCAAGAAGCCCGGCCATCGCGCCGGGCTTTTTTGTGCCTGACGTTCGACCTGTGCAAATGACACAGGCATGATGTAAACATCAAGCGTCCTGCTCCAAGGGAGGGCAACCAATGCACGGCCGACTGCTACTACTGACCCTGCTGACCGTGGTCAGCGCCACCTCCACCGCACAGGCCGCCTCACTGCGTTGCGATAAGGGCATCGTCGAGACCGGTGACTCGCAGGATGACATATTGGCACTGTGCGGCGAGCCAGATCAGCGTGAGCACACACCCCGCCTGATCGATCCGAATGGCTATCCGGCCGAAGGCAGCGTCACGGTAGACATCTGGACCTACGGCCCCGACAACGGCATGGTCCGGCGCTTGCGCTTTATTGATGGGCGGCTGGTGAATATCGACAGCAGCCGGCACTGACTCCGGGAGCCAGCGATGAAATACATCTTCGAGGTGACGATAAAGCCGGGCTTTCAGCCCGAGGACTACGCCGATGCCTGGGTGCGCGCCAGCAGCCTGATTCAGCAGGCTCCCGGCGCCCTGGGCACCGAACTGCATCGCAGCCTGAGCGACCCGGCCAAGCTGATTGCCATAGCCCACTGGGAGAGCAAGGCCGCGCGGGATGCGATGGAAGGCACGCCTGACCCGGCCGTCGCGGAGATTATCCGCAGCGCTGCAGACTGCTGCGAGATTCGCTTCGTCGGGGAGTTTGACGAACCCGAATGGGTAGTTATGCCGCCGAAAGCCGGCTAGCCCTTGGTGCGGCCGGCAAGATGCTCCAGCCATTCACTGCGCAGCACCATCTGATCCTCCGCGAGGCCACGCTCGACCAGCGCCTCACGCAACTGCTCGCGCTCGGCCACCAGCTCCAGCATGTCGCTGGTGTTGCCATCAAGGTGGTGCATCTGCTGCAGACCAAGGTGGTAGAAGCGCAGCAGCAGCATCGCCTGCTCGTCACCCGCCTTCACCGCGTCCTTGACCTGATGCATCTGGTTGGTCACCCGCATCAGGGCGCGCTTCAGGCGCCAGCCGTAAGCCGCAGCGTCCATCCAGGATTGTTTGAGAAACACGGTACGGACCAGGGTCGCGGTGATCGCTGCCGCCAGCAGCACACCGGTCAGATTCAGGCCAAAGTTGCTGCCATCGGCGCTGCCGAACAGGCCGATCAGCAGCGCCGGCAGTGCCATGCCGAGCAGAGCAAAGAGCACCACGACAATCAGCGTGCTGCGCCGGGTCTGCCTTCTGAAAGTTTCGGGATCACGCTGTTCGATACGAAAAAGCTCGCTCACTGGTTACCACCCCTGATGCATGCAAAGACCCACAGTGTACGTGCTCGCCCCGGCATCGCGCAGCAGGCGGCCGCAAAGCCGAGAAAGATTCTGTCGCCGATTGTTGCCCTGCGCTCAACGCGATACCATGCGCGGTTCGCAGGCCCCGCTGCCACAAGGCTGCCGCGCGGGACCGCCCACCCTTATTCCGAGGAACCGCTACGCCGATGAATCGACGTATTCTTGTGTCCCTGCTCGCCCTTGGCCTCGCCATTGTGCAAGGCTGCGCCACCTACACCACACCGGCGGCCGGGGTAAACATGTCTACGCTTGGCGATGACGATATCGTCGAGCTGATGGCGCTGGAGCCCGCAGCGCAATTCCCCGCACGACTGGCCATGGTCCGCGTGCAGTCTTCCGGCTACCGCTCGCTGACCGCCGACAGCTACGGCACCGGCAGCTTCAGTGTGGTGACCACCCGCGACGTCGAGAGCGAAGAAGATGTGCAGCGCATCGCCGCCCTGGACAATGTTGCCGCAGTGGCGCCAATCACCCGCCTGATCCTGCCGCAGGAGCTCAATACCATCAAGGATCTGCGCCTGGGGGCCGCCCGCCTGAAGGCCGATATGTTGCTGATCTACACTCTGGATACACGCTTCAACGTCGAAAGCACCTCGCTCGGTCCGCTGTCGGCGGTGACCCTGGGTTTTCTGCCGAACAAGGAAGCGTTCGTCAGCGCAACCACGTCCGCACTGCTGGTTGATGTGAGAACCGGCTTCATCTACGGCACCGCCGAATCCACTGCGCGCGAGTCCCAACGCGCCAGCATGTGGAATTCCGAGGCGGCTATCGATAACGCTCGCCAACTGGCAGAGCGCAACAGCTTCAGAGACTTTGTCGGCAAGTTTGAGACCCTTTGGCAGGCAATGCTGGCCGAGCACGTCAAGGTCGACGCTCCCAGGCCGCTGACACCACCCGCCCCCCGCCCCGTACCGGAACCGACAGTCAAGCCGCCGGTACCGCCGGCTCTGGAGCCGCAGCCCGGCACTTATACGTTCTGAGGACGCTGCCATGCAGCCGCTGCCGCTGCTTTTGTTGAGCACCGCAGTCGCGCTCGGCTTGCTGTACGCCAGCCGGATGTCGACGACCAGCGCTCCACCGCCACGCCACCTGCTGCTGGGCCCGCTCGCCCTGTTGATGATTGCAGCCACGCTGACCGCTCTGGTGAGCAACGACGCAACAGCAGGTGCCGACCGGGCCCTGCTGCTTCAGGTCGGTCAACACACTCCCTCCGCGCTGTCGCAGTTACTGGCGTTTGCAACGCACACCGGTTCGGCACTGTTCCTGACGATACTGATCAGCTGCTGGGTGATTGGCATGCTGGTCCGGCGCGACCTTGCCAATGCCCTGCTGCTGGCGCTGTCCGGACTGGGCGGCGCCCTGCTGGTGGTCATCAGCAAGCTGCTGATTGCCCGCCCGCGGCCGGAGCTGTGGGACACCGCAGCATTAAGCACCTACAGCTTTCCCAGCGGCCATACACTGGGCACCGCCGCCTGCGCCGGTGCGCT
Organism: Halopseudomonas sp. MFKK-1; assembly: GCF_027474385.1. Classification (NCBI taxonomy): domain Bacteria; kingdom Pseudomonadati; phylum Pseudomonadota; class Gammaproteobacteria; order Pseudomonadales; family Pseudomonadaceae; genus Halopseudomonas; species Halopseudomonas sp. MFKK-1. Next base: position 554,966 of record NZ_CP114836.1, read on the forward strand.
GGTCATTGTGCTGGCTCGTCGGCACCCCCGACAGCGCTCGCTATGGGTGACGCTCGGCCTGAGCTGGCTGCTGCTGGTCGGGCTGTCGCGGCTGACACTGGGCGTGCACTGGCCAAGCGACGTCTTGGCCGGAGCCTGCGCCGGGCTGGCGTTACCGCTGCTGTTGAGCCGGCTGCCAGGCTGTCGCCAGCCGGCATGAACACCGACGCCGGAGCTCGCGAGCCCCGGCGCCTGACACCCTTTCAACAACCAGTTGCGGCACTCAGTTGGCGCGGCGCCCCGGCAGCATGCGCACCAGCGTGTTGTCGCGCAGCACGTAGTGATGGGCAATCCCAGCGGCGGCGTGCAGACCGATCAGCCAGTAGCCGGCGATGCCCAGCCATTCATGCACTTCCTTCAGCTGCCCTGCCAGCGCACGGTCAGGCGCGACCAGTGACGGCAAGGTCAACCAACTGAAAATCCGGGTCTTGTCGCCGGCACTGAGAATAAGCCAGCCAATCAACGGCAGGCCGATCATCAAACCGTACAACGCCCAGTGCATGGCGCTCGCCAGCGCACGCTGCCAGGCCGGCGGCGTTGGCGTAATGGTCGGGGCAGGAAACAGCCACCGCCCGATCAGGCGCAACCAGACCAGCACAAACACCGCCATGCCGAGAGCGAAGTGCCAGTGCTTGAGCAGCTCGCGCGGATCGCTGCCCTTGGGAAAATTGGTACGAAGTTCAATGCATGCATACACCGCTGCAATCAGCAGCAGCATGAGCCAGTGCAATGATACGTTGAGTGAGTGGTACCGCTGGGTAGACGCCGACATGATCACAAATCCCTGAGCCGAAGTGGAGAGTGGCTGTAGTTTAGGGAGCGAGTCTTAATCCAGCCTTAAGAGCCGCGACACAGCGCTCGGTGCGAACAACACGGATGGAACCTTCGGCGACAACCGCCTGACTAAAACCGAAACCAGCCAGGATCTGCGTCACCCGTATCCGATACACACGCAGCCGCGAGGTACCGCATGCCCCTATCCGCCGGACAGCCCTTGCCCGCCGAGGCCCCGCTGTTCATCGTGCTCAACGCCAGCTCCGGTCGCCACGACGGCGAGACCGTGCGTCAGACCATAGAACGCGTCCTTACTCAGGCAGGCCGCACCTTTACCCTGCTCGAGGCGGGCAAAGGCAGCGAGCTGGCCGACAAGACCCGAATCGCACTGGAACAGGCACGCCGGCACCAGGGCGCGGTGATCGCCGCAGGAGGCGATGGCACACTCAATGCCGTCAGCAACGCGGTGCTGGGCAGCGATGTCCCGTTCGGCATCCTGCCGCAAGGCACATTCAACTATTTCGGTCGCCGCTATGGCATTCCACAGAATACCGAGCAGGCCTGCCGCTGCCTGCTGGACGCGATAATCGAGCCGGTCCAGGTCGGCCTGCTCAACGGCCAGGTATTTTTGGTCAATGCCAGCCTTGGCCTCTACCCCGCATTACTCGAGGATCGCGAGGCCTGGAAGCAACGCTACGGTCGCAGCCGCCTGGTCGCATTCTGGGCCGCTCTGGCAACCCTGCTCAGGGCTCATCGCCAGTTCAGCGTACAACTGGAGACTGCGGGCCAGCTGAAACGCTTCCGCACCCAGACCATCGTGGTCGGCAACAACGCGCTGCAGCTTGAGCACGTGGGCATTGCCCAGCGTGAAGCGCTCGACAACGGCAATCTGGTCGCCATGACCGCCAGACCAATGGGGACGCTGGCACTTTACGGCCTGCTGTTGCGTGGTCTGCTAAGCCGGCTCGGTGATGCAGAGCAAGTCAGCAGCTTCGGCTTCCGGCAGATGCGCGTGCGCCTTGGCAAGCGGGGTCGTCGGGTCAAGGTAGCCATGGACGGCGAGATCAGCTGGATGCATTCGCCGCTGTTATTCCAGGTAGCAGGCCATCGACTGCCGCTGCTGGTGCCCCGCGATCAGCATCTGCGGGAGTACGCATGATCCGGTTACTGCACCTGTCCGACCCGCATTTCGGCACCGAGCAGCCAGAGGTCATGGCCGCCCTGCTCGCCTTCGCGGCGGAACGACGGCCGGACCTCACGCTGCTCACCGGCGACATCACCCAGCGCGCGCGCGCCGAGCAGTTCCGCCGCGCCAGGGCCTTTGCCGATCAACTGCCGGCCCCGGTACTCTCGGTGCCGGGCAACCATGATCTGCCGCTGTTCAATCTGGTCGGCCGACTGTTCAACCCCTACGGTCACTACCGCAACCACATCAGCAACGAACTGGAGCCGGTGTACGAGAGCAGTCGACTGCTGGTCATCGGCGTCAACTCCACCCGCCCGCAGCGCCACAAGAACGGTGAACTCAGCGAGCGTCAGATCGAGCGGGTCTCACGCCTGCTGCGAAGTGCGCGCAGCGACCAGTTACGCATCGTTATCCAGCACCATCCGGTACGAGCCATTGAAGCGTCGGACAAGGCCAATCTGCTAATCAATCACGAGCGGATCGTGCCGCGCTGGATTGATGCCGGGATGGACCTGCTGCTGGCCGGCCACATCCACCTGCCCTATGTGCGACCGCTGAACGGCCATGGTCAACGGCAAGCCTGGACCGCCCAAGCCGGCACCGCCCTGTCGTCCCGGGTGCGGGGCAACATACCCAACTCGGTCAACCTGATCGAACACAGAACCGACGGCCTGTTTCACCACTGCGCTGTCGAACGCTGGGACTATGCCGAAACCAGCGGCGATTTCCGCCTCTACAGCCACACCGATCTGACGCTCGACCGCAATCGCTGAACCACCGCGCCAGCGCGCTCGGGTACACTATCGCGCCACACTGACCCGGAGACGCTGCCATGACTGATCTGACCCTGACGCAGTATCTGCTGATCGGCCTGATCTTCGTCTGGAGTGGCTTTGTCCGGTCCGGGCTGGGCTTCGGCGGGGCCGTACTGTCACTGCCGTTTCTACTGCTGGTACACGACGATCCGCTGGTATTCCTGCCGCTGATCGCCGCACATCTGCTGCTGTTCTCGTCGCTCACGGTCTTTCTCAACAACCGCGCGGCGTCGCGCCCGGCTGGCGGCGGCACGGTCGACTGGCGCTATCTCGGCCACATGCTGACAGTGATGATGGTGCCCAAGCTGATCGGCGTGTTCGGCCTGCTGACCCTGCCGGCCGACGTGATGAGCATGATCATCTTCGTCATCGTCTCCGGCTACGCGATCTCCTACATTCTCAACCGGCCGTTTCGCAGTAACAGCCGATTGGTTGATACCCTGTTTCTGATGCTGGGCGGCTATATCAGCGGCACATCGCTGATCGGCGCGCCCCTGATCATCGCCGTTGCGGCGCAGCATGTTGCCCGGGAAAAGCTGCGCGACACCCTGTTCGTACTCTGGTTCGTGCTGGTTGCCATCAAGATGGCCGCCTTCGTCTGGGCCGGAGTAGACCTGCAACTGATTCATCATCTCTGGCTGCTGCCCTGTGTAACAGTCGGCCACCTGATTGGCCTGCGCTTCCACAACCGCATGCTGGCAGACAGCGGCGGCCGCTTCTTCCGCGTACTGGGCCTGACTCTGCTGGCCGTCAGCAGCATCGGCCTGCTCAAGGTAGTGCTGGACTGGTGACCCGACAAACAGCGACTATGCTTGCAAGACACTGAATGAGCGGTAATGGAGAACCACCCATGCATGGACTCACCCTTTACAGCAATCCGCAGTCGCGCGGCCGGATGGTGCACTGGATGCTCGAGGAGCTGCAGGTTTCCTACGAAACGGTCTGGATTCGTTACGGCGATGAGATGAAAGGCGACGCCTATCGTGTGATTAACCCGATGGGCAAGGTACCCGCCCTGATGCACGGAGACCTGCTGATTACCGAGTGCCCGGCCATCTGCGCCTACCTTGCCGACCGTTTCCCGCGGCACCGGCTGGCACCGCCGGTCGACGATCCGCGCCGTGCCGCCTATCTGCGCTGGTTCTTTTTTGCAGCCGGCCCGCTGGAACAGGCCATTACCGCCCGCAAGCTGGGTTGGGAAGTTCCACCGGAGCGCGCGCGCATGGTCGGCTTCGGCAGCTTCGAAGACACCCTCGATACCCTGCAACAGGCGATGCTCGGCGGCCCCTGGCTGTGCGGCGACAACTTTACCGCCGCCGATCTGTATCTGTCATCCCAGCTGGGCTGGGCCATGCAGGAGGGGATCGTCCCCGAACGCCCCGGCTTTGCCGACTACGTTGCCGCCGCCTTCGCGCGCCCGGCAGCAGAGCGCGCCAACGCCTTCAACGACGCAAACATCGGCGAGGCCTGAGATCAGCTCCCGGGACGCATGTCCTCCGGGTGCTGGCGCTGGTGCCGCCAGGCGAGCAAAAACAGCAGCATGCCCAGTGCTGCCGTGACGGCACCGACATAGCCGGTCACCGTCCAGCCCAGACCGGCGCTGATCGCCACTCCGCCCAGCCAGGGGCCAAGGGCATTGGCCACATTGAACGCCGCATGGTGCGAGGCCGCTGCCAGGGTCTGAGCATCGGCCGCCACATCCATCAAGCGGGTCTGCAGGGGCGGCGACAGGGCAACCATGGTGCCGACCAGAAAGGCTGCCAGCAGCGCGCTCCACAGCGTCTGTACGGCAAACGGAAAGAACAGCAGCACCAGCACACTCCAGATCAGCACCACAGCAACGGCCCTGAACTGCAGACGCTCGAACAGCCAGCCGCCCAGCAGATTGCCGGCAAGGGTGCCTGCACCGAAGGTCGCCACCGCTATCGGTACCACCAGCGGCGATACCCGGGTGACCTCCAGCAGGGTTACCGCAAGATAACTGAACACGCAGAACATGCCGGCAAAACCGATTGCACCGATACCCAGCGCGTACCAGACCTGAATGCGCCGAAACGCCTGCAGTTCGCTCAATGGGTTGCTGCGATGCTCGCTGCGATCCAGCGGCAGAACCCAGGCAACCAGCAGCATGGTCAGCAGCGCAATGAGCGCCACAGCGACAAAGGCATAACGCCAGTCAATCGACTGGCCCATCAGGGTTACCAGAGGATTGCCGATCAGAATCGCGATGGTCAGCCCGAGCATTACCTGGCTGACCGCCGCCGCACGCTTGTGCGATGGCACCATTGACGCGGCCACCAGCGCCGCAACTCCGAAATAGGCGCCGTGCGGAAGGCCGGTAACGAAACGGGCAAGTATCAGCGAGTGATAACCCGGCGCCAGCGCCGTCGCGGCATTACCAAGGGCAAAGAACCCCATGAGCAGCAAAAGCAGGTGTCGCCGGTACAGGCGAGCACCCAGCACAGCCAGAATAGGCGCACCGACGACCACGCCCAGAGCGTAGGCACTGATGACGTGCCCGACCTGCGGCTCGCTGACACCCAGATCCGCGGCCATGGTCGGCATCAGGCCCATGATCACAAATTCACCGGTACCGATACCGAAGCCTCCGACAGCCAGGGCAAGCAGTACCAGCCAGGAAAGGGAACGATGGGGGGTATCTGAAGACGCCGACGACAGGTCGGCAGACAGCTCTGACAAGGAAACTCCGGCACGGTAGAAGATCGGGGCGGGGAATTATTCACGTTTTGCCCAGGCGCGTGAAGGCATACTTCGGCTTTTCTGGAAATTCAGAACAAAGCGCTGAAATTCAGGTCAACTCAGGCAATATCGGCTACGCGGGTTATCATGCAGGCCAACACCGCAGTCGAGACGAATAGATGTGGGAACTTAGCGGGTATGCAGGGCTGTTCCTGGCCGCACTGGGTGCCGCCACCCTGCTGCCGTTGCAGTCCGAGGTGGTGCTGGTCGGCATGCTGCTGACCGAGCGCTACGACCTGACCCTGACGCTGATGGTGGCGACCGCCGGCAACCTGCTGGGCGCCATGATCAACTGGTGGATGGGGCGCTATATCGAACACTTCCAGAAACGGCGCTGGTTCCCGCTGACACCCGAGCGTCTGCATCGCACCCAGCAGGCCTATCATCGCTGGGGCTTCTGGTCACTGCTGCTGAGCTGGGCGCCCTTCATCGGCGACCCTTTGACCATCGTCGCCGGGGTCATGCGCGAACCGCTCTGGCGCTTCACCCTGATCGTACTGGTCGCCAAGGGCGGGCGTTACCTGATTCTGGCAGGCGTTACTCTCGGCTGGCTGGCAGACTAGCAATATACAGCGCCTCTACCTTCTCGCGCGCCCACGGGGTACGCCGCAGGAATTTCAGACTGGAGTTCAGACTGGGCTCGTGCACAAAGCAGTTGATCGGAATCCGCCGCCCCAACTCGTCCCAGCCATAGCGATCAACCAGCCACTGCAGCAGCACCTTGAGAGTAACGCCGTGCAGCGGATCAGCATTGCGGTGGTCCGGCGGGACACTGGAAGACATGCGACAAGCCTCGATAACGGGATAAACCGCCATTCTACGCCAGCCCGGCGCAGACACCCCAACAATGCTAGAATTCGCCGTTTCCAGCCACCCTGCCCTTGCGGATAGTTCAACGTGCCCCAGCCCGCTTTCGACTTTGACGTAATCGTACTCGGCGCCGGCGCCTCGGGCCTGATGTGCGCCGCCACCGCAGGCCAGCGTGGCCGCCGGGTGCTGGTACTCGAGCGCGCCAACCGCATCGGCAAGAAAATCCTGATGTCCGGTGGCGGGCGCTGCAACTTCACCAACTACAGTGTCGAGGCAGACAACTTCATCTCCGCCAACCCGCACTTCTGTAAATCAGCCCTCAAGCGCTACAACCAGTGGGACTTCATCTCCATGGTCGGCCGCTACGCCATCGACTATGAAGAGCGCAAACACCAGCAGTTGTTCTGCCGTGACTCGGCCAAGCCGATCCTCGACATGCTGGAGAACGAATGTCTGCAGGCCGGCGTGGAAATTCGTACCCACTGCGAGTTGAGCACCGTAGCCCGGGCAGAGGATGGCGGCTTCGTCCTCAGCGTCGAACAGCAGGGCCGCCCCGGCACACTGCGCTGCCAGTCGCTGGTGGTGGCCACCGGTGGTCTGTCGATCCCGACACTCGGCGGCAGCGGCATTGGCTATCAGCTGGCCGAGCAGTTCGGCCTCAAACTGGTCCCGCGCCACGCCGGGCTGGTGCCCTTCACCTTCAGCGACCAGCTCAAGCCGATCTGCGAGCGGCTGGCCGGCCTGGCGCTGGATGTCGAGGTCAGCTGCAACGGCCAGCACTTCAGTGAGGCCATGCTGTTTACCCATCGCGGTCTGAGCGGCCCGGCCATGCTGCAGATATCCAACTACTGGCAGGCGGGCGACACCCTCAGTGTCGACCTGCTGCCCGGCCTCGATGCCACAGCCTGGCTGCTCGAGGAAAAACAGCAGCAACCACGCAGCCGGCTGAAAACCCGCCTGGCCATCCATCTGGCCAAGTCGCTGGTAGCCGAATTGCAGGCGCTCTGGTGGCCGGCCGACGACGATACAGCGCTGGCCGAAATGCCGGATCGACAGCTGCGCGAGATCGGGGCGAAGCTCAACAGCTGGCAGCTCAAGCCCTCCGGCACAGAAGGCTATCGCACCGCCGAGGTTACCCTCGGTGGCGTCAGCACCGACGACGTCAGTTCCAAGACCATGGAAGCCAAGCACTGTCCCGGGCTGTTCTTCATAGGCGAGGTGATCGACGTCAGCGGCCATCTCGGCGGCTTCAACTTCCAGTGGGCCTGGTCATCCGGCTACACCGCGGGTCAATTCGCCTGAATCGGTCCATGGCCCAGTGGCCACGGCAAACCCGACCCGTTCCGGTATCCTTGCCACAGAGCCGTCTACACTCCAACTGATCACCCTCGGTGCCGCCCCATTGAGACGGCTAACCAAATGGAGCGAGACACGCCATGAGCGCACGTTACACAGCCCTTGCCCTGACGCTTTTTGCCAGCATCCCGACAACCGCTGCCACTGGGCAAGTCGCCGACAGCATTTACCTGGGCGGTCCGATTCTGACCATGGATGACCAGCAACCGCGCGCCGAAGCGGTTGCCGTTGCCGATGGAAAAATTATCGGCGTCGGCTCGCGTGCCGAGATCGAACGTGCCCACCGGACGGCACAGACTGCATTGCATGACCTGCAAGGTCACGCGTTGCTGCCCGCGTTCTTCGATGCGCACAGCCATTTCAGCATGGTTGGCCTGCAGACCATCTCGGCCAACCTGCTGCCGCCGCCCGATGGTCCGGGAAGCTCAATCGCCGAGCTGCAGACTGCGCTTCGGGAGCACCTCGCAGCCCATCCCGAGGCGCGCGAGATGAACCTGTTGATCGGCTTCAATTACGACGACTCGCAACTGGCGGAAAAACGCCACCCAACTCGCCAGGAGCTCGATGCAGTTGCCACCGACATTCCGATTGTTGCCATCCACCAGTCGGGGCACCTGGGGGTCTACAACAGCCTGGCGCTGAAGCAGGCCGGTATCGACGCGACCACCGTCAATCCCGAAGGCGGCGTCATTATCCGGGAGGCGGACGGTGTCACGCCCAATGGCGTCATGGAAGAGAACGCGCATATCGCCACACTGATCAGGCTGATACCCCGTTTCACTGCGGCTCAGCACGCCGACATGCTCAACCGGGCCCAACAGATTTATCTGGCCAACGGCTTCACTACAGTGCAGGAAGGCCGCGCCTCCGCCGATACCGTGGTCGGCATGCAACAGGCCGCCGACGCCGGTCTGCTCAAGCTGGACCTGGTGATCTATCCGGACCTGGAGCAAACCCTCGACAGCCCGGTACTCACCGGCCCGCTGATGTCCCACGACTATCGGAGTCACCTGCGTCTGGGCGGTGTAAAGCTCACCTTTGACGGCTCTCCGCAGGGCAAGACTGCCTGGTTCACCCAGCCCTACGCCCAGCCCCCTGAACATGAACAGGCCGGTTACCGCGGCCGTCCGATTTTTGCCGACGACGCCGTACCGCTGGCGATGATGCGCAAGGCCTACGCCCACGGCTGGCAGTTGCTGATTCACACCAACGGTGACGCCGCCATCGATCAGATGATCCGGCTGGTGCGCATGGCTCAGCCCGGCAACCCGCCCTCGTCCGGACCGCATACGGTGATGATCCACGGACAGTATCTGCGAGCCGACCAGATACCGCCGCTCAAGGCGCTGGGTATCTTCCCCTCACTGTATCCGATGCATACATTCTACTGGGGCGACTGGCACCGCACCTCGGTTGCCGGACCGGAGCGGGCCGCTTTCATCTCTCCCACCCGCGCGGTTCAGCAGGCTGGGATGACCTTCAGCATCCACTCCGATGCGCCGGTTATCTTCCCCGACTCGATGCGTTTGCTGCACAGCGCGGTCAACCGCGTTACCCGCAGCGGCTATGTGCTTGGCCCGGACCAGCGGCTGGATGTGGAAACTGCCCTCAAGGCAATGACTCTCTGGCCCGCCTGGCAGCATTCTGAAGGGGACAGCAAGGGCTCGATCAGCAGCGGCAAGCTGGCAGACCTGATCATCCTGGATCGTGACCCGAGCACCGTGGCTAAAGAGGACCTGCTCTCGCTCCGGGTGCTGGAAACCATCAAGGAAGGACAACCCCTCTACCGCAGCGAGAAGCTGCCAGGTAGCTGACACGCTGAGCTGCATACTCCGCGTGCAGGTTAGCGAGTGCCGTGAACCTCTGCCGTGCCGGCGTCACGCCCCTGCCGCCGGACCAGCAGGATTGCCAGCAGTATCAGCGCGGCCAGCATCGCCAGCCACAGCCGCCCCAGCAGATGTGCATGACGGCCATAGAAGCTGGCCTGCGCACTGACGGAATAGGGCAGATCAACCAGCAACTCGGCCCGCGAAAAGGCCGGCGTACCCGCCAGCGGCCGACCACTGGGTGCCGCCGCAACCGAAGGGCCATTGTTGATCAGGTGCACCATGGGAACCCGATTTTCAACCGCTCGCATGATCGATATGGCCCGGTGCTGAAAGGGTTGCGAGGTCTCGCCAAACCAGTTGTCCTGGGAGACAAACAGCAGCACAGCGCCGCTCACCTCATCCCCGATCGCGTCGGCAATAAACTCGGGGAAGGCGGTCTCGTAGCAAATTTTCGGTACCACCTGCATCCCGTCGATCGCAAAACGGGTATGCACGTCCCCCGCCCCTACGGGCCGGAGATAGTCCCCCAGCACGGCGTGGGTCAAGGTGCTGATGCCGGGCAGTTGCCAGAACGCCGGCAGGTACTCACCAAAGGGCACGCGCAGCATCTTGCGGTATCGCTCTGCCAGTTCGCCGTCGCGGCGCAGCCAGCCCATCGTGTTGTAACTGATCGGCTCGGCGTGGCGATTGCGGGTCTCCACATCATGGAACAACAGATCGGCGCCCATCGCCAGCACCTGGTCGGCGTAGGCCTGACGGACACTCTGGTGATCAAAGTAACCCTTGTAACGGGCCTCCGGCCAGACAACCCAGCGCGCGCCGGCGGCGACCAGGCGACGGCTTGCTTCCATCTCCTCGGGATATTGCCGGGAATATCCGGCGGGCGGCGCAGGAATCCGCCGGGTCGGCGCGTCATTGGGCTGCACCAGCCCGACACGCATACGCTGCCAGTTGGCAACCTCGGCATCCCAGTGGGCCAGCGCCTGCCAACCGTAAACAAACCAGACCAGCACCAGCACCGCGCCCGTTGCCGCCAGTGCCGACGCTACCCGACCGCGCACACCCGCAAGCAGCTGAAACAGCAGTCCGTTGACCAGCAGGATCAGCAAGTCCATGCCCTGAGCGCCGACCACATCAGCGCCCTGAATCGCGATCAGGAACGCTGCCTGGGTCTCACTGAAACGAATATCGAACAACCCGGGAAACAGGGCGCAGACGCCGACGATGGACAGCGGAAAGCTAAGCAGTACCAGTTGCGGCAGACGCCGAGCCAACCAGCGATAGAGCAGGCAACCGAGTCCGATTGCAGCCCCGCAATAGATCCAGAACAGCGCTGCCAGAAGCACACTGAGCGGCAGTGACAAGCCCTTGAGGTGAATGGCAAAGTGGACCATCCAATAGGCTGTGCCCAGATAGAACAGGCTGCCGGTCAGCCATCCCAGCAGCGCCGCACGAAGCGGCGACACGCCCTGCAGGGCACAGAGCAGCGGAAGCCAGCCAAACCAGGCGGTCCAGTACAGACTGCCATCGACCCAGGGCAGGCACAGCAGTACGCCGGACAGCATGGCAAGCAATACCTGCTGACCACGTCGACGCACTATCGGCCCCCCCGCTGCCCGACGGTAGAGAAAACAGATATCCAGCTTGCCGGCAGAACCCATGCCCACTCCAAGGCTGCAACGTAAACCCGTCAGGCCCCCGACGATAGAAGCGCCCCGGGCGCCTGCACATCACCCTTACGGGTGAACACAGACTGGTCGCGGCCGCAGAAAACTCGCTATGCTTGGAACTGAATTACCCAAGGGACATGCCATGCCGCACTGGATCACAGGTATCCTTACCTGCCTGCTCATATTGCTCAACACGCTGACAGGAATCGGCCCGATGCTGCTGATCGGCATCGTCAAGCTGCTGCCATGGCCCCCGTTGCAACGACTGTGCTCCGCCGCCGTCATGTGGATCGCCGAAACCTGGGCAGAGGGCAACAAGGCGATCTTCGCACTGCTGACGCCGACCCGTTGGGACATCCGTTGCGATGCCAATCTCAGCCAGCAGCACTCCTATCTGGTCATCAGCAATCATCAGTCCTGGGTCGACATCCCCGCGCTGGTCAAGGCCTTCAACCGCAAGACACCCTACTTCAAGTTTTTCCTCAAACGCGAGCTGATCTGGGTGCCGTTTCTCGGCCTCGCCTTCTGGGCGCTCGACTACCCCTTCATGAAGCGCTACAGCAAGGCCCACCTGGCGAAACATCCGGAGGATCAAGGCAAGGATCTGGAAATAACCCAGCGTGCCTGCGAGAAGTTCCAGGGGCTGCCGGTTACCGTGGTCAACTATCTGGAAGGCACGCGCTTCACCCCGGCCAAACACGCTCAGCAGCAGTCGCCCTACCGTAACCTGCTGAAACCCAAATCCGGTGGTATCGCCTTCGTCATCGCCGCGCTGGGCAAACAGATGCACACCGTTCTGGATGTCACCATCGTCTACCCCGGTGCACGACCTCCGGGATTCTGGGCGCTGGTCAGCGGTCAGGTCCCGCATGTAATCGTCGACATTCACGAATGCGAGCTGCCAGAGGCCCTGCTGGAAGGCGACTACAGCGGCGATCCGCATTACCGGGAGCACTTCCAGCGCTGGGTCTCAGATCTGTGGCAACGCAAGGATCAGCGTATCGACCAGTTGCGCAGCGAGAGCGATCAGGCCTGATCGGCGCAGCCGGCACACCAGGGCGTCGCCGGCAAGGCTTCAAGACGCGCGGACGCGATCTGCTCGCCGCAGCGCTGACATTGCCCGTAATGCCCTTCACGCAGACGTTGCAGCGCTGCTTCCACCTCACGCAGCGCCGCTTCGGCCTCCAGCTTGAGCCCCCGCATCACATCGTCATTCTCGCGCTCCTGGGCCTGCTCGGCCCAGTCGGTAGAATGGCTGCTACGCAGGTCCCGCTCCAGCGCATCAAGGCGCCGGGCATATTCGTCGTACAGGGTCCGCAGGTTTGCCGCGGCAGTCTGGTTGTCCACGTTATAGAGCCCCCATCGGTTTACAAGCGTTGTTGTCGTTACCCCTTGGCGGCCAGCCAGGCTAGGCCATCGCGCTCAAGGCCTCCTGCAGAGACTGCACCGGCAGGCCGAGCGCCGCTCCGACTTCGCGATTGCACAACGCCCCCCGACTGACATTCAGGCCGTTAGCCAGGTGCTGATTGGAGCGCAACGCCGCCGCCACACCCTGCTCTGCCAGTGCCAGCACAAAGGGCAATGTCGCATTATTCAGCGCCTGCGTCGCCGTCCGGGCGACCGCGCCCGGCATGTTGGCAACGCAGTAATGCACCACGCCATCAACAATATAGGTCGGATCTGCATGGGTCGTGGCATGAGAGGTCTCGGCGCAGCCGCCCTGATCGATGGCAACATCCACCAGCACACTGCCCGACGGCATCCTGGCAACCATCTCGGCAGTGATCAGCTTTGGCGCAGCCGCACCCGGTACCAGCACCGCCCCCACCACCAGATCTGCCTGCAGCAGCGCTTCTTCGATAGCGCTATTGGTCGCATACAGGGTTTGAATCCGGTTGCCATACCGGTCATCAAGACGACGCAGCACGTCGGCACTCTTGTCGAGAACCAGGACCTGGGCTCCCAGTCCGACCGCCATCGCCAGCGCATTACTGCCAACAACGCCACCTCCGAGGATGACTACTCGCCCCTGTGGCACGCCCGGAACACCACCCAGCAGAACGCCGCGGCCGCCATGGGCCTTTTCCAGGCAGCTGGCACCGGCCTGAATGGCCATACGGCCGGCAACCTCAGACATGGGCGCCAGCAGCGGCAAACGGCCGGCCGCGTCCGTCACGGTTTCATAGGCGATGCAGGTTGCCCCGGATGCAAGCAGGTCCCGGGTCTGGGCCGGATCCGGCGCCAGATGCAGATAGGTAAACAGCGTCTGCCCTGGACGCAGGCGTTGCCGCTCCTCGGCCTGCGGCTCCTTGACCTTGACGATCAGGTCGCTGTCACTGAAAACCTGCTCACAGGCAACCAGTTGGGCGCCAGCCTGCCGGTATGACGCGTCATCGTAACCAATCGCGTCACCGGCACCTGACTCGACCAGCACCACGTGACCGTGGCCGACCAGCTCCTGCACAGATGCAGGAGTCAGTCCGACCCGGTATTCATGATTCTTGATTTCTCGTGGTACGCCGATACGCATGGCTCGCTCTCCTGTCCGTTAGTCAACCTCTGTAAACAGTGTAGAAGAGCCCACGTCATCGGCAATTAATCTGAACGACTTGTTCTTTATTCAGAACACGCATCAGAGGCGCAGTCCGGCTTTGCCAGCGCATAGCGCTGCCCGGCCGCCACCACCTGATTACGTCCACCGCCCTTGGCCTCGTACATTCGTCGGTCAGCGATCCTGAGCAGCTCGCTCAGGCTGTCTCCGTCCTCACCGAGGGTGGCAACCCCGGCACTGAAGGTTACATTCAGTCTTTCCCGGCCGACTGCAACCGGGCTCTGAGCCAGCAGCACACGGACAGCGTCGGCCAGATCAGCGGCCTGCTCCAGCGTTGCACCCGGCAGCAGCATGGCGAACTCCTCTCCCCCCAGCCGACAGGGCAGATCAGAGTCTCGCAGCCGGCGCTTGAGCAACTGCGCGGTGTGCAGCAAGACGCTATCGCCAACCTCATGGCCATAGCGGTCATTGACCTGCTTGAAATGATCCAGATCCAGCACCACCAGCGACAACGGGGTATTGCTTCGGTCCGCCTGACTGCGCATCGCACGAAAGGCCTCCGACAAACGCATGCGATTGGCCAATCCTGTCAGGCTGTCAGTGCCGGCCAGTTCGATCAGCCGCTGCTCGTTATCGTCACGGCTGCGCTCGTAGATATGCGAAAACAGCATCACCGCCAGAGCGCTGAAGCCCACGTTTGCCATCACCGCCATATTGACCAGGCTCAACTCGGTCACATAGCGCGCGTTGAAGGCCAGTACACCGAGGCTGATGAAGATCAACGCCATCCAGAAGCCTCCGCGCTTACCCAGCAGCAGGTAGGAAATGATCGGGATGGACTGAATCCAGGCAAAGACCGTAAACGAGCTTTGCGGCAACAACAGGGCAATTACCATGATGCAGAAAAACGGCACAAGAAAAGCCAGGGTCCAGGCTTTGAGATGCGGCGTAGTATCAACAAAGCGCAGCATGAAAGCGGCGAAGGCGGCGTAGATCAGCTCCAGCGACGCCAGCAGATAAAGCTCGCGCTTGATGTTGATCAGGGCAAAGCTGGCACCCGCGATCAGGGTCATCCACAACAGCGCCCGCAGCACCCGCCGCCGATGCTGCAGGTTGCGCTCGAGACTGTCAGTCATGCCAGATCACCGTTTGAACACCACAGCCAACGGACCACTCCTGGTAGTGGATCATCCTTTAATCCCTGTTTGCCGGACATGGTCAGCAAAATACCCGAATTCTCGCGGAAAAACCCGAAACATATACCCTGATATCCCTTCTCAACAGGTCGATAAGTTGTCATGCTTGGCCAATAGACTTATTGATGGCTATCTGCCTTCTATCGGCCACCCTGCCCTCAACTGAACTCTGCCGGACAGCTTAGCAACAAGGATCATGCCGTGAGTGCCATTCCTCTGCTTGTATGCGACGACTCGAACATGGCTCGGAAGCAGCTTATCCGTGCGCTGCCGGCCAACTGGCCGTTCCGCATCAGCCAGGCCGCCAACGGTGTCGAGGGCCTTGAGGCCATCCGCCAGGGCAACGGACAGATCGTGCTGCTTGACCTGACCATGCCGGAGCTGGATGGCTTTGGCGTGCTGGCGGCATTACGCGAGGAAGGCCTGACGCCTGAAGTCATCGTGGTTTCCGGCGACGTACAGGATGAAGCAGTACGCCGAGCCAAGGCACTCGGTGCACGCGCTTTCATCAAAAAGCCGGCTGACCCGATGCAACTGGCCGAGGCATTGAACACACTCGGCGTTGATGTCCCGATGGCGACAGCACCGACGGCAGAAGAAGACGTCTACCGCACGCTGCCCAATGTCTCGTTCCGCGACGCCTTCCGCGAGGTGTCCAACGTCGCCATGGGCCGCGCCGCCGAGTTGCTCGCACGCGTGCTGGGTGTATTCATCAAACTGCCGATCCCCAACGTCAACATTCTCGAGGTGGGCGAGTTGCACATGGCCCTGGCAGACGCCCAGCGCGACGCCCGGCTGTCCGCCATCTGCCAAGGCTATATTGGTGGAGGTATTGCCGGCGAGGCACTGCTGATCTTCCACGACTCGGAGATCGATGATGTTGCCCGACTGCTGAACACCCAGCGCGATGAGGGTGCCCAGCTTGAAATGCTGCTGGACCTGGCCAGCATCATCATCGGTGCCTGCCTCAACGGTCTGTCCGAACAGCTCAACATTACGCTGTCGCAGGGGCATCCACTGGTGCTCGGCCAGCACTGCCCGATCGAAGACCTGATTCGTATCAATCAGCGGCGCTGGAAACGCACGCTGGCTGTCGAAATCAGCTACGGTCTCGAGAACCTGGACATTCATTTCGATCTGCTGCTGCTGTTTACCGAAGATTCGGTACCCAAGTTGCGGGAGCGGCTCGACTACATGATCGACTGATCAAGGAAGAAGACGCAGCACATGGCCGACACTTTCGATATCAATGAACTTCACTGGCTGCTCGATATCGTCCAGAGCATCGACGTCGGCGTGGTCGTACTCGACCGCGACTACAACGTCGAAGTCTGGAACAGCTTCATGGAGAACCACTCCGGTGTCAGCGCCGAGCAGGCTTCGCGCCACTCGCTGTTCGAGCTGTTTCCGGAGATCGACCAGAGCTGGTTTACCCACAAGGTCGAAACGGCCGTGATGCTAGGCACCCGCGCCTTCACTATCTGGGAGCAACGCCCCAATCTGGTTCATTTCAAGAGCTACCAGCCGATTACCGGCCTGGCCGACGAGATGTACCAGAACGTCACCATCCTGCCACTGCGCAGTGCCACCGGCAAAACCGACCATGTCTGTCTGATCATCTACGATGTAACCGGCGTTGCCGTGAACAAGCGTCAGCTCGAGTCCGCCAATACCAAGCTGCAGGAGCTGGCGTTGCGCGACGGACTGACCGGACTGCTCAACCGACGCTACTGGGAGAGCTGCCTGGAGCGGGAGTTCGCCCGTCACCAGCGTTACGACAGCCCGGTGAGCCTGGTCATCTTCGATATCGATCACTTCAAACGGGTCAACGATACCTATGGCCATCAGACCGGCGACGAAGTCATCCGCTCGGTGGCCGAAATCACTTCCCGGCTGGCCCGCGAAACCGACTTCGCCGGACGCTACGGCGGCGAGGAGTTTGTCGTCTTGCTGCCGGGCACCCATCTGGAAGGCGCAGCCCAGTTCGCCGAACGCTTGCGTCAGGCGGTTGAGCAGCAGGTACTCGACTATCAGGGCTCACCGCTGAGCTACACCATCAGCCTCGGTGTAGCCACTATCAGCGATGACATGGCCAACTACCAGATACTGCTGGAGCGCGCAGACAAAGCCCTGTATGCCTCCAAGGAGCAGGGACGAAACCGGGTCACACTGGCTCCTCAGGCATAGCAGGCGATCACTGACAACAGCGGTTGTCAGTGATATCAAAATACCGTTATTCTCCGGCAGCCCGGGCACGACAGAGCCGGGCCTGATTACCATTAATCCTGCAAAACAGCTCCGTTTTGCACCGTACGATACTGGCAAACGACCATGGACGATCGAAAACGCGGCTGGCGCTGGGCCTATGCCAAGGCCCGCAGCTATCACACCGGCAAACTGCAAGCGGCCTACCGGGCGACGCGATTCTGGCTGACCGGCGACACCGGCACCTTTCCCAGCCACGGCGGTTTTCGCAAGACCCGCATCCGTCGCTGAGTACCAGTCATCTCTGCTACACTGCAGCGCCCGGTCCAAAGGGCGCCTGCCGTGACTTCCGATCAGTTCAATACCCTGCCACTGCCGCAAAGCATGCTGGCGACACTTACCCAGCTTGGCTACGAGCGCATGACGCCGATTCAGGCACAGGCACTGCCACCGATTCTGGCCGGTCAGGACCTGATCGCCCAGTCGCCTACCGGCAGCGGCAAGACCGCCGCCTTCGGCATCGGCCTGCTGACGCCGCTGAACCCGCGCTTTTTCGGCTGTCAGGCACTGGTACTCAGCCCGACCCGCGAACTGGCGGGCCAGATCACCGATGAGCTGCGCAAGCTGGCCCGCGGCATGGGCAATATCAAGATCGTTACCTTGAGCGGTGGCGTTCCCTTCGGCCCGCAGGCAGCATCACTGGAACAGGGCGCCCACGTCATCGTCGGTACGCCGGGCCGGGTTCAGGATCACCTCAAACGCGGCACCCTGAGCCTCGACAAGCTGAACTGTCTGGTGCTCGATGAGGCCGACCGGATGCTCGACATGGGCTTTGTCGACGCCATTCGCGAGATCATCCAGCAGACCCCGAGCCGCCGCCAGACCCTGCTGTTTTCGGCTACCTACCCCGAGAGTCTGGAGCAGTTGACCGGCGAGTTTCAGCGCAATCCGGCGCAGGTGCGGATTGCGCAGTCCGCGCCGGAAAACCCGATCGAGCAGCGCTTCTACGAGATTCAGCCGGAGCAGCGCTTCGCATCCGTCTTGCGCCTGCTCGCAGCCAACCGCCCGCAACCCTGCATCGCCTTCTGTCATACGCGCCAGCAGTGTCAGGAACTGGCCGATTATCTGAACAAGGAAGGTATCAGCGCCCAGGCCCTGCACGGCGACATGGAGCAGCGCGAGCGCGATCAGGTACTGGCGCTGTTCGCCAACCAGAGCTGCAGCGTGCTGACCGCCACCGACGTCGCCGCACGCGGCATCGATATCGCCGGCGTCGCCGCGGTGATCAACGTCGAGCTGGCTGCCGACCCGGCCGCCCATGTTCACCGCATCGGTCGCAGCGGTCGTGCCGGCCAATCCGGTCTGGCGCTGAGCCTGGTCGCCCCGCGCGAACTCAAGCGTCTGAAGCCGATCGAGGAAGCCTACGGCGAGCTGAACTGGCAGGACATCGAACGCCTGCCGGAGCGCCCGGACCGCCCGCTGATTGCCCCCATGCGTACACTGGCAGTAGCCGGTGGCCGCAAGGACAAACTGCGCCCCGGCGATCTGCTCGGCGCCCTGACCGGCGAGGCCGGCCTGACTGGTGATGCGATCGGCAAGATCAGCATCAGCGACTATCAGGCCCTCGTCGCCATCCGCCGTGATCAGGCCAAACTCGCGCTGCAGCGCCTGGAAGACGGCAAGATCAAGGGGCGCCGCTTCAAGGTGCGGCTGATCTGAACAACCAACCCGGGAGGCCTGCCCACGCATGGACGCCAGCCAGCAACTGATTCTGCTGATCCTCGCCTGTACCGTCGGGCTGTTCCTTTGGGGCCGCTGGCGCCACGATGTGGTCGCGCTGGCGGCGCTGATGGCCTGCGTGGTGTGCGGCCTGACACCGGCCACCGAGGCCTTTGTCGGTTTCGGTCATCCGGCGGTCATCACCGTGGCCGCGGTATTGATCCTCAGCAAGGGGCTGCAGACCACCGGCGCAGTCGAAGCGCTGGCACAGCGCGCGCTGCCCCAGCGCGGCGGCATGTTGCTCGGCCTCGGCGTGCTGACCCTGCTGGGCGCCACCCTCTCCGCCTTTATGAACAACGTGGGCGCCATGGCACTGCTGATGCCGATCGCCCTGCAGCTGGCCGGTCGTAACAATATTCCGCCCGGCAAGGTGCTGATGCCGCTGGCCTTCGGCACCATTCTTGGCGGCATGACGACCCTGATCGGCACACCGCCCAACCTGATCGTATCCGGGTTCCGCGCGCAGACCGAGCTGGGTGCCTACGGCATGTTCGACTTCACGCCGGTGGGCCTCGCCATCGCCATCGGCGGGGTGCTGCTCGCGGTCATCGCCGGGCGCTGGCTGGTGCCGAACCGCCCGCAGACGGATGCCGGCAACTTCGACACCGGCACCTATCTCACCGAGGTCCACATTGATGCCGACAGCAAGGCCGACGGCAAACAGCTGCGCGAAGTCGAACAGATGCTGGACGACGGCGACGCCCAGATCGTCGGCATGGTACGCAACGATTTTCGCGTCATCGCGCCGCAACCCGGCCGCAGACTGCACGCCGGCGACATCTTGGTCATTGAGGCCGAGCCCGACGCGCTGGGCGCCTCGCTGACCCGCCTGGGGCTGAAACTCGAAGAAGCGGTCGAGCCAGACAAGGACAGCAAGGATGAAGCAGACGAAGCCGAGGCGGACCGCGCCGCCGACACTGCGGCGCCGTCGGAGCCAGAGCGGGATAAGGAGCAGGAGAAACCGGCAGCCCGCCACAGCGACGATATCGCTCTGCAGGAACTGGTTGCCCAGCCCGGCGCCGCGATTCTGGGGCGTAGCGCATCGGACATCGCCCTGCGCACCCGCTTCGGCATCAACCTGCTGGCGATTTCGCGCCAGGGCCACCGTTCCATTCGCCGCCTGCGCTGGACGGAAATCGAAGCCGGCGACGTGCTGCTGATGCAGGGCGACGCCGAATCCATTGCCGGCTTTGCCGCCGAGTACGGTTGCGTACCGCTGGCCCAGCGCAGCATCCTGATTCCCGACCGTCGCCGGGCAATCACCGCAGTCGCGATAATGATTGCCGCCGTGGCACTCGCCGCCTTCGGCGTGCTGCCCGCCGCCGTGGCGTTTACCGCTGGCGTCCTGGGTTACATGCTGACCCGCGTGATTCCGCTGCGGCGCATCTACGAGGCGATCGACTGGCCTATCATCATTCTGCTCGGCGCGTTGATGCCGCTGGCGGCGGCGATGGCCGACACCGGCGCCGCCGACGTACTGGCTCGCACCCTGCTGGAGCATGTTGCCCAGGGCAATCCGGTCATTGCGCTGACGTTGATGCTGGTGGTCACCATGACGCTGTCCGACTTCATGAACAACGCCGCCACCGCGGCAGTGATGTGTCCGATTGCGCTCAGCATTGCCAGTCAGCTGGGGGTCAATCCGGACAGCTTTCTGATGGCGGTCGCCATCGGCGCCTCCTGCGCCTTCCTGACGCCGATCGGTCATCAGAACAACACTCTGATTCTTGGCCCCGGCGGTTTCCGCTTTGGCGATTACTGGCGGCTGGGGCTGCCGATGGAACTGCTGGTAGTCGCCATCGGCATTCCCATGCTGCTGTGGGTATGGCCGCTGTAGGCGGCCGCGGCATCACTCTTCAACCGGCTTGAAGTCTTCCTTGTAACGCACGGCACAATCCGGGCAGGTAAAACTGTCCGGCAACGCCTCCCAGCGCGTGCCGGCCGGATAACCCTGATGCGGGTCACCCGCCGCCTCGTCGTACTCGTAACCACACTCCGGACATTGATAGCGGCTCATGCGGCCACCTCCGCACCCTCCGGCGCTGCCGCATCGACCAGCCCGTAACGACGCATCAGCATCTCGCGCTTGGCCGGCAGAAAGTTGATGCGCGAAGGGTCACGGCCGACTGCATCCAGCAGGCGCTTGTCCATCACCTTGAACCACAGCGGCGGGAAGTAGGTCAGCAGATACATGCCGAAGTAGCCGCTTGGCAGCCGCGGCAGATCCGGAAAGTCCCGCAGCGACTGATAGCGCCGGGTCGGATGGGCGTGGTGAT
The DNA here is from genome assembly GCF_027474385.1 of Halopseudomonas sp. MFKK-1. NCBI lineage: Bacteria > Pseudomonadati > Pseudomonadota > Gammaproteobacteria > Pseudomonadales > Pseudomonadaceae > Halopseudomonas > Halopseudomonas sp. MFKK-1. The sequence continues at coordinate 576,212 of NZ_CP114836.1, forward strand.
CAGAGTGACGCTGCAAATGGAACAGCGCCCAGTTCGAGAACAGATGATTACTGTTCCATGAATGATGCGGCTGGCAGCGCTCGTAACGCCCACTTGGCTCCTTGCGCCGCAGCAAGCCGTAATGCTCGATGTAATTGGCGAGCGTCAGCTGGAACGCGCCCCAGAAGGCAATCAGCAACATCACCGGCAGGATCTCGATACCCAGCCAGGCAATCAGGCCGCCATACAGCACCGCGCTGATCAGCGCCGGTTGCAGCACCTCGTTATCCAGACTCCAGACCGACTTGCCGCAGCGTTCAAGGCGCTGCGCTTCCAGATCCCAGGCACGAAAGAAGGCACCGGGCATCTCACGGAAGACAAAGCGATAGATGCTCTCGCCCATGCGCGATGAGGCAGGGTCTTCCGGGGTTGCCACATCACGGTGGTGGCCGCGGTTGTGCTCGACAAAGAAGTGACCGTAAAAACCCAGAGCCAGGGTAATCTTGGCCAGCCAGCGCTCCAGCCCGGTCTTCTTGTGGCCCATTTCATGGCCGAGATTAAGGCCAAACCCCAGACTGCCGCCGGTTGAAATGATCACCGCCAGCGTGCCGTACCAGGGCAGCTCGTAATAGCCGAGAAAGATGATGTTGACCAGAAAGCTGACCCACAGAATCGGCACCAGCGCATAGGTTACGTAACGGTAGTAGGGGTCAGCTTCCAGCGCGGGTACCGCCTCTTCCGGCGGATTGCTCAGGTCTTCACCGAGCACAGCGTCCAGCGCGGGAATGACAACGTAGGCAAAGATGGTCGAAACCCACAGCCAGATGACCTGCGGCGAAACCAGCACATAAAGCAGCGGCCCAACGAGTGCCAGCATCGGCACCCCCAGGGAAAACAGCCAGAGCCGGCGCTTGCGATCAACATAGCCAGCCAGGCCGCTTGGAGCAGCAGCGGTAGACGTCATGCTTTTACCCTCTTGTTGTTGTGTTTTCAGGGATACGGCACCGGCATGGATTGCGGCACAGGCAACGGCAACCGGCAAATACCTCGACACATCATGCGCCTGCGGTCATCGACGGCCACCCGTTGCAAGCGGCAATAAACCGTCATATTGTGACAGCCATTGGACGCGACCCTACCAACAACAACAGCAAGGCCGACCATGCCCCCCGATCAGTCCTGGCTGAGTCCAGCAGCACATACCGTCTACGCCCGTCTGGTCCATGCCGAGCTGCGTCGCCTCGGCTTCAGCCCCGACGCCATTCGCAGTGCCAGCGACGTCGACTGGGACATCCTCCAGCAGGACAGTCAGTTCCTCAGCCTGGAAACCCTGACCAAACTGCTCGACAGCGCCATCGCCCTGACCGGCCATCCCGGCCTGGGATTCGCGGTCGGCATGCACACCGACGTCTCGGCCCATGGTCCCGGTGGCTATGCCGCCGTCACCGCACCGACCATCAGGGCCGCCGTCGAAGTGGTTGAACACTACTCCAGTCTGCGCCAGCATCTGGGCCATTTCGTCATCGAACAGGTCGAGCCGCCAGTGCTGCGCCTTGATGAAGAGCAGACCCCGTCGCAGGTTCGCGAATACCTGCTGGGTCACTTTGCAACCGGCATGCTGCGACTGCTGGAAACGGTCAGCGGCTTGCCACTCCATCAGGAGGTTACCCTTGAATGGCCGCTACCGCGGCCGGACTGGGCCGATCAGGTGGCCGGCCATGCCGGGAAATGGATATTCGGCAGCGATGCGTTGCGCCTCCATCTGCCTGCAGGATTGTTTGCCCAGGCGTGCCTTGGAGCCGATCCGGATGCCCATCGTCAGGCTCTGCGCGACTGCGAACACCAGCTGCAGCACCAGCTCCGGGGCGGCGACCTGAGTGAGAGGATCAAGAAACGCCTGCTCGGTTGCGAGTACCACTACCCAACCCTGGCCCAAATGGCTGCGCAGGAGCATATGACTGCGCGCACCCTGATTCGCCACCTGGGCAACGAGGGCGTGCGTTATCAGCAACTATTGGATGAGGTACGCAGCGAGCAGGCCTGCTGGCTGCTGGAACACACGGACTTGAGCGTGGAGCTGATTGCCGAGCGGCTCGGCTATCAGGACACCAGCAATTTCAGCCGCACCTTCCGGCGCTGGCTGGGTTGCCCGCCGCGCGCCTACCGGCAGCACAGCCAGGCAACCCGCTAGGGCGTCAGTTGGCCGGCACTACCCGCAGCACCTTGCCAGCGGGGCTGTCGGTCAGCAGATAGACAGCACCGTCCGGACCGCTGCGCACATCACGAAAGCGCTGGCCCAGCTCGGTGAACAGGGACTCCTGCGCGCTGACCGTATCGCCATCCAATGCCACGCGGCGGACTTCCCTGCCCGCCAGCGCCGAGATCAGCAGGTTGCCCTGCCATTCAGGGAACAGATCCCCCTGATACAGCGCCATCCCGGACGGCGCAATCGACGGCACCCAGTAGGTCAGCGGCTGCTCCAGCCCGGGCAATTCGGTGTAGGGCGAGATCTGCGAGCCGTTATAGTCGACACCGTAGGTGATCTTCGGCCAACCGTAGTTGTGACCGGCCTGAATCAGGTTCAGCTCGTCGCCACCGCGCGGGCCGTGTTCGTGGCTGAACACGCGACCTGCGCCGTCTACCACGATCCCCTGCACATTACGGTGGCCGATGCTGTAGAGCTCCGGCAGCGCCCCCTGTTGGGCAACGAAGGGATTGTCAGCCGGCGCCGAGCCATCACGATTGAGGCGCACGATGCTGCCCAGATGATTGCCAGTGTTCTGCGCCTGCTCGCGGTAATCAAAGCCATCCCCAAGCGTCAGCAGCAGGGTATTGTCCGGCAGAAAGGCGATGCGCCCACCATAATGCGCGCTGCCGCGCTTGGCTGGCTGAACACGAAAGATCTCGTGGGTATTCTCCAGCGCCGTACCATTGAAGGTCGCCGCCGCCAGACAAGTATGGTTGGCTTCCAGCGTGCCGCAGCTGTAGCTGAGGAACAGCTCGCCAGATTCAGCGAAATCAGGCGCCAGCGCCACATCCATCAGACCCGCCTGACTGTTGACGAAGGCCTCGGGCACACCGGCTACCGGTTCGGCACGCAGCGTTCCGTTAGCGCCAATCAGGCGCAGGTGGCCGGCACGCTCGGTGACCAGCATGCCGCCATCCGGCAGAAACGCCAGTGACCACGGATTGCTCAGTCCCTCGGCGACCGTTTCGATCTGATAGTCAGCCGCCGCAACCGGGCCTGCACAGAGCGCCAGGGCGGCGCCGACCAGAGTGAACCTGTTCATTAACTGTCTCCTTGCAGGATTAACCGAGCACACGCAGCCCGCGCCGCGCCTTGGGTTTGGTCAAACGGCCGAACAGCGCGCTGCCCAGACCGACTGCCGCCATCATGCTCAACAGGCCGGACGTTTCGCGAGTCGCCGCGATAAAGGTCGGCATCGGCAGCAGCGTGTTTGCCAGGGTGAAGGCCGCCCAGATGCCGACAAAACCACCCAGAAAATACAGCAGCCAGCGCCAAGGCTTGAAGATGCGCCCCAGTGCCTCGGCCAGCGGCAGCGCCAGCAGCAGGGTCGCCGCAACCATGACGACGAAAATCGGGGTAAAGGTCAGCAGGTCATGCAGACTGCTCTGCGCACGGGTCGCCAGATCAACCGGCACGTCCATGGCCTGCAGTGCGGCCAGATTGAACTGGGTCTGGACCAGCGAGCCCAGCAGGGTCGCCACCAGCACGGCCAGCAGATAGAGGAAGACGATCCGCAGTACGGTCATCAATTTCATTGTCGTTATCCTGTTACGCAGTGCGAGCACTCAGCTCGCGTCAGTTCCATCGGGCAGGGTCGGCAGATTGCGCAAGGCCTGCTCGTAGGCGGGAGTATCAAAGGCAGCGTCCTGCTCCAGCATCTGGTTGATGCTGTGGGCCAGAACCTGCGCCATCAGCTCGAGAATATCCTCGCGCGCATAACCGACCAGCGTCAGCTTGTTCATAGTCGCCTGCGCAGCAGGTGGCTCACCGGCAGTCAGCTGATTCTCGATCGCTTCGATCAGGCGGGCCTCGGCGAAGGACTCGTCGTCCTGTTCGTCCTGATTGCTCATATCTCTGTCCTGTTGCAAAAAGGGCGGCTTGCGCCGCCCCTTCAGTGCTCAGTTAACCTTGGCTTCCAGCTCGCCACTGGCGTAACGCTGGAACATGCCTTCCAGGGAGATCGGCTTAATCTTCGAGGCATTGCCGGCGGTGCCAAAGGCTTCGTAGCGGGCGATACAGATGTCGCGCATGGCGTCGATGGTCTTGGCGAAGAACTTGCGCGGGTCGAACTCGCTCGGGTGCTCGGCCATCATGCGGCGCATGGCACCGGTGGACGCCAGACGCAGGTCGGTATCGATGTTGACCTTGCGCACGCCGTGCTTGATGCCCTCAACGATCTCTTCGACCGGCACGCCATAGGTTTCCTTGATGTCGCCGCCGAACTCGTTGATCACCTTCAGCCACTCCTGCGGAACCGAGGAGGAACCGTGCATTACCAGGTGGGTGTTGGGGATGCGCTTGTGGATTTCCTTGATGCGCTCGATTGACAGCACATCGCCCGTCGGCGGCTTGGTGAACTTGTAGGCGCCGTGGCTGGTACCGATGGCAATCGCCAGAGCATCAACCTGAGTGGCCTTGACGAAGGCCGCGGCTTCTTCCGGGTCGGTCAGCAGCTGGCTGTGATCCAGCACGCCCTCGGCGCCAACGCCGTCTTCCTCACCCGCCATGCCGGTTTCCAGACTGCCCAGGCAACCGAGCTCGCCTTCCACGGACACACCGCAGGCGTGGGCGAACGCCACGGTCTGCTGGGTCACGCGGACGTTGTAGTCGTAGTCGGCCGGGGTCTTGCCGTCTTCCCTCAGCGAGCCGTCCATCATCACCGAGCTGAAGCCCAGTTGAATCGAGCGCTGGCACACGTCCGGGCTGGTACCGTGATCCTGGTGCATGCACACCGGAATATGCGGAAACTCCTCGATGGCAGCCAGGATCAGGTGACGCAGGAAGGGCGCACCAGCGTACTTGCGGGCGCCGGCAGAGGCCTGCACGATCACCGGGGAATCGGTCTTGTCGGCCGCTTCCATGATGGCGCGCATCTGCTCCAGGTTGTTGACGTTGAAAGCGGGCACGCCGTAACCGTATTCGGCGGCGTGGTCGAGCATCTGGCGCAGGCTGATAAGAGCCATAATCAATCTCTCCGTTAAAAAAGTCGTTGCGGCAAGCGACAAGCCCCAAGCGGCAAGCTGTCCGGGCGATCCCGACAGTCTACCCGCCTGACCTGAGGCTGGTCACCCCTTGCCGCTTGCAGCTTGAGGCTTGCAGCTGTGCTTAGCGCGCACGCTGCTCCAGAATCTCGACAGCCGGCAGTACCTTGCCCTCGACGAACTCGAGGAAGGCGCCACCACCGGTGGAGATGTAGGAAATCTGTTCGGCAACACCGTACTTGTCGATGGCAGCCAGGGTGTCACCACCACCGGCGATCGAGAAGCCCTCACTGGCAGCGATGGCGTGCGCCAGCGCCTTGGTGCCTTCGCCGAACTGGTCGAACTCGAAGACACCAACCGGGCCGTTCCAGAGGATGGTGCCGGAGGCCTTGAGCATTTCACCGAACAGCGCAGCAGTCTGCGGGCCGATGTCGAGAATCATGTCATCGTCAGCCACGTCAGCGACGGCCTTGACAGTGGCAGTAGCGGACTCGGCAAATTCCTTGGCAACCACCACGTCAACCGGCAGCGGCACACTGACCTTGGCGGCAATGGACTTGGCGGTATCAACGAGGTCGGCTTCGTACAGCGACTTGCCAACCTTGTAACCGGCGGCCGCGAGGAAGGTGTTGGCAATACCGCCACCAACGATCAGCTGGTCGCACTTGTCCGACAGCGCGGTCAGTACGTCCAGTTTGGTCGAAACCTTGGAGCCGGCAACAATGGCCACCATCGGGCGGGCCGGCTTGTCCAGCGCCTTGGCCAGCGCGTCCAGCTCGGCGGCCAGCAGCGGACCGGCGCAGGCGACCTTGGCAAACTTGGCAACGCCGTGGGTCGAACCCTGGGCGCGGTGGGCGGTGCCGAAGGCATCCATCACGAACACATCGCACAGCGCCGCGTACTGCTGAGCCAGCTCGTCGGTGTTCTTCTTCTCGCCCTTGTTGAAGCGGACGTTTTCCAGCAGCACCAGCTCGCCCGGCTGGACCTCGACACCGCCGAGATAGTCGCGCACCAGCGGCACTTCACGACCCAACGCTTCGCTCAGGTAAGCAGCAACCGGTGCCAGGCTGTTCTCTTCGCTGAACACACCCTCTTCCGGGCGGCCCAGGTGTGAGCAGACCATGACTGCAGCGCCTTTCTCCAGCGCCAGCTTGATGGTAGGCAGCGAGGCAACGATACGCGCGTCGCTGGCGACCTTGCCGTTCTTGACCGGCACGTTGAGGTCTTCACGAATCAGTACACGCTGGCCGTTCAGGTCCAGCTCATTCATGGTCAGTACGGTCATAGCCCGCTCCTTCGTTCAATAAGGGTTAATCAGTTGCGCCGCCGTTGGCCGCGCTCAAGTCATTCGACAGGTTGCGCCAGCCAGTACTGGGCAACATCCAGCATGCGGTTGGCAAAACCCCATTCGTTATCAAACCAGACCAGCAAGTTCACCAGTCGCGGACCGGACACGCGGGTCTGACTGCCATCGACAATCGCCGAATGCGGGTCGTGGTTGAAGTCGCAGCTGGCGTGGGGCAGCTCGGTGTAATCGAGCAGTCCCGCATAGTCGCCTTCGGCGGCGGCCCGCAGCAGCGCATTGACTTCAGCAGCGCTGGTGTCGCGCGCGGTCTGCAGGGTGATATCCAGCGCCGAGACATTGACCGTCGGCACCCGGATCGCCTTGGCCTGAATGCGCCCGGCCAGCTCCGGCAGCAGCCGCTCGATGCCGCGTGCCAAACCAGTCGAGACCGGAATAACCGACTGGAATGCCGAACGGGTGCGGCGCAGGTCAGCGTGATGGTAAGCGTCGATCACCGGCTGATCATTCATCGCCGAATGAATGGTGGTGATGGAAACGTACTCCAGCCCGATCACTTCGTTCAGCAACTTGAGCAGCGGCACGCTGCAATTGGTGGTGCAGGAGGCGTTGGACACCAGACGAGCGTCGCGCGGCAGGCTGGCGTGATTGACGCCATACACCAGCGTGGCATCGACCGCCTCTTCGCTTGCCATCGGCTGCGAAAACAGCACCCGCGGCACCCCGGCGTGAACAAAGCGCAGCCCCTGTTCACGGGTGGTGTACTGGCCGGAACACTCCAGCAGCAGATCGATATCCAGCCCGCGCCAGTCAACCCCTTCCGGTTCCGCCTCGCGCAAAACCTGAATCGCCTGCCCGTTGATCTGCAAGCAGTCACCGCTGACCCGCACCTCGCCCGGAAAGCGGCCGTGGGTGGAGTCAAAACGGGTCAGGTATTCAATACTGTCGCGGTCGGCCAGATCATTCAGCGCTACCACCTGCACGTCCAGATCACCACGCTCGTGCAGCGCGCGCAGCACGCAGCGACCGATCCGGCCGTAGCCGTTCAGAGCGATTTTATAGGGACGCGGGTGGGACATAACAGCAGGCTCCGCCTGGCTGCAAGCTGCAAGCTGCAAGCTGCAAGCAGGCAGAGCGCCACTTGCAGCTTGAGGCTTGAGGCTTGCCGCTGGTTTAGTCTTCCAACAGCTCTTCAGCCGCTGCCAGCACGTTGTCGAGGGTGAAACCGAACTCCTCGAACAGCGCCGCAGCCGGAGCGGATTCGCCGAAGCTCTGCATGCCGATGATGCGGCCGTCGAGGCCGACGTACTTGTACCAGAAGTCGGCGTGGGAGGCTTCAATGGCGATACGGGCACCCACTTCCAGCGGCAGGACCGACTGTTTATAGGCGGCGTCCTGCTGGTCGAACACGCTGGTCGATGGCATGGACACCACGCGAACCTTGCGGCCCTGTTCGGTCAGGGCGGTCCAGGCGTTGACCGCCAGACCGACTTCGGAACCGGTCGAGATCAGGATCAGTTCAGGCTCGCCGTCGCAGTCCTTCAGCACGTAACCGCCGCGGGTAACGTTGGCCAGTTGCGCGGCATCGCGCTCCTGGTGCGGCAGATTCTGACGCGAGAAGATCAATGCGCTCGGGCCGTCGGCACGCTCCAGCGCGTACTTCCAGGCAATCGCCGACTCAACCGCGTCGGCCGGGCGCCAGGTGTCCAGATTCGGCGTACCGCGCAGGCTGGCCAACTGTTCGATCGGCTGGTGGGTCGGGCCGTCTTCACCCAGACCGATGGAGTCGTGGGTGTAGACGTGGATCACGCGCTGCTTCATCAGCGCCGACATGCGCACCGCGTTACGGGCGTATTCCATGAAGATCAGGAAGGTAGCGCCGTAGGGCACGAAGCCGCCGTGCAGGGCGATACCGTTCATGATTGCGGTCATGCCGAATTCGCGCACACCGTAGAACAGGTAGTTGCCGGACGCGTCTGCAGACTCGACGCCCTTGCAACCCTTCCACAGGGTCAGGTTGGAGCCGGCCAGGTCAGCGGAGCCACCGAGCATTTCCGGCAGCAGCGGGCCAAAGGCGTTCAGGGTGTTCTGGCTGGCCTTGCGGCTGGCGATGGTTTCACCCTTGGCAACCACTTCGGCGATGTAGGCATCGGCCTTCTCGCTGAAGTCAGCCGGCAGATCGCCAGCCAGACGACGCTGCAGCTCGGCAGCCAGTTCCGGGAAGGCAGCCTGATAGGCGGCAAACTTGTCGTTCCAGGCGGCTTCGGCCTTGGCGCCGGCCTCGTGGGCGTCCCACTCGGCCTTGATGTCAGCCGGAATTTCGAACGGGGCGTGCGGCCAGTTCAGCGCTTCACGGGTAGCAGCGATTTCCGCCTCGCCCAGTGCTGCGCCGTGGCACTCTTCCTTGCCCTGCTTGTTCGGCGAACCGAAACCGATGATGGTCTTGCAGCAGATCAGGGTCGGCTGCTCGGTATTCTTGCGTGCGGTCTCAATGGCGGTCTTGATCTCGTCGGCATCGTGGCCGTCGACATTGCGGATCACCTGCCAACCGTAGGACTCGAAGCGCTTGGGCGTGTCGTCGGTAAACCAGCCTTCGACTTCACCGTCGATGGAGATGCCGTTGTCGTCGTAGAACGCAACCAGCTTGCCCAGACCCAGAGTGCCGGCCAGTGAACAGACTTCGTGGGAGATGCCTTCCATCATGCAGCCGTCGCCGAGGAACACGTAGGTGTTGTGGTCGACAACCTCGTGACCTTCACGGTTGAACTGCGCAGCCAGCACCTTCTCGGCGATCGCCATGCCCACGGCATTGGCAATGCCCTGCCCCAGCGGGCCGGTGGTGGTTTCAACGCCCGGGGTGTAGCCGTATTCCGGGTGGCCCGGCGTTTTGCTGTGCAGCTGACGGAAGTTCTTGATGTCGTCAATGCTGACGTCGTAGCCAGTCAGGTGCAGCAGCGAGTAGATCAGCATCGAGCCGTGACCGTTGGACAGCACGAAGCGGTCGCGGTCGGCGAAATTCGGGTTGGCCGGGTTGTGCTTCAGATAGTCGCGCCACAGCACTTCGGCGATATCCGCCATACCCATGGGCGCACCGGGGTGGCCGCTGTTGGCTTTCTGCACGGCATCCATGCTGAGGGCACGAATGGCATTGGCACGGTCACGACGACTGGGCATGAACAACTCCTGTGGTTGGCAAGGCATGGGGCGTTTGCCGCAACACGCGGCTGGCCGGGAAAAGAAGGCGGGCATTTTCGCGCAAACGGCCGTTTCGGGCAATGAAAACACCGTTCCGAGTGCGGTTATCGTTCGCTCGCCGGACGAACGGAGGGGCCTATATCAAAGTTTTTTGATATAGCCGTTGCGGCGACGCCCGATCAAAACTAAACTGCGCCGCATGAACCAGATTGCGCACCTTCCCGCCACCCCCAGTCAGACCGACGACCTGGCCGCCTTTTGCAAGGCCGCTGGCGATGTGTTGCGGCTGGATATCCTGCGGGTGCTGCGCAGCGACTCGTTCGGCGTGCTGGAACTGGCGCAGATCTTCGGCATGCGCCAGTCCGGCATGAGCCACCACCTCAAGGTGCTGGCAAACGCAGGGCTGGTGAGCACGCGCCGCGAAGGCAACTCGATCTTCTACCGCCGCAGCCTGCCGGTCACTGAACAGCCCTGGCATCGGCTGCACAGCCAACTGCTGAACGAACTCGACAGCCAGCCGGATGACGCCCAACTGCAGCAAGCCATTGCTGCAGTGCACGCCCAGCGTGCAGAGCTGTCACGCCAGTTCTTTGCCCGTTTTGCCGATGGCACCCCGGCGCAGCAGGACCTGATCGCCCACTTTGGCATCTACCGCGAGCCGCTGCTGACCCTGATCGACGCCCTGCCGCTGCCGGCCCGGCAACTGGCCATCGAGATTGGTCCGGGCGAAGGCGGCTTTCTGCCCAGCCTGGCCAGCCGCTTCGAGCGCGTGGTCGGACTCGACAACGCCGAGGCCATGCTTGAGCGCGCGCGCCAGCAGTGTCAGGACGCGGGCCTCGACAACGTGGACTGCCTGCTCGCCGACGCCCTGCTGCCGCAGCAATTGCCGCTGGCTGACTGCGTGGTCTGCAACATGGTGCTGCACCACATGCCGGCGCCGGCTGAAGCGCTCAAGCGCTTTGCCGCACTGCTCAAACCCGGTGGCAGCCTGGTGCTGACCGAGCTGTGCAGCCACGACCAGAGCTGGGTGCGCGACAGCTGCGGCGATCTGTGGCTAGGCTTTGACCAGGATGATATTGCGCGCTGGGCCGAGGCTGCCGGACTGCGTCCGGGCAACAGCCAGTACATCGGCCTGCGTAACGGCTTTCAGCTGCAACTGCTGCAGCTGGCCAAACCCGAATCCCCTTCTCCCGAGGACAGGAAAGACCCATGAGCGATTACTCGATTTTCACCTCCGAATCCGTGTCCGAAGGCCATCCGGACAAACTGGCTGACCAGATTTCCGACGCCGTTCTGGACGCCATCCTGAGCGAAGACAAATTTGCCCGGGTCGCCTGTGAAACCATGGTCAAGACCGGTGTTGCCATCGTCGGCGGTGAAATCACCACCAGCGCCTGGGTCGACCTCGAAGACCTGGTGCGCGGCGTCATCTGCGACATCGGCTACACCTCCTCGGACGTCGGCTACGACGGCGCCACCTGCGGAGTGATCAACATCATCGGCAAGCAGTCGCCGGACATCGCCCAGGGCGTTGACCGCCAGAAGCCGGAAGATCAGGGCGCCGGTGACCAGGGCCTGATGTTCGGCTACGCCAGCAACGAAACCGACGTGCTGATGCCGGCCCCGATTACCTTCGCTCACCGTCTGGTCGAGCGTCAGGCTGAAGCGCGCAAGGACGGCAGCCTCGGCTGGCTGCGCCCGGACGCCAAGTCGCAGGTCACCTGCCGCTACGAGAACGGCATCGTCACCGGTATCGACGCCATCGTGCTGTCGACCCAGCACAACCCGGACATCAGCCAGGCGGACCTGCGCGAAGCGGTGATGGAAGAGATCGTCAAAAAGGTGATCCCGGCCGAACTGCTGCACGCCGCCACCCAGTACCACATCAACCCGACCGGCAAGTTCGTCATCGGCGGCCCGGTGGGCGACTGCGGTCTGACCGGTCGCAAGATCATCGTCGACACCTACGGCGGCATGGCGCGTCACGGTGGCGGCGCGTTCTCCGGCAAGGATCCGTCCAAGGTTGACCGCAGCGCCGCCTACGCCGGCCGCTACGTCGCCAAGAACATCGTCGCTGCCGGCCTGGCCGACAAGTGCGAGATTCAGGTTTCCTACGCCATCGGCGTGGCGCAGCCGACCTCGGTATCGATCAATACCTTCGGCACCGGCAAGATCAGCGACGAGAAGATCATCCAGCTGGTGCGTCAGCACTTCGATCTGCGCCCGTATGCGATCACCCGCATGCTCGACCTGCTGCACCCGATGTACCGCGCGACCGCCGCGTACGGCCACTTCGGCCGCAACCCGTTCGAGATGACCGTCAAGGGTGACACCTTCACCGCCTTCCCGTGGGAGAAAACAGACAAGGCCGACGCGCTGCGCGCGGACGCCTGACGGCGTAGCGGCTGGAAGCTGGAAGCTGGAAGCTGGAAGCTGGAAGCTGGAAGCCAAGTCAGCGTGGATCTACGCCCAGCACTATCAAGCGCCGGGCAGACCGATAGAAGCAGCCCAATACAACTCGGACTGCTTGAAGCTTCCAGCCTAAGGCTTCCAGCTGGGTTTATTGGCGATAGCTGTCATGACAGCTTTTGCAGGACTGCTGGACCGCACGCAGCTCATCAGCTGCCTGGTCCAGGGATTTGATGCCGACAGAGGTAACGGCATGCAGGTCGGCGACCTTGGCCTTGAAGTCATCAATGGCCAGGGCAAAGCCTTCGGGATCGGACCAGACGGTGTCCTTGGTGCGGTTCGGCTCGGGGTCATCGCCCGGGGTCGGGAAGTGCTCCCAGGGCTGATCGGCGAGCTGGGCCAGGGTATCGGCCTTGTTCATGAACTCGCCCATGCTGGGGGTGACGCGCCCGGTCAGCATGCCGCTCATGGGCTCGGTCTGGCGCAGCATCTGCTTGAACAGCGCCTGGCGCTTGCCTTCGTGCGAGTTGGGGTCAGGCTCATTATTGCAGCCAGCCAGGGCCGCGCCGAGCAACAGGGCGACAACGAGTTTTCGGTATGGAACAGCGATCATGTTTCATCCAGACGACATACAGGAGGGGCGACAGTATCGCCTCTGAACCGATTCCGGCCAAGGCGTGTTCCTGTGCGAACAGCCTGACCGGGTAACTTCAGCCCCGGACGAGGGGCGCTGCAGCAGCGGCTCCAGCCGCTGCCAGGCTCGTCCGGGGCGTGCGACATTTAACCGCGCCCATTCGCAACCACGAATGGAGAAATCAGATGAGTGCCGTGATCAATAACGCCTTTACCGACTACAAGGTCGCCGACATCAGCCTGGCCGACTGGGGCCGCCGCGAGATCATCATCGCCGAGTCGGAAATGCCCGCGCTGATGGGCCTGCGCCGCAAGTACGCCGGCGAGCAGCCGCTCAAGGGTGCCAAGATTCTGGGCTGTATCCACATGACCATCCAGACCGCCGTACTGATCGAAACCCTGACTGCCCTGGGCGCCGAAGTACGCTGGTCTTCCTGCAACATCTTCTCAACCCAGGATCAGGCCGCTGCTGCGATCGCTGCCGCCGGCATCCCGGTATTTGCCTGGAAGGGTGAGACCGAAGAAGAGTACGAATGGTGCATCGAGCAGACCATCCTCAAGGACGGTCAGCCGTGGGACGCTAACATGGTGCTGGACGACGGCGGCGACCTGACCGAAATCCTGCACAAGAAATACCCGGCGATGCTGGACAAGATCCACGGCATCACCGAAGAAACCACCACCGGCGTGCACCGCCTGCTCGACATGCTGAAAGCGGGCACCCTGAAGGTCCCGGCAATCAACGTCAACGACTCGGTCACCAAGAGCAAGAACGACAACAAGTACGGCTGCCGCCACAGCCTGAACGACGCGATCAAGCGCGGTACCGACCACCTGCTATCCGGCAAGCAGGCGCTGGTCATCGGTTACGGTGACGTGGGCAAGGGTTCTGCACAGTCGCTGCGCCAGGAAGGCATGATCGTCAAGGTCACCGAAATCGACCCAATCTGCGCCATGCAGGCCTGCATGGACGGTTTCGAAGTCGTCTCCCCGTACCACAACGGCATCAACGACGGCACCGACGCCTGCATCGACGCCGCGCTGCTGGGCAAGATTGACCTGATCGTCACCACCACCGGTAACGCCAACGTCTGTGACGCCGGCATGCTGAAAGCACTGAAGAAACGCGCGGTGGTCTGCAACATCGGTCACTTCGACAACGAGATCGATACCGCCTTCATGCGCGCCAACTGGGGCTGGGAAGAGGTCAAGCCGCAGGTGCACAAGATTCACCGCACCGGCAAGACCGTTGACGCCACCAACGACGACTACCTGATCCTGCTGGCCGAAGGCCGTCTGGTGAACCTGGGTAACGCCACCGGCCACCCCTCGCGGATCATGGACGGCTCCTTCGCCAATCAGGTGCTGGCACAGATCCACCTGTTCGAGCGCAAGTTCGCCGATCTGTCTGCAGCCGACAAGGCCGCCGCGCTGACCGTTGAAGTGCTGCCGAAGAAGCTGGACGAAGAAGTCGCACTGGAAATGGTCAAGGGCTTCGGTGGCGTCGTCACCCAGCTGACCAAGACCCAGGCCGACTACATCGGCGTCACCGTCGAAGGCCCGTTCAAGCCCGACAGCTATCGCTATTGATAGCTGTCAGCCGCAAGCTGCAAGCCTCAAGAGCCCTGCCCGCCTCGCTGGCGGGCACGGGTTTCCGGGGGTTGCTTGCCGCTTGCAGCTTGAGGCTTGAAGCTGACGCCCTTCCAAGAGTAGAGAGATAATGACGACCAACGCCCCCATCAGCTTCGAGTTCTTCCCGACCAAGACCGAAGCCGGCCACGAGAAACTGCTCGCCACCGCCCAGACCCTGGCTGCGGCAGGCCCTGAATTCTTTTCCGTCACCTACGGTGCCGGTGGCTCCACCCGTGACGGCACCCGCCGCACCGTTCTGCAGCTGGACGGCGAGGTTAAGGTCCCGACCGCACCGCATCTGTCCTGCGTCGGCGACTCGCGCGAAGACCTGCGCACCCTGATCAACGACTACCGTGCCAACGGCATCCAGCGCATCGTTGCCCTGCGCGGCGACCTGCCCTCCGGCATGGGTCACGCCAGCGGCGAGCTGCGCTACGCCAACGAGCTGGTCGAGTTCATCCGCGCCGAGACCGGTGATCATTTCACCATCGAAGTCGCCGCCTACCCGGAATCGCACCCGCAGGCGCCAAACTTTGAAGCCGATCTGCAGAACTTCATCCGCAAGGCCCGCGCCGGTGCCGACAGCGCGATCACCCAGTACTTCTTCAACGCCGACTGCTACTTCCACTTCGTGGACCGGGTGCGCCAGGCAGGGATCGACATCCCGATCATTCCAGGCATCATGCCGATCACCAACTACACCAAGCTGGCACGCTTCTCCGACGCCTGCGGCGCCGAGATTCCGCGCTGGATCCGCAAGCAGCTGGAAGCCTACGGTGACGACAGCGACAGCATCAGCGCCTTCGGTACCGAGGTGATCAGTCAGCTGTGCGAGCGCCTGCTCGATGGCGGTGCGCCCGGCCTGCACTTTTACACCCTCAACCAGGCCGAACCCAGCCTTGCCGTTGTGCGCAATCTGCAGGGCGATCGCTGAGCCGGACGGGCTACCGGCGACCCCGGCAGCCCGAACATGCAAGCACCGCAAAAGCACGCTAGACTGCGGCCATGAACCGATTTCATGGCCTTCTGGCCGTCGCCCTGGCTCTGTTAGCCAGCCCACTCAAAGCCGAACAGCTGACCATTGTCAGCGAGCCATGGCCACCCTACGTATTTGAAGAGAACAACACTATCCGTGGCATCGACTACGAGGTCAGCGACAGGCTGCTGCGTGAGCTGGGCTATGACCCCAAATGGCGAATGATGCCCTGGAAGCGGGCCCAGCATGAGGTGCGCGAGGGCAATGCCGACGCGATTCTCGATATAGGCATCAACGACCAGCGCCGCCAGACGTACCACTATCCCAGCGAGCCGCTTTCCCACAGCGAGACAGTGCTGTTCTATCGCAAGAGCCAGCCATTTCCGTTCACCCGAATCGAAGACCTGCGCGGTCTGCGTATCGGTATCTCCGCCGGTTACAGTTACGGAAACGATGAGTTCAAGGCCGCCAACTACTTCGAGCGCTGGCCCTGTCCTGCAATCGAAGCCTGTCTGCTGATGCTGGAGCATGGTCGCATCGACATGCTGCCGATCAACCGCAGGGTCGGCCTGTACACCATCAGACAACTCGGACTGAATGATCGGATCGCCCACCATGACACTCAACTGAGCAGCGGCGAGCTCTACCTGGCATTCGCGCGAACGCCGGCGCTGGCCGACCTCGCAAAGCGCTTCAGCGAGGCATTGCAGCAATTCAAGCAGTCGGACGACTACCTGCACCTGCTGTATCGCTATGGTCTGCAATAGTCAGGCAGCGCCTGCCAGTCGGCACTATGCGGCGGCTCCCTTTCTGTTATACTCGCCGGGCTTCAGGAAGCACTGAACAACTCCGCATGCTCTCTGGCCTTCCGATCAACTGCGCATCAGGCGCACTATCGAAGACATGCCAGGACCCGTCGCACCACCGCCACGCAGAGAGCGGTTGACCGCGACAGTCACTCAGGGCGAGCGCTCAAGCACCAATCGACTGTTCGGCACGGTCTGTCCGGGGCATTTCCCGTACGCCATTGCCAAGCGCCGGTGTCGCTGAGCCCTTGTAGCGCGCGTGCGACGTCACACACTGCTTTCTTTCATTCCAGGCCGCACGGACACGCGGCAGCCGCACGGTGCCAGACACCTGCCCGCTGCCCTCTGCACGTTCGCAACGGCCATCACAGGGTTATTCTGAATGTCCTTTGCCTCCTTGGGCCTGTCGGACGCGTTGGTACGCGCCGTGGCAGCCACTGGTTACACCACGCCCACCCCGGTTCAGCTGCAAGCGATTCCGGCTGTTCTCGAAGGCCGCGACCTGATGGTTGCGGCACAGACCGGTACCGGCAAGACCGCCGGTTTTGCACTTCCGGTTATCGAACGTCTATTCCCCGCTGGCGAGCCCGCCGGCAAGCGCCCGGGCGCCAAACAGGTTCGCGTGCTGGTACTTACCCCGACCCGTGAGCTGGCAGCTCAGGTGCACGACAGCATTCGCGCCTATGCTACCGAGCTGCCACTCAAGTCCACCTGCATCTTTGGTGGCGTTGGCGCCAACCCGCAGATGAAAGCCATCGCTCCCGGCCTCGATATTCTGGTTGCCTGCCCGGGCCGCCTTCTTGACCTGGTCGGTCAGAAGGCTGTCGATCTGTCGCAGGTAGAGGTACTGGTGCTGGACGAAGCCGACCGCATGCTCGACATGGGCTTTGTCCATGACGTTAAGAAGGTCATCGCCAAACTGCCGGCCAAGCGTCAGAACCTGCTGTTCTCCGCGACCTTCTCGAAAGACATCACCGATCTGGCCAACAAGCTGCTCGACAACCCGGCGCGTATCGAAGTCACGCCGCCGAATACCACCGTCGAGCGCATCAATCAAAAGGTCTACCGCGTTGCTGCCGGCCACAAGCGTGCGCTGGTCGCCCATCTGATCACCCAAGGCGCCTGGGAACAGGTGCTGATCTTTACCCGCACCAAACACGGAGCCAACCGTCTGGCCGAGTACCTGGTCAAGAACGGTCTGCCGGCGGCGGCGATTCATGGCAACAAGAGCCAGAGCGCACGCACCAAGGCACTGGCCGACTTCAAGGCCAACACCCTACGCATTCTGGTAGCTACCGATATCGCCGCCCGCGGCCTGGACATTGATCAGCTGCCTCACGTGATCAACTTCGAACTGCCCAACGTCTCGGAAGACTACGTCCACCGCATCGGCCGCACCGGCCGTGCCGGTCGCAGCGGCGAAGCGGTGTCGCTGGTCAGCCCGGACGAGGACAAGCTGCTGCGTTCGATTGAGCGCATGACCAGGCAGCGCATCGAGGAGGGCTCACTGGAGGGCTTCGAGCCGCCGGCCCAAGCCGAACTGAACAGTGATCGCCCGGAGCGTGAGCGTGGCGAACGCAGCGAGCGCCCGCGTGGCCAGAACGCGCGCAGCAACAGCAATGGCGGTGCGCGCAACAACCGCGGCCAGGGTGGCCAGACCGCCAAACGCACCAGCCAAGGCCAGGGTCAATCGCAAGGCCAAGGCCAGGGCGCCCGCGCGAACGGCGGGAATGCCGGCAACGGCGGCAAGGGTAACGGCGGAAACGGCCAGCCACGCGGCCAGCGTCGCGACGACCGCCAGCGCGGCGAGCAACGCCCGCATCAGCAACGACAGCGCGCAGCCGGCCAGCCACGCGTCATGCCCGGCATTCATGCTCCGGAAGATCCGGTTGCGATTGAACGCCGTCGTCAGGCACTCGGCAATCGCATCGAGCCGGAGGTTGAAGAGCGCAAGCCAAGCAATCGCAAATCGGGTGGCCGCCCGCAGCGCGAAAAGCCGGCACTGCTCGGCCCACGCTGAGGTCGAAAACGAAACGGGGGCCATGCGCCCCCGTTTTTTTGTGCAACGATCACGCCCCGCATCATCAACGCTGCACAGCAGCTTCATCAGCGGCTATAGTCCTTGAAGGTATTTACGTCACAAGGACCGTTTCATGACTCTGCCACGGCTTGCACTGCTCTCCACCCTCGCCCTTGCTCCTGCCCTGCTCTGCGCCCAGCAGCTCGACACCTCGCCAAAACCGGGCCTGTGGATCAGCGAAAGTACCACCCTGATCAACGGTGTCGATATGCAGGCGCGTATGCGCGAGATGCGCACCAACATGCTCAACAGCCTCCCTCCGGAGCAACGGGCCATGGCCGAGGAAATGCTCGGTACTGAAGAACAGGTTGGGGAGCGCCAATGCATTACAGCCGACATAGCAAAAACCCTGACCGACCCGCAAGCCCTGCTGCGCGATGCACGGGAGAATATGCCCAAATGCGACTTCAAGATCAGCCAGTCCAGCGCTGACGCCCTGCAGTTCACCGGTCGCTGCAACGATCCTGACGGGTTCACCGGCGACATGAGCGGCACAATTGAAATGCTCTCCAGCACTGAAATGCGCTCTACTTTCAATGGCCAGGGCGCCTATGCGCTGCCGGCCGGCTTACTCGGCCCGGATGCCGGCCCCGGCGATGGCGAGGTAACCCTGTCTCATCGGCAGATCAGCCGCTGGCAATCCAGCGATTGCGGCAACGCCCCGCCCTACTGAGCTGCGTCAACCGTGCCCACCACAAAGAGTCTTGCGCTGCTTCACATCAGTGCAGAGCAGGGCTCGCCTGCCTGACGTCATCGGGTTATTCTCCCCCACCCGGCCTGTGCCGGCGTCGTGCAGTGACAGGGAGCGTACATGTCTGCAACAACCCCGGATAACGCCAACAGCTGGCGCGGCCGTCTGGTCGCAGCGCTGCTCGCCTTCCTGATCTGGGGCGCCTGGGCCCTGTTTGCCAATTGGCACAACGATACGTCACATGCGCTGATGGCCGGCCTGCTGCAAGGTACCTTCAGCGGCATCCTCACCCTGCTGATGGCCATGGCCGTCACTACACTGTTTCGCCGTCTGCCGGATAATCCACTGCGCGTACTGCTGCCGGCGCTGATCATCGTCAGCGCCAGCTTTGCCCTGCTCTTCCTGCTGCACCGCTGGCATCAAACGCCCGCGCTCTGGCAAACCATCATTCCTCCGAGCAGCATGGCCTTTGCCTACTGCCTGTTTCTGAGCGTGCGCCTGCATCACCAGGCCCGCGCCCTCACCCTCACCCTCAACAACGAGACACCATGACCAGCAATCGCCGCCCACTGAAGATCCGCGATCAGCGGATCATGACCCGCTTCGCCGCCTGGCTCAGCCAGCGCAGCGTTACCCCCAATCAGATTTCCGTGCTCAGTGTGATCTGCGCACTGGCCGGTGCGGCTGCGCTCGTCTGGTCCGGTCAGCAGGCGGGCGGCGAGCGCTCGATCTGGCTGATCGTCGCCGCCCTGTGCATCCAGCTGCGCCTGTTGTGCAACCTGTTCGACGGCATGGTGGCGATGGAGGGCGGCAAGCAGACGCCGGCGGGCGAGCTGTTCAACGATGTCCCGGATCGCATTGCCGATCCGCTGCTGATCGTTGCCTGCGGCTTTGCCCTGCCCGGTTTCGAGTCGGCCCAGTGGCTGGCCTGGCTTGGCGCACTGCTGGCCTTGATGACCGCCTATGTACGCGTACTCGGTGTCTCGCTCGGGCTGCCAGCCGACTTTCGCGGGCCGATGGCCAAGCAGCAACGCATGGCCCTGCTGACCGGCGCCTGCGTACTGTCGGTATTCGATCCGCTGTGGCAGCACCCGGGGCTGATTCTGTGGGTCAGCTTGATCATCATCGCCGTTGGCAGTGGCCTGACGGTGCTGCGCCGTCTGATCGGCGCCTATCTGCGACTGGAACGCCGGGGGATTGAATAATGGATATCGGCCTGCCCTTTATGCTCGACCTCACACCCAATACCCTGAACGCCATGCTGGTGGTGGTCGCCATGCTGGTGATCGCCAGCATCACCCAACTGATCCTGCGCCCGCGCCTGAGCGACGACGGCTATCTGGAGCTGAAACAGCGCATCAACTCCTGGTGGGTAATGGTCGGCGTGGTGTTTACCGCACTGATGATTGGCCCCACCGCCTCGCTGGTCTTCTTCACCATCCTGAGCTTTATCGCCCTGCGTGAATTCTTCTCGATCCTGCCGGTCCGCGTCACCGACCGCCGCCTGATCCTCGCGCTGTATCTGGCCGTACCGCTGCAGTATTACTGGGTTGGCCTTGGCTGGTACGGGATGTTTATCGTCTTCATTCCCGTCTACCTGTTCCTGCTCATTCCCTTCGGCCTCTTGATGCTGGGTGAAACCAAGGGCTTCATTCGCGCGGTCGGCTCCTATCAGTGGGCAACCATGACCACGGTGTTCGCGATCAGCCACGTCGCCTACCTGCTGATGCTGCCAGCCGATGAAAACCCGGCGGGCGGTGGCGTTGGACTGGTGCTGTATCTGGTGTTCCTGACCCAGTTCAACGATGTCGCGCAGTACATCTGGGGCAAGAAGTTTGGCAACCGCAAGATCGTCCCGGCGATCAGCCCGAACAAGACCTGGGCTGGCTTTCTCGGCGGCGTTGCAACCACTACCGTGCTCGGCGCCGTGCTCGCTCCCTGGCTCACGCCACTCGGCTGGGGTCTCGGCTTGGCGGCGGGCCTGCTGATCGGGCTGGCCGGTTTCATTGGCGATCTGACCGTGTCGGCGGTCAAACGCGACCTGCGCATTAAGGACACCAGCCAGCTGATTCCGGGCCACGGCGGCATCCTCGACCGTATCGACAGCCTGATGTACACCGCGCCGCTGTTCTTCCACTTCCTCGTCTACACCACTTACTGAGGCCGCCATGTCCTTGATCAAGCGCCTGCCCAAACAGCTGTTCTTTCTGCTGATCGTCAAGCCGGTGGTGTACCTGCTGCTTGGCCTGAACATCTACAACAAGCAACGCCTGCCCAGCCACGGCCCGGCGATTCTGGCCGCCAACCACAACAGCCATCTGGACACGCTGGTGCTGATGGCCCTGTACCCGCTGGGCGAACTGCATCGAGTGCGCCCGGTAGCGGCGGCGGACTACTTCCTGCGCAACCGCTTTACCAGTTGGCTGTCCCTGAACCTGATCGGCATCATCCCGCTCGACCGGCAGGGTCAGGTCGACAAGGATCAGGTCTTCGAACAGTGCCAGCAGGCGCTGGCCGATGGTCAGATTCTGCTGCTGTTCCCCGAGGGCAGTCGCGGCGACCCGGAGCAACTGCAACCGCTGCGCAAGGGTGTCTATCATCTGGCACGCAGCCATGCCGGCACCCAGGTGGTGCCGATTGCCATGCACGGGCTGGGACGCGCGCTGCCCAAGGGCGGCTCGATGATCGTGCCGTTCAACGCCGACGTGGTGATTGGTGAAGCGCTGCAACCGGGTGAAGACAGCAACGCCTTCATGCAAGACCTGCAGACCTCGCTGGAAGGCCTGCTGGCTCAGTGCATCACCAAACGGGATGCGCGTTGGGAGGATGAGTAAGCCTCGCGCGCCGATAGCGACTGCGCGAGGCGCGGCCGTCAATAAACAAGCGACTTCAGCCGGGGACGCCATAGTGTTGACGCCATTGTTTTGCCACTACATTTTATAGATAATAATGCCGCGCTCAGGGATGATCGCCGGCAGCAGGAGCCTGCCTATCCTTCCCCTGTTCGCATTGATCATACATACGCACAGGACCAGGCCTTTGAAAGCAAATCGGATTTCCCTCGCCATCACCCTCGGCACTGCAATCGCCACCAGCGCAGGCTGCGCAAACCTGTCTGAAAATCAGTGGGCCAACAAGGAAAACATTGGAACACTCATTGGCGTAACCGCCGGAGCGCTGCTTGGCAGCCAAGTGGGCGATGGCAACGGTCGCACCGCCGCAATCATTGCGGGCGCACTTGCCGGTGGCTATCTTGGCAAAACAATTGGCTCCAAGCTGGACGAGCGGGATCGTCAGGCACTCGCGCAACAGACCCAGCAAGCCCTCCAATATTCAGCTGATGGCCAAAGCCGTCAGTGGACCTCCAGCCACAGTGGTGCTAGCGCAACTATTACTGCCGTCAGTAGCGAGACTGTCGAGCGCCAAGTTGCAGTGAAACGGGCGCCCAGCGTAGCGGCCGTACCAAACATGTCGCTGATCAATCAGCCGTATCGCTCCACCAAATCGGCTAATGTTCGCAACGCACCGGACATTAATGCGGAGCGCGTCGCCAGTTTGCCCACAGGCACTACATTTACCGCGATAGGCAGGACCGATAATAACTGGATCATGGTTGGCCGCCGCGGTGTCACCGTAGGCTACGTCTATGCACCACTTGTTGAGCAGGTGCCCGCCACAACGACCGACAGCACCAACCCATCGGTCGCCGACACAGCCACCGATCTGGACAGCCTCGATGTTGCTACCGCAGCAAGCAAAGGCATCGATCTTGACGCTTTCGACCTGGACGCCGTGCCAGTTGAGCAACAAGTCGCAGCACAAACTACCTGCCGAACTCTCAACTACAACATTCGAACAGCCGAAAGCACTGACTCTCAGACCGTAAAAGCGTGCCAGGCCGATGATGGCGCTTGGGAACTGATCTAAAAGGAAGGCCGCATGAGACGCATCGTTATCCCGAGTCTGTTGGCACTGGCGTCAACAGCCCATGCCGCGGACTACCGCCTGGCATACTCGAAGGCAGAAAACCTTGAAGTATTCGTGGTACATGCTGACAACGCGCAATGGTGCAGCGACGCACTGCAACTGCGCTTTGCCTTTACCAGCGACGTAACCGACCCCAGCGCAGTAGGCCGCCTGCTGCCTAAACTTGGCGGGCTGCTGGCAAGCCAGTGTCCGGCTGCGAGCCAACTCAGCTGGGTCAGCACCGACAGCAGCGGCAGTACATTAAACAACGGCAGCGCATCGCAGGCCGGAGGCTGGATCGCGCAAACCACCGCACCCGCGCCGGACCCGGTCGCCTCTGCGGCCACTCCAGCCGTTGAAAGTGCAACCACGGCCACCGCCAGTCCGCCACCAGTATCCAAGGCTCCTATTGTTCCTGTCGCGGCACCGGTTGCCGAACCGACACCGAGTCCGGTCGCAGAAGCGGCGTCCGCCACTGAGCCAGCACCTGAGTCGCCCACCGAACCAGCAACAGCCACCGCAGTTGCCGCGCCACCGACTGTTTTCAGCGTGGCAGGCTGGACGCCGCCACTGCAGAAGGACGCGTTTGCTCAGGTCGATTTCCTGACCGAGGTGCGCGATCAGAACGGCTGCCGCTTCCGCCTTGCCGATAAGCTTGAAGATGGCACCGAGAACGTCAGGGCGGTGTCTTCCGGCGTCACCTGCGACGCTGATGGTTATGCCTCAGGCCCCGGTTCGCTGACGCTGACCCGCAGCGACGGTGTGCTGCTCAGTAGAACTGGTGACGCTCATTTCTTGGCTGGTCTGGCGTTCGATGCTCCCCCACCGGCTCTACCCATCGTCGGCTTCGATCAGGATAGGAACCTGCTGCAGCTACTGCACAGCGAGCCCGCCAGCCAGACCTACTACCTGCTCCGACTGAACCGCAGCTACAACGGTCAATGGCAATCCAACAACGCCACTGTGATTGCTTTGACGGAAAACCGCGACCTTTTCCGCGAACTGGACTCGATCAAGACCACGGTCGATCTAGCCGCCACTCGCCTTGACCAGGTCGCACCAGGCATTCGAAACACCCACCTGTACGCCATGCGCGACCTGAACAAAGGGCTAATGGAAAGAAACAGGGACTTCTGGCTTTACGATATCAGCCTGTCGCGCCACTACCGCAGCAAAAAGTGGGAATACAACCCGCAGCGTGCCACCAACCACTTGTTTGCTTTCGAACGTAAGGAATCGGAAGAACAACGCAGAGCCGAGGCAGAACGCTTGCGCGAGGAGCAGCGCCAGCGTGAACTGATGGCCCAGCAGGCAGAGCAACAACTTCGCCTGTACAGTCAGCTGCGAAACGACGTTCGCCGGCCCGAAGAACTGTACGCAAGCATGACCGAGGACGCCAGCTACAGCCCAACCGGGTCTGGCAGCTACCTGCGGATGATGCGCGGCGGAACAGCCACCTATAGCCAGATAGTAGAGATCGGCAAGGAACAGGATGATGGCTGGCTAATTGGGTATCCCTATCAAGCGGTGCTATTGAGCAATGAGCATACCGACCAGATCGAACAAGGATGGCATCTGATCAAGGGCAGCGCCCAGCTGGATCCCGAGCGCAAAGACGACCAAAACCTACCGCTGACCCTGATTACAGCTGACAGCATCCAATCTTGCTCAGAAGAACAATGTGCAGACTTGAAAGACCCATTGGCACTCACCCGCTACCGGATCGGGAACCCTGACTGGACTCCCGAAGAAGCGGAGGAGCTGATCAAGCGCGCAAGACCGGATCAAGCCGCGACCACAGGAGCAGCACGATGAACAAAAAGATCTTTCTGATTGCCGGAGGAGCCGCTGCTCTGATTGCCGCCACCTACGCCGGGCTATCCGTATACGCCGGCAATAAGGCAGAAAAGAAACTGGAAGACTGGGCCTATGATGCACAAATAGAAAATAGGCTGCACTGGTCCAAAGTATCCTCCAGCCCATTTGGCGGGCGCGTCAGTATATTCGACGTGGAATTGGACATCGGCGACAGTAACGCCGCCATCCGAGCAAAGGAAATCATTGTTAGCGACCTGCTCGACGAGGATGAACGCACCCGAATTCGCCTACAATTCCGTGGTGTCAACGCCGAGCAAGAGGCCTTCTCTGACTTCAGGCAGTTCAGCGCGATAGCCGGGCGAAATATCGACCGCGGTTTCGCTAACGCAGTAGGCGGATTCCAACCTGCGCTCAATAGTGGACTAACTTTCGTCCCACCGTTCGACGTGGACCTGTTTGTCGATGTCGATGATGATGCGGGCGTCGTGGAAACCGCAATCAACGTTGCTCTGCCAGAACTTTTTGACAGCCAAATCAGCTACCGGCTGGCAGGCCAGCGGGGCTTGAATCGCCAGCTGCGAGGCTTGCAGCGCACACTGACATCTGCAGAAAATGGCTACCAGATACTGCAGAGCCTTGAAGAGCTTGGACAGACCATTGACAGGATTGAGATTGAAGCGATCCGTTTTACCATGAAGGACAGAGGGCTTGTCTCCCGCAGCATCGCCTTACAACAGCGCTATAACACACCACTTGACCCAACACGCGGCGACGCGGATAAGCAACGCAGCGAGCACTACGAACGGCAGGTCGAGCAACAGGTAAAGCAATGCGAGCGCGGAGACCTGGCCAGAGACCTGGAAGATGTATGCGAATTGATTAGCGACATTTTGCTGGGCAAGGAGGATGGTTTTGAGCTCAGCATCGAGCCGAAGGAGACCGTTCGGCTTCGTGACCTGAGCAAACTCGACGACTCAAGGACCAGCAGTCGGATGCTAGCGCGCATGAATCTTCAAATTGATAGCCTCTAGTCATAAGCGCTTCCGTCACCCTCGGTGACGGAAGCATTCCACCAAAACACTTAATGACCTCAGTCACTCTTCGGACAGGTAACCCGATCCACCAGATAGACCAGACTGTGATAGTCCACGCCGCTATGGCTGGACAGCCCGATCTCGCAGGTACGGCTGGTTGATACCCCCTCGCTGCAATGCTGCACCACCGGCTTGAGCGTGCGCAGTGCATGATCATTCAGCTCGGGCAGGTTGAAGCCCTTGTCGCCGGCAAAGCCGCAGCAGTGAATCCCTTCCGGCACCACGACGTTGGTACTGCAGCGCCGGGCGATCTCGATCAGCGCCTGCCCCTCGCCCAGATGCTGGGTACTGCAGGTTACGTGCACCGCGACCGCCCCGGCCTGGGGAGTGAACTCCAGCCGCTGGAACAGATGGGTGCGGATAAAGCGCACCGGATCAAAGATATCCAACCCATCGGCCTCGCCATTGATCAGACTCAGCGTACAGGGGCTGGTGTCGCAGTAGATCGGATCCTGACCGTTGCGGCTAGCCTCGCGCAGCGCTGCAAGCAGCTCGTTGCGCTTGGCCTCGGCCTGCTCGGGATAGCCCTTGGAGGCAAACGGCTGGCCGCAGCACAAGCCATCGAGCTGCGCCGGCAGTACGACTTCATAGCCCGCCTTTTCCAGCAGCGCCCAGGTCTTGTCGATCAGCGGCATCTGCTCGCTGTCGCTGCGCGCCGGCCCCATGCTGCGCGAGATACAGGCCGGCAGGTAAACCACCCGCGGCTTGCCGCTTTGCCATTGATCAAGCGGCGGAATCAGTTTGACCGGCTGCGGCATTGCCGGCGTCCAGCTCGGCAGGCTCGCACCAGACAGCTTGCGCGCGCCCTCGCTCCAGCGCTGCAGACGCGGTGCGCCGAGCAGGCGGTGGGCCAGATCTGCGGCGCGCAGGGTAAACCGCACGCCCTTGAGTGCACCGGCAAAGTGCTTGGCCAGCCAGTTGGCGCGATCCGGGTAAGCCGCTTGCGAGGCGCGCAGCTCACGCACCAGATCGCCGGTATTGATGCCCACCGGGCAGCGCTCGGCGCACAGGCCGGTCGCGGCGCAGCTGTCGATGCCCTGATATTGGTAGGCGGTTTCCAGCTCACGGGTATCGATACCCGCGCGCTTTTTTGCCTGAATATCGCGCCAGATGACGATGCGCTGGCGCGGCGTCAGGGTCAGGCCGTTGCTCGGGCAGACTGGCTCACAGAAGCCGCACTCGATGCACTTGTCGACGATGTCGTTCGCGGCCGGCAGCGGCTTGAGGTTTTTCAGGTGAATCTGCGGGTCATCGGACAGCACCACATCCGGGTTCAGGATGCCCTGCGGGTCAAGCAGCCGCTTGATGCGCCACATCAACTGATAGGCGTCGCTGCCCCACTCCTTTTCAACGAACGGCGCCATATTGCGGCCGGTGCCGTGCTCGGCCTTGAGCGAACCACCGAACTCGATCGCGACCAGTTCGGCCACATCGCCCATGAACGCTTCGTAACGGGCGACCTGCGCCGGGTCCTCGAAGCCCTGGGTAAACACGAAGTGCAGGTTGCCCTCCAGCGCGTGGCCAAAGATGATCGCCTCGTCGTACCCGTGCTTCTCGAACAATTCGATCAGCCGGTGTACACCGGCCGCCAGTTGCTCGACCGGGAAGGTGACGTCTTCGATGATCACGGTGGTTCCGGTCGCGCGCACTGCACCAACCGCCGGGAAGGTGCCCTTGCGAATCGCCCACAGCTGTCCGGAGACCGCCGGATCTTCGGTAAAATCCACCTGCTGCTCGACCGGGAACGGGGCCAGCGCCGCGCGGATCTGCGCCAGTTGCTCGTGCAGCAGCGACTGACTGGCGGCGCGCGACTCGATCAGCAGCGCACAGGCGCCATCCGACAGCGCAGCCACCCAACCCGGCAGCCCCGGCTGATCCTGCACCGAGCGCAGACTGCGGCGATCCAGCAGCTCCACCGCTGCCACCGGCTGCTGCTTGAGCACCGGTACTGCGCGGCAGCAGGTGTCCACATCCGGAAACACGATCAGCGCACTGGCCTTGTGCGGGTATTCGGGAACGGTGTTGTAGGTCACCGAGCTGATAAAACCGAGGGTGCCTTCAGAGCCGACCATCAGGTGGGTGAGGATATCCAGCGGATCGTCAAAATCGACCAGCGCGTTAAGCGACAAACCGGTGGTGTTCTTCAGCCGATACTTGTGGCGAATCCGCTCGGCCAGCGCGGTATTGGCGCGGGTTTCGCGGCCCAGCTCGGCCAGTTGCTCAAGCAGCGCGCCGTGACTTTGGCGGAAGGCCGCCACACCGCGTTCGTCCTCACTGTCCAGCACGGTGCCATCAGCCAGCACCAGACGCATACCAGCCAGCGTCTGGTAGCTGTTCTGCGCCGTGCCACAGCACATGCCGCTGGCGTTGTTGGCAACAATGCCGCCGATCTTGCACGCGTTGATCGAGGCCGGGTCCGGCCCGATCTTGCGCCCCAGCGGCGCCAGTACAGCGTTGGCCTGCGCGCCGATTACGCCAGGCTGAAGGCGAATCTGATTACCACCGTCGCGAATCTCCCGACCGCTCCAGTAATCGCCCAGCACGATCAGTACCGAGTCACTGATCGCCTGTCCGGACAGACTGGTGCCCGCCGCACGGAAAGTGACCGGCACCTTATGCCGGGTGGCCAGATGCAACAGACGCACCACCTCTGCCTCCGACTCGACCCGCACCACCAGCTTGGGAATCAGCCGATAAAAGCTGGCGTCGGTGCCAAACGCCAGGGTCGACAGCGGATCGACGAACAGACGCTCGGGCGGAATCAGGCGACGGGCGCCGGTCAGAAAGTCGGCAGGCAGGCTCATGCTATCTCCGTATTACTTGCTCAGATGCTGCAGTTCACGCACCAGCAGATCGGCGTTGATCTCACTGATGGATTTGGCACCGGTCAGCACCATTGCCACCCGCATCTCTTTTTCGATCAGCTCCAGCAGATTGCTCACGCCCGCCTCACCATCAGCCGCCAGCGCGTAGATAAAGGCGCGGCCGAGCATGGTGCAGTCGGCGCCGAGCGCCAGCATACGGACGACGTCCAGACCTGTGCGAATACCCGAGTCGACCAGAATCTTCAGGTCACCTTTAACCGCATCGGCAATCGCCGGCAGCGCTCGCGCGCTGGACAGTACGCCATCGAGCTGACGGCCGCCGTGGTTGGATACCACTATACCGTCGGCACCAAAGCGCACCGCATCGCGGGCGTCTTCCGGATCGAGAATGCCCTTGATCACCATCGGGCCGTCCCAGAAGTCACGAATCCACTGCAGATCTTTCCAGGAGATGGACGCATCGAAGTTGGCACCCAACCAGCCCATGTAGTCTTCCAGGCCTGTCGGATTGCCCCGGTAGGCGGAGATATTGCCCAGGTCGTGCGGTTTGCCGAGCAGCCCCACATCAAAGGCCCAGCGCGGATGGGTCACAGCTTGAAGGTAACGACGCATCGCGGCGTTCGGGCCGCTCATGCCCGAGTGCGCGTCACGATAGCGCGCACCGGGCACCGGCATGTCGACGGTGAACACCAGGGTGGTCACGCCGGCGGCCTTGGCGCGCTCCAGCGCATTCTTCATGAATCCGCGATCCTTCAACACATAGAGCTGAAACCACATCGGGCGACTGATCGCCGGTGCAACTTCTTCAATCGGACAGACCGAGACGGTCGACAGGGTAAAGGGAATGCCCTTGTCAGCTGCTGCGCGCGCCGCCTGCACTTCACCGCGACGGGCGTACATGCCGGTCAGGCCGACCGGTGACAGCGCCACCGGCATGCTCAGGGCTTCATCGAACAGACGGGTTTCCAGGCTCAGCTCCGACATGTTCTTCAGCACCCGCTGCCGCAGAGCAATACCGGCCAGATCCTCGACGTTCTTCTTCAACGTGTGCTCGGCATAGGCCCCACCGTCGATATAGTGAAACAGAAAGGGAGGCAGTCGGCGCTGAGCGGCGGCGCGGTAATCGGTCGAGGCAGAAATGATCATCAGCAAACTCTCATCGGTTCTTCAACGGGCAACGCCCCGGCAGCCAGGGCCGGGGCGCGAGCAGTCAACACATCAACCAGCCATCAGCGGATCGCTGACACCCAGCACATAGGCAGCAAACAGCGCAATCACACCAGTCATCAGCACATAGTACAGAGTCGGCCAGACAGTCCGGCGCAGGGTGGTGCCCTCACGGCCGAGCAGGCCCACAGTTGCCGAGGCAGCCACCACGTTGTGGATCGCCACCATGTTGCCGGCAGCGGCCCCCACGGCCTGCACCGCCACGATCAACGCGGTCGACAGGCCAAGGTTGCTGGCCACGCCAAACTGAAACTGGCTGAACATCATGTTCGAGACGGTATTGGAGCCCGCGAGGAACGCGCCCAACGCACCGATGGTCGGCGCCAGCAACGGGTAGATGCCACCGACGCTGTCGGCCACATAACGGGCCATCAGAATCGGCATGCTTGGCAGGTCAGCCGCGTTCACTCCGGAGTTGATCAGGATACGCACCATCGGCACGGTAAACAGCAGCACAAAACCGGCACTCAGCAGCACGCCACCGGACTCGCCAAGCGCCTTGCCCAGCTCACGGACCTTCATGCGATGCAGGAAGAAGGTCGCGATCACCACCATGACCAGGATGCCGCCAGGCAGATAGAGCGGCTGAACCCCACCGCTGACACCGGTCTCACCAAGAATATCGGTAAAGTTGATGGCCACCGACTTGAACGCGGTGCTGACCTCGGGGAACACCCGGCTGATCACCAGCAGCACACCGACCAGCAGGTAGGGCAGCCAGGCACGGAAGCTGCTCATGGGGCGCGCAGTCAGCTCTTCCAGCTTCATCTCGATCGTGCCCATCCAGGCCTCCGGCCAGCTGTCGCGGGGCGCAAAGTCCCACTGACGCTTGGGTACCAAAAAACCGAAACGCGCGGCGCTGGTCACCACTGCCAGACCGACCAGACCACCGATCAACGACGGAAACTCGGGGCCGAGCAGCAGGCCGCTGATGAGATAGGGAATGGTCATCGACAGGCCGGCAAACAGAGCAAACGGCAGCACCTCGAATACCGCGCGCCAGCTTTTGTCCTTGCCGAAGAAGCGCACCAGCATGATGACCATAACCAGCGGCATGACCGTACCGACCAGCGCATGCACGATGGCTACCTGGCTGGTGATCAGCTGCAGGTAGGCGTCCCAGCTTGAGCCGTTGGCGGCCAGCTGCTCGCCGATCGCGGCGTGATCCAGCCCGGTGTTGACCCCGACAATGATCGGCGTACCGACCGCACCAAAGGACACCGGCGTGCTTTGCACCAGCATGCCCATCAGCACCGCAGCCATCGCCGGGAAACCGATCGCCACCAGCAGCGGCGCGGCAATCGCCGCCGGGGTGCCGAAGCCGGACGCACCTTCGATAAAGCAGCCAAACAGCCAGGCGATGATGATCGCCTGAATGCGGCGGTCAGGGCTGATGGTAGTAAACCCGGCACGAATCGCGGTGATACCGCCCGAATGCTTGAGGGTGTTCAGCAGCAGAATCGCGCCAAAAATGATCCACAGCACCCCCACGGTGACGACCAGGCCCTGCAGGGTCGACGCCAGCACCCGGTTGAAACTCATATCCCAGACAAACAGCGCGATCCCGGCGCTGAGCAGATACACCAGCGGCATGGCGCGACGCGCCGGCCAGCGCAGACCGATCAGCAATACACCTGCAAGCAGGATCGGGGCAAAAGCCATGAGGGCAAGGAAACCGGAAGACATGGAGCGCTCCTGTAGTTGTTATTGGCGGTCGAGCACCAATTGGTAAGACCAATTTACAAAAATGGATGACCAGATTAAAAAAGCACCAGAGCCATGTCAAACCCATAACGCTAGACTTTGGTATAGATCAATCCTGACGGGTTGCCTGTAAAGGTCATGCTGGTTACCCTCTACAGGCGATTGGTCAGACCAAAGGAACAACAATGGAAGTAGGTCAGATTCGACAGCGCAGACTGTCGGACAACATCGTCGAGCAACTGGAAACCATGATCCTTGAGGGCACGCTGCAGCCGGGGCAGCGCCTGCCGGCCGAGCGCGCGCTGGCCGAGCAGTTCGGCGTGTCCCGCCCGTCGCTGCGCGAGGCAGTACAGAAACTGGTCGCCAAGGGCTTGCTGATCAGCCGCCAGGGCGGCGGCAACTATGTCAGCGATTCACTCGGTTCAAGCTTCAGCGATCCCCTGCTCAGCCTGCTCGAAGGTCATCCGGAAGCGCACCGAGACCTGCTGGAGTTCCGCCACACGCTGGAAGCCGACTGCGCCTATTACGCCGCGCTGCGCGCTACCGATCTGGACCGCCAGCACCTGCAGAGCGCCTTTGACGCCCTGCAGGCCTGCTACGCCCGCGAGGGCAAGGCGTCACGCGCCGAGGAAGGCGCCGCCGACGCGCGCTTTCACCTGGCAATTGCCGAAGCCAGCCACAACCTGGTGCTGCTGCACACCATTCGCGGCCTGTTCGACCTGCTCAAACGCAATGTGGTAACCAATATCGGCGGCATGTATGCGCTGCGCAGCGAAACCCGGCGGATGCTGGTCGCGCAGCATCAGGCGCTTTTCGACGCCATCATGCAGGGCCGCGCCGACGATGCCAGACGCATCGCCAGCGAGCACATCAGCTACGTGCAGGACGTGCTGGAAGAGCGGGAGGAGGAAAGCAGACGGCTGGCCCGCGCGCAGAGACGCGAGCGGCCGATCAGTCGCTGAGCCAGTCAGCGAACACCTCGCTGTTGTGCTCACCCAGCAGCGGCGGCGGGCGCCGGTAGTCAACCGGCGTGCGCGACAGTCTGATCGGGTTGGCGACCAGGTCCACCTCACCGGCCAGCGGGTGGGCCATGCGAATGCGCGTACCCCGCGCCTGCACCTGCGGATCGGCAAACACCTGCGCCAGATCATTGATCGGCCCGCAGGGCACACCCGCCTGCTCCAGCGCCGCAATCCATTCGGCGGTGGTGCGAAATACCGTCACCTGGCGGATCAACGGAATCAGCTCGGCGCGGTTGGCAACCCGAGCAGCGTTGCTGACAAAGCGCGGATCAGTCGCCCACTCCGGGTGCCCCGCCACCTCGCAGAACTTGCGGAACTGGCCGTCGTTACCCACCGTCAGGATGAAGTCACCATCGGCGGTCGGAAAATCCTGATACGGGACGATGTTCGGATGAGCGTTGCCCAGCCGCTTGGGCGGCACGCCCGTGGTGAGATAGTTCAGCGCCTGGTTACCGAGGCAGGCAATCTGCACATCCAGCAGCGCCAGATCGATGTACTGGCCCTGACCGCTTCGCTCACGCTCAGCCAGTGCGGCGAGAATGGCATTGCTGGCGTAGAGCCCGGTGAGAATATCGGTCAGCGCCACGCCGACCTTGACCGGCCCGGCACCATCCTCCCCGTCTGCCTTGCCGGTGATGCTCATCAGGCCACCCATGGCCTGAATCATGAAGTCATAGCCTGCGCGTTTGGCATACGGCCCCTGCTGGCCGAAGCCGGTCACCGAGCAGTAGATAAGGCGCGGATTGAGCGCCTGCAGGCTCTGGTAATCCAGCCCATAGGCCGCCAGCCCGCCAACCTTGAAGTTCTCGATCAGCACATCTGCGCGCTGCACCAGCTCACGCACCCGCTGCTGCCCCTCGGGCTGGGTAAAGTCGATGGTAATCGAGCGCTTGTTGCGGTTGGCCGACAGAAAGTACGCCGCCTCGGAGGTATCGCGACCATCGGCATCACGCAGATACGGCGGCCCCCAGGCACGGGTGTCATCACCCGCCCCCGGCCGTTCGACCTTGACCACATCCGCCCCCAGATCAGCCAGCATCTGCCCGGCCCATGGGCCAGCCAGCACGCGGGACAGGTCGAGGACGCGCAAACCGGATAATGCACTCATGTCTTTAGCTCCAAGCTTCAAGCGGCAAGCTTCAAGCCACAAGCTGGCCGTGCGGGATACGAAGATAAGGGTACTAGCGGTACGCCAATGCAGCGTGAGGAGAACGCGACAAGCCGAACCAACTCAGAACGGCTTGTCGCTTGCAGCTTAAAGCTTGCAGCTGCCTGCCCGCCTTCAGAAGAAGGCTTGCAGGCCAGTCTGCGCACGGCCGAGGATCAGCGCGTGTACGTCGTGGGTACCTTCATAGGTGTTAACCACTTCCAGGTTGACCACGTGACGGATCACACCGTATTCGTCGGAGATACCGTTGCCACCCAGCATGTCGCGGGCAACGCGGGCGATGTCCAGCGACTTGCCGCAGGAGTTGCGCTTCATGATCGAGGTGATTTCCACCGCAGCAGTACCTTCGTCCTTCATGCGGCCCAGACGCAGGCAGCCTTGCAGAGCCAGGGTGATTTCGGTCTGCATGTCAGCCAGCTTCTTCTGTACCAGCTGAGTCTGCGCCAGCGGACGACCAAACTGCAGACGGTCCAGGGTGTACTGACGGGCGGTGTGCCAGCAGAACTCGGCGGCACCCAGCGCGCCCCAGGAGATACCGTAACGGGCGGAGTTCAGGCAGGTGAACGGACCTTTCAGACCGGTCACGTGCGGCAGCATGTTTTCTTCCGGAACGAACACGTCTTCCATCACGATCTCACCAGTGATGGAGGTACGCAGGCCAACCTTGCCCTTGATCGCCGGCGCGCTCAGACCTTTCCAGCCTTTCTCCAGAATGAAGCCACGGATGACGTCGTCGTCGGTTTTTGCCCAGACCACGAACACGTCAGCAATGGGGCTGTTGGTGATCCACATCTTGGCACCCTTGAGCAGGTAACCGCCCTCGGTCTTGCGTGCACGGGTGACCATGGAGCCCGGATCGGAGCCATGGTTCGGCTCGGTCAGACCAAAGCAGCCGATGAACTCACCACTGGCCAGCTTGGGCAGATACTTCTGCTTCTGCTCTTCACTGCCAAATTCGTTGATCGGCACCATCACCAGCGAGGACTGCACACTCATCATCGAACGGTAACCGGAATCAACGCGCTCGACTTCACGGGCGATAAGACCGTAGCAGACATAGTTCAAGCCGCTTCCGCCGTACTCGGTCGGAATGGTTGCACCCAGCAGGCCCAGCTCGCCCATTTCGCGGAAGATTTCCACGTCGGTCTGCTCGTTACGGAACGAGTTCAGCACCCGCGGCATGAGTTTGTCCTGGCAGTACTGGCGTGCACTGTCACGCACCATGCGCTCTTCTTCAGTCAGTTGCTGATCCAGCAGCAGCGGATCTTCCCAGTTGAAACTTGCCTTGGATGCGGCCATGAGCTCTCCGATATTCGTTTTACGGGTGATGGGGTTCCACTGGGGAACCATAATGTGTCAGTGACTCTACGCACAGAGAAACCAGCAAACAAGCGTCTTTTATGCAGATACCTGTGCTAAATTGGAACTCCGACCAATTGCATAGCGACAAGCCGCAAGCTTCAAGCTGCAAGCAACCCCGGCTCAGCGCACGGACAGCTTGCCGCTTGATACTTATAGCTTATAACTGCTCCGAAGGAGCCCGCCCCATGCGCCGCAAGATCCCTCCGACCCAGGCCCTGATCTGCTTCGAGTCGTCCGCTCGCCATGAGAGCTTCACCAAGGCTGCCGAGGAACTCTCGCTGACCCAGAGCGCGGTGTGTCGCCAGATCGCCAACCTCGAAGCATTCCTTGATATTCAACTGTTTCGCCGTACCCGCCGCGGTGTGAAACTGACTGACGCCGGACAGATATACAGCCGTCGAATCGCCAGCCGGCTGGATGCTGTCGAGCGCGACACCCTGTCGGTGATGGGTAATCAGGGCACCGCCACCCTGGAGTTGGCCCTAGTCCCCACCTTCGGTACCCAGTGGCTGCTGCCGCGGCTCAGTCACTTCCTGCGCCAGCATCCGCAGATCACCGTCAATATGACCAACCGTACGCGGCCGTTCCTGTTCGCCGATACCGAATTCGATGCCGCCATCTATTTCGGTGATGGCGACTGGTCCGGTACGCAAACCCACTACCTGATGCCCGAAGCGCCGATTCCGGTGTGCAGCCCGGCGCTGATCGCCCCTGCGCGCGAGCTGACGCCCGAGGACATCGCCCAACTGCCACTGCTGCAGCAGACCACCCGCCCCTATGCCTGGCGCCAGTGGTTCGCCGCCGCTGACATGCGCGTCGAACACGACCTCAACGGTACCCGGCTGGAACTGTTCTCGATGCTCGCGCAAGCCGCGATGCACGGCATGGGCATCGCGCTGATCCCGCCATTTCTGATCCGCCAGGAACTGGCAGACGGCCGCCTGATCAGCCCCTGCCCACGCAGCTTCGAGACCGACAACGGTTACTACCTGGTGATCCCCGAGCGCAAGGCCGAATCGGCTGCGCTGCTGGCGTTCCGCGACTGGATTCTGCAGCAGGCGCGCGCCTGGGTTAAGGAGGCGGCAAGCTTCAAGATGTAAGTTGTTAGCGGCAAGCTGCAAGCAGAACCGGATGGGCGGCGTCCTGAGAGTGTCCGTAGCGTCGAGCAGCTACCTCCGCCTGAATACCCCCCGCGATGGAGCCCCGCACGGGTTTTGCTTGCAGCTTGAAGCTTGCAGCTCAAAAAAAAGGGGCCCGAAGGCCCCTGAAGCACACATGAACTAGTTACCGCGATTACTGGCGAATACCTTCGACAGTAATGATCAGGTCGACGGTTTCAGACGCCGGCCCGAGGTTGTACGTGATACCGAAATCGGCCAGCTTCAGCGTTGTGGTCGCATCGAAGCCGGCGCGGTAGCCACCCCAGGGGTCGTCGCCTTCACCGATGAAGCGCGCGTCCAGCACCACCGGCTTGGTGACGCCGTTCAGCGTCAGATCACCGGTGACCTTGGCGGTGTTGTCGCCAGTCATTTCCACCCCGGTGGAGGTAAAGGTCGCAGTACCGTGCTCTTCCACATTCAGGAAGTCGGCGCTGCGGATGTGCTTGTCACGCTCGGCGTGGTTGGTGTCCACGCTGGCGGTGTTCAGCGTCACGTTGACGCTGCTCGCCTCAGGCTCGGCAGCATCCCAGCTGAAGGAACCGTCAAAGTCGTTAAAGCGGCCATAGATCCAGCTGTAACCCAGGTGGCTGATCTTGAAGTTGACCGAGGCGTGCTGCCCCTGCTTGTCGATCTGGTAGTCCGCGGCCTGCGCCAGACCACCTGCCATCATCAGACCACCGAGGGTGGCTGCAACCATCAGTTTCTTCATTTGCCATTCTCCGTCGAGTTGCGCAGCCGCATGCCGAGCATGCGCCGCAGAGTATTATCCTTGTCGATCAGGTGATGCTTGAGCGCGCCCAGCGCATGCAGCCCGGCGAGCCCCAGCAACCCGAGCGCCAGCCAGTAGTGCACGGCACCCGCCCGATCGGCCTGCTGCGGCAAGCCGCTGATCAGCGCCGGCACGTCGAACCAGCCAAACAGGCTAACGCCGCTACCCTTGGCGGTCGAAATCAGATAGCCGCTGATCACAATGATCAGCATAGCGGCGTACATCAGCCACTGCGCAGTGCCTGCTGCCATTCGCTCGACGCGCGAGTGAGTGGGCAACGCTGCCGGCGCCGGAGACAACCAGCGCCAAAGCAGACGAACCAGCAACAGAGCCGCAAACACCAGCCCTACGCTTTTGTGCCAGAACGGCGCACTGGTATACCAGGGGCTGTAATAGTTGAGGCTGGTCATCCACAGACCGACAGCTGCAAGCCCTGGGACCATCACCACCATGACCCAGTGCAGGCTCATTGCCAGCCAGCCGAATCTGTCCTTGCTGTTACGCCACTGCATAGTCACCTCACCTGCGATGGGCGAGATATTCCCATCGACTGAATAAGATAAAAAGCGCAAAAATTGGTTCCCACCAAACAGGTTTCTCGATATTTCAGCCTGGCAGTATGCTTTGTCGTCGCCACGAAAAAGGTGCCCTGCGGAGATCAGGGGCAATGCGAAAGAACACTATGTGAAGGGCGTTAACCGAGTACTCAAATAATGGAGTGTGCACCCGGGGTTCATCCCGTTTACGCGGGCGAGTAGCGCAGGATTGGCAGGAAAAAGGACGGCAGCCTGTTTGAGGCTCGAAGAGCCGAGTTCTGCCGGCCCCTGCCAAGCCGAGCAACGCAGCGAACCCGCAGGGCCGCGTAGCCGGGTGCCCGGGGGGATCGCCAAGGGGGGCTGGGCAAGCAGCCCCCCTTGGCTCGCCGTGGAGGCGAAAAGCTGGCTTGGTATCAGCGCAAAAAATGCATCTCCAATTACGTGGTGATAAACCACAAAAAACCTCCCGAAGGAGGCTTTTAGTCAGCACCTGGCAACCTGCCTCAAAAGAACAGTCGCTTGAGCTCCTGCCCCGGATTGGCCGCGCGCATAAAGGCCTCACCAACCAGAAAGCCGTAGACCTCATGTGCGAGCATCAGCTCCACATCGGTGCGATGCAGGATGCCACTTTCGGTGACCAGCGTCTTGTTGCGTGGAATCTGCGGGATCAGCTCCAGAGTGGTGTCGAGCGTCACCTCGAAGGTATGCAGGTTACGGTTGTTGATGCCGATCAGCGGGGTATCCAGCTTGAGGCCGCGCTCGAGTTCGGCGGCATCGTGCACCTCGACCAGCACATCCAGACCGTGCTGCCTTGCGGTCGCTGCCAGCTCGCCCATCTGCACGTCGTCCAGGCAGGCAGCGATCAGCAGCACACAATCGGCACCCAGCGCACGGGCTTCGACGATCTGATACGGATCGACCATAAAGTCCTTGCGGATCACCGGCAGCGAACAGGCGGCACGGGCCTGCTGCAGGTAATCGTCATGGCCCTGGAAGAAGTCGACATCGGTCAGCACCGACAGGCAGACCGCACCACCTGCTTCGTAGCTGGCAGCGATCTCGGCGGGCTGGAAATCCTCGCGCAGCACGCCCTTGCTCGGTGACGCTTTCTTGATCTCGGCAATCACACCCGGACGCTGCGCCGCAGCGGCGTCCTGAATGGCCTTGGCGAAGCCTCGGGCAGGCGAGGCTGCAGCAGCCAGCTGCTCCAGCTCGGCCAGGCTACGCTGCTGAAGACGCTCTGCCACTTCCTCGTGCTTGCGCGCGACGATGTTCTGCAAGATGGTCGGCACGCTCATTGTGCTGCTTCCTCCCGGAATACTTCGGTGAAGGCGATAAGTTCGTTGAGTTTTTCCCGAGCCAGACCTGAATAAAGCGCATCGGAGGCGAGCTTTACGCCTTCGAGCAGACTGGTCGCATGATCTGCCGCGTACAGCGCCGCACCGGCATTGAGAATGATGATATCGGCCGCTTTTTCACCGGCCTCGGTTTCGCGCTTGCCGAGCGCATCGCGGATCAGCTTGAGCGAGCCCGCCGCGTCATCGACCGTCAGACCGATCAGCGAGCGGCTCTTGATGCCGAGTTCTTCCGGGCTGACGTCGTACTCGCGGATTTCACCGTCTTTCAGCTCGGCGATATGACTGGTCGCCGCCAGACTCAGCTCGTCCAGCCCATCCTTGGAGTGCACCACCAGCACGTGCTCGCTGCCGAGGCGCTTGAGCACCTCGGCAATCGGCCGGCACAACGCCTGGGTAAATACACCGATGACCTGATGCTTGACCCCGGCAGGATTGGTCATCGGGCCGAGCATGTTGAAGATGGTGCGCATGCCCAGCTCGCGGCGCGGGCCGATGGCATGCTTCATCGCACCGTGATGGGCTGGCGCAAACATGAAGCCGACGCCGACACTTTCCACGCAGCGGGCGACCTGCTCGGGCGTCAGATTGAGGTTCACGCCTGCCGCCTCCAGCAGGTCGGCGCTGCCGCTCTTGCCGGATACCGCACGGTTACCGTGCTTGGCGACCTTGCCGCCAGCAGCGGCTACCACCAGCGCGGCGGCGGTCGACACGTTGAAGATGTTGGCGCCGTCACCGCCGGTGCCGCAGGTGTCGACCAGGCGCTCGGCGTTGATCTTCACCCCGGAGGCCAGCTCGCGCATGACCAAGGCCGCGCCGGTAATCTCGTCGAGGGTCTCGCTCTTCATGCGCAGGGCAACCAGAAAGCCGCCGATCTGTGCGTCGGTGCACTGGCCGGTCATGATCTGGCGCATGACGTCCTGCATTTCCTCGGTGGACAGATCCAGTTGATCGACCACCTTGCCGAGGGCTGTCTTGATATCCATACCGTCTCTCCTTGCTGGTCAGCGGCGCATGCCGCCCTGCTGCTTGAGGAAGTTGGCGAGCATCTCGTGCCCCTGCTCGGACAGGATCGACTCGGGATGAAACTGCACGCCCTCGATCATGTATTCGCGGTGGCGCACGCCCATGATTTCGTCAACGCTGCCGTCTTCATGCTGGGTCCAGGCCGTCAGCTCCAGGCAGTCGGGCAGCGTGTCGCGGCTGATTACCAGAGAGTGATAACGGGTCACCGTCAGCGGATTATTGAGGCCGGCAAACACGCCCAAGCCTTCATGGTAGACCGGACTGGTCTTGCCGTGCATGACCTGACGGGCACGCACCACATCACCGCCAAAGGCCTGGCCGATACTCTGGTGGCCGAGGCAAATGCCGAGAATCGGCAGCTTGCCGGCAAAGTGCTTGAGCACCGGCACCGAGACTCCCGCTTCGTTGGGCGTGCACGGACCGGGCGAGACGACGATGCGCTCGGGATTGAGGGCTTCGATCTCGGCGACGGTCAGCTCGTCGTTGCGCACCACCTTGACGTCGGCACCCAACTCGCCGAGGTACTGCACCACGTTGTAGGTAAAGGAGTCGTAGTTATCGATCATCAGCAGCATGGCGTTTCTCCTTTACCGGGCCGATTGTTCAGCGAGGGCAATCGCACGGAACATGGCGCGACGCTTGTTGATGGTCTCTTCCCACTCCAGCGCGGGCACCGAGTCAGCAACAATGCCGCCACCAGCCTGTACGTGCAGCTCGCCATCCTTGATCACCGCGGTACGAATCGCGATGGCCGTGTCCATATTGCCGTTCCACGCCCAGTAGCCGACCGCGCCGCCGTAGACGCCGCGTTTGACCGGCTCCAGCTCGTCGATGATTTCCATCGCGCGAATCTTCGGCGCGCCGGACAGGGTGCCCGCCGGCAGAATGGCGCGCAGCGCGTCCATCGCGGTCAGTTCCGGCTTGAGCTGGCCCTGCACGTTGGAGACGATGTGCATGACGTTGGAATAACGTTCGATGACCATCTTCTCGGTTACCTTGACCTTGCCGATCTGCGCCACGCGGCCCACGTCGTTGCGGCCCAGATCGATCAGCATCAGGTGCTCGGCGATTTCCTTGGCGTCGGACAGCAAGTCCTGCTCCAGCGCCAGATCGGCTTCTTCGGTCGTGCCGCGCGGGCGGGTACCGGCGATCGGACGTACCGTCACTTCACCCTCTTCGACACGGACCAGCACTTCGGGAGAGCTGCCAACCACGTGGAAGTCGCCGAAGTTGAAGAAGTACATGTAAGGCGTCGGATTCTGGCTGCGCAGCGCCCGGTACAGATCAATCGGCTCGGCCTTGAAATCGATGCTCATGCGCTGGGACGGCACCACCTGCATGCAGTCACCGGCAAGGATGTATTCCTTGATGGTGTCAACCGCCCGCTCGTAATCCTCACGGGTGAAGCTGGCGCGGTATTCCAGGTCGGTATCGACCGGCGCAGCCAAATCAATCAGCTTGCGCGCCGGGGTCGGCAGGCGCAGCTGCTCAAGCAGTTGATCGAGCCGGGCATTGGCCTGTTCGAAGGCATCATCGGCACTTGGGTCGGCCAGCACGATGGCGTGCAGCTTGCCGGCCAGGTTGTCGAATACGACAATCTCATCGGACACCATCAGCAGGATGTCCGGGGTACCCAGCACATCCGGGTTAACGGTCGCGGCCAGACGCGGCTCAACATAGCGCACACAGTCGTAGCCAAAATAACCAACCAGCCCGCCATTGAAGCGCGGCAGACCCGGAATGCTCGGCACCCGGTAACGGGCCTTGAAGGTCTCAACGAAATCCAGCGGATCGGCGCACTCGTGGCGCTCCTGCTCGACGCCGTCGACCAGCACGGTTGCGGTATGGCCATCGACGCGCAGCACGGTACGCGCCGGCAGGCCGATAATGGAATAACGCCCCCATTTCTCGCCGCCCTGCACCGACTCCAGCAGGTAGGAGTAGGCACCGTCGGCCAGTTTCAGATAGGTGGACAGCGGGGTTTCAAGATCTGCCAGCACCTCGCGTACAACGGGTACACGGTTGCAATCCTGGGCAGCCAGGCGAAGGAATTCGTCTCGGGTCATGATCAGCCTCAAAGGCAGGGTAAGTCATACGCAAACAGGGGTGCTCGCACTCGGGAGCGAGCGAGGACAGTTCAGGTACGCCAACGCCAGCGGGCGAGCGCCTTGATAACTCTCATCAGTTTGCGATTGCTGACAAACACGGCTGATCCATCACTGGTCGGGACACCCGAGCAAGCCTATATGAGCGCGTCAAGCGAATCAACCAGCAAATCCGGGTTCTCCGAGGCAATCGGCCGGCCGTGATTGTAGCCGTAGCTGACCGCCACCACCGGCACCCCGGCCGCCTTCGCCGCCAGTACGTCACTGCGGGAATCGCCGACAAACAGCGCCTGCCCAGCCTCAACACCAGCCTGCTGCATGACCCAATGAAGCGCAGCCGGGTCGGGCTTCTGCACCGGCAGGGTGTCGCCGCCAACCAGCCAGCGGAAATAACCGTCCAGTTGTTTGTCCGCCAGCAGCTCCGGCACGAAGCGACTCGGCTTGTTGGTGATCAGTGCCAGTGGCACCTGCTCACCCTGCAGCCGGTCAAGCAACGCGCGAACGCCCGGGTAAACCGTGCTGCGCGAGTGATCGCCGGCGTAAGCCTCGAGAAACAGCGCCAGCGCCTGCTCGGTCTCAGCCTCGCCGATGTGCGCGTGCTCGATATCGCCGGCCAGCGCCCGACGCACCAATACTCGCGCACCGTTGCCGACCCAGTGACGGACCTGCTCGACGCCCGCGGCGTCACGACCAAGCTGACCCAGCATCACATCCACCGCCGCCGCCAGATCCGGCACCGAGTCAATCAGAGTACCGTCCAGATCAAACATCACCAGGTTCGGCAGCTCGCCACCGAACAGCTCGCGCAGCAACGACATCTCAGCGCTTGGCCTGTGCCAGCTCCGCACGCATGCTGTCGATGACCGCCTTGTAATCCGGCTTGTTGAAGATCG
Organism: Halopseudomonas sp. MFKK-1; assembly: GCF_027474385.1. Lineage (NCBI taxonomy): Bacteria > Pseudomonadati > Pseudomonadota > Gammaproteobacteria > Pseudomonadales > Pseudomonadaceae > Halopseudomonas > Halopseudomonas sp. MFKK-1. The sequence goes on from NZ_CP114836.1 coordinate 619,175, forward strand.
CCGAACCGGCGACGAAGGTATCGGCACCGGCTTCGGCGATGGCGCGGATGTTCTGCTCGTTGACGCCACCGTCGATCTCCAGACGAATTTCGCGACCACTGGCATCGATCAGCGCACGCGCCTCACGCAGCTTGTCCAGGGTGCCCGGGATGAACTTCTGGCCACCAAAGCCCGGGTTGACGCTCATCAGCAGCACCATGTCGACCTTGTCCATCACGTACTTGAGCGCATCCAGCGAGGTCGCAGGATTGAATACCAGACCGGCCTTGGCGCCGCCGTCCTTGATCAGTTGCAGGGAGCGGTCGATGTGTTCGGAGGCTTCCGGGTGGAACGTGATGTAGCTGGCACCCGCCTCGAGGAAATCACCAATGATGCGATCGACCGGCTTGACCATCAGATGCACATCGATCGGCGCGGTGACGCCATACTTACGCAGCGCCGAGCAGACCATCGGCCCGATTGTCAGGTTCGGCACGTAGTGGTTGTCCATCACATCGAAGTGGACGATGTCGGCACCGGCGGCCAGCACCCGATCAACGTCCTCACCCAGGCGGGCAAAGTCGGCGGACAGAATGGACGGCGCAATGGCGTAATCGAGCATGGGAGAACCTCGGCAGGGGCAGACACGGAAATGCCGGCCAGTTTACCCTATCCGTCGTGGTTATACTCATCAGGACTTCGGACCGAGACGGACCCCATGCGCGCGCCAATCCTCATTGCCCTGCTCTGCCTTGCCGGTATCGCCCAGGCCCAGGAGCCAGCAACGCCGCCACCGGAGGCAACTGCCCCCGAGCGATCGCACGCGTTGTCCCGCGACCTTCAGTACCAGCAGACACTCAAGCGCGAAACGCCAATCAGCGAACAACGGCAGCTCGAGTTCGCCGGCGAGTCACGGCTGGGACTGTTTCTGCCTGCCGCACGCCCCGAGCCACTCGGCGGCATTTTGCTGATTGCCGGGGCTGGAGAGCACGCCAACTGGCCCGAGCTGATCGCCCCCGCCCGCATCAGTCTCAGCGACGCCGGCTGGCACACCCTGGCCATCAGCCTGCCCGAAGCGCCGCGCGAGCCCGTTGTTGACGTCCCGCCGGAACCGGTCGAGTCGGCCGCACCGAGCGAGGAGGCGACGCCGGAGATCGTGCCGGCCGATGCCTTGCTGGCCGCCAGCGATCAGGTCGATGCCGCGCCAGAGCCGCCGCCCGAGGCGCGCTACAGCGAACGGGTCACGGCGCTCATCCGCGCCGGCCTGCAAGTGCTGGAGGGTGAAGGCGCCCATCAGGTACACCTCATTGCCCGCAACGAATCAGCCTATTGGGCGCTACTGACCGCCAGCACCGGCGCTGCCGATCAGCCACCAGCGACCCTGATGCTGTATCAGACCCGGCAGCCGGCATCAGTCCCGGAGCCGACCCTCGACAGCTTGCTGGAAACGAATACGCGCCCGCTATTGGACATGCTGAATCTGGAAATCACACCCGACCGGCTGATGGCAGGTGAGCATCTGCGCATCGCCCGCCGCAAGGGGCAGCAGACCTACCAGCAAATGGATCTCGCGCCACTGGAGCGATCCGCCTTTGCCGCCGACATGCTGGACAAGCACCTGCGCACCTGGCTCACCAGCCACTATCAGCCGCCGCCACCGCCAGTGGCCGCTCCCTGAGCGCTCAGCGAAAGCCGCGATGACGACGCAATGTCTCGTAGGCCTGCTGAATCTGTCGTATTTTTTCACCCGCCCCGCGCTGCTGGGCGGCGCTGCCCCCACGGGCGGCCAGCTTGTCCGGATGGTGCAAGCTGAGCTGACGACGATAGGCGCGCTTGATCGCCTCCGGTGAGTCATCGGGGCTGACCTTGAGTATGCTGGCCGCCTGCTGAATGCGGTCCTCCTGCGCAACCGCTGCACGACCGCCCTGAGTCTGGCGGCTGTATTGATGACGCTGATGCATGCGCTGCTGCTCGGCCTGCCCCAGCCCGGCAACCTTTGACCACCCTGCCAGCAGCCCCTGAACCTCGTCGTTCAGGCGACCAGGCAGCACCGCCATCCGCCAGCAACAATCCATCAGTTCCGCCGCGCGCCCCGGCTCACGGCGACACAGGGCGCGTACCAGTTTGACCAGATCATCACTACGCTTGCCTTCGTTGAAGTCGTGCATGGCTCGCAGCCTGGCGTCACCGTCCAGCCGATACTGCTGCATCAGATCCCGCGCCAGCTGCAGATGGGCCTGGGTCACACGGCCACTGGCCTTGGCCAGCCGCCCCACGCACAGAAACAGCACACGCTCGAAACTGTTACCGGCGCCACGTACCTGAGCCAGACGCTCCGGCAGATCGCGCCAGTGACGCAGCTGCCAATGACGATCCAGCGCGTGCCCGACTACCGCGCCAAGGACAGCGCCGGGCACAGCGCCGCCGAGACCGCCCACCAGCGCACCCAATACGGTTACCGGCCACAGCATCGCTCAGCCCCTCGCCACACGCTCAGCATCGGCCAGCCGCTCCGGCGTGCCGACATCAATCCAGGCACCACGAAAATGCTCGCCACTGACCCGCCCCTGCGCCGCTGCCGCACGCAGCAGTGGCGCCAGCGCAAAGGCCCCTTCCGGATGCCCCGCCAGCAACTCGGGGTGCAATACCGCAATGCCGCTGTAGGTCAGGCCCGCCTGCCCGGCAGCCGGGTTGCCGACCATGCCATCGGTAAGCAAAAAGTCGCCACTCGGGTTGTGCACGGGATTATCGATCAGCACCAGATGCGCCAGCATGCCTTCGGGCAGCGCCAGCTGCGCAAAGTCATAGCGGGTCCAGACATCGCCATTGACCAGAATAAAGGGTGCATCACCCAGCAGCGGGAGCGCCTTGCGAATCCCCCCTCCGGTCTCCAGCGGCTCCCCCTCGGCAGACCAGCGAATATTCACGCCAAGGCGCTTGCCATCCTCGAAATAACGCTCGATCTGCTCGCCCAGCCAGGCGTGATTGATCACCAGCTCACTCACCCCGGCCGCGCGCAAGGCCTCAAGGTGCCACTGCAACAGCGGCTTACCGGCTACCGGCAGCAGCGGCTTGGGCGTATGCAAGGTCAGCGGCCGCATCCGTTCGCCCTTGCCGGCCGCCAGCACCATGGCTCTCATCATGGCTCCAGCCCAAGACTGTCGAGCAGCGCAGCCAGCGGGGCCAGCCGAGTGTCGGCGGCACAGGCATCACGCAGGTAACGGACAAAGCGCGGTGCATCCTGCAGGTAATGCGGCTTGCCGTCGCGGTGGCAGATCCGGGCAAAGATACCCAATACCTTCAGGTGACGCTGCACGCCCATCAGGCGCGCCTGGGCCAGGAACGTATCCAGCTCATCCGGCACCGGCACCCCGGCGGCCCGCGCCTGCTGCCAGTAGCGCGATAGCCATTGGCTGCGCTCCGGCGCGGGCCAACTGAAAAAGGCATCGGCAAACAGCGAGGTAGCGTCGTAACTGACCGGGCCGTACAGCGCGTCCTGAAAGTCGAGCACACCCGGCTCACCCTCGGCGGTCATCAGGTTGCGCGGCATATAGTCGCGGTGAACGTAGACCCTGGACTCGCCAAGATTGCTGTCGAGCAGCAGCGCCTGTACCTGATCCCACAACGATTGCTCTTCGGCAGACAGGCTTCGCCCCAGTTCGCGCCCGACGTACCAGTCCGGAAACAGGGCCAGCTCACGGCGCAGCACCGCTTCGTCGTAGTCGGGCAACACACCGGGGCGGCTGGCGAGCTGCCAGCGAATCAGGCTGGTGATCGCTGCGGCAAACATCCGCTCAAGCTCTGCCGGCGCAACGCCCTGCTCGATGGTCTGCAGGTAGGTTTTGGCGCCCATGTCCTCCAACAGCAGAAAGCCCTGCGGCAGGTCCTCGGCGAATAACCGCGGCACCCGCACGCCCGCGTCCTGCAACAGCCGGGTAATGCGCACAAAGGGCTCGGTATTCTCGTGCTCGGGCGGCGCATCCATGACAATCAGGCTGCGCTCACCGGCCTGCCAGCGAAAGTAGCGGCGAAAACTGGCATCGGCACTGGCCGCAGACAGCACGCCGGCGGGCAGGTCTGTCCATCCAAGTGCAGCGGCAGCCTGCGGCAATACCTGATCCAGCCAAAGTTGCATCTGTTGCTGTCGTGAATCCATCGCTCTCCCACTTCTGCGTCTTCGCCACCGCCGGCGAAGCCGGAAAGCAGCATCATTAATTCAGTCCATTCCTAGATCAGGCATCGCTTGATGCTTTATTATCCGTTATCTTGCTCGACTGACACAGCATGCAGATTGCATTCTCCTCGCACAAGGCGTCGCGAGCACGCACCGACTGGAAGCCCGGACAATTACATAATGGCCTACCGTACTCCTCCCTTTCGCTCCTCCTTTCCGATGTTGCTGGCCAGCTCGTTGCTGCTGTTGCAGCCGCTGAGCTCTGTAGCAGCCAACCAGGTTCAATGCCGGCCAGCCGGCAACAGCTGGGCCTGCGAGCCGCTGCAGGCACCGGGCAACCTGCCCCCAAGGCCGCCCAGACCGGCACCTGCGCCGGCCCCGGTCACCGACAGCGTGGTCAAGGCAGCTGAACCGGCAGCGACGCTGAGTGGCGGCCCGGCCACCCCGAGTACGGACTTCAGTCGCCTTGACTGGGTACCCCGTGAGCAGTTGAGCAGCGAGCAGCTGGCCGCCATCGCCCCCTACTGTGGCGGCACCTATGTGGAGCCGGAACGCAGCGGCCGGGACGACTCTACGCCGTTCGACCAGCTTCCGGTCTACGCCTCCGCCGATTCCAGCCGCTTTGAACAGGGTAATCAGACCGGCGTACTGCAGGGCGATGTGCTGCTGCGCCAGGGCCGCCTGCAGGCCCGCGCAGATCAGGCCAGCTTTGACCAGGCCAATGCCCAGGCCGTGCTCGAGGGCAACGTCCGCCTGCGTGACCAGGGCGTACTGGTTCTCGGCGACAGCGCATCGATGCGCATCGACAATGGCGAAACCCGCATTGACGGCGTCGAATACGTGGTTCACGACGCCCGCGCCCGCGGCACCGCCGACACCCTGCGTCGCCGCGATGATGCCGTCATCGTCATCAGCGACGGCAGCTATACCACCTGCGAGCCGGGACAGAACACCTGGTCCCTGCACGGCAAGGACATCGAGCTGGACCGCGAAACCGGCTGGGGTGAAGCCAAGCACGTTACCCTGCGGGTCAAGGACGTACCGGTGTTCTATACCCCGTACATGTACTTCCCGATCGACGACCGCCGTCAGACCGGTCTGCTGGTGCCCTCGTTCAGCTACTCGTCCGACAACGGCACCGAGATCGAGACGCCGTACTACATCAACATCGCACCGAACTACGACGCCACCCTGTATCCGCGCTATCTGTCCGAGCGCGGCTTGCAGATGGAAGGCGACTTCCGCTATCTGCACGACGACAACGAAGGCACCCTGACAGCCGCCTTCCTCAACGACAGTGACTATGGCGAGAATCGCTGGCTGTACGGCTGGCAGCACGAAGGCGGACTGCAGAGCCGCTGGAGCACCGAAGTCGATTACACCGACATCAGCGACCCGTTCTACTTCCAGGACCTGAACACCGCGCTGGATGCCCGTTCCGGCACCTACGTCAATCAGCGGGCAGGCCTGACCTATCGCGGTGACGGCTGGCGCTTCCAGGCTGCCGTTCACGGCTACGAGCTGGCCACCATTACCTCGGTTACCCCGTACGAGCGCCTGCCGCAACTGCGCCTCGACGGTGCCAACTGGCTGGGTGATACCGGCCTGCGCTTTGGCTATAACGCCGAATACGCCTACTTTGATCGCAATCTCGGCAGCGGCCTGCTGACCGGCAAGGATGGCATCCAGCTCGACAGCGCCGGCCAGCCGATCCTGACTCCGGACGAGAACCTGGTCGGTCTGCAGCGAGCGACCGGCCACCGCGTAGTGGTCAGCCCCAGCATCAGCTACCCCTGGCGCAACAGCTGGGCCTTCATCACACCGAAGCTGCGCACCCAGAGCACCTATTACGATCTGAACTTCGACTCGCGGGCCGACGGCTTCGACTACGACGGTGCCAATAACACCCCGTCCAGCACCATCCCTGTCGCCAGCCTGGATACCGGGCTGTACTTTGATCGCGCCACCAGCTGGTTCGGCCGCAACCTGCGCCAGACGCTGGAACCGCGCGCTTTCTACCTGTACGCAGCAGACGAGGATCAGGACGATCAGCCGCTGTTCGACACCAACCAGAACACCTTCAGCTACAGCTCGCTGTTCCGCGACAACCGCTTCAGCGGCAACGACCGGGTCGCCGACGCCAATCAGCTGTCTCTGGGCCTGACCAGCCGCGCCCTGGAGGCAAACGGCACCGAGCGCGCCCGAGCCAGTTTCGGTCAGGTGTTCTATTTCCGCGACCGCAACGTGCAGCTGCTTGATACCGACGGCGTAGCGCGTGAAGCAGACAAATCCTCGTCCTCAGCCTACGCGGCTGAAGCCATGTACCAGGTCAGTGACGCGTGGCGCGTGAACGCCGACGTCATCTGGGATCCGGACGACAGCACCAGCGATGCAGGAAGCGTATTTGCCCACTATCAGCCAGAGCCCCGCAAGGTGCTGAACATGGGCTATCGCTACCGCAACAACATCAACACCTACAACGCACTGACCGGCACCTTCCAGCGCGACCCGGACAGCCGTATCGACCAGTCCGACCTGTCGTTCATGTGGCCGCTGAACCCGCAGTGGAGTCTGATCGGTCGCTGGCAGCATGACTTCGACCAGGATCGAACCCTCGAAGCGTTTGGCGGTCTGGAGTACGACAGCTGCTGCTGGAAGCTGCGTGTCATCAACCGCTACTGGGTTGATTACAACGAGTTTGAATCCGTCGCCACTGACGATGCCAACCGCGGCATCTTCCTGCAGCTCGTCCTCAAGGGGCTTGGCAGTGTGAGCGGCAATGAGGTGGACAGCCTACTTGACGATGGTATCCCCGGTTACAGAGAGCGTGAAGATAATGCATTTTAAGTTGATGACGGCCCTTAGCCTGTGCGCGGGCATTTTCCTCAGCAGCACAGCCCAGGCCGCCGTAGAACCGCTGGATCGCGTTGCCGCGATCGTCGATAACGACGTGGTCATGGCCAGCCAGGTTGAAGAACGCATGGCCACCGTGCGCCAGCAGTTCGCCCAGAACAATACCCCGGCACCAACCGAGAGCGAGCTGCGCTCGCAGGTGCTTGACCGCCTGATTCTGGAGAGCATCCAGCTGCAGATGGGCGAACGTGCCGGCATTTCCATCGATGATGCCTCGCTCGACCAGGCGGTGCAGCAGATTGCCGCCCGCAACGGCGTGACACTGGAGCAGTTCCGTGAAGCCCTGACCCGTGACGGCGTCAACTTCAATCAGGTCCGCGAGCAGATCCGCCGCGAGATGATCATCAACCGGGTTCGCCAGCGTCGGGTACGGGACAACATCCAGGTGACCGATCAGGAAGTGCGCAACTTCCTCAATTCCGAAGTCGGCAAGTATCAGACCTCGGCGGATTACCGCCTGGCGATGATCGTTCTGCCGCTGGCCGAAAGCGCCAGCCCGGGCGAAGTGGAAAAGGTTGGTCGCGCGGCCAGCGATATCTACCGCCAACTGCAGAGCGGTACCGACTTCAACACCCTGGCTGCCAGCCGCTCCGCCGGTGACACCGCACTGGAAGGCGGCGAACTGGGATGGCGCAAGGCAGCGCAGCTGCCGCCCGCATTCGCCCGTGCAGTCGATGCGCTGGAGGTTGGTGGTGTGACCCAGCCGATGCGTTCTCCGGCCGGCATCCACATCCTCAAGCTGCTGGACCGCCGTGGTGGCGAAGGTCAGATGGTCGAGGAATTCCACGTCCGTCATATCCTGATCAAGCCGAGCGAAATCCGCAGCGAAGGCGAGGCCGCGCAGTTGACCCAGCGCCTCTATGATCGCATCAGGGCTGGCGAGTCCTTTGCCGCGCTGGCCAAGGCCTACTCGGAAGATCCGGGCACCGCGCTCAATGGCGGCGACCTCGACTGGGTTACCCCGGATGCCATGACCCCCGAGTTCGGCGAAGTCATGACCACCACCCCGGAAAACACCCTGTCCCGTCCGTTCCAGACCCAATACGGCTGGCACATTCTGGAGGTGCTTGGCACCCGCAGCGTCGACATGACCGACGACATGCGCGAGCAGCAGGCGATCAACCTGATCCGCAGCCGCAAGTACGAGGAAGAACTGCAGACCTGGTTGCTGCAGATTCGCGACGAGGCCTACGTCGAGATCAAGAACGGGTGAGCACAGCGCGCCTTGCCATAACCGCCGGCGAGCCGGCGGGTATTGGCCCCGATCTATGCCTGATGCTGGCGCAGCGCCCATCGCCCTGCGAACGGGTCATCATCGCCGACCCGCAACTGCTGCGTGATCGCGCCCAACAGCTCGGCCTCCCGGTCGAGCTGTTGCCGTTTGATCCCGACGCGCTGCCCGTTGCCCAGGCCGCAGGCCAGCTTCACGTTTTACCGGTCACCCTCGGCACAGCCTGTACCCCGGGCCAGCTCGACGCAGGCAACTCGGCCTACGTGCTGGAAACCCTGCGCCTCGCTGGCGAAGGCGCTCTGAGCAGTCTGTTTGACGCCATCGTGACCGCACCGGTACACAAGGGCATCATCAATGAGGCTGGCGTGCCGTTTTCCGGCCACACCGAGTTCTTTGCCGAGCAGACCGCGACCGACCAGGTGGTGATGATGCTCGCCTGCCCCGGCCTGCGCGTCGCCCTGGCAACCACGCACCTGCCGCTGCGGCAGGTCGCCGATGCCATTACCGGGCCGCTGATCGAACGCGTGGTGCGCATCCTGCACAGCGACCTGGTCAACAAATTCGGCCTGAGCGCCCCGCGTATCCTGGTCTGCGGCCTCAATCCGCATGCCGGCGAAGACGGCCACCTGGGGCGCGAGGAACTGGATATCATCATTCCGGCGCTCGAGCGCCTGCGCAACGAGGGCATTGAGCTGGTCGGCCCCCTGCCGGCGGATACCCTGTTCACCCCCAAGCATCTTGATCAGGCCGATGCGGTGCTCGCGATGTATCACGATCAGGGCCTCCCGGTACTCAAGCACAAGGGCTTCGGCAACGCCGTCAACATTACCCTGGGCATGCCGATCATCCGCACCTCGGTTGATCACGGCACCGCCCTGGATCTGGCCGGGACCGGTCAGGCCAACCCGGGCAGCCTGCAGGTTGCCCTCGATACCGCCATCCAGATGATCAACGCCCGGAGGGCTGTATGAGTCAATTTCCCCAACACAAGGCGCGCAAGCGCTTTGGTCAGAACTTCCTGCACGACGCCGGCGTGATCGACCGCATCATTCGCTCGATCCGTCCGCGTGAAACCGATCATCTGGTCGAGATCGGTCCCGGTCAGGGCGCCATCACCTCGGGCCTGCTGGCCAGCGGCGCGCGCCTTGACGTGGTCGAGCTGGACAAGGATCTGCACCCGATCCTGATGGGCCAGTTCGGTTTTCTCGATCGCTTCCGCCTGCACAAGGGCGATGCCCTCAAGTTCAACTTCCGCGAGCTGGCCGCCGACGGCGAAAAGCTGCGCATCGTCGGCAACCTGCCCTACAACATCTCAACGCCGCTGATGTTCCACCTGCTGGAGCAGTCGGACTGCGTCGAAGACATGCACTTCATGCTGCAGAAGGAAGTGGTGCAACGGCTGGCTGCGACCGCCGGCATGAACCACTACGGCCGCCTCGGCATCATGGTGCAGTACCACTGCCGGGTGGAGCACCTGTTTGACGTCGGCCCCGGCGCCTTCAACCCGGCGCCCAAGGTCGATTCAGCGATCGTCCGGCTGATTCCGCACGCCACCCTGCCGCATCCGGCCGACGACGTGGAAGTGCTCGAAATCCTGGTGCGTGACGCCTTCAACCAGCGCCGCAAGACCCTGCGCAACACACTCAAGTCGCTGCTCAGCGCAGAAGAGATCGAAGCCGAAGGCATCGACCCGGGCACCCGCCCGGAACAGGTCGACCTGGCCGGCTTCGTGCGTCTGGCCAACCGCCTGACTCGCAAGCGGGCAGGCGACGCATGAGCGGCGAGCCGCAATATGCCGTCGAGGTGACGGTGCAGACCCGCTACCTGCCGGAGCAGTCCGATCCGCAGAAGAAGCGCTTTGCCTTTGCCTATACCATCAGCATCCGCAATCAGGGCTCGGTGGCCGCGCAGCTACTGCATCGTCACTGGCTGATCACCGACGGCAACAACAAGCAGCAGCGTGTTGATGGCCCCGGCGTGGTCGGCGAGCAACCGCTGATCGAGCCCGGTAACGAGCACACCTATACCAGCGGCTGCATGCTTGAGACCCCGGTTGGCACCATGGAAGGTAGCTACGACATGCGCGCCAGCGATGGCCACACGTTCAGCGCCAGCATTCCGCGCTTTCGTCTGGCCCAACCCAACGCACTGAACTGATCGACTCGTACGCCCATGACCATCTACGCCGTTGGCGACATCCAGGGCTGCCTAAAGCCGCTCCAATGCCTGCTCAGCGAGGTAGGCTTCAACCCGTCCAGGGACGTGCTCTGGTCCGTTGGTGACATGGTCAACCGCGGTCCCGACTCGCTTGGCACCCTGCGCTTTCTCAAGCAGCTCGACAACGCCTGCGTTGCGGTTCTGGGCAATCACGACCTGCACCTGCTGGCCGCCAGCCGAGCTGGCAGTCGCTTGCGCAAGTCAGACACCCTCAAACCCCTGCTCAAGGCCGACGACCGTGTCGCCCTGCTCGACTGGCTGCGCGAGCGCCCGCTTGCCCACCTCGACGCAGAGCTGGGCTATGTGATGACCCACGCCGGCATCCCGCCAATCTGGAGCGTACAGCAGACAATGGAGCTGGCCGCCGAGGTGGAAACCATCCTGCGCTGCGACAAGCGTCTGCCAGACTATCTGGACGAGATGTACGGTAACGAACCGGCGCGCTGGAAGCCCGGCCTCAAGGGCATCGACCGGCTGCGTGCGATTACCAACTACCTGACCCGCATGCGCTTCTGCAAGCCGGACGGGACGCTGGAGTTCAAATCCAAGGAAGGGCTGGATACCACGCCCAAGGGCTTTGCGCCGTGGTTTCGTTACCCGCGCCGCGACCCTGACATTCAGGTCATCTTCGGCCACTGGGCAGCGATCGAAGGCCGCACCGGCGTGCAGGGCGTACATGCGCTGGACACCGGCTGCGTATGGGGTGGCCGCATGACCCTGATGAACCTGGATACCCACGAACTGCATCACTGCGACTGCGCGACCTGAGAGGAACCAGCATGAGCGATTTCAAACGCATCGACCCGCAAACCGCCAGCCAGTTGATCGCCAGCAACGCCCAACTGGTCGACATCCGCGACCCGCAAAGTTTCGACTTTGGCCACATCCCCGGCGCCATCCGCCTGGACAACGACAACCTTGCCGACTTCGTCGCCAACGCCGACCAGCAGGCGCCCCTGATAGTCTGCTGCTACCACGGCAACTCCAGCCAGGGCGCCGCCGCCTATCTGGCCAGCATCGGCTTCGCCGACACCTACAGCCTCGATGGCGGCTTTGACCTATGGCGCCAGACCTATCCGGAGCAGGTAAGCTGCGACTGAGGCTCGGCCGCTTGACCGCCCAGTAGGGCGGACTAAGCGCAGCGTGTCCGCCGGCGTTGCCACACGAGCCCTTGCTCAAACGCAGCGCCGATCCCACACCTATCCGGTGGAGACGCTGCGCTTTCTCCACCCCACAGCCCCGCCCCCCTCACCCGATCCACACTAAACGAATAGCCCGCAGGCCACGCCAGCCGCGCCTTCAGCCTCCCGCAACAAAATTTCCCGAGAAATCTTCTGTTGCACTGCGTATTTGCAACTATCCTGAGGTCAGGCGAATCAAGAAAGAGAACGTCGGTCTGCCGGCTTCCGATAAACACGGGAGCCTGCCGGATCCACCGTACGACCAGTCATCGATTGGCCGCCCGGCGCCTCCGACAGACTCCTGACCGTGCTCGCAGTTGCGCCTTGGGGGATTCACGCATCAGGAAATGCCGTCGCCCGGTAAAGCGCGTCATGCGGGCTGCTGCCCGGAAGCGCCAGACCTCTTATCTGGTAACAGCGAGGTCGTGTCATGAGCATATTCAGCCATTTCCAGAACCGCTTTGAAGCCACCCGGCAAGAGGAGTACAGCCTTCAGGAATACCTGGAACTCTGCAAGACTGACCCTACCGCCTACGCGACCGCCGCCGAGCGCCTGCTGATGGCCATCGGCAAGCCCGAACTGGTCGACACCTCCCTCGACCCACGCCTGTCACGCATCTTTTCCAACAAGGTCATCAAGCGTTATCCGGCGTTCGCCGACTTCCACGGCATGGAAGACGCCATCGAGCACATCGTCTCCTTCTTCAAGCACGCCGCCCAGGGGCTCGAAGAACGCAAGCAGATTCTCTACCTGCTCGGCCCGGTTGGCGGCGGCAAGTCCTCGCTGGCGGAGAAGCTCAAAGAGCTGATGCAGCAGGTACCGTTCTATGCGATCAAGGGCTCGCCGGTGTTCGAGTCGCCACTCGGCCTGTTCAATGCCACCGAGGATGGGGCCATCCTCGAAGAGGACTTCGGCATCCCGCGGCGCTACCTCAACAGCATCATCTCGCCCTGGGCGGTGAAACGCCTGCACGAATACAACGGCGATATTTCCCAATTCCGCGTGGTCAAACTCTACCCCTCGGTGCTGCAGCAGATTGCTGTCGCCAAGACCGAGCCCGGTGACGAGAACAACCAGGACATATCTTCACTGGTCGGCAAGGTTGATATCCGCAAGCTGGAAGAGTTTCCGCAGAACGACCCGGACGCCTACAGCTACTCGGGCGGCTTGTGCCGTGCCAACCAGGGCCTGCTCGAGTTCGTCGAGATGTTCAAGGCACCGATCAAGGTACTGCACCCACTGCTGACCGCCACCCAGGAAGGCAACTACAACAGCACCGAAGGCATGGGCGCGATTCCGTTCAATGGCGTAATTCTGGCCCACTCCAACGAGTCCGAGTGGCACAGCTTCCGCAACAACAAGAACAACGAAGCGTTCATCGACCGCATCTACATCGTCAAGGTGCCCTACTGCCTGCGCGTCAGCGACGAGATCCAGATCTACGAAAAACTGCTGACCAACAGCTCGCTGGCCAATGCCCACTGCGCACCTGACACCCTGAAGATGCTCGCCCAGTTCACCGTACTCTCGCGGCTGAAAGAGCCGGAAAACTCCAATGTCTACTCGAAGATGCGCATCTACGACGGCGAGAACCTGAAGGACACCGACCCCAAGGCCAAGTCGATTCAGGAATACCGCGACGCGGCGGGCGTCGACGAGGGCATGAACGGCCTGTCGACCCGTTTTGCCTTTAAGATCCTCTCCAAGGTCTTCAACTTCGACACCACCGAAGTGGCCGCCAACCCGGTGCACCTGCTCTACGTGCTGGAGCAGCAGATCGAGCAGGAGCAGTTTCCCAATGACGTGAGCGAGCGCTACCTGCGTTTCCTCAAGGAGTACCTGGCACCGCGCTACGTCGAATTCATCGGCAAGGAAATCCAGACCGCCTATCTGGAGTCCTACAGCGAGTACGGCCAGAACATCTTCGACCGCTACGTCCTGTACGCCGACTTCTGGATTCAGGATCAGGAGTACCGCGACCCGGAAACCGGCGAGATCCTCAACCGCGCGTCGCTCAACGAGGAGCTGGAGAAGATCGAGAAGCCGGCCGGCATCAGCAACCCGAAGGACTTCCGCAACGAAATCGTCAACTTCGTGCTGCGTGCCCGCGCGCAGAACAACGGCAAGAATCCGAGCTGGCTGTCCTACGAGAAGCTGCGCGTGGTGATCGAGAAGAAAATGTTCTCCAACACCGAAGACCTGCTGCCGGTCATCAGCTTCAACGCCAAGGCCTCGACCGAAGATCAGAAGAAGCACAACGACTTCGTCCACCGGATGGTCGAGCGCGGCTACACCGAAAAGCAGGTGCGGCTGCTGTCGGAATGGTACCTGCGGGTGCGTAAGGCGCAGTGACGGCTGCGCCGTCGCTGGGCAGCTTCAAGCCGCAAGCGACAAGCGGCAAGCAGCGCGGCGCCGCCTGAGACCATGCGCTGCGCCTCAAAGCAGCACGGCCAGCTTCAAGCTTGCAGCTTATGGCTTGCGGCTGGCCCGGAGGGCCCTGAATGAGCTACGTGATTGACCGCCGTCTGAACGGCAAGAACAAGAGCACCGTGAACCGCCAGCGGTTCCTGCGGCGCTACAAATCACACATCAAGAAGGCGGTTGAAGAGGCCGTGGGGCGTCGTTCGATCACCGATATAGAGCACGGCGAAAGCATCAGCATCCCCAACCGCGACATCGACGAGCCGATTTTTCACCATGGCAAGGGCGGTCGCCAGACCCAGGTGCACCCCGGTAACCGCGAGTTCGCCACCGGCGACCGCATCGCCCGCCCGCAGGGTGGCGGTGGGGGCCAGGGCGGCAGTCAGGCGGGCGACAGCGGCGAAGGCATGGATGAGTTCGTCTTTCAGATAACCCAGGACGAATTCCTCGACTTCATGTTCGAGGATCTCGCCCTGCCCAACCTGGTCAAGCGCCAGTTGACCGGCACAGACACCTTCAAGCCGGTCCGCGCCGGCATCAGCCAGCAGGGCAACCCCTCGCGGATCAATATCGTACGGTCCATGCGCGCGGCGCAGGCACGGCGCATCGCACTCTCGGGCGGCAGCCGCAAGCGGCTGCGCGAGGCACGCGCCGAGCTGGAGCAACTCAAGCGTGAGCATCCGGATGACATTACCGGTATTGCGCAGCTGCAGGAGGAAATTGCCAGCCTCGAGGCACGCATCGAGCGCGTTCCCTTTCTCGATACCTTCGACCTGCGCTACAACCTGATCGTCAAGCAGCCAACGCCGTCGTCCAAGGCAGTGATGTTCTGCCTGATGGATGTCTCCGGCTCCATGACCCAGGCCACCAAGGATCTGGCCAAGCGCTTCTACATTCTGCTCTACCTGTTCCTGCGCCGTAACTACGAGCGCATCGAAGTGGTGTTCATCCGTCACCACACCAGCGCCAAGGAAGTCGACGAGGAAGAATTCTTCTACTCGCGCGAAACCGGCGGCACCATCGTGTCCAGCGCCCTGCGGCTGATGCAGCAGATCATTGAACAGCGCTACCCGCCCGGCGAGTGGAACCTGTACTGCGCCCAGGCATCCGACGGCGACAACTGGAACGACGACTCGCCGATCTGCCGCGACCTGCTGGTGCGCCAGATCATGCCGGCGATGCAGTACTACTGCTACGTGGAAATCACCCCACGCGAGCATCAGACCCTGTGGCACGAGTATGAAGCGGTCGCCGAGCACTTTGCCGACAGTTTCGCCCAGCAGCAGATTGTCGATGCCGGGGACATCTACCCGGTGTTTCGCAAGCTGTTCCAGAAGAGGATGGCGACATGAGCCGGAACCCCATATCCACCGGCTCGGAGTGGACCTTCGAGCTGATCCGCGAGTACGACCAGGAGATCGGCCGTATCGCCCACGAGGTCTACGGACTGGATACCTATCCCAACCAGATCGAGGTCATCACTGCAGAGCAGATGATGGACGCCTACGCCTCGGTAGGCATGCCGCTGGGCTATCACCACTGGTCCTACGGCAAGCATTTTCTCGCCACCGAAAAAGGCTACCGCCGAGGCCACATGGGGCTGGCCTACGAAATCGTCATCAACTCCGACCCCTGCATTGCCTACCTGATGGAAGAGAACACCATGTGCATGCAGGCACTGGTGATTGCCCACGCCTGCTACGGCCACAACTCGTTCTTCAAGGGCAACTACCTGTTCCGCAGCTGGACCGACGCCAGCGCGATCATTGACTACCTGGTGTTCGCCAAGCAGTACATCAGCGAATGCGAAGACCGCTACGGGATTGACGCCGTCGAGGACCTGCTCGACTCCTGTCACGCCCTGATGAACTACGGCGTCGACCGCTACAAGCGGCCCTACCCGATCTCTGCCGCGGAAGAACGGCAACGCCAGCAGGAGCGCGAGGAGCACCTGCAGCGCCAGGTCAACGAGCTGTGGCGCACCATCCCGGTCAACCCGCACCACGCGCAGGATGAGCAGGTACACCCCCGCTACCCGAGCGAACCCCAGGAAAACCTGCTGTATTTCATCGAGAAGAACGCACCGCTACTGGAGCCTTGGCAGCGCGAAGTCGTCCGCATCGTGCGCAAGGTCGCGCAGTACTTCTACCCCCAGCGCCAGACCCAGGTGATGAACGAGGGCTGGGCCACTTTCTGGCACTACACCCTGCTCAACCACCTGTATGACGAGGGCAAGGTCACCGACGGCTTCATGATGGAGTTTCTGCAGTCCCACACCAGCGTGGTCTACCAGCCACCGTTCGACAGCAACTGGTACAGCGGCATCAACCCCTACGCGCTGGGCTTTGCGATGATGCAGGACATTCGCCGCATCTGCGAACACCCGACCGAGGAAGATCGCCGCTGGTTCCCCGATATTGCCGGCAGTGACTGGCTGGAAACCCTCAAGTTCGCCATGCGCACCTTCAAGGACGAAAGTTTTATCCTGCAGTACCTGTCACCCAAGGTGATCCGCGACTTCAAGCTGTTTGCCATCGTCGACGACGAAGCCGACGACCACCTGGAAGTCGCCGCCATTCACGACGACAGCGGCTACCGCGCGGTACGCGAACTGCTGGCAGCGCAGTACAACCTCGGCAACCGCGAACCGAACATCCAGATCTGGTCGGTGGACCGCCGCGGCGACCGCTCCCTGACCCTGCGCCACCAGCGCCATCAGGGCAAACCGCTCGGCGAATCCACCGACGAAATGCTCCGCCACCTGCATCGCCTGTGGGGGTTCGACATTCACCTGGAAAGCGTCGACGGAGAACGAATCGTGGCCGAAGCCCACATCCCGCCCCGCCCCAAACCGGAGGAAGACCGCCTGCCGCGCTTCGACCTGAATATTCCGCCCATATAGGGGCGCGGTGCGCCAGCTGCAAGCTGCAAGCTGCAAGCTGCAAGCTGCAAGCTGCAAGCTGCAAGCCTAATCAGGGTGAGTTCGGCGGCTATGCCGTCAAGTGTTGCTCAAGTTTCTGCGGTCATGTGCAGCCAAAAGAAAACCCGCGCGACTAGACACCGCGCGGGTTTTGCTTGCAGCTTGCAGCTTGAAGCTTGAAGCTACTCCCCTTTAGCCAGAGTCCGTGTCGATGCCTGAGAGTTACTACACCTACCTGGTCGGCGGCGCAGTCCGCGACCAACTGCTTGGTTTGCCGGTAACAGACCGCGACTGGGTTGTGGTTGGCGCGACGCCGGAGCAGTTGCAGCAGGAGGGTTTCCGTCTGGTCGGCCAGGACTTTCCGGTGTTTCTGCATCCGACCTCGGGCGAGGAGTACGCACTCGCCCGCACCGAGCGCAAAAGCGGCGTTGGCTACGGCGGGTTTGTCTTCCACACCAGCCCGGACGTCACCCTGGAAGAGGATCTGATCCGCCGGGACCTGACAGTCAACGCCATGGCCCGGGCCGAGGACGGCCGGATCATCGACCCCTACGGCGGCCAGCGCGACCTGCAGGCGAAGATATTGCGCCACGTCTCCCCCGCCTTTGCAGAAGATCCACTGCGGGTGCTGCGGGTTGCGCGCTTCGCCGCCCGTTACGCCAGCCTCGGCTTTCGCGTGGCCGACGAGACCATGGCGCTGATGCGCCAGCTGAGTGAGTCGGGCGAGCTGCAGAGTCTGACTGCCGAGCGCAGCTGGATGGAAATCAGCCGCGCCCTGATGGAACCGAGCCCGGACGTATTCATTCAGGTACTGCGCGACTGTGGCGCACTGGCCGAACTGCTGCCGGAAGTCGACGCCCTGTTTGGCGTGCCGCAGCCGGAAGCGCATCACCCGGAAATCGACACCGGCGTCCACGTCCTGCAAGTACTGCAGATCGCCGCCAGAGACCAGCTGCCGCTGCCGGCCCGCTGGGCCTGCCTGCTGCATGACCTTGGCAAGGGGCTGACGCGCCCGGAGCACTGGCCAAAGCATCACGGCCACGAGACCAGCGGCCTGAAGGCCGTCAAAGCCGTCAACCAGCGCTGCAAGGCACCGCGTGAGTGTCAGGAACTGGCACTGCTGGCCTGTGAGTATCACACCCACTGTCACAGAGCACTGGAGCTGCGCCCGCAGACATTGCTCAAGCTGTTCAAGGCGCTGGATATCTACCGCCGCGGCGAGCGCTTCGAGCAGTTTCTGGCGGTATGCGTGGCCGACGCCCAGGGCCGCACCGGGTTTGAACAGCGCCCCTACCCGCAGGCGGACTACCTGCGCGGCGCGGCGCAGGCCGCGCGCGCGGTAGATATTCAGCCGTTACTGGATAAGGGCCTGCAGGGCGCCGAGATGGGCCGCGCCCTGGAGCAGGCGCGGCTGGAAGCGTTAAGCGACTACAAGGCCTCGCGCGGCTGATACCCCGCCAGCAGTTCGACCGGCGTCAGTGACCGACCACGCCATGTGAAGGCGACCGGCCACAGCGCCTGGTTCCCCTGCCAGCCCTCCCAGAGCTGACCGAATGTCTGCCCGCTGCCGGGCAGTTTGGCCTGCGCTGCGACCAATGCCAGCGGCCAGAGCACAAAGGCGTTGCGGATGACTTCCGGGCGCGGCAGGGTAATGCCGTCATGCACGCCGGCCAGATCGCCATAACAAAGCACGTCGATATCCAGCGTGATGCGCCCGGGTTGCGGCGACTCACGCCGGCCGCAGGCGGCCTCGATCGCCTTCAGCGCCGCATTCAGATCCGCCAGCGCCAGCCGCGTTTCGACGGCGACCACCATGTTGTAAAAGCGCCTGCCGAGCACCCCGACCGCGTCGCTTTCAAACACCGGCGACAACTGCAACTCGCCGCACAACTCGGCCAGCGCATCCAGCCCGCGCTGCAGGTGATATTCGCGTTCAGTGTTGGTGCCCACACCCAGATAGACGATGGTCACGCGGGTTTGACTCCCCGCTCGATCAACACCCCGACGCCGCCGGATGCCGCCGGCACCGCGCCCGGCTTGGTGACCTGCAGACGCAGCCAGGGAATGGAGAATTCGTTCATGAGCAGCGCAGCCAGCTGCTCGGCCAGCGTCTCGACCAGCAGGAAGCTGCTCTGCTCGACAAAGCCCTGCACGCGCTCGCTGATTGCCGCGTAGTTGAGGGTGTGCTCAAGCGTGTCGCCCGCGGCAGCCGGACGGATGTCCCAGCCCATATCGAGATCGAACACCAGCCGCTGGCGGATGGTGCGCTCCCAGTCATAGACGCCAATGACGGCATCTACCGCTAACCCTTTGATAAAAACCTGATCCACAGGTTGCTCCCGTGTCGACTACAATCAAACGTCATTTTGCCCGGGATCCGCTGCATGCATACCCAGTTTCTGTTCTGGCTGGTCATCGCCTATCTGCTCGGCTCGGTCTCCTTTGCCGTGCTGATCAGCCACCTGCGTCACCTGCCGGACCCGCGCAAACTGGGCTCCGGCAACCCCGGCGCCAGCAACATGCTGCGCCTTGGCAACCGCTCTCTGGCGCTGGCCACCCTGGCCGGCGATCTCGGCAAGGGCGCACTGGCCGTGGCGCTGGCACGCTATGCCGACCTTTCTCTGCTGCAACAGGGCTGGGTCGGTCTGGCCGCCGTGTGCGGCCATATCCTGCCTATCTTTCATCGCCTGCAGGGTGGCAAGGGTGTTGCCACCGCTGCCGGCGTTATGCTGATGCTCTGCTGGCCTGCGGCCCTGATCGCAGCGCTGGCCTGGGGCCTGACCTTTTACTGGCAGCGGATCGCCTCACTGGCATCGCTGCTGGCCAGCCTGACGC
Organism: Halopseudomonas sp. MFKK-1; assembly: GCF_027474385.1. Lineage (NCBI taxonomy): Bacteria > Pseudomonadati > Pseudomonadota > Gammaproteobacteria > Pseudomonadales > Pseudomonadaceae > Halopseudomonas > Halopseudomonas sp. MFKK-1. The sequence continues at coordinate 639,047 of NZ_CP114836.1, forward strand.
TGCCACCAGCCCTCGCCTGGCTGGCCCCGGCACTGCTGCTGCCGGTCACACTGATAGTGCTGCTTATTCTGCTGCGCCACCGCCTCAACATCGGCCGGCTGCTGGCAGGAGTAGAAAACCGCTTCAGGCCTTGACCGCAATCGGCGGCAACTGCTCCATCGGCCAACGCGCCCGCGTTTCGATACCGCCCTCATCCTGCTGGCCGGCCAGCAGCCGCTGGCATCCGGCATAGGCGATCATTGCGCCATTATCGGTGCAATACGCCGGGCGTGCATAAAACACGTTGCCCTTCAACTCGGCGGTCATGCTCTCCAGCTGCTGTCGCAGGCGGCGGTTGGCGCTGACGCCGCCGGCAATGACCAGGCGCTTGAGCCCGGTCTGTTTGAGTGCCCGGCGGCACTTGATGGTCAGCGTCTCGACTACCGCCGTTTCAAAGCCGAGCGCGATATCGGCCAGCGTCTGCTGATCCGGCTGCCCCTGCTGCGAACACGCCTGCCATGCCGTCAGCACGGCGGTTTTCAGGCCACTGAAACTAAAGGTCAGGCCGGGGCGGTCAGTCATCGGACGGGGAAATACAAAGGCACCGGGGCGCCCCTGCTCGGCCAGCCGTGCAATCTCGGGGCCGCCCGGATACGGCAGCCCCATCAGCTTGGCGGTTTTGTCGAAGGCTTCCCCGGCGGCGTCGTCCAGCGACTCCCCCAGCAACTGGTATTGGCCGATACCGTCTACCCGGACAAGTTGCGTGTGGCCGCCGGACACCAGCAAGGCGACGAACGGAAACTCGGGCGGATGCTCCTCCAGACAGGGCGCCAGCAGATGCCCCTCCATATGGTGAACACCCAACGCCGGCACGCCCCAGGCAAAGGCCAGCGCCCGCGCAAAGGCACCGCCAACCAGCAGGGCCCCCACCAGACCGGGACCGGCCGTGTAGGCCACCGCATCAACCTCACCCGGCTGCAAACCGGCCTTGGCAAACGCCTCGCGCATCAGTGGTACCATGCGCTTGACGTGATCGCGCGAGGCCAACTCAGGCACCACGCCACCGTACACCCGGTGCAGGTCGATCTGGCTGAACAACGCGTCCGCCAGCAGGCCTCGCTCACTGTCGTACAGCGCGATGCCGGTTTCGTCGCAGGAAGTCTCAATACCCAGAACGCGCATGCTTGGCCCTGTGCCTCGAATTACATGAATGTCATCTGCCGCGCATCATAATCAGCCAGACGCCCACAGGCCAGTTTTTTACCCTGATGGACGTCATAGGCTTTGCTTTTTACAGATGAAGGCGGTAACATCCGCGTCCCTTGAAATGCAATCGCCGCAGGCAATATTGCCTACGGCCATGACTACCAACGTTTGAGAAAGGTACGAAATGCCTGCCGTCAAAGTTAAAGAGAACGAACCCTTCGACGTGGCCCTGCGTCGTTTCAAACGCTCCTGCGAAAAAGCCGGTGTTCTGGCTGAAGTGCGTCGTCGCGAGTTTTACGAGAAGCCCACTACCGAGCGCAAGCGCAAGGCAGCTGCTGCTGTAAAGCGTCACGCCAAGAAAGTTCAGCGCGAACAGCGTCGTCGCGAGCGCCTGTACTGAGTTCCAATACTCAGCTCTGATCGGGCCTGATCACAGGCCCACCGATGCAGCGCACCGCGCTCGCATCACCAGACTGAACAGCACTGGAACACGCATCTTTCCGGCCTTCCGAAAGGAATTGGCTGGATTTTTGCGTCTTTGTGCATTTGCCAGCGCATAAAGCCACGAACAGTACAGTACGCCGGCAACGACGCACTCTCGCAGGGGCACCGCAGACAGCATGGCCGGACTTATTCCTCAGGGCTTCATTGATGACCTGCTCGGACGGATCGACATTGTCGAAGTCGTCGGGGCACGGCTGAAGCTGAAGAAGACCGGCAAGAACTACTCTGCGCTCTGCCCGTTCCACAACGAGAAGTCACCGTCGTTCAGCGTCAGCCCGGACAAGCAGTTCTACTATTGTTTCGGCTGCGGCGCCGGCGGCAGCGCACTGAGCTTCGTGATGGATTTCGATCGTCTGGATTTCCCCCAGGCGGTAGAAGAGCTCGCACGCCAGGCCGGCGTCGAGGTGCCGCACGAGGAGCGCAGCGATGGTCGCAAGAGCAACAACCGGACACCGCGCAAGGACAACCCGCTTTACGCCCTGCTGGAGCAGGCTGCCGCCTACTATCGGCAGCAACTGCGCCAGCATCCGGCTCGCCAGCGGGCGGTCAGCTACCTGAAAGGACGCGGCCTGTCGGGGCAGATCGCAAAAGTGTACGACCTGGGCCTCGCCCCGCCCGGCTGGGACAACCTGATGTCGCACCTGGCCCGCGACACCAGCGAACAAAAAGCCCTGATCGATGCCGGCCTGGTAGTGGAAAACCCGGACAGCGGCGGCCGGTACGATCGCTTCCGCGACCGCATCATGTTTCCGATTCGCGACAGCCGAGGCCGCACCATCGGCTTTGGCGGCCGCGTACTGGGCGACGAGAAGCCCAAGTACCTGAACTCCCCGGAGACCACGGTCTTCCACAAGGGACAGGAGCTGTACGGGCTTTATGAAGCCAAGCAACAGAATCGGCAACTGAACGAGATTCTGGTCGTCGAAGGCTACATGGACGTGATCGCGCTGGCGCAGCACGGCATCACCAATGCCGTTGCCACACTGGGCACCGCCACCAGCGAAGAGCACCTCAGGCGCCTATTCCGACTGGTGCACAATGTGATTTTCTGTTTCGACGGCGACCGCGCCGGACGGCAAGCCGCCTGGCGCGCACTCAATTCGGCGCTCCCGGTGCTGGAAGATGGTCGCCATGTGCGCTTTCTGTTCCTGCCGGATGGCCAGGACCCGGACACCATGGTGCGCGAAGAAGGCACCGACGCCTTCCGTCGTCGACTGGAACGTGAAGCGCTGCCGCTTACCGACTATCTGTTCCGGCACCTTGCCGAAGAAACCGGCGCCGACAGCCTGGAAGGCAAGGCGCACATGGCCTCACTGGCCCTGCCGCTGATTGACCAGATCCCCGGCAGCATGTTGCGCCGCCTGCTGAGGCAGTCGCTGCAACAACAGACCGGGCTTGACCTGGACAGCATTGAACCGGCAGCGATGCCGACGGCGACAGAGCAGCCTGCGGGCAACGACGCAGGCAACCATGCGTACCCGCGCCATGACGAAGCCGTACCAATGGACGCCTGGGGCGACTGGTCGGAAAGGGATGACTCCGACGGCGACTACTACCTGCCGGAAGGTATGGACAGCAAACCGCCGGCCACATCGGAGAGCCGCCGTTTCACTCCGCGCGACAGCGAACGCAAAGGTCGCAGCGGCGGCAAAAAGGCGCTGCGCAGGGAAGTAGACAGCCCGTTACTGCAAGCCGTGCGAACCCTGCTGCACCACCCGCACCTGGCCGCACATGCCCAACAGGCCAATCAAATGGCCGACGAGGACGACGACGAGGCAAGGCTGCTGGTAGCGCTGGTTGACGCTGCGCAGAAACAGCCCGGGCTGACTACAATTGAACTGCTGGCGCGCTGGCACGGCACGGCGATGGGGGAGCAGTTGAATCGCCTGGCAGAACAGGAGTGGCTGCTGACCAGTCCCGGCGTGAACCTTGAACAACAGTTTTTCGACACCATTAACAGACTAACCGCTCAACAAAACGAGCGACGACTTCAGCACCTCCTCGACAAATCGGTCACCGAACCGCTCTCTGCCGAGGAAAAGCAACAGCTGCGAGACCTGCTGGGCTCACGAAACACCCGGAAAAACGACGGCTGACCGCGCCTCAAGTGGCGTCAGCAGGCGAAATCAGGGTATAATCCGCAGCTTATTTTTTGCACACCTAGGCATCCACAAGGGTTGTTATGTCCGGAAAAGCGCAACAGCAATCCCGTCTTAAAGAGCTCATCGCCCGCGGTCGCGAGCAGGGCTATCTGACCTATGCGGAGGTCAACGATCACCTGCCCGAGGATATCTCCGATCCGGAACAGGTGGAAGACATTATCCGCATGATCAACGACATGGGCATCACGGTTTTTGAAACCGCACCCGATGCCGATGCGCTGTTGCTGGCCGATAATGATGCCGACGAAGCTGCCGCCGAAGAAGCTGCCGCTGCCCTGGCTGCCGTGGAAACCGATATCGGTCGCACCACCGACCCGGTCCGCATGTACATGCGCGAAATGGGTACGGTCGAGCTGCTGACTCGCGAAGGCGAAATCGAAATCGCCAAGCGCATCGAGGAAGGCATCCGTGAAGTCATGGCGGCCATCTCCATGTTCCCCGGCACCGTCGACGGCATCCTTGCCGACTACGCTCGCGTGGTTGAGGAAGGCGGTCGCCTGTCCGACATTTTCAGCGGCTATATCGATCCCGATGACGACGGCATGTCCGGCGTCAACAGCGACGACATACCCGCGGTCGCCTCCAAGGAAACCAAGAAGGACGACGACGAGGAAGACGACGAGGAAGACTCGGACGACGACAGCGATGACAACGAAGGCGATGGTGGCCCCGATCCGGAAGTGGCCCGCCTGCGCTTTACCGCCATCAAGGAACAGCTGGAAAAACTGCAGAAGGTGCTGAAGAAGCACCCGCGCAACAGCCCCAAAGCCGTTGCCGAGCAAGAGGCCCTGGCCACCCTGTTCATGCCGATCAAGCTGATCCCGAAACAGTATGAAGCGCTGGTCAACCGTGTCCGTGATGCCCAGGACCAGATCCGCAAGCAGGAACGCGCCATCATGCAACTGTGCGTCCGCGACGCACGCATGCCGCGCGCCGACTTCCTGCGCAGCTTCCCCGGCAACGAAGTCAATGAAGGCTGGGTCGACTCCCTGCTGGCCGACAGCCCGCGCTACAGCGAAGGCCTGGAAGCCCTCAAGGGTGACATCCTGCGCGCCCAGAAGAAGCTGGCCGAGCTGGAAGAAAACGCCAGCCTGACCATCTCCGAAATCAAGGACATCAACCGCCGCATGTCCATCGGCGAGGCGCGTGCGCGTCGTGCCAAGAAAGAGATGGTTGAGGCCAACCTGCGTCTGGTGATCTCGATCGCCAAGAAGTACACCAACCGCGGCCTGCAGTTCCTTGACCTGATTCAGGAAGGCAACATCGGCCTGATGAAAGCGGTAGACAAGTTCGAATACCGTCGCGGCTACAAGTTCTCGACCTACGCCACCTGGTGGATTCGTCAGGCCATCACCCGCTCCATTGCGGATCAGGCCCGTACCATCCGTATTCCGGTACACATGATCGAGACCATCAACAAGCTCAACCGAATCTCCCGCCAGATGCTGCAGGAGATGGGTCGCGAGCCGACCCCGGAAGAGCTGGGCGAGCGCATGGAGATGCCCGAGGACAAGATCCGCAAGGTCCTGAAGATCGCCAAGGAACCGATCTCGATGGAAACCCCCATCGGTGACGACGAAGATTCGCATCTGGGCGATTTCATCGAGGACGGCACCATGGAATCACCGATCGATTCGGCGACCGTGGAGAACCTCAAGGAAGCGACCCGCGACGTACTGTCCGGCCTCACTGCCCGTGAAGCCAAGGTACTGCGCATGCGCTTCGGCATCGACATGAACACCGACCATACCCTCGAGGAAGTCGGCAAGCAGTTCGATGTTACCCGTGAGCGGATTCGTCAGATCGAAGCCAAGGCACTGCGCAAGCTGCGTCACCCGACCCGCAGCGATCACCTGCGCAGCTTCCTCGACGACTGAGTCACCTGCATGCAGTCAATAGCAACGCCCGGCCTGTGCCGGGCGTTGTTGTTTGTGGCCCTGCGCCAGCGGGGGGTGGGCATGCACCGCATCCTGGGGCTAAACTGGCGAAACAATATCGAGTAGCCATGGATACAGGTTTCCCGTCGAATGAACGTCGCCGCAAAGGGATTGGTTGCCGCAGGGCTGGCAATGGCCGGCGCAGGATGCAGTGCCATCAATATCCCCATGGCACCCGACCTGCAGATCACGCAGGCTGGCGTGCTGCTGCTGTCCTGCATACTTCTGCTGGCGGCGCACGGCCTTAATCAGCTGCGCAGGCGCGCCGTGATGCAGCGCCAGGAAGCACTGGAGCTGCTCAGACAGCAGGAACACCGCTACCGCACCCTGGTTGAGAAGCTGCACGTCGTCACATGGGAAATGTCCTACCCCTCACTGCGTTTCATTTATACCTCGCCCCACGCAGCCGACCTGCTTGGCTACCCCGCCAGCAACTGGCTAAGCCCCGACTTTCTGGCCGACCACCTGCACCCGGAGGATCATCGCCGCGTTCTGGACAGCCTGCGCGACCATGCACTGACCCATCAGCAGCAAAGCTTCGATTTCCGCCTGTACCGCGAGTGTGGTGATTATGTATGGGTGCGCGCCATCATCAACCGCGTCACCAGCCAGGAATACGAGGCAGCCTCACTGCACGGCCTGCTGATCGACATTCAGGAACAGAAGCTCGCCGAACAGGCCCTGCGCAGCTCGGAACAGAAATTCTCGTCGGTCTTTCACAACTGCCCGGACACCATCGTTCTGGCTGACGCCGAAGAGGGCCGGTTGATGGCCGTCAACCAGACCTTCGAGGAGCAGTTCGGCATCAGCATGAGCGACGCCGTCGGCCATACCGCAACGGAGCTGAACCTGTGGAACGAACCGGGCACAGGGCCCAGGCTGCTCGCGCTCCTGCTGACCCGAACCAAGAGCAACGTTGAACTGGAGTTCCGGCGGGCTGACGGCAGCCGCTTTACCGGTCTGCTCTCGGCCCGACCGGTGAGCATCGACGGCCAGCCGGTCCTGGTTACCGTGATTCGAGACATCTCGGCCCTGAAGCTCACCCAGGAACAACTGCGCCTGTCCGAGCAGAAATTTTCCCGCGCCTTCCACGCTTCACCAGACGGCCTGCTGATCACCAAGGCCAGTGACGGCATGCTGCTCGACGTCAACGAAGGCTTCACCCGCATCACCGGCTACACCCGCACCCAGGCCATCGGCAGCAGCACGCTCGCCCTGCGAATCTGGCGCAACGATGCCGACCGCACGCGCATGGTGGACACCCTGCGGCGCGAAGGCCGGGTGCGTGACATGCTCTCGCAGATCACCACCGCAAACGACGAGGTACGCTGGGTCGAGATCTGTACCGAGGCGATCACCATCAACGACCAGGAGTGCATGCTCAGCATCGCCCGTGACGTCACCGAGCGCCTGGAAATGGAAAACTCCCTGCGCCAGGCCGCAACCGTCTTCGAGAACACGAACGAAGGCGTGATCATCACCGATTCCTCCGGCAATATCGCCGCAGTCAATCGCGCCTTCAGCCAGATTACAGGTGTCGACGCCGCCGACGCCATTGGCCAACCACTGCACATGCTGTCAGCCAACGTTGAAGATCAGGAGGTAGTCGCACAGGCATCTCGCGCCATCCGGGAACAGGGGCACTGGCAGGGAGAGTCCTGGAACCGCCGCCCCAACGGCGAACTCTACGCCTCCTGGTCCAACGTCAGCCAGGTGCTTAACGTCGACGGCAGCCTGAGCCATCTGGTTGCGGTGTTCAGCGACATCACACCGCTCAAGCACACCCAGGCGCGACTCGACCATCAGGCCCACCATGACCCGTTGACCGGTCTGCCCAATCGCACCCTGTTCGAGGCACGACTGCGAGAGTCGCTGCACAGCCAGGCACTCAATCACGAGGAACACATCGGCGCCCTGCTGTTTATCGACCTTGACCGTTTCAAGCAAATCAACGACAGCCTGGGCCACCCGGTTGGCGATAGCCTGCTGCAACTGGTCAGCCAGCGCCTGTGCTCGGTCCTGCGTGACATCGACACGGTCGCCCGGCACGGCGGCGACGAGTTCATCGTCCTGCTTCCCAATCTGCGTACCGACACCGACGCCGCCGCCATTGCCGACAAGCTACTTGCCGTCTTCCGCGCCCCGTTCATCTGCGCCGGCCACGAACTCTTCGTCAGCGCCAGCATCGGCATCAGCCTGTTCCCAACCGACGCCGACGACGTCAACAGCCTGATCAAGCATGCCGATGCCGCCATGTACAGGGCCAAGAACCAGGGGCGCAACCGCTACGCGTTCTATACCAGCGACCTGACAGCCAGCGCCCACCAGCGCCTGGAGATGGAAAACGACATGCGTCGCGGCCTGGAGCGCAACGAGTTTGTGCTTCACTACCAGCCCAAACTGGACCTGAGCAGCGGCAAGCTGGACGGCGCCGAAGCACTGGTACGCTGGAACCACCCCCAGCGGGGCATGGTCGAACCCGACCAATTCATCCCTCTGGCCGAAGAAACCGGCCTGATCGTGGATCTGGGCCGCACCATCCTCAACATCGCCTGCGCCCAGCTCGCCCAATGGCGCGACCAGGGCCTCACCGCACCGCGCATGGCCATCAACGTCTCCGGCGCCCAACTGATCGGGGACCACCTGGTAAACGATATTCGACGCGCCCTGGCCAAACACAGCCTGTCCGCCAGCCAGCTTGAACTGGAGATTACCGAAGACTTCGTGATGAACCAGAACCGCGAAGCCATCGTCCTGCTCGATCTGTTCAGCAGCATGGGCATTCACCTGTCCATCGACGACTTCGGCACAGGCTACTCCTCACTGGCGTACCTGAAGGAACTGCCGCTGGATACCCTCAAGATTGACCGCAGCTTTGTTGCCGGCTTGCCCGGCAACCACCACGATGCCGCCATCAGCCAGACCATCATCGTACTGGCGCACAATCTTGGCATGGCCGTGATCGCCGAAGGCGTGGAGAACGAACTGCAGCGCGAACTGCTGCTTGAACAGGGCTGCGACAGCATCCAGGGCTACCTGGTAAGCCGCCCGCTTCCCGCCGACGAATTTGCCAACGCCTTCCTCCGCCGAGCGCCTAGTCACCAGCCATCACAGCCCGTATAATCCCCGACGCTATAACAGCGTGGGCCTATAGCTCAGTTGGTCAGAGCAGGCGACTCATAATCGCTTGGTCCCAGGTTCAAGTCCTGGTGGGCCCACCACTCTCCCCTCCCCGCTGCACCCCGTATGCTCTTCGGACCATAGTCCGTCCACTTTGGCCAAACGTTGGTAAAAATTTTACCTGCCATGGCCGCGAGCAACTCTGCGTGCGCCTGACTCGACAGTAAGAACAAGCGACACTGGCAGACCGGCTTATCGCGGCCGCCTGCCCATTCCAAAGCTCGAACCAGACGCTTCTTCCTGACCAAGCTGATCAAAACCCTGCCTGGGTATCGTCTCGCACCATGGGGAAGGCTTTGCGCCGCTCAACTGATGGCCAGCCCAACACTCCAGAGATACTGCTTGCTGAAGAGCCTCCGCTTTCGGCCGATTCTGTTGAAAAACTCGGTTCAACGTGAGTAACGACCTGTGCAGCCGTTGATGCCATCGCAGATCCCGTAGCTTTTGGCCAAGCTATGGTCACAATCTAGAGCCAAACTATGGTTTCACGCACACGGCCCACTCGGGTTTGACTGATTTCGCCAAACCGCTAACCCTTTTTACCAACACCGCGATGCATGGCGCAGACAAAACTATCGGTTCAACGCAAACCGATTCATTTCACTCACGTCGCCAAAGCCACTCAAGCCCACTCGGCGCAGCCGCAACGAGCGCAACTCAATCGGGGCTGTAAAGCACAAAAGTATGGAAGCCTAAACGGTGTCATGCCGTGTACCCATCACAAATTTGCGGCAAAACTCGGCGCACCGTCTCGTCACTAAACCTGCCGCCATCTCGCCTTCATGCTGTTTGTACCTATCGCCCGCGTTTGACTATGCTGCAGCTAGCTACACACCGATCCTCATCAGGCCCAAAACTGTCCCGTGAAGAACAGCGTACTGCTCGTCACACTGCTATGCATCCTGCTCGGCGCAAGAGCCAAGGCGGATGAGTATCGAATCGTGACCGAGGAGTGGGCACCCTACAACTACCTGCAGGACGGACAACTGACCGGACTGACGACAGAGGTAGTGAACGCAATCATGGCGCTTACCGGTGATAACTTCCCGATTGAGGCGGTGCCCAGCATGCGAGCTACTTACGACCTTCGCCAGCAGCCGAAAACGATCATGTACTCATTGTTTCGCACGCCTGAGCGCGAGTCTAGCTACCGCTGGGTTGGCCCCATCGCTGAGGAAGCTATCTACCCTTACCAGCTAGCCAGCAGCGAAGCGCCCATACACTCGCTGGCACAGCTGATGCAGGCGCCGCGCATCACCACCCGGCATGCCGGTCTGGTACCCGACACCCTTGAATCGCTTGGCTTTAGAAATCTCGATCGCAGCGCGAATCAGAACGTTCAGCTGTATCGAATGCTGCTGGCCGGCCGCACTCAGATCATTGTCGGAGACACCCCGGCCGGGGTGGCCTACTACAGCAGGCTCTTGCAGATACCCGCTGGCACCCTGCGACAGATTCCGCTGGAGCTGTTTCGCTCTTCGCTGTACATCGCTTTCAGCCGCGACAGTTCAGAGGCCGTCGTTACCCGCTGGGCGGAGGCGCTTGACCAGTTGCGCAGCAGCGGAAAACTGGAACAAATTCGCCTCGCCTATGAATAGCGCGGCGCCGGCATAATCGACCGCTGCAAGCGCGGGACTGTTAACATCTAGCCTGCAACAAATCATCCCTCTAGCTGATGAGCGCAGACCAGTGGAACACCTCAACCTTCGCCACCTGCACTATTTTTGGATGATCGCTCGCTCAGGCTCGATTGTCCGGGCGGCGGAGAGTCTCGACCTTTCACCGCAGACCCTGAGCGGCCAGCTGGCAACGCTGGAGGCGTCGCTGGGTGGTGCACTGTTCAAGCGGGCCAACCGCTCGCTGCAGCTGACCGACTTCGGCAAGACGGTGTTTTCCTATGCCGACGACATTTTCCATGTCTGTGCAGTCGTTGACCGAGGTTCTGCAGCAGCCGCCGGAAAATCGCCCGTTGACGCTGGCTATCGGCATCGCCGCCTCCATCCACAAACTGATCGCCTACCATTTGACCGAGCCTGCGCTGTCGCAGCCGCGGCCGGTGCATCTGGTCTGCCAGACCGGGGAGACGGGGCAGTTGCTGCGCCAACTCGGCCAACGGGAGCTGGATATTCTGCTGACCGACCGCCAGCCCGACTTCAAGGACGCCGGCCAGTTTCGCGCCACGCGGCTGGCCAGCTCGTCCATATCCCTGTTTGCCACCCCGGAGCTGGCCGCGCGGCTCAGGCCCGGCTTTCCCTTGAGCCTGGACCGCCAGCCCTTTCTGACGACCTCTCTCAATGCGCCCTATATCAACGAGCTGATGAACTGGTTTGCAGCCAAGCGGATCCGCATCAATGTGGTGGCCGAGGTCGACGACAGTGCGTTGATCAAGGTATTCGGCCGCCAAGGGCTGGGCTACTTTGCCGCCCCGACGGTGATTCACGATGAGGTATGTCGCCAGTACGAAGTGGAGTGTATCGGCTCGATTGGCGAGGTCAGAGAGACGCTCTACGCCGTCACCCGCGCGCGCTCCAGCGGCAACCCGGCCATTGAGGCACTGTTGAAGTCTCGGCCCGAGCTGGACGATAGCATCGAAAAAATCGAACTATAAATTCCAAATAGATCGATTTATAAAGACCCTCATTTAGCTGACCCTGAATCCGTCAAAACTGTTCGGAGACAGGTCATGAAAACCATCCATCAGTATCAACTGGCCAATGACAAGCAGGTGACCAGCCTGGCCCTGCGCGAGGGGTTCCGGATCGTGCGCTGCGAGTATGTGGTTGCCCAGAAACGCGTATACCTGTGGGTCGAAGAGCCACTGAAGATCGACCTGCCGGTAAGCGAGCATCAGTTCATGGTGGTTGGCTCGGGTGTGCCGGTGCCGGTTAGCCATTGCTACGTAGACACGGCCGTTGATCCCTTTGGCCCGGAGGCCTTCCATGTCTATCAGGTGGTGAACAATGCTGCCAGCGCAACGGACGAGGAACGCTCGGTGCACAGACCGCCTGCAGAGAACGCACTCAGGCTCAGCGCCTGAAGCCTGAAACTCACCGACCAGAGCCCCGCACAGGGGCTCTTTTTTGGCCTACGCTTTTTAATCAAGCCCCTGCGGAACATGCTTCATGCCCGATATCATCGTCATGTTTTTCATTCTTGGTCTGATCGCCGGCTCCCTGCGCTCGGACCTTGCCATCCCCAAGGCGGTCTACGACATCCTGTCGCTGCTGCTGATGCTGACCATCGGCCTGAAGGGTGGCATGGCCCTGCACGGCAACCTGCACTGGTCGCTGCTGGGGGAAGTGCTTGCCGTTACCGCGCTGGGCTTTCTGATTCCCTTGCTGCTGTACCCATTGCTGCGCTATCTGGTGCGCCTGAACGGGGCGGATGCGGCCAGTTTCTGCGCCCACTACGGCTCGGTAAGCGCCGGTACCTTTGCGGTGGCGCTAGCCTGGACCGAGTCACGCGGAATGATGGTCAGCGGGCAGGTCACGCTGTATCTGGTGCTGCTGGAGCTGCCCGCAATTATCACCGGGCTGTGGCTGTATCGCCGACTCGGTAGCCCATCCGGCCCGGCCCAAACGGTTGCGAGTACGCCGCTCTGGCAGGAGACGCTGACCAACCGCAGCGTAATTCTGCTGGTGGGCGGTGTGGTGATTGGCCTGCTGTACGGCAAGCAAGGCGGCAGCCAGGTCACTGGCGCGCTGACCAGCGGATTTTCCCTGATTCTTGCGCTGTTCTTGCTGGAAATGGGTCTGGTAGCTGCAGAAACCCTGCGCAAGGTCCGACTGCAGCACTGGCGGGTTATCGCCTTTGCCCTGTGCATGCCCACACTGCTGAGCTTGCCGGGCATGGCGACCGGGCTGCTGCTGGGGCTGGCTCCGGGCACGACGGTAATCCTCGCGACCCTGACCGCCAGCGCCTCCTACATCGCCGCTCCGGTCGCGGTGCGCCACGCCATTGAAGAGGCCGACATCGGGCTGGTAATGCTAGCCTCGCTGGGCGTCACCTTCCCGTTCAACGTGCTGGTGGGCATTGAGCTGTACGCTAGCATCCTGCAGCGGCTGACCGGCTAACGGCTCAATGTACGGGCAGCCCGGAGGCTGCCCGTGACAGCGGCTGCCGGAGCACCGATACTGCGCGCAACAGAATCCACATCAACAGCTGGATGACCCGCGGAGGACAACACCCTGGCAACCCTGAAATACCTCGCGGGCTACAGCCCCGATCTGCGCCAGCAGGTCCAGCAGTTGATCGATCGTGGCCAGCTCGGCGCCTGGCTTGAGCAACGTTACCCGTCCGGCGAGCAGCATTCGATCCAGACCGACGCTGCACTCTACGACTACACCCAGCGCCTCAAGCAGCAGCACATGCGCAGTAGCGGGCCGATCAGCAAGGTGTTGTTCGATACCCGCATGCACGTGATCGACAATGCGCTGGGGCAACACCAGTTTGTCAGCCGGGTGCAGGGCGGCAAGTTGAAGAGCAAGAACGCGATCAAGATCTCGGCCATCCTCAAGAGCCTGCCCGAGCCGCTGCTGCGCATGGTGGTGGTGCACGAACTGGCGCACCTGCGCGAGAAGGAACACAACAAGGCGTTCTACCAGCTGTGCCGGCACATGGAGCCGGACTATCACCAGCTGGAGCTGGACCTGCGGCTGTTCCTGACCCTGCGAGACGGCTAGCGCGTTTGCGGGTTGGCGTGCAGCCAGGCGGCCAACTCGGCAACGGCCTGGGGCGCCGTTCTGCTGGCACCGACCCAGCTGCAGGCCAGCATCAGGTTGCGCGGCAGGCCGAAGTTCTCGACCACAAAGCCGTCCGGACACAGCCCCTGCTCATCACGCGGCAGTTGCTCGATCATAGGCTGTTGATCGGGGAAGTACGCCCACACCGGTTTGCCCAGCGCACAGGCAAAGCCCACCTCGAAGACGGTGCCGGAATCCGGCTCGTTACCGCGAAAGTGGCCCAGATTGGCCAGCACCGCGTCGGCGCGGCGCAGGCTGTCGAGGTTGGCCTGACAGATCCAGCCAGCCGGGTCGCTCAGCCCCTCCGGCAGGGCCGCATCCAGCGGATAGAGCCCTTCCAGGCCATGCGTGGCGCACAGCGCCTTGAGATACTCGCCGCGCGCCTGTGCGTCGGGATAGAACACGTCAAAACCGGCCAGATATACCGATGGCACCGGGGATCTCCTGCGTGGATCAGACAAGCGGATTCAGCGTGGCAAGGTCTGCGGCCTGGTCCAGATCGAGACAGACACCGGCATCCTCCACCGCCAGCACCTTAACGCAATCGGCATGGGCGCGCACAATCTCGCGTCCGCCGCGGTCACCACTGAGGGTCAGCAGCTGCGGCCAGAAACGCCGGCCGAACAACACCGGATGGCCGCGCTGACCCTGCCAGCTCGGCAGCACAATATCCTCCGGACCACACCGCTGCGCCAACGCTTGCAGGGTGGTCGGCTGGATACACGGCATGTCGGCGAGCAGCACGGCGATTGCCTCCGCATCACCGTGCCGCAGATATTCAATACCCAGTACCAGCGAGCTGGCCATGCCCTGCGCGCTATGCGGGTTGAACAGCACGTCGACCGCCTCCGGCAGCGCCAGTGCTTGCGGGTCATCATCGCTGCGCAGCACCAGAGTTACCGCGCCGAAGGCCGCCAGTGCGTTCTCCAGTGCACGATTGAGTACCGTCTGGCCGCTGGCCAGACGTGCCTGCCGTTTGTCGCCGCCGAAGCGCCGGGAGAACCCGGCGCCAAGCATCAGGGCGGCAACCCCTGGCATCAGGCCTTGGCGTCCAGCAGCATCACTTCGCGCTCGGCAATCAGGCCTGCCAGCGCCTTGCCCATTGCCTGATAGTGCGGCGCCTGACGGTGCGCTTCGATGGCCTCCATCCCGGCCCACTGCTCAACAAACACGAAGCGACTGGCATCGCTGCGGTCGTGGTGCAGCACATAACCTCGGCAACCGGCCTCGGCGCGCGACGGCTCGACCGCGTCGGCAAGGATGGCTGCGACCTGTTCGGCTGCGCCAGGAACGGCGCGCAGCACCGCTACGACGGTAATGATTTCGGACATTTAATTGCTCTCGATAGTGGAGGGTGCTGGCAAATCCTGCTCGCACCCGTCATGGATATGAATTGCAGAAGGTTCGTGGATGGCAGACCGCCGCTGCTGCAGCTGGCCACCGGCGCGTTCGTTGAGTACTGCTGTGATCTCGCCCAGAATCGCCAGCGCGACGGCTTCCGGGGTATCGCCCCCCAGGTCGAGACCGACCGGGTAATGCAGCCGCTCGACGCCCGGCAAGTTGGCTTGCGCCATGCCGGCCAGCAGCCGCTCGGTGCGCTCACGCGGTCCGAGCTGGCCGATGTAGCACGCCGACGACGCCAGCGCCTGCGCCAGCCACCAGGCATCCTGCTGCAGACTGTGGGTCATGACCACTACCGCCGCGTCGGCCAGCAAATCCTTCAGTGCGAAGCTGTTGTCCAACTGCCCGAGCAACACCGCATCGGCCTCCGGAAAGCGACTGCCCCGGGCAAAATGCGCCCGACTGTCAATCACCGTCACATGCAGGCCCTGCAGTTTGGCCATCCGCACCAGCGGCTGGGCATCGTGCCCGCCACCGAAAATCACCAGCCGCTGCGCCGGGCGCAGGTGCTCGATCAGCACCTCAACCGCGCCACCGGGCTGAAGAAAGCGATGCAACGCAGCACGTCGGGCAGAGCGCGCCAGGCGCAGCAGTGGCAGCAACGGCGCCGACCAGGCATCGGGCAGGCAGCCCTGCAGCTGATCATCGGCAGTCAGAAGCAGTCGCTGCCCGAGCAACTCAGGCTGTGATGCGCTGACGACGGTCGCCACACTGAGTCCAACAGCGCCATTGATCAGCGCCCGGCAGCCATCCAGCAACAGCTGACAGGCCGCGGAATCGACACGCTCGAACAGCAGGTGCACGGTACCGTTGCAGCCGAGGCCAAAACGCACTGCCGCATCGCCATCTTCATCATCTTCGGCGGTGCTGTAGCTGCGCAGCGCCGGCCCGCGTTCGGTCAACCAGCGCGCCGTGCGCGCCACCTCGCTTTCCAGGCAGCCGCCGCTGACAGTCCCCTCGGTCTGCCCCAGGGGGTTGATCAGCATCCGCGCGCCGGGGCGGCGGTAGGCCGAGCCCTCGACCTTGACCACCGTTGCCAGCACCGCATCGTCGCCCTGCAGGGCGGCCTCATCGACCGCCTTGAGCAGCTGTTCCACTGCAGACATCACACCTCCCGCTGTCGGCTCAGTGGCCGGTGTTACCGCGCTTGGCCGCAACATCCTCAGCACTGAGGCTGCTGCCACTCTGACCGAAGTGCTGCAGCACGAAGCTGCCGACCGCAGCCAGCTCGGCATCCTGATAGCCCGCAGCGAAGGATGGCATCTGCTGGTCTACCCGTGCGCCCGGGCCGCCGTGACCGCGCAGCAGGATACCCAGCAGGTTGGTGCCGGCCGGATCATTGACGGTTTTCAGGCCGCCGAGCGCGGCAATCGGCGACTGGGTGCCGCTGCCGTCCCAGGCATGACAACCGGCGCAGTTGCCGGCAAACAGCTTGCTGCCGAGCGCACCATCGGCTACCGGGGTCGCATCCGGCACCACCTCGGGCCGGGCGATGCCGGTGGCCTGCGCCGGGGTGCTGAGCAGGTAGGTCGCGATGGCAGACAAGTCGTCCGGGGTCAGATGGCGCAGGCTGTGATTGACTACATCACCCATCGGCCCGCTGGCCACGCCCTTGCCCGGGGCATACCCCTTGCTGAAATAACTGACCAGTTCGGCCGGCGACCAGGCACCGATGCCGTAGGTCTCGTCCGAACTGATGTTGTAGGCCTGCCAGCCCTGCACCAGGTTGCCCGCCAGCTGCTGGCTGCTGCTCAGCGCCTGGGCAAAGTTGCGCGGGGTATGGCACTCGCCGCAGTGACCCGGCCCTTCGACCAGATAGGCGCCGCGATTCCACTCCTCGGACTGGTTCGGGTCAGGCTCGAAGCGTTCGTTATCGTGAAATACCAGGTTCCAGAAGAACATGCCCCAGCGCTGGTTGTAGGGGAAACTCAGGGTGTTCTCCGGCACCGTATTGCTGACCGGTTCCAGGCTGAACAGATAGGCCTTGATGGCCTTCACTTCGTCGTCCGGCATCAGGGTGTAGGAGGTGTAGGGAAAGGCCGGGTAGTAGCGTTTGCCATCCTTGCCGACGCCCTCATGCAGCGCGCCGAGGAAGTCGGCGTCGGTCCAGTCGCCAATGCCGGTCGCCTTGTCCGGGGTGATATTGGGCGAATACAGCGAGCCAAACGGCAGCTTGAATTCGACACCCCCAGCGAACGGCTTGCCGCCCGGGACAGTGTGGCAGGCCACACAGTCGGCCGCGGCGGCTAGATACTTGCCACGGGCGATCAGCTCATCGTCAGCGGCCTGCACGGACAACGCCGAGGCAGCCAGCCCCAGCCCGAGAATCACGGATTTGCTCAGATGCATGGGTTCAGCTCCTTAAACCGGGAAGTAACCAGCGCGGCTCAGCGGCAGACGCCGCAGACGCTCGCCGGATGCAGCGGCCAACGCGTTGAGCAGCGCCGGACCAATCAGTGCGGTCCCGGTTTCGCCGACTCCGCCGGGTGACTCTGTGCTGGGCACAATGTGCACCTCGACGCCGGGCGCTTCACCGATGCGCAACTGCCGGTAGGTGTTGAAATTGCGCTGCTGCACCTGGCCCTGCTCAATCGTGATTTCATTGAACAGCGAGGCCGACAGGCCGAACAGGGTGCCGCCTTCAATCTGCGCCAGCACCGAGGTCGGGTTGGTCACCAGACCGCAGTCGATGGCGCTGACCAGACGTTTGATGCGGATGCCCTTGTCCGCCTGCATTTCCAGCTCGACCACGGTCGCGACGAAGCTGCCGAACACCGCGCTGACCGCAATGCCACGCCCCTGCCCGACCGGCAACGGCGTTTGCCAGTCGGCCTTCTCGGCAGCCAGCTTGAGCACCGCCTGGGCCCGCGGATGCTTGTCCATCAGCGCCAGCCGGTAGTCGACCGGATCCTTGCCGGCGTTGTGCGCCAGCTCGTCGATAAAGCACTCCACCGCCAGCGTGCTGCGCAGCGGCCCCACTCCGCGCCACCAGGAGACCGGAATCACCTTGGGCTCCTCGCGGATGTAATTGACCTGCAGACTGTCCAGCGCATAGAGCGGGTCAATGGCCACTTCCACCGCATCGGCATCCACGCCGCTCGCCGGCAGGCTGCCGACATAGCGCGCCAGCACCGACGCGCCGGCAATGCGATGCTGCCAGCCCTGCGGCTTGCCGTCGGCGTCCAGTGCGGCGGTCAGCCGGTCGACGTAGTGCGGACGGTACATATCGTGGGTCATGTCCTCTTCGCGACTCCAGATCAGCTTGATCGGGTAACTCACCTGCCGCGCAATCGCCACCGCCTGGGCGATAAAGTCGTAATCCAGCCGGCGGCCGAAGGCGCCACCAATCAGCTGGTTGTGCACGACCACCTGCTCCGGCTTCAGCCCGGTGATGCTGGCGGCAGTCTGCTGGGCAAACACCGGCACCTGAGTGCCGACCCACAGGTCACAGCCATCCGGGCGCACGTGCGCTACGCAGGTCATCGGCTCCAGCGGCGAATGGGACAGGAACGCCTGTTCGTACACCGCTTCAAAACGGCTGCTGGCCGCCTCCAGCGCTGCTGCAACATCGCCGCTGCTGTGAGCAACCACGCCGTCTGCGCTGGAAGCCTTTTGCAGCGCCGCATCCAGCTCGGGCGAGCTGATCGAGGCGTTCTCGCCCAAATCCCATTCGATCTTCAGCGCCTTGAGCCCCTGCTGACAGGCCCAGTAGTTGGTTGCAGTCACCGCAACAGCGTTATCCAGCGTGACCACATCGCGTACACCCGGTACCTGCCGCGCCGCGCTGGCATCAACCGATTTCAGGGTGCCGCCGTAAACCGGACAGGCCAGGCTGGAGGCAACCAGCATGTCCGGCACCTGCAGGTCGATGGTGAACTTCGCCTTGCCGTTGACCTTGTTCGGGGTATCAATGCGGCGCGCCGGGGTGCCGATCAGGCGGAACTGATCCGGGGTTTTCAGGGTAATGCTGGCTGGCAGCGGCAGGGTGCTGGCCAGATCGACCAGCTCGCCATAGCCCGCCTGACGATCGCCCGGCCCGTAGACCACGCCCTCGCGCGCCTCGCACTGGGCAGGGTCGACCGACCATCGCTGAGCAGCCGCCTGAATCAACAGCAGCCGCGCGGTGGCACCGGCCTCGCGCAGGGGCTGCCAGGCATGCCGTGTGGACGTCGACCCGCCGGTAGCCTGAAATTGCATGATCGAGTCCGTGTAGAGTTCGGCGTCCGGTGGTGCATCCTCGACGCTGACATCAGCCAGTCGCACTTCCAGCTCCTCGGCCAGCATCATGGCGATACCGGTATGCGCCCCCTGCCCCATCTCGATTTTCGGCGATATGACGGTCACCTTGCCGTCGTGGCCGACGCGCACATAGGCCCCGTAGCCGCGCGGCGTCTGATCACCGAGACGGCCGGCGGCGGTCGCTTCGGCCGCGACGCTGTCCGGGATAAATCCCGGCAACCAAGTGCTGAGCACCAGGCCGCCCATCACTGCGCCGGAGCCTTTCAGGAAGCCGCGCCGAGAGACCTGCCGTGATTGCCTGCTCATGCCTGATCCCCCTTGCCGACGTCCTTGATGGCCGCACGAATGCGGGTGTAGGTCGCGCAGCGACAGATATTGCCCGCCATACCGGCGTCAATCTCCGCATCGCTGGGGTTGGGTTGGCGCTGCAGCAGCGCGGTGGCCGACATGATCTGACCGGACTGGCAGTAGCCACACTGCACCACCTCGTGCTCCAGCCAGGCCTGCTGCACCTGACTGCCCAGCGCCGACTCGCCAACCGCCTCGATGGTGGTCACCGCACGGCCGGCCACAGCACCCACCGGCAGCACGCAAGAGCGCACGGCTTCACCGTCCAGATGCACGGTACAGGCGCCGCATTGGGCGATACCGCAGCCAAACTTGGTGCCGGTCAGACCGAGCACATCGCGCACTACCCAGAGCAGTGGCATGTCGGCGGGAACGTCGAGCTCATACCGCTCGCCGTTAACGGACAACTGGATCATAAGTACCTCGTCAGGCAACGCAGGTTATTGGAGTTCCGTTCACTGTAGCATTCGAGGCAGGCATGGGACGTTGCGACGCAGAACGCCCTCAACAAGACGCATGACAAACGCCGGGACAGCTGCCGCCAATGTCGTGAAAAACGGACAGAATGCAGGGAGGATAACCAGCACGACGGCAGGGCCGATAGCACAAAACCCCGAAAGCCTTGCGCTATTGCCCAGCGGCCGGCCCCGTTGGCACTACTGCCCACACTCCCGTTCGGCGACCTCGCGAATCATCGCAATGGCGCGCTTTGCAGGTGGTGACAAACTGCGATCGGCGAGCTGCATCAGGTGGCTGTGCAGACGGTATTGCAGCGCCGGAAGATCAGGCGGCAGCCAGGCCGTCAGGTCAACCAGCGCTTCCTGAGCCAGATCCTCCTGCAGCCAGCCATCCCAGGTAAAAAGCAGGCTGTCAGTGTTAAGCACGGTATGGCGCAACAGGGACAGGCTGTTGCAGCTCATCAACGCCCGTGGCCTGACCTCGGATGACAGCCCCAGCAACGCCAGCAACTGCGGCAAAGAGGCATCATCCAGCAAGGCGGCAGACCAGGGGTAGTCAACCAGCAGCTCGGCCCGAACCGGACGGCCGGCTGACAGCAGCGGATGCTGCGCACGACAATAAATCGCGGTGGCCCGAGACGGCAGTGGCGTGACCGCCAGACCCGGCGGAGGCTGCAACGGCCCGGTACCTCCGACCAGAAACTCGATGCGCTCCTGCTCCAGCAGACGCAGCAGATTCTGCCAGTGGTCGACCTCCACATTCAGCCGCAGCCCCGGGCAATCACGCCGCAGCCGCGGCAGCACCTCCTGCATATAACTGTGCGCTGCCAGCAGACCAACGCCGAAGTTCAGCTCGCCCCCCTCGGCATCGGCCAGAAACTGCGCCGACGCACTCAGGCTCTCGGCCCGTCGCAACAGGTCACGGGCCTGCTCCAGCAGTTGCCTGCCCGCCGCGGTCAGTTGCACGCTGCGGGTTCCCCGGTCGAACAGGCGCAGCTGCAGGTCGTTTTCCAGCGACTGAATGCTGCGGCTGAAAGCGGTTTGCGACAGGTGCGCACGCTTGGCCGCCCGGGAGAAATGCAGCTCCTCACTGAGCAGAACCATGTGAGTGAGACGCTTCAGATCAATTAATGAACTCATTGCATCAATAACTCGCAATATATGCATTGGACCTGATGTATAGCACTAACCAATACTGCCACCCAAGGGGCTGCTGCCCAGCCAGCCCGCCAAGAACAACAAGATAAAAGGGGGGACCCCATGAAACGCACAACCCGATGGCAGCACACCTGCCTGTCCCTGCTGCTCGGCGGCCTGCTGGCCGGCCCGGCACTGGCGGACCAGCAACCGCTCGACGCCCGCGCCAGCGATCCGAACGTCATGGGCTGGATGCAGGGCTTCCCGCCGGCAGCCGACAAACAGATCAACGCCCGCAACTACCTGCTGTTTCCACAGACCCGCTGGTCTTTCTCGCATATTCGCCAACTGCTGCCGACGGCGACAGTCGGCCGCGGCACCGGTGCCGTCAGCCCATTGCCCGACGCCCGCCGGGATGACATTGACGCGGTGCAGTTCAAGCTGGCCGACGGCTCGCAGATGAGCTGGGAGCAATCGCTGGCAGCCAATTACACCGACGGCATCGTGGTGCTGCACCGCGGCCAGGTGGTCTATGAGCGGTACTTCGGCGCCCTGCAGGCCGACCGCCCGCACATGGCCTTCTCGGTGACCAAATCGTTTATCGGCACCCTGGCGGCGATGCTGGTTGAAGAGGGTGTGCTGGACGAGCAGGCTCCGGTCTCGCACTACGTTCCCGAGCTGAAAGACAGTGGCTTTGGCGACGCCACCGTGCGTCAGGTGATGGACATGACCACGGCCATTCGCTATTCCGAGACCTACTCCGACCCGAGCGCCGAAATCTGGGAATACTCAAGGGCCGGCAACCTGATACCGCGCCCGGCCGACTATGACGGCGCCACATCCCTGTACGGTTTTCTGCAGAAGGTACAGCCCGAGGGGCAGCACGGCGAGGTGTTCGCCTACAAGACGGTCAACTCCGACGTCCTCGCGTGGATCGTTCAGCGCGCCACCGGCAGTTCCTTCGCCGACCTGTTGCAACAGCGGATCTGGAGCAAGCTGGGCGCCGAACAGGACGCCTACATCGTGGTTGACCAGATCGGCACCCAGTTCGCTGGAGGCGGCCTGAATGCCAGCCTGCGTGACATGGCCAGGTTCGGCGAAACCCTGCGCAACAACGGTCGCTTCAACGGCCAGCAGATCGTCCCGCAAGCCGTGGTTGCCGATATCCGCCGAGGCGGCGATCAAGGCAAATTCGCCCCCGCCGGTTACGCCACCCTGCCCGGCTGGAGCTACCGCAATATGTGGTGGGTGTCGAACAACGACCATGGCGTGTTTGCGGCGCGCGGTATCCACGGCCAGACCATCTACGTCGACCCCAAGGCAGAAATGGTGATCGCCCGCTTCGCCTCCAACCCGGTGGCGGCCAACGGCGCCAACGACCCGATCTCGCTACCGGCCTACAACGCGCTGGCACAACACCTGATGCGCCAGCCGTAACAGGACTGGCACAAGCGCCATGCCTGCAAGGTCAGCTTCGCCGGTCGATCCGGTTGCCCCGTAAAAGCACCGCGCCGGATACCAAGGGCATCCGGCGCGGCATGGCAAAAGCGGGGCTACCTGCATCGCAAAGGTAGCCGCTGCACTCAACGATCAATCAGGGCAAAGGCGCCCTCACGATCCAGCCGTACCCAGAAGTGCGGCGTGCCTACCGACACCAGGCCGGCAGCAGTGCTGCACTCGGCACCCACATCAGCCGGCAGGCTGGTCAGATAGCTGCTGTCGTAGTCCAGTGCACTGAGGCACTCGGCTGCTACCACCGGCTCCCAGCTGCCCTCTGCATCATTCCAGCGAGCCAACTGCAGGCTGCTGGCATCCGCGCCGGACGGCACGTTGAATTGCAGCACGAAGTCATCACCACGCGAATCATCATCCAGCGTCCAGTTGCTGTTGACCCGGCCTTCCGGCAACAAATAGGGCTGTTTGCCCAGCTCGCTGCCATCTCCGTAGCTGCCGGCGAAACCGGTGTCGACGGCCAGGCTCTTCTGCGCCCCACGCGCACCGTTGTAGGTGCCGTCCTGGCCCTGAATTCCGCTGACCAGCAGAACCGCACTTTTTGCTCCCTCACGCGCGGCTACCCAGCTGAGCGATACCTGCTTTTTGAGGTCGATGGTCGTCTGGCGGATTTCCACCTCTTCGTCTTCCGTGCCCGCGTTGATCAGGCGCACGCGCTGGCTGTTGTTCAGGTTCGGGTTATAGCTGGCATGGGGAATATGCAGCCAGCGGTAGTAGCGAGCGGCAAGTGCAGAGTTGCTCTGCGCGGTTGAGACACCTGGCTCGACGCTGGTGGTACGGGTGCGGGTGTCGTAGCGATTGAATATACGGTTCTCGCCATCCAGAATCCGCGCTGCCTCTCCCGATCCGGCCACACACAGACTGGTGCGGTAACTTTTGTCATGGGTCATGTTCAACTGATTGCCGGCGGGGATGCTCGCCGGAAACACGATCTTGTCGCAACGCTCGGCGGAGCGGGTAAAGCGGTCGATCAGCTTCCAGTCCGGCGTTGCCAGCTCGCGCATGCCATCTTCGTTGCTGCGAATCGTGTGGCTTTCGTAGTAGGAGCGATAATCGACCAGTGTGCCATTGAACGTCAGAATCGAGGCGTTGACGTCGAGAGTGCCATCGACACTGCCGTCGTTGATTTTGGTCATGACCACCTGCTGGATCAGTTCGCTCTCGCCATAGCGGCTGTCGTAGCCCTTGTAGGACGCGTTACCGCTGACCAGTTCGGTGTAGTGTCCACCGTAGTAGCCCGAAATCAGACTGCGAAGGTACTGATGCTCATGACCGGCGACATAGATGACGTCATTATCGGCAAACAACTGGCGATAATCCTCGTGCACCAGCAGAAACTGCTGATCCCCGGCGGAGGTGTCATAGGCTTCTACCGCACGCTCGCGGATGTTGCCGTAACGGCTGCCGACCATGGTGTTATGGGAAGACACGATGATGTGATCAACCTGATCACGGTAGGTTTCGATCATCTCCCGAACAAAGTCATAGGCGAACGGAATCTGTCCGTACGAAACCGTGACAATAAGCACGTTGTCCCGCACCAGGGCATAGTTCTTGTCTGTCTGACCGGCCATCTGAATGGCGTCGTCCGGAATCAGGTCACTGACGTTGTCATACCAGTCCTGATCAGTGCCCTTGATATCGTGGTTGCCCTGCAACGGCAGCATGACGAAGTCATCCCGGTAATCGTCGACAACACTGCGCCACTGGGCATATTCGGCAGGAGTGGCCTCCTCAGACAGATCACCGACAATCAGCAGCAGGTCGACGTCCTGCTCACGGTAAAACTCCATCAACGCGCGCATCGGCATCACCGACGCATTCTGACCTCCGCCCTGGGTATCGGGAATGATCCCGACCCGCAGGGTCGGTGCCTCCGGCGCAACCGGCGGCCCTCCAGCATCGCTGCTGCTACTGCTTTCCGACGAAAGGCAGCCGGTCAACAGACCTGCCGCCAGTAAACAAACCAATCCTGTACGAATAAACATGGCGCATCCTTAACGAACCATATGAGTGAGTCGCAAAGACTACCGATGCGCTGTGAAAACCCCGAGACAGAGCGGTTACACTCTGATCACAAGAATGTTGCATGGAGCAGCGGAGCTACCGCACGAAGCGATAGAAGAGGTTGGGCTCGCTGACGACAAACAGCTCGCCGCGGCTATCCAGCACCACCCCTTCCGGCTGCGGGATGTCGGCATCAAGGCCGCCACCAGCCCGCAGGCTGCGGCAGTCGAGAAGCGCCCCGTCAGAGCCCAGTTCAAACAACACCTGCGACTCATCACTGAGCAGCAACAGGTGGCCGCTGTCAGGCTCGACCGTGATGGCGGAAAGGTCTTTTGACACACCGGCGGCATCGATCCAGTCACTCAGATCCCGGATATCGAGTTGCAGATTTCCAGCCAGGGTGGGACGCAGGCCGCTGATGCGGTAGAGCTGCTGGGCGTCACGTTCCTTGACCACGTAAAGCAGATCACGCCGGTGGTCGTAAGCGGCACCTTCAAAACCCTTGTTGTCATCCGACAAGGCCAGTCCCAGCGTCAGTTGCCGCGCCTGATCACGCCTGATCGGGGCAGGATGCGCGGGAAGACGGACCACATTCAACCGCTGCACCCGCTCTTCAACAATCAACAGCAGCCCGTCGCCCAGCCAGGCCAGATCTTCCGGGTCCTCGAAGCCGATCAGTGGATAGAGGCCAAGCAGCCGGCCCTGTCGGTCAAGGGCCAGTACCTGAACAGGGCCCGCGTTGGTGATCGCCAGCAGCCGGTCGTTATCGGCATCGTGGGTGATGCCGGACAGGTCATTGCCGATGCCGGCAATGACCTGTGCCTGATGTTTCACCCGGTAATCCGCAAGCCCGAACACGCCGCGCCCGTCGCTGATCGCCGCACCGCTGAAGCGGAATCCGGTCAACTCGACCAGCGTGTATCGCCACGCAAAGACTGCCGCCATCACACTCGCGGCAAGCAGCAGTAACAGCAGGCGTTGCGGCCAGCGTCTGCGCCTGAGCGGCCCGCCCCATTCAAGCGTGCCCGACATGGAGACGCCCCTTGCTGTTATGCCGCTTCATCCAACCTGCTCCTGTTCGCTGTCGGGCCGATACTAGGCGACAGCGGTGACAGGGCAGTGACAGTGCAGTGCTGGCTAGCGGAACGGCGGCTCGTCGAAACTGCGCAGCTTGCGCGAATGCAGCGAATCGAGCTGGCTGCGCATCAGCTCCAGCGCATGAATGCCGATATGCAGATGCTGAGTCACGGCGCGCTCGTAAAAGGCGCCCGC
Source organism: Halopseudomonas sp. MFKK-1 (assembly GCF_027474385.1). Classification (NCBI taxonomy): domain Bacteria; kingdom Pseudomonadati; phylum Pseudomonadota; class Gammaproteobacteria; order Pseudomonadales; family Pseudomonadaceae; genus Halopseudomonas; species Halopseudomonas sp. MFKK-1. The sequence continues at coordinate 665,131 of NZ_CP114836.1, forward strand.
CGCGCCCGGCAGCTTGATCTCGCTGTGCAGTGGCTTGTCCGATACACACAGCAAGGTGCCGTAGGGCACCCGCAGACGGTAACCCTGAGCCGCGATGGTGCCGCTCTCCATGTCGACCGCAATCGCCCGCGCCAGATTGATCAGCGGCCGTTCCTGGGCCCAGCGCAGTTCCCAGTTGCGGTCGTCATAGGTCAGCACCGTGCCGGTGCGCAGACGGCGCTTGAGGTCATCGCCCTGCTCGCCCGTCACGTCGGCTGCCGCCTGCTGCAGCGCCTGCTGCACCTCGGCCAGCGCCGGCAGCGGAATATTCGGTGGCAGCACCCGGTCGAGGATACCGTCGCGGCGCATGTAGGCGTGCGCCAGCACATAGTCACCGATGGTCTGCGACTGACGCAGACCGCCACAGTGACCGATCATCAACCAGCAGTGCGGCCGCAGCACGGCCAGATGGTCGGTGATGTTCTTGGCGTTGGATGGGCCCACGCCGATATTGACCAGGGTGATGCCTTCGCTTGGGCTATTGCCCTGCAGGTGATAAGCCGGCATCTGGAACCGGTGCCAGACCACCGACTCGATGATCGCCTGCATCTCGCCTTCGGACATGCCGCGTTCAACCACCACGTTACCGGGCAGTACCATGCGCTGGAAGCGCGAGTCGGCCTGCAGCATGTTCAGCCCGTGGCGGATGAACTGATCCACGTAGCGGTGATAGTTGGTCAGCAGAATCCACGGCTGTACATGCCGCCAGTCGCTGCCGGTGTAATGCACCAGACGACGCAGCGAAAAGTCGGTGCGGGCGGCGTCAAACAACGCCAGCGGCAGCGGGTCCTGGTCTTCCCAGTCGTACAGGCCGTCGGCGGTGCCGTCATTGGCGGCGGACAGGTCGGTACTCGGGAACACCCGCGCCAGCTCGGCAGCGGTCACGCCCGAGGCGCCCAGTTCGTCACCCTGTTCGACCACATACGGATAGGGAATATTGGCCTGACTCGGGCCCACTTCCACAGTGACGGTAAAGTCGGACATCAGTGGCCGCAGCTGATCCAGCAGGTAGGTACGGAAGGCGTCCGGCTGGGTCACGGTTACCGCGTAGGTGCCGGGCACCTGTACCTTGGCGTAGGCGCGCACACTGCTCGGCACTTCACCCTGGCAGTGATAGGTGAGCCGCAGCTCAGGGTAGCGGAACGCGCAGTGCGCGGCACTTGGCGGATTGCGATCCTTGAGGTACTGCTTGAGAGCGCTGCGCAGCGCATTGGTGGCCTGCTGGTAAAGCATGGCCAGGCGGTCGACCGCCGCTTCCGCGGAATCGACCTTTACAAAATCGTCAGGACAAACTTGATTCACGAGGTGCCTCTGGGTTGTTCACGTGCCCCCATATTGCGCCCTCAGTGCGGTCTGCAACAAGCGATGGCCGCACATTCCGGCCAGTCACTCTGACAACAGCGGGCACAACCGGGCCAGCCTGCCGGACAGGGCGCGTCAAGCAGGCAGGGGCAAAAACGAGGCCAAGCTCAGCTGCCGGTCTTGTCCTTGATGACGTCGCTGGTGCCGTTGCTCTTGACCGACTCGATGCCCTTCTCGCAGCTCGCCGCCGCGGAGTACATCTGGCTGGTGCCGATCACCTGATGATTGGCCGCCTTGAGATTGAAGAAATGGCGTCCGTCCTTTGCCTCCTTGCGCTCATAGCGCCCATCCTCCGTGCAATTTTTCTGTACTGACGCGATGCCGTTCTCGGCGCTGGCGCGGGTCTTGTACAGCTCACTGGTGAGGATGGTTTCAGCGTTTCCCGCCTTGAGGACAAAGCGGAACTGCCCGTCCGTGCTGTTGCTCAATTCATACCAACCAGACATATGAAGCACTCCTTATCCAACGTCGGTGGACTAGCTGCGCATCCGCCCGGATGCGGACGACTTGGTCAGTATAGACAGGAGATACGTACTGTCTCGCAATCGAGACCTATTAATATTGCCGAGACGGAACAACTGCCGGCGAAGACGGTTCAAGCCCCAGCGCTGCTGCCCGCTGAGCTGCACGCCAGTGCGACGGCGAGACGCCGGTCCAGCGCTTGAAGGCACGGGAAAAACTGGCCGCTTCGCTGTAGCCCAACTGCGCGGCAATGGCATCCAGCCCGAGGTCACTGTCGCCCAGCAGGCGTTCAGCCAGGCGCGCGCGCACCCGCTCATCGAGCTGACGAAAGGGTTGTCCCTCGGCCGCCAGCCGGCGATGCAGCGAACGCTCGGATATACCCAGTGCCGCCGCCACCTCGACGGCGGCGGGAGGTTCACCCGAATGGCTGATCAGCACCTGAAGAACCTGCCGCGCGAACGGCGACACCACGTCTTCAAGCCCATCACACAGTTGCCGGCACAGGGCCGCACAGGCGTTGCGGGTAAGCTCGTTGGCGAGCGGCAGGGCGCTGGTCAGGTCCGCGTCCGCAATCAGTACCGCGTTACTGGCAGCACCCATTACCACCGGGCATTCGAAGTAGGTTTCGTAACACTCGGCGGTGGCAGGGCGCGACAGCGCCAGCTCCACCCGAACCGGCACAAAGGGGCGCTGCAGCAACTCACCGAAGATACGCTTCCAGACAGCCAGCCCGCGCTCGGCAACCATATCCTGTGCATCCGGAGGCAGTACCCTGTGGTCCAGGCTCATGCGCACGCCACCGTCAAAGGGCTGCAACTGAACCGGACAGATCGACAGCGTCAGTTCACGAAACTGGGTACTGACCACCAGTGCCTCATGCAGATTGCGACAGGCCAGCATGGTGTAGCCGAGCAGCCCCAGACTGGTCAGTTGATATCGACTGCCCACCAGCAGCCCGAGACCGGGTTCCGGCGCCAGCGCCACCAGATTGCGGATCACGGCCAGTTCCTGCCAGCGCTGTATCCTGGCCCCGGCACTCAGCACGCCCTCGTCCAGCCCGCTGCCCTGCAGACACGCCTCGACGGAACAGCCAAGACTGCGCGCAGTGTTCAGCAGATGGCGCACGTTGGTGGCATCACGTACTTCACGCCAGTTCATACAACCTCGTGGCAGTTACTGTCATGTCATGGCAGAAATTATCATGGATAGCCACCGCGCACAGGCGCAATCTTGCCTGGCAGAACAAAAACATCAACAACAAGACAGACCACTGCAGGTGACAGCCATGCCCGAGTTCTTCTACACCACGGCGAAAAATAATCAGGCCCGCTCCAGCAACCATTTCCGCACCGTACCGGTGGCAGGCTCACTGGGTGCAGACATCCACGACATCGACCTCAACAACCTCAGTGACGCCGGACAGGCCGATCTGCGCCAGGCACTGATGGACCATGGCGTGCTGTTCATCCGGGACCAGAACCTGAGCGTCGAGCAGCTCGAAGCCGTGACGCTGCGTTTCGGCAAGTTCGGCAAGGAACCCTATGTGCAGCCGATGGCCGATCATCCGCATGTGGTGCATGTGCTCAAGGAAGCCGGCGAAGGCAGCCCATTCGTGTTCGGCGGCGCCTGGCACAGCGACTGGTCATTCCAGGAGCGGCCGCCGGCCTTCACCCTGCTGTACGGCCACGATGTGCCGGAAAGCGGCGGCGACACCCTGTTCAACAACATGTACCTGGCCTGCGAGTGGCTGTCTCCCACCTTGCGCAATCTGCTGCGCCAGCTCGACGGCATCCACACCCCCGAGTTCGGTTACGGCCCCAATGCCGTGCACAACGCGGGCATCGAGAACATGCAGATCCGCTACGGCAACAAGGTGGATGAGGATGTGCGCACTCACCCGCTGATCACGCGCCACCCGGAAACCGGCCGCGAGGTACTGTTCGCCAATCCGGCCTACACCCTCGGCATCGCCGGCATGAAGCCGGAGGAGTCACGCCCGCTGCTCGACTACCTGTTCAGCGTCGCCGCCGCCCCGGCCTTTACTTGCCGCATGCGCTGGACGCCGGGCACACTGGCGATCTGGGACAACCGCTGCGTCTGGCATCAGCCCATTTCGGACTACTTCGGCAAGCGCCGCGAGATGTTCCGCACCACGGTTGTCGGCGAAAAACCGAGCCGGGGAGAAACGGCATGAGTCATATAGAACAGGCCGCAGAGGCGCTGCTGGAGGCCCGCAGCAGCGGAATGCCGCGCGGCTCGATCGCCACCGAGTATGCCCTGACCGACCTGGCGTCCGCCTACGCGGTACAACACGCGCTGATCGCCCGCCAGCTGAACGGCGCGCGGCCGGCCGGTTACAAGCTGGGGCTGACCGACGCCCGGGCCCGAGCGGCACTCGGCGTCGCCGAACCACTGCGCGGCGTGCTGCTGGCGGCCAACGAATATAACGACGGCGCCACCCTGCGCCACGCTGACTTTATCGCGCCGCGACTGGAGGTTGAGGTTGCGATGCGCCTGGCTCGCGATATCGAAGATCCTCTGGCCGATCGCGCCGAACTGATCACGGCGCTCGAAGGTGTGATGCCCGCGCTGGAGGTGTGCGACTCAGCCTATGAGGGCTGGCCGAAGTCTCTGGCTGATGCGGTAGCCGACAACCTGTCCTTTGGTGCCCACGTGCTGGGCCAGTGCGTTGCAGCAGACAGCGTGCAGCTGGATGACCTGCCGGTGGCTCTGAAGCTCAACGGCGAAAAGGTGGGCAGCGGAAACACCGGCAGCAGCATGGGCAACCCGTTGGATGCAGCCCTGTGGCTGATCAATCAAATGGTCACTGCCGGGCAGCACCTGCGCAGCGGAGACGTCATCATGACCGGCGCGCTGGCGGGCATGCAGCCGGTTGCTGCCGGCGATCTGGCCGAAGTAGAGATGGGCACGCTGGGCAGTTTGAGCTGTCGTTTCAGCGGCTGAGCGGTGCAACGGGGGGTACGTGCTGACGTATCCCCGGACAAATCGCAGGCAAGAAAAAACCCCGCCGAGGCGAGGTTTTGCAGAAAGGATCCTGATCATCCCTAATGTGTTGTGCCTCCGAGGCACCGTCCCTGTTCCCTGTTGTTCTGGTCGCTTCCTGCGATGCTCCTAGCGCTTTTGATACTACGCAGCATCGCAGGGTGTGCCCATAGGCCAACGCCAGCACAACGCGTAAGCAAATGCTTACATCGGGTCATCAGGCCCCGACCAGGCCGGCGGCCTGACCCGGCTCAGCCCTGGTGATAGCCGGTAACCCGCTCAACTTCTTCCTTCGAGCCGAGGAACACGGCAACCCGCTGGTGCAGGGACTCCGGCTGAATATCGAGAATGCGCTGAGTACCGTTAGTCGCGGCGCCACCGGCCTGCTCGATCAGCATCGACATCGGGTTGGCCTCGTACATCAGGCGCAGTTTGCCCGGCTTCTCCGGCTCGCGGCCATCGCGCGGGTACATGAATACGCCGCCACGGGTAAGAATGCGGTGCACATCGGCGACCATGGAGGCAATCCAGCGCATGTTGTAGTTCTTGTTCAGCGGCCCCTCGACGCCTGCCAGCAGTTCGTCAACATAGCGCTTGACCGGTGCTTCCCAGTGACGCTGATTGGACATGTTGATTGCGAACTCGGCGGTACTGGTCGGCACCTTGAGATTTTCGTGAGTCAGGAAGAAGCTGCCCATCTCCCGATCCAGAGTAAAGCCCATGACGCCATCGCCCAGGGTCAGCACCAGCATGGTCTGCGGGCCATAGATGGCGTAACCGGCAGCCACCTGCTCGGTACCCGGCTGCAGGAAGGCGTGCTCATCGAGGCTGCCGGTCTGCTCGACATACTTGTCAGGGCAACGCAGCACGGAAAAGATGGTACCGACCGAGACGTTCACGTCGATATTACTGGAGCCATCCAGCGGATCGAACACCAGCAGGTAGGCACCTTTGGGATACTGCCCCGGAATCTGATAGGCATTGTCCATTTCCTCGGACGCCATGCCGGCCAGGTGGCCGCCCCACTCGTTGGCCTCCAGCAGGATTTCATTCGAGATCACATCAAGCTTTTTCTGCACTTCACCCTGGACGTTCTCGGTACCCATGCTGCCCAGCACACCACCAAGGGCACCCTTGGATACGGCATGGCTGATTTCCTTGCAGGCGCGCGCCACCACCTCGATGAGGAAACGCAGGTCGGCGGGGGTATTGTGACTGCGCGTCTGTTCGATCAGGTAGCGGCTGAGAGATACACGGGACATGAGCAAGCTCCGGGGAGAGAAAAGTAAAATCGCGCACAGTTTACCCGCTCCGGCAGCGCTTCGCCTCCTGAATAGGTCCGACGACAGCAACAATGCCGCGCAGAAACGAAAAAGCCCCGTCGAAGCGGGGCCTTTCGTGGCACGATCCGAGTTAGAACTGATCCGCTGTCAGCAAATACAGTGCATCACTGCCCGCCTTGACCGACGAGGTCAGTGAGTGGATACGCGGCAACAGACGGGCGAAGTAGAAACGCGCAGTGCCCAGCTTGCTCACGTAGAACTCGTCTTCCGCCTGCTTGGCCATGGCGGTACGCGCCATCAGTGCCCACATGTAGGCATAGGCGGTGTAACCGAAGGCCTGCAGATACTCGACCGAGGCCGCGCCGATTTCATTCGGGTTACCCTTCGACTGCTCGATAACCCAGGCGGTGAGTTCGTCGAGGTTGCCGATGGCCGCTTCCAGCGGGCCGGTGAACTCGGCCAGAGAAGCATCGGCACTGGCAATGAAGGCTTTGACCTCGTCGCTGAAGTGCTTGTAGAACGCCCCACCGCTGCCGACGATCTTGCGGCCCATCAGGTCCAGCGACTGGATTCCGTTGGTACCTTCGTAAATCTGGGTGATACGGCAGTCGCGGATCAGCTGTTCCTGACCCCACTCACGGATAAAGCCGTGGCCGCCGAAGATCTGCTGGCCGTGCACTGTGGTTTCCAGCCCCATGTCGGTGAGGAATGCCTTGGCAACCGGCGTCAGCAGTGCAACCAGTTCCTCGGCGCGCTTGCGGGTGGCCGGGTCCTCGCTGTACTTGGCGGTATCGAGCTGCATGGCAACGTAGCTGGAGAAGGCGCGACCGCCTTCATTCAGCGCTTTCATGGTCAGCAGCATGCGACGCACGTCCGGGTGAACGATGATCGGGTCGGCAGCCTTGTCCTTGTTGACCGGGCCGGTCGGCGCACGACTCTGCAGACGATCACGGGCGTACTCGATGGCATTCTGGTAGGAGCGTTCACCCAGCGACAGGCCCTGGATGCCTACACCCAGGCGCTCGTAGTTCATCATGGTGAACATCGCATTGAGGCCCTTGTTCGGCTCGTCGACAATCCAGCCGGTAGCGCCGTCGAAGTTCATCACACAGGTGGCAGAGGCCTTGATGCCCATCTTGTGCTCGATGGAGCCGCAGGACAGGGAGTTCCTCTCACCCAGCGAACCATCGTCATTGACCATGACCTTGGGCACCAGGAACAGCGAAATACCCTTCGGGCCAGCCGGTGCGTCAGGCAGCTTGGCCAGTACCAGGTGAATGATGTTCTCGGTCAGATCGTGTTCACCACCGGTGATGAAGATCTTGGTACCGGAAATCTTGTAGCTGCCGTCAGCCTGCGGCTCGGCCTTGGTGCGAATGATGCCGAGGTCGGTGCCGCAGTGCGGCTCGGTCAGGCACATGGAGCCTGCCCAGGTACCGGCATACATATTCGGCAGGTACTTTTCCTTCAGCTCTTCGCTGGCGTGGTTGAGGATCGACAGGCAGGCACCGGAGGTCAGCATCGGATACAGACCGAAAGACAGGTTGGCCGAGTTGACCATTTCCTCGACCTGGGCACCGATGACCTTGGGCATGCCCATGCCACCAAACTCGGGCGCCCCGCTGACACCAACCCAGCCGCCTTCGGCGTAGGTCTTGTAGGCTTCCCGGAAGCCGGCCGGCGTCGTTACGGCGCCATTGTTCCAGGAGCATCCTTCCTCGTCGCCACTGCGATTCAGCGGTGCGACCACACCACCGGTTACCTTGCCGGCTTCTTCCAGAATCGCGGCTGCGGTGTCTTCGTCAACAATCTCGGCAAGACCGGGCAGCTCGGCCCAGAGCTTGGAGATCTCGAAGACCTCGTTGAGAACGAAGCGCATGTCGCGCAGGGGAGCTTTATAGTCGGCCATGGATATCTCCTCATGATTCAGTGCCGGGATATACCGGCGCAGGCGGGAGATTGTATATCGACAACAAAAAAACCTGTAGCGTCTTTTTATGACTTTTTATTATTGATTGGTCACCATAAGCAACATCGGCAGATCAGGGTCAGACGTGCCAAGCATTACCCAAAGCCTGCACGCCAGACAATAAAAAACCCCGGCAAGCCGGGGTTTCCTGGACCAACGGATGGATCAGAACTGCTCGACAGCAATATCCATCAGAGTAGAGGCACCGGCGCTCAGCGCCTCGGCGTGAGCCTGGGCGCGCGGCAGCAGACGCTGGTAGTAGAACGCCTGGGTCGCCAGCTTGCCCTTGTAGAAGTCGACCTCGGTGGTGCCGGCATCCAGCTTGGCCTGAGCGACCAGTGCCATCTTCAACCAGAAGTAGGCGTGCACAACGTAGCCGGAGAACGCCAGGTAATCAACGGACGCTGCGCCCACTTCCTCGGGGTTCTGCATCGCCTTCATACCAACGGCGGTAGTCAGCTCGCCCCACTGGGTGTTGAGCTGGGCCAGTTTCTTGGCGTACTCGCCAAAGGTGGCGTTGCCTTCCACTTCCTTGCACAGCAGGTGAACCTGCTTGGTGAAGGTTTTCAGCAACTTGCCCTGGCTACCCAGCACCTTGCGACCGAGCAGGTCGAGGGCCTGAATGCCGTTGGTGCCTTCATAGATCTGGGCGATACGGCAATCACGCACCTGCTGCTCCTGCCCCCACTCACGGATGAATCCGTGACCGCCGAAGATCTGCTGACCCAGCAGGGTGGCTTCCAGACCGGTATCGGTCATAAAGGCCTTACAGATCGGCGTCAGGAAGGCCAGCTGGGCCTCAGCATCAGCGCGGGCCTCTTCTTCTGCCGCGTAGTGAGCCTGATCCAGCAGGCTGGCGGTGTGGTAGGCCAGCGCGCGGTTACCTTCGTTGAACGCTTTCATGGTCAGCAGCATGCGACGCACGTCCGGATGAACGATGATCGGGTCAGCCGCTTTTTCCGGGGCAGCCGGGCCTTTGAGCGAACGCATTTGCAGACGGTCTTTGGCGTAGGCCAGCGCCGACTGATAGGACGCTTCACCGTGACACAGACCCTGCATGCCGGTACCCAGACGGGCGTGGTTCATCATGGTGAACATGCAGTTCAGACCCTTGTTGATGTCGCCGATCAAAAAGCCGGTAGCATCGTCAAAGTTCATGACGCAGGTAGCGGAGGCCTTGATGCCCATCTTGTGTTCGATGGAGCCGCAGATCAGGCTGTTGCGCTCGCCCACTTCGCCGTTGGCGTCGGGCAGGAACTTGGGCACGATGAACAGCGAGATACCCTTGGTGCCAGCTGGCGCGTCGGGCAGCTTGGCCAGAACCAGGTGGACGATGTTTTCGGCCATGTCGTGCTCACCGCACGAAATGAAGATCTTGGTGCCGGTGACCTTGTAGGTGCCGTCAGCCTGCGGTACGGCGCGGGTCTTGATCAGGCCCAGGTCGGTCCCGCAATGCGGCTCGGTCAGACACATGGTACCGGTCCAGGTGCCGGGGGTCAGCTTGCTCAGGTAAAGGTCTTTCTGCGCCTGGGTACCGTGCGCTGCAATTGCCGCAGCACAGCCGTGGGACAGGCCCGGGTACATGCTGAACGAGTAGTTTGCAGAGGCAACCATCTCGCTGATGATCAGCCCCAGCGAAGACGGCAGGCCCTGTCCGCCGTATTCCGGCGATGCGGTCATCGAGCCCCAGCCGTTCTCGCAGTAGGCCTGATAGGCTTCCTTGAAGCCCTTCGGAGTGGTAACCACACCATTTTCGATATGGCAGCCTTCTTCGTCACCGCTGCGGTTAAGTGGAGACAGTACCTGGTTGGTGAACTTGGCGCCCTCTTCGAGGATCGCGCTGACCAGATCAGGGGTGGCATCTTCCAGACCATAGGCAGCATAGCTGCCGGTCATGTCCAGCAGTTCATCCATGACGAAGCGCATATCGCGCAAGGGGGCGTTATATTCAGGCATGTCGACTCTCCAGGGGGCGCCAGACAGAACTGGCAGCATGGTTTCATACAGGTGTTTGAACACTAGGGATGCCCGTCCCTGTGGTCAAGGTTTTGGCTCGTCCATTACCCCGCCTGATGGAGAGCCATAACACCGGAAGCATCCTGCTGTAGCATAGGCACTGCATCCATTGCTTCGGGAACCCGCTGTGTCCACTCTGGCCGATCTGCACTTTGATAACCGCTTCGCCGCACTGGGCGACACCTTCTCCAGCAAGGTCCTGCCCGACCCGCTGCACAACCCGCGACTGGTGGTATGCAGCGAGGATGCCCTGCGGCTGCTCGATCTGGACCCGGCCGAAGCAACAGACCCGCTGTTCACCGAGCTGTTTTCAGGCCACAAGCTGTGGAGCAGCGCCGAACCACGGGCAATGATCTATTCCGGCCACCAGTTCGGCGCCTACAACCCGCAGCTTGGCGATGGCCGCGGCCTGCTGCTGGGCGAGGCGGTAAACCAGGCCGGCGAGCATTGGGATCTGCACCTCAAGGGTGCCGGCAGCACGCCCTACTCGCGCATGGGCGACGGCCGTGCGGTACTGCGCTCGTCGATCCGCGAGTTCCTCGCCAGCGAGGCGCTGCATGCACTTGGCATCCCCAGCAGCCGCGCCCTGTGTGTGACCGTCGGCGACAACCCGGTCTACCGCGAACGGGAAGAGCGTGGCGCCATGCTGCTGCGCCTGGCGCGCTCGCATATTCGCTTCGGCCACTTCGAGTACTTTTATTACACCCGCAAACACAACGAGCTGCGCCAGTTGCTCGATTTCACCCTCGACACCTGCTACCCCGACTGCCGCAACCAGCCGGAACCCGAGCTGGCGATGTTTCGCAGTGTGCTCCAGCGCACTGCCGAGATGATCGCCCACTGGCAAGCCTGGGGTTTCTGTCACGGGGTGATGAACACCGACAATATGTCGATTCTGGGCATCACCTTCGACTTCGGCCCTTACGCCTTCCTCGACGCCTTCGATGCACGGCATGTCTGCAACCACTCCGACCACGAAGGCCGCTATGCCTTCCATCGGCAGCCGACGATCGCGCAGTGGAATCTCGCCTGTCTGGCCCAGGCGCTGACGCCGTTTATTGCGGTCGATACGCTGAAAGCCGAGCTGGCGCAGTTCATGCCGACCTTCGAGCAGCACTATCTGACGCTGATGCGCCGACGACTCGGCTGGGGCGACGCCCGCCCGGAAGACGTCGAGCAACTGGACGCACTGCTGCAACTGATGCAAACCAGTGGCGCCGATTACCACCTGACCCTGCGCAAGCTGGCCGAAGACAACCCGTTGGTGCGTGATCAGTTCATCGACCGCAGCGCTTTCGACAACTGGTATCGCGAGCACCAGCGCCGTTGCCAGGCCAGCCCGGCCGCGCGCCAGGCTGCCAACCCGCTGTATGTGCTGCGCAACTATCTGGCGCAGAACGCCATCGCCGCCGCCGAACAGGATGACTTCGATGAAGTACGTCGCCTGCACCACATCCTGCGCCGGCCGTTCGAGCCACAGCCCGGTGCCGATGCCTATGCGGCGACGCCGCCGGACTGGGGCAGGCATCTGGAAATCAGCTGTTCATCCTGAGCCTCGCTTATTCCTTGCAAGCATATAAAAATCAGTTTTTGTGCTTGGACAAATATAGCGCCGCCTCTTAATGTGACGCCCTGCAAGGGTCCAAGCATGGACCCGATACCTCACGAGAGAGTTCGGTACCGATGAGCTGGGATTCACTGCCACTGATTGGCGTGGCACTGCTGTTGTGCTGGGTGTTCTACGCGTTCGCACGGGAAAGGTTCAGCCCCGACGTGGTCGTCGGCATCGCCGTTGCCGTGCTGCTGGTCAGCCAATTGCTGAGCCCGGCCGAGGTAATGGGTGTGTTGTCGAACAGCGCGCCCATTACCATCGCCTGCATGTTTATTCTGTCTGCCGCGCTGGAGCGCACCGGTTGCGTTGAAACCCTGGGCAACTGGCTCGCGCGCATGGGCGGGGGCAGCCAGTGGCGCACCCTGTTCAGCCTGATGATGACCGCCCTGCTGCTGTCGACCTTTATCAACAATACCCCGGTGGTCGCGATTCTCACGCCGGTCGCCATCGCGCTGGCCACCGGAATTGGCAGCAAGCCTTCAAAAATGCTGATCCCGCTGTCCTACGCCACCATTTTTGGCGGCACCATGACCATGATCGGCACCTCGACCAACATTCTGGTCGACGGTGTAGCCCGGCAAATGGGCATGGAGCCCTTCGGCATGTTCGACATTACCCTGCCCGGCCTGATTCTGGCCGGTATCGGTATGGCCTTCGTGCTGCTGATTGGTCACCGCCTGCTGCCGGAACGCGAGAGCCTGTCGCGCCAGCTGCGCCCGGATCAGTCCCGTACATTCATGACCGAGCTGCTGGTACCGCACGACTCGCCGGTGATTGGCCAGACCATCAGCCAGGCCAACCTGAACGGCAACAGCGGTATCCGGGTGCTGAAAATCTTCCGTGGCGACGACGAACTGTCGACCCCGCTCAACGACACCCGGCTGCTGGCCGGCGACCGGCTGGTGCTGCATGCCGGCATGCGCGACTTCGTCGAACTGCGCCAGAACGGCCTGCTGGCGATCAACCGCCCGGACAGCTTCGAGACCATCTCGACCCGCGACGTGATGCTGGCCGAGGCCATCGTCGGTCGTAACTCACGCTACAGCCACCGTCCGATGCGCGACCTCAACCTGACTGCGCGCTACGGTATTCACGTGCTGGCAGTGCATCGCCATAACGAGAATATCCAGGACAACCTGGACGACTTCGAGCTGCAATTCGGCGACGTCATGCTGGTCGAAGGTACTCCCGCACAGATCAAGAAGTTTGCCGACAACGGCGAGCTGATCAGCCTCAACTCGGTACAGGAACGCGCCTACCGCCGCGACAAGGCGCCGATTGCCATCGCCGCCGTGCTGGCCGTGATGGTGCTGGCCGCCTTCAAGGTCATGCCGATCGAGGGGCTGGCAATGATCGCCGCCGTACTGGTAGTTGCCACCGGCTGCCTGGATACCGAGGACGCCTACAAGGCCATCGACTGGCGCATCCTGACCCTGATCTTCGGTATGCTGGCGATCAGCATCGCAATGAACAAGGTCGGCCTGGTCGACACCGTAGTCAGCCACGTCATGACCCTGGCACCGCTGCTTGGCCCGCTGTTCATGCTGTCGTTCATCTACCTGCTGACCTCGGTGCTTACCGAAGTCGTCAGCAACAACGCGGTCGCTGTACTGGTTACCCCGATTGCCATTGGTGTAGCCCAGCAACTCGGTGCCGACCCGACGCCCTTCGTTGTCGCCGTGATGTTCGCCGCCAGCGCCAGCTTCGCCACCCCGATCGGCTACCAGACCAATACCTTTGTCTACAGCGCCGGTGGCTACCGGTTCGCCGACTTTATGCGCATCGGTGTGCCGCTGAACCTGATCATGTGGGCAGCAGGCTCGCTGATCATTCCGCTCGTCTGGCCGCTGTTTCCCTAGCGCGCGCAGGCGCGCGCGAGCTGCAAGCTGCAAGCTGCAAGCTGCAAGCTGCAAGCTGCAAGCGCAGTCAGGATGAATTGGCCTACAGGCAGTCAAACGCTTTTTAGCATTCAGGGTGCTATCCCAGCCAAAAGAAAACCCGCGCGATTCAACACCGCGCGGATTTTGCTTGTGGCTTATGGCTTGCCGCTTGCGGCTCAGCTCCCGCAAAGCGGGAGGTGACTAAAGCGAAGCGTCGAGCGCCTGCGACAGGTCGGCAAGAATGTCGTCGATATGCTCGATACCGATCGACAGACGCACCATGTCACGCGGCACACCGGCCTTGGCCAGCTCCTCGTCGTTCAGCTGACGGTGGGTGGTCGAGGCCGGGTGGCAGGCCAGTGACTTGGCGTCGCCGATGTTGACCAGTCGCACCACCAGGTTGAGCGCGTCGATAAAGCGCGCACCGGCTTCCTGGCCGCCCTTGATCCCGAACGACAGTACCGAAGCCGGCTTGCCGCCCATATAGCGTTTGGCGAGGGCGTGCTCGGGGTGATCTTCCAGCCCGGCGTACTGTACCCAGGCGACCTGCGGGTGGTTCTTCAGGAACGCCGCCACCGCCATCGCGTTGTCGCAGTGGCGCTCCATGCGCAGCGCCAGCGTTTCCAGCCCCTGCAGGATCATGAAGGCGTTGAACGGCGACAGCGCCGCGCCCATGTTGCGCAGCGGCACAACGCGGCAGCGGCCAATGAAGGCGGCCGGGCCGAAGGCCTCGGTATAGACCACGCCGTGATAGGACGGGTCGGCGGTATTGAGCAGCGGGAAACGTTCCGCGTTCTCGGCCCACGGGAAACAGCCACCATCGACAACGATGCCGCCCAGAGTGGTACCGTGACCACCCATGTATTTGGTCAGCGAGTGGACCACGATGTCCGCGCCGTGCTCAAACGGGCGGCACAGTGCCGGTGTGGCCACGGTGTTATCGACGATCAGCGGGACGCCGTGGCGGTGAGCCGCGTCGGCCAGCGCCTGAATGTCGATAACGTTACCGGACGGGTTGCCGATGGATTCGCAGAACACCGCCTTGGTGCGCGCGTCGATCAGGCTTTCCAGCGCGGCGATGTCGTCGTGGGCGGCAAAGCGGGTCTCGATGCCCTGACGCGGCAGAGTGTGGGCAAACAGGTTGTAGGTGCCGCCATACAGCTTGGCCACCGACACGATATTGTCGCCGGCTTCGGCCAGCGTCTGGATCGCATAGGTAATCGCGGCCATACCGGAGGCCACCGCCAGCGCACCCACGCCGCCCTCGAGCGCGGCAACCCGCTGCTCCAGCACATCGTTGGTCGGGTTCATGATGCGGCTGTAGATATTGCCAGGCACCTTCAGGTCGAACAGGTCGGCACCGTGCTGGGTGTTGTCAAAGGAGTACGAGGTGGTCTGATAGATCGGCACGGCCACCGCGTGGGTGTTCGGGTCTGGGGTATAGCCGGCGTGAATGGCGAGCGTTTCAAGCTTCATTGCGCTGTCCTTGTTATCGAGTTGTTCAAGCCCAGCGCCGAGCATGCAGAAGGAAGCCCGGACGGTCAATCCGGACAGACGTGACTTATTGACTCTCGATGTGGTCGTGCAGCGCCATAAACTGCTGGGTCAGCTTGTGCCGACCGTCGAGGAAGATCAGCGGAGTGGCCGCCTCATGCGACTCGCGCATGCGTACCGAGCTGTTCAGATGAACCGGCAACACCGGCAACCCCTCGGCAATGAGTTCATCAAGCATCTTCTGCGGCAGCGCGGCACGCGGCTGGAACTGGTTGACGACGATACCTTCAACCGCCAGATCCTCGTTATGCTCTTCACGCACGTCTTCCAACTCGCTCAGCAGACCGTAGAGCGCCTGCCGGGAGAAGCTGTCGCAGTCGAACGGGATCAGCACGCGGTCGGCGGCAATCAGCGCCGACATGGTATAGAAGTTGAAGGCCGGCGCGGTGTCGATGTAGATGCGCTCGTAGTTGTCCTTCAGATCGTTCAGCAGCTTGCGCAGCTTCTGTATCTTGTAGCGCGACTCCAGCTTGTGCTGCAACTCGGCCAGCTCGGGGCTGGCCGGCATGAGCCAGAGGTTCTCGAACGGTGTCTCGGTGACGAAGTGCTCGGCCTTCTTGCTGAACAGGCCGCTGGACAGGGTCTGGGCGAAGAAGTCGGCGATGGTGGTATCGACATCCGCCATGCGCTCGCCCAGCAGGTAGTGACTGGAGTTGGCCTGCGGGTCCAGGTCAATCACCAGGGTCTTGTAGCCCGCCGCGGCACTGACCGCGGCGAGGTTGCAGGCGATGCTGGATTTACCGACCCCACCCTTCTGGTTGAACACTACCCTGCGCATACGCCTTCTCCTTGTTCAGTCGCTTCCGTCGTGCGCCATCTTGGCGCAGGAACCGTCAGACCACGATAGCATTCGGATCGTGATAGATCGCTGACAATTCATGCACCGCCTCGATAAAGGCACCGGCGTGAGCCGGGTCAACCTCGGGTGTAATACCGTGGCCCAGGTTGAATACATGGCCGCTGCCCTTGCCGTAGCTGGCGAGGATGCGTGCCACCTCGGCACGAATCGCCGCCGGCTTGGCGTACAGCACCGTCGGGTCCATGTTGCCCTGCAATGCAACCTTTGCACCAACCCGCGAGCGGGCGACGCCAATATCCATGGTCCAGTCCAGACCCAGCGCGTCGGCACCGGCATCGGCGATGCTTTCCAGCCACAGGCCGCCGTTCTTGGTGAACAGGATGACCGGAATCTTGCGACCGTCATGCTCGCGAATCAGACCGGAAACGATCTTGCGCATGTAGGCCAGCGAAAACTTCTGGTAGGCGTCGGCGGAGAGGTTGCCGCCCCAGGTATCAAAAATCTGCACCGCCTGGGCGCCGGCAAGAATCTGGCCGTTCAAGTAGCTGGTGACAGACTGGGCGAGCTTGTCGAGCAGCAGGTGCATGGCCTCAGGCTGGTCGTAGAGCATGGCCTTGGTCTTGCGGAAGTCCTTGGAAGAACCGCCCTCGACCATGTAGGTCGCCAGCGTCCAGGGGCTGCCGGAGAAGCCGATCAGCGGCACCCGGCCGTTCAACTCACGGCGAATGGTGCGCACCGCATCCATCACGTATCCCAGATCGTTCTCCGGATCGGGAACCGGCAGCGCCTCGATATCGGCCAGACTGTTAATCACCTTGCGAAAGCGCGGACCTTCGCCGGTCTCAAAGTACAGGCCCTGCCCCATGGCATCCGGAATCGTCAAAATATCGGAGAACAGAATGGCCGCGTCCAGCGGGTAGCGATCCAGCGGCTGCAGGGTTACTTCGCAGGCCATCTCCGGATTCATGCACAGCCCCATGAAATCGCCCGCCCGTGCACGCGAGGCGCGATACTCCGGCAGATAGCGGCCAGCCTGGCGCATCATCCACACAGGGGTGACATCCACCGGCTGACGCATCAGCGCGCGCAGGAAACGATCATTCTTGAGTTCGGTCATGGGGGCACATCCAGTCGAAAAAGTCAGCGGCCATTGTAGCGGCAATTGGCGGGAAAGATCAGGGCCAGAAACAACAAGGGCGCCCGAAGGCGCCCCTGTATGTGTGACCGGTTGTCACACGCCGAGGAAGTCGAGGATACCCTCGGCAGCCTGGCGACCTTCGAAGATCGCGGTCACCACCAGATCGGAGCCGCGCACCATGTCGCCACCGGCAAAGATCTTCGGGTTGCTGGTCTGGAACTTGTACTGACCTTGCTCAGGCGCAATCACGCGACCCTGGCTGTCAGTCTCAACGTTCTTGTCAGCAAACCAGTCGGCCGGGCTCGGACGGAAACCGAAGGCGATGACCACGGCATCGGCCGGCAGCACTTCTTCGGAACCCGGAATCGGCTCGGGACTGCGGCGACCGCGGGCGTCCGGCTCACCCAGACGGGTTTCCACCACCTTGACGCCTTCAACCTTGTCTTCGCCAACAATGGCGATCGGCTGGCGGTTGAACAGGAACTTCACGCCCTCGTCCTTGGCGTTCTTCACTTCCTTGCGCGAACCCGGCATGTTGGCTTCGTCACGGCGGTAGGCGCAGGTCACTGCGGTCGCACCCTGGCGAATGGACGTGCGGTTACAGTCCATTGCGGTATCACCACCGCCGAGCACAACCACCTTCTTGCCCTTCATATCGATAAAGTCGTCAGCGGACTTCTCGAACCCGAGGTTGCGGTTGACGTTGGCGATCAGGAAGTCCAGGGCGTCGTATACACCAGGCAGATCTTCACCCGGGAAGCCGCCCTTCATGTAGGTGTAGGTACCCATGCCCATGAACACGGCATCGTACTCGGCCAGCAGGTCGTCGATCATGACGTCCTTACCGATCTCGGTGTTCAGGCGGAACTCGATACCCATGCCTTCGAATACTTCGCGGCGGCGTGACAGCACGCTCTTCTCGAGTTTGAACTCGGGGATACCGAAGGTCAGCAGGCCACCGATTTCCGGGTAACGGTCGAATACCACCGGGCTGACACCGGCACGCGCCAGCACGTCGGCGCAACCCAGACCGGCCGGGCCGGCACCGATGATGGCAACGCGCTTGCCCGTCGGCACGACACCGGACATGTCCGGGCGCCAGCCCATGGCGAAGGCGGTATCGGTAATGTACTTCTCGACCGAGCCGATGGTGACCGCACCAAAACCGTCGTTCAGGGTACAGGCGCCTTCACACAGACGGTCCTGCGGGCACACGCGGCCGCAGACTTCCGGCAGGGTGTTGGTCTGGTGCGACAGCTCGGCGGCTTCGAGGATGTTGCCCTCGGAGACCAGCTTCAGCCAGTTCGGAATAAAGTTGTGTACCGGGCACTTCCACTCACAGTAGGGGTTGCCACAACCGAGGCAGCGGTGCGCCTGGTCGGACGCCGCTTCCGGCTTGAACTGCTCGTGAATCTCGACGAACTGGGTCTTGCGCACGCGCAGCGGGCGCTTCTTGGGATCTTCACGACCTACATCGATAAACTGGAAGTCGTTGTTCAAACGGTCTGCCATATCTCAACCTCTAAACTGCAGCGGCGGCTTCATCACACCACTGCAAGACTCATCAGGGCCAGCGGCAGGCTGGGGCGCTCGGTGCGCGGCAGCCTGCCTGCGGCGGCTTTATTGTGGGTTCGCTCGCGTGCTGGTCAGCAGGGCCCGCAGGCTTGCGGCCTTCGGCTTGACCAGCCAGAAGCGGCGGATGTAGTCGTCCAGGTTGTCCAGCACCTCGGCACCCCATGCACTGCCGGTTTCGGTGACGTACTCGGTCAGCACCTGGGTCAGGTGGCTGCGGTACATCTCCATCGCCTCGTTGCTGATGCGGTGCAACTCGACCAGCTCATGATTGAGCTTGTCGAAGAAGGTATTGTCCATATCCAGCACATAGGCAAAGCCACCGGTCATACCGGCACCGAAATTGTGGCCGGTACTGCCGAGTACGCAGACCATACCGCCGGTCATGTACTCACAGCAGTGGTCGCCAGCGCCTTCGATGACCGCGTGCGCACCGGAGTTACGCACCGCGAAGCGCTCGCCGGCCACGCCGGCTGCGAACAGCTTGCCACCGGTGGCACCGTACAGGCAGGTGTTGCCGATGATCGAGGTCTGCTCGGAGCGGAACGGGCTGCCCTTGGGCGGTACAATGGTCAGCTTGCCGCCGGTCATGCCCTTGCCGACGTAGTCGTTGGCATCGCCTTCCAGATACATGTGCAAACCACCGGCGTTCCAGACGCCGAAGCTCTGACCGGCCGTGCCCTTCATGCGGAAGGTGATCGGTGCGCTGGCCATGCCCTGGTTGCCGTGTACCTTGGCGATCTCGCCGGACACACGGGCACCGATGGAACGGTCACAGTTGGTCAGCGACAGCTCGAACTCGCCACCGGTACGACCGTCGATGGCGGCACGCGCCATCTCGACCATCTTCTCGGCAGTCAGGCCCTTGTCGAACGGCGGGTTACGCGGCGACTCGCAGAACTGCGGCTTGTCGGCCGGAACGTCCTTGCTGAACAGCAACGGCTCGAGATCCAGGTTTTGCTGCTTGGCGGTCGTGCCGGGCAGGATTTCCAGCAGATCGGTACGGCCGATCAGGTCCTGCAGACTGCGCACACCCAGCTTGGCCAGCCACTCACGGGTTTCCATGGCGACGTAGGTGAAGAAGTTCATCACCATCTGCACGGTACCTATGTAGTGGTTGTCACGCAGGTGCTGGTTCTGGGTCGCAACACCGGTCGCGCAGTTGTTCAGGTGGCAGATACGCAGGTATTTGCAGCCCAACGCGATCATCGGCGCGGTACCGAAACCAAAGCTCTCGGCACCGAGGATCGCCGCCTTGATCACGTCCAGACCGGTTTTCAGACCACCGTCGGTCTGTACCCGGACCTTGCCACGCAGATCATTGCCGCGCAGGGTCTGATGGGCTTCGGACAGGCCCAGCTCCCAGGGCGAGCCGGCATAACGGATGGAGGTCAGCGGCGAGGCGCCGGTACCACCGTCGTACCCGGAGATGGTGATCAGGTCAGCGTAGGCCTTGGCCACACCGGCGGCGATGGTACCCACGCCCGGCTCGGATACCAGTTTGACCGACACCAGCGCCTGCGGGTTGACCTGCTTGAGGTCAAAGATCAGCTGCGACAGATCTTCAATCGAGTAGATGTCGTGGTGTGGCGGCGGTGAAATCAGCGTCACACCCGGGACTGCATAACGCAGACGGGCAATCAGCTCGTTGACCTTGCCACCCGGCAGCTGGCCACCCTCACCGGGCTTGGCACCCTGGGCAACCTTGATCTGCAGCACCTCGGCGTTGACCAGGTATTCCGGGGTCACACCAAAGCGACCGGAAGCGATCTGCTTGATCTTGGAGGTGCGCTCGGTTCCGTAGCGAGCGGGGTCTTCACCACCTTCACCAGAGTTCGAGCGTGCGCCCAGACGGTTCATCGCCTCGGCGATGGCCTCATGTGCCTCGGGAGACAGTGCACCCAGCGAGATACCGGCAGAGTCAAAGCGCTTGAAGATCGACTCCAGCGGCTCGACCTCATCCAACGCAATCGCCTGCTGGTCGTCGCGCACCTTGAGCAGGTCACGCAGCGCCGCAACCGGACGGCTGTTCACCAGCGCGGCGTACTCCTGATACTTGTCGTAGCTGTCGCCCTGCACCGCATCCTGCAGCGCGCGGACCACGTCCGGGTTGTAGGCATGATATTCGCCACCAAACACGAACTTGAGCAGACCGCCCTGCTGGATCGCCTTGCGCGGGTTCCAGGCTTCCTTGGCCAGCAGCGCCTGTTCGGCCTGCAGGTCCTGGAAGCGGGCACCCTGAATGCGGCTGGCAACGCCCTTGAAGCAGACATCAACGACTTCGTCGGCCAGACCCACTGCTTCAAACAGTTGGGCACCACGATAGGACGCGATGGTGGAGATACCCATCTTCGACAGGATCTTCAGCAGGCCCTTGGAAATACCCTTGCGGTAGTACTTGAAGGTTTCGTACAGGTCGCCAATGACTTCGCCGGTACGGATCAGGTCACCCAGCACTTCATACGCCAGGTACGGGTAGACTGCGGTCGCACCGAAGCCGATCAGCACCGCGTAGTGATGCGGATCACGGGTGGTCGCGGTTTCAACCAGGATGTTGCACTCGCAACGCAGACCCGTCGCGGTCAGGTGGTGATGCACAGCACCTACAGCCAGCGCCGCGTGGACCGGCAGCTTGCCCTGCTCGATAGCCCGGTCGCTCAGCACGATCAGCGTCTTGCCTTCACGCACGGCGGCCTCGGCCTGGGCGGCGATATCGCGCACGGCCTCGCCAAGCGGCGTGCCTTCAGCGACGTTGAGGTCAATGACGTGGCGCGCAAAACCGGGACGCTCGTCCAGGTTCATGATGGTGCGCCACTTGGCCGGAGAGATCACCGGCGAGCTGAGAATCGCGCGATTGGCGTGATCGGCAGTCTCTTCAAAGACGTTGCGCTCGGCACCCAGGCAGGTTTCCAGCGACATGACGATGGCTTCACGCAGCGGGTCGATCGCCGGATTGGTCACCTGGGCGAACTGCTGACGGAAGTAGTCATAGACCGAACGCACGCGACCGGACAGCACCGCCATCGGCGTGTCGTCGCCCATGGAGCCGACCGCTTCCTGACCGTTCTCGGCCAGCGGGCGCAGCACCTGGTCACGCTCTTCGAAGGTGACCTGGAACATCTTCATGTACTGTTTGAGACGCTCGGACGAGAGGAAATCGGAGCCGTGGTCGCGATCATCCAGCGTAGCCTGGATGCGCAGGGCATTTTCCTTCAGCCACTTGCGGTACGGATGACGGGACTTCAGGCGATTAGCCACATCATCGGTGTGCAGCACTTCGCCAGTCTGAGTGTCGACAGCCAGAATCTGACCCGGACCAACACGGCCCTTGCTGACGACGTCTTCGGGCTGGTAGTCCCACACGCCGATTTCGGAGGCCAGGGTGATATAGCCGTTCTTGGTGATGACATAACGCGCCGGGCGCAGACCGTTGCGGTCGAGCAGACAGACCGCGTAGCGACCTTCGGTCAGTACAATACCGGCCGGGCCGTCCCAGGCTTCCATATGCATGGAGTTGTATTCGTAGAACGCCCGCAGATCGGCATCCATGGTCTCCACGTTTTGCCACGCCGGCGGCACAACCATGCGGATGGCGCGGAACAGATCCATGCCGCCGCAGATCAGCAGCTCAAGCATGTTGTCCATGCTCGAGGAGTCGGAACCGGTGGTGTTGACCAGCGGTGCCAGGCTGTCCAGATCGGGCATCAGATCGTTGGTGAACTTGTTACGGCGCGCCTGGGCCCAGTTACGGTTAGCGGTGATGGTGTTGATTTCACCATTGTGGGCAACCAGACGGAACGGCTGCGCCAGCGGCCACTTCGGCAGGGTATTGGTTGAGAAGCGCTGGTGGAACACGCTGATCGCGGTTTCCATTCGGGCATCACCCAGATCCGGATAGAACTTGTCCAGATCGGCCGGCATCATCAGGCCCTTGTAGGACACGACCTTGTGCGACAGGCTGCAGACATAGAAGTTGCTGTCGGCCTGCATGGCGATTTCGGCCTTGCGGCGCACGTAGAACAACTTGACGGCAAATTGCTGCTCGTCCAAGCCCTCGCCTGATACGAACACTTGCTCAATACGCGGCATGCTGCTCAGGGCCAGCGGGCCGAGAACCGACGGATCGACCGGCACTTCGCGCCAGCCCAGACCGGTCAGCCCCTGATCACTCAAGGCGTCGGCAAAAGCCTGTTTGGCAGCGGTGCTGGCAGCCTCGTCGGCACCCATGAACACCATGCCCACGGCGTACTGGTCGGGCAGTTCGACCGCCAGCGTCTCGCGGGCAACCTCGCGCAGAAAACGGTCCGGCTTCTGAATGAGCAGGCCGCAACCATCGCCGGTCTTGCCGTCGGCGTTAATGCCGCCGCGGTGGGTCATGCACGTCAGCGCTTCAATTGCCGTCTGCAGCAGGTGATGACTGGGCTGGCCTTCCATGTGGGCAATCAAACCAAAGCCACAGTTATCCTTGAACTGATCAGGCTGGTATAGACCTGCTTTCATAGGCACTCTCTCAAAAAGCTAGTAAATTCGGGCGCGTTAGACTCCAGATCACAGAGAAATCTGGCCCTGCGCCGGACAAAAGGGGAGTAATTGTACACAGCGGCATCAGCGCCCACAATTTTTTTTGGGCAAAAAATGCCGCTTGGGCGTATCCAAATGTCGTAAATAGGAAACTTTTGCCACCCCTGCCAAGCGCCCGAAGGCGCTTTACAGATCCTGCCACAGGGCGCGGCGCACCCGTCAGCCTTGCACCGACGGGCTCAGGCTCAGCGCAAACCGCCCTGAATGTCCCCAATGCTGCGCGGCCAGGGCTTGCTGTCGCGCAGAACAGCAGGCAGCTCGGCAATTCCGGCCTGGGCAGCCTGGCGGGAAGGATAAATGCCCTGGGTGACCACAAACCAGGCAGCACCCTGATGCGTCGTCTCGAAATAGCCCAGATCAGAGACGCCGGCGTGCTTACCGATAAAACTGCGGGCCGCCGCCTCTGAGCGCGTACCCAGCAACTGAACCACATACTCGGAACCCGCGCGCTGACGGTACCACTGCGCGTCATGCGTAACCGATGACGCAGCGGACGCAACAACCGGCGCCGTAACGGGAGCAGGCGCTGGCGTCGGGACTGGAGCTGGAGCTGGAGCTGGAGCTGGAGCTGGAGCTGGAGCTGGAGCTGGAGCTGGAGCTGGAGCTGGAGCTGGAGCTGGAGCTGGAGCTGAAACAGGCTGTGGCGAGGAATCGGATTGCGCAACCTCCAATTCGGGTGCACGAGCAGGGACAGTTTCATCGCCCTCTACCAGCACCGGCGCATCAACCAGGCCAGCCACTGACGGCGCTGTTTGGTTGCCGCCGTCATTCTGAGCAGCAGCCGAGGCCGGCGCCGGCGGCGCAATCGGCTCGGGTACTTCAATTTGCGCCTCAACGACCGGCTCCGGCAACTGCAGCACCGTGCGCTCCGGCTCAACCGGGGCTCGATCCCCCATGTACCAGGCCACGGCAACACCCAGCCCAATCAGGCCAAGCGCTGCCAGCGCCTTGAAGGGTATACCGCCTGAGCTTGAAGTGCGCGCTGCCAGTGGCGCCTGCTGCATCGCCCGAAGCATAACCTGACGTCCTGCCAGATTGATCCCGCCGGGCCAGCCGCCGCTGAGCCGGTGAATCTCCTCAATCTGCTCGTCGCTGAGCAGCTCGATTCCCTGACCGGCGCCTTCCAGGCGCTGGGCGAGATAGTCGCGGGTTTCGTTAACATCCAGCGCGGCCAGACTGACAACATGAACATTGCCAGCCTCCTCACCCGCAGCGGCAGAAGCAAAACGCCCCACCGATTCGCTATCGGCAAACAGGAATACCCGCGGTGCAAAGCTGCCGGCTTCAGCGATTTCACACAACATGCTGATGGCCGACGACTCAAGCAGTTCGGCATCATCAATGACCAGATAGAGCTGAATGCCTACCAGCTCGCTTTGCTGCGCCTTCTGCAGCAGACTGGCCACATCGCGCTGTTCGGTATTGAGCGCCTGACAAAGCTGGGCCAGCAGGGCCGCCTCAGACGCGTGCTCACGCGCAGACAATACAACACACTGAACGGTATCCTTGTTACTGCTGGCAACCAGCGCCTGGCGCAACAACGTCTTGCCGGCACCCTGCGGCCCCGCTACCACCAGCACCTTGTGGCCATAACGAGCGAGATGGTGCAACTCGGCGAGAACCGGCTTTCTTTTCGGCGTAAAGAACTTGAAGCCTGGAGCCCGCGCGGCAAAGGGATCGTGACTGAGCTGGTAATGCTCCAGCAACTCGTCCGGCTGACTCACCGCACTGAAAACCTCATCAAAACCATTACTCATTGTTCACTGTCCTGCAGGCATTCACGAAGCGCCAAGACATCATAATCGGCCGTCACTTCTGCGTCGCCAATCCGGCGCAGCAGCACCAGGCGCAGCTGACCGTCGAGAACCTTTTTATCCACTGCCATCAGGCGCTCAAAGTCGGACGCCCGCATACCGGCAGGCGCACGAACCGGCAATCCAGCTGCGGCGATGACGGATTCGCCACGCTTTCGATCAACATCCGAGATCCAGCCAAGCCGCTCCGACAGGTCAAGCGCCATGACCATTCCGGCGCCCACGGCCTCTCCGTGCAGCCAGCTGCCGTAGCCCTGGTGTGCCTCAATGGCGTGGCCGAAGGTATGACCCAGATTGAGAATCGCGCGCACACTGCCTTCGCGCTCGTCAGCAGCAACAACCTCGGCCTTGATAGCACAGGAGCGCATGATCGCCTCGGTCACCAGCGTCGTATCGAGTTGACGCAAGCCGACCATGTTCCGTTCCAGCCAGCCAAGAAAGGCTTCATCCCTGATCAGGCCGTACTTGATTATCTCCGCCAGCCCGGCGCTGACCTCACGACCCGGCAGGGTCTTGAGGCTGTCAGTGTCGATAATCACCGCCTTGGGCTGATAGAAGGCGCCGATCATATTCTTGCCTGCCGGATGATTGATGCCGGTCTTGCCGCCCACAGAAGAGTCAACCTGCGACAACAGGGTGGTAGGCACCTGAATGAAATCGACACCGCGCTGGTAGGCAGACGCAGCGAAGCCCGTCATGTCACCAATTACACCACCACCAAGGGCAATGAGCGTTGTTCGGCGATCATGGCGCTCCGCCAGCAGGGCATCGAAAATCTGCTGCAGTGTTGCCCAGTTCTTGTAGGCCTCACCCGTCGGCAAGACCACCGAGGTTACCTTGTAGTCACTGAGCACCTGCTGCAGAGACTCAAGATATAGCGGCGCGACGGTATCATCGGTGACGATGCACACCTGCCGACCGCCGATATGACGAGCGAACATCTCAGCCTGGGCCATCAGACCCGAGCCGATATAAATTGGATAACTGCGATCACCTAGATCGACATTCAGAACCTGCATCAATGCACTCCCCATTCAGCTGGCACAGGATACAACAGTCGCGGGAAGCTGCGATACGGGAGGGAGGAGAAGCAAAAGCTGTAAAACTCAGGCTTCCTGCAGCTTGGCCAGAATGGCGTTAACAACCACCTTGGGGCCGCGTTGATCCGTTTCGATGATCAGATCGGCAATTTCCCGATAGAGCGGATCTCGCTTGGCCATCAGGTCACGCAGCACCGCCTCGGGATCGGCGGTTTGCAGCAGAGGGCGCTGACGATCCTTGGCCGTCCGTTGCAGCTGCTGCTCGACACTGGTGCACAGGTAGACGACCAGACCACCGGATTTAAGCGCAGCACGATTGGCCGGGCGCATGACAACGCCACCGCCGGTCGCCAGCACGATTCCGTCCTCATGGACCAGCTCGGCAATCATCGCCTCCTCACGCTGGCGAAACCCCTCCTCGCCCTCAACATCGAAGATCCAGGGGATATCGGCACCAGTGCGCACCTCGATCTCTCGATCGGAGTCCTTGAAGGGGTATTTGAGCTCTTTGGCAAGCAAACGCCCGATGGTGCTTTTTCCAGCACCCATCGGGCCTATCAGAAAGACGTTACGCAAGAAGATTACCTGGCCAGCGTGATGGCACCGTTGTTGATGATCCGCGGCGTCAGGAAAATCAGCAGCTCGGTCTTGCTCTCTGCCGTTACGTCACGACGGAACATCCGACCGAGCAACGGCAGATCACCAAGGAAAGGTACCTTTTCCTGAGCACTGGAGGTCTCGCTCTGGAATACGCCACCGATCACGATAGTTTCACCGTCGGCAACCAGGATATTGGCATTGACCTCATTCTTGCGAATGGTCGGCACCCCATTCACCTGGTTGGAGAAGTCCGGCTCATCCTTGGTCACGATAACTTCCATGATCACCTGGTTGTCCGGAGTGATCTGGGGGGTCACTTCCAGCGACAGCACTGCATCGGCAAAGGACGTCGTGGTTGCACCGCTGGAGCTGGCTTCCTGATACGGAATTTCCGAACCTTTCAGGATCTTTGCCGTTTCCTTGTCGGAGGTCACCACTTTCGGCTGGGAAATCACCTCACCGTTACCGGTGCTCTCCATCGCGGACAGTTGCAGATCCAGAATGGTGTTGTCGGTAATAAAGCCGATGCCGATCCCCGAGGTGGAGCCCACTACGCCCATATCGACGAACGGAGAGTTTGCCGGGCGCTCCGGTACACCGTAATAGCCACCAGAGGTAGTATCCGGGGGCAGAAAGTCCGGCGCGTCAACGATGTCGGTCTGGCCGTCCTTACCGAAAGCGGAGAAGTTCCCGCCCAAATTGAAC
This sequence comes from Halopseudomonas sp. MFKK-1, assembly GCF_027474385.1. NCBI lineage: Bacteria > Pseudomonadati > Pseudomonadota > Gammaproteobacteria > Pseudomonadales > Pseudomonadaceae > Halopseudomonas > Halopseudomonas sp. MFKK-1. Next base: position 692,560 of record NZ_CP114836.1, read on the forward strand.
GCGCCACCCCAGCGCACGCCCAGCGCCTTGTCGAAGCCGACGTTGGCCTCAACAATCCGGGCTTCGATCATGACCTGACGAACCGGAATGTCCAGCTGAGTCACGATGCGGCGCAGCTCGTCCAGCTTTTGCTGGGTTTCCAGCGCGATAATGCTGTTGGTACGCTCATCAACCGTCAGCGAACCCCTTTGAGAGTCGGCGTCAGCTGCCGTCACTGAGGCAAACAGCTTGGCAATATCCGCCGCCTTGGCGTAATTGACCTGAATCAGCTCGCGACGCAGCGGCGCCAACTCGGCAATCTGCTTCTGCGCCTCCAGCTCCTGACGCTCGCGTGCAGCGATCTCGTCTGCCGGCGCTACCAGCAACACATTACCCACCTGACGCTTATCCAGACCTTTGGTCTTGAGCACCAGATCCAGCGCCTGATCCCATGGCACGTTCTGCAGGCGCAGCGTGATGCTGCCCTGAACGGTATCGCTGGCTACCAGGTTCAGGTCGGTGAAGTCGGCAATCAACTGCAGCACCGAGCGCACTTCGATATCCTGGAAGTTCAGCGACAGCTTCTCACCGGTATAGGCGAACGCGTCAGCACGACGCTGCTCCACCTCGGCACGGGTCAGCGGCTTGAAGCTGACGGTCAGGCGATTGTCAGCCTGATACACCAGATGCTCGTAATAGCCGGTCGGCTCAATCACGATAGACGCATTGTCGCCGCTGCCACTGGCATTGACGAAGTTCACCGGCGTGGCGAAGTCCTTGACGTCCAGCTGAACACGCAGCTCGTCAGGCAGGCGGGTATTTGGGAAGTTGAGCTTGACGCGACCGCCCTGCTCCTCCACGTCGACCCGGATAGTCGGATCACTCAAGTCAATGACGACATTACCGGAGCCGTCACTGCCACGCTGAAAGTCCAGGCTGGTGATAGCGCGACCACTGGCGACCGGACTGGATACCGCCGGCTCGTTGTCCGTGCGCCAGTTATTGTTGGTGGCCACCGGAGTGGCGGCGGCCGTGGTTGCCGGCGCTGCCGCTGCCGTTGCACCAACCATCACGTACAGGTCATTGCCTTCGGCGCGGGTGGTGTAGGGCGCCAGGCTGGTCAAATTGATGATCAGGCGGGTACGGTCACCGGCCTCAACGACGGTCACGCTCCGGGCATTACCCAGACCGAGTTCGCGGCTGCGCTCACCAAGCTTGTTCTTGACGCCTGGCAGGTCCAGCGCGATCCGCGCCGGCTGGTCGATGGTGTAACCCTTCGGCGAGCCGGTGACAGGCTCGTCGAAGCTCAGTTTGAGCTCTACCCGATCCCCCGGCAGAGAAGCGACATCCATACGTTGCAGATCAGCCGCAAGGGCCAACGGACTCAGCAGTGACATTACTGCTGCGAGCGGAAAAATTCTGGTCAGAGACATTTGCTTGCGTTCCACGCGTGACTGTTTGCAGTTCATGTTTTCTCTCCCTGGTTGTCCTACCCGCGCTCAGCAAGGCTGAGGGTGCGCGGTCGCTCCAACCACCCGCCTTCTCCGTCCGGCACGATTTCAACTACATCAACGCGATTTTCTTCGATCCCGGTGACACGTCCATGATTACGCCCTAGGTAATCGCCAATTCTGACCCGATGCACACTGCCGGCACCGGAGATGAGCGCCTGCATTCCCTCGGCGTTACTGATGGTACCGACCATCTGGAAACTCTCGATGTTGAACCCTTCAAGGAACTGCTTGACGCGGTTTTCGTCAGGCTTGATGTCCTGAGACCCTTTTTGCCGCTGCGACAGATCAATCTTGATCGGCGGCTGGAAGGGGCTGCGCAGGGACGCTGCGCTGTAGGTGAAGGCCTCATAGGGTTCAAAGCGTGGCAACGGCTCGATCTTGCCCGCAGGACGCGCGCGCACATCGTCCATGAATTTCTGCAGATCGGAAAAATCGTTACTGCCACAGCCACTGAGCGAAAACGCCGCCAGCAGCGTCAATCCGGTCATTCGCCAGGTCAAGTTCATTGCTGACCTCCGGCATCATTGTAGCGGTAGGTTTTCGCGACGATATTCATCGCCAGCAAATCAGGGTTGTTCCCGCTGACCGGTTTGATAGTGAAGTCACCGAGCGTCACGATCCGCGGCAGGCCGGCAACACCGCTGACGAAGGTCGCCAGATCATGGTAGCTGCCACGAACCACGATATTGATCGGCAGTTCAACATAGAACTGCTTGGCCTGCTCGGGACGCAGGGTGATCGACTCGAACTCCAGGCCGCTGTTCAGCCCCATCTGGGTAATGTCTTCGAGCAAACCGGGGACTTCGCTGTCCTTGGGCAGCTGCTTGAGGAGACCGCTGAAGCGCTCCTCGATTTCAGCCAGTTGCTCCTTATAGGCTTCAAGGTTCGCGGCGCGGAACGACTTGTCCTCGAACTCCTTGCGCAGAGCCACTTCCTGAGCCTGAACACGCTCCAGCCCTACTCTCAGATCCTTCAGATGGAACTGGTAGCCCGCCGCCAGCAGCGCGATGAACACCAGCACGCAGACGATGACCTTGAGCGCTCCCGGCCAGGAGCCAATATTGTTGAAGTCAAGATCGTTTAAATCGATCTTCTTCAGACTTTCCATGGATTGAGCGAAACTCATTGCTGCTGCTCTCCCTCAGCGGCACCGGCTCTGGGCTCGGTTTGTTTTACGGTCAACTCAAACACGTTGGCCTGATCCAGAGCACCCGAGGTAACCGCCTTGACGGCAGTCAGATTCGGAGCGGTCAGCCAGTCAGACGCATCCAGCTGACGCATCAGATTGGACACTCGGCTGTTGGACTCTGCCCCACCCTTGATGGAAATCGCACTGCCCTTCATGCCCACGTCAGTGAAATAGACTCCATCGGGCAGCGTACGCGCCAACTCATCAAAGACACGAACAATGATGGGCCGCTTGCCCTGCAGATCCTGAATAATCTTCATCCGATCCAGCAACTGGGCGCGCCGCGCCTGCAACTGTTCGATTTCCTTGATACGCCGCTCAAGCTGGGCAATTTCGCTCTTGATAAAGGCATTGCGCGCGTTCTGATTCTCGATCTGCCCATTGACGTAGCGGTCAGCCAAAAACACCAGCGCCCCTGCAAACAGGACAACCAGTGCCAGAATGGTCAGAAATTCCTTTTTTCGCTCTTCCCTCAGCTGCTCGCGCCAAGGCAACAGGTTAATGCGAGCCATCAGTCAAAACTCCTCATTGCCAGACCACACGCAATCATCAGGGCGGGCGCGTCATTGCTCAGGGCAACCGCATCAACCTTGTTTGACAGGGTCATGTTTGCAAAGGGGTTGGCAACCAGAGTGGTGGTACCAATTTTCTGCTGTACCAACTGATCCAGCCCTGGAATCGAAGCGGTACCACCGGCCAGCAAGATGTAGTCGACGTCGTTGTATTGCCCGCCGGCAAAGAAGAACTGCAGCGATCGAGATACCTGCTGCACCACTGCATCCTTGAAGGGACCCAGCACCTCGACTTCGTAATCGTCGGGAAGACCGCCCTGCTTCTTGGCCAGCCCGGCCTCGTCCTGGGACAAGCCGTAACGGCGCTGAATCTCATCCGTCAGTTGCTTGCCGCCAAACAGCTGCTCGCGGGTATAAATGGTACGACCACCACTGAGCACACTCAGGGTCATCATGGTTGCACCGATGTCGATCACCGCGATGGTCAGGTCGTCGTTGCCCGCATCCAGCTGCCCGATAACAAGCTCGCAGGCACGCTCCATCGCGTAAGCCTCGACCTCGACAATCTTGGCGGTCAGACCGGCAAGTGCCAGTGCGGCTTCGCGGATATCGACATTTTCACGGCGACAGGCAGCGAGCAACACTTCTTCTCTGGCGGGATTGCGGGGGGAAACGCCCTGGACTTCGAAGTCTATGGCAACCTCGTCCAGCGGGTAGGGGATGTACTGGTCGGCTTCGATCTTGATCTGTTCTTCCATCTCGTCAGGATCAAGCCCGGCATCCATCTCGATCACCTTGGTGATCACCGCGGATCCGGCTACCGCCACTGCGGCCTGCCTGAGCGACGATTTCGATCGCGCCAGTACCTTCTCCAGCGCCTGACCGACGCCTTCGAGTTCGACAATGTTCTTCTCCACTACCGAAGCGGGAGGGAGAGGTTCGACCGCGTAGGCCTCGACCTTGTAGCGGCCACCGGAGCGGCTGAGTTCGAGCAGCTTCACGGTGGTGGAGCTGATGTCGATGCCCAGCAGCGTATTCGCTTTTTTCTTGAAGAGCCCTAGCACAGCCAATTTCCTATCAGCATCCGACACTTACGGACGGTTTATGTTTTCCTACATTAAATAACAGGACTTGTACAAGCGCAAATGGCTAAAACAAAAAAAATACGCTTATAATGCAGACTGTTATCCCGTTCTCGTTTAGCAATCCTGCTAACGTTCTAATTAATCAGGGAATTCCGCATCCCTTATGCGATTGCTGAAGTTTCTATTCTGGTCAGTTCTGGCGCTTGTAAGCGCTCCAGCCATGGTGCTCAGCGGCGTCGCGCTCTATCTGAGCCCCTCGCTGCCTGACGTCGAAACCCTTCGAGACGTCGAACTGCAGACTCCGTTGCGGATATATAGCACAGATAATCGACTGATTGCAGAGTTCGGCGAAATGCGCCGTTTCCCGATCAGTTACGAGCAGATTCCACCGGCCTTCGTCCACGCCCTGCTTGCTGCAGAAGATGACAACTTCCTGAATCACCATGGCGTCGACCCAATGGGCCTGCTGCGCGCTGCCGCAGAGCTTGTGCAGACCGGTCACATCCAGACCGGCGGCAGCACAATCACCATGCAGGTCGCCAAGAATTACTTCCTGTCGAGCAAGCGCGTGTTCTCGCGCAAGCTGAACGAAATCCTGCTGGCTCTGCAAATCGAGCGCAATCTCAGCAAGCAGGAGATTTTCGAGTTATATGTGAACAAGATCTACCTTGGCAATCGCGCATACGGGATCGAAGCCGCCGCGCAGGTGTATTACGGCAAATCCATTAATGAGTTACCCCTGGCGGATCTGGCCATGATCGCCGGCCTGCCCAAGGCGCCTTCGCGCTACAACCCGATTGCCAACCCGGAACGCACCAAGGTGCGTCGAGACTGGATTCTCGACCGCATGCTGACGCTTGGCTATATCGATGAAGCGAGTTATCGAGAAGCCGTTGCGACGCCAATTACCGCACGCAATCACGGCGCCAACCCTGAAATGGAAGCACCCTATATTGCCGAGATGGCCCGCCTTGAGATGGTTGAGCGCTACGGCAACGAGGCTTACACCCAAGGCTTCAACGTCTACACCACCGTCGACAGTCGACTGCAGGAAATGGCCAACAGCGCCCTGCGTGACGGCCTGCAGGAGTATGACCGCCGCCACGGTTACCGTGGCCCTGAGTCGCGCAACCCCGAGATCACACTGGAGCAGGGCCTGGCCATGCTCGAAGGCTACCGCAGCATGGGCGGACTGGAGCCGGCGCTGGTTTCGGCAGTGAACAGCGACAATGTCGAGATTCGCCTGCGCCGCGAGCAGACGGGGATCATCGCCTGGGAGAACATGAACTGGGCACGCCCCTACCTCAGCGCCAACAGCATGGGGCCGCGTCCGGGCAAACCCTCCGACGTGCTCAAACCGGGTGACATCATCCGGGTCAGCCGTCTCGAAGGTGACCAGTTCCGCCTGGCGCAAATCCCGCAGGCGCAGAGCGCACTGGTGGTGCTGGGCCCGCAGGACGGCTCAATCAAGGCACTGATCGGCGGTTTCTCGTTCCTGCAGAGCAACTATAACCGGGTTACCCAGGCACGCCGGCAGCCCGGCTCCAGTTTCAAGCCATTCCTGTACTGCGCGGCACTGGATAACGGCTACAACCCGGCCAGCCTGGTCAACGATGCGCCGCTGATCTTTGTTGACGACTATCTGGACTCGATCTGGCGCCCGCAGAACTCGGGCGGTGATTTCCTCGGCCCGATCCGCCTGCGCGAGGCGCTGTATCGTTCTCGCAACCTGGTTTCCATTCGCCTGATGCAGGATCTGGGCGTCGACAAGGCACTGACCTATATCGAGCGTTTCGGCTTCAGCCGTGAGGAGCTGCCTCGCAACCTGTCTGCCTCACTCGGTACCTCCGAGCTGACGCCACTGCAGATTGCCCAGGGTTATACCGCCTTTGCCAATGGCGGCTATGCGGTCAAACCCTACCTGGTTGAGCGCATCGAAGACCGTTACGGCAACCTGATCGACTACGCCAGGCCGGCGGTAACGCCCGACCTGACCGAGGAGCAAACCGCTCGCCTGCAAAGCTATGCAGAACGCCAGGAAACCGAGACCGCAGAAGAGCCGGTCGCCGCGGAGCGCATCGTCGACGCGCGCACCATCTACCAGCTGAACAGCATGCTCCAGGACGTTGTGCGCCGCGGCACCGCCGTCCGTGCTCGGGCACTGCAACGCAATGATCTGGCGGGCAAGACCGGGACCACCAACGACCAGAAGGATGCCTGGTTCTCCGGCTACAACCCCGATCTGGTGGCCACCGCCTGGGTCGGATTCGACCAGCCCGCGACGCTGGGGCGCCGCGAATACGGTGGTACCGCCGCACTGCCAATCTGGATGCAGTTCATGGGCGCCGCGCTGGAAGGCGTCCCGGACCGGACCATCCCCATGCCGAGCGGGCTGGTAACGGCACGCATCGATCCCACTACCGGGCGCAGCGCGCCGCCCGGCAGCAGTGATGCCTTCCTGGAAATCTTCAAGCAGGAAGAGGCGCCGCCGCCCTACAGCGAATTGGAAATGGGTGGCTATAACAATGGCGACGGCAGCGTCTCACCGCTAGAGCTGTTCTGAGCCAACGCATGGACCTGGCGCCGCAACCAGCGGTTGACCGGGTCATGCTCCATGCCCTTGTGCCAGTAAAGCGTCAGACCAATCTCCGGTAGTGGTAACGGCATGTTCAGCAGCCGGTTTCCCAGCGGCCGGTTGATCAACTCGGCATGACGCCGCGACATGGTCAGCAACAAGGGCGTCTGCGCCACCACCAGGCTCGCCGCCTGATAACTCTGGCACTGCTGCACCACATTGCGCATCAGCCCCAGATGCCCCAGTGCCAGATCCTCGTAGGACAGCCCACGCCGCCAGGACGCCACCGCGATATGCTCGGCGGCCATATAGCTGTCGGCCGTCAGCTCGCCCTCAAACTGCGGCCCGGCCACCACGCAGAGCGGCTCCTTGACCAGTTGCATCTGCCGCAGACTGGCGTCCGCCGGTCGCGCGATCTGCACAGCGAGGTCAATCCGTCCCGCGGCTAATTCCAGCTTCAGCTCAGACCAGCGCACACCCACGGTGCGCACCCGGCTGCGCGGCGCCAATTCACGCAACCGGGTCAGCAGCGGCGGAATCAAGACCGGCTCCAGTTGCTCCGGCAGGCTGATGGTGAAGGTGCGCGCGTCTTCCTGCGGATCAAACTGCTGCAGATAGCCGAGGCTCTGCTGCAGCCGACTCAGACTATCGATAATCCCGGGCGCCAGCCGCATTGCCGCGGCGGTCGGGGTCACGCCCCTGCCCTCACGCACGAACAGCGGGTCGGAAAAGTGCTCTCGCAGCCGTGCCAGCGAGTGGCTGACCGCGGACTGGCTGACATGCAGCACCGCCGCCGCACGGGTCAGGTTGCGCTCGCGGTAAACCACCTCGAATACCCGAAACAGATTGAGATCAATCCGGGCCAATGATGGGGAATCATTCTTTTCACTCATCAACAAACACCTGCGCCATGGGCTATAGGCCCGAGATTACGCGCCTGCAGCCAAACCATGAATAGCAATCATGGTTCTGAATGAATATTGATCGCTTCTTATCCGCCTCGACAGCTCCTAAGCTTGAGCGATAACAACAGCAAGAGGCACGGACATGCACGAGCAGGACTATCTCGATACCCTCAAGGCGATTCAGGCCAAGGTCTGGCCGGCAGGCAAACCGACCAACCCCGTCTACCCACAGGGTGAAAGACCGCTGACCGAATATCTCGCCCACTGGGCGCACACCGCGCCGGACCGGGTTGCCGTGCATTTCTATGGTCACCAACTGACCTACGCCGAGCTGGATGACCTGAGCAACCGTTGCGCCGCCCTGTTGCAGGCCCAAGGTATCAAGCCGGGAGACCGGGTCGCGGTGTTCATGCCCAACTGCCCGCAGCTGCATATCGCCTTTTACGGCATTCTCAAGATGGGCGCGATCCACGCCCCGGTCAGCCCGATGGCCAAGGGCATGGAGCTGAGCTATCAGCTCGACGACTGTGGCGCCCGCGCCATCATCTGCTTCGACCAGTTGCTGCCGGTGGTACGAGAGATTCGCGAGCAGACCGCGCTGGAGCAGGTGTTCTCCACCAGCTTGTCCGAACTCTGCCCGGCCCAGCCGCCGATTCCGGTACCGGACCTGCTGCAGGCACCCAAACTGCCCGTCACCGACAGCATCGACCTGATGCCCGCACTGGCTGCCACAGATCCCGCTCCGCAGAACCTGCCCAGGCTGAATCTGGACGACACCGCCGCGCTCAACTACACCGGCGGCACCACCGGTCTGCCGAAGGGCTGCATTCATACCCACGGCGACATGCTCTACACCTGCGCCAGCTTTGTTCCGGTCGCCATGGGCTTTGACGAGGAGCGCATCGGCCTGAACTTCATGCCGGAATTCTGGATCGCCGGCGAGAACTCCGGCCTGCTGTTTCCCGTGTTCGCCGGCACCACGCTGGTGTTGCTGGCCCGCTGGGACGCGCTGACCTTTATGAGCGCCGTTCAGCACTATCGGGTTACCCAGACCGGTCTGCTGGTCGACAGCGCCTCCGAGGTGCTAGATCACCCGCAGGTCAGCGAGTTCGACTTCAGCTCGCTTGAAACCACCAGCTGCGTCTCCTTCATCAAAAAGCTGACTCCGGAATACCGTCGCCGCTGGCGCGAGCTGACCGGCTGCACCCTGTTCGAAACCAGCTTCGGCATGACCGAAACCCACACCTGCGACACCTTTACCGCCGGCCTGCAGGACGATGACTTCGATCTGAAATCCGAGCCCACCTTCGTCGGCCTGCCGGTACCCGGCACCGAGTTCAAGGTCTGCGACTTCGAGACCGGCGCGCTGCTGCCACTGGGCAGCGAAGGCGAGCTGTGCCTGCGCAGTCCGTCGCTGCTCAAGGGCTACTGGAACAAACCCGACGCCAGCGCCGAGGCACTGCGCGACGGTGGCTGGCTGCATACCGGCGACAGCGGCGTGATCACCGAGCAGGGTTTTATCCGCTACCTCGGTCGGCGCAAGGAAATGCTCAAGGTCAATGGCATGAGCGTGTTCCCCAGCGAGCTGGAAGCCATGCTCGGCCAGCACCCGGACATTCTCGCCTCGGCAGTCATCGGCAAGCCCGACCCGCAGCGCGGCCAGACGCCCCTTGCCTTCATCATCACCAAGCCCGGCAGCCACGCCAGCTCCGAGTCACTGCGCGACTGGTGCAAGCAGGCGATGGCAATCTACAAGGTGCCGGAGATTCGGCTGGTCGATACACTGCCGATGACCGCGACCGGCAAGGTCAAAAAACAGGAACTACAGGACTGGATCAACTAACCCATGGCATTCAACCGCATTCTTATCGCCAATCGTGGCGAAATCGCCATTCGTCTGGCCCGCGCCATCGCCGACTGTGACGCCACCAGCGTTGCCGTCTACGCCGAAGATGACGCCCAGTCGCTGCACGTACGCAGCGCCGATCAGGCCATCGCCCTGCAGGGCCAGGGTGTTGCCGCCTATCTGGACGCCGCCCAGCTGATTCGCATCGCCACGGAGCAAGACTGCGATGCGATCCACCCCGGTTACGGTTTCCTCAGCGAAAACGCCGACTTCGCCCGCGCCTGCCAGCAGGCCGGCATCACCTTTATCGGCCCCGCGCCGGAGGTGCTCGACACCTTTGGCGACAAGGCCAGTGCGCGCCGACTGGCGCAGCAGCAGGGTGTGCCCCTGACCCAGGGCACCAACGAGCCGACCACGCTGGAGCAGGCCCGCGACTTTATGCAGTCGCTCGGCGACGGCGCCGCGGTAATGCTGAAAGCCTTGGCTGGCGGCGGCGGGCGCGGCATGCGCGCGGTACACGACCTTGCCGAGCTGGACGACGCCTTCGCCCGCTGCAGTTCGGAGGCCACCGCCGCCTTTGGCCGCGGCGATCTGTATGTCGAACGGCTGATTCGCCGCGCCCGTCATATCGAGGTGCAGATCATTGGCGACGGCACTGAGGTTGCCCACGTCTGGGAGCGCGACTGCACACTGCAACGCCGTAACCAGAAGCTGCTGGAAGTGGCTCCGGCGCCGAGTCTTGATCCGGCTGTGCGCGAGCAACTGCACGCCGCCGCCTGCACCCTGACCCGCGCGGTCGGCTACCGCGGCCTGTGCACCGTCGAGTTTCTGCTCGACGAGGAGCGTGGCGACTTCGTGTTTATGGAAGCCAACCCACGCATTCAGGTCGAACACACGGTAACCGAAGCGGTAACCGGTCTGGATCTGGCGGTAACGCAGATTCAGCTCGCCGCTGGCAAGACACTGGCAGAGCTGGGTCTGACCCAGACCAACATCCCGGCTGCCCGCGGCTTTGCCGTGCAGCTGCGCATCAATCTGGAAAGCATGGCCGCCGACGGCAGCACTCGCCCGGCCGGTGGCACGCTCAGCGCCTATCAGCCGCCCAGCGGCCCGGGCATCCGCGTCGATGGCTACGGCTACGCCGGCTACACCACCAGCCCACGCTACGACTCGCTAATGGCCAAGCTGATCGTGCACGCAAACGGTGATTACCCGAACACCCTGCGCCGCGCCTACCGTGCGCTGTGCGAATTCCGTCTGGAGGGCGCCGCCAGCAACCTGCATCTGCTGCAGAACCTGCTGCAGCACCCGCAGGTGCAGAGCAACGACGTCTCCACCGCCTTTATCGAAGCCGAAGCCGCCAGCCTGACCGCCGCCCACCCCAGCGCCCACCCGCACCGTTTCTTCCAAGGCAGCGCAAGTAGCGCCGCCACCAGCAGCGCGCAGACCGACGCTCCGGCCGGCACCGAGCCGCTGAATGCGCCGGTACAGGGCGTGCTGGTCAGTCTGGATGTACAGGTTGGCGACAGCGTCGCCGTCGGCCAGCAGGTCGCGATCATGGAAGCCATGAAAATGGAGTTCGTGGTCAAGGCGACCCAGAGCGGTATCGTCCGCGCGCTGGCCGCCAACGCCGGTGACAGCCTGTTCGAAGGCAGCGCCCTGCTCTATCTGGAGCCTGCCGAAGTGGCGGGCAACGCCCAGCAGGATGAAGAGTCCGTCGCCATCGACCATATCCGCGCCGACCTGCAGGAAGTGCTGGAGCGCCGCGCCGAGCTGACCGACGAGCGCCGCCCGGACGCCGTCGCCAAGCGCCGTAAGACCGGTCAGCGTACCGCCCGCGAGAACCTCGCCGACCTGCTCGACGACGGCAGCTTTATCGAATACGGCGGCTTTGCCCTCGCCGCCCAGCGCACTCGCCGCACCCACGAAGAGCTGCTGAAGATGAGCCCGGCCGACGGCCTGATCAACGGCATCGGCACCATCAATGCCGACAAGTTCGGCGAACACGCCGCCCGCTGCATGGCGCTGTCCTATGACTACACGGTGTTCGCCGGCACTCAGGGTGTCACCAACCACAAGAAGACCGACCGCATGCTGGAGCTGGCCGAGCAGTGGAAGCTGCCGCTGGTGTTCTTCACCGAAGGCGGCGGCGGCCGCCCGGGCGATATCGACAAGGTCGGCGTGGCCGGACTGGATTGCACCACCTTCATGCGCATGGCGCGGCTGTCCGGCATGGTACCCACCGTCGGTATCGTCTCCGGCCGCTGCTTCGCCGGTAACGCCGCGCTGCTGGGCTGCTGCGACGTAATCATCGCCACCGAGAACGCCACCATCGGCATGGCCGGGCCGGCGATGATCGAAGGCGGCGGTCTGGGCCGTTTCACCCCCGAACAGGTTGGCCCGACCAGCATGCAGAGTCCGAACGGGGTAATCGACGTGCGGGTGCGCGATGAGGCTGAAGCCACCGCAGTGGCCAAACAGTACCTGTCCTACTTCCAGGGTGATCTGACGGACTGGGAAGCGGCGGACCAGCGCGAGCTGCGTCACCTGATTCCGGAAAACCGCCTGCGCGTGTATGACATCCGCAAGGTGATCGAAACCCTGGCCGACCGCGATTCGGTGCTGGAACTGCGCCGCGAGTTCGCGCCGGGGCTGATCACCGCGCTGATCCGTATCGAGGGCCGCGCCTTCGGCCTGATCGCCAACAACCCGATGCATCTCGGTGGCGCCATTGATGCCGTCTCCGGTGACAAGGCGGCGCGCTTCATGCAGCTGTGTCAGGCCCACGGCTTACCGATGGTTTCGCTGTGCGACACCCCCGGCTTTATGGTCGGCCCGGACGCCGAGCAGCAGGGCACCGTGCGCCACGTCTCGCGCATGTTCGTCACCGCCGCCAGCCTGAGCATCCCGTTTTTCACTGTGGTGCTGCGCAAGGGCTACGGCCTGGGCGCGCAGGCAATGGCGGCGGGCAGCTTCCACGCACCGATGTTCACCATCGGCTGGCCAAGCAGCGAATTTGGTGCGATGGGTCTGGAAGGCGCGGTGCGTCTGGGCTACTCGAAGGAACTGGCCGCCATAGAGAACGAGGGCGAGCGCCAGGCGACCTTCGAGAAACTGGTCGCCGAGCTGTACCAGCGCGGCAAGGGCATCAGCATGGCCAGCTTCCTCGAGATCGACGCCGTGATCGACCCGCTGGAAACCCGCGACTGGCTGATGCGTGGCCTGCACTCGGCGCCGGACGAGGCGCTGAAGAAGGGCACACGTCCGTTCGTCGACACCTGGTAATCAGCCAATACGCAGGTGGCGGGCCTCCGGGACCGCCACCTGCTGGTGGCTGACTATTACGATAATGCCCTGCTCGCGCCGACGCAGCAGGGACGCCAGCACCCGCTCGCGGGTATCAAAATCCAGCCCGGCAAAGGGCTCATCCAGCAGCAGTAGCGGCCGTTTGGTCAGCAGCAGACGGGCCAGGGCAATACGCCGCGCCTGCCCACCGGAGACTTTGGCACCGAACTCGCCCAGCGTGGTGTTCAGGCCATGCTTGCGCCCGCGCACCCAGTCAGCCAGCGCGACATCGTCCAGCACCTGCCAGAGCGCCTCGTCACTGGCCTCCGGATCGGCCAGACGCAGGTTCTGCGCCAGTGTCATATCGAAGATATCCAGCTGCTGCGGCAGGTAGCCGATCAGCTCACGCAGATTCCAATGCTCAAAGCCCTGACCGTTGATCAGCCGTTCCCCCGTGAACGCCAGCGGCTCGCCCGCCAGCACCTGCAGCAGGGTGCTCTTGCCACCGCCGGACGGCCCTTCGATCAGCAGCACGTCGCCCTGTTGCAGGGCGATGGACACATTTTCCGGGCCGTTCAGCGCGCCGGGCATTCTGGCGCTGAGGCCAGACAGCACCAGGCTAAGTGGCTGCTCAGGCGGCGCGGTTGCGGTGCCGGCAAGGTCGGTCTCGGCGGCGGTCAGCTGATTCAACCGATCCCGCGCCGCCTGGCTGAAGCCCAGCGAAATAAAGCTCGCTGCCAGCGGCAGCAGGGCTTCGGCCAGCCCCATTACCGACAGCAAGGCGGCCAGCAGCCAGGGCACCGACAACGCCCCCTGCTGCAACAGCGCATGCCCCTGCCAGAGCACCGCAAGCAACGCCAGCGCCAGGCCCAGTTGCTGCCCCAGCGCCGTCAAACTGACCAATTTCTGCTGTCGCAGGCGCTGCTGCAGCCAGGCATCATCCTGCTGCAGAAATGCCGCCTGCTGATCGTCCCAGCGCTGCCACAGCAGCAGCGAGGTCAACAGTTGCAAGCGGTCGAGCAAAAATTCGCGGCGTTGTTCGGCCAGTTCGGCATCACGGCGGGCCAGGCGCGCAGCCAGCCGACCGCCGAGCATTGGCACCACCAGCCAGGCCAACAGCAGGCCCGGCAGCGCGGCAACCGCCAGCGAGCTGTCGAGCAGCGCCAGCCAGCCAAGCACCAGCAGTGTGAGCATGGAGGCCCAGAACCAGGGCGCGACAAAGCGCAGCGGGAAGAAGTCGAGCAGATCGATATCGGCTACCAGCCGGTGCATGGCAATCGCCGAGCGCGCCGCCGGAGTGAGCCGGCGCTGCCCGGCAACGCGGGCAAACAGGCGCGTACGCAAATCCTTGAGCAGGGCCAGTGCAGCGTTGTGCGAAGCCAGCCGTTCGGCGTAGCGGCCGGCAGTACGAACGATGGCGAAGAAGCGGATGATGGCTGCCGGGCGGAAGTAATCGAAACCGTAGGCCGCGACCGTCGCCAGCCCGGCCAGCGCCGCCGCGCTGATAAACCAGCCGGAGGTGGCCAGCAGGCCGATTGCCGACCACAGCGTCACCGCGCCGAGAAACAGCGCCAGACTCCACTGCCCGAGGCGGCTGCGCAGCAGGGTCCGCAGACGAATGGGTTGCTCAGACATCGGCAGCCTCCAGGCGTTGCTCAGACTGGCCGAGCGTCACCACCCGATCAGCCCAGTCCAGTCCCTGCAGATCGTGGCTGACCAGCAGCAGTGTGCGCCCCTGGCTCAGGCGCTCCAGTAGCGCATGGATCAACTCGGCGGTGTCCGCATCCAGGTGGGCCGTCGGCTCATCCAGCAGCCAGACCGGGGTATCGCGCAGCAGCAGCCGCGCCAGCGCCAGCCGGCTCAGCTGCCCGCCCGACAGCCCCAGCCCGCGCTCCCCCAGCTCGGTCTCCAGACCCTTGGGCAGTTGGCGAATCAGCGGCCAGAGCGCGACCTGCTCCAGCACTGCGATCAGCTCGGCGTCAGTGGCCGCGGGCGCGGCAAGGCGCAGATTATCGGCGATGCTGCCGTGCAGGATCGGTACCTGCTGGGCCAGATAACCAACGTGCCGCAGCCAGTCGGGTCGCGACAGATCCAGCAGCGAGCGACCATTGATCAGCAACTCACCCTGCCAGGGCACAAAGCCCAGCAGCGCTTCGAGCAGGCTGGACTTGCCGCTGCCGCTGGCGCCCTGCAGCACCACCCGCTCGGCCGGCTGCACACGCAGATCGAGCGGCGCCAGGCGACCATCAATTGCCAACTGATAGCACTCGATACGCGGCGCGGCGCTGAGCGTCACCGGCTCACGCCCCGGGTGCGCCCACACCTGCTGATTGAGCAGTGGCAGCAGCTCGGTCATCGCCCCTTCGGCTTCCGCCTTGGCGTGATAATCCGCGCCGAGCTGACGCAGCGGCGCATAGAACTCCGGCGCCAGCAGCAGAATGAACAGCGCGCCCAGATAGGGAACCGGAATTTCGCCCTTGGCCCAGGGCAAAATACCGAGCAGCCCCAGCCCCAGGTAGAGCGCCACCAGCGCGATCGCCAGCGAGGAAAAGAGCTCCAGGACAGCACCGGAGAGAAAGGCCATACGCAGCACCCGCATGGTGCCGGCGCGGTAGTGTTCGGCGGCGGTTTCCACTTCCGCTTCGGCGGCGGGCAACGCGCCCAGATGGCGCAGCGTCCAGCTACCGCGCAGCAGGTCACTGAAGCGCCCGCTCATCCGCGCCAGCGCAACGAACTGGCGCTGACTGGCGGAGGCCGCGGCCTTGCCCAGCAAGATCATGAACACGGGCACCAGCGGCGCAGTCAGCAGCAACAGCACCGCTGCCAGCGGACTGAACACAGCGGTGCAGATGATCAGCAGCACGGGGACCAGCAACACCAGTTGACGCTGCACCCGGTAGCGGCTGATATAGCCGTCCAGCGCCTCGACCTGCTCCAGCAAACGGCTGCCGAGTTCCGCGTCAGCGCCCAGTTGCGCCCGGGCAGGCCCCAGCGCGGCAAGTCGTTGCAGCAGTGTGCGGCGCAACTCGCCGCGGGCGCGCAGACTGGCCAATTGGCTGGTCTGCTCGCGGCCGTACTGCAATAACGGCCGCAGGACCAGACAGAGCGCCAGCCAGGGCAGCAGACTGCTCAGCAGCTGCGTCTGCGTCTCACCCAGCCCGCCCTGCTGCCAGGCCACCAGCCAGCCGGAAAACAGCTGCGCCAGCAACCAGCACTGCCAGATAAAAAGCCCCGCCGCCGCCAACGCGAACAGCAGGGCCAGATTGAGCAGGGAAGCCTGCGGTGCCAGCAGCCGGGTCAGCCAGCCGCTGGCGGTACGCGAATCAATCTCAGTCGACTTGATCTTCTTCACCGACATAGCCATTGAGTTCCAGCCACATGGCATTGACGATGCCAAAAGCACAGGCCAGCAGTACGCCGAGAATCCAGGTGAAATACCACATAGTCTTCTCCTTCCGTTAATACATGCTGTGAGTGTTGTCGCGGATGTGCTGCTCGTTCAAACGGCCGCGCATCACGAAGTAGCCCCAGGCGGTGTAGCCGAGAATCAGCGGCACAAACACACAGGCCACACAGAACATGATGAACAGCGTGGTTTCACTGGCGGTGGCATCCCACATGGTCAGACTGTGGTTGGGCATGCTCGAGGACGGCATCACGAAGGGGAACATGCTGATGCCGGTAGTGATCAGCACCATCGCCATCGCCAGCCCGGAGCTGACAAACGCCATCGCATGCGCCCGCGCCTTGCTGAACAGTGCGCAGAGCACGAAGCAGATCACCCCGAGCGCCGGAACAGCCCACAGCAGCGGCGCCTTGCCGTAGTTGATAAACCAGGCACCGGACATGATCTCGACGGTCTTCTCGACGGTCCGGTTGCCACCGTTGGTGTCGATCACGCTGGTGACGATATAGCCATCAATGCCAACCCACAGCCAGACCCCGGCCATGACGAATACCACCGCACAGACCAGCGCCAGCAGCGAAGAGATCGCCTCGGCACGCGCCTTGATCTGCCCCTCGGTCTTGAGCTGCAGATAGGTCGCACCGTGGTTGACGATCATCAGCAGACTCAGCACCCCGGCGAGCAGCGCAAAGGGGTTGAGCAGCGCCCAGAAGCTGCCGGTGTACTCCAGCCGCAGCAGGTCGTCGAAATGGAATGGCACGCCCTGCAGCAGGTTGCCAAAGGCCACACCGAAGATCAGTGCAGGGATCGCCGAGCCGGCGGTCAGCGCCCAGTCCCAACGGCTGCGCCACAGCTCATTATCGATCTTCGAGCGGTATTCAAATGCCAGCGGGCGCAGGAACAACGCAAACAGGGTCAGCATCATGGCGATATAGAAACCGCTGAAGGAGGCCGCATAGACCGTCGGCCAGGCCGCAAACAGCGCGCCGCCAGCGGTCACCAGCCAGACCTGGTTGCCATCCCAGTGCGGCGCGATCGAGTTGATCATCACCCGGCGTTCATCGTTGCTCTTGCCAATGATCTTCAGCAGCGAGGCAACACCCATGTCAAACCCGTCGGTGACCACAAAGCCAATCAGCAGCACTCCGATCAGCACCCACCAGATAAACCGTAACGCTTCGTAATCCATGATCAGGCCTCCTGTGCTTCGGCAGTTTCCAGGTCATAGCGACCGGTGTGCAGGCTCGACGGCCCCTTGCGCGCGTATTTGGTCATCAGCCAGATCTCGATGATCACGAAAATGCTGTAGAGCACGGCGATCGAAATCAGGGTAAACAGCACATCGCCCGGGCTCAGCTGCGAGACAGCCAGGTGGGTCGGCAGGATTTCACCGATAGCCCAGGGCTGACGGCCGTACTCGGCGACGAACCAGCCCATTTCACTGGCGATCCACGGCAGCGGCAGGCTGAACACGGCAAACTTGAGCAGCCATTTGGGCTTGTCGACGGTGCGGCGTGCGCTATGCCAGAAGGCGCAGGCGAACAGCAGCAGCATCAGGAAGCCGCAGGCAACCATGACCCGGAAACTCCAGAACAGCGGCCAGACCTTCGGCACGGTCGCCTCGACTGCGTTGGCGATTTCTTCCGGCGTCGCGTTCAGCACATCATCGGTGTAGCCACTGAGCAGCAAACCAAAGCCCAGATCAACACGCACTTCGTTGAAGCGATCGACCGTGGCAGAGGACTTGTCTCCCGCGCGGATACGCTGCATCAGGTCATAGGCTTCCTGCCCGCGGATAATGCGCTGCAGGTTCTCTTCCTTGATCTGCTGCAGGCCCTTGACCTCTTCGCTGACCGAGCGGGTCGCAATCAGGCCGAGTACCGCCGGAATCTTCAGCGCGTAATCGGTGCGTTGCGTTTCCTCGTTGGGGATGCCGAACAGGGTAAAGGACGCCGGCGGCACCTGAGTTTCCCACTCGGCTTCCACCGCTGCCAGCTTGACCTGCTGCACCTCACCGACTTCGTAACCGGACTCGTCACCCAGCACGATGACCGACAGCGCGCTGGCCAGGCCAAAGGCCGAGGCAATGGCGAAGCTGCGGCGGGCGAAGGCCAGATCGCGGCCCTTGAGCAGATAGTAGCTGGAGATCGCCAGCACGAAGATCGAACCGGTTACATAGCCGGCCGAGACAGTGTGAACGAACTTGACCTGGGCCACCGGGTTGAGCAGCACCTCGGCAAAATTGGTCAGCTCCATGCGCATGGTTTCGATGTTGAACTCCGAGCCCACCGGGTGCTGCATCCAGCCGTTGGCAACCAGAATCCACAGCGCCGACAGGTTGGTGCCCAGCGCCATCAGCCAGGTCACCGCCAAATGCTTGACCTTGCTCATGCGCTCCCAGCCGAAGAAGAACAGACCGAACAGGGTCGACTCAAGGAAGAACGCCATCAGCGCTTCGATCGCCAGCGGCGCACCGAAGATATCGCCGACGTAATGAGAGTAATAGGACCAGTTGGTGCCGAACTGGAATTCCATTGCCAGGCCGGTGGTAACCCCCAGGGCGAAGTTGATACCGAACAGCTTGCCCCAGAACTGGGTCATGTCACGGTAGATGGTCTTGCCGGTCATTACATAGACCGACTCCATGATCGCCAGCAAAAAAGCCATACCCAGCGTCAGAGGGACAAACAGGAAGTGAATCATCGCCGTCAAGGCGAACTGCATTCGGGAGAGCTCTACAATATCCATCTGCGTACTCCGCTCGGAGAAGTCATCGTCAGGTCAATTCTGCACCGCAGGCAGGCCCGGTTTTCCGAGCCTGCCGACACAGTGTGCCGCAATCATCGCTCCAGCGGCGATTGGGCGAATTGACGCACAGCAAACAGAACGCAGATTAGTCCAGAATGCAGCCGCCGGCTGGCGACTTGCCTACCACATCATCCAGATGGATACCGCCAGCGGCAGCAACAGGGCCGTTGCCGTGCCCATCAGACTCATTGCCAGGGCAGCGAAGGCACCGGCCTCCTCGCCTTCCTCCAGCGCCCGAGAGGTGCCAACCGCGTGGGCGGTGAGACCCATCGCCATGCCCCAGGCTGCAGGATGATCGACTCCGCACCAGCGCAGCAGCATCGGGCCGAAAATCGCGCCCAGTACCCCGGTAAACATCACGAATACCGCTGCCAGCGCGGCAACACCGCCGATCTGTTCAGCTACCAGCATGGCGATCGGCGAGGTCACCGACTTGGGTGCCAGCGTCATCATGATCATGTCCTCGGCGCCCAGCGCCCAGGCCAGCACGATGGCCAGAACGGTCGCAAAGGTCCCACCCACCAGCAGGCAGGTAAGCACCGGCACCAGGTAGCTGCGAATACGCTTGAGGTTCATGTACAACGGCACGGCGAGCGCCACGGTTGCCGGCCCCAGCAGCACCAGCAACGGCTGCACCGCGTCACGGTAATGCGGGTAATCCTCACCGGCCAGCCAGATCGCCAGCACCAGCACCGGGGTCGAGACCAGTACCGGGTGAAACAGCGCCAGCCGGGTGCGCTGATAGAGCGCGAGGCCGAATTGATAAGCGGCCAGTGTCACTCCAACCCAGAACAGAGGATGGCCAAGAATCGCCTGCCAGGCCTGCATCAGCGTCCCGGTCACTGGCCGGCCCTCCGATCCTGTCGCTCGATCATCTTCTGCATCAGCCAGCCGCAGAACGGCAGGCTCAGCGCCAGCGACGCCCCCAGGGTCAGCAGAATCGCGGTAGCGTCCGCCAGGATTTCTGAGCCGTAGGCCATGATACCCACCGCCGGCGGCACCAGAATCAGCGGCAGATAGGTCAGCAGCCCGCTGGCCGCCAGGCTGATCGACTCGCTCACGCCGCCACGCAGGCTCAGATAGACCACCATCAGCAGCATGCCGATGATGGGGCCAGGGAGAAATGGCAACAGCAGGACATTGAGCCCGGTACCCAGCAACTGGAAGAACACCAGCCAGGTCATTCCACGTAAGAGCATTGATTTGAATCCAGCAGGACAGACACCCCGAAAGGGTAAACACTCCGCTGCGCAGTGCCTAGTACCGTGCGGCCTAAAACGCCCTTTTCGGGCAAATACCGACATGGATCAATGGATAATCGACAAGTGCCTGATAAAGTGCGTCACTTATCTCCCAACCCCCGGATCAGTTGTCGTACCGAGGCCATGCCGATACCCCTGCGCCACCTGTGGCTGTTTTCCAGCCGTCACGCCAGCCACCGCCAGGGCCTTCGTCGCTCGGCGCTGCTGCTGGGCACCCTGTGCCTGGCAATGCTGCTGTTCGCTGTTGTGCCGCTCCCGGCACTACTCGGCCAGGCAGGCTACCTGCCGCTGCACATGCTGCTGGAGACGCTGGCGATCGTGGTCGCTGCAATGGTGTTCGCCATCAGCTGGGCCAGTTATCGGCGACTGCGGGCCGATACCCTGCTGAGCCTGGCCTGCGGTTTTGCCGGCGTGGCGATTCTCGATTTCAGCCACATGCTGTCATTCCAGGGCATGCCCGATTTCATTACTCCGGCGGACCCGGAAAAGGCGATCTCCTTCTGGCTGGCCGCCCGGGGCATGGCCGCCGGCACCCTGCTGTGGGTTGCACTGCGCCCATGGAAAGCCTCCGGCCGACCCTTTGAACGCTGGGCCATACTCGGCCTCAGCCTGTTCGCGGTTGCCGTGGTTCACATCACCGTTTTCGGCTATCAGGAACTGCTGCCTCGTACCTTTATCGAGGGTGTGGGACTGACCCGGTTCAAGGTGGGCTGCGAGTACCTGCTGATTGCCGTTCACCTGCTCACCGCTGTGTGTTTCTGGCGCAGCATGCGCCGCCCACAACCATTCAACATTGCCGCGCTGTTCTGCGCATCGCTGCTGATGGCCCTGGGCGAGCTGTGCTTCACCCTCTACGCCAGCGTTACCGACCAGTTCAACCTGCTCGGGCACCTGATCAAGGTGATTGCCTACTGGCAGCTGTATCAGGGCATCTTCGTTGAGGCGGTCGAACAGCCCTACGATCAGTTGGCCCGCTCCCGCGCCCAGCTGCAGGCCACCTTCGACGCCATTCCGGACATGCTGTTCGAGCTGGATGAACAGGAGCGCGTAGTCAACTGCCACTCTTCGGCCGACGCTCGGTTGCAGGTAGACCCGGCCAGAGTTATCGGCAAATCGGTTGCAGACCTGCTGTCTGACGACACGCTGGAACATTGTCGGCAGACGATGGCCAGCGCCAGCGCGCAGGGCTACGCCCAGAGCCAGCCCTTCCTGTTCGAGCAGGGCAACCTGTCAATCTGGCTGCAGTTGTCGGTATCGGCGCGGCGCATCGGTCGCCACCTGACAGGGCATATCCTGCTGGTGCGCGACGTCAGCCAGCTGAAGCAACAGGAAGAGCGAATTCTCCATCTGGCCCATTTCGATACACTGACCGGCCTGCCCAATCGCACCCTGTTCCGCCAGCGAGTGACGCTGTCATTGGGTCTTGCCAGGCGCCATCAGCAGTCGGTGGCGTTGCTGCTGATTGACCTTGACCACTTCAAACATATCAACGATACCCTTGGACACAACGCTGGCGATCAGTTGCTGTGTGCCGTCGCCGAACGGCTGCGTCCGCATCTGCGCAGCGAGGATACCCTGTCGCGCCAGGGCGGCGACGAGTTCATCATTGCGCTACCCGACATCGACGCCGATGGTGCGATGCACATGGCCACCCGATTGCTTGAAAGCCTGACGCAACCGCTGCATTTCGACCATCACGTCACTACCACCAGCGCCTCTATCGGCATTGCCCTGTACCCGAACGACAGCGACGATCTGGACTGTCTTATCCAGCACGCCGATGCCGCCATGTACCTGGCCAAGCAGCGCGGTCGCAACAACGTGCAGTTCTACACGGCCGATCTGCAGGCGCGCATGTCCCGCCTGATGGAGCTGGAGAATGCACTGCGTACCGCAATCGATCGACACGAGCTGGCACTGCATTATCAACCGCAGTGGGCACTGGTAGGCCAACGGCTGACCGGTTTTGAGGTGCTGCTGCGCTGGCAACATCCGGTACTGGGGCAGGTCTCTCCGGCCGAATTCATACCGGTCGCCGAAAGCAGCGGTCAGATCGGCCAGATTGGCGAATGGGTACTGCAGCAGGGCGTGGCTCAACTGGCACGCTGGCGCGCGCAGGGCTTCACCTCTATTACCCTGGCAATCAATCTGTCGGCCGCGCAGTTCCGCCGCACCGATCTGGCCACCCAGGTGGCTGACCTGCTGCACCACCATCAGGTTCCGCCCGAACGTCTGGAGCTGGAGCTGACCGAAGGAACAGCCATGGAAGACCCGATGCAGGCGCGCCAGCAGTTGACCAGCCTGCATCGTCTGGGCGTCAGGCTGGCAATCGACGACTTTGGTACCGGCTTCTCCTCGCTGGCCCAGCTGCGCCACTTCCCGGTCGATACGCTGAAGATCGATCGCAGCTTCGTGCAGGACGTCGATGTCGACCAGGGCAGCGCCGACATGGTACGCAGCATCATCCAGATGGCCCACAACCTGGGCATCAGCACCCTGGCCGAAGGGGTAGAAACAGCCCGACAGCTGTCACTGCTGGAGCGGCTTGAGTGCGAGGCCATCCAGGGCTACCTGTGGGGCCGCCCCTTGACCTGTGCCGACGCGCAAAAACTGCTGATCAACCAGAGCCAGGCCGTCCTGACGCCCTGACAGACGGCGCGGCAAAATGTAGCAACATGCCCATGAACCGCTGCTTCCGGACGCGTTTTGCTATACCATGCGCGCCGGATTACTGGCCCAACCAAGCTGTGCATTACCGGGCCACTGCGTTACACCCACAATGCCAATACGAAATGGAGCAACATCCATGAACAGCCTGACCCGCGCCGCACTGGGTAGCACCCTGATGCTGGCCAGCAGCCTTGCACACGCCTATCCCCTGCTGTGGCAGAACAACAGCATTACCTATCTGTACGGCACCGACTTCCAGGTTGATCCTGACACCCAGCAAACCGTGACCTTCGAGCACGCCAGCGGCTGGACCAAGGGTGACCTGTTCGCCTTCTTCGACACCATCCACTACAACGGTGGTACCAACAGCGAAGACCAGAACAGCAGCTACTACGGTGAAATCTCCCCGCGCCTGTCGCTGAGCAAGATCACCGGCCAGAGCTTCGCCTTCGGCCCGATCACCGACGTACTGCTGGCCGGCACCTACGAGTTTGGCCGCAACGACGTTAAAAACTACCTGCTCGGCCCGGCCGTTGACCTGAGCATCCCCGGCTTCGACTACTTCCAGCTGAACACCTACTACCGTCATGCCGATACCGACGAAGGCGGCCGCGGCGTATGGCAGATCACGCCGGTCTGGGCCTACACCGTACCGGTGGGCAACTCCGACATCCTGATCGACGGCTTCATCGACTGGGTGGTCGACAACGACGGCGACAACTACCACGCCAACCTGCACATCAACCCGCAGGTCAAGTACGACCTGGGCAAGTCGCTGGGCTGGTCCGCCAAGCAGCTGTACACCGGTATCGAGTACGACTACTGGAAGCACAAGTACGGCATCCAGAACGGCAACTTCGGACTGGACACCCACCAGAGCGCGACCAACCTGATCGTCAAGTTCCACTTCTGATCAGGACATAAAAAAACCGCGGCCAAGGCTGCGGTTTTTTTACGCCAGAATCGCGCCGATCAATACCCCCGCAGCGCCGCAAAGCGGTTGGCGTGATAGCGGTAGTCGCCAAACAGCGTCTGCACACTGCGCGCGCGCTTCATGAACAGGCCGATATCAAACTCGTCGGTCATGCCCATGCCGCCGTGCATCTGCACCGCTTCGTTGGTCGCCAGCTCGGCCACTTCGCAGGCCTTGGCCTTGGCCAGACTGACCCACTGCGCTGCCTCGGCGTCACCGGCATCCAGCGCCATCTGCGCCTTCAGCACCGCCGACTTGACCAGCTCCAGCTCGCTGAACAGATGCGCGCAACGATGCTGCAGCGCCTGGAAAGTGCTCAGGGTTACGCCAAACTGCTTGCGCTCCTGCAGATAGGCGACAGTGCGCTCGAATACCTCCAGCGACAGGCCCAGCAGCTCGCCGGCCAGCTGTGCGTTAACCACGTCCAGGGTCAGCTCAAGCGCAGCCCAGGCATTGCCCGCTTCACCCAGCAAATCACCCGCGGCAACCTTCACGTTGTCAAAGCTGACAATCGCCGCATTGCGGCTATCCGCCATGATGGTGCGCTCGACACTCACGCCCGGCGCAGTGCGGTCCACCAGCACCAGACTGATACCGGCCTGATCAGCTTCGGCGCCCGCGCTGCGGGCGGAGACGATCAGTTTGTCGGCCACATGGCCGTCGACCACGAAGGTCTTGCGGCCATTGAGCAGATACCCGCCATCAGCCGCCTGCAACCGGGTTGCTACCCGGTTCGGCGCGTGCCGCGGCGCTTCATCAACCGCCAGCGCCAGCAGCAAACTGCCTTCGGCGACCTGCGGCAGCAGCGCCTGCTGCTGTTCGCTGGAGCCGGCCAGCAGCAGCGCGGCCACACCGCCAATGGCGGTCGAGATCAAGGGTGACGCACTCAGGTTGCGACCAGCCTGCTCGCTGACCTGACCCATGCCGACGTAGCCAAACTGGGCACCGCCGAGGGCTTCGGGGATCAGGGTGCCGACAAAACCCATCTCGACCATGCTCTGCCACAGCTCGCGGGAGAAGCCGGTTTCGTCGCGGCTGTCGCGCAGCGCACGCAGCTGGCTGACCGGGGCGCTCTCGCTCAGAAAACGCTTGGCCGCGTCCTTGAGCATCTGTTGTTCTTCGTTAAGTACCAAAGCTGCCATGATGCTGTCCCCTCACTGAAGGCCGAGAATGTTGCGGGCGATGACGTTGAGCTGCACCTCGCTGGTGCCGCCCTCGATCGAGTTGCCCTTCGAGCGCAGCCAGTTACGGGCGATGGCCCCCTCGCGAGACGCCTCCCCTTCCCAGAGCAGACCGTCACTGCCATGCAGGGCAACCATCAGCTCCTGCCGACGCTTGTTCAGCTCGGTGCCGTAGTACTTGAGCATGGCCGAGGCCGCGCCCACGCCCTGACCGGCCTTGGCTTCATCCAGCACCCGCTCGGCGGTCAGCGCAAAGACAGCCGCATCCAGATCCCATGTCGCCAGCTCGCCACGCAGCATGCCATCGGCCAGCTTGCCGTCTTCCAGCCCAACAGCATCCACCGCAATCTGCGGCAGGGTCTTCTGACCTGCGGCGGTGCGGCCCATGCCGCCAATCATTTCCCGCTCGTGGGTCAGCAGATACTTGGCGATGGTCCAGCCGGCGTTGATCTCGCCCACGACCTGGCTTTTTTCCACCCGCACATTGTCGAGGAAGGTTTCACAGAAAGGTGAGCTGCCGGAAATCAGCTTGATCGGCCGAGTGCTGACACCGGGGGTGGTCATGTCGAACAGCACCAGACTGATGCCCAGCTGCTTCTTGGCATCCGGGTTGGTACGCACCAGACAGAACATCCAGTCGGCCTTGTCGGCGTAGGAGGTCCAGATCTTCTGGCCATTGACGATAAAGTGGTCGCCGTGGTCTTCGGCACGGGTCTGCAGGCCGGCCAGGTCGGAGCCGGCACCCGGCTCACTGTAGCCCTGACACCAGCGGATTTCACCGCGGACAATCGGCGGCAGATGCTGACGCTTGAGTTCTTCGGAGCCGAACTTGAGAATCGCCGGGCCGATCATCCAGACACCGAAACTCGACAGCGGCGGGCGCGCATTGATGCGCGCCATCTCTTCACGCAGCACCTTGTGCTCCTGCTGACTGAGGCCACCGCCACCATACTCGGTTGGCCAGTCGGGTGCGGTCCAGCCGCGTGCGGCCATGCGTTCGAGCCAGAGTTTCTGGTCTTCGCTGGCAAAGGTGAAGTTGCGTCCACCCCAGCAGGCATCGTTATCCGAGCGCTGCGGCGTGCGCATGCTCTGCGGGCAGTTCTCTTCCAGCCAGTCGCGGGTTTGCTGGCGGAATACGTCCAGATCGGCCACGGGCATTCTCCTTTGTTGTCGTTGTGAGTGGTCCGACAGCAAAGATACTCCGGCAGGCGCCTCGCGGAAGCGGCTGTTGACTGACCGAATAGTCACCCATCATTGGGGATGATGCTCAAACACGCTCGCTGCGGCAGTACTGCCTCGGCGTCATGCCCTTCCAGCGGCGAAATGCATGAACAAAGTTGGACACCTCGCCATAACCAAGCCGCACCGCCACCGCCTCCAGTGACAGCCCCGGCATGCGCAGCAGTTCCTCGGCCAGCGCTTCGCGGGTTTCCTCCTGCAACTGACGGAAGCTGGTCTGCTCTTCGCCCAGACGACGGCGCAGCGTGCGCTCGGTCAGATGCAGCCTGGCCGCAACAGTCGGCATGTCCGGCAACGCAGCGCCCCCCTCCAGCAGCAACTCACGCACCCGTCCCGCCAGCCCGTCACGCGCCCGGTAGCGTTGCAGCAACTGATGGCATTGCAGCTCGCAAGCCTCACGCATGGCGGGGTTGTCGCCGGGCAATGCCCGGGCCAGTAGTTCCGGGTCCAACTCCAGCAGGTGCTCTTGGGCATTGAACTGGGGCGTACAGCCATAGGCTTCGGTGAAAGCCGCCAACTGCTCAACGGGCGGCGCAGGCAATGCCAGTTGGACCGACTTGAAAGGCTGCCGCAGCCCGGTCAGCTCACGGTGAATGCGCGCAATAGCGGAGCTGTCGCGCAGCAGCAGAAAACGGCGTACTGACGGCTCAACCCAGCTGTCATCCACCACCAGCCAGTGGCCAGAGGCATCCTTGCGGGCATGGATACGACAGAAGGCAAAGGTCAGATCGAGGTAGCGCAACCCCATGTCCAGCGCCTCGCCGAGTGAGGCACTGCACAGCAACGCATATCCCCAGATTCCGTAACGGCTGAGCTGGTAGCGACGCCCGGCCAGCAGCCCCAGCAGCGGCTGTTCGGGCAAACCGGCCAGCAGGTTGCTGACCACCTGCAGCTCCTGCGCGGCCTCGACCTGCGCTTGCCCGTCGGCCAGCGCCATCACATCCAGTCCGGTCTGGGCGAGGCATTGCGGCACCGTCAGGCCCAGTTCCGTGCCCAGCTGGGTCATCAGTTGCACGCTGCCAACATTGCGCAGGCGTGGCCAGGGAGGTGTCGAGGCGGTCATGGCGTGTCCGAAACTCACAATTTTTTGACCGACTATGCCATACCCGCGCCGCCAGGCAACACCTAATATGCTGACAACAGGAGGAAGCACACAATGACAAAAACACGCTCACCTGCCGCACCACTCGACGCCATCATCATTGGCAGCGGGTTTGGCGGCCTCGGTATGGCCATCCAGCTGGATCGCGCCGGCATCAGCCAGCTTCTGGTGCTGGAAAAGGCCGCCGACATCGGCGGCACCTGGCGCGACAACCACTATCCGGGTTCGGGCTGCGATGTGCCCTCACACCTGTATTCCTACTCGTTTGAACCGCGTACCGACTGGCCGCACAAGTACGCACGCCAGGACGAAATCCACGCCTATATCCGCCACTGCGCAGGCAAATACCACCTGCGCGAGCGCATTCGCCTCAATTGCGAAGTCCGCGACGCTCGCTTCGACGCCGACAGCGGCTGCTGGCAGGTCACTACCGCCAGCGGAGAAACCCTGGTCGCACGCAACCTGATCGCCGCCACCGGCCAGCTCAACCGCCCGCTGATGCCGAACATCGACGGGCTCGGCAGCTTTGCCGGCCCGGCCTTTCATTCTGCCGAGTGGCAGCACGACGTTGATCTGAAGGACAAGCGGGTCGCGGTGATCGGTACCGGCGCCTCGGCAATACAGTTCGTGCCGCAGATCGTGCCCGAGGTTGCCCAGCTCGACCTGTACCAGCGCAACGCCGCCTGGGTGCTACCCAAGGATGATGCCGAGTACAGCGATTCGCGCCGACGCTGGCTGAGTCGCCTGCCGCTGCTTCATCAGCTGGATCGTGCATGGCAGTACCTGACCCACGAAGTCCGCGCGCTGGCTTTCGTGCATTTCCCGGCACTGGTCAAAAGCAGTGAACGGGCCGCCAAGCGTCATCTGGACCGTCAGGTCAGCGACCTCGCCAAGCGCGCCGCACTGACCCCGGACTACCCGATGGGCTGCAAGCGCATCCTGATCAGCAACAACTACTACCCGGCGCTGGATCAAAAGCACGTCAACATCGTCAGTGACGGCATCGAGAAAATTGTCCCGGAAGGCGTCGTCACCAACGACGGCACCCTGTATCCGGCCGACGTGCTGATCTACGGCACCGGCTTTGCCGCCACCGAGTTCCTCGCGCCGATCCGCATCAGCGGGCTGGACGGCAAAGACCTGAACGACGCCTGGCGCGACGGCGCAGAAGCCTACAAGGGCATCTCGGTCTCCGGCTTCCCCAATCTGTATGTGCTCTACGGGCCAAACACCAACCTCGGCCACAACTCGATCATCTACATGCTGGAAAGCCAGTTCCGCTATGTCGTTGCCTGCGTAAAGGCCGTGCGCGATCGTGGTCTGCGTTACCTTGATCTGCAGCCCGAAGTGCAGGTGCGCTACAACCGGCAGCTGCAGGAAGATGCCCGCGGCACGGTCTGGGCCCGGGGCTGCCAGAGCTGGTACCTGACCGCCGACGGCAAGCAGACCGTCAACTGGCCCGGCTTTACCTTCACCTATCGATACATGACCCGCAAACCGACATGGAGTGACTATGTCCAGGTACGTTGATGAGCTGTATCGCAACCCAGGGCAGCCCGGGTTGCGCGCCCTGCTGCGCGGCATGCTGAAACTGCTGTTTCGCGGTCTGATCCGCCCGCCCGTGCCCTTTGCCGTGCAGGCACTGGTGCTGCGCCTGCTGACCCTCGGCATGCCGCTGGCCAAAGGCGTGACTCGCAGCGCAGAGCGGATCGCCGGACGGCCCTGCATGTGGCACCGCCCGGCCGCTGGGGGCAACGGCCGCGTGCTGCTGTACCTGCACGGCGGCGCCTTCGTCATCGGCTCGCCGCAGACCCACCGCGGCACCTGCTCGGCCCTGGCCGCCCGTGGCCAGTTCGATGTCTGCGCACTCGATTACCGACTGGCGCCGACGCACCCGGCACCGGCGGCCTGTGACGATGCGGTCGCCGCCTATCAGGCCCTGCTGCAGCGAGGCTATGCGCCCGCGCAGATCACCCTGATCGGCGATTCGGCGGGCGGCAACCTGGTACTGGTGACCGCGCAGAAACTGGCCGAGCTCAAGCTGCCGCTGCCGGCCTCGCTGGTGTGCTTTTCACCGGTCACCGACATGACCGCCGAACAGCTGCACGCGCCTGCGGCCGGCGATCCACTGCTGCATCCGTCCTGGCTAGACAGCGCCCGCGACGCCTACTGCCCGGCCGGGCTGGACCGCGCCGACCCGATGGTGTCGCCGCTGTTCGGCCAGCTCAAGGGCCTGCCGCCATTGCTGCTGCAGGTCGGTGAAGACGAGGTGCTGCTGAACGACAGCCTGCGGCTGGCCGAAGCCGCGCGCGCAGCCGACGTTGCCGTACGGCTGGAGCGCTACGAAGACCTGTGGCACGTATTTCAGGCCCACGCCGGGCTGCTGCACAGCGCCGATGCGGCGCTGCAGCGGGTGGTGGACTTTGTGAACAGCGCTCAGACCGACTCGGTAAGCTGATCCCGGTGAATCGCGTAAGGCCCCCAGGCCTGACGCACCGGCACCACTTCCAGCCGGTTGATGTTCATGTGCGCCGGCAGCGCGGCGATGTAGCCCACCTGTGCGGCTACATCGTCGGCGGTGAGCGGCACCGTGCCCTGATAGACCTTGTCCGCGGCACCCGAGTCCCCGGCGTTGCGCACCAGACTGAACTCGGTCTCGGCAATACCCGGCGCCAGATCAGTCACCCGCACGCCGGTGCCCTGCAGGTCACAGCGCAGGTTGTAGGAAAACTGCTGCACGAACGCCTTGCTGGCACCGTAGACATGACTGCCCGGATACGGATTGCCGGCGGCAGTGGAGCCGATGTTGATGATGGTTGCACCGCTACCCCAGGCGATCAGTTTAGGCAGCACCGCGTGGGTGACGTTGACCAGTCCGGTGATGTTGGTGTCGATCATGGTGTGCAGGTCGCTCAACTCAACCGCCTGCGCCGGGCCCGGCGCCAGCGCCAGCCCGGCGTTGTTGACCAGCACCTGAATCCCGGAGAACGGCTCCGGCAGCTCATCGATGGCGCGCTGCACGGCGATGGCATCGCGTACGTCCAGCTGCAGCGGCAGAACGCTGGTCAGCTCGCTGAGTTCATCGGCCAGCGCCTGCAGCCGCTCCAGACGGCGACCACAGAGAATCAGCGGCCAGCCCTGGCGCGCCAGACAGCGCGCGCTGGCGGCGCCAAACCCGGAGGTTGCGCCGGTAATCAATACTGCACCTTGCATGGGTATGTCCTGTTCATAATGAGATCACTAGCCGCAGTGGAAAGCGTTGGCGAGGCAGTCAGCGCAAGGCAAGAGTCGGCGAAACAGCGCAGTTTACGAACAGTAAATGAGCATGTTGAACCGACTCTTAACGCTGCGCTGGCCACGCAGCCAGCGTTCAACGCGGCTAGCGCCGTTCTTCTCGAATAAAAGGCTCCCCCAACGCCCCGGGCTGGCTGCTGCTGTCGCGGCTGGCCAGGGCTACCCAGATCATCACCCCGAGGGTGACGGCGTAGGGGGTCATGAATACGAAGTACTGCGGCAGGCGAATACCGGAGGCGGCCATCTGCGGAATCAGCGCCTCGATACAGCCAAACAGCACGGCACCGGCCAGCGCCTTCCACGGCGACCAGCGGGCAAAAATCACCAGCGCCACGGCAATCCAGCCGCGCCCGCCAACCATGTCGGCGATCCACATCTTGGTGCTCAGCACCGAGATATAGGCACCGGCCAGACCGATCAGCATGGAGCCGGCAACAATGGCGGCGCAGCGATAGCCCAGTACCGGAATACCGGCGGCATCCGCCGCCTGCGGGTTCTCGCCGACCGCACGCAGGCGCAGACCCAGCACACTGCGATTGAGCACCAGCACCACCACGACGAAGATCAGCGGCGTAACGAATACCAGCGGGTTCTGCACAAACAGCTTGCCCACTACCGGCAGCTCCGAAAACGGCCAGAGCGAGACCGCGTGCAGCCCGGCGACCGGCTTGTTGGTCCAGTCCAGCAGGGTGCCGAGCAAGCCGGTCAGGCCCTGACAGAAGAACACCAGTGCAAGGCCCGCGATCACCTGATTGATGCGCATCACCAGCACCATCAGGGCAAACAGCAGCGAGACAACCCCGGCCGCGCACATCGCCAGAATCAATGCCCAGACGGTTGCGCCGCCGGTCATCAGTGACGCGCCGATCCCTGCCAGCGCACCCACCAGCATCAAGCCCTCGGCACCCAGTGCCAGCACCCCGGAGCGTTCGATCACGATCAACCCGAGCGCCGCCAGCGCAAAGGGCACGGCAAAGTCGGGAATGTTGCCGATCCAGCTTGCAATCATGTCCATCAGACCTGCCCTCCCTGAATGCGGCGAATACGGTGGCGGATAAAGAACTCCGAAGACGCCACGCAGATCACCAGAATCGCCTGGATCAACTGCACCATCGAGAACGGAATCTGATAGAACACCTGCAGACTGCGCCCGGCGACAAACAGGGTGGCCACCAGCACCGCTACCACGGTCGCGGCAATCGGCTGATTGCGCGCCAGAAAGGCGATCAGAATCCCGGAAAAGCCATAGCCAGCGTAGAAGGAATGGGTCAGCCGCCCCTCCTGCCCGGCGGTAATCATCAGCCCGGCCAGACCTGCCAGCGCGCCCGACAGCAGAACGGTACCGAGGATTACCCGCTTGACCGGCACACCGACTGCGCGGGCCACGCCCGGGCTGCTGTCGACAAAGCGCAGGTACAGGCCAGCGCGCGAGATACCGGTAAACCAGAGCACGAACAGCGCGACCACCAGCGCCAGCACCACCGCCAGACTGACGCCATCGAACAGCTCGGGCAGACGCTCGAATACCTTGTACTGCGGCGAATAGGGGAAGGAGTCACGCGGGTCCTTCCAGCTGCCGTAGACCAGATGCAGCAGGAAGTTGATCGCAATGTAGTTGAGCATCAGCGTGGAGATGATCTCGTTGACCTTCAGGTGCAGCTTGAGCAGCACCGGCGCCAGCGCCCAGAGCAGGCCGCAGACCATGGCGCAGACCATCATCAGCGGCAGGCGCAGCGACGGCGGCCCGATCTCGAACAGCGAAACGGCCGTCGCGCCAATCGCGCCCCAGATCATCTGGCCTTCCAACCCCAGATTCCAGAACCGCGCACGGAACGCCAGGCAGCCGGCCAGACCGACCATGATCAGCGGCGCGGCCTGAAACAACACCGCGCGCAGACTCTGGCTGTCGAACAGGGTGAGGATGACAAACTCATTGAGCAGCTCACCGGCGGGCACCCCGGCGCTGACCAGAATCGCCGCCGAGATCAGCATGCCGACCAGCAACGCCAGCGCGATGACCAGCGCCTGCCAGTACCAGGCCATCTGCTGACGTACTTCAAGGGTGTACCGGCGCGCCAGCAGCGGTTGAAAATTCGTTGTATCAAACATGATTCACCATGGCCTGCCCGATTGCCTGGCGGTCCGCCGGCTGGGCAAACTCGCCGATGATACGTCCTGCCGACATCACGCCAATGCGGTCTGCCAGCGCCATCACTTCGTCCAGGTCTTCACTGATCAGCAACACCGCAGCGCCGGCATCACGCGCGCTGCGCAGCCGTTCGTGCACTGCCAGGGTGGCGCGCACATCCAGCCCGCGGCTGGGGCTGTGGACGATGACCAGTTGCGGGATGCGGGCAAACTCGCGGGCAATCACCAGCTTCTGCGCGTTGCCGCCCGACAGCAGCGCCGCCTTCTGCTGCAGCGAGCGCACGCCCTGCACATCAAACTCGGCGACCGCGGCGGCAGTGTCGGCCTCAATCCGCTTGCGGCGCAGAAACCAGAACGGCCCGTAGCGGCCGCTGTGTACATCGCCCATGGCAAAGTTGTCGCTGATCGACAGCGGTGCGGCGAGCGCCGAGCTGTAGCGGTCGGCGGGAATGCAGGCGATGCCCAGCTCGCGGCGACGGGCCGCGCTGAGGCTGTTGAGATCACCTTCACCGACCAGTTCCATCTCGCCGGACACCGGCTCGGGCAGGCCCATCAGTGCGCCGGCCAGTTCACTCTGACCATTGCCACCAACCCCGGCGATGCCGTAAATCTCGCCAGCGCGCAGCTCAAGATTGACACCGCGCAGCGCCGGCGCAGCGCCGCTGGAGCGCAGATCACGCACCGCCAGCCTGACCTCGCCCGCGTCTCGGCTGGACGGAATCTGCGGTGGAGTCGGCGCGTCGCCAACGGTCAGTTTGACCAGCTCACCGACCGACACGGTCTGCGGCTTGAGGCTGACAACCGTTGAGCCTGTGCGCATCACCGTCACCTGATCGGCGTAGCGCATGACATCATTCATTTTGTGGGTCACCAGGATGACGGCAGCGCCTTCCTGATGCGCGAAATTCTGGACCGTGGTCAGCAGGTTTTCTGCTTCCGCATCGGTCAATACCGCGGTGGGTTCATCGAGAATCAGAATGCGGGCACCGGCCAGCAGCACCTTGAGAATCTCGACCCGTTGCTGCTCGGCTACCGACAGTTGATCCACCCGCGCGTGGGGTTCGATGCTGAAACCCAGGCTGGCGGCCATGGCGGTGATCTGCTCGGCGGTCTGCGCCAGCCGCTGCCGGTAGGTACCGGCCTGCAGGTGACGAAGACCGAGCAGAATGTTCTCTGCCACGGTGAAGGGTTTCACCAGCTTGAAATGCTGGTGAACCATGCCGATGCCCTGTGCGGCAGCATCGAGCGGCCCCTTCAGACGAACCGGGTTGTCGTCGATGAACAGCGATCCGGTTTCCGGCGCATACAGCCCTGCGGCGATGTTCATCAGGGACGACTTGCCCGCTCCGTTCTCGCCCAGCAGAGCATGTACCTCGCCCCAGCGTGCGGTGAAGGAGGCCTCGGACAGCGCCTTGAAGCCGTCAAACGACTTGCTTACGCTGTCCAGCCGGATCGCGTTCGGGTTACTCATTGCTGGGTAATCACTCCCTTGACGAACCAGTCCATGGACCAGAGTTCACCGTCCGACAGCGCCTCACCCTCAGCAGCCTTGACGTTGCCGTCACGGTCAGAGATCGGGCCGGCGTAGATCAGTTTCTCGCCGTTCAGCAGTGCCTCGCGAGCAGCCATGATCTTGGCTTTCTCTTCTTCATCGATACCCTTGCCGCAGCAGGAGACGTCGGTACCGCCCTGCTCCATCGACAGCAGCGCACCGTTCTCCGCCGGGACCCAGTTGCCGGCCATGATTTTCTTCAGCTCCGGTGCCAGGAAGCGATCCCAGACCCAGACAGAGGAACACACGGTGGCCTCAGGCGCGAACTCGCTCATGTCACGGTGGTGACCAGTGCCATAGACGCCGCGCTCCTGAGCAACGATCTGCGGGGTCGGGCTGTCCACGTGCTGGCCGATGACGTCAGCGCCCTGGTCGATCAGTGCGGTGGCTGCCGCGCGCTCCTTGACCGGGTCGTTCCATGCGCCGGTGTAGATGACGGTGACGGTCGCATCCGGATTCATCTGCTGCGCGCCCATGGCGAAGGCGTTGACGGTCCAGTTCACCTGACCGAAGGGGTTGGCCGCTACAAAGCCCAGCTTGCCGGTTTCAGAAGCGGCACCCGCGGCCATGCCGCACAGGTACTGGCTCTCGTAGGTACGACCGTAGAAGGACTCCAGGTTGTGCGAGTTGGTGGTGCCGGAGCCATTCAGGAAGGCCACTTCCGGGTACTTGTCGGCCAGTTCCTTGAAGGTGTCGGAGTAACCAAAGGCGGTACCGATGATGATGTTGGCACCACGCTGAATCAGCCGTTCAACGGTCGGTTTAATCGCCGAGGCGGTTTCCGGCACGCTTTCTACGTACTGAATCTTCTGGCCAATCTCGCCTTCCAGACGCTGACGCGCCTCGTCGAACGCCTGGGTCCAGCCGCCGTCATTGCGCGGGCTGATGTAGAGCATGGCGATCTTCGCCGGGCCGGTCAGGGTAAAACCGCCTTCCTCGGCAGCAGCCAGGGTCGGCAGGCCGCAGGTGGCCAGGGCGCATACGGCGCCCGCAATCAGTTTTTTCATTGCCAAAGTCCTTCTTGCGATCAGGTGGTGTGACTACATCATGTGGTTGATACGGAACACGTTGCCTTCCGGATCCATCAGCACCGCCTGATACCAGTTGTAATAGGTGGTATACGGCGGCTTGATCAGGGTGGCGCCCGCCTCGACGGCGATCGGCACCATGCGGTCGACCTCGGCGGAGCTGTCGACGTCGATGTTGAGCAGAAACTTGCAACCGCGGGTGTCGGAGTGCTCGGCCAGATGCAGCAGCTCGTAGGCATCCGGCGCGTTGAAGCCGATACAGCAGGTGCCGGCATCCAGGCCGACGAAGATCGGCGAGCGAATCGCCTCCACTTCCGGAAAGTCGAACACCCGCTGGTAGAACCCGCTGAGCGCTTCGATGTCGCGGGCGAATACGTTGACGTAGGAAAGTTTGCTCATCTCAGGCCACCTTGCTGCCGCCAAAGGTCGTCTGACGGACGAACTTGGACTTGAGGTGATCGCCGGAGCTGACCGGTGCATACCGCGGCGTCTCGCCCTCGGCCAGGCAGCTTGGCAGGCATTCGACCATCACGTCGTAGTTGGGCTGATGGAAGAACACCAGCGACTGGCGCTGCTGATCGCCGGCGGCGTCTTCCGGCGGGTTGATCACGCGGTGCAGGGTCGAGATCCACTGGTCGTTGGTCCACTGCATCATCAGGTCACCGATGTTGACCACGAAACCGTCTTCAACAAAGGGCACATCGACCCATTCGCCGTCGCGGTTGCAAACCTGCAGGCCACCCAGTGCGCCGTCGGGTTTGACGATGGTCAGGCTGCCGTAATCGGTATGCGCACCGGCGCGCAGCTGACCTTCCTCGATACCCTCTTTCAGGTGCGGGTAACGCAGGCTGCGGAACATGCTGATGTGCTTGTCGATCTTGTCGTCGAAGAAGGTCTCCGGCAGCTCCAGCGCCAGCGCAAAGATGCGCATCAGCGAACGGGCCAGATCGCCCATGGCTTCAAAGTATTCGGTGTAGGCCTGCTGAAAACCGGGCAGGTCGGACGGCCAGACGTTAGGCGCAAAGTGCGGACCGGCCATGGCTTCGGAATAGTAGGGCTCGGCCGGTACGTTGCTCGGGCCGATCGAGAAGGATTCCTTGAGGTCGCCCGGCGCCGCCTCTTCCATCGAATAGGACAGGCTTTCCTCGGCGACTGCGCTGTAACCGCGCACCATGTCGGGACGCGGGCGGTTTGCCTTGCGCTTTTCTGCCATCGGCAGATCAAAGAACTGCGAGGTCAGGGCATAGACCCGCTCGATCAGTTCCCTGGGAATCTGATGCTCGGTAATGACCAGAAAGCCGATGTCGCGACAG
The DNA here is from genome assembly GCF_027474385.1 of Halopseudomonas sp. MFKK-1. Classification (NCBI taxonomy): domain Bacteria; kingdom Pseudomonadati; phylum Pseudomonadota; class Gammaproteobacteria; order Pseudomonadales; family Pseudomonadaceae; genus Halopseudomonas; species Halopseudomonas sp. MFKK-1. Next base: position 729,426 of record NZ_CP114836.1, read on the forward strand.
GCCTGGTTGACCGCTCTGGCCACCTCAGCCTTGCCCTCGGCGGTGCCGCTGAAATAGGGTCCAAGATCGATGATGGGAACGTATTGAAGCGTCATACAACCGTTTCCTCCAAATGGAGCTCAGCGGGAGCGCTGGGCAGAAGAAGCGACGCGAGGAGTGTTCGACGCGCCATTTTCCAATCAGCGGAGACGGTTGCAGCAACTATGCCAAAAAGCGTTTTTACTTAAAAAACAAATAGATAATGAAAAGTGACCGCTTGCTTTGGAACAAACGGTCTGATCTAGAGCACTCGGTTTGTGCGTTTAGCCCAAAAAAGGGGCGGAGATATTGATCTGCATCAAGAGCGCGGACAAACGCCCTGCAACACCAATGCCTTGAGATTGGTCAGCGTCTCGGCAAAGAAGGCCGGATCTTCCAGGGTACGACCAGAGACGGCCTCAACCTGGGTACGAAAGTCGGCGTAATGCTGGGTCATCGCCCAGAGCGAAAAGATCAGATGGTGCGGCTCGACCGGTGCCAACTTACCGGCCTCGATCCAGGCATTGATGACGCTGACCTTGGATTCGACGATATCACGCAACGAGCCCTGCAGCTCGCCCAACAACAGCGGTGCCCCCTGAATGACCTCCAGACAGAACAGCCGCGACTCGGCCGGATGATCTCGCGACAGCTCCAGCTTTACGCGCAGGTAGTCACCAATCGCCTCGGACGGATCCTGTTCGACAGTGAACGCCTTGAGCGGGCTGAGCCAGACATCCATCAACTGACGCAGCACATTGATGTACAGATCTTCCTTGGAAGCAAAGTAATACAGCAGGTTGGTCTTGGACACGTCGGCCTGGCTGGCCACCTGATCAAGACTGGTGCCGTGCAAGCCGTAACGGGAAAACACATCCAGCGCCGCTTCCATGATGGCGCTGCGCTTGGTTTCCATCAGCCGCTTGCGCCGATTCAGCGTGGCCTCACTGGGCACCCGAGTCCGCGCCTTGGGCTTCTTGGCAGGTGTTGCGGGACGCTGTATCTGTTTGCTCACTGGGAGGTATGCCTCTTCTTTTAACGCCCGCATTCTACCCTTGGGGATGGCAGACAACTCAAGCCCCAAAATGGGCCCCAAAGCGAATCGGCATGCACAAACCAAGTGCTCTAATTCGGACTAAATGGTCTAACTTAAACCAGTAAAACCACCCAAACCATTGATTTAAATCAATAAAAAAAACATGGCCTGGATTGTGCTTTTCAGCTGTTCAGCGGCCGGCAGGGTATGCCGACCTTCCGAACAAATGGACCACGGAGTGCAATCCAATGAATGTAGGTATCTTCATCCCGATCGGTAACAACGGCTGGCTGATCTCCAAGAACGCGCCGCAGTACATGCCGACCTTCGACCTGAACAAGGCCATCGTGCAGCGCGCCGAGCACTACGGCTTCGAGTTCGCACTGTCGATGATCAAGCTGCGCGGCTTTGGCGGCGAGACCGAGTTCTGGGAACACAACCTCGAGTCCTTCACCCTGATGGCCGGCCTGGCCGCCGTGACCGAGCGCATCCAGCTGTTCGCCACCGCCGCCACCCTGACCCTGCCACCGGCCATCGTTGCGCGCATGGCCTCGACCATCGATTCGATCTCCAACGGCCGCTTCGGCGTCAACCTGGTGACCGGCTGGCAGAAGCCGGAGTACAGCCAGATGGGCCTGTGGCCGGGTGATGAGTTCTTCGCCAACCGCTACGACTATCTCGGTGAGTACGCCACTGTGCTGCGCGACCTGTGGACCACCGGTCGCAGCGACTTCAAGGGCGAACACTTCCAGATGGACGACTGCCGCGTCAGCCCCAAACCACAGGCCGACATGAAGGTCATCTGCGCCGGCCAGAGCGAGGCCGGCATGGCCTTCACTGCCAAGTACGCCGATTACAACTTCTGCTTCGGCAAGGGCGTGAACACCCCAACCGCCTTCGCCCCGACCGTCGAACGCCTGGTCAAGGCCACCGCAGAAAGCGGCCGCGACGTCACCTCCTGTGCGCTGTTCATGATCATCGCCGATGAGACCGACGAAGCCGCGCGCGCCCGCTGGGAGCACTACAAGGACGGCGCCGACCACGAGGCCATCGCCTGGCTCGGCGAACAGGGCGCCGCCGACACCAAGTCCAAGGGTGACACCAACATCCGCCAGATGGCCGATCCGACCTCTGCGGTGAACATCAACATGGGCACCTTGGTGGGTTCCTACGAAAATGTTGCGCGCATGCTCGACGAAGTCGCCACCGTGCCCGGCAACAGCGGCGTGATGCTGACCTTCGACGACTTCATCAAGGGCATCGAAGACTTCGGCAGCAAGATCCAGCCGCTGATGAAAAGCCGCCAACACGTTAACGAGATGCTGGAGAGCGCGTGATGAACAGCCTGACCAAACCTGTTGTCGGTCATGCACCGCTGCGCAATAACCCGACCGATGTGATTCTGCCCGCGCGCCCCGAGTCGCTGGCGATGAACAGCGGCGAGACCGCGCTGATCGTAGTCGACATGCAGAACGCCTACTCGACCAAGGGCGGCTATCTGGATCTGGCCGGCTTTGATGTTTCCAGCACCGGACCGGTGATCGAGCAGATCGCCCGCGCCATCGAAGCGGCCCGCGCCGCCGGCGTGCAGGTGATCTTTTTCCAGAACGGCTGGGACAGCGAGTACGCCGAGGCCGGTGGCCCCGGCTCGCCGAACTGGCACAAATCCAACGCGCTGAAGACCATGCGCAAGAACCCGGAACTGCAGGGCAAGCTGCTGGCCAAGGGCACCTGGGACTACGATCTGGTCGACGCCCTGCAACCGCAGCCGGGCGACCTAGTGGTGCCGAAACCGCGCTACAGCGGCTTCTTCAACACCGCTTTCGACAGCCTGCTGCGCGCCCGTGGCATCCGCAATCTGGTGTTTACCGGCATCGCCACCAACGTCTGCGTGGAATCCACCCTGCGCGACGGGTTCTTCCTCGAATACTTCGGCGTGGTGCTGGCCGACGCCACCCATCAGGCCGGCCCGGAATTCGTCCAGCAGGCCTCGCTGTACAACATCGAAACCTTCTTTGGCTGGGTCAGCAGCGTCGATGACTTCTGTAATGCCCTGACCAAGCCCGTTACCCAAGGAGCATCCGCATGAGCAAAACCACCGTACTCCCCGCCGGCACCGGCAAACCGCTGGCCCCCTACGTTCCGGGCTCGATGGCCGATGGCATTCTCTACGTCTCCGGCACCCTGCCCTTCGACAAGGACAACAACGTGGTTCACGTTGGCGATGCCGCCGCGCAAACCCGCCATGTGCTGGAAACCATCAAAGGTGTGGTCGAGGAGGCCGGCGGCACCATGGATGACGTCACCTTCAACATGATCATGCTGCGCGACTGGAGCGATTACGCCGCGATCAACACCGTCTACGCCGAGTACTTCCCGGGCGAAAAGCCGGCGCGCTATTGCATCCAGTGCGGTCTGGTAAAGCCGGACGCGCTGATCGAAATCGCCAGCATTGCCCACGTCGGCTGAGGCCGCGGCCGTGATGCATATCGAAATCCACGGCCGGCGTGATGCCGACGCCCCGACGCTGGTGTTCAGCTCGGGGCTCGGCGGCGCGGCGCATTTCTGGATGCCACAGCTGGATGCCCTGACCAGCGACTATCGCGTGGTGCTGTACGACCAGCTCGGCACCGGCAAGAGCCCCGCCACGCTGCCCGCCGACTACAGCATCGACGCCATGGCCAGCGAGTTGCGCACGCTGCTCGCCAGCCACGGCATCGGCGACTATCACCTGATCGGTCATGCCCTCGGTGGTCTGGTCGGCCTGGCACTGGCCATGCAGCAGGCGCCGGGGCTGCGCAGCCTGACGCTGATGAACGCCTGGTCGCGGGTCAGCCCGCATACCGCGCGCTGCTTCTCGGTACGCAAGCAATTGCTGGCCGGCAGCGGCCCGGCTGCCTACGTCGAGGCGCAGGCGCTGTTTCTCTACCCGCCGGACTGGATTGCCGCCAACATCGAGCAGTTGCAAATCGACGACCGCAAGCACGTGGCCGGCTTTCCGCCGACCGACAATCTGTTGCGGCGCATTGCTGCTCTGCAGGCCTTTGCGCCGGATCTTCAGGCGCTGGCCGGCATTCGCCAGCCAACGCTGCTGATCGCCAACCGAGACGACATGCTGGTGCCCTGGCAGTGCTCGCGAGAGCTTGCCGAGCAACTGCCGAACGCCCGCCTGGAATGCTTTGACTACGGCGGCCACGCCTCCAGCGTGAGCTGCCCGGACACCATCAATACGACGCTCAGGCGCTTTCTTGCCAGCGTCATTCACGACACCGAATACGCCGCCTGAGTGAGGGCAACCATGCACGAACCATTGGATCAAAGCGCCCTGGCGCAACTGTTTACCGAGGCCCGCAGCCACAATGGCTGGCTCGATCAGCCGGTGCCCGACAGTCTGCTGGAAGCCATCTACAACCTGACCAAGATGGGCCCGACCTCGGCCAACTGCAGCCCGGCGCGCTTCGTGTTCGTGCGCACCCGGCAGGGCAAGGAGCTGCTCAAGCCGTGCCTGTCATCGGGCAACCTGGAGAAGACCATGAGCGCGCCGGTCACCGTGATCGTCGCCTATGACTCGCGCTTCTACGACGCGCTGCCCGAACTGTTCCCGCATGCGGACGCACGCAGCTGGTTCACCGGCAGCCCGGAAATGATTTACGAGACCGCGTTTCGCAACAGCTCGATGCAGGCCGCCTACTTCATCATGGCCGCCCGCAGCCTGGGACTGGATACCGGGCCGATGTCCGGCTTTGACGCCAAGGCGCTGGACGCCGCGTTTTTCAGCGACAGCCACTGGAAGTCCAACCTGTTGATCAACCTCGGCTACGGCGACAGCAGCAAGGTGTTCGACCGTTTGCCGCGCCTGGCCTATTCCAAGGCCTGCATTCTCACCTGAAGGAGCCCGTCATGCTCGCAGTCAAGATAGTGGAACCCATGCCCGCCCCGGTCACCAAGGATGCTTTTCGCAACGCGATGTCGGTGCTGGCGTCAGCCGTCAACGTGGTCACCACCGATGGCCCTGCCGGCCGCGCCGGCTTCACCGCCACCGCCGTGTGCAGTGTGTCGGACGAGCCGCCAAGCCTGCTGGTCTGCCTCAACCGCAGCGCATCGGTCTACGACATCTTTCAGACCAACGACCATCTGTGCGTGAACACCCTGACCTGCGAGCAGCAGGCGCTGTCCAACCTGTTCGGCGGCAAGACGGCAATGGATGAGCGCTTCGCCAGTGCCGACTGGAGCACCGATGTCAGCGGTGCGCCGATGCTGGATGACGCGCTGATCAACTTCGATTGCCGCATCAGCAACCGGGTTGCCGCCGGCAGCCACGACATTCTGATCTGCGAGATTCTGGCGATCCGCCAGCGGGACAGCGGCGACGGTCTGGTCTACTTCCAGCGTCGTTACTGCCAACCGGTCTGAGCAAGCACTACCTCGCTGCAGCCGCAGCGAGGTAGCTCTCCTCCATCAGCTGACCACGCGGTAGCACGGCTCGTAGGCCGCGCCACCCGGCAGCTTCATCCGATGCTGATCAACAAAGGCCTGCAGCAGCGCATCCAGCGGCTGCATGATGCGCGGGTCGCCGTGGATGCGATACGGCCCGTGCTCCTCAATCAGGCGAATGCCCTTGTCCTTGACGTTGCCGGCGACGATGCCGGAAAACGCCCGACGCAGGTTGGCAGCCAGTTCGTGCGGCGGCATGTCGAGCGTCAGCTGCAGCGCTTCCATGTTGGCGTGGGTCGGGTCGAATGGCCGCTGAAAGCTCTCCTCGATGTGCAGCAGCCAGTTGAAGTGGAAGGCGTCGTTACGCTCGCGCCGGAACCGCTCCACCTCCTTGAGGCCGGCGGCCATGCCGCGCGCGACCTCGATCGGATCGTCGATGATGATGCGGTAGTGCTGCTGCGCCTCGGCGCCCAGGGTCGCACCGACAAAGGCATGCAGTTGCTGCAGATAGGCCTCGGCGCTGCGCGGGCCGGTGAGGATGACCGGGAACGGCAGATCACGGTTGGTCGGGTGCATCAAAATACCCAGCAGGTAGAGAAACTCCTCCGCCGTGCCGGCACCGCCCGGGAAGATGATGATGCCGTGACCGACCCGCACAAACGCCTCCAGACGCTTCTCGATGTCAGGCATGATCACCAGTTCGTTGACGATCGGATTCGGCGCCTCGGCGGCGATAATGCCGGGTTCAGTGATCCCCAGATAGCGCCCCTCGACGATGCGCTGCTTGGCATGCGCAATGGTCGCGCCCTTCATCGGCCCCTTCATTACACCCGGCCCGCAGCCAGTGCAGATGTCGAGATTGCGCAGGCCCAGTTCGTGCCCGACCTTCTTGGTGTACTTGTACTCCTCGATGCTGATCGAGTGCCCGCCCCAGCACACCACCATCTTTGGCTCGAGCCCGGGGCGCAGGGTGCGCGCGTTGCGCAGCAGATGAAAGACGTAGTCAGTGATACCGGCCGAGCTATCCAGGTCAACCCGTGGGCCGCCCAGCTCGCTTTCCGTGTAGACGATATCGCGCAGCGCGCTGAACAGCATTTCCCGGGTACTGGCGATCATCTCGCCATCGACAAAGGCGTCAGCCGGGGCATTGATCAGCTCGAGCCGCACGCCACGATCCTGCTGGTGAATCTGCACTTCAAAATCGGCGTAAGCCTCAAGAATGGTCTTAGCGTTATCGACGCGCGCGCCGGTGTTGAGAATCGCCAGCGCACACTGGCGGAATAGCTGATGCAGGCCACCGGAGCCGACCTTGCCGAGCTGTTGGACTTCACGTTGAGAGAGGGTTTCCAGGCTGCCTTTGGGGCTGACCGATGCATTGATTACGTTGGGTCTTGTCATGCGAGGCTTCCTTGGCAGACACCGACGACCACGCCGTCGGGTGACGATAGATACGACCGCGATGGTCGCAAAGGCGCCTTCATTCTCGACCCCGGCAGCCTGCCTTGGCAATCGCCGGTGGCGCAAAATGGCGCCCGAGAGGCAGGTAACCGATCAGCTGGTTGCCAATGACTCACGACTGCGTCCCAGCGCGGCCGCTTCAACCGGGCGACCAAACAGGTAGCCCTGAAACACCTCACAGCCGCTGTCGACCAGAAAACGCATCTGCTCGACGGTTTCCACGCCCTCGGCCACGACGCCCAACCCGAGCGTTCGCCCCAGCGCCACAATGGTGCCGGCTATCGCCGCGTCGTTGGCGTCGGTGAGAATGTGGTCGATAAAGGACTTGTCGATCTTCAGCTGATCCAGCGGCAGTCGCTTGAGATAACTGAGCGAGGAATAACCGGTGCCAAAGTCATCCAGCGAGAAACGGATACCCATCTGTCGCAGGGTGCGCATCTTGCCGATGGTACGCGGCAGGTTGTCCTGCAGCATGCTCTCGGTCAACTCCATGCGCAGCCTGGCAGCAGGTGCGCCCGTGGCGTCGATGACAGCGGTTACCTGATCGACAAACTCGACCTGATTCAGTTGCCTGGCACTGACGTTAACGGCGATATGCCAGTGGGCGCGTTCCGGGTCCTGTGCCCAGCTGACCAACTGGCGGCAGGCCGTTTCCAGCACCCATTGACCTATCGGCAGGATCAGCCCGCTGTCCTCGGCCAGCGGAATGAAGGTGGCCGGCGAGACCATGCCACGCTGGGGGTGTTGCCAGCGGATAAGGGCCTCGACACCCAGTATCCGCTGCTGCCCGTCCACTACCGGCTGATAGAACAGGCAGAACTCATGGTTCTCCAGCGCCTGACGCAGGTCGCGCAGCAGCATCGCGCGCGCCACCACCTCGGTCTGCATCGCCGGATCAAAGAAGCATACCTGATCACGACCCGCATCCTTGGCCCGATACATCGCCATGTCAGCCTGTTTGACCAGCTCCTCCGGCTGGTCATCGATCAGGGAGAACAGCGTGACGCCGATACTTGGTGACACACCCAGCTGCAGACTGCTGAGCTGATAGGGCTCACCCAGCCGCTGACGAATGTGCTCTGCGCGCGCGGCGACCCGGGCGACGACCTGGTCCAGATCACTGCCCAGGTCCTCAAACAGCAGCACAAACTCGTCCCCACCCAGCCGGGTCACGGTGTCCACGTCACGAACCACTTGCTGCAGCCGTCCGGCGACCTGACACAGCAGTGCGTCTCCCTGGGCATGACCAAGGGTATCGTTGATCTCCTTGAAGTTATCCAGATCGATCATCAACACCGCACCGTAACTGCCGCTGCGCACAGCCTTGCGGGTCGCCTGCAACAGGCGTTCGGTCATCAGCCGGCGATTGGGCAGGCCGGTCAACTCATCGTGCAGAGCGATATGCAGTGCCTGCGCTTCAGCCTGCTTGCGCTTGGTAATATCGGCGCGGATGGCGATATATTGCTCCGGCAGGCCGTTGTCACCGACAAAGGGCACGATGGTTGTCTGCACCCAATACAGCGAGCCATCTTTCGCCCGGTTGCAGACCTCGCCATTCCAGACCTCGCCCTGGGTAATGGTGCGCCACAGATCGACGAAGAAGGCCCGCGGATGGGAGCCCGAATTGAGCAGGCCATGGGTCTGACCGATCAGCTCATCACGGGCGTATTGGGAGATCGCGCAGAACTTGTCGTTGACCTTGGTAATCACGCCACGCGCATCAGTGAACGCAACAATGGCATGAGCGTCCAGTGCCAGCCTAATATCACTGTTCTCGCGCATCGACAGCTCCAGCTTTTGCAGGTTCCGCTCGCGCTCAGTGGTATCGGTAAAGATCGCCATGACGCCGTCGCCATCAGGCACCACGATGGCGTGGCCATGGCGCAGCTCTCCCTGCGGCGCGCGGTAAGCGCCATCAAGCTGTCCACGCTCACCGCGCAGTGCATTGCGCAGCAATGGCAACAGCTGCCCAAAAAGATCAGCATTGATCGCCCACTCAAATGGCCGCCCGGTCTCTGCAGAGGAAGCGCCGGCAAAGGCACGGTCAAAGGCCGGATTACGAAAGCGGATCGCCAGACTCGGATCCAGACGCACCACACCGACCGGCAGATTTTGCATCAACCTGTTCAGGTCCTGCTCCCTGGCCTGCGCAAGTTCGGTGGTTTGACTCAAAAGCGCATAGGGCTCATGAACCGCGACGATAAATGCTGCCCGATAGATAAAGATGTAGGCCAGCACCTTGTAGAAGTGCCCCAGCAGGCTGATGGCGTCAGACGGATCGACATAGCCGGTAAATGCCAGTTCACCCACCCCCATGACAAAGCTTGCCAGGCCGAGCCAGAAGAAACGGACATTGCCCTCGCGACGGAAGCGGATAAACAACCAGGCTGCCAAAACCAGGTTGGCCGTGCACAGCACATACTCGATCCCGGCCTTGAATGGGGTCACGCCCTGACCCGGTATAAAGGTGTCCGGCAGAAAGGATACCGCGTAGACACCGATCAGGATCAGTAGCACCAACAGCATCAGCCCGGCCAGCAACCAGCGCGCCGGCGAACCGGGAAAACGTATACCAGCGGCGACCAGCAGCAAACAAAGCGCCTCAAGAGTGCGCCCTGCCAGCCAGAAAAAAATGGTCAGCTCGATACTGCCATCGACAATCAGTGATGGCATGCCTTCATACACCAGGATATGAACCAGATCCGCGCCCGCCACAAGAGTGAAGCCGAAGATCAGCACATTGGCGCTTGGCATATCACGCTTACCCAGCGCACCCCAGGCAGTGGTAACGACCATCGCCGAAACAATGACCGCAACCAGCTCAAGCAACAGATGAAGCGACAGATAATCCTGCGGTCGCTCGACAAAAAGCGGGATACGCGGAAGAGACAGGGCAACCACCATCAACGCAGCCGACATCAGGCACGCAAGCATCGCGAACCGCCACTTAGGGTCACCACCAGGATGCATTCGAATACTCCGCAAAGCCAGACAGCTGCAGCGCCCGTCGCAGCAGGGTTACGCAAGACACAAGCAATGCCAGCCCGCCTGACGGGCCACCATTGATGCCCGGTTGCACTGGCGTATCGCCGCCGGGCGGCGGTGCATCCGAGCACGCCAAGGGTCGGGCAGATCCGATCTGCCTCTTGCAACAACCGCTGAAAAACAAAAAAGGCCTGCGATTTCTCGCAAGCCTTTTGTGTTGTGGTGCCGGCACCAAGAGTCGAACTCGGGACCTACTGATTACAAGTCGCTAGATGTTACGCCAAGGCCAGTAAAGTCTAGGCTAGTATTGCCGAGGGTACAATAGGGTTAACTAGTTGTTTATGCTTGGTTTTCACGAGTTTTCCCGAGATCGCAAAAACTGGGCACTGTACCGCGAGGGTGTGCAGAATTCTGTGTAACCGGGGATGGGGTTACTACTGTGGCAGCCTGCCTTCGTAGCTGATCGTAAAGCGTGTCAGTGCCGCTTTCCAGTCACGGATCGGCATCGTCCATTTCTTGCTGATGTTGCGTAGCGCCAGATAGAACAGTTTCAGCAGCGCCTCGTCGCTGGGGAACGAGCCGCGGTTCTTGGTTATCTTGCGCAAACTCATGTTCACCGACTCAATGGCGTTGGTGGTATAGATCACTTTGCGGATCTCCGGTGGGAAGTCGAAGAACGGCGTGATCCGAGCCCAGTTGCGCCGCCAGGACTGACCAATTGGCAGGTAGTCGTCATCCCATTTGGTTTCGAACTCGCCAAGGCGCAGCTCAGCCTCGTCCGCCGTGCTGGACTGGTAAATCCGCTTCAGGTCAGCCGCTACCTCGGCGCGCCGTTTCCAAGAGACGTAGTTCAGGCTGTGCCTGACCATATGCACGATGCACAGTTGCACGCTGGTGTGCGGGAAGACCGCCTCGATGGCCTCGGGGAAGCCCTTCAGGCCATCCACGCAGGCGATGAAGATGTCCTGCACGCCACGGTTGCGCAACTCGGTCACCACCTGCAACCAGAACTTGGCACCCTCGCTCTGGGCGATCCATAGCCCGAGGATTTCCTTCTCCCCGGCCAGGTTGATGCCCAGCGCCAGGTAAACCGCCTTCACCCGCACGGCACCCTCACGCACCTTGGTGTGGATGCAGTCGAGGTAGACGATGGGATAGACCGCGTCGAGCGGCCGTGACTGCCAGGCCTTCACCTCATCGGTTACGGCAGATGGCTATCGATGATCTCTAGGCATTCCCTTTTCACGCGCCCTTGTCCTGATACCTCTCCAATTACAATCACAGCAGGTGACTTAAGTCTGAAAGTTTGGGCGACGTTACTCATGTTGGCCAAATCACTTCGACACTCGCGCTGACGGGGTAGAGAGGCGTTTTCAATCATGGCGACCGGGGTGCTGGCAGTCAGCCCGCCGGCAAGCAATTCCCGTTGCACTTCTTCCAGCTTGGCCACACCCATGTAAACCACCAGGGTGGTGCCCGTCTGCGCTAGGGCCTGCCAGTTTAGGCTGCTGTCGTCCTGGGTGTGGGCAGTGACCAAGGTGACGCCTCGCGCCACGCCTCGCAAGGTCAGAGGAATGCCACATTGCGTGGCACCGGCTAAACCTGCAGTGATGCCGTTCACCAGTTCCACTTCAATACCTCGGGCGCCTAGCCATTCGGCCTCTTCGCTGCCACGGCCAAATATGCACGGATCGCCGCCCTTTAGACGCACCACACACTTGCCTTGACGCGCGTAGCGCAGCATCAAACGGTGAATGAAATCCTGCGGGGTAGAGCGGCAACCGCCACGTTTGCCGACGCCAATCACCTTTGCGCTTACACAGTGTTCGAGCACAGCTGGATTAACCAGGTCATCAATCATGACAATGTCGGCACTTTTAAGGGCGCGCACGGCCTTGAGGGTGAGCAATTCAGGGTCACCGGGACCGGCACCCACTAACCAGACTTTTGCGATCACAGGATCTTCCTTATCAGGGCTGTGTATGCGTCGCAGAGAGCTTTCACGCTTGCTGCGCTCTTGTGTTGTTTGAAGTCATGCGTGCAGCAACCAAATCAACAACAGGCCATTGACCAATAGCGAGGTCATTGCCACAACTCGCCACACTTTCAGCGGCTCTCGTTCAAGCAATGGCCGGGATCGAGTGCTAGGTTGGTGTTCGCCATGATGCAGAGCCAATAGCCACTCTTCGGCGGTTTCAAAACGCTTGGCGGGGTCGCTGGTCAAGGCTTTTTCGAGGTTGTGCACCAGCCATTCTGGAAGGTCCGGGCGGTAGCGATTAGCGGCCACAGGATTACCAAAGCGCGGGTGCTGAAACGCCTCTATTTCGCCGTAGGGGTAGTGCCCAGTAAGCAGGTAATACAGCGTAACGCCGGCGCTATAGATGTCTTGCGCAGCACTGGGCTGCGCGCCCGCATAGGCTTCCGGGGCAATAAAACTGGGCGTGCCGGGCAACTCACCCACTGCCTGATTGGAAAGTCCAGGGCAATAGGCCAAACCGAAATCCAGGATTCGCAGCTCGCCATCAGCACTGAGCAGCAGATTCTCCGGCTTGATATCCCGATGGACTATGTTACGTCGATGCAGCATGCCCAGCGCCTTTATAAGGCGCTGGGCGATTTCCAGCCATTGATTAAGGCCGAAGGCGCCGTGCATGTGATAGTGCTCGGCCAGGGTGATGCCGGAGTATTCGCGCATCAGGTAGTAAAGGTGCTGACGCTGGTTGGCGTGGTGCACTTCGGGAAAGTAACGCCCGGCCACCCGCCGCAGAAACCACTCTTCCTGCAATAGGGCATTCCCTGCTGTGCTGTCACTTTCCCTGCTGGCTGGTAGGGTTTTTAACAGCCAGGGTTGTTGCTGTTTGTCATACACCCGGTACAGCACTGACTGCCGGCTTTGCCCCAAGAGGGCTTCCACCTGCCAACCTTCAAATAGCTGCCCGGGTTTTAAAACTGGTGGAACTGGCCATTGCTCCAGCTGCCCCAGAGTGTCGCTCAAGCTGATCTCTCCCAGCTCATCGACCCGCACCAACACAGCACTTGCGTTGTCCTGGCTGCCAGCATGATGGGCAGCGCTAACCAGAGCCTGGGTGGCTGCTTGCAGTTGCTGTTCATCACACAGAATACTGGCAATCGAGGCCTCACTTAAGGTGGCCCAAACGCCATCGCTGACTAGCAGGAAACTCTCGCCAGGGCGCAACTCACCATTCAGGTAATCCACTACTACATGCTGCTCCAAGCCCATGGCTCGCTTGAGCACATGCTGCATACCCGGTTGGCCCCAGACGTGGTCTTCACTGATGCGCTGTAACTGCCCGCAAAACCAGCGGTACACCCGGCAGTCGCCGATATGCGCGAGCGTAAAGTACCTGCCGCGCAGCACCAAAGCGCTGAGGGTTGTGAGCAGCGGCTGGCCGCCGCCATTGGCATGTAACCAGCGGTTTTGTGCCAGCAGCAGACGGTCCAGGGCTTGCGCCACGCCCCAGGTTTCGGGGGTTGCGTAATAATCGTGAGCCAGGGCTTGCAAAGTTGAACGTGCAGCCAGGCCGCCGTCTGCGCATTGGCTTACGCCGTCAGCCAAGGCAAATAAAAACCCCTTGCTGCCAGCCAGCGAAGGCGCCGGAGTGACCAAGCGCACCGCGTCCTGGTTTTCCGCGCGCGGTCCGCTGGCGCTGTACTCGGCGCAGCTCAGTCGTAGGCCCATGATGGTTTACTCAGACCCTTGCAGCAGTCAAAGCAGCCGAACCCCACGTGGTTCTCCAGCGATTTTTCACGCCGTGCAAACCAAACCAAGCAATTAGACCCAAGCTGGCAAATAACCACAGTCCGATTTGGTAGTCGCCGGTATTCTGTTTGATTGCTCCGAGGCCAGCAGCCAGGAGGAAACCGCCTATACCGCCGGCCATACCGATAAGACCGGTCATCACGCCAATCTCTTTACGAAAGCGCTGTGGCACCAGTTGGAACACGGCACCGTTACCTGCACCCAATCCCAACATGGCGCTAACGAACAAGGCCAATGCCGCCACTGAACTGGAAAGATGGAAGCCCACCGCCGCAATACAAATGGACGCCACTGCATACATACCAAGTAAGGTGCGAATACCGCCGAAGCGGTCAGCGAGGGCTCCGCCCAATGGGCGCATCAAGCTACCACCAAACACGCAGGCCGCAGTGTAGTAACCGGCTGTGACCGGGCTAAGGCCGTATTGGTCGTGGAAATAACCAGGCAGAGCGCTGGCAAGGCCGATAAAGCCGCCAAAGGTGACGCTGTAGAAGAACATAAACCACCAGCTATCACGGTCGCCCAGAGCCTTGAAGTAATCGGCCATGGATTTTGCTTTGCTTCGATTGGGTGCGTTGCGCGCCATCAAGGCGAAGGCTATCAGGGTCAGTAGCAGCGGGATCAGAGCCAGGCCAAACACATTGTTCCAGCCAAAGGCGGTGGCTAACACGGGGGCAGCCAAGGCGGCGATAACAGTTCCAGAGTTACCCGCCCCGGCAATGCCCATAGCTTTGCCTTGGTGCTCTGCAGGGTACCACTGCGAAGCCAGCGGCAAGGCCACGGCAAAAGACGCACCTGCCATGCCGAGGAATACGCCCAGCAGCAACGCTTGTTCATAGCTATGGATGCCCAGTTGCCAAGCTGCCAGCAGTGCACCGATGACCACTACCTGACCGAAGATGCCTGCAGTTTTTGGCGACAACTGATCTGCCAGCATGCCCATAAAAAAACGCAATAGAGCGCCAGCAAGGATCGGCGTAGCCACCATAAATCCGCGTTGCTGAGTGGTTAATTGCAGGTCTGTAGCAATCTGAACTGCCATTGGGCCTAACAGGTACCAAACCATAAAGCTCAAATCGAAATACAAGAAGGCGGCAAACAACGTTGGGGTGTGACCGGCTTTCCAGAAACTGTTGGTGTTCATTCCCAGCACCTCATCTGCAAATAGGTAGTTATGTTTGCAGGTGGGTAGCTTGGAAAGCTGCCCACCAAGCCCCGTTTCCAAGGCCATAAACGCAAAAACGCCGCAGTCCCAAGTTCGCTTTAGCGAGGGGAGTGCGACGTCATTGTCGTGATGGGGCAACCGCCGTTGGCTACCTGTAAGAATAGTAAGCAGCTTCTATGCCATTATGTATTGGGGTCTCTAGATCAATGGTTTCGCTTCTGTTTACAGAGCCTTTCAGGCTGAACGCCATCGCTCTTGGTGCAGTGTGCTGTGTTATGGAGCAGGCGCAGCGTTTGGTTTTCTTAGAGGCCTATCGGGCAGTTACTGTTTTTACGGTTAACCCAGCAACTCATTCATCGCGATAATCTGCTCTGCCACCTGAATCAGCTTCTGTTGTTTGCTCATGGCTTGGCGACGCATCAGGGTGTACGCATCCTCTTCGTTGCAGTCTTTCATCTTCATCAACATGCCTTTGGCTAATTCAATCCGTTTGCGTTCAGCCAACTGCTGGTCTCGGGCGTGCAGTTGCGAACGCAGCATCTGGTCGCTTTCAAAGCGCGCCATGGCCACGTCCATGATCGGCTGCAGGCGCTGGGCATGAATGCCTTCGACGATATAGGCGCTCACCCCAGACTTAATCGCCTGGCGCATGACACCGGGATCGTGTTCGTCTGTAAACATCACAATCGGCCGTGGCTGATCGCGGGTCACAAGCACCACCTGTTCCATCACATCGCGGCTTGGTGACTCAGTGTCGATCAAAACCACATCCGGCCGCACGGATTCAACACGGGTGGGCAAGTCGATGGTCAGCCCAGATTCGTCGATCACTTCAAAGCCCGCTTCGCTCAAGGCAGTGCGCAAACGTCCAACTTTTTTGGATGTGTCGTTGATCAGCAAGATACGTAGCATGGCGGCCATCTTCAGTCAGTGGTCATTGAGGGCATGCAGGGTAAAACTGCGGGCATAGCCGGCAGGGTCGGCACCATTCCATACGCTTCCATCAAGCAGGCGGCTGCTGCGTATTGCGGTATCAGGCACAGGAATGTTCAGGGCGGTTGCGGCGGCGCTGTACAGCTCAGTTTGCTGTACCTGGCTAGTGACGGCGAGATAGTCAGGGTCCTCGCGCAGCAAACCCCAACGACGGAATTGAGTGAGAAACCACATCCCGTCCGACAGGTAGGGAAAGTTAGTGGCACCGTTGTTATGAAAGCGCAAGGAGTGAGCATCATGCCATCGATTGCCCAGGCCATCGCAGTACTCGCCTAGCAGGCGCGGTTCGACACTCGATAACGGTGCATCGAGGAACTCACTGCAGCTCAAAAGTTGTGCTGTGCTACGGCGGTTTTCGAGGCTTTTCTCAATAAACCGGCTGGCATCCAATACCGACATCACCAAAGCGCGGGCGGCATTGGGGTTTTGCTCAACAAATTCGCGTGTGCAGGCCAAGACTTTTTCCGGATGGTCCGGCCAGATTGCTTGGCTGGTGGTTAGGGTAAAGCCCTGGCCATGCTCCACGGCATGGGCAGACCAAGGCTCGCCCACGCAAAAGCCATCAATGCGTCCGGCTTCCAAATGCGCGAGCATTTGCGGCGGCGGCACTACCACGCTGTTTACATCCTGCAGCGGGTGAATGCCCTGGCTGGCCAACCAGTAATAAAGCCACATGGCATGGGTGCCGGTTGGGAAAGTCTGGGCGAAGGTAAGTTTTGTGCCTTTTTGGTGCGCGTGCTGTTGCAGTGCACTGGCGCTGGTCACGCCAGCTTCTTTCAGTGGCTGTGACAGATTGATGCTCTGGCCATTCTGGTTCAAACCCATAAGTATGGCCATATCAGTTGCAGCGGCGCCGCTGATACCCAACTGAATGGCATAGATCATACCGTACAGGCTGTGGGCAGCGTCCAGTTCGCCGCTAAGCAGCTTGTCATTTATGCCTGCCCAGGAGGTCTGGCGTCTGAGATTGAGGGTTAAGCCGTAGGGCTGGCCAAACCCCTGTGTGGCTGCCACGACCATGGAGGCGCAGTCCGTCAGCGGCATATAGCCGATATTAAGGGCATTCTTTTCTGGAGCATCGCTGCCCCCAACCCAGGCCAGAGAGTGCATATGCAGGCCATCGCTCATAGGGGTATTCCTGAAAACCTAGACCGCAAAAAGCACAGCAATTGCTGTGCCGTGGTCGTGTTAGGTGGGTTCACTTTTTGATCTGTGTAGGAGCGGTTTCAGTCGCAATCCCAGCAAACACGGGCATCAATACACATCGCGCAAATACCGCCGCTCTTTGCTCATACCGCTTACGTACAGGGCGGCAGCGCCACTGCTCATTTTCCCATGTACATGCACGATCTTTTTTAGGGCGGCGTCGACGTCTTTGGCCATGCGTGCGGCGTCACCGCAGACGCATACCGATGCACCTTGTTGCAGCCAGCTCCACAGCAACGCGCCATGTTCGAGCATGCGTTGTTGCACATAGATTTTTTCTGCCTGGTCCCGGGAGAAGGCAGTGTCTAAACGAGTGAGTAGGCCGCTAAGTTGCCAGTTACGCAGTTCATCGTGATAGTAAAAGTCGCTTTCGGCGCGTTGTTCGCCAAAGAACAACCAGTTTTTGCCAATTCCGCCTTGGGCTTGTCGCTCCTGCAGAAAGGCGCGGAACGGGGCAATTCCGGTTCCTGGGCCAATCATGATCAGCGGCATCTGCGGATCTTGCGGGGGGCGAAAGTGTGCCGAGCGTTGCAGAAATATCCTTGCGCCTTGGCTCTCTGCACGGTCGGCTAGAAAGGTTGAACAAACGCCGCCACGCTCCTTGTTCTGGTGCCGGTAGCGCACGGTAGAAACGGTGATATGCACTTGGTTCGGATGCGCTTTAGGGCTCGATGAAATGGAATATAGGCGCGGCTGCAGAGGTTTGAGAAAGCTCAGCAGTTCGTTGTTGTTGAGGTGTATGGGGAACTCCAACAACAGGTCGAGCAATTGACGTCCCCAGAGCCAATCCTTGAGGTCGTTTTGTTCGCCGCTGCGCAGCAGCTCCGCCAAGAGCGGACTGGCCGAGCGCTCGCATAACCATTGCAGTTGCTGAGGGGTGATTCGGGCGATTTCCAAATGCTCCTCAAGGGCTATGCGCAAGGGCATGGGTGGTTGTTCTTTCAGTTCAACGCTGCAATTACCATCAAGCTGCAAGGCCTCCAGAAAGGCGTTGACCTGCTCTGGGCAATTTTTTGGCCATACACCCAGGGCATCCCCGGCTTGGTAGGGGAAATCGTGGTCGCCGAGATCGAAGACGATATGGCGGGTTTCCTTCTGCGCCCCCGGGCTGTTGAGAATGCGGTTTTCTAGCAATCGACTGGTCAGCGGGCTGTGACGGTTATAGCGACTGCTCTCGACGGAGGCTTGCAGCACGTTGTAGTTTTTTTCCATTGTGGCAATGGACCCGCTTGGCATGGTTGTACAGATTTTTTCCAGCCATTGCTCAGCGACTTGTTGAAAGTCTGGTTCGCAATCTTGTCGCGGGTGCAGGCGTTCGCCGCCAAGGGCTGCTAGGCGCTCATCCAGCTTGCGACCAAAACCACAGAATTGGTCGTAATTGGAGTCGCCTAGCGCCAACACGCTGTAACGGATGTTTGCCAAGGCTTGGGCTTCGGCATTTTCTAGGCTGGCCCAAAAACTGATGGCATTGTCCGGTGGCTCGCCATCGCCAAAGGTGCTGGTCACCAAAAGTACGCAGGCAGCGCCTCGCAGGTCCTCCAGCTCGGCGTTATCCATAGCCAACATGCGCGCGCGTTGGCCTTTACTGACTAGGCGTTGTGTGAAGGCTTCGGCCAAGCCTTCGCTATTGCCGGTTTGTGAGGCCCACAGCACCAACCACTGCGGGCTCATCAGGTCAGCTTGTGTTGCGCTAAGCAGTCCTGACGTATCGCTGGTCATAGTCACACCGGCGCTTTGGCGAGAAAACAATCCTGCCAACATGCCGTCCAGCAAGAGGCGTTTGTTTTCCGTTAGCGGTGCACTGGTGGGTAGGGTAGGTACGCCACTTAAACACCCTTCAACGCTACTGAGACCCAACAGATAACCCTGCATATAAAGCTGCTCGGCAGCGTTTAGTTGCAAATTTGCCGGGGGGTCGAGGTTTAGCAGGCGAGCAAAGGCATTGGTCTGCATGGGGTGGGGCTCCTCGGAAACAGTTGTCCCTAGAATGGACAGCGCAGATCTGACGGCTTTTAGATTGACTGCGCAGAACTTGAATGCCGGCTGAAAGGATATGGGGTCTATGTCGTCGCTGGTCACAGCGTTAATGGCCAGCTGTTCACCAAACACATCGTTCCAGTGGAAGGGCGCAAAGCAGTTGCCTGGGCGCACACGGTCGCTGATTAGAGCTGGTAGTACCGCGACGCCATGGCGGGAGCGAATTTCCACGTCGTCGCGTTCATTAATGGCCAGGCGGGTGGCGTCGCTCGGGTGAATTTCTACAAAGGGGCCGGGATGGAGTTTGTTCAGCGTGGGCACTTTGCCGGTCTTGGTTAGGGTGTGCCAATGATGCTGCAAGCGACCTGTATTGAGCACCAGAGGGAATGCCTCGTCGGGCAGTTCTGCAGGCAGCAAATGGGGGCGTGCAAAGAACTGCGCTTTGCCGCTTTCTGTTGCAAACACTAGTGCAGGTTGGCTGCCATCTGCAGCCAGTTTCAAGCATTGACTGACATTGTTATTCAAGTAACGGATTGGATTGCGCGTGACCGCATTGCTATCGGCAATAGGCCATTGAAGCGGTTGCTCGCGTAGGCGTTCATAGCTGGCACCACGAATGTCATAGCCGGTTTGGGGGTTCCAGCAGCGTTTGATTTCTTCAAATACTTCGCTTGCGCTGGTGTAGCTAAACGCCTCGCTGTAGCCCATGGCGCAGGCTACACGGGCGATAATTTCCCAGTCAGGCAAGGTATCGCCTGGCGGCATTACGGCTTCCTGCATTAGCGTAAGGTTGCGCTCGGAGTTGATCATCACCCCCTCGGCTTCCGCCCACAGCGCCCCTGGTAGCAGGATGTCGGCGTAGCGATTGGTTTCGGTATCCAGGTAAGCGTCCTGAGTGATTACCAGTTCTGCCTTTTGCAATGCCTCAATCACGGTTTTGCGATTGGGCACACTGGCCACCGGATTGGTACAAATAATCCAACAGGCTTTAACTTCACCAGCGGCCATGGCCTCGAATAGGGCCACCGTGCCATCGCCACCCTCACTGCGCAAACTGCCGGGCTTGAGGGCCCAAATTCGTTCAATGAACGCACGGTCCTCTGCTATCAAGGCAGAGCGTTGTCCTGGTAGGCCTGGGCCCATATAGCCCATCTCGCGCCCACCCATGGCATTAGGTTGGCCGGTAAGGGAGAACGGCCCGCTGCCTGGACGGCAAATGGCGCCGGTGGCAAGGTGCAAGTTACATAGGGCGTTGGTGTGCCAGGTTCCTTGTATGCTTTGGTTAAGGCCCATGGTCCAGCAGCTCATCCAGTTTTTTGCTTCACCTAGCCATTGCGCAGTCTGGCGAATATCAGCCTCGTTCAGGCCGGTGATGGCGGCGACTTTTTCGGGCGAGTAGTCCTCAAGAAAACTCGGCATTACATCCCAGCCTTCGGTGAATTCAGCTATAAACGCTGGGTCGGTATGGCCGTTTTTCATCAGTAAATGAAGCAAACCATTGAGCAGCGCCAGATCTGTGCCCGGGGCGATTTGTAGGTACAGACTGGCCTTTTCTGCAGTGGCAGTGCGCCTCGGGTCGATGACGATCAGCTTGGCCCCGGTCTTAACTCGGTCGAGCAGGCGCAGAAATAGGATTGGATGGCAGTCGGCCATATTGGAACCGATCACTAAAAACACATCGCTGTGTTCAAAGTCGCTGTACGCGCCGGGTGGGCCATCGGCACCGAGGGATTGTTTGTAGCCGCTGCCGGCGCTGGCCATACACAGCCGAGAGTTGGATTCGATATGGCTGCTGCGAATAAAACCCTTGGTAAGTTTGTTGGCCAGGTACTGCGCCTCCAAGGACATTTGCCCACTGACATACAGGGCCACGGCATCCGGACCATGCGCGTCAATGATGTCGCGCAGGCGCCTGGCGGTAGTATCGATGGCTTCGTCGATGGCCACGCGCATAGGGTCGCAGCTGCGCGCCTGGCGCACAAACGCGTACTCCATACGTCCACTGTTAGCGACGGCTTGGCCGCAGGTAGTGCCCTTGGTGCACAGGCGACCGAAGTTACTTGGGTGCTGTTTATCTCCGGAAACTTTGACGATCAGGTTGTCTTCTACCTGCATAACAATGCCACAGCCCACCCCACAGTAAGGGCATACGCTTCGCACTGTTTTGCTGACCGTCGGTTTTGCTGACATCGTCGTATCCATCTGTGGAAACGACAAAGGCGCCATGCTGCTCCTCGTCTTTTAACGGGAACTGCACGGCGCCTTTGTCGTGTGTATTGCTTGAATGTTTCGACCATCTTCGTTGACGGCCTTTGCGTATACGAAGCAATGGTTGGGCCAAAAGCATCGCAAACTCTTACGCGGCACAGTGTGAGCGGCTTCAGTTGCGAGTTCTTGACTTTAAAAGCATCGAAGCTGAAACCACTTAAACGAGTACTTTGTGATGTCTAAATTGCGTCACATTGGGGCGATAGATCGAAAACTGCACTGTTTTAGTTCTGAATTGGTACGTGAGCTAATTCCCCTGTCTGGCAGGAAGCCCGTAAATGTGGCGTTTGCAGAAGGCTAATAAATTTCTGGCACAGCCACTGCATAGTCTCGATCAGCTCACTGCCATTGCGTAGGTGAGGCACCCCGTCGATCAATGGCGATCGTTGACTGAGAAAAGTCCGGGTGACAAGGACTGCATCAGGCGTATAGGCCGGCAGTACGAACAGGCAAAGGCGCCTGGAACCTCTTGGTTCCAGGCGTTTTTTTTTGCTCAAAACAAACCGTAGCGGCGTGGGCGGATTTACACATGAACAGTACAGATCTTCAGCAATTGGTCATCATTGGCAACGGCATGGTTGGTCATCACTGCTTAGAACAGTTAGTTCAACGCGGTGCGTTGAGCCGCTACCAGATTCATGTGTTCAGCGAAGAGCCGCTGCGCGCCTACGACCGTGTGCACCTGTCCGAATACTTCGGTGGCCGCGATGCAGAATCCCTCGCCCTTGGCGACTCGGCGCTTTATCAAACCCCAGGTGTCACTCTGCACCTGAGTGTGCCGGTGCTGGAAATCGACCGCGACAGCCGCAAGATAATTACCGCAAATGGTTGCGTGCTCTATGACCAGCTTGTACTGGCAACCGGCTCGTTCCCCTTTGTGCCGCCGATTGAAGGTGCCGCCGGTAACTCTCGATTGGTCTACCGTACTCTGGCCGACCTCGATACCATCCAAGCAGCCGCCAAGAACGCCCGCCGTGGCGTAGTGGTGGGGGGCGGTTTACTCGGTCTGGAAGCGGCCAACGCCCTTAAGAGTTTGGGCCTGGAAGCCCATGTGGTGGAGTTCGCTCCACGTTTGATGCCTGTGCAGTTGGATGACCACGGTGGCCATGCCCTGAAGTCGCGTATCGAAGCCCTTGGCGTTAGCGTGCATTTATCTCGCAGTACCCAGTCGATTTCAGCCGGCTGCGAATACCGCTACCGAATGAACTTCGCCAACGATGAGTTCTTGGAAACAGACCTGATCGTTTTCTCCGCAGGCATTCGCCCTCAGGATGCCCTGGCCAAACAATGCGAATTAGAGCTAGGACCACGTGGCGGTATCGCCATCGACAGCCAATGTCGCAGCAGCGACGCTAACATCTACGCTATCGGCGAATGTGCGGCATGGAATGGCAGCATCTTTGGTTTGGTTGCGCCGGGTTACCAAATGGCCCGCAGCGTAGCCGCGCAGCTATGTAACGAAGCAGCTGACCCGTTTATGGGGGCTGATATGTCGACAAAGCTCAAACTACTTGGGGTCGATGTCGGTTCCATTGGCGATGCCCAGGGCACCATTGCCGGATCGCGCAGCTACCGCTTTATTGATGAGGCCAGCGGCAGCTATCGTCGCTTGGTGGTTTCTGCCGACGGCAAGCAAGCCCTGGGAGCAGTTTTGGTAGGAGATAACAGCTACTACGACACCTTGCTGCAATATGTACAAAACGGCATTACTCTTCCTGCCGATCCCTCGTCGTTGATTTTGCCCCGGAGCGAAGCCGCACCTACGCTAGGCGTCGATGCCCTGCCAGCCACTGCCACCGTATGCTCCTGCCATAACGTCAGTAAAGGGGCGATCTGCAGCGCTATCGACGCTGGTTGTGACGACCTTGCCGGCCTCAAAACACAGACCAAAGCCGCCACTGGTTGCGGTGGTTGCGCCAGCTTGCTTAAGCAGGTGTTCGAGCATGAGCTTACTGCTCGTGGCGTTAGCGTTGACAAGAGCTTGTGCGAGCACTTTGCATTCACCCGTCAGGAGCTTTACTCCGTGGTTCGTGTTGAAGGCATCGAAACCTTTGACGAACTGCTGGCCCGCCATGGCAAAGGCCAACTGGGTTGTGATATCTGCAAACCGGTCGTGGGCTCCATTCTGGCGTCGTGCTGGAACCGCCAAATTCAAGAGCCCTGGCTGGTACCACTGCAAGACACCAACGACACCTTTATGGCCAACATGCAGAAGAACGGTACCTACTCAGTGGTGCCGCGGATTCCCGGTGGCGAGATCAGCCCAGATGGTTTGATTGCAATTGGTGCAGTGGCGAAAAAGTACGACCTGTATACCAAGATCACTGGCGGCCAGCGTATCGACCTGTTCGGCGCGCAACTGCACGAACTGCCAGATATCTGGGGGGAGCTGATTGCTGCCGGCTTTGAAACTGGTCACGCCTATGGCAAGTCCACCCGCACTGTGAAAAGTTGCGTGGGCAGTACCTGGTGCCGTTATGGCGTGCAAGATAGTGTCCAAATGGCTTTGAGGATTGAGGACCGCTACAAGGGTCTGCGCTCACCGCACAAGCTTAAATTTGCGGTATCTGGTTGTACCCGCGAATGCGCAGAAGCGCAAAGCAAAGACGTTGGCGTAATCGCTACTGAGAAGGGCTGGAACTTGTACATCAGTGGCAACGGCGGTATGCGCCCGCGCCACGCCGAATTGTTCGCCACCGACCTCGATGACGACACTTTGATCCGCTACATCGACCGCTTCCTGATGTTCTATATCCGCACAGCCGACAAGCTGCAACGCACGTCTGTATGGCGCGAAAGCCTGGAGGGCGGTTTGGACTATCTGAAGGCCGTGATTATCGACGACAGCTTGGGGCTGGCTGCAGAGTTGGAAGGGCAGATGCAGTTAGTGGTTGACCGCTATGAATGCGAATGGGCCAACGCCCTAAAAGACCCAGAAAAGCTCAAACGCTTCCGTACCTTCGTCAACAATAACGGCGCTGACCCAGATATTCAGTTCGTCAAAGAACGCGGCCAACGCCGCCCGATTCGTGCAGAAGAGCTGCACCTAGTAGCCGCAGAGGAGATTGTCTGATGAGCCAAGCTAATACTGCCGCTGTTGCCCAATACACCTACTGGCAAACCTTATGTCGCCGTCAGGACTTGGTCGCTAATTCCGGCGTGGTGGCTTGGTTGAATGGCGTCCAAGTGGCGCTGTTCTATCTGCCCAATGAGCCGGAAGGTAATCGCTTGTTCGCAATTGAAAACCGCGATCCGAAGTCGGGCGCAAATGTGATTGGTCGTGGTTTGGTGGGTAGCTTGGCTGGAGATTTAGTGGTGGCTGCGCCGCTTTATAAACAGCACTTTCGCTTACAAGACGGCACTTGCCTCGAATATCCTGAACAAACGTTAAACGTCTGGCCGGTGCGCTTTAATGGAGACGCCGTTGAGGTGCAGCTCCCCTCAAAGCAAAAAGTCGAGGGTGCAATTTGGGGTTGATTAACCCACAAATTATTATAAAAGCCTGATCTTGCTGACCCCTGCCAGCCATGACTGGCAGAGGTCGGACATTAGCGTTCGTCACATGTTTAAATCGACATGGCCACAAAATTTTGGTTGCCGGCAATCACGACGATGCAATCGAAAAGCACCCCGAGCTGATTCCAAAACTGCTTCCGACCACCCATTACCTTCAGGACAGCGGAGTAGAAATCGGGGGAGTTAAGTTCTGGGGATCACCGTGGACACCCCGCTTTCACGGAGGCGCATTCATGCTAGATCGAGGGAGTTCTTTGAGATCACAGTGGGGTCTTATTCCAGATGACACCGACGTCCTGATTACGCACGGGCCGCCCTACCTGAGCGGTGGCAGAGCCATAGATGGAATGCTCATTATCAACGTAGGTTGTGAAGAACTATATTACCGCACCCGAGACATGCCCCTGCAGACACACGTATTCGGACACATTCCAAGCCCGCTCAGCGCGGGCCTTTTTGTGCGATCACTTATGGCCCAAACAATGGTCGCGGTAGGCACGACAGTTACATTCGCCATTAGCTGAGCAGTTCAAAGCTGCTCAACATTCTCCATAGTTATCTGATCCAGGGACTGACCAGAAGCCTGCTCTCCCAGCCTGAGAATCAGTCGCTTGACCGCTTGCTCCAACCAGTTTTTTTCAATAGGGGAAAGCTCATCAAAGCCCGCTGACTGTGCTTTCCTGGCCGTCAAGGCACTACCGCGTTCGCTACACAGATCGCCCATTTTGGTACGCACTGCCATATCGATTTTAAACAGTTCGCAGGCCTTTGCTCTGCTGCCTGCAATTCGCTCGACGAGCGTGATGACGAAGTACGCCATGGCCTGCAATGGCTCCTGCCCATTTCGGTAGCTCAACCATCGCCGATAGGCATGTTGGGCATGCTCCGACGCACTAAAGCGCTCTGGCGGTTCGGGGTAACGCCCAAGAGCCACATGGAAATGGAAGTTATCGGCGATAGCAACCCCTGAGCAGATGCCTACGGCCTGTACAACTTGAGGCTTTCCTGGTGGCGGGGGATTACGATCAATCAAATCAACGTGGGAGTATGTGAATCTAATCGTTCCAGGATTCTTCTTGAGATCCGCCTCAATCTCCCAAGCACGAAGAAATCCGTCAATAGCCTGGCAAGCTTCCTGGCCGCTACCAAAATGCTCGGCTGGGACAACCTTCAGCACTCCGTCCGAGAGACAGTACTCGCCAAGATGGTTCTGGAACGTCAATGGATCCGGATCCTTGTAGGAGATGTCCTCGCCGGAGCTGACCTTGAAGTAGACCGCCTCTACATGTGGATCTCTCACACTGCCTCCTTATCGGGCAATCAAACGTCCTGAGCTGGGCACCTGGAGATCGCCGACGCTACCGCAACGGGTGCGGCGGTGCCGTCTACCGGCTTCTGCCACACAAGTAGCGCGGCTTTCAGCAGGGCTTTAGCTCGACTTTCAATGGCCAGATCGTCCCATGTCGCAAGCTCTGCCTGGTGGAAGTAGGTATTCAACAGAAGAGCGCTTTGACCTAGCCGAGATCGTTTGCCCAGAACCTGCTCGCCTTCAACACCTACGGTATCAGCAAAGGGGCCATTGCTGATTGAGCTGTTCAGCGGCTGAGTCAGAAGTGTCAGATTCCCAAAACTATGAACAGCAGCCTCTCTGAGTTGACGCTGTCCTTCGTTCATACCTTCGACCTGGTAAAAGGGGAGGGCTTCCCAGCTCTGTGGCAATACGTGCTCGACGGTCAAATCAGACTGGGTTGGTACATGGTTGCTCCCTTGCTGGGGGCCACGGGCTGCATATTCCAGTGCCCGAAGGACAGCACACGTTTTTGCGGGCCGAAGCTCCTCGTATACCCGGCGATGGCACCATTTGTCGCTAAAGAGCGCGTCCTCTGGCCAAACCTCGCTGGGTGCTGTTGCCACTAAAAGCACCTTGCGAAGAGCCATGTGCGGAGCTTCTGGCGCCCCCGTCACAGCTTGAAGCACTCGCATGAAAAAGCGGTTATAGCCCTTGGTAGTCAAACCGCATACCGCTCGGCGCGTCAGATAGGACGCTAGATCACCGAGCGCTTGTTTCAACTCGTCGCTATCGCTTGCTAGTTGCTCACGCAGTGCGAGGTAAACCGGCGTGACCGTACCCACATCTAGTGATTTAACCAACCGAGCAAACTCAGCCAAGTACCCAGTTCCCTCGGGAGATACCAGCTCCCGAAAGTGGCGGCTGGAGGTAACCA
Source organism: Halopseudomonas sp. MFKK-1 (assembly GCF_027474385.1). Lineage (NCBI taxonomy): Bacteria > Pseudomonadati > Pseudomonadota > Gammaproteobacteria > Pseudomonadales > Pseudomonadaceae > Halopseudomonas > Halopseudomonas sp. MFKK-1. The sequence continues at coordinate 756,488 of NZ_CP114836.1, forward strand.
GTTGCTCCAGTTCGCCTTCAAGATCACGAGGCTGTTTTTGCCACCATGCTTTGAATGACTGAAATACGTGGTTGGCGAGGGTCACTTCCTGGCTACGCAAAGTCGCGTAGTTGTAGAAAAATAGATCAATGCGCGGATAGGTCAGACGCCCCTGGCGCTCCTTTTCCCTCCAGTAAGCATTGGCGGAGACACCTTTGCCGGTGGTCGCGACAAGGTCAAATTGGCTCCAGTAGCGCTCGTATAACTGTGGAACAGGCTTCCCCTGTCGAGCAGCTTCGAGGAACACGAAATTGCGTACTAGGTCAGACGCCAGTAGCGGTTCTCCTCGTGCATTGAGTGTTTCAAAGATGACTTGAGGATCATCCTCAACTTCCAGCGTCAGAGTCATGATCTGCACGTGATCGGACAAAGCCATATAGAGCGCCTGAGCGCGCTCTGGCTCTAGCTGTATATCGGCTTTCAGCGGTGACACCTCGTCATGGCGGCGGATATCCGCGATCAGCGTATTCCCGAACGTAGGGTCAGCCGCAGGGTCTACGACATCGGAGAGATCGACACCCCGCATGTAAGCGAGACAAGCGTGGTAGAGGTAAAGATAAGCCTGCACCATCAAAGGCCGCTCAAGCTTTGCACGGCCATCTCGTGCCGGATACATGGCGCATATGTCTTTGATGCTAGTAGCCGTGTCATTCAGGCGTCGCATCTCATCCTGCCCCGCCTGAGTAGGCCAGACCTTGTAATGGTCTTCTACGCGCTGATAAGGGCCGGGGTTTCGTACCAAACCATCGAGCATTTGCGGTATGGGACTACCCACCAACTCACGTGCAGCTTGGCGAAAAGCGAGCAGCAGGAGTTGTAACGTAGTGGAACGCTGCTGACCATCGATCACCTCAAAGGCAGGCACTCTGCCGAAACTGTTAGGGACCGGTGTCATCACAATGGAGCCCAAAAAGTGCTTCTGTAATGGCTTCAATGCCACAGTATTACCGTTAGATGCCAACGCTTGTTGCTCCAGGACAGCATCTGCTCGGTCCTGGATGTCAATCCACAAGGGGCCGACCTGCTTCTCCAGCGTCCAGACATAACCCCTTTGAAAAATCGGGATCTGATACTGATGAGGGGGTGCTGAATAAGCTAGTCACCGTAGCTTTGCTGGGTTGCATGCTGAATTCCTTATCTGCGTTTCAATAATCAATGACGTCAGTTGCCCTAGCCGATGTCGAGAGCAGGCAGCGCCTTGACGATTTTTTGAGTCTCCAGGCTGACGGTGACCACTCGCTGGAACAGCTCAAGCGGATACTTGGAGTTGCCCATGGTTTCGATAGCCCAGTCGTTAGGAGGGTGTGCAGAATTCTGTGTAACCGGGGATGGGGTTACTACTGTGGCAGCCTGCCTTCGTAGCTGATCGTAAAGCGTGTCAGTGCCGCTTTCCAGTCACGGATCGGCATCGTCCATTTCTTGCTGATGTTGCGTAGCGCCAGATAGAACAGTTTCAGCAGCGCCTCGTCGCTGGGGAACGAGCCGCGGTTCTTGGTTATCTTGCGCAAACTCATGTTCACCGACTCAATGGCGTTGGTGGTATAGATCACTTTGCGGATCTCCGGTGGGAAGTCGAAGAACGGCGTGATCCGAGCCCAGTTGCGCCGCCAGGACTGACCAATTGGCAGGTAGTCGTCATCCCATTTGGTTTCGAACTCGCCAAGGCGCAGCTCAGCCTCGTCCGCCGTGCTGGACTGGTAAATCCGCTTCAGGTCAGCCGCTACCTCGGCGCGCCGTTTCCAAGAGACGTAGTTCAGGCTGTGCCTGACCATATGCACGATGCACAGTTGCACGCTGGTGTGCGGGAAGACCGCCTCGATGGCCTCGGGGAAGCCCTTCAGGCCATCCACGCAGGCGATGAAGATGTCCTGCACGCCACGGTTGCGCAACTCGGTCACCACCTGCAACCAGAACTTGGCACCCTCGCTCTGGGCGATCCATAGCCCGAGGATTTCCTTCTCCCCGGCCAGGTTGATGCCCAGCGCCAGTTAAACCGCCTTCACCCGCACGGCACCCTCACGCACCTTGGTGTGGATGCAGTCGAGGTAGACGATGGGATAGACCGCGTCGAGCGGCCGTGACTGCCAGGCCTTCACCTCATCGGTTACGGCATCGGTCACCGAGGAGATCAGACTGGGCGATACCTCGGCGCCATACATCTCCTGTAGGTGTGCCTGAATCTCGCGCACGGTCATGCCCCGTGCGTACAGCGAAAGAATCTTGTCGTCGAACCCCACCCAGCGGGTCTGGTGCTTCTCGACAATCTGCGGTTCGAAGGTGCCATGCCGATCACGCGGCATCTCAATGGGCAGCTCGCCGAACTCGCCCTTGAGCTTCTTGCGGCTAAAGCCGTTGCGGGTATTGCCAGACGAGTTACCGACCGGCTGATGCTTGTCGTGCCCCAGATGGTGAGTCAACTCGGCATCCAGCGCACGCTCAACCAGCTTTTTGGTCAGCTGCTTGAGGATGCCTTCGGCACCAATCAGGTCTTCAGGTTTTTGATAGTTGGCCAAGAGCTGATCCAGCAGCTCGTCGGTGATGGGATGTAGTTTCTTGCTCATCGTGTCTCCGGTTCGGAGCGACAGTGTCGCTCATTAGCCGGTTACACAAAAATTCGTACACCTCCTTGCTTGGCCTACCCCCAAAGCTCCGGCTGGGCGACTGAAAACCCGACCGGCAAGCAGTGGAACAAACTCTATGAAAGCTGCTCTGGATTGCTGAAAAAGCAGTTCATTCGCCGTGTCGTATCGGCCACTTACACGGGAGTCTATGTAGACGAATACCAAGACTGCTCCGATTCTCAGCACTCTCTGGTCTGTGCCTTAGCAGATGTCTTTCACTGCCGGATCCTGGGCGATCCTCTGCAGGCCATCTTCGACTTTGAGGATGGTAAGCCTGTGGACTGGAACGAAAGTGTCTACCCTACTTTCGAACGCCTGGGCGAGCTAGATACCCCTTGGCGTTGGAAGCAGGCTGAAGCACATGAGCTGGGCGCTTGGCTGAAGGAGGCGCGGAAGCAAATTGAGCTGGGGCAGAAAATTGATCTAGTTGATGGACTGCCACGCAGCGTGATTCACGCTGAAACCGCCCCCGCGTTCCTGGAGGCCAAACAGCATTCATCGCTCTGCGGCCAGCTAGGGCACAACGAGAGCGTGATTGCTCTGCACGGTGGGGACCCCAGGTCCAAGAATAAGACCCACCGTTTGGCCCGAAGCATGGCAGGTCGATTTTCTTCTATCGAGGAAGTTGAAGGCAAAGACCTTCACTTATTCATCAAGAAGCTAGGAGCCGCGAAGACTGCCCAAGCAGGATTTCTTATCGTCTTGGATTTTGCGAAGAAGTGTTTTACTGGCGTGACCAAGGCTTTGACTGCTGGAACCCAGAGAGGCGAGGTGGCGAAACTTAGTAGAACCACAAAGCACCCCTTGGTCCTGCATGCGGCGAATGACTACCTCAACAACCCATCAAGCAGCCACCTCAAGTCGTTTTACCTGGCGTTGAATTCAAATCCAGAAACATCGCCGTATCGCCGTGACCTCCTGTATCGCTTACTCAACGTGCTCCAGCTACACATAGATGGAGAGGGAGCAACTCTCTCAGAGGCCGCAAACCTGTATCAGCGCGAAATGAGACATACGGGGCGACCTCTCAGCCACAGGAAGCTCATTGGGACAACGCTGCTGGTCAAAGGCCTGGAATACGACCATGCAGTCGTCCTCGATGCAGACTCGCTTGACGCTAAGCATCTGTATGTCGCGATGACACGTGGGGCGAAGTCCCTCACCATCATCGGTACGGGTAGATACATTCCAGCAAAATGATCTGACGCCATAGATCCATAGGGCAGAGACTTCTGGGGCGCCTGTGAGCCCCCTCTCAGTTTTTAGCAAATCAGTCCGCTTTTGGCCGATTTCTGCCGGTTACGATCGCAAGGCGTGACGGTCAAATCGAACGCAAACAGGTGGTCAAGTCAGCGCAATTACCCATTCCCCTGTTAGATAACTTGTAAACTGCAGGTAAAAACCACTAGCAAACACAGCCGTAGAGGAAAACTCTTTTATAATCGGCAGCTTACTGGAAAACCACCCGAGCACCCCTACCGCTGAGGCCGGACTTTTCTACCGTCAAGGACGGAAAAAACTACCGCTCAGAACGGCCGGTTCTACCGCCTAGGACAGAGTTCTACCGTTAAGAACGGACCCACCTACCGGCTAGAACGGCCTCTTTAACCAGAAAAAACTTACTCGCCCTTGAGCTCCCCCCTCTACCTCGAATTGACAATATTTTGCGTTTTCCTCCGCCGCCGATTGGACCCTTGCCAGAGCAACCCGCAATTGCTGGCAAAATTTATCCCGTGACGCCACGGTGCTGCCTGAAAGCTCTCGAAGGGTATCGACCTTGAGGGTGTAGGGGTCCCGGTGAGATACATAAAAACCATACAGCCACCCAGCAAGCGGCTGGCCGCGCAGAGCCAACCGAATTCTTAAATCGAGCAGTGTATAGCGGCCTGCAGAGAACATGGCTGCCATTCTCTCACTCAAACTAACCTCCAGCACTCCAAAATCATTGAGCTCTGCGGAATAGACGAGATTGCCAACGTACCTGAAGCCCGTGCCCTCGATTGTCAGATTCGTCTTGCTCAACCGCATCAATCTCGCCCAGGTTTTATCTCGATTTTTTCCACTGTCAGTGAGACCCTGAGCACGCAGAACCTTACTCATGCGGCACCTGACCGTTTGCCCGAACGGGGCTTGATGGAGAAGGGCTAGCAACGCCATCCAGAGTTCCAAATCCGCTTGGCATAACTGAGGCCCGGTATGAAGCACGCGCACGCCTTTTAGGCCACGGACCTCTCGGTCGCAATAAAAGTAGCGGTCTCTTTCCTCAGACAGGTCTGGTATGGCGGCAAAGAGTGCTGAGCGAATGATAGCGTTAGGCACGCCCACGCAGTCACGGGCCCAGGGTTGGATCGAAACACCACCAGCATCGAGCAACCCTCTCAATCTGCCAGCCATTAAGGGGCAATCCCCCCCGCAAGGATGATCGCCAGATCAGGTGCCCGATAGAATGTTCTGCGGCCAATTCGCAATGTTGCAGGCTCAAGGATCTGTCTAAGACTGCTATCAGCCCTGCCCAGCTCCCAACTGAGCCCGCTGGCCTTGCGATTTAGTACATTAGCAAGCTGCTCACGCGTGAGCAGGATGCCATAGAGTGAGACTAATTGAGCCTCAAGCTTTGCCACAGACACAGTGTCGGGGTTATGCATGATAGTGAAACTCCAATTTCAGAGGTGTTTCACTAATAGTGCGAAGGGGGGCCCCTAAATCGGGTCCTTTTTAGGCGATTCTCGGCTCAACTCGAAAAAAAATATTTGAACACCGAAAATCACTCTAATTTCACGGATCGACAGGCCTACCCCCGCCCCCTCTCATCAAGCTCGTCAATGGTGGCAACCAAGTCCTCAGCCCGCAGGTGCGTATAGCGCCGCAGCATTTGCATGGATTTGTGGCCACTGATCGCGGAAACCTGCATATCTGATAGCCCCGCCTCGACGAACCGTGAAACGGCCTCGTGTCGCAAGTCGTGGAAACGCAGGTCCGACATCCCAAGTTCTGCCCTGAGCGCTCGCCAGCATTTCGAGAAAACGTAAGGCCGGCGCTTCCCGTCCCTACCTGGCTCCCCAAAAAAGATCAGATCAGTATCGAGCGGCCTGATTGGGTGGCCCAAGGCTTTCCTAAATACAGTGGTCGCCTCACGGCTAAGGGGCACCAGACGCGAGGACCCGTTCTTGGTGTTGTCCAGCCGCACAATTCGCCGGGCTACATCAACCTGATCTATGCGTAGCCCCGTTATTTCGGAAGACCGCATTCCTGTCTCTACCGCGATACGGACGATCCAACCCCAAAAGGGATTGGTGTGAGCATCAACCGCAGCGTACAAACGAGCCTCCTCACTTACACTGAGACGACGATCTCGACCAGCACCAGGGGAAGGCTTTCTAATGTTTAGCAGCGGATTCCCAGAAAGCCCCACCCCCCATTCTCGAATGGCGGTATTAAAGAGATGACTGAGAAGAGCAAGCTCTAACCGAACCGTATTGTTGCTAACCGGGGTTTTACGCCTGGTGCGCTCTGATAGACGTTTATCGCGATACTCGGAAATGACTTCTGCTGACAGCGCCGCCAATGAGTAGCTACCAAGCTTTTCCATGAGCTTCTTCGCGCTGCCAATCTCGCTTTGGGCGGTCTTAGGGGCTTTTGTAGGGCTTACCTCTGCGAGGTAGCGCTTGAGTGCCTGTTCGAGCGTCATACGCTCGGAGGCTGTGCGCTGAATATAAACGCCGCGCACCATCTCATCCTCGACACGCCGGGACCAGTCAAGGGCATCACGTTTTGTACGAAAGGTCTTCGAGGTGGTAGGCCATCCGTGCTTGCGGATGAGAGCCTTCCAAGTACCAGAGGGGGTTTTGACGATCGTTGCCATGCTGTTCTCCGAGGTGGCGATCAGTACGACTGTACTGAAACTGTACCTCGGGAACATCTGAATGCGGGGTCAAAAACTGCAGAATCGCTGCAGCCCTTGATTTGTCTGGTGCCGGCACCAAGAGTCGAACTCGGGACCTACTGATTACAAGTCAGTTGCTCTACCAGCTGAGCTATACCGGCGCGGGGTGCATTATATATCGCCAAATTTCTGTGTAAAGAGATCAGCGGCGTGCAGGCGCTGATTATCCTCTATTTTTTCCTGTGGATACCGTTCGTCCACTTGTGCATGACTTTTCGATCAACACTTCATAAAGGCTACGCAAGCCCTTGTTTTCATGCATCAAACACAACTGATCAACAATTGACCTGACACCGCAAAGCCGCGTGGATTCTCGCTTTGAGGTAGTTACTACAACCTCATCAACACAGTTATGCACAGAAGGCGTGGATAACCACAGATACACACAAGTTGTGGATAAGTCTGTGCGCAAGCGGTACATAGGCTGGTGATGGCCTGTCAGTTATCCCGCTGAGCCAGCAACAGCAGGTTGCGCGGTGTCAGTGCCGGCTCGCAGAACTCGCCGAGCCGCACCCGATAGCCCGCCTCCTGCAGATACAGAGCCCGCTCCAGCACCAGCCACAGCTCCAAAGGACGCCGGAACAGGCCGCCAACCAGTTCCAGATTGCGTACCTGGGCCAAGCGCTGCCAGCCATGCGCTTCCAGCGCCTGCCAGTCCGCCGGTACCGGCAGCTGCAGGTCGTGGTAAGCGGCCATGGCGAGGCAAAAGTCTGCGAGCGTTTGTGGCTGCGGGCCGGGCGCACGTGACGGGGTAGGCAGGTAGCTATCCACTCCCCTGCCCTCACGCTGCCAGTGATCAAACGCCAGCCGCCAGGCCATCGAGCGGTCACGCTGGCGCAGCTCACGGGCGCCGGCGGTGGCACTCTGCTGCAGTGCCAGCCCCAGCTCATCGCGGCTGAGCGGCAGCGCCGCCGTCTTTCCGGCCAGCGACAGCGGCTGGTGGCTCGCGCCGGCGATGCGGTTGTAGCAGCAGGGCGACAGCGCCAACTGTCGGCACTGACGAGCAACTACCTGCTCGATCAACTGTCGATGCAGATCGCCACAGGCATGCAGCGCCACTAGCGTATCGCTGCGTTCAAGTCGTTCGGCATTGCTGACCTGCATGACGTCGGCATCCAGATGCTGCGCATCAACCTGCAGCCGCGCACTCAGTTCGGCGCCGGCGCGGTTCAATTCGGCATCCCACTCCAGGCAGCAGACCGGGCAACCGCTCTGCCAGGCCAGCAACCGGCCCAGATGACCCTTGCCGGCACACCAGTCGACCCAACGTTCAACCGGCGCCGGCGTGCGCGCGGTGGCTACCGCAGCAAAGCGGGTAATCTGCTGCCACTTGCGGCCGGGGATGTGACGGTGCAGCAGCTCGGGCACCGACGGGGAAACGGCGGCCTCCCAACGCGGCAGCACGCAAAGCGCTTGCGCCTCTGCGGCCAGCTGGCCAAATGGCTCCGGCGCCCCCAGAAGCTGGACCGGTTGCGACTGCGCCGCTTCGGCATCGGCCAGCGAGCGTGCGCGCAACCAGCCGGCCAATTCGGGCCAGTCGGCTTCCCACGCAAGCACAGGGGTTGTGAAAGGTCGGGCTCGCCACAGCGCCTGATGGCGCTGCAGCCAGTCCGTCAGGCGGGTGAACCGCGTGAGCAGATCCACGCCGCAGGGGTCAGCGCTGCGGGCGACTGGCGTCAACCTTGAGCCAGCGCTCGACCAGCCGGAACAGCTGGGTAAAGACCAGCGTGATGATCAGATACATGACCCCGGCCACCAGGAAGAACAGCTCGTACTGGTAGGTGCGCGAGTTGATGGTGCGGATTACACCCATGATGTCCATCATGGTGATGGTGTAGACCACGGCACTGGCCTTGAGCATCAGGATCACTTCATTGCCGTAGGCCGGCAGGCCGATGCGAATGGCACGTGGCAGGATGATGTACTGCAGCGCCTGACGGCGGGACATGCCCAGCGCCCGCGCAGCTTCGACCTCACCCGGCGGTACCGCCTGAATCGCGCCACGCAGGATCTCGGCGATATAGGCTGCGGTATGCATGGTCATGGTGATCAGCGCGCACCAGTATGGCTCGCGCAGATAGGGCCAGAGGAAACTCTTGCGCACGACTTCGAACTGGGAGATGCCGTAATAGACCAAAAACAGCTGCAATAGCAGCGGTGTGCCACGGAAGAAGAAAATGTAGCTGTAGGGCAGCGCCCGGATATACCAGTGCCGCGACGCCCGCGCCAGCCCGAGGGGAATGGCAAAAAACAGACCGATGACCACCGCCAGCCCGACCAGCTGCAGGGTAACCAGGGTACCGTCCCAGAGTTGCGGCAAAAAGCGCTCGATCAGCGCCCAGCGTTCGGCCCAGGTCATAGTTCAGTCCTCACAAAACCCCGGTTGGCACGACGCTCGAACCAGTGCATCGCTGCCATGATAAAGACCGTGAGGAACAGGTAGATCAACGCGGCCAGCAGATAGAAGGTGAACGGTTCCTTGGTCGCATTCGCCGCGGTCTGGGCTTTGCGCATGATCTCTTCAAGGGTAATCAGCGAGACCAGCGCGGTATCCTTGAGCATGATCAGGTACAGGTTACCGAGCCCGGGCAGCGCCACACGCCAGAGCTGAGGCAGAGTAATGCGCCAGAAGATCCGCAGGTTCGACATGCCCAGCGCCAGGCCGGCTTCCTTCTGCCCCTTGGGAATGGCCAGCAACGCACCACGGAACACCTCGGTCGCGTAGGCACCAAAGCACAGCGCCAGCGCCAGGGTACCAGCAACAAACGGGCTCAGTGACAGGGTCGGATTGCCAAACCAGGCACCGATGGCATTCATCGCCGACACCGTGCCGAAGTACATCATCAGTACCCAGACGGTCTCCGGCACGCCACGCACAACCGACGTGTAAAAGCCGCCGCACAACCGCGCAACGCGATTGCCGGAGACCTTGGCGGAGGCACCCAGCAGGCCAAACAGCAGGCCGAACACCAGCGCGGCCAGTGACAGACGTAGAGTCATCCAGGTCCCTTCGAGCAGGGCTGGACCAAAACCTTGAAGATCAGGCATGAGTTTACATCCAGGTCGGGCCCCGCAGGGCCCGACTGGTCATCAGTAGATGCTGAAGGGGAAGTACTTGGCGTTGATGGTCTCGTAGGTACCGTTCTCGACGATCGTCTGCAGCGCCGCATTCAGACGCTCGCGCAGCGGGTCGCCCTTGCGCACGGCAATACCGATCTGGTCGTTGTCGAACACCGGCTCGCCCTTGAACTCGAAGTCTGCGCCAGCATCGCTCTGCAGCCACTCGTACTGCACGAAGTTGTCGGCCAGCACACCGTCAATACGGCCCGCGCTCATGTCCAGGTAGGCGTTCTCCTGGGTGTCGTACAGGCGGATGTCGACCACATCACCCAGATTGTCTTCCAGCCACTGGCCGGCGATGGTCGCGCGCTGCGCACCAATGGTCTTGCCCTTCAGGCTTGCTTCGTCGGTAGCGAAGTCAGACGACTTGGGCGCAACGAACTGCAGCTTGTTGGTGTAGTAGGGGTTGGTGAAGTCTACCGCCTGCTTGCGCTCGTCGGTGATCGACATGGAGGCGACTAGGAAGTCGAACTTGTTGTTGTTCAGAGCCGGAATGATGCCATCCCAGTCCGAGGTCACAACGGTGCACTCGACCTGCATCTCGGCACACAGTGCCTTGGCGATATCCAGGTCAAAGCCGACAACCTCTCCACTGGCGTCGATCTGGTTGAAGGGAGGGTAGGCCCCTTCTGTGCCGATACGCAGGCTCTCGGCAACGGCGGGAGCACTTACAAACAACGCTGTGGCGACTGCCAGCAAGACTTTCTTGTATTGCTTCATGGAAGGACTCCTTACTTATGGCTTGACATGAACTGTCGGCAGCGTTCGGAAACGGGATTGCCGAATACCTGCTCCGGAGTGCCGATCTCTTCGACCTGCCCCTGGTGCAGAAATACCACTTCACTCGATACCTGCCTGGCGAACCCCATCTCGTGGGTTACCAGAAGCATAGTACGCCCCTCTTCCGCCAGCGCGCGGATCACGTTCAATACTTCCTGCACCATCTCGGGATCGAGGGCGGAGGTAGGCTCGTCGAACAGGATCACGCGTGGCTGCATGGCCAGTGTGCGGGCAATCGCTGCGCGCTGCTGCTGACCACCGGAAAGCTGTGCCGGGAAGGCGTGGCGCTTGTCGGCGATCCCCACCTTCTCAAGAAAGGCCTCAGCCGCCTCAACGGCCTCGGCCTTGGACTGGCCCAGCACACGGCGCGGCGCCTCGATAATGTTGTCGAGGATGCTCATGTGCGGCCAGAGATTGAAGTTCTGAAAGACAAAACCGACGCGGGCACGCAGTCGGTTGATCTGGCTGTTGTCTGCGGCAACCAGGTCGCCCTGCCGACTGCGCTTGAGCTTGAGCTCTTCGCCAGCGATCAGGATCTGCCCTTGATGGGGGTTCTCCAGCAGATTGATGCAGCGCAGCATGGTGCTCTTGCCGGACCCGGAAGAGCCGAGAATCGAGATAACGTCGCCGTCGCGGGCGACCAGATCAACGCCCTTGAGAACCTCAAGGTCGCCGTAACGTTTGTGCAGGTTGCGCACTTCCAGAGCGGGTGAAGTCACGTATCAATATCCACCAGGCTGTGTTGGCCGTCAGGTATGGGGCTATCACACTCGTGGTGCGATGCCATCGGGAAGCGTTCCCTATGCAGTCATCCGAGTGCGGTACTGATGGCAAACCTAGCACAGCTGCCAACCATGACCAAGATCAGCCGTTCGGTCACACCGGGCAATTAACAGGCAAGAGTCTTGCCAACCCCGATGCCAGACGCCTCGAATCACTAAAAACAAAAAAGCCCGCTGGGGTTGCCAGCGGGCTTTCTAAATAGTGGTGCCCGGGGACGGAATCGAACCGCCGACCAGTGGGACCACCTTGAAACCCCTTGCAGAATGCCGCCTAGCGGTCATTCGGAAGCGCGGCAGTGTACGCATTAGGTGTACTCAACTCAAGAGGGGACGGGCTGCTTTTCATCTGAAAAAACCGTGACGCACCAGCCAACAGAGGTTTCATCTATCACCCCCGGCGGCACCTTCAAGCGCAACCGAACGAAAACCAGCAGGGTATTATTGGCCAATACCAGAGCACGACCAAACGGTGATGAGTACTAAGTGAGCAGAGCCATTCCCCCGCATCGCCAGCCAGAAGGAGTCCCTTCAAAACCCGGGGATAAGCAGCATATGCGCCAGAAAAAGCAGCGTTAGTGTCCGCAGAAAGACCAAGCCGAAAACCGCAGGCGACGGCCCAGAGGGCCGCCACCTTTGGACTTAAAACAGGTCAAGTTGACCCGGGTGTGTACGCCAGTGTTGGCAAACGCTTTCCCAGCGGCCGAAACGGAACCGCATATAGGCGTGCACGAACACTGTCTTGATACCGGAATGAGCCATGATTCGGCCCTCCTTACGACAGACGGAAGGGTTTTGGCTTGCCCGACACAGTCGCAAGGACTACACTCCCTATCGTCTTCCCCAAGACAGATAAGTAGGTTATCGGGTGGTTCGGTAGACCCTCGTTCACCTCACCAAAGGCTCAGGGTGTTAGCGCACTTCTGAGCTTTTTTATTTGGCTGAGCTAGTTTCTCAGTAGAAAAGCCTCCTCTGCCCCTTCATCTCTCCTTGCTGCTTCAGCTTGTCCAGTCTGTAGGAAGCACTTGCCACGCTCGTACCACACAGTTCTGCGAGACGCTCTGGCGTTTCAGCTTCTTTACATGCCGAGACGGGCATCATAATCGCAGCAGTTAGTGCCTTGGCTTGCCATTCCGAATCTTCATAGAACTTATGCTGCCCAAGCACTGCCCCTCGATGGAAGGTAGCCGCATGATTGAGAACAATATGAGCCATCTCGTGCACCACAGTACTGCGCCCGAAAACGTGCTGCGCATGCAGCATGTCGTAAATGTCCTCTCTGAAAACCAATAGACTCTCGGTGGGGACAGTAAAGGCAGCGCAGTCTTCTAACTGATCTATCTCGGCAATTTTGAGATTGTAACCAGCGCTTGGGAGGAGCTTCTCAAGTATCTGAACGCAGTTCAGGTTGTACTTCTCACCTGGAAGCACCGGCAGGGCCATTCGTATACCCTCCGCTACGCGCTCAAGCGACGCGTAGCTTTGAGGGCTCACTTTAAGACCTTGCGGCGTTCGAGGCTGACCATTCGAGTAAAGCGTTGCCAAACCTTATTTCTCCTTCATCGGTTGCGCTTGATCTTGAAGCCATCGCTTGATTTCTTCTGTAGGTGCACTGCCCTCCTGAAGGCGACGCGCAAACGCCGCTACCAACCCTCTTGCTTCCGCGTCTAGGTCAGCCGTATTGACAACGTCTTTGGAGCGTTCCGCAGCAATCCTTAACTTATGGAGCTGCTCTGCGTCCGCATACTTTGCAAAAAATTCAATAGCCGAATCGATATGCTTATCTGAGAGGCGCTTCTCGCCGTACTCAATTCCGCTTAAATGTGCGGAGCTAATAGTCATCGCTTCCGCCATGGCCTTGAGAGACAGGTCGAACCTCATCCGAAGCGTACGAGCCGCTTCTCCAAAAGGTGTAAGTCTCATCTGCTCATCATCCCGTAAACCCCACTCATCGGCACCTTCTCCTTGGCTATGATATTTTCCATTTAGAGAAGATCGTAGCCAAACAAATGAAAAAGCGCAAGCGGGTATCTGGACAGAGCACAAACCAAGCCCTTTTGGTGCAGAAAATCTGCGAGGCCTCAATAGATAATGGCTTCAAACCTGTTCCCCCCGTACCGGGTACGGGTCACGTTTTTTCGCCAACCTCTCCCGCAAACTTGAGCGCACCAAGCGAGCCCACAGCCTGCTCTCACCAGCCACAGGCCTACGCTCTTCTGCTGCTTCGTTTGGGTATACCTGAGCGACCACGCTAACACAGCCGCCATTCGTAGTCGTATAGGACCAATTGACAACGTATGCGAGCACACCAATACTGACCACACCTTAACGAACACAAGGAGCAGTCAGCATGTACGTCCGGGCATACCTCCGAGCATCCACCCAAGAGCAGGACGCGACACGCGCCAAGGAAGCACTGACAGCCTTTGCAGAGCAGCATGGGCAGAAGGTTGCCGCCTACTACGTCGAGAACCAGAGCGGAGCGTCTCTGCAGCGTCCTGAGCTGTTCCGTCTGCTGGACGATGCACACCCCGGCGATGTTCTGCTGATTGAGCAGGTCGACCGCCTATCACGCCTGACGGAGGATGACTGGCAGCAACTGCGGCAGACCATCAGAGCCAAGGGCGTCTTGGTTGTCGCTCTCGATCTGCCCACCTCTCACCAGTCTATGCAGCAGACCAACGCTGACGAGTTCACCGGGAGGATGCTGGCAGCAATCAACAACATGCTCCTAGACATGCTCGCAGCCATCGCCCGGAAGGACTACGAAGACAGACGCAGGAGGCAGGCTCAGGGCATCGAAAAGGCCAAGGCCAAGGGAGCGTTCAAGGGTAAGCAGATCGACAAGCAACTACACCAGCGCATCCTGACCTGTCTGGCAAAAGGCATGAGCATCAGGGAGGCTGCAGCAGCGACAGGCGCAAGCACAGCTACAGTGCAGAGGGCCAAGAACAGAGCGGCAGAGTCAGAGGCAGGCTGACACCACCATCATCACCCGCGAATACAACAACAACGTCTTCCACTTCCGCGAGGACGGCTACTTCAACATGACCAAGGCCGCTAAGGCGTTCGGGAAAGACGTCTACGAGTTCCTACGCCTGCCCAGCACTGTTGAGTACACCGAAGCCTTAACCGGGATTTTCCCGGATAAGGAAATCGTAATCCGCAAGCGCGGCTCCGGCCTGCACCCACAAGTCGGCACCTGGGGTCACCCCAAGCTGGCCGTCTTCTTCGCCCGCTGGCTGGACGTGAAGTTCGCCGTCTTCTGCGACATGGTCATCGACGACATCCTGAACAAGAAGGCTGAGCTGACCATCACCAAGCCGGAAGAGTCTGCCGCCATGGCGCTGCCGAAGACGCAAGAGACCATCAACAATAGTTATAAGACCATGCACCCAATATAACTGGAGATTTACCCCCAGTCATAGCACTCAGTTACCTCTAAGAGATTGCCTAGTCCAAAGAAAAGACCAAAGCAAAGACAACTCTAAAGACTATCTATAAGAGAACCTACAGAGTCCCTGAAGATACCTTATAGACAATGGGAAGCAGTGGAGGAGAATGCAGCCCCAAGCAATGGACTCAGGGCTGGCCTATCATCAGGCAAGGAAGGAAGTCAGCCCCAACCGATGGATGGCAGCTTCAGGGGACAGTAGCGAGCCTTTGTAGGGTCTTGCCCACCAGCAGCCGAGGCCGTCGTTTATCACTATCTGCCCTCCGACCTTCTCCAATGCTTCTGCCAATGGCTTGGATATACACCACCACTCTGCAACACCTGCGCTCTCGTACAGCTCAGGCATCAACACGGCGATGAGTTCGGATTGCTCAACGAAGATATGCGGGCTAGCCATCGTTCATGCTCCTTGTGTTAGTGATGTGAGGTGCAGAAGGATGCAACAGAACAGCCCAGCGGGGAAGGCTGCAAATACGGAGAAAACAGACGTATAATCCTTTTACTTTCAAAGAGATAGATACGCAGACGTAGTAACATGCAGAGCGCCAAGTAATCTCGGAAGCGTAGCGTTTCCCAGTGCTGCACCGAGACTACACAGCCGGTCGCTCAGACTGCCACCTCGGACGCTCTCAAAGGCCCAGATACGCGCGTAGAAGAGGTCGTCACGCCAACCCAAAGGACAACCATTGCCAGAGTCAAAAAGCGACTCCTAGCGCCCTCTGAAGCCGTTACAACCCTACCTCAATAGCCGCACCTAGCGATGACGGAAAGACTCCTGAATTAACGTCGCAATATACAAGACCACAAAGACCAACGCTCAAGACCACCAAGCCACCCTCTGAGTGTTTGTCGTTGTAGTTGTCTCTTCACCTCCCCTATCACCAAGCCTTCAACGCCTCGACACCTGACAGCCTCTTTCCAAGCGCCAGCAAAGCGCACGTCAGGTCACGAGGCCAGTCACCTAGCAATCCACCTGACAGGAAATCACCAACAATGACTGCAATCATGGTCTTCACCGATGGAGCATGCTCCAACAATGGCAACAACTCTGCCCAAGGCGGCTGGGGAGCCGTTCTAATCAATGCTCAGGGCCAGCGTCTTGAGTTAGCCGGGCCGCTGTCTGGAGACAACCAGACCAGCAACAGAGCGGAACTCACGGCAGCAATCGAAGGACTGTCTGCGTTGAAGCGTCCCTCCTCCGTCATCCTCACCACCGACAGCCGCTATGTGGAGCAAGGCTGCAGGGAATGGCTCCCCAAGTGGCAAAGCAACGGATGGAAGAGCAGCAACGGAAAGCCGGTGAAGAACCAAGACCTATGGCAGCAGATGGCAGAGCTGCTAAAGCTGCACACCGTCGAGCTGCGCTGGGTCAGAGGCCACACCGGCCACCCAGAGAACGAAAGAGCGGACACGCTTGCAACGATGGGCGCAGCAGGCAAGCGCATCAGGCGTCGGAGCAAGCGGAAGGCGGCTTAGGCAGCAAGCCAAGGGGACACCAAGGCAATGGACAGGGGACGTCCAGACCAACGGGGGAAGCAGCCATCTGCTCCCCTGTCGTTTTTCTTCAGTCGTCCAGCAAGCCAGCCATACGGGCCAGACTCGGGAGCCTCTTCACTTCCTCGTACATCCTCCGCATCGGGTAATGCCCATAGGTTGCACCGACGTTTGCAGGCGCATGCCCGGTCAACCAGTCGGCCAACCGCTCATCAATACCAACGTCTCTGCACAGAGTCTTGAACGAATGCCGGAAGCCATGCGAGGGAGAGGCAGCAGTCTCCAACCCCACCACATCATCAAGGTAGCCGCTCCAAGTCTTGCCTATGGCATGGCCGTAACCGTCTACCGGATGCAGGGTCAGCTTCGGGAACAGACGCCCATCAGCAGGCAAGCTGTTACGGTAGTCGATGAATCCCAGCGCCAGCAGGTCAGGATGCAACGGCACCTTGCGGAAGCTGCTGTAGGTCTTCAGCGTCTTGCCTGCCCCCGGGCGAATGTCCAGATACCAGCAGTCGGCCTCTTCGTCGTAACAGACATCAGACACCAGCAACTGCGCCATCTCTTCCCGGCGGGCACCGGTGTATGCCATCAGCAACGGCAACCAGTACAGAGCCTGCCCATAGTCAGCACGAGGGGGCGACCACTGCCCACGGAAGAGCGGGCTGCTGAAGATGCGCTGCAGCTCCTTGCGGCTGTATCCCTTCTCGTCCTGTGAGCGGGTCTCGGACTTCTTCACAGACTTAGCCAGGGTACGCAGCAAGCCAGAGGCAGACACTGGCTCTTCCTGAATCAGGCCCAGACGCTCACGGGCAAAATGCAGAACCGTTGAGAGCACCTTGAGCTGCTTGCGCACGGTTGCAATGCCCGGCAGCGGTAACCCTTCAGCTTCCCCCCTTGCGATTGCCTGAGCCACAGTCAGCGAGCGGATGCCCTTGCCACTGGTAGGAATCTTGGCAAGAGAGGCCCGGAACTCTTGGCAGGTCGCCCGGGTGATGCTGGTCACTGGCATGTCACCGTGCAGCTCAATGAAGCGGCCTATCACAGTCTCAAACTCAGCGATGGTCTTGGCCGTGCTGCGGTCGTCGCCATCGTCCAGACGCTTGGCCTCAGCCCACGCCTTGAGAACCTCAGAGATGGGACGATTGGCTGCAGCGTCCCGCTCCTGCTTTCGGGCCTGCTCAACTGAGAGAGGCTCACGGGGAGCGACAGGAGGTGCAGCAATGTATCTGCCCTGCGCGTGAGCCTGAGCATAGGCCCAGTCCGACAGCAGCAACAGCTTATCCCTGAAGGCTTCCAGCAGTTGAGAACGTAGCGGCGTACCTGCAGGGGGCATGGGCAGGCTATGCGCTGACAGGGCTGCTTCAACGAAGGGGAGGACAACGTCAGCAATGGCTGCTTCTGTCAGGTCACTGAAGACGCTGTGCATGCTGTCCCAGTAGGAAGCCACTCCCTCACCATCCTCTGCATCGGAGCCGGACACACCACGGCACTCCAGCAGGTAATCAGTGAAGGCACCGCTGCGGCGCATCTTGGCGTGTTCTTCGGTAAACCACCGGGAGGCGAGCTGCTCCACGTCTGCAGCATTGAGGAGGCTGTTGCCTGCAAGCTGCGCACGAGCCAAGGCGAACCGCTCAACGGACTCTTGGTATGCAGCAGGGAAACGCCGCGCAGCCTCTTCAGGGTCACGGGTCGATAGGGAGCGTTTGTATTCGGTACGCCCAATGATGGGCCGAAGCTCTGCGGGAACCTTCCGGCGTAGCCAGTAAACGCCACGCCTATCCTTGTGCGGTCTACTCATTGCCAAAACCATCTGGTGTACCCTCCCGGTGTACGCAAATCGGAAGGGGTTAAGGCAGCCCAGATACAAAAAACCCCCGAAACCGTTAGGAATCAGGGGCTTAAATGTATGGTGCCCGGGGACGGAATCGAACCGCCGACACGGGGATTTTCAATCCCCTGCTCTACCAACTGAGCTACCCGGGCAACGTGGGCGCCATTAAATAGATTGCGCCTCGACCTGTCAAGCACCCTGGAAAATATTTTCCATTTTTTCAGCTGCTTACCGGCAAATTACTCGCTGGGAGGAACGTAACCCTCGGCCTGCGCGTACTCTTCACCGGCCAGGAACTTGTCCATTTCCTGCTGGATGAAGCGGCGATCCTCGGGATCCATCATGTTCAGACGGCGCTCGTTGATCAGCATGGTCTGGTGCTTTTGCCACTCATCCCAAGCCTTGCGCGACACTTCGTTAAAAACCGCCTGCCCCTTCGGGCCCGGATAGGGTGGTCGGTCCAGCCCCGGCAGCTCCTTCTTGTACTTGCGGCACATCACCATGCGTGTCATCGACAAACTCCTCTCAGGCCAGTGACGGAACTCGCGCTTCGATCTGGCGCAGCAACTTCTTCACGGGAGCCGCCAGACCCAGCGATTCAGGGTGCCGCAGGTTATACCAGACCTGCCCGGATTCGGCCACGGCAGGACGCGCCGAGACCCGCAGCAGCAGGGGCTGAATGTCCAGATGAAAATGGCTGAAGGTATGCCGCAGGGGCGCCAGCGCCTCGCGCTCATGCGCAGCCATCTGCAAGCGGCCGAGCAGGTCGGCCAGCTCGTCTTCGGCATCCAGTTCCGGCGGACACCAGAGCCCGCCCCAGAGGCCGCTGGACGGCCGGCGCTGCAACCAGACGGCGCCCTCCTCGTTCATCAGCAGCGGCATCACGCAGCTGCGCACCGGCAACACCTTGCGCGGCCTCGATGCCGGAAAGCGCTTCGGTTCGCCCAGCGCGCGCGCCTTGCAGCCATCGCGCAGCGGGCAGAGCAGACAGGATGGATTGCTGCGGGTACACAGGGTCGCGCCGAGGTCCATCATCGCCTGGGTGTAGTGGGCCACCCTGTTTTGGGGCGTGAGCGACTCGGCCATGCGCCACAAACGGTCATGTACCGCCTTCTCGCCGGGCCAGCCGTCGACCGCCTCGAAGCGGGTCAGCACCCGCTTGACGTTGCCATCCAGGATCGGTGCACGAATGCCCATGCTGAGCGATGCCACCGCGCCCGCAGTGGAACGACCAATGCCCGGCAGCGCGCACAGCCCCTCGACACTGCGCGGAAACTCGCCGCCGAGCTGACTGACAACCAGCCTGGCAGCCTTGTGCAGATTGCGCGCTCGGCTGTAATAACCCAGCCCGGTCCACAGGTGCAGCACCTGATCCTCGTCAGCCGCCGCCAGCGCCTCAACGCTCGGCAGTTCCTGCATGAAACGCAGATAGTAGGGAATGACCGTGGCCACCTGCGTCTGCTGCAGCATGATCTCAGACACCCAGACCCGATAGGGGGTCATATCCTGCTGCCAGGGCAGGTCGTGCCGCCCATGCTCGTCATACCAGTCCAGCACGCGCTGGGCAAAAACCTCAGGTATCACCGTGAAAACAGCCCTTTGATGGCGTCACGCAGTTCCGGTGCCTTGTCGCCGAGAGAATCGTCAATGCGCTCTTCCAGTTTGCGCTGCACTTCGTTACCCACCAGTTTGGCGGCGATCTTGCCCACACCCTCGGTATCCACACCACAGCTGCTGCCGGCGTTATGCAGATAGCCATTGCAACGGATCGGCCACTCGATATCGGCATAGCGCTCATTAACCTGGCAGGCCTCGTCCGGCATCTCGCTGCGATCACCTTCCAGCAGCAAGCCGAGCCGATAATCAATCCGCTGATCCGGCAGATTGATCTCGCCCTGCCCCTTGCCGGCCAGCCCCGGCAGGTCAGCCACCAGATCACGGTTGCTGACCACGCCATTTCGAATGGTGAAGCTGCCGCTCAGTTGCTCGAACGGCGTGTCTTCACTGCCGTGCTCGGCGCTCAAGGACTTACGATTGGCCAGTGCAATAGCGCGACAAACCTGCTGCTCCAGATTCACGCCGAGCAGCGCGCCATCATCTACCTTGAAGTTGGCCGAGCCGTTCAGGCTGTTCATCCAGCGACGCAGGCTGTTGCCGCCAGCGGTGACATCCAGATTCAGATCCATCAGGCCGCGAACCTGCTGCGGCACATCATAAGCCTGCTGCGCGGCCGCCGAATCAATCCCCTTGAGCTGCGCTTTCAGCGCATTGCTGACCGGCGTCTTGCGGGTGTCGATACTGCCACTGGCCGCGAAGGTGCCACCGAAGATGCCGCCATCGAGCTGCGTCAGCCGTACCAGACCGTCACGCGCCTTTACTGCCACACTGAACGGCTTGATATTTTGTCCGGTCAGGGTGACTTGCTGCAGCGCCAGCTTGCCGTCCACGTCTAGGCTCGCCAGCACATCCAGTGGCAGCAGCGCTTCATCGCTCCACTCCTCCGGCGCCGACTGTGAGCGGCTGCCACCGGAGCCGGCAGCAGCACCAGTGCTCTCACCCGCCTCGCGCGGCGGCAGGTAGTTATCCAGATTGAGGTTGTCGCCACTCAGGTCAAAGCGCAGCGCCTGACGCTCGAAGTCAGCGACGCCCAGCGAGCCGTTTAGCGCAAAGCCGTCCAGCGCCAACTGCAGGTCGTTGAACATGATGCTGCTCGCACCGCCCTTGAGGTTGGCCGACAGCGCCACACTCGAGAGCGCACCGGGGTCTGCCATCTCCGGCAATTGCTGGCCGATGTCACGCAGCAGGTCACGGGCATCGAAGGCAGCGACGTCAAGCCGACCGGTCAGCTGCGGCTCGGTGCTGAGCCCCGTCACCTTCACCTGGCCAGTCGCGCGCATATCCGCCAGCGACAGCCGCAGCTGGCTCAGCTCGGCAACCTGCTCGGCAAGGTCAAGCATGCCGTCGCCCTGAAGCTGGAAATTAACCGCACGACCGTCGAACGGCTCACCGCTGGCGTCGACCTTCAGGTCCACAGCGCTGAGCTGATAGCGCTGACTCTCAGGCTGCAGGGTCGCCACCGAGGACAGATCCACACGCACCCGCATGGCCGGTTGATCAGTCGTCAGCAGTCCCTGAAAAGACACATCGAAGGGCTCGTCGGGAATCAGTGCGCCAGTCATGAAGTTGGCCTCATCCAGACTCAGGATGCGGCCGCTCTGGCGGTCTTCGTAGCGCACGCTGGCGTTGGTCACCCGCACGCTTTCGACGGTGATATCGAAGCTGCGGCCACTGTCCGCCGACTCTTCGCCGGCTGCACCGTCGCCTCCCGCACCTGCCGTTTCGGGCTTGGCTTGCGGGCCGACGCTTTCCCAGTTGCCAACACCCTTGTCGTTACGCACCAGTTGCAGCTGGATATCGTCGAGAATCACGTCACTCATGCGCAGCTGCTTGCGCAGCAGCGGCAGTACCTTCACGCCCAGGCCAAGGCTGCCAACGGAGGCCAGCGGCTGATCGGGCGTTGCCACCGGCGCCACACCCACGTTCTTGAGTTCGATACCAAGCCAGGGAAACAGCGACCAGCCGATATCACCATCCAGCGTCAGCTCGACATTGGCCTGCTCACGCGCGGCCTGACGAATGTCGTCCTTGTAGTCATTGGGGTCAAACATCCGGGTCAGGAAGAACAGCGCGCCGATCACCAGAATGACGATGCCTGCCAGCACCATCCCCAATACCTTGGCAAAGGATTTCATACTTGCTCCTTGTCGTTTGCGGCCTCCGCGCCGCCTGCATGCAGCCTACACGGCATCCAGCCTGATCGCGACCTGTTCGGCCAGCGCCAAACAGGCAGTCAAGCCCGGGGACTCGATCCCCAGCAGGCTGACCAGCCCGACAATACCGTGAGTCGTGTGGTCTTGGATGACGAAATCCCGGGCCGGTTCCCCCGGGCCGGACAGCTTGGGCCGCACGCCGGCGTAAGCCGGCTGCAGCCGCCGGGCATCGCAATCGGGCCAGTAGCGGCGAATCGCGCCGGCAAAGACATCGCGCAAACCCTCGTCGACCTGATAATCCAGTTGATCGATATAGCGCACATCCGGGCCAAAGCGCAGCTGTCCACCAAGATCCAGCGTCGCATGCACGCCGAGCCCTGCCGCATTGGCTTCCGGCATGGGGTAGACCAGGTGGGAAAAGGGCGAGCGACCGCTGTAATTGAAATAGCGCCCCTGACACAGCTGCAACGGCGGGATCTCACCCGCACCGGCGGCAGCCTGCACCTGCTGCGCGAACAGCCCGCCGGCGTTGACCACCTGTCGAGCGCTGACAACGAAGGGCTCGCCCGCGCTGGTGCCGGTCACGCGCAGCCCTCCGCTGATCGACTCCAGCCCGGCGACCCGGGTGTTGCAGTACAGCTCGCCGCCGGCGACCTGCAGCGCCGCCTCGAACGACTGCATCAGCGCATGACTGTCGACAATCCCGGTGAGCGGAGAGAACAGTCCGGCCACCGCCCGCACCTGCGGTTCACGTGCGGCGACATCGTCGGCACTCTGCCAGAGCAGCTCGACGCCATTGGCCGCGGCGTTGGCCTGCAACCGTTCAAGTGCGGGAATCTCGTCTTCGGTGACCGCCACCAGCAGCTTGCCGATGACGTGATGCGGCACCGCATGGGCGCGGCACCAGTCATACAACAGGTCGCGCCCATGCCGGCAAAGCTGCGCCTTGAGCGAGCCCGGCGCATAGTAGATACCCGCGTGAATCACCTCGCTGTTGCGGCTGGAGCAATGCTGACCAATGCTGCTTTCCTGCTCCAGCACCAGCACGCTGCGGCCGCCGCGCGCCATGCGCTGTGCGACAGCCAGCCCGACAACCCCTGCTCCGATGACCACCAGATCCACATCCACGCGCAGCTCTCCTCCTGTTTCGCTGCCATTGTGCCGTCAGCCATGGTCCGGCAACAGCCCTTCCTATCAAGCCGATTGGCAGACCCCATCAGTCACCGGTAGCCCTTCTGGCTGGCAGGCACGTATAATGCACGCCTTTGAATGCATCCATCAGCGGAGACACCCATGGCTGAGCGTAAGGCCAGCGTCGCGCGCGACACGCTGGAAACCCAGATCCAGGTCGCCATCAATCTCGATGGCACTGGCCAGGCCGATTTCGACATCGGGGTTCCCTTCCTTGAGCACATGCTCGACCAGATTGCCCGTCACGGCCTGATCGACATGACCATCAAGGCCCGCGGCGACCTGCACATCGACGACCACCACACCGTCGAAGACGTCGGCATCACCCTCGGCCAGGCTTTTGCCAGGGCCATCGGCGACAAGAAAGGCATCCGCCGCTACGGCCATGCCTATGTGCCGCTGGACGAGGCGCTGTCGCGCGTGGTGATCGACTTCTCCGGCCGCCCCGGCCTGCAGATGCACGTGCCCTTTACCCGCGCCAGCGTCGGCGGCTTTGACGTGGATCTGTTCATGGAATTCTTCCAGGGCTTCGTCAACCACGCCCAGGTCACCCTGCACATCGACAACCTGCGTGGTGTGAATACTCACCACCAGATCGAGACCGTGTTCAAGGCCTTCGGCCGCGCGCTGCGCATGGCGATTGAAGAAGATCCACGCATGGCCGGCATCACCCCGTCGACCAAGGGTTGCCTGTAAGCCATGAGCAGCCATGTAGCCGTCATCGACTATGGCATGGGCAACCTGCACTCGGTTGCCAAGGCGCTTGAACATGCAGGCGCCCGCCAGGTCGACGTGACCAGTGATCCGCAAATCATCCTCGCCGCCGACCGCGTGCTGTTGCCGGGCGTTGGTGCCATTCGCGACTGCGTCAGCGAACTGCGCCAGCTCGAACTCGACGGCGTGGTCCGTCAGGCCGCCAGGGAAAAGCCCCTGCTCGGCATCTGCGTCGGCATGCAGATGCTGCTGGAGCACAGCGAAGAGAATGGCGGTGTTGACTGCCTCGGTCTGTTCCCGGGCAAGGTGCGCTTCTTTGGCAATGAGCTGCATGAAGCCGACGGCACCCGCCTGAAGGTCCCGCACATGGGCTGGAATCAGGTCAAGCAGGCCATCGACCACCCGCTCTGGCACCGCATTGAGCAGGATGCCCGCTTCTACTTTGTGCACAGCTATTACGCTGCGCCGGACAAGAGCGGCCAGCTGGCCGGGCGCTGCCACTACGGTGTCGACTTCGCCGCCGCACTGGCCCAGGACAACGTATTCGCCACCCAATTCCACCCCGAGAAAAGCCACACCAACGGCCTGCAGCTGTTGAGCAACTTTCTCGCCTGGGATGGGCGCTGGTAAACATCGAGCGACAAGCCACAAGCTGCAAGCCACAAGCCAGACCGCTTGAAGCTTGAAGCTTGAAGCTTGAAGCTCTTTTTCCAAAGGAAAAAGACATGCTGATCATCCCCGCTATCGACCTGAAAGACGGTGCCTGCGTGCGCCTGCGTCAGGGCCTGATGGAAGACGCCACCGTGTTCTCCGACGACCCGGTCGCCATGGCCGCCAAATGGGTTGAAGCCGGCTGCCGCCGCCTGCATCTGGTTGACCTGAACGGCGCCTTCGAGGGCAAGCCGGTCAACGGCGATGCGGTCACCGCGATCGCGCGCCGCTACCCGAACCTGCCGATCCAGATCGGCGGCGGTATCCGCTCGCTGGAAACCATCGAGGAATACGTCAAGGCGGGCGTCAGCTACGTCATCATCGGCACCAAGGCGGTCAAAGAGCCGGAGTTCGTCGGCGAAGCCTGCCGCGCGTTCCCGGGCAAGGTGATCGTGGGTCTGGACGCCAAAGACGGCTTCGTTGCCACCGACGGCTGGGCCGAAGTCAGCAGCATTCAGGTGGTTGACCTGGCCAAGCGCTTTGAAGCCGACGGCGTCAGTGCCATCGTCTACACCGACATCGCCAAAGACGGCATGATGCAGGGCTGCAACGTTGAAGCGACCGCCGCGCTGGCCAACGCCACCTCGATCCCGGTGATTGCCTCCGGCGGCATTCACCACATCGGCGACATCCAGACCCTGCTCGACACCCGCGCCCCCGGCATCATCGGCGCCATCACCGGCCGTGCAATCTATGAAGGCACGCTGGATGTAGCTGAAGCGCAGGCGCTGTGTGACAACGCAGCGGCAAGCCACAAGCCATAAGCGGCAAGCTGTCCGCGCCGGTTTACTGATTTTGCTTGCAGCTTGAAGCTTGTCGCTTGCAGCTGCTTTCGGAGAAAGCCCATGCCCCTGGCCAAACGCATCATCCCCTGCCTCGACGTCGATAACGGTCGCGTGGTCAAGGGCGTCAAGTTCGAGAACATCCGCGACGCCGGTGATCCGGTGGAAATCGCTCGTCGTTACAACGAGCAGGGCGCGGACGAAATCACCTTCCTCGATATCACCGCCAGCCATCAGGAGCGCGACACCACGCTGCACACGGTCGAACGCATGGCCAGCCAGGTGTTCATTCCACTGACCGTCGGTGGCGGCGTGCGCACCGTGCAGGATATTCGCAACCTGCTCAACGCCGGCGCGGACAAGGTATCCATCAACACCGCAGCGGTGTTCAACCCGGAGTTCGTCGGCGAAGCGGCGGATCGCTTCGGTTCGCAGTGCATCGTTGTGGCGATCGACGCCAAGCGCGTGTCCGGCCCGAACGAGCCCGGCCGCTGGGAGATCTTCACCCACGGCGGGCGCAAGCCAACCGGTCTGGACGCGGTTGAGTGGTCGAAGAAGATGGAACAGCTGGGCGCAGGCGAGATTCTGCTGACCAGCATGGATCAGGACGGCGTGAAGAGCGGCTACGATCTGGGCGTCACCCGCGCCATCAGCGACGCCCTGCACATCCCGGTGATCGCTTCCGGCGGCGTCGGCAACCTGCAGCACCTGGCCGACGGCGTACTGCATGGCGGCGCCGATGCGGTGCTGGCGGCGAGCATTTTCCACTTCGGCGAATACAGCATTGCCGAAGCCAAGGCCTATATGGCCGAGCGCGGCATCGAGATGCGTCTCTGATATCACTGACGGCTTCCACGCTCTGCCTGGGATACTGACCGCACGGACGTTACCCATACCGATAAGCGGCGGTGAGACGCAGAGCATTGGAACGATCAGCGACGGCGGAGCGCGCACGGACTCCAGTCCCGTTTACGCGGGCGAGTAGCGCAGGGCTGGCGGGAAACAGGACGGCAGCATGTCTGAGGAGCGCAGCGACGAGTTCTGCCGTCCCCCGCCAGGCCGAGCAACGCAGCGAACCCGAAGGGCCGCGTAGCCGGGTGCCCCGGGGGATCGCTAAGGGGGGCTGGGCAAGCGGCCCCCCTTGGCTCGCCGTAAAAGGCGAAAAGCCATCGGTCAGGCGACACCGCAGCCGGCAATGCCATGCAAAACTGAACGCACCAGAGATGCACGCCCTGACGGGCGCTCCCACGCGGAGCATGGGAGCGATCAACGATCAAGCAGCTAACGCTCCAACAACGCCTGCACACTCACCAACCGCACACCCTCTCCCTCCAGTTGCGGCAACCGCCGCTCCAGATAGCGCACGGTCTCAGGATACGGATGACCGATCAGTACCGCCGCGCCGTCCTTGCGCGCCTTCGCGACAGCCAGAGCGAACTCGTAATCAATCTCCGCCTCGGTCCGCTGGTTATCGAGGAACACGTCGCGTGACACGCTCGGCACCTGTGCAGCCTTGGCGGCAAAAACAGCCTGAGTCTGAGCGGTGGTGCGACTGTCGACAAAGAACAGCTGCCGCTCGGCGAGCACCTGCATCAGCCAGTCCATGCGCTGACGATCCGCAGTCAGACGACTGCCCATGTGGTTGTTGACACCCTGAATCGGACTGAAGGCATTCAGGGCGAGTTGCAAACGGGAGCGAAACTCGGCTTCCGGCATGGCCGTGGTCAACCCGCCGGGGCCAATCGACAGGCCGGCCATGTTTTCCATCGGCAGATGCAGCATCACCGGCTTGCCGGCTGCCGCGGCTTCGGTGGCCAGCAGCTGTGAGTGGGGAAGAAACGGCAGGATGGCCAGTGCAACCGGACCGGGCAAAGCCACCAACTGGCGACCACCTGGCAGGCTCTGGCCCACGTCATCAATGATGATCGCCAACTGCGGCATCAAGGGCGGTTCGATGGGCGGCGCCGGCGGAACCGGTTCGGGCTCGACAACCACCGAGGGCACCTCGTCCGCTGAGGCCGGCGGCGCATCACCCGGGACGACGGGACCAACAGCAGCGTCCGCCTCGACCACGGGCAGGTCAGACGACTCGGTTGATGGTGCCGTTGCTGTCACCGGGACGGGCGCAGGTTTTTCCGGCGATTCCTCGTCCGAGCAGGCGCCCAGCAACAGCGCAAAACCCAGCACAAGCGCAGGCAACACGCCAACGCGCGACAGAAAGGTCCAGCTCATTTATCAGTCTGCGGCGCGCGCACGTGTGGCGATGTTCAGCCCCTTGAGCAGGCTCAGCGCCTGGGTCAGTTGATAGTCGTCGTCGAGCAGGCTGCGCTCCGGCTTGGGCTCGCTGCCCGTGGGCCGCTCGTTGCCACTGGCGTTATTGATGTGGCCAGCCAGATCGGCCTCACGGAAGCCGACCTCACCCTCGTCGACTGTCAGATGTCCGCGCTCGACACGGATATCCGGCACGATGCCCTGGGCCTGAATCGAGCGTCCGCTCGGCGTGTAGTAAAGCGCGGTAGTCAGCTTGAGTGCCCGGTCATTGTTCAGCGGCAATACGGTCTGCACAGAGCCCTTGCCAAAACTGTCGGTACCCATGATCACACCGCGCCCCAGATCCTGCAGGGCACCGGCAACGATCTCGGAAGCCGAGGCCGAGCCACCGTTGATCAGCACCACCAGCGGCACGCTGCCGGAGGGATTGGCACTGGTCGCATTGAAACGCATCTCGGCGTTACTCAGGCGGCCCTTGGTGTAGACGATCAGGCCGCTATCGACAAAGCTGTCGACCACCTCGACCGCCGCCTGCAAAACGCCGCCGGGGTTGTTGCGCAGATCGAGCACCAGCCCCTTGAGCTGACCGTTGGCATTGAGGCGATTGATCGCCGCCCGCACCTCGTCACCGGTGTTGATCTGAAACTGGGTAACGCGCAAATAGGCATAGCCCGGCTCAAGCTCCTCGGTCTTGACGCTCTTGACCTTGATGATGGCGCGCGTGAGGGTCACCTCAAACGGACGTCCTTCGCCACGCACCAGGGTCAGCCGAACCTCGGAACCCGGCTCGCCGCGCATGCTGTCGACCGCGTCCATCAGACTCATGCCCTTTACCGGCTGATCGTCGATCTTGATGATCAGGTCCCCGGCCTCGATACCCGCCTCGGCGGCTGGGGTGTCGTCAATCGGAGATACGACCTTGAGGAAGCCGTCTTCCTGCCCCACTTCAATGCCCAAACCGCCGAACTGACCTTCGGTGGAGTCTTGCAGGCCGGTGTAATCTTCCGGGGTAAGGTAGGCGGAGTGCGGATCAAGCCCCTCGAGCATCCCGCGAATGGCGTTTTCCAGCAGGGTGGCGTCGTCCACCGGCTCGACATAGGAGCCGCGAATGCGTTCGAACACCTCAGCGAAGGTGCGCAGCTCGTTCAGCGGCAGCGGTGCGGCAGCGGGCTGGGAAGCCGACTCCTGAGCCTGAACCTGTGACAGGCCAAAGGCCAGGGCAAACCCGGCCACCAACAGACGACGCGCTGCGATCATGTAACTCTCCAGTCCGGAATATTCAACAACCACCCGTGATCTGCAGCGGGCGCTGTCACCCGGACAGCATACACCAGCCCAGCGGATCCAGCGCCTGACCACGGTGACGAATGGCAAAATACAGTGACGGCTCGCTCAACCCGCCACTGCTGCCGACGGTGGCAATGGGCTCACCGGGCTGCACCCAGGCTCCCACTTCCTTCAGCAAGGTCTGGTTGTGGCCATACAGGGTCAGATAGCCACCGCCGTGATCGAGAATCAGCAGCAGCCCAGAGCCACGCAACCAATCGGCAAACACCACCCGGCCTCCGTGAATGGCATTGACCGGGGTTCCGCTCGGCGCATTGATTACCAGCCCATCCCACTTCAATCGGGAATCGGCACCGCGCTGACTGCCGAAACGCGCCGCCACCTGCCCCCTGACCGGCAACGGCATCTTGCCACGTGCCTGGGCGAAGGGCAGGTTACCTGCCGGCACCGGGATGCTGACTACGGCTTCCTCGAGACGCTTGATCAAGCGTGTCAGCTCGGCGCGCTCGGCTTCACGGGCGCGCAGCTGTTCGGCCTGACTGCGCTGCTGACCTTGCAGTGACGCCAGCAACTGGCTGCGCTTGCGCTGCTGGGTTTCAAGCGCGGCAGTACGTTCGGCCAGCCCTTCGCGCTGCTGCTGCAGGCTCGTCTGCTGGGTGACTATCTGTGCACTGGCCTGCTGCAACTCGGCGATGGTGTCGTTGAAACGGGTGATTTCCCCGACCCGCGCCTGGCCGACATAGTCGTAATAGCGCAGCATCCGCGCCATACGGCCCGGGTCATCCTGATTCAGCAGCAACTTCAAATAGCTCTGCTGACCGGCCATATAGGCGGCGCGCACCTGACGGGCGATCTGCTCCTGCTGGGCCTTGAGCGAAGCCTGCAGGGTGCGGGTCTGCTCTCGCAGGTCGATCAGACGGCTCTCGCCATCGCGAATCTGCTGCTCAAGCTCGCGTCGTTCGCGCTGCAGGCGACCAATGTCCGTCTCGCTTTCCTTCAGCTCGGCCTCCATGCCGGAGACCTCCTGCCGCAGGCCCTGCAACATGTCCTTCAGCCGCTCGATGTCCGCCTGGGCCTTCTCCAGCTCGGCACGGGCAGCACGCGAATCTGACGGCTGATCTGCGGCCAGCGGTGCAACCCAACCACATATCGCAGCCAGCAGCATGGCCATCAGCGGCCGACGCCAGCGTCCCTGCTGAGCACTGGGCATCGGCGCTTACTTCACGCTGGTGATGATGCTGCGGCCCGTCATCTCGGCCGGTTGCGGCAGGCCGAGCAGGGTCAGCAGGGTTGGTGCAACGTCGGACAGGATGCCGCCGTCACGCAGCTCGACCTGACGTGGACCGACATAGACGAAGGGCACCGGCTCGCAGGTGTGCGCCGTGTGCGCCTGCCCGGTGTGCTCGTCGGACATCTGTTCGACGTTGCCGTGGTCGGCGGTGATCAGCGCCTCGCCACCGACCTTGGCCAATGCGGTGCTGATACGGTCAATGCAGCTGTCGAGACATTCGACTGCAGCGACTGCCGCGTCGAAGACACCGGTGTGGCCAACCATGTCGCCGTTGGCGTAGTTGACGATGATCACGTCGTAGCGCTGCTGCTCGATGGCCTCGACAATGCGATCGGTCACTTCCGGCGCACTCATCTGCGGCTGCAGGTCGTAGGTCGCCACCTGCGGGGACGGGATCAGGATCCGCTCTTCGCCCTCGAACGGTTCTTCACGGCCGCCGGAGAAGAAGAAGGTCACGTGGGCGTACTTTTCGGTTTCGGCGATACGCAGCTGGGTCTTGCCCTGCTTGGCCAGGTATTCACCCAGCACGTTTTCCAGTGTTGCCGGCGGGTAGGCGCAGGGCGCCGGAATGTCGGCGGCGTACTGGGTCAGCATCACGTAGCCGGCCAGCTTCAGCTCGCGCTGGCGGGCAAAGCCGCTGAAACCCGGCTCAACGAAGGCACGGCTCAGTTCGCGGGCGCGGTCGGCGCGGAAATTCATGAAGATGACAGCGTCACCATCCTCGACCCTGACCGGCGCACCGATAGTGGTGGCCTTGACGAATTCGTCACTCTCGCCGCGCTCGTAGGCGGCAGCCAGACCATCGGCTGCGGTCTGCGCGCCGAACTCGCCGCGACCCTCGGTGATCAGATTGTATGCAGCCTCGACCCGCTCCCAGCGATTGTCACGATCCATCGCGTAATAGCGGCCGATCAGGCTGACGGTGCGACCCTTGCCGAGGCGGGCATAGGTATCTTCCATCATCTGCAGCGAGGGCTCGGCGCTCTTCGGCGGCGTATCCCGACCATCGAGGAAGGCGTGCAGATAAATGTGCTCGGCACCACGGCGGGCCGCCAGCTCGACCATCGCCGCCAACTGCTCTTCATGGCTGTGCACGCCGCCCGGCGACAGCAGCCCCATGACGTGGACGGCGCGACCGGCAGCCACGGCTTTGTCGACCGCTGCGCAGATCACCTGATTGTCGAAGAAGTCGCCGTCCTGAATCGACTTGGTCACCCGGGTGAAGTCCTGATAGACGACGCGGCCCGCACCCAGGTTCATGTGGCCAACCTCCGAGTTGCCCATCTGGCCGTCCGGCAGGCCAACATCCATGCCCGAGCCGGATACCAGCGTGTGCGGCGCGCTGGCCCAGAGCTTGTCCCAGACCGGCGTCCTGGCTGCCATGATGGCGTTGGAGTCGGGAGATTCACTGTAACCGAAGCCGTCCAGAATCATCAAAACCACAGGTTTGGGCGCTGCTGTCATGGCAAAAACTCGCGTTGAAAAGATCGGGAAAAAGTACTGCGTGCCTGTCGGCCGCCAACAAGGCCCCCAGTTTACTGGTCGGGCGGCGGCCTGTCATGCTCGGTTCCCGCCAACCTTGGTGTATACTCGCGAGCTTTCAGCGTCCCGGAAGCCAGTTCAATGCAGTTTCTTCAACATCTGATCGAATTCATCGGCAATCACTATCTGCTGACCACCGCCTTTCTTGTCGTGCTTGCCCTGCTGCTGTTCACCGAAGGCCGCAAGTCAGGCAAGGCCCTGACTGCCAGCCAGGCCACCACCCTGATCAACCGGGAGCAGGCCGTCGTGATTGACCTGCGCTCGAAGAAG
This sequence comes from Halopseudomonas sp. MFKK-1, assembly GCF_027474385.1. Classification (NCBI taxonomy): domain Bacteria; kingdom Pseudomonadati; phylum Pseudomonadota; class Gammaproteobacteria; order Pseudomonadales; family Pseudomonadaceae; genus Halopseudomonas; species Halopseudomonas sp. MFKK-1. The sequence continues at coordinate 788,381 of NZ_CP114836.1, forward strand.
GACTTCAGCGCCGGCCACATCGTCGACTCCATCAACATTCCCTACGACGCGCTCGAAAAACGCATGGGCGAACTGGACAAGCACAAGGGCAAGCCGTTGCTGCTGGTCTGTGCCGCAGGTCAGCACGCAGGCAGCTGCGCCAAGCAGCTCAAAGCTGCCGGACACGAGAACGTCGCCCGCCTGGCAGGCGGTATCTCGGGCTGGCGCGCCGACAACCTTCCATTGGTCAAATAACATGGCAGACGTCGTCATCTACAGCAGCAATTATTGCCCTTTCTGCATGCGCGCCAAGCAGCTGCTGGCCAGCAAGGGCGTGCAGTTCCGCGAGATCTGTGTCGATGGTCAGCCCGCCGTACGCGCCGAGATGACCCGCCTGGCTGGCGGGCGCACGTCGGTTCCGCAGATCTGGATCGGCAACACCCATGTCGGCGGCTGTGATGACCTGGTCGCCGCGCAGCGCTCTGGACAACTGGATGCGCTGCTGGCAGGGTAAGCAGCGCTTTCAACCCGAAAACACAACCATCACTTCAAGGATTTTTCACGATGGCCGAAGAACAGAACAATCAAGCCGCCAACGGCGCACAGGCAGGTCAGCCGCAGTTCAGCCTGCAGCGCATCTACGTCAAGGACCTTTCCTTCGAGTCGCCGAAGTCGCCGGCCGTTTTCCAGAGCCAGTGGAATCCTCACGTCAATCTGGACCTCAATACCCGCAACACCGAGCTGCAGCCGGGTATCTATGAAGTGGTTCTGACCGTCAATGCCACCGTCACCACTGGCGAGAACGAAGTCTGCTTCATCGCTGAAGTACAACAGGCCGGCATCTTTGCCATTGACGGCCTGGATGAAGCGGCCATGCGTCACACCCTCGGCGCGTTCTGCCCGAACATCCTGTTCCCCTACGCCCGTGAAACCATCGACAACCTGGTACTGCGTGGCAGCTTCCCTCCCCTGATGCTGTCCCCGGTCAACTTCGACGCCCTGTTCGCCCAATCCGAACAGCGTCGTGCCGCCGAGGCCGCAGGCACTGCCTGATCAGCCGCTGCTTGCCGGGCCGCAAAGCCCGGCAAGCACCTCGCATCAATACCGGCAACCACCGGATCTTGTGCGCGCCAAGGCGCATGATCTAAGGTAGGCGTCCGCCCCCCCCCGAACGAAGACGGAATCTCGCATGACCCTGCCGGCATCTCGCCCTCTCTACCTGCTTGCCCTGATTGTGTCCGCCCTGCTGATGGCAGCCGCTCTTTATCTGGAGCACGTGGTTGGCCTGGAGCCCTGCCCGCTGTGCATCATCCAGCGCATTGCGCTCATCATCGTCGGTCTGATCTGCCTTGCCGCAGTGCTGCATAACCCCGGCCCGAGGAACGGCAAGCGCACCGGCGCACGAACCTACGGCGTTCTGCTGACGCTGGCCAGCCTTTTTGGGGCAGGCACTGCCGGCCGCCAGGTCTGGCTGCAGCACTTGCCACCAGATCAGGTGCCATCATGCATTCTGCCGCTGGACTACATGCTCGAAACCCTGCCCTTCTGGGATGTGCTGAGCCAAGTCTTCAGCGGCACCGCCCAGTGCGCAGAAGTGACCTGGACCTTTCTCGGCCTGAGCATCGCCGAAGGCACCCTGATCGCGTTCATCTGCTTCTCTGTCTTCGGTGTAATGCAGATCCTGCGCAAGGTCGACTGATTGCTGCAGAACCGGCATCAGAAGCCTTGATGCGGCGATACCGACTGGCCTATTCTGATGCCAGCCCGGGATTCATTCACACCCACTAAGTCGGCCAGACCGACACTGCCGAAAAGAGGTGGAAGATGCTGGAAACCTGCAGAACCTCCCAGGAGCGCTGGGGCGGTGTTCACCAGTTGATCGACCGCTGGCTCGCCGAACGCAACCAGCTGATCCTGGACTACACCCAGCTGCGCAAACGCACGCCGGTGCCCGACTCCGCCGACACGGCACTGTCGGCCTTCTGTGACGTGCTGGTCGACTACGTTTCCGCCGGTCATTTCGAAATCTACGAACAGCTGCTGCGTGAAGCACAGGATTTCGACGACCAGCGCGGCATTGAGCTGGCTCATCAGGTCTACCCGCGCATCGAAGCCATTACCCTCGAAGCCGTTGCCTTCAATGATCGCTATGGTCAGGCAGCCAGCATCATCGACGAGACGCAGATGCAACAGCAGCTGGAACAGCTGGGCGGCCTGTTGCATGAACGTTTCGAGCTTGAAGACTGTCTGATCGAAGTACTGCATACCGCTCACAAGGATCTGCTCGGCGCCGTCTGAGCAATCCGCAGACCAAGGAACAGCTGCTCGTGACCAGCACAGACAAGCCAAAAACCGCCGACAGGGTTGCCTCACCTCTGCATCTGCTGAAGACCCTGACACGCACCCTCAACGAACACCTCACCGAGGCCTGCGAGAAAGCGATCAAGGATGCGGGCAAGGCCCTGGAGAAGCTCCAGCGCCAGCAGGAAAAGCTTGAGGACAAACTCAAACAGAGCGAAGCCAGGCTGGCCGAGCGCACCGCCGAGGATCCGAACAAGCCGGCAAGCAAGACGCGCCGCAAGATTGCCGACCTGCGCGCGGCGCTGGAAACGCTTGAGCAATCGCGCAACAACGCCGAGCGCTATATCGCCCAGCTGGAAGCCGATGTGCGTCAGACCCTGCGCCTGGCCAAGGGGCTGGACCGCATCGACGCCCAGGTGACCCAGGCCCTCGACAAGCGCGACGCACCCAAACCGGCCGCCAAACCGCGCAACCGCCGCGCGCCGACCAGGCGCAAACCCTCGGCAGCCAAGTCTGCAGCTCAGCCCGCTACTGAAGCGAACTGAGCTGACGCTCCAGGCATAGCGCCAGCTGCTCTACCAGCTCGGCGCGACGCCCGTCCATCTGCCCAATGCAGCCCGCCGCAAGGCACTGCTGCAGCCCGGCTGCGGTCAACTCGCTGCGCTCAAGCCAGACAGCCAGGCGCGCCAACTGACTCAGTTCCGCCTCGACCTCCGCCTGCTTGGCTATCTGATACAGCGCCTGAGACTGGGGGTCGCCGGCGAGACCGCGACGAGCCTCACGCGCCGGCAGAATAACCGCATCCCGCCAGGCTGCCTGCTGCAGATGCAGCGCCTGCCATTGCGGCGCCGGGAGTGCGCGCCGCTGCAGCCAGAGCCAGATAGTCAGCAACAGAAGCAGCACGTCTTCGTCGCATTCGTCCTGCAACGCCAGCAGCAGAGGCGCTGCACCCGGCCTGGCATACAGCCACTGCGCCCATTGCGGCAAGCCGATGGTTGTCTTACTCATTGTGCTTCTCCCGCCTTGCGGCGCTGATATACTCCCGCCCCATGATAAGCATCGACTCCCTTACCCTGCAGCGCGGCCCCCTGCGACTGCTTGAACACGCCAACCTCACCCTGCATGCCGGCCAGAAAGTCGGCCTGCTGGGGACCAATGGTGCCGGCAAATCCAGTCTGTTCGCCCTGTTGCGCGGCCAGATCGAACCCGACGCCGGCAGCTGCAGCGTACCGGCCGACTGGCGTATCGCCCACATGCAGCAGGAAGTCAGCGCGCTGGACCGCAACGCGGTCGACTATGTGCTCGACGGCGACCAGCGCCTGCGCGATATCCAGCGGCGACTGGCCGAGGCCGAGCGCCTGGAGCAGGCCGAGCAACTCGGCGCACTATACGCCGAACTGGAAAGCCACGGTGGCTTCAGCGCCGACAGCCGCGCGCGTACCCTGCTGGCCGGCCTGGGGTTCACGACCGAACAATGCAGCCGCCGCGTCGGCGACTTCTCCGGCGGCTGGCGGATGCGCCTGAACCTGGCGCAGGCGCTGATGTGCCCGTCCGACCTGCTGCTGCTCGACGAACCGACCAACCACCTGGATCTGGACGCCATCCTCTGGCTGGAAGACTGGCTGCGCAACTACCCCGGCACCCTGCTGCTGATCTCCCACGACCGCGACTTCCTGGATGCGGTAGTTGAGCACATCGTGCACTTTGAAAACCGTACACTGCACCTGTACCGCGGCGGTTTCAGCCAGTTCGAGCGCACCCGGGCAGAGCGCCTGGCACAGCAGCAGTCAGCCTTCGAGAAGCAGCAGGCCGAGCGCGAGCACATGCAGAGCTACATTGCCCGCTTTCGAGCCAAGGCCAGCAAGGCCAAGCAGGCACAAAGCCGCCTGAAGGCGCTTGAGCGGATGGAAGAACTGAGTCCGGCGCACATCGACTCGCCCTTCTCGTTCAGCTTCCGCGAGGCCAGTAACCAGTCAACCCCGCTGCTGGACCTGCATCAGGGCACCCTTGGCTACGATGGAACGGCGATTCTCGAGCAGGTCAAACTGCAGCTCGCACCGGGCGCGCGTATCGGCCTGCTGGGGCCCAACGGCGCCGGCAAGTCTACCCTGATCAAATCACTGGCCGGCAGCTTGCCGCTGCTTGGCGGCGAACTGAAAACCGGCGAACATCTGGCCATCGGCTACTTTGCCCAGCACCAGCTCGACAGCCTCGACCCGCAAGCCAGCCCGCTACTGCATCTGGCACGCCTGGCACCGGATGAGCGCGAGCAGGTACTGCGCAACTTCCTTGGCGGCTTTGACTTCAAGGGCGACCGCATCGAAGAGCCGGTGCTGAATTTTTCCGGCGGCGAGAAGGCCCGTCTGGCACTGGCGCTGATTGCCTGGCAACGCCCCAACCTGCTGCTGCTGGACGAGCCAACCAACCACCTCGACATGGAAATGCGTCACGCGCTGACCGTCGCCCTGCAGGCCTTTGAAGGGGCCATGCTGCTGGTCTCCCACGACCGCGCCCTGATCCGCGAGACTACCGACGAGCTCTGGCTGGTCGCCGATGGGCGTGTGCGCAGCTATGAAGAAGACCTCGACAGCTACACCCGCTGGCTGGCGCAGTTCCGCCAGCAACAGGCCGCGGCGGCGGCCCCGGAAGCCAGCTCAGGTGCGCCCAAGGTAGACGCCAAGGCCCAGCGCCGCGCCGCGGCCGAACAGCGACAACTGCTGGCGCCACTGAAAAAGGCCGCAGAAAAGCTGGAGAAGGAACTGAACAAGGTCAGCGACCTGAACGCCGAGGTGGAGAACGCGCTGGCCGACAGCAGCCTGTACGAGGCTGCCAGCAGAGACAGGCTGAAGGAGCTGCTGAACCGCCAGGCCGAGTATCGCCAGCAGATCGCCCAACTGGAAGAAGACTGGCTGATGGCTCAGGAAGAGCTCGAAGCCCTGCAACAGGAACTCGGCAACAGCTGAGCGAGGAGCCCGCATGACCCTCTGGATCGACGCCGACGCCTGCCCCAGGCCAGTACGTGACGTTACCGTCAAGGCCGCCCGACGCAAGCAGATCGAACTGGTACTGGTGGCCAACAGCGCCCAGCAACTGCCGCCGGGCCCCGGCATACGCCAGGTAACAGTAGCCGCCGGCGCCGACGCTGCCGACCATTACATCATCGAGCACTCACGACCCGGCGACCTGGTGGTCACAGCCGACATCCCACTGGCTGCCGGCCTGGTCGACCGCGGCGTCACCGCCATCAACCCCCGGGGCCAGATCTACGACAAGGGCAGCATCGGCGAGCGCCTGGCAGTGCGCAACCTGATGGACGAGCTGCGCGGTGCCGGACTGGCCGGCCGCAGCGGCCCGGCCCCCTACAGTGACAAGGACAAGCAGGCCTTCGCCAATGCCCTGGACCGCCTGATCGCGAGACTCTGAGACCTCAGCGGCCGGTCCGGAACTGAGCCGCATCGCGCATCAGCACCACACGCACCTTCTCCAGCTCGGCGGACAGGCGATCCAGCTCGACCGCTTCGGCGGTGTTGGCCAGCGCAACGGCTTCGACCTCGTGCAAATGGGTAGCGACATCTTCGCCGACCGCCGACTGCTCCTCCGTCGCAGTAGCGATCTGCGCGTTGCGCCCGACGATACTGGCGATCTCGCTGACAATGCCGGCAAGAATCTCGGTACTGCTTTGCGTTACCTGCAGACAACGATGCACCGAGGTGCGACTCTGCTCCATCGCACTGCGGGCCGACTCCGAGGCCTGCTGCAGACGGGAGATGAAGTCCTGGATCTCGCTGGTCGACTGCGCCGTGCGCTGCGACAGGTTGCGCACCTCGTCGGCCACCACGGCAAACCCGCGGCCCTGATCACCGGCGCGCGCGGCCTCGATGGCGGCATTGAGCGCCAGCAGGTTGGTTTGCTCGGCGACACCCTTGATCACATCAACCACCTGGTCGATATCGATGGCGAGCTGCGCCGCACCATCGACCGCCTCGCCGGTTTGCGCGATGTTATTCTCCAGTGACGCCACCTCGCGGGCAATCTCCTGCATCGCCGCATGGCCGTCCTGGGCACGCTTGTCAGCCTCACTGGAGGCCCGCGCCGCATCGGCCGCATTGCGCGCGACGTCGGCAGTCGCCTGGCTCAGCTCCAGCATGGCCTGCACCATATACCGCGTCTTGTCCTGCTGCTGCTCCGAGCCCTGACGCAGGTCACTGGCGCCCTTGCTGACCGAGCTGCCGAGCTGGCCAAGTTGCTGCATGCTGGCGCTCAAACCGGAGACCATATTTTCCAGGGTATCGAGCAGGGCATTGAAAGAATCAAGCATGGGCGAGCGCATATTGGCCCGACAGGTGAGATCCACGCCGCTGCCGTCACCAATCATCCGGGCGACGGTCTGCCCCATGACTTCGCCTTCGCGCGCCTCATTGAAGGACATGCGTGCCAGATACACCAGCACGCCCGCTTCGATGATGACGTATCCGGCGTGCACCATTACCAGCCCGAAGGTCACGCCCTGAGCCAGCCAAACCCCGGCTTCCTGCATCTGCAACACATAAAACGCCAGGTGATGAACGGCAATGACGATGGTGGCTACGACGATCGGTCGCCAGTCGCGATAGATGATCAGGAACGCCAGCAGCACGAAGATCGAAAAGTGCATCTCCAGCGTGCCCTGCGCCTGGTTGATGTGCAGCGCCGACATGACCATAAACGCGGCGGCGACAAAACAGCGGAACAACAGGCTGCCGCGGATCAGCGCATAAAGGATATGGGCCAGCAGCACCGTTCCGCCACCAACCAGCATTGCCTGCAACCAGGTGCCGTGCCAGACGGCGAGCCCCAGCGCACCCAGCAGGCAAAGCCAGAGTACGCCCAGCATGGCGCGATCGGCATGCAGGTAGTGCGCTTCAAGGGTCAGACTTTCGGGAACCGGTTTCGACATCGGCAGAGCTCTCCACGACAGGCAGATCACATAGACAGGCAACGGCGTCCTGCCGGGTGATGTTCACCTTGCGCCCCGCTAGCAAAGCCTGAACAACCGGCTCCACAAAACTGCTGTCGGCACTGCAGTGCGCTCCATCGCTGTAAGGTCCAACATAGGCCAGACTTCCGTCCGCTGCCCAGATGGCAATAGACGGCGCGCCCGGCCAACCGGACCATGCTTGAGGTATCGGCCAGTAAGGCAGGTTACTCAAGCCGGCCGGCATACCACTCGTCGGATACTGTCCGGAGCGGGCGAAACGCACGCCCTGCTCCGCGAAGCGTCTGGTCATTTCCTCAACATAGGCCTCGTGGCCGGCGCTGCAGGGGCAGCTTGACTGCCAGACATGCACCACCTGCACCTGCCCGGGAGCAAACGGCGGCGCCACCTGCTCGGCCTGAAAGAAAACAGGTCGCTCAAATGCCTTGATATAGCGCCCCTCAAACCACCAGTAGGCCCACACCAGACCAGCCAGCCAGACAAGCAACGCAACTCCGACAAGCACTCTGCGCAGCCAGATATTCATCTCCGATTAACCCCGCAATTCGATACAGCATTGTGCCACAACCACCTCACAGCAATACCGGGTGCGGCATTCTGACCTGATCAGGATTTGTGCAAACCCGACCACATCTGTGCGGCCTCGGCGTTGGCAGCGCGCCGGTGATGATTTAACGTCTGCCGTAACGGTGGCCGGATATGGCCCCGCTCCCCGTCACGGACGAAACAGCGCTGACGACCTGCCAAGGTCGAGGATGAGTGCGCACATGCTGGCTGATCTGGATATCAAGACCCTCACCGTCACCCTGACGGTCGTTACCCTGGCTGTAACCCTGCTGCTCGCTCTGGCAGCCTGGCAGGCACCTGCCGAACGCGGCGTGCGGCAATGGGCTCTGGGCAATGCATCGCTGATGCTTGGCCTGCTGCTGAATATCAATCAGGACCGTATCCCGCACGGGCTGTCGATTATTCTGGCCAACGGTCTGATGACCCTGGGGCTCGGGCTGGTATGGCTGGGCCTGCGTCAATTTCGCAGCCGCACCCAGCCGCAATGGGCGCCGATAGCGGTCAGTCTGATCACCATGCTGCTGCTTTGGGTGTTCCGCTATCAGATCGACAACCTGACAGTACGCTATGCCATCAGTTCGCTGGTGCTGGGCGGATTCTGCCTGCTCTGCGCAACCGAGCTGCTGGTTGCAGAACGGCCGCCGATGCGCACCGCCAGTTGGTTCAGCGGGATCATCGCACTGACCTACGGATTCATCCTGGTTGCCCGACCGGCAGCCTCGCTGACCGGCTGGAACAGCCCAAACGACCTGCTCGGCGGGCCGCTTCAACTGATTACGGTGCTTGGCGCAATGGCCGCACAAATCGGCATGGCCTGCGGCCTGATTCTGATGACCCACTACCGCCACCTCGACAGCCTGCGAAGGCTGTCGGAACTCGACCCGCTGACCGAAACGCTGAACCGACGCAGCCTGCTGCTGCAGGCGGAACAACTGCTCCGGCGCATGGCGGCGAGCAACGAGCCTCTTACGCTGATCATGCTGGACGCAGATCACTTCAAGCATATTAACGACGAATTCGGTCACCAGATCGGTGACGAGGTGCTCTGTCACCTGGTCAACCGGGTTCGCCTGCTGCTGCGCGGCCGGGATCTGCTCGGGCGCTTCGGCGGCGAGGAGTTCATCGTCGTGCTTCCGGGGCTCGACAGTGTCGACGCCGGCCAGGTAGCCGAGCGCATCAGACAGTCGATCTGCCAGCATGAAGGACAGTCCCTGCAACGGCCAATCCATCTGAGCGTCAGCCTTGGAGTAGCCTGTTCCGAACATCACGGTTATGATTTCAACACGCTGCTCGGCGCTGCCGATGCCGCGCTCTACCGTGCCAAGGCGCTTGGACGCAATCGCGTCGAGCTGGCACCTGGTCCTGATGGTGCCCCACAGGAGCAGGTTGCCCTGCGTCTGTTGTCACATTTCCGTCACAATCTGGACGTATAACGTCAATCAGACAGGTGCACAGCGGCCCGCACCCCCCTGGAGTCCCCGTGAGTTATTCCCCTGTTCAGCGCCCCTTCCCATTCAGCCGTCCCCGTCGCATGCGCAAGGATGACTTTTCCCGCCGCATGATGCGTGAAAACACCCTGACCGCAGACGACCTGATCTATCCGGTGTTTGTCCTGGAGGGCGAGCAACGGCGCGAAGCCATTGCCTCCATGCCCGGCATCGAGCGGCTGTCGATCGATCTGTTGCTGGAGGAAGCCGCCGAGCTGGTGGAGCTGGGCATCCCGGCCATCGCCCTGTTCCCGGTCACGCCGCTGGAGAAGAAATCGCTGGACGGCGCCGAAGCCTGGAATCCCGACGGCCTGGCACAGCGCGCGGTGCGCGCCCTCAAGGCTCGCTTCCCGGAGCTGGGCGTCATCACCGACGTCGCCCTGGACCCGTTTACCACCCACGGACAGGACGGCATCATCGACGACAACGGCTATGTGATGAACGATGTCACGGTCGAAGCGCTGGTCAAGCAGACCCTGTCCCACGCCGAGGCCGGCGCCGACATCGTTGCCCCGTCGGACATGATGGACGGACGGGTTGGCGCCATGCGCGAGGCGCTGGAAGCCGCAGGTCACATCCACACCCGTATCCTTGCCTACTCCGCCAAGTACGCCAGTGCCTACTACGGGCCATTCCGTGATGCGGTCGGCTCCGCCGGCAACCTTGGCAAGGGCAACAAGTCGACCTACCAGATGGACCCGGCCAACAGCGACGAGGCACTGCACGAAATCGCCATGGATCTGTCCGAAGGGGCTGACATGGTGATGGTAAAGCCCGGCATGCCGTATCTGGATGTGGTGTACCGGGTGAAAGACACCTTCAAGGTACCCACCTTCGTCTATCAGGTCAGTGGCGAGTACGCCATGCACTGCGCCGCCATCAACAACGGCTGGCTCAGCGAAGCGGTGATTCTGGAGTCACTGACCGCCTTCAAACGTGCAGGAGCCGACGGCATCCTGACCTATTTTGCCAAAACCGCGGCGCGTCAGTTACGCAGCCGTCAGTAGCTGCACAGAGGAAACCATGTCAGAGCTCAACAGCACCCGTGATACCAGCAAGGACGATATCGCGCCGCCAGCCGAAACCAGCGCACGCAGTGATCTGGTTACCCGTCCGGCGCAGCTCAGCGAAAAGGTGGTCGAAGCCACCCCGGTTCCCGATCTGAACGCGCCCGAGCTCTACATTCATCGCGAACTGTCGCAACTGCAGTTCAATATCCGCGTGCTCGAACAGGCGCTGGACGAATCCTATCCGCTGCTTGAGCGGCTGAAGTTTCTGCTGATCTTTTCCAGCAACCTGGACGAGTTCTTCGAGATCCGCGTTGCCGGTCTGAAGAAGCAAATTACCTTTGCCCGCGAACAAACCGGCCCAGACGGGCTGCAACCGCAGCAGGTACTGAGCAAGATCAGCGAGACCGCGCACTATCAGGTCAGCCGCCAGTACAGCATCCTCAATGACATTCTGCTGCCGCAGCTGAATGAGAAGGGCATCCGCTTCCTGCGCCGCTATCAGTGGACGCACAAGCAGACCCTGTGGATTCGCCGCTTCTTCCGCCAGCAGGTCGCGCCGATCATCAGCCCGATCGGGCTGGACCCGACGCATCCCTTCCCACTGCTGGTGAACAAGAGCCTGAACTTTATCGTTCAGCTCGACGGCATCGACTCCTTCGGTCGCGACTCCGGCATGGCGATCATTCCTGCGCCGCGCTCGCTGCCGCGCCTGATTCGCCTGCCCGACGAGCTCTGTGATGGTGGCGACAACTTCGTGTTCCTGTCGTCAATGATCCACGCCCATGCCGACGAACTGTTCCCCGGCATGAAAGTCCTCGGCTGCTACCAGTTCCGTCTGACACGCAACGCCGACCTGATTGTTGATCCGGAAGAAGTCGACGATCTGGCACGTGCGCTGCGCGGCGAGCTACTGTCGCGCCGTTACGGCGATGCAGTACGCCTGGAGGTTGCCGACAACTGTCCGAAGCCGCTGACCGATTTTCTGCTGCGCCAATTCGGCCTGACAGAAGCGGAGCTGTACGAGGTCAACGGTCCGGTCAACCTGACCCGGCTGTTCTCGATCACCGGCCTGGAAAATCACCCGCAGCTGCAGTTCCCGCCATTCAGCCCGGGGCTGCCGCGGGCGCTGTCCGGCGCTGACAACCTGTTCCAGGCCATCAGCAAGCAGGACATCCTGCTGCAGCATCCCTATGAGTCATTTTCACCGGTCGTCGACCTGCTGCGCCAGGCGGCCCAGGATACGAACGTGCTGGCGATCAAGCAGACCCTGTATCGCACCGGTGCCAACTCCGAAATCGTCAACGCGCTGGTCGATGCCGCCCGTAACGGCAAGGAAGTGACCGTGGTGATCGAGCTGCGGGCGCGTTTCGACGAAGAGTCCAACCTGCAGCTGGCGAGCCGTCTGCAGCAGGCTGGGGCGGTAGTGATCTATGGAGTGGTCGGCTTCAAGACCCACGCCAAGATGATGCTGATCCTGCGCCGCGAAGAGCGCAACCTGAAACGCTATGTGCACCTCGGCACCGGCAACTACCACGCAGGCAATGCGCGGCTGTACACCGACTACAGCATCCTGACCTCTGACGTGGCGCTGACCGAAGACGTGCACAAGCTGTTCAACCAGCTGATCGGCATGGGCAAGACCCAGCGCATGAAGAAACTGCTGCAGGCGCCTTTCACACTGAAGAAACGCCTGCTGGAACTGATCAATCGGGAAACCCTCAACGCCCAGGCCGGCAAGCCCGCGCATATCATCGCCAAGGCCAACTCGCTGACCGATGCCAAGGTGATCAAGGCGCTCTACAAGGCATCCCAGTGCGGCGTGAAAGTCGACCTGATTATCCGCGGCATGTGCTGTCTGCGCCCGGGCATTCCCGGCGTATCACACAACATAACCGTGCGTTCGATCATCGGCCGCTTCCTGGAGCACAGCCGGGTCTACTACTTCCTCAACGACGGTCAGGAACAGGTCTGGATGTCCAGTGCCGACATGATGGAACGCAATCTCGACAAGCGGGTCGAGACCTGCTTCCCGCTTGAGGGCAAGAAGCTGATCACCCGCGCCAAGCAGGAGCTGCAGGTCTTTCTGACCGACAATACCCGCAGCTGGATTCTGCAACCTGACGGCTCCTACGTGCTGAGCTCACCGAGCGGCAACCAGATTCCCCGCAGCGCCCAGGCAACGCTGCTGGAGAAACTGGCCAACTCGTCTCAGCGAACCGTCAACCTGTAACCAGCCTTGGCCCAGTACTGCGCTTCGCGTTCGAAGTCAGCCTGGGTCAGCGGGTTCTGCTCCAGCCAGCCGTCAGGGAAGGTTACGGCCAGCGCGTCTTGACTGGCCTCGACCGCCATTTCCGGCATGTCCTGATAACCGCGGATATGGTGATAGAGAATCGCCAGCCGCAGAATCATGCACAAGCGCAGCAGGTTGACCGCCTCATCACCGAATTCGGCCAGCCGGTCGGCGCTTGGCATATTGCGCCGGTGCCCGCGCACCAGCAGTGCCAGCGCCTGCTGGTCCTGGCGCGAAAACCCGGGCAGATCGGAGTGCTCGATCAGATAGGCGCCGTGCTTGTGGTACTGGCTGTGGGCGATATCCAGCCCGATTTCATAGACCCGCGCCGCCCAGGTCAGCAATGGTGCCTGCTTGCTGGCGACCAGTTGCCAGGCGTCATCCACCTTGCCCAGCAGTTTCTGGGCCTTGGCCTCGACGCGGGCGGCCTGTTCCAGGTCAACGTGATAGCGCTCCATCAGCGCGCTCAGCGTGCGCTCACGCACATCCTCATGGCTATGGCGCCCCAGCAGGTCGTAGAGCACCCCCTCACGCAGGGCGCCCTCGGAGTGGTGCATGGATTCCACTCCGAGGGCGTCGAACAGCGCTTCCAGAATGGCCAGTCCAGCCGGCAGGATCGGCTGGCGATCCGCCTTCAGCCCCGGCATATCCAGCTTGTCGACGTGGGCTGCCTTGAGCAGTCTCCGCTTGAGCCACTGCAGCCCTTCGCGGGTTACCTCTCCCTGGCCGCGACCGCCGGCCTGAATGCACTGACCAACCGCACGAATGGTGCCCGAGGCGCCAACCGCCTCGCTCCAGCCCAGGCGCTGAATGGCCTGTTCAATATTCATCAGCTCCAGCCGCGCAGCGGTATAGGCCTGACTGTAGCGGGCCGCGGTAATCTTGCCGTCGGAAAAAAACTGGCGAGTGAAGGATACGCACCCAACGCTCAAGCTCTCACGCAGCAACGGCTCAAAGCGCTCGCCAACAATGAACTCGGTACTGCCACCACCGATGTCGACCACCAGGCGCTTGCCTTCGTCGTCAGCCAGGGTGTGGGATACGCCCAGAAAGATAAGCCGCGCTTCCTCACGGCCGGAGATCACCTCCACCCGGTGCCCGAGCACCTGTTGAACCTGACGAATGAACTGGCCACGGTTGCGCGCCTCGCGAAGGGCGTTGGTCCCGACGATCCGTACCGCACCCTGTGGCAGACCATTGATCAGTTGGGCGAAGCGGCGCAGGCAATCCAACCCGCGCTGCATGGCTTCGTCACTGAGCATGTTGTCGTCATCGAGTCCGGCGGCCAGCTGCACCTTTTCACCCAGCCGCTCGAGGATCCGTATCTCCCCCTGATCAACCCGCGCCAACACCATGTGAAAGCTGTTGGAGCCCAGATCAATTGCGGCTACCAGCGAAAAATCATTCGGCTGTGCGTCTGCCATGCACTCTTCCTGTCAGGTCTGAATTGGTTCGATTCTAGCACCTGCTCGATGACAATTGCCTGCACAACGGTACTGATCATCGCCTTTCGCAGCCGTATAGGGTGGTGCTATGATTCGGCAATTCCGCCTTTTTATCCCTCTGGAGAAACACATGAGCGATCTGATTGTGCACGTCACTGACAGCAGCTTCGAAGACGAAGTGCTCAAGTCCGATACCCCTGTCCTGGTTGATTACTGGGCAGAGTGGTGTGGTCCCTGCAAAATGATCGCCCCGGTACTGGACGAAATTGCCAAGGACTACAGCGGCAAGTTGAAGATCTGCAAACTGAATATCGACGAAAACGCAGAAACCGCACCAAAGTACGGCGTGCGCGGCATTCCGACGCTTATGCTGTTCAAGGACGGCAACGTTGAGGCCACCAAGGTCGGCGCCCTGTCCAAGTCGCAGCTGGCAGCCTTCCTCGACAGCAACATCTGATGTATCAAGCCCTGGCGAATCCCGCCGGGGCTTTTTTTGCACCCGCAATGCTGGACGTCACCGGCCGGCGGTGCTAGATTTGGCTTCCAACGCCCTGACGCACCCTGCGCAGCGGCTTCTCAAAACACACCGCAGCCAAGCTGATCGCCCCATGTTCCATGGCGGCCGAAAAGAACCTTTCCTGCCGAAACCCTTACATCACTCTCCGAACCTATGAACCTGACCGACCTCAAACAAAAACCTATTACCGAACTGTTGGAAATCGCCAACCAGATGGGCCTCGAGAACATGGGCCGATCGCGAAAACAGGATGTGATTTTCGGCATCCTGAAAAAGCACGCCAAGGGCGGTGAAGACATTCTCGGTGACGGCGTTCTGGAGATTCTGCAGGACGGCTTCGGCTTCCTTCGCTCGGCTGACTCGTCCTATCTGGCCGGCCCGGACGACATCTACGTCTCGCCCAGCCAGATCCGCCGTTTCAACCTGCGTACCGGTGATACCATTTCCGGCAAGATTCGCCCGCCAAAAGACGGCGAGCGCTACTTTGCCCTGCTGAAGGTTGATTCGATCAACTTCGACAAGCCGGAAAACACCAAGAACAAGATCCTGTTCGAAAACCTTACCCCGCTGTTCCCCGATGAGCGCCTGGTCATGGAGGCCGGCAACGGTTCCACCGAAGACCTGATGGCCCGCATCATCGATCTCTGCGCCCCGATCGGCAAAGGTCAGCGTGGCCTGCTGGTTGCACCGCCGAAGGCCGGTAAGACGCTGATGCTGCAGAACATCGCTTCGAACATCGCCCGCAACAACCCCGAGTGCCACCTGATCGTTCTGCTGATCGACGAGCGCCCGGAAGAAGTAACCGAAATGCAGCGCACCGTGCGCGGCGAAGTGGTTGCCTCCACCTTCGACGAGCCGCCGGCCCGTCACGTTCAGGTTGCCGAAATGGTGATCGAGAAGGCCAAGCGCCTGGTTGAACACAAGAAAGACGTGATCATTCTGCTCGACTCCATCACCCGTCTGGCCCGCGCCTACAACACCGTGATCCCGAGCTCCGGCAAGGTGCTGACCGGTGGTGTTGACGCCCACGCCCTGGAGAAGCCCAAGCGCTTCTTTGGCGCCGCGCGCAACATCGAAGAAGGCGGCAGCCTGACCATCATCGCCACCGCGCTGGTCGACACCGGCTCGAAGATGGACGAGGTGATCTACGAGGAGTTCAAGGGCACCGGCAACATGGAGATCCACCTGGATCGCAAGATTGCCGAGAAGCGCACCTTCCCGGCCATCAACATCAATCGTTCCGGCACCCGTCGCGAAGAGCTGCTGACCAGCGAAGACGAACTGCAGCGCATGTGGATTCTGCGCAAGATTCTGCATTCGATGGACGAGATCGCGGCGATCGAGTTCCTGCTGGACCGTCTGAAAGATACCAAGACCAACGACGAGTTCTTCCTGTCGATGAAGCGCAGCAAGAATTAAAGCGACAAGCTGAAAGCCACAAGCTGCAAGCAGTCCGCTGTAGCTGGTCGCTTTCAGCAGGTCAGGCCGCCTAGGCGGCCTGACTGTCAACCCACTGTGCTTCTGACCAAACACCACAGGCTGCGGCATACCACGCACTGCTTGCAGCTTGAAGCTTGAGGCTTGAAGCTCAAATGCAATATTCCGATCTACGCGATTTCATCAAGGGCCTGGAACAGCGCGGCGAACTCAAGCGCATCCAGACTCCCATCTCTCCCGTGCTGGAGATGACCGAAGTCTGCGACCGCACCCTGCGCAAGGGTGGCCCTGCCCTGTTGTTTGAAAATCCCACCGGTTTCGACATGCCGGTACTCGGCAACCTGTTCGGTACGCCCGAACGCGTCGCCATGGGCATGGGCGCCGAAAGCATCAGCGAGCTGCGAGAAATCGGCAAGCTGCTGGCCTTTTTGAAGGAACCCGATCCGCCAAAAGGTCTGAAAGACGCCTGGTCCAAGCTGCCGATCTTCAAGAAGGTCATCAACATGGCGCCCAAGGTCGTCAAGGATGCCCCCTGTCAGGCGCAGGTATTCGAGGGCGATGACGTCGACCTCGGGCGCATTCCGGTGCAGACCTGCTGGCCCGGCGACGCCGGCCCGCTGATCACATGGGGGCTGGTGGTCACCCGTGGCCCGCACAAGGAACGGCAGAACCTGGGCATCTATCGCCAGCAGGTGATTGGCCGCAACAAGGTCATCATGCGCTGGCTGAGCCATCGTGGTGGCGCACTGGACTTCCATGAGTGGCAAAAGGCCCACCCGGGCGAGCCGTTCCCGGTTGCCGTGGTGCTGGGCGCCGACCCGGCCACCATTCTCGGTGCCGTGACCCCGGTGCCAGACAGCCTGTCCGAATACGCCTTTGCAGGCCTGCTGCGCGGCCAGCGCACCGAGCTGATCAAGTGTCGCGGCTCAAACCTGCAGGTTCCCTCGAGCGCCGAGATCGTGCTGGAAGGGGTCATCCATCCGGGCGAAATGGCTGACGAAGGTCCGTTTGGCGACCACACCGGGTACTACAACGAAGTGGATCGCTTCCCGGTGTTTACCGTTGAACGCATTACCCAGCGCGAGAAGCCGATCTACCACAGCACCTACACTGGCCGGCCGCCGGATGAGCCGGCGGTGCTGGGCGTGGCGCTGAATGAGGTTTTTGTGCCACTGCTGCAGAAGCAGTTTCCCGAGATAACCGACTTCTACCTGCCGCCGGAAGGCTGCTCCTACCGCATGGCGGTGGTGTCGATGAAGAAACAGTATCCGGGCCATGCCAAGCGCGTGATGCTCGGCGTCTGGAGCTTCCTGCGTCAGTTCATGTACACCAAGTATGTAATCGTGGTGGACGATGACATCAACATCCGCGACTGGAACGACATTATCTGGGCCATCACCACCCGCATGGACCCCAAACGCGATACCGTGATGATCGACAATACACCGATCGACTACCTCGATTTCGCCTCACCGGTCTCCGGTCTCGGCAGCAAAATGGGGATGGATGCCACCAACAAGTGGCCGGGGGAAACTACCCGCGAGTGGGGCGTGGCGATTGAACAGGACGCGCAGGTACGTCAGCGCGTGGACGCACTCTGGGCAGAGCTGGGTATTGATTGATGAGAATCACACTGGAGCCGGGCGGCCTGGACCTGGAGACCGCACCAGGCGAAACCATTCTGGATGCAGCGCGCCGCGAGGGATTTGATGCGCCCAATAGTTGCCGCAACGGCAACTGCCATGTCTGCGAAGCGGTATTGCTGCATGGCCGCGTGAAACTGCCGGACAGCCGTGAGGCCGGCCCGGGCGAAGAGATATTCACCTGCGTGGCCGAGCCGCTGGAAGACTGTGCGCTGCATTGGGAAGGGATCCTGGCGCCCGGCCAACTACCCGTGCGCAAACTGGCCTGCCAGGTGGTTGAATGCAGCCCGATTGGCGGCGACGTCTGGCGGGTGCGCTTGCGCACGCCGGCTGGCAAACCCCTGCGTTATCACCCAGGTCAGTATCTGCTGCTGGAGCGCGACGGCGCAGAACCTGCAGCCTTTTCCATTGCCTCCGCGCCCAGCGAAGAGCGCATGCTAGAGCTGCATATCCTTACCCGCGACCCGGTCACCCAGGCAGTCATCGACTATCTGCAGCAACACAAGGTGGCACGCATCCAGGCGCCCTTCGGCGAGGCATGCCTGTCGGAGCTGCCGGATCAGCCACTGGTACTGATTGCCGCCGGCACCGGACTGGCCCAGATGCAGAGCATCGTTGAACAATGTCTGCAGCAGGGATTTGCCCACGCGATCCATCTCTACTGGGGCGTGCGCCACAGTGATGACCTGTATGAGGCTCCACACTGGCAACGCTGGCAGCAGGCACCTAACCTGTACCTGCACAGAGTCATCAGCGACCAGCCGGACTGGCCGGAGCGTCAGGGAATGCTGCACCAGGCAGTTTGTGAGGATATCGCCGATCTGGCCGACTACCGCTTTATTGTCAGCGGCTCCCCTGCCATGGTCTACGGGACACTGGACGCGCTGGTGGCTTCCGGCATGCCGGAAGATCACATGCTCGCCGATGCCTTCGCCTACGCGCCACGTCAGCCCTGACAGCACATGACAGCGGTTGTCCGGCGACCTAGACTGAACGCCATCAGACACCGCTGAGATCAGGGAGGTCCCATGCGCACTGCCAAGCTGAGAGCATCGCTGCTGAGTCTGCCATTGCTCTGCACCCCCGCCGGAGCGATGGAGCTGAGCAGCCTGGAGTGGCCACCCTACAGCGGCGCGGAGCTGCCGGAGCAGGGAACCCTGTCGCACCTGTTGCATCAGGCACTGGCGACACAGAATGAACCCCTGCTGATCCACTTCCAGCCCTGGAGCAGAGCCATCCGATCGGCAACAACCGAGCCGGAGATCGTGGGCTATTTCCCCCGCTACTTCGCCAATGACAACCTGTGTCTCTACTCCGACAGCATTGGCACCAGCCGCGTCGGCCTGGCAGTTCGCAGTGATATATCTGTGCGCTGGGACAAGCTGGAGGACTTGGCGCAGTACCGAATCGGCGTGGTACGCGGCTATCGCAACGCGCCCGAGTTCGATGCTCTGGTGGCCGAAGGCACGCTCAAGGTCAAGGAAGCCGCCAGCGATGAACTGAATCTCCTGAAGCTGGTGTACGGCAGACTGGATGCAGCAGTCATCGATGAGCAGGTCATGCACTACTGGATGGCCCATGACCCTCAGCTGCGCCAGAGTGCAGACAAGCTGGCGTTTGCACCTCAACTGCTGGCCGAGCCGACCATGCACGTTTGCTTCACCCCGGGTGAGGCGGGAGAGCAGGCCCGCTTGCAGCTCAACCGGGGCCTGCAACAGGTCGCACAGCCTCAGGCGTCAGGCAACGGTAACGTCGGCAGGTGATCTTCCAGCATTTCGAAGCCGTCCCGAATGGTCCGCTGAGCTCCTGCGCTATCCCCCATGCGATCAAGCAGGCGAGCCAGCTCGGCGCAGGTCTGGATATCCCGGCGGCTGGCGAAGCTCGCTTCCAGATAATCACGGGCCTTACCCCACAGACTGTTCCGCTGGGCCAGCCGTCCCGCCGCCAGCAGCAGCGTTGCGTTATGCGGGTGCTTGAGTAGCCATTGCTCGGCATTGGCCAGCTGACGCGCGCAGTCCTTGCCCCTGACCAGCCCATAGAGGTTCGCAAGGCGCTCGTCGAACTGCTGCAACAAGGCAGCTCGCAGCACCTGCTCGGCCATTTCCTCACGACTATGCCCGCGCAACTGCAAGGCATAGGCTTCGATAAGCTCGGGATCCTCACGCAGCCGGGTCGGCATCCGCTCCCAGGCAGCAATGACCAGACTGGCAGGGTCGCTATCGGCGGCTGCCAGACGCTGGCCAGCCTGCGCCAGCAACGCGGCATGCACCCGGCGCTCCAGCGCCTGCAGTTCGTCCTCGCGCAACGCATTCTGCCTGCGCAACTCCGGCAGCAGTTCCAGCAGACGCGCCCAGTCCTCCAGTCGCAAATAGACCTGGCTCATCAACTTGAGCGCGTAGAGGTGCTTGGGGTGATCCTTGCGCAGGCGAGTGAGCGTCGCCAGCGCCTGCTCGAACTGGCCACGGACCATCTGCAGCTGCGCCTGGGTCACCGCAATGGCGACATCGGCCTCGGGGGTAACCTCATAGGCTTCACGCAGCAGCGCGTCGGACTCGGCATAGTCTTCCAGTTCGTTGGCAGCCCGGGCAGCAGCAAGATAGTTGATCAACGGCAGTTCGGAGTGTGGGGCAGATCGCTTGAGCAGGCGCACGGCCTGCTTCCAGTGCCCTTCGGCAAATTCCAGCAGCCCGCGGGTAGCCAGCGCACTGGCGCGCTGCTGCAGGTTGCGGCGCGACCACGGGTTGATCCGGCGACCAGACGCCGTCAGCAAACGCCAGAGCGAGCGCGCAAGCCAGAGCAACAGCCAGCACGCCAACAGAAAGCCGATACCGACCCAGATGCTGGTCTCGATCGACACATTGCGCCAGGCAATCAGCAGGTATCCCGGGTCCTCGGCGATCGCCATGCCGAGCAATGCGGCGACCAGTACGACCGCCAGGATGGCCACATAGCTTTTACTCATCGGCAGGCTCCTCCGCCTGCGGCGCCCCGCGCGACTGCAGGTAGTTGGCCAGACTTTGCTGCAGCGGTGTCAGATCCGGCGGCGACAGGCTGACTGCACGCTCACGCAGCCCCTGCAACTGGGCCTGCATGGCTTGCACTCTTGGGTTCTCCAGCTCGAAGTACTGGGCCAGCAATTTTTCCGCCTGCGTAAGACTGGCCTGATAGACCTCTTCCTCTCCCCTGAGCGCGGCCCACTGGGCCTGTTCCAGGGTCAGCTGCAGCGTACGACGAACCCGCTGCAGCTCCGCATCATCAAGCAGCGGAGTGATGACCTTGCCACGCTGGAAATCGACCCGCACGTAACGCTCAAGACGCATCAGCACACGATCCCAGCGATCACGGCGCTGCAGGCGATCGGCGTATTCCTCTTCGGTGCTGAGCTCATCGGGATCAAATTCGGGTACCGGTAATGCAGCCAGCGTCTCGGCCTGATCACGCAGGGCACCCAGGCGCAGGAACACGCCGGCACGATCCAGTTCGGGCAAGCTTTCCAGCTCAGCCTGATAACTGGCCAGTTGTTCGCGGACGCCATACAGGCCGCTGTCAGGCATCGACTTCAGAATGCCGTCGACGGTTCCCAGTAATTCACGCGCGGCGGCGACATCCTGCACCGCCAGCAGCCGGAGCGAGGCCAGGCGCAGCAGATACTGTGCCTCAGCCAGTTTCCATTCGTCACGGCCATCACCCTGCAGGACTTTCAAGCGGTCAGCCAGCGCCTGCTGACCACGCTGCATTTCGGCGATCAACCTCTGTGCCGCCGCCCAGTCGCTGCCCTGTGGCACGCCATCAAGGCGCTGATCAAGACGGGCATTGGCGCTGGCGAGCTGACTCGCCTGCTGCGCCAGCAAATCAAGCTGGGCCTGCTGTTGCTGGCGGGCCTGCTGCCATTGCCAGCCGGACAGTCCCAGAGCAGCGGCAGCCAGCAAAAGCGCCAGCAAACTCACCCCGCGGCCGCCTCCACCAGTGCGCGCCGGTTTACGGCTGGCTGCAGGATTCGGCTTGCCCGGCTCGGCCTTGTCGACTTCGGGCTTGGCCACACTCGGCGGCTGTTCGGTCTTGTTATTCGCTTCGCTCGGTTCCACACGCATCCCCTTTGTCATCCCGACGAGCCAGTCAGCACGGCCTCGACCAGCGCGGCATCATCCGCACCTCGACAGGTTACTACATCTGTACAACCCCAGGCGGCGGCCTGCGCCGCAATCCGCTCACTCGGCACCCAGCAGCGCCAGTGGCGCTGCTGCTCCCAGTGCGCTCCGGCGGCCACGCGCCAGTTGCTCAAGGCCTGCACGCTGAGCACGATCAACCGGTCCACCCGCGGAGCTACAGCTGCCAGCTCGGCTGGCAGCGACTCCGGCGCGCTGCGCGCGTAAAGCGGCAGATAGTGCACCGTACCACCGGCGGCGCGAATCCGGTCGGCCAAATGCTCACGTCCGTCCTCGCCGCGCCAGATCAGCACACGCAGATCCGGCCGGGCAAAGTGTGCCTGCCACAACGGCATGGCGAGCAATGCCTCGCTGTCCTGCCCCTGCGCCGGGCACTGCGCCGCAAGCCCGTAATCGCGCAGCACCTGCGCGGTTCCTGCGCCAACCGCCAGCCAGTCGATACCAACCGGTGGCTGAGGCCAGTAGCGGTCGAGCCGCTCCAGACCCAACCGGGCTGCGGTCGGACTGACCACAACCACCGCGTGATAGCGATCCAGGTCAAGCATGTACTGGCGCTCGACCGGCCCTTCCTCGCAGGGCCGCAGCTCGAGCAACGGCACGCTGCAGGTCTCGACGCCTTCGGCTGCAAAACGTGCAGCCAATCGCTGATTGTCCGCCGCCTGACGGGTCAGCAGCAAACACCCGCTCACCGCGCAGGCGCCTCCTCGTATACGGCGTCCAGAATAGCCTGTGCACCCTGCGCCAGCAGGTCCTCGGCGACCGAAATGCCGAGTGTCTCCGGATCGCTTTCCGCGCCACGCGCCTCGGCCCGCAGCAGGCGCTGACCATCCGGATCGCCAACCAGTCCGCGCAGCCATAGCTGGCCATTCTCGCGCTCGGCATAACAGGCAATCGGCACCTGGCAGCCACCGTTCAGGCGGGTATTGAGCGCTCGCTCGGCGCGCACACGCAGGGCACTATCCTCATCATTCAGCTTGAGCAGCAGTGCCTGCAGCTCGATATCGTCACTGCGGCACTCGATGCCGACCGCGCCCTGCCCACCCGCTGGCAGGCTCTCCTCAGGCGGCATCGAATAGCGAATACGCTCGCCAAAGCCAAGACGCACCAGACCCGCCGTAGCCAGAATGATCGCGTCATATTCACCGGCATCCAGTTTGGCCAGGCGCGTATTCACATTGCCGCGCAGGAAACGGATCTGCAGATCAGGTCGACGCGCCATGATCTGCGCCTGACGGCGCAGACTGGATGTACCGACGACGCTGCCGGCAGGCAGGCTGTCGAGATGATCGAAGTTGTTGGAGACAAAGGCGTCGCGGGGGTCTTCACGCTCGCAGATGGCATACAGCCCGAGGCCTTCAGGGAACTGCATCGGCACATCCTTCATGGAGTGCACGGCCAGATCCGCCTCGTCGTTCAGCATGGCGGTTTCCAGCTCCTTGACGAACAGGCCCTTGCCGCCGATCTTGGCCAGCGGCGAGTCCAGCAACTGGTCGCCACGGCTAACCATCGGAACCAGACTGACGCTGAGCGCCGGGTCAAGCTGTTCGAGACGCGCCTTAACATACTCGGCCTGCCACAGGGCCAGGGCGCTCTTTCGGGTGGCAATTCGCAGATGTCGACTCATGGGACTCTCGCTTCAAACCAGGTCGCATCATACGCCATGGTCAGGCAGGCATCCACGCGGGCGGGTGTCGCAGGTCACTCACAGGCGATCCATGAGCCTGCGCACACCGGGAACATGACGACGACTGACTGTCAGCGTCTCTCCTTCCAGGTCCTTCAGACACAACTCGAAGTGACCCATTGAGGTACGTTGCAGGCACTCGATACGCGACCGCGCCACAAGGGCGTTACGATGGATGCGGACAAAACGATCGCCAAACTCCTCCTCCAGCGCCTTGAGCGGTTCGTCGAGCAGCACCTCGCCGTTGACATGCCGCAGGGTGACGTACTTGTGATCGGCAATGAAATACAGCACGTCCTCAATCGGTATCAACTCGATACCCTTGCGGGTCCGCGCGCTGATGTGGCTGCGGGCCGGCATGTCATCGCCAGATGCCGTAGCCTTGCCGAGACTGGCCAGCTGCATGCGGTTGGGCCGCTGAGCCTTGGCCAGCGCCTCTTCCAGCGCTTCGCTGCGCACCGGTTTGAGCAGATAGCCAACCGCGCTGACCGCGAAGGCGTCGAGCGCATACTCGCCGTGTGCGGTACAAAACACGACGGCCGGGGCCTCCGGGCTTTCACATAACTTGGCCGCCGTCTGCAGGCCATCCAGTCCGGGCATGCGGATATCCAGCAGAACAATGTCCGGATGATGCTCCTGCACCAACTGCAGCGCCTCGTGACCGTTGCTGGCCATCTCCGGTAAGACCTTGTAGCCCGGCAGTGAACCGACCAGTCGCGCCAGCCGCTCGCGGGCCAGCGGTTCATCATCAGCGATCAGTACTTTCATTCGGTAATGACTTCTCTGCCATTGTTGGACGTTGTTTAACAGGATAGACCAGCCTGCTGAAGAAGCATTCCCCTTCCCGCCAGCCTGTCAGCTGCGCCTGCTCACCGAACAGCGCCTGCAGCCGAGCCCGGATATTGCTCATCGCCATGCGCGAGCCGTGATGGGTGTCTGTCTGTTCAGGACAGGTATTGCGCACCACAAGTTCCACCTGCCCCTCATGCAGCCGACCCTCGATATAGATATCGCCCCCGTCGAGCCGGGGCTGCAGTCCGTGCAAAATGGCATTTTCCAGCAGGGGCTGCAGCGTCAGCAGAGGCATCGGCACCTCATCCGGCAACGCAACGACCGACCAGTGCACGCGCATGCGCTGCCCCAGGCGGTACTGCTCGATGCGCAGATAACCTTCGCACAGGCGGCGCTCCTCGCCCCAGCTCGACAACGTGTCCGGGCTGGCCAGATTGGCGCGAAACAGGTCCGACAGATCGAGCACAGCCTGCTCGGCCTTGGCAGGATCAATCTCGATCAGGCTGGCAATACTGTTGAGGCTGTTAAACAGAAAGTGAGGGCGAATGCGCGACTGCAGAGCCTGCAGCCGCGAGCGCAATTCGGCCTGATGCTGACGCTGCCATTGCTGCTGCAGGTAAAAGTAGCGCAGCAGCAAACTGGTCATGATCAACGCAATCAGGCCATGGCGAAGCAACTGCTGAGCATCCCAGTGCAAGGCGCCCTGCAAGCCGCGGTAGATAACCCAGTCGCCGAGCACGGTAAACAGCAGGGTCGGCGCAATCACCACCGCGTAGCATACCGCCACCGCCAGCACCAGCGGCCGACGCTGCATCCATCCGCGCAACCGGCACAGCGCGGCGGCCGACAGCAGCACAATCCACTGCACGAACAGCGACGCCATGGCCAGCTGGACCCAGTCAAAGACACCGGCGACCGGCTGTGCCAGCACCCACACCAGCACTACCAGTTGCGCCAGCACGATCAGGGTAAAAACGGCCACGGACGAGCACAGGTCGGGGAGAAAAAAGTCCTCTCCGTCGTAGGGTTGTTTGAGCAACGTCCAGAATCCGTTCTTCATGTCATCAGTGTCTGCCAGCCCGCCGCCATCGTGCAAGCGTGAAGTGGTATGCTACCCGTTTTCTGATACTACACGCAGCGGACCCATCCGAGACATGACCCAAGACAAGACAACCAACCAATCCTGGGGTGGCCGGTTCAGCGAACCGGTCGACGCCTTCGTTGCCCGTTTCACCGCCTCGGTGGATTTCGACAAGCGTCTGTACAAGCACGACATTCAGGGCTCGATCGCCCACGCCACCATGCTGGCCAAGGTCGGCGTACTGACCGATGCCGAGCGCGACACCATCATCGACGGGCTGAATGCCATTCGCGCTGAAATCGAAGCCGGGCAGTTCGACTGGCGCGTCGACCTCGAAGATGTGCACATGAACATCGAAGCCAGGCTGACCGACCGCATCGGCATCACCGGCAAGAAGCTGCACACCGGTCGTTCACGTAACGACCAGGTCGCCACCGATATCCGCCTCTGGCTGCGCGAAGAGATCGACGCCATCGTCGCCGAGCTGATCCGCCTGCAGACCGGCCTGCTGGATCAGGCCGAGCGTCACAATGCCGTAATCATGCCCGGCTTCACCCATCTGCAGACTGCCCAGCCGGTAACCTTCGGCCACCATCTGCTGGCCTGGTTCGAAATGCTGCAGCGTGACCGCGAGCGCCTGATCGACTGCCGCAAGCGGGTCAACCGCATGCCGCTCGGTTCAGCCGCACTGGCCGGCACCACCTACCCGATCGACCGCAGCGTGACCTGCGAGCTGCTCGGTTTCGAAGCCATCTCCGGCAACTCGCTGGACGGTGTTTCCGACCGCGACTTCGCCATCGAATTCTGCGCCGCAGCCTCGCTGGCGATGATGCACCTGTCGCGCTTCTCCGAAGAGCTGGTGCTGTGGACCAGCGCCCAGTTCAACTTTATCGCCCTGCCCGACCGCTTCTGCACCGGCTCGTCGATCATGCCGCAGAAGAAGAACCCGGACGTCCCGGAGCTGGTACGCGGCAAATCCGGCCGCGTCTACGGCCACCTGATGGGCCTGCTGACCCTGATGAAGAGCCAGCCGCTGGCCTACAACAAGGACAACCAGGAAGACAAGGAACCGCTGTTCGACGCGGTAGACACCCTGCGCGACAGCCTGCGCGCCTTTGCCGACATGATCCCGGCCATCGAGCCGCGTATCGAGATCATGCGCGAAGCAGCGCTGCGCGGTTTCTCCACCGCCACCGATCTGGCCGACTATCTGGTACGCAAGGGGATTCCGTTCCGCGACTGTCACGAAATCGTCGGACATGCAGTCAAGTACGGTGTCGACTCAGGGAAGGATCTGGCAGAAATGTCGCTGGATGAACTGCGCCGCTTCAGCGACCAGATCGAACGGGATGTATTTGACGTGCTTACACTGGAAGGATCGGTCAACGCCCGTGACCATATCGGCGGCACCGCACCGGCTCAGGTGCTGGCAGCCGTCCAGCGCGGCCGCGCCCTGCTCAACGGCTGATCTGTCGTTGATAACCGGCAGCCCGAGCGGGCTGCCGGCCTTACCTCTTACTGCTCGCGCTCGGCGCTGATCACAAAGCTGCCACGACCATTGTTGTCATAGCTGCTGGCAGTCAGCGTGTAACGGCCAGCTTCCAGATAGCTGCTGATACGCGAGTTGGTACCACCCGCACCATCATCATCTTCCAGTTCGACACCGTTGCCGCTCAGTCTGAGCATGGCGTCAAAGTCACCGGCATACAGCTCGACCTTGTAGGCACCCGCCTCGCTGATCACCAGCGTCTTTTCGGCACTGGCACCGGCCAGCGAACCGGAGACCGCTTCCCCCGGACGCAGGGTTGAACCGCTGCCGCTGACCGGCTGGGTCGCCGTAGTCAGGGTGAACAGACCGGCACTGCCGTCGGCAGTAGACGCACTCAGGCGGTAGGTGCCGGGACTGACCAGCGTGGTGATGCCGGCATCCAGGTTGTTGCCCGCGCCATCATCATCGGTAACGTCAACCCCCGGCCCCTGCAGGCTGAGGTAGCTGTCAACCACCGGCGAGGACATGACCACCCGCAGCAGCGCGCGCTCGGTGATGGTCAGGCTGTAGACCTTCGGGCTGCTGTCGGCCAGACCGGTAATGCTGGCACCCAGCTCGATCGGCCCGCCATTAACCAGCTCAACGCCCTCCGGCAACGGCCGACTGGTGACATTCAGGTCGTAGGCGCCCTCTGCCGGATCATCCAGAGCGGTTGCGGTGACCTGGTAGGTACCCGGCTCCAGCTGCACGGTAATGCGCGAATTGGTACCGCCGCCGCTGTCGTCATCCTCGGCAGAGACTGCTCCGCCATTGAGCTTGAGTACGGTATCCAGCTCATCGGAGGTCATCAGGATTTCGTACAGACCGGCCTCGGCCACATTCAGAGTGTAGGTGTTGGCGTTGCCATTACGGGTCAGCAGGCCAAACACCGACTGATCCAGTTCAAGCGCGCCGCTGTTGCGTGGAGTGACCTTTTCCAGGCTCAGCTGGAAGGGACCGAACGTGCTCGGGCTGCTCCCGCTGACACCGAGACGATAGGTACCGTCGGCTTCAGGGGTCAGGTGCAGCGCGCCCTGGTTAGGGCCATTGACCAGTTGATTGCGCTCGTCGACGAGGGTGAGTACCGCACCGTCAAGCGCACCGCTCTGCTGCACACGCACCAGATCACCCTGCTTGAGCTTGAGCGCGAACACCTGGTGGTGCGAACCATCGCTGAAGTTCACCGGACTGCTGCTGGTGATTTCGCCCTGCAGACGCGCCTGGCCGGAAGCGTCAAAGCCGCTGGTGCCTTGGGTTGCGGCGCAACCGGCGAGGGTGACCGCCATACCCAGCGCTGCAGCGCCGCGAATCAGCGGAAAGGGAAGGGACTTGGTAAACGACATGGAAATTCCTTCTGGACGGATAGACATCCTGAGACCGCCGAGCTTGACCGCCCGGCTCCGTAGTGGTGCCCGCTGATTATGCCCGCTGACCCGATCCGGCTCCAGTACTCGAACCGGGTATGTGAGCCAGGTCCGCTTGGCCTACCCGACCAACGGCTGTTGCTGGGTAATGCAGTGAATATTGCCACCGCCGAGCAGGATTTCCCGCCCCGGCACCATAACCACCCTGCGCTCGGGAAACACCCGCTGCAGCACCTCCAGCGCCTCGGCATCAAGCGGATCATCGAAGCTGGGCGCGACAATGCCGTCGTTGACGATCAGAAAGTTGACGTAGGATCCCGCCAGACGAATGGTCGGGTCACGGGGCTGACTGCCTTCCACCACCAGCACATCCGCGCAT
Organism: Halopseudomonas sp. MFKK-1; assembly: GCF_027474385.1. Taxonomy (NCBI): domain Bacteria; kingdom Pseudomonadati; phylum Pseudomonadota; class Gammaproteobacteria; order Pseudomonadales; family Pseudomonadaceae; genus Halopseudomonas; species Halopseudomonas sp. MFKK-1. Next base: position 817,026 of record NZ_CP114836.1, read on the forward strand.
TCCTCAGCGGTTGCATGAAGCGGCCCGGGAATCGGAATTTTGTGGATGACAAGCTCACGGCCCTGCGCATCGCGCTCGGCAGCCAGCACAGCAGCCGCCGCCTGACAACGCGGATAATTTGGGTCGTCTGGATCATCTGTCCAGGCCAGCAACACTTCACCCGGGCGAACGAAACAGCAGAAGTTGTCGACGTGCCCATCAGTTTCGTCATTGAACAGGCCCTCAGGCAGCCAGATGACCTTGCTGATACCCAGATACTCGGCCAGCCTGAACTCGATTTCCTCTCGCTGCAGATGCGGATTGCGATTGGGGTTGAGCAGGCACTCCTCGGTCGTGATCAGCGTGCCTTCGCCGTCAACGTGTATTGAGCCGCCCTCAAGCACAAAGCCTTCGGTACGATAGCGCGGGCAGCGCTCCATCGACAGAATCTTGCTGGCCACCTGATCGTCCAGCGCCCAGTCGCTGTAGAGGCCACCCAGCTCGCCGCCCCACGCGTTGAAGGTCCAGTCGACGCCGCGCAATCCGCCCTGACCGTTGATGACAAAGGTCGGGCCGGTATCCCGTACCCAGGCATCGTTGCTGCTCAGCTCAACCACTCGGATACCCGGATGATCCAGCTGGGCACAGGCGCTGACATACTGCGCCGCCGAGACGCCAACGGTGACCGGCTCAAAGCCGGCTATCGCCTGCGCCACGGCGGCAAAGGCGGCCTGCGCCGGCACCGCCTGCTGGCGCCAGTTGTCCGGCCGTTCAGGCCAGATCATCCAGGTCTGGCTGTGCGGCGCCCACTCGGCGGGCATGAAGTAGCCATCGTGGCGTGGCGTGGTATGCAGGTTGAACATCGGCTCAGGACTCCAGCTCGCCATCCAGGGTTTTGACCGGGCCGTACAGGTTTGGCCGGCGGTCGCGGAATACACCCCAGGCGCTGCGGATGTGCTCCAGCTCGTCCAGATCAAAGGTCTGCACCAGCACGCCGGTGTCCGTTTCGTTCAGTTCCTGCACCTTTTCACCGAACTGATTGGCGATAAAGGACGAGCCGTAGAAGGTAATGTCGTAGCCATCCTGTTCTTCGCGGCCAATGCGGTTACTGGCAATCAGCGGCATCAGGTTGGCGCCGGCATGGCCCTGCTGCACGCGCTGCCAGTGATCCCGCGAGTTGATGCTGTGATCATGCGGCTCGCTGCCAATGGCAGTCGGATAAAACAGCAGCTCGGCCCCCATCAGCGCCATGCTGCGGGCACACTCGGGGAACCACTGATCCCAGCAGATACCGACGCCGATCTTGGCGTAGCGGGTCTGCCAGACCTTGAAGCCGGTGTCACCCGGGTTGAAGTAGTACTTCTCGTGGTAGCCGGGGCCATCGGGAATATGGCTCTTGCGGTAGATACCCAGGTTGCTGCCGTCGGCGTCAATGATGGCAACACTGTTGAAGCGCGCCCGCCCGGCCAGCTCGAAGAAACTGATCGGCAGCACGACCTCAAGCTCCCTGGCCAGCGCCTGAAAGTGCCTGATCGCCGGGTTGTCTTTAACCCGCGTCGCGAGCTGCAGGTAGTCCGGATTGGGCTTCTGACAGAAGTACGGGGTTTCGAACAGCTCCTGAATCAGGATGATCTGCGCGCCCTTGGCTGCCGCCTCACGCACCAGCCTTTCTGCCTGTGCGAGGTTGGCCTGACGATCCCAGGAACAGCCCATCTGGGTTGCGGCTACGGTAACGGTACGGGTCATGACGCTCTCCTGAAGGTAGAATTCGACAAAAAGCCGATATTTATCGACTTATAACCAATTAAAAACTGATTGACAATGACTTTCCCGCCGCCTCGCCGATATTTAACGAGAAAGCCGGCATAACATCAGCCATAAGCATAGCGCTGCCTGCGCACCACCACCGCTCAGGCATGCCAGCGCAGCGGATCCTGCCGATAAAAATCGACCAAATGCCGGTAGACTGCAGGCCAGCTGCGGTGCAGCACCTGTGGGCATTCGAAAAAGCTCTCCGACAACACGGCAAAGAACTCAGCCGGCGCCTCCAGCGCGTAGGCATCCAGGGGCAGGTGCTCACCGCGTTCGGCACGCTGGGCCAGATCATCCCAGGCGGCTTGCATGTCACGCGCCCAATCGGCCTGGCTCATGCCGCGGTGCAGCGGCGGCGAACCATTGGCGGCGGATGAGCGCATATCCAGCGTATGCGCCAGCTCATGAATAACCACGTTGAAGCCGTCCGCTTGCCCAGAATGGCGAACATCCTCCAGCGACAGCACCACCGGGCCATGCAACCAGGCCTCGCCGCTCAGCTCGCGCACCGCTTCGTGCACCACGCCGGCCTCGTCACGCCATTGCTGCCGGGTGCGGAACGGACCGTCGTAGAGCACCAGGGTCTGCCAGCCGTCGTACCAGTGCAAACCAATCTCCAGCACCGGCAGAACAGCCATTCCGGCGACCCGCAAACGCAGAACATCGTCCAGCTCAACACCCTCCAGCGGATGCAGATGCTTGCGCAGCAAAAAACGCAGCGCGGTGTCATGCAGACGCTCACGCTGGGCCGCGCTCAGGTGCCGGTAACAGGGCCAGTCACCCAGCGCCTGCTGCCACAGGGCCGGATCAAGCTCACCCTGCACACGCTGCAAGCGACGCTGTTCGCTGCGCTCACGCCACCAGCGCACCAGCCCCACTCAGCGCCCCTCGACCCGCGCCAGTACCGGCGGCAGATAGACGCCCAGGTAGGCGGTCATCAGCCGTGTTGCTTCACGGCAAATGGGGTCGCTCAACTCGCCAGACTGCTGATAACCGACGGCGAGCAGCTTGTCTGCCGCCTGCATGGCCAGCGCGAAGATATCCACATCATTCGGCAACGGCGGCAGCACGAAGACCTCGGCCAAGCACTGCTGAAACCGCCGCCCCAGCAGTTGATCGTGCTGCTGGTCGGCCTGGCGAATGGCGGCCAGATCATGCCCGCCCAACAGCAGCTCACGGGCGGCCGGATTGCCGCGGTAATAGTCCTGAAAACGCTGTTCGATGTCGGCGACCAGCGCCATCCAGCTGGACGGGTGGGAGACTGGAGGTATCTGGAGAATCCCGTCCAGCTCAAGGAACAGGCGCTCGGCCAGCGCCGCCAGCACGTCGCTGACCTGAGGAAAAAAGTGATACACCGAAGACGGGGGAATGTCGGCCTGCTCGGCGATGGCGTAGATCGACAGCGCGCTCAGCCCGCCCTGGTCAAGCAGCGCAGTGGTAGCCTCGAGGATACGGTCGATCCGTTCCTGACTGCTGGCGCGGCGTTTCGGGGCGGATCTGCTCATAGGGGTTCCGTATCAACGACTGTCCTGCAGACGATACCACAGCAGCGCCAGCGCCCGGATAGCGGTCTGCAGCGGCGCACCCGGCGGAACCGGCAGATGACGCCAGCGCGCCATCAGGTCAAAGTTGCGGGCATCGCCCAGCACCGTCTCGGCCATCAGCTTGCCCGCCAATCCGGCCAGCGCCACGCCCTGTCCGGAATAGCCCTGGGTAAACAGCACCCGCGGCCCCAGCCGACCAAACACCGGCGCCTTGCTCATGGTCATCGCGACCTGACCACCCCAGAGGTATTCGAAATCCTCACCCGCCAGTTGCCCAAACACCTGCGCCATGCGCTCACGCATGGTCTGGCGCAATGCATCGGGACGGGCATCGCGGGCACTGGCGCGCCCACCGAACAGCAGACGGTTATCCGGCGTCAGCCGGTAATAATCGATCAGGGTGTTCATGTCGCAGACCGCTGCGCGGGAGGGAATCAACTGTTCGGCCAGATCGCCGAGCGGCCGAGTCGCACCGATGTAACTGCCGATCGGCATAAAGCCCTTGCGGTACCAGGGCAGCAGCTTGCCGAGGTAGGCGTTACCCGCCAGCAGCAGATGACCGGCGCGTACCTGACCGCCAGCCGTACAAACCTGAACCTGCCCGCGCTGCTCGCGATAGCTGCGGACCGCGGAGCGCTCGAAAATGCGCACACCGGCCTGCTCGGCAGCACGAGCCAGCCCCTGTACATACTTGAGCGGGTGCAGATCGCCACCACCCAAATCCATCACGCCGGCCTGATAATCCGCGTTCAGCAAGCCCTGCAGCGCCGCCCGATCATGAAACTCCAGCCGGTCGTAGCCAAGCTCACCCAGCTCCTGCTGCCAGGCCCGCAACTCGGGAACCTGCCGCGCCTTGTTGGCAACCAGCAAAATCCCCCACTTCAGATCACAGTCGATGCCGTAGCGCTCGACCCGGTCGCGCAGCAGGTCTACACCATCGAGCCCGAGCTGCCAGACGCGGCGAGCGTCCTGCTCGCCCAGCTCACTAACCACCCTGGCATGATCGCAGGCCACCCCGGGATTGATCTGCCCGCCATTACGACCCGAGCAGCCCCAGCCGACATCCTCTGCCTCGAGCACAATCACGCTGCGCCCGGCCTCGGCCAGCTCCAGCGCCGCAGACAGGCCGGTAAAACCGGCGCCGACAATACAGACATCCGCATCCAGCACACCCTGCAGCTGTGCGCGGGGCGGAACGGCGGGCACGCTGGCCCGATACCAGGAATCGTTCATCACAAAGGCTCTCGCATAACGAACAATCCCGCCGGAGGGCGGGATTGTGATTGGCCACAACGTGGTCAGACGGTGTGCAGGTACCACATGTACTCAAGGTCGGAAATGGTCTTCTCGAACTCCTCCATCTCACTTTCCTTGCAGAGTACAAATACGTCGAGATATTCCTCGCCGATATACTCCTTCATTACCTCGGAGGCTTCCAGCTCACGCAGCGCATCACGCAGGTTGGTCGGCAGCGACGGCTCATGCTGATCGTAAGCGTTGCCCTCGGTCATCTCCGGCGGCTCGACCTGATTGCTGATACCGTAGTGAATGGCCGACAGCAATGCTGCCATCAGCAAGTACGGGTTGGCATCGGCGCCGGCCAGGCGGTGCTCGATACGCATTGCCTCCGGGTCGCCACCGGGCACACGGACTGCCACGGTGCGGTTATCAATACCCCAGGTCGGCGCACAGGGCACGAAGAAACTCGGGCTGAAACGACGATAGGAGTTGATATTCGGACACAGGAAGGCCATGTACTGCGGCAGGGTTTCCAGCAGGCCACCAACAGCCCAGCGCAGGCGATCGCTCAAACTGCCGTCGGCATTGGGCGCAAAGACATTGCGGCCGTTCTCGTCCATCAGGCTGATATGCACGTGCATACCGTTACCGGCCTGATCGTGATAAGGCTTGGCCATGAAAGTGGTATCCATTTCATGGTCGTAGGCCACGTTCTTGATCACCCGCTTGAGCAGCACGTTGAAGTCACAGGCCTTAACCGGATCATCAACATGGTGCAGGTTGACCTCGAACTGCCCCGGTGCCGACTCGGCCACGATGGCGTCAGCGGGGATGCCCTGCTCGTGGGCAGCTTCGATGACGTCCTCAAGGAACTCGGCGTATTCGTCCAGATCATCCATGGAATAGACCTGCACCGAATTGGGACGCTTGCCGGACATCGGAGAGCGCGGCGGCTGCGGGCGGCCGGTAATGTTCTCCTGGTCAATCAGGTAGAACTCCAGCTCGAAGGCAGACACCGGGGTCAGCTTGAGATCCTTGAAGCGTTCTACGATACGTTGCAGAACATAGCGGGGGTCGGCGAAGAAGGGGGTCTTGCGGTCCAGCTCGTACATGGTCATCAGCAGTTGTCCGGTTGGACGCTTCTGCCATGGTTCAACCGTCAGGGTTCCGGGAATCGGCAGGCAAATGCGGTCCGCATCGCCGATTTCCAGACCGAGACCGGTCTCTTCTACGGTCGTACCCTGAATGTTCAGCGCAAAGACCGATGCCGGCAATGCGATGCCCTTCTCGAAGGCTTTGGCCAACGCAGAACGATCAATGCGCTTGCCGCGCACGATACCGTTCATATCGGCAATAAGAAGGTCAATAAAATGGGTTTCCGGATGCGCGGCCAGAAAGGCCTCCGCTTCCTGGATGCCTACCGGCTCACTGGGCGTGGCGGGGACGGCGGTTACAGCATCCGCTCCGGCTTGGGGCTGCATGGGATTTCACCTGTTATTTGTAAAATATATCAATCACAGAACTTACACGATGTGAGTTAATCCGAAAGGCCCTTCGGAGTCAATAGAACTGATACCGCACAAACATGGTGCGCACTGCCCTATAAAAGGCCACAGACGGGCGTTAAAGACCAAAATGACTACCTCGCGTGTTCGTTATTTTTGCTCTTTGTGTTAATTATTTTTTATTGCTATTGTACGAAAAAACGAACAACAATCGGTTCGCATTCACTTTGTCTCTGACTTGCTGGAACATCAAATGTCCGTCGTACGCAAACCCGTCATTGGTATCGTCTGCTGCTCGGAACAGCTCGGGCTGCACCCTTTCAACATCGTCGGCGAGAAATACATTCTCGGCGTCGTGGACGGTGCCAACGGCCTGCCGCTGCTGATTCCGGCCCTGGGCGAGCGACTGGACAGCGATCAGCTGCTGGACCTGCTGGACGGCATCCTGTTTACCGGCTCGCCGTCCAACGTTGAGCCCCATCATTACAGCGGGCCGGGTAGCGCCGAAGGCACCAAGCACGACCCCAAGCGCGACGCGACCACCCTGCCATTGATTCGCGCCGCAATTGACCACGGCGTTCCGGTACTCGGCATCTGCCGAGGCTTTCAGGAAATGAACGTCGCCTTTGGCGGCACTTTGCATCAGCGACTGTACGAAGTCGGCGGTTATATCGAACACCGCGAGGACAAGAATCAGCCGGTCGACATTCAGTATGGCCCAGCTCACGAGGTTCGTCTTGAGCCCGGGGGGTTGCTCTACGAAATTTCAGGCTGCAGCTCGGCTCAGGTCAATTCCCTGCACACTCAGGGAGTCGCTACACTGGGAGCCGGTCTGCAGCCTGAAGCGACAGCACCCGATGGACTGATTGAGGCCTTCTCGGTCAGCCAGGCAACCCAATTCGCTCTCGGCGTACAGTGGCACCCCGAATGGCAGGTAACCCGCAATCCGTTTTACCTGTCGATCTTCCAGGCGTTCGGAAACGCCTGCCGGGCCCGTGCGTCGCGACACTCCTGAGGCGGTTATGAACAAGATTGAAAGCTGGCTTAAAGAAAACAAGATTACTGAAGTGGAATGCATGGTGGGCGACCTGACCGGTATTGCCCGCGGCAAGATCGCTCCGACCATGAAGTTCATCTCGGAGAAAGGCATGCGTCTGCCCGAAAGCATCCTGCTGCAATCGGTTACCGGCGACTATGTAGAAGATGACATCTATTACGACCTGCTCGACCCGGCCGATATCGACATGATCTGCAAGCCGGACGAGACCGCCATGTTCATGGTGCCGTGGGCACTGGAACCGACTGCGCAGATCATCCATGACTGCTTTGACAAGATGGGCAATCCCATCGAGATGGCGCCGCGCAACGTCCTCAAGACCGTGCTCAAGCTGTATGAGAAAAAGGGCTGGAAGCCGATCGTCGCGCCCGAGATGGAATTCTATCTGACCCGCCGCAACGAAGACCCGGACCTGCCGCTGCAGCCGCCGATCGGCCGCTCCGGCCGCCAGGAAACCGGCCGCCAGTCCTTCTCCATCGACGCCGCCAACGAATTCGACCCGCTGTTCGAAGACATGTACGACTGGTGCGAGGCTCAGGGCCTGGATCTGGACACCCTGATCCACGAGGAAGGCACCGCGCAGATGGAAATCAACTTCCGTCACGGTGACCCGCTGCATCTGGCCGATCAGATTCAGGTGTTCAAGCGCACCATGCGCGAGGCTGCGCTCAAGCACGATATGACCGCGACCTTTATGGCCAAGCCGATCACCAATGAGCCGGGCAGCGCCATGCACCTGCACCAGAGCATCGTTGACGCCAAGACCGGCAAGAATATTTTCTCCAATGATGATGGCAGCATGAGCGAGCTGTTCCTGCACCACATCGGCGGTCTGCAACGCTACATCCCGGAAGTGCTGCCGCTGTTCGCGCCGAACGTCAACTCGTTCCGCCGCTTCCTGCCCGACACCTCGGCACCGGTGAACGTCGAGTGGGGTGAAGAGAACCGTACCGCCGGCCTGCGCGTGCCGGACTCCAACCCGCAGAACCGTCGGGTCGAAAACCGCCTGCCCGGCGCAGATGCCAATCCCTACATTGCCATTGCGGCCAGTCTGCTGTGCGGCTACCTGGGTATGGAAAACCGCATGTCACCGTCGGCACCGGTCAAGGGCCGCGCGTATGAACGCCGCAACCTGCGCCTGCCGCTGACCATCGAATCGGCACTGGAGCGCATGGAGCAATGCAAGGACATTGAAGCAGTGCTCGGCAGCAAGTTCTGCCGCGGCTATGTGGCGGTCAAGCGCGCCGAACACGAAAACTACAAACGGGTGATCAGCTCCTGGGAGCGCGAGTTCCTGCTGCTGTCCGTCTGATCCCTCAACCCTGTAACGGTCGCTGCCGGAGGGCAGCGACACCACGGAAACCGGAGTACCGTATGAGCAAACTCAATACCGCCGAACTGCAGGCCATGGACGCCGCCCACTATCTGCACCCCTTTACCGACCACAAGGAGCTGGGTGAGCGCGGCACGCGCATCATCGAGCGCGCCGAGGGCGTGTATCTCTGGGACAGCGAAGGCAACAAGGTGCTCGACGGCATGGCCGGTCTGTGGTGCGTGAATATCGGCTACGGCCGCAAGGAACTGGCTGAGGCCGCCTACCAGCAGATGCTGAAGCTGCCCTACTACAACAGCTTCTTCCAGTGCGCCAACCCCCCGGCCATCGAGCTGGCCACGGCTATCGCCGAAGTCGCACCTGAGCATATGAATCATGTGTTCTTCACCGGCTCAGGTTCCGAATCCAACGATACCGTGCTGCGCATGGTGCGCCGCTACTGGGACCTCAAGGGCAAGCCAACCAAGAAAACCATCATCAGCCGTATCAACGGTTATCACGGCTCGACGGTAGCCGGCGCCAGTCTCGGCGGCATGTCGGTAATGCATGAACAGGGTGACCTGCCGATCCCCGGTATCGTGCACATCCCGCAGCCGTACTGGTATGGCGAGGGTGGTGACATGTCGCCGGACGAGTTCGGCATCTGGGCGGCCCAGCAGCTGGAAGCCAAGATTCTCGAACTGGGCATCGATCAGGTCGCAGCCTTCATCGCCGAGCCGATTCAGGGTGCCGGCGGCGTGATCATTCCGCCGGATACCTACTGGCCGGAAATCAAGCGCATTCTGGCCAAGTACGAGATCCTGCTGGTCATCGACGAGGTGATCTGCGGCTTTGGTCGCACCGGCCAGTGGTTCGCCAGCCAGCACTATGACCTGCAGCCCGACCTGATGCCGATCGCCAAGGGCATGACCTCGGGCTATCTGCCAATGGGCGGGGTGATCGTCAGCGACCGCGTTGCCGAAACCATGATCGAGCACGGCGGCGAGTTCTACCACGGCTACACCTACTCCGGTCATCCGGCATCCGCGGCCGTCGGCCTGGAAAACCTGCGCATCATGCGCGACGAGAAAATTGTCGACTACGTTCGCAACGAAGCGGCACCGTATTTGCAGGACAAGATTGCCGGCCTGGCAGCACATCGCCTGGTCGGTGAAGTTCGCGGTGTCGGCCTGCTCGGCGCCATCGAGCTGGTCAAGGACAAGGCAACCCGTGAGCGCTTCCCGGACAAGGGTACCGTTGGCACACTGTGCCGTGATCTGTGCGTCGCCAACGGTCTGGTGATGCGCGCGGTCGGCGACACCATGATCATGTCGCCGCCGCTGATCATCAGCCGCGCCGAAATCGACGAACTGGTCGACAAGGCCTGGAAGGTGCTGGATCTGGTAGCCGAGCAACTGGGAGTCTGATCGCCCCGAGTCCGACCAGCGGCTATGCTGGCCTGTAGGGTGCCTTTTTCGCTCACCGAAATGGCACCCATGCCAACACCGCGTTTCCAAACAATGGATGGAGAGTTGAAACGATGATGAAACATCTGGGCAAGACCCTGCTGGCAACAGCCACTGCTGTATCCATCAGCACCGCAGCCACCGCAGAGGAAGTGGTAAACGTTTACAACTGGTCGGACTACATCGCCGAGGACACGCTCGACAACTTCCAGAAGGAAACCGGCATCCGCCCGGTCTACGACGTGTTCGACAGCAACGAAGTACTGGAAGCCAAGCTGCTCTCCGGCAGCTCCGGATTCGACATCGTCGTTCCCTCCAACCAGTTCCTCGGCAAGCAGATCAAGGCTGGCGCCTTCCTGCCGCTGGACCGCAGCAAGCTGCCGAACTGGGAAAATCTGGATCCGACACTGCTCAAGGCACTGGAAACCAACGACCCCGGCAACCAGTACGCCTTCCCGTATCTGTGGGGCACCACCGGCATCGGCTACAACGCCGAGAAGGTCAAGGCTGTGCTGGGCGAAGATGCACCGCTGAACTCATGGGATCTGGTATTCAAGCCGGAAAACATGGAGAAGCTGGCCTCCTGCGGCGTGGCCTTCCTGGACGCACCGGCCGAGATTATTCCGTCGGCCCTGTTCTACCTCGGGCTGAACCCGAACAGCACCGACGCTGCGGATTATCCGAAGGCCCAGGAGCTGCTGATGAGCGTGCGTCCGCACATCACCTACTTCCACTCCTCCAAGTTCATTACCGACCTGGCCAATGGCGACATCTGCGTTGCGGTTGGCTGGTCCGGGGATATTCTGCAGGCCGCAGCGCGGGCTGAAGAGGCCGAAAACGGGGTTGAAGTCAGCTACGTGATTCCGAAGGAAGGCGCGGCCATGTGGTTCGACATGATGGCCATTCCCAAGGACGCAAAAAATGTCGATAACGCCTACGCGTTTATGGATTATATTCTGCGCCCCGAGGTGATCGCCGGCATATCCAACTATGTTGCCTATGCCAATGGCAACGCGGCCTCCAAGCCGATGATTGATGAAAGCGTGCTAACCGATCCGGGCGTATACCCCAGCGACGAGACCCTGGCCAAACTCTTTACTCTGGCAGAGTTGCCGGCCAACATCGAGCGTACCCGGACCCGAGTCTGGACGCGCGTCAAGTCCGGTCAGTAACGCCAAAGAAAGTAACAAGAAACGGTCGACTGCAGGACTCCCCTCCTGCATCGACCAGAAACCAGAAGGGCCCGGCGCAAGCCGGTGTCCGAATCAGGAGACACCATGAAGCATCCAATGCAAAAGTCGCTGCTGGCACTGACCACTGCCGCCCTGCTGGGCGGAGCCGGTGTCACGCATGCCGCAGGCCAACTGAACATTTACAACTGGTCGGACTACATCGCCGAGGACACCATTGCCAACTTCGAGAAGGAAACCGGCATCAAGGTGACCTACGACGTCTATGACTCGAACGAAGTGGTCGATGCCAAGCTGCTGACAGGTCGCTCCGGCTTCGACATCGTCGTACCGTCCAACAACGTCCTGACCAAGCAGATCAAGGCCGGTGTCTACCTTGAGCTTGATCACAGCAAGCTGCCCAACATGGTCAACCTCAATCCCGAGCTGATGAAGCAAATGGAAAGCATCGACCCGGGCAGCGCGCACTCCATTCCCTATCTGTGGGGCACCAACGGTATTGGCTACAACGTCGAGAAGGTTAAAGCCGCTCTCGGTGACGACGCACCGCTGGACTCCTGGGCGCTGATCTTTGATCCGCAATACGCCAGCAAGCTCGCCAGCTGTGGCGTGAGCGTGCTGGATTCGGCGGATGAAATGCTGCCCTCAGCGCTGAGCTACCTCGGCCTGGACCCGAACAGCAGCGATGCCGATGACCTGAAGAAGGCCGAAGAACTGATGCTGGCGGTTCGTCCGTACATCACCTACTTCCACTCCTCGCGCTACATTTCCGATCTGGCCAACGGCGACATCTGTGTCGCGGCAGGCTACTCGGGCGATGTTTTCCAGGCCGCCTACCGCGCCGAGGAAGCCGAGAACGGCGTCGAGATCAACTACATCATTCCGAAGGAAGGGACTGCCCTGTGGTTCGACATGATGGCCATCCCGAAGGATGCGCCGAATCCGGAAGAAGCCCACGCCTTCATCAACTACATCCTGCGCCCGGACGTAATCGCGCCGATCACCGACTATGTTGCCTACGCCAACCCGAACAAGGCATCCGACGAGCTGGTTGACCCGGAAGTGCGCAATGATCCGGCGATCTACCCGAGCGACGAGGTGATGAGCCGACTCTACGTCAACGTGCCGCGTCCGATGGCCGCACAGCGACTGATGACCCGCACCTGGAGCCGCATCAAGTCAGGTCAGTAAGACACTCAAGGGGCTGCCTTCCGGCAGCCCCTTGTTGAATCAACAGAACAAACACGCAAGGTGCCGCTGCGGCGGCCCGCCAATATCTTTGTGTGCAGCGGTGCTGCACAGGTGGAAAGAGATCCGGAGACGACTATGGTTGGTGCAGCAGGAGCCATGAAACAGGCGATGGCCAAGGCCGAGCCCAATGACTTTGTGAAGATTGAGCGCATCAGCAAGCGGTTCGATGAAGCGCTGGCGGTAGACGACGTCAGTCTGAGCATCAATCGCGGCGAAATCTTCGCTCTGCTCGGCGGCTCGGGGTCGGGCAAGTCGACCTTGCTGCGCATCCTCGCCGGCTTCGAGCGCCCAACAGAGGGCCGCGTACTGCTCGATGGTCAGGACATCACCGATCTGCCGCCCTACGAGCGCCCGATCAACATGATGTTCCAGTCCTACGCATTGTTCCCGCATATGACGGTCGAACAGAACATCGCCTTCGGCCTCAAGCAGGACAAACTGCCAAAGGCCGAAATCAACGAGCGCGTAAAGGAAATGCTCAAGCTCGTGCACATGACCGAGTACGCGCGGCGCAAGCCGGATCAGCTCTCCGGCGGGCAACGTCAGCGTGTGGCTCTGGCCCGCTCGCTGGCAAAGCGTCCGAAGGTCCTGCTGCTGGACGAACCCATGGGCGCGCTGGACAAGAAGCTGCGCACCCAGATGCAACTGGAGCTGGTCGAGATCATCGAGCGCGTCGGCGTGACCTGCATCATGGTCACCCACGACCAGGAAGAGGCCATGACCATGGCCCAGCGTATCGCCATCATGCACCAGGGCTGGATTGCCCAGGTCGGCACGCCGATGGATATCTATGAAAGCCCGGTCAGCCGTCATGTCGCCGAGTTCATCGGTAGTGTGAACATCTTTGAAGGCGAGATCAGCGCCGACATGGAAGACCACGCGATCATCCAGTGCGACTGCCTCGACAAGCCGATCTACGTCGGCCACGGCATCACCACCCGCGCCCAGGACAAGAGCATCATCTACGCCCTGCGCCCGGAGAAAGTCTGGGTCAGCACCGAGAAGCCCGAGGGCGAGTACAACAGCTCCCACGGCGTGGTGCATGACATCGCCTATCTCGGCGGCCACTCGGTTTACTACATCAAGCTCGATAGCGGCAAGATGGTCCAGGCCTTCTTCGCCAACTCCGAGCGTCGCCTGCCTCGCCCGACCTGGGAGGACGAGGTGTACATCAGCTGGGAAGACGACAGCGGGGTCATTCTGCACTCATGAAAATGCCACGCCTGACACCGACGGGGCGCTTCTGGGTCATCAGCGTCCCCTATCTCTGGCTGTTCCTGTTCTTCCTGCTGCCCTTCGCCATCGTGCTGAAGATCAGCTTTTCGGAAGCCGCGATCGCCATTCCGCCCTATCAGCCGATCTTCCAGTACGTCGAGCAGAAGCTCAACGTCATGCTCAACCTCGGCAACTACATCTTCCTCAGCCAGGACGGTCTCTACCTGTCCGCCTATCTGGGTTCGCTGAAAATTGCCTTTTTCTCGACCCTGATCTGCCTGCTGGTCGGCTACCCGATGGCCTATGCCATCGCCCGGGCGCCGCGCGAAAAGCAACTGGTCTACCTGCTGCTGGTGATGATGCCGACCTGGACCGCGATCCTGATCCGCGTCTACGCCTGGATGGGTATCCTCAGCAACAACGGCCTGCTCAACAGCACCCTGATGAGTCTGGGTCTGATCAGCGAGCCGATGCAGATCCTCAACACCAACACGGCAGTCTATATCGGCGTGGTCTACGCCTACCTGCCGTTCATGGTGCTGCCGCTGTACGCCAACCTGGTCAAGCACGATCACAGCCTGCTCGAAGCGGCCATGGACCTGGGCGCCGGTCGCATCAAGGCGTTCTGGAGCATTACCGTGCCGCTGTCGAAAACCGGCATCATCGCCGGCTCCATGCTGGTGTTCATTCCGGTGGTCGGTGAGTTCGTTATCCCCGAACTGCTGGGCGGCCCGGAAACCCTGATGATCGGCAAGGTACTCTGGCAGGAATTCTTCAACAACCGTGACTGGCCGGTTGCCTCGGCGCTCGCCATTGTCATGCTGGTTATCCTGATCGTCCCGCTGGTGCTGTTCCACTACAACCAGGCCAAGGAAATGGAGAAAAAAGCATGAGCAAGCGCCCCAACTTCTCCACCCTGATGCTCTGGCTGGGCCTGGTATTCATCTACCTGCCGATGATCATTCTGGTGATCTACTCGTTCAACGCCTCCCGGCTGGTTACCGTCTGGGGCGGCTGGTCGGTGCACTGGTATGTCGGTCTGCTGGACAACACCCAGCTGATGAATGCGGTCAAACGCAGCCTGCAGATTGCCTTCTTCACCGCCACAGCGGCGGTGGCGCTCGGCACCCTGGCGGCCTTCGTCATGACCCGCATCAAGCGCTTCAAGGGCCGCACCCTGTTTTCAGGGCTGGTCACTGCGCCGCTGGTCATGCCCGAGGTGATTACCGGTCTGTCGCTGCTGCTGCTGTTCGTCGCCATGGCGCAGATGATTGGCTGGCCGGCAGAGCGCGGCATGGTGACCATCTGGATCGCCCACGTGACCTTCTGTACCGCCTACGTGGCAGTCGTGGTCAGCGGTCGCCTGAGCGAGCTTGACCAGTCGATCGAGGAGGCCGCGATGGATCTCGGCGCGCGCCCGTGGAAGACCTTCCTGCTGATCACCGTGCCGATGATCGCACCATCGATCGCCGCTGGCTGGCTGCTGTCCTTTACCCTGTCGCTTGATGACCTGGTACTGGCCAGCTTCGTATCCGGCCCGGGCTCCACCACTCTGCCGATGGAGGTATTCTCCGCCGTGCGTCTGGGCGTGAAGCCGGAGATCAACGCGGTCGCCAGTCTGATCCTGCTCGCCGTGTCGATCTTCACGTTGATCGGCTGGCTGATTGCGCGCAGCGCCGACAAGCGCCGTTCGCAGCCGCCGGAGGACGAGGACGTCATCACCTGGCAAGCGGTTATCGACAGCCGTCGCAACTGATCAAATCGCGGCAAGCACGGGGCAGTCAGACTGCCCCGTTTGCCGTTAACAGCTCCCCCTCCCCACTCTGCACAAACCCGGCGCTGGTCGCTAGAATGCCAACATGAAGACACCGACTGAAACCGGGAAAGCAGCCCGACCGCGCATCAGGGACAAACGCCAGGCCATTCTGGACGCGGCCCTGAAGGTATTTGCCGCCGGTGGCGTAAACGGTGTGCCAATACCTGCCCTGGCCGAACAGGCACAGGTGGGTACCGGCACCATCTATCGCTATTTCAGCAGCAAGGAGGCACTGGTCAACGAACTGTTCCGCAGCCAGCGACAGTTCAAACGCGACCTGCTGTTTGACGGCCTCGATCGCAGCCTGCCGGCCCGGGCGCAGTTCGACATTGTCTGGCAGCGCATGATCGACTACAGCCGCCAGCATCCGGACACCTATCGTTTTCTCGAGATGCAGGATCACCGGCCCTATCTGGACGAACAGAGCCGGCAACTCGAACAGCAGTTCTTTACCCCGCTGGTCAGACAATATCGGCAGTATCAGGAGCAAGGCATCTACCGTCGCGACCTGCGGGCCGAAGTACTCATGGCCATGGTCTGGGGCAGCTTTGCCAATCTGGTCAAGTGCGAACGCGAAGGCCTGCTGGTCTTGCAGCCGGAAGACCTGAAGGCTGCCTGCGAAACCTGCTGGTCAATGCTGACCGGCTGAGCCCCCCCGCCAATCCGGTCTGGGCGCACAACCTGGGCGAAACGGATACGCGCCCGGGCAACTGTTCCCGGAGTTAACAAAACGCCGCTTTTCCGAACTGCGTCCGGCCCGGAATCGGGGTAGGATTGTCAGCACATCAACGCAGGCAACGCCGGCGTTTCCTGTCAACCGTCTGGAGAAACCCCGTGTCCAAACTGGTTCCCGCCATCGATCCCGAAGGCTTGCTGGAATACTCGGTCGTCTTTACCGATCGCTCGCTCAATCACATGTCGCAAACCTTCCAGCAGGTCATGCGTGACATTTCCACTACGCTCAAGAGCGTGTACAACGCCCACGCGGTGGCAGTGGTTCCCGGTGGCGGCACCTATGGTATGGAAGCCGTTGCGCGCCAGTTTGCCCAGGACAAGAAGTGCCTGGTCATTCGTAACGGCTGGTTCAGCTATCGCTGGAGTCAGATTTTCGAGATGGCACGCATCCCGGCCAGCGAGACCGTACTCAAGGCGGTCAAATCCGATACCGGCAACCAGCCCGCGTTTTCCCCGGCGCCGATTGACCAGGTTGTCGCCGAGATTCGCGCCAGCAAGCCGGATGTGGTATTCGCCCCGCACGTCGAAACAGCCGCGGGTATCATTCTGCCGGATGACTACCTGCGCGCGGTTGCCGATGCCGTACACGAAGTCGGTGGCCTGTTCGTCCTCGATTGCATCGCCTCCGGCACCGTCTGGGTCGACATGCAGGCCTTCGGTATCGACGTGCTGATCAGCGCGCCGCAAAAGGGCTGGAGCGCCTCCCCGTGCAGCGCCCTGATCATGTTCAGCGAACGCGCCGAGCAGGTTCTGGAACAGACCACCAGCACCAGCTTTGCCGCCGACCTGAAGAAGTGGCGGCAGATCATGCAGGCTTACGAGAACGGCGGCCACGCCTACCACGCCACCATGCCGACCGATGCCCTCAAGGCCTTCCGCGATACCATGCTCGAAACCCGCGACTACGGCTTCGCCAAGGTCAAGCAGGAACAACTGGCGCTCGGCACCGCCGTGCGCGAGCTAATGCAGGAGCTGGGCTACAAGAGTGTTGCGGCTGACGGCTTCGGCGCCCCCGGGGTCGTCGTCAGCTACACCGACAACGACGCTATCCAGAGCGGTAAGGCCTTCGCCCCGCTCGGCCTGCAGACCGCAGCCGGCGTACCGCTGATGTGCGACGAACCGGAAGGCTTCAAGACCTTCCGCCTCGGCCTGTTCGGCCTGGACAAGCTGCACAACCCCGAACGCACGGTTGCCACGCTGCGGGAGGCCTTTGCTGCGCTGTAGGCGCGCCAAGCGCAGCCTCAAGCTGCAAGCTACAAGCAAACCCGGTCTCGATGCCGGGTTTTGTTTTTGCGCTGGAAAATGGCGGCTGCGCTGCATGCGGCCCTGCTGTTACACCCGTCCACTATCTGCCCCCATGCAACCGTAAAAAAACCCGCACGGCTGAACACCGCGCGGGTTTGCTTGTAGCTTGTAGCTTGTAGCTTGTGGCTTGCCGCTGGCTAGCCCACCTAGCTTCGCTAGCCCTTTTGCTGCGCCATGATCTCTTCCATGCTCAGACCGGTCAGGCCGTGGATGGTGCGCCAGAGGTAGAACAGAATGGCCATCATCATGATCATCGACGGAATCGCGATCATCGGATAGCTGACCAGCGTCATCTGCCCCAGTTCTTCATTGAAGGCTTCGGTACCCGCCGGGCTGACGACGATCCATTTGGCGACGATGTAGTTCATCGCCGAAGAGAAAAAGAAGGTGCCGGCCAGAAAATAGGTCGCGCGCAGCAGGCGCAGATTGAAGATGTCGACCAGGCCGCGTTCCTGCAGGCGCTCCTGCACCAGCGCGACGTTGATCACCTTCTCGTTGTACAGCAGGGTACGAATCAGCGGGTAACGCGTGCGGGTAGAAATCAGCACGGCCAGGCCGATGACACCCGGTACCGCGGCTTCCTTGATCGCAAGCCAGCGGGTATCAAGTTGCAGCACGCCGATGCCACCGGTCAGCAGCACGCTGATCACGCCCAGCAAGGCAATGAAGTTGAACTTGCGATACTGCACCAGTTCGAACAACCCCCAGCCCACCGGAAAAGCCAGCGCCAGCAGCAGCGCATTGGTAGCGCCGAGGTTGTCGTCGCCACTGAGCTTCATGAGAATGATCGAGGGCAGGAGGATGCTGACCAGCAGGTCGATCAGCGGGCGCGGCTTATGCTGCGCAGGAGCGGTTTTCGCGTCAGACATGGCGGAACAGAAAGTCTCTGGCGGAATGAAGATGGGCCATCATACACCGGCTGGGCGGCTCGCATAGCAACACGAACCTCCCAACCGCCAGTCGGTCAGCGCAGCATGGTGCTGACCAGCCACCCGGTATAGCCCACGTAGGTTGCCAACAGCAGGATACCGTTGAAGCGAGTCACCTCGCCCTGCTTGCCGAACCGCCCGATGCCCATAAATAGCAAAACCGCGGTCAATACGAACATGATTACCCAGTCGCGCTGCAGCACGACCGGGTCGACTGCCAGCGGCGCGATGCCGGCGGCGATGCCCACCACCGCAAGGGTATTGAACAGGCCGGAGCCGATCACATTGCCAAGCGCAAGGTCATGCTCGTTGCGGCGAATGGCGGCCAGCGAGGAGGCCAGCTCCGGCAGCGACGTGCCGATGGCGACAATGGTCAGCCCGATGACCAGGTCACTCACACCCAGGCTTTCGGCAATAAACACTGCGCCCCATACCAGCACGCGGGAACTGACGATCAGCAGTACCAGACCCAGTACCAGCCAGAACAGGGCTTTGGGGAGCGGCATTGCGTGGGCAGCCACCTCCTCGGCGTACTCACCGGACAAGGCATCATCCTTGCCGCGCAGGCCTTGAACGATGGACCAGCCCATCAACACAAAAAACACCCCGATCAGCACCCAGGCGTCGTTGCGCGAAAGCTGCCCGTCAAGCAGCTGGTAGCCCGCCAGAAGGGTGATGCCGAGCAGAATCGGCAACTCCTTGCGAATCACCTGCGAATGCACCTTGATCGGGCTGATCACCGCAACAAGACCGATGATCAGCGCAATATTGGTGATGTTTGAGCCATAGGCGTTACCCAGTGCCAGCCCCGGATTGCCCTGGCCGGCGGCCAGCGCAGACACCACCATCTCGGGCGCCGAGGTGCCGAAGCCGATGATCAGCATGCCGATCAGCAGCGGCGGCATGCCCGCATGACTGGCGGTCGCCGACGCACCATCAACGAAGCGATCTGCGCTCCAGACCAGAAGCGCCAGTCCCACTACAACCGCGGCCAAAGCCAATAACATCATCAAATTCCTGTGCCAGACTCAAATTAGCGGCCATTATCAATGAAAGTGAACAGTGTAGACAGTGGCAGGCAGCAGCAGCCGTTACAAAAAAATTCAGCTCTGCGCGCAACGGTCGATACACTGAACAATCGCTTTTTCCCGAGGTGAAGGACCGCCCGACAACCCTGACGACAGGTGTTCACATGGCTATAAACCGCTCCTTGCGACTGCAAACCCTCACACTCATGACCGGCAGCCTGGCGCTCATGCTGCTGGTTGCACTCATTATCACGCTGACCCTGTCTGGAAGCGTCAACAGCTATCGCAACCTGCTGGCCAGCCCGCTGGCCAGCGCCACACTGATCAATCGCGCCAACCTGGAATTCAAGACCCAGGTGCAGGAGTGGAAGAACGTATTGCTGCGCGGCGCAGCACCGGCTGATCGGGAGAAGTACTGGAGCCAGTTTGAGGCATCAGAACAGGCAGTACAGGCCACCCTGCAGCAGATAGGCACCCTTGAGCTGGAGCCGCAGACACTGGCGGAGGTGCGCGCGCTGGCTGAAGAGCACCGCCAGCTGGGTTCACGCTATCGCGACAGTCTGCAAGCCTACGAGGCCGCGGGAATGGAGCCGACCGCAGGCGACAAGGCTGCGCGCGGAATCGACCGTCAGGTCAGCGAGCACATGAACCAGCTGTCCAGCCAGCTGAACGGAGCCGCACAGCAACAAGGCAACGAGATCAACGCAACCGCTGCGACCACCGTCTGGATCGGGCTTGCAATACTGGTCATCGCAGCAGTGGTGATCGGCGTACTCAGCCTGTGGCTGGTAAACCGGCGCCTGGTCAGCCCGATAACCCAGCTGATCGAGCAGGTTGAACAGCTGAGCCAGGGCCGACTTGGCAAGCCCATCACCCTGCGTCGGGACGACGAGCTGGGCACCCTCGCCCGGGCGGCCAACCAGCTGCGCAGCTTCCTGGAAGACACCTTCAGCCAGCTGCAGCGCAGTACCAGTGAGCTGGATCGCGCCAGCGGAGAGCTGAACACCATCGCTACCCGCATGGCCCATGGCAGCCGAGAGCAGTTCTCGCGCACGGACCAGGTAGCCACCGCCATGCAGGAAATGTCTGCAGCCTCCATGCAGGTTGCGCAGCATGCCGCCGAGGCTGCCCGCGCCGCAGACGATGCCGACAGCAATGCTCAGGAAGGCGGCCGGGTCATGCAGCACACGATCCAGGCGATGCAGGACATGCTGGCACAGATCACCCAGACCACCGAGGTTATCCGGCGCCTGGAAGGAGACAGCAATCGCATCGGCAAGGTACTGGATGTGATTCAGGGGATCGCCGAGCAGACCAACCTGCTCGCCCTGAACGCGGCCATCGAAGCGGCACGCGCCGGTGAGGCCGGACGCGGCTTTGCTGTCGTCGCCGACGAAGTCCGCACGCTGGCCAAGCGCACCGCAGAATCAACCGCTGAAATTCAGCAGATCATCAATGATGTGCAGTCCGGGGCCGACGCAGCGGTCAAGGCCATCGCCATCGGTCAGACCCGCAGCGAGTCGAGCATGCAACAGGTCAACCTGGCGGGTGAGCGCCTGACCCAGATCACCGTCGCGATCGAGTCGATCCGCGACATGAACCGACAGATATCAACCGCAGCCGACGAACAGACCAGCGTTGCCGAGGACATTACCCGCAACATCACCGAGATCACCGATATTGCCGCAGCCAACCAGAGCGAAGTCGACAACACCGCTCGCGCCAGCCAGTCCCTGCATGAGTTGTCCGGGGAGTTGAGCACCCTGACCCAGCGGCTCTCCGCCTGAGTCAGGGCATCGCGATCAGGCCGTCGCCGGGGCGGCCTGCCGCTGGCGCTCCTCTTCGTAGAGCTCCTTCTTCGACAATTTGCCCACCGGCGTCTTCGGCAGCTCCGCGCGAATTTCCATCGCGCTCAGACGTTCATGCTTGCCAAGACGCGAAGCGAGAAACGCCTGCAGGGTTTCGAAGTCGAAGGGCTCGACGCCGGCACGCAGCTTGATAAAGGCTTTCGGCGCCTGCCCGCGATAGGGGTCATCGACCCCGATGACCGATACCTCCTCAACGCCCGGGTACTCGTAGATGGCCTCTTCGATCACCCGCGGATAGACGTTGTAGCCGCTGCACAGGATCATGTCCTTGGTACGATCGACGATGTAGACGTAACCATCCTCGTCCATGTAGCCCACATCACCGGTACGCAGGAAGCCGTCTGCAGTCATTGCCTCTGCCGTCGCGTCCGGGCGCTTCCAGTAGCCTGCGGTAATATTCGGCCCCTTGATGCAGACCTCACCACGCTCGCCGATCGGCAGCTCGGTTTCGCCGCCGTCGAGCGGCAGGATGCGAATCTGCGTGCCCGGCACCGGCACACCGCATGACCCGGGGCGCGGCTGGGCGTCGCGCGGCGTAAAGGTGCCGCTGGTGGTGGTTTCGGTCATCCCCCAGCCCTCACGCAGGGCGCAACCGGAACGGGAGAAGTACTGCTGCTGGACCTCGACCGGCAACGGCGCGCCACCGGAGTTGGACATTTTCAGCGACGACAGGTCGTGCTTGTCGGTCTCCGGATGGCTGAGCAGACCGATGAACATGGTCGGCACGCCCGGGAAGGTGGTAATGCGGCTCTGACTGATCTCGCGCAGTACCGTCAGCACGTCAAAACGCGGGTGCAGGTAGATCTCGGCGGCAGCACGCAGGCCAAAGATCATATTCACCATCAACGCGTAGATGTGGAACGGCGGCAGCACTGCCAGCACCCGCTCCTGCCCGGGCACGATCGCCGAACGCAACACCTCGCGCAGCTGGGCACAGGAGGCCGTGATATTGCCGTGGGTCAGCATCGCCCCCTTGGGGACGCCGGTGGTGCCGCCGGTATATTGCAGCACAGCCAGCGTGTTGGCCGGATCGGCCAGCAGGTGCTCCCGATAATCGCCGGCATTGTCCAGCAGCTCGGCAAAACTGCAGCACTGATCGCCCCAGGCCACCATCGCCGGTTTGCCAAGCAGATGGCGCTGCTCGTCACTGACCTCACCACAGAACTCGACCAGACTGCCCACGACCAGCTGACGCAGCCGAGTGCGCGTCATCAGGCTCGCCATACGCGGGTAAAAGGCCTCCAGATCCAGCGTCAGCATGATGTCGGTCTGACTGTCCTCGATCTTGTGCTCGAGGGTGCGTTCAGCATCCAGCGGTGAATAGTTCACCACCGTCCCGCCGGCGCGCAGCACACCCAGAAAACCGATGAAGTAATGCGGGCAGTTGGGCAGATACAGCCCCACATGGACGCCGGGGCCAACCCCCAGTTTCTGCAGACCACAGGCCGCGCGGGAGACCAGCGCGTCGAGTTCGCTGTAGGTAAGCTTGTGGCCAAGGAAGTCGATTGCCGGATTATCGGGGAACTCGGTGACGGCCGCGTCCAGCAACGCCGGAATGGCCTCCGGGGTATAGGCAAGCTCCCAATTCACGTCCGACGGATACGACTTCAACCAGCGCAATTCGGTGTCCACAGCATGCTCTCCATTGTCTGCCCGGGCGGCTTTGGCGCGGGGCGCTTTTTGTTTTCCCAACCCTAGTCGCTGTGCCGTGCTCCGGTGAAGCTTGATCGACTGCGGATATGTCGGGCCATAGCCGCTGCCAACGCTGAGCGACAAGGCAAATCCTGCCGCAAATCAATAATCTGCCAGTCGAATCAACGCATCATTACAGTTTGATGTTACTCGGCCGATAGCAAGTCCGAGTCGGCCCGATAACAGTATCGTCCCTATACCCCTCCCTGCCCATCCAGGAGCAAAACGTGTTCAAAAGCCGTCAATTGCGCGCAGAGCTGCAACAATCCCAAGAACTGAACCGGCAACTGCAGGAGCAACTCGGCGCCCTGACGGCACAACTGGACGAACGACAACGGCAGTTCGATGCGCGTATCGGCATTGCCGAGAGCGAGCAGACCCTGTCCCAGAAGCTGCTCGGTTGCCGGGAAATGGGTGATCATCTGGTCCAGGATGTGCGCGAATCGGTGGCCGGCGCAGCGAGCCGTCTGATGGATGAGCAACAGACCCTGACCGCGCTGAGCGAGATATTCGCCCAGACCCAGCAGGCGGTGCGCAGCCTGCAGGCACGCTCCGACACGGTCGGCAACCATGCCGAGCGCAATGCCGAATCTGCCAGCAGCCTTGACGAAACCGCCGGCCGCATTCGTGCCTTCATTGCCGTCATCCAGGACATATCCAAACAGACCAGCCTGCTGGCCCTGAATGCGGCCATTGAGGCAGCACGAGCCGGCGAAGTGGGTCGCGGCTTTGCCGTGGTAGCCGATGAGGTACGCAGTCTCGCCGAGAAGGCACAGCACGCCAGCGAAAACATTGAGGTTCTGGTAACCCAGGTAATGGAAAAGAGCCAGACCCTGTCCGGCATGGCTGAAGAATCCATGCAGAGCAGCCTGGAAATCGCCGCCTCTGCCCAGCAGATTGATCAGGTAACCCATCAGGTCATCGACCATGCCGACCGGATGAAGCAGGTGATCAACAGCTCTGCCACGCGCAGCTTTCTGTCGACCGTTAAGCTCGATCATGTGGTCTGGAAGATGGATCTATACCAGCGCATCGCCGCCGGCAACCTGAGCCAATCACTCACCGATCACCACGAATGCCGCCTGGGGCAATGGTATTACCGTGGCCAGGGAGCTGACCTGTACAGCCACCTGCCGGCATATCGTCAGCTGGAAAACGTGCATCGCCAGGTACATGAATGCGGTCTGCAGGCGCGCGACGCCGCTCTCAAGGGTGACAATGACAGGCTGCACCGGCTGCTCCTGGACATGGAACAGGCCAGTGTCCAGGTCGCCCAGCAGCTCGACCGCCTCGAGCGGGAGATCGGCAGCAGTCACTGATCTGCGCAGTGTCCGCAAGGACACTGCCGCGACACTCAGCGCTATTGCGACCATCGCCGTCACACGCTATACAGAGAGACCCTTACGCCCGCAGGAAAGAACAAGAGAGAAGGAATGCGTAAACGTCTCACACCGCTGTTGATCGTTGTCGTCGGAATCATCATTTTCATCCTGCTGCGCGTCACCCGTGATCAACCCGAGCCGCTGGGCACCCAGGAGCGCGCCTGGCGGGTTGCGACCGAAGCCATTGCACCTGACGCCTTCCAGCCACGCCTGACCCTGTACGGCCAGCTGGAATCACCACGTCGCTTTACCGTGGTCGCACCGCTGGCAGGCCGCATCGCCGCGCTTCCCGCCAGCGATGGCAGTCATATCAAGGCCGGCGAGCTGGTAGTGGCGCTGGACGAGGCCGACATCACGCCACGGATCGAGCAGGCCAGAGCCGAACTGGCCGACGCCAGGGCGCAGCTGGAAAGTGAAAAACTGGCACATCAGGCCGACCAGCAGGCCCTGCGCATGGAGCAGCGGCTGGAAGCCAACGCCCGCAAGACGCTTGAGCGCATGCAGCAACTGGTAGCCCGCGAGATGGTGCCTGCGGTCGAGGTCGACAACGCCCAGGATGCACTGGATCGCGCCGCCCTGACGGTTGCCAACCGCCAGCGCAGTCTGTCCACCTACGCCTCGCGTCTGGCTGCCCAGCAGGCACGCGTTGAGCGCGCCAGTGCGGCGCTCGACAGCATCCAGCGCGATGCCGAGCGCAGCCGTTTTGTCGCCCCGTTCGACGGGGTCGTCGGGGCGGTTCAGGTCGCCGTCGGCGATCAGGTCAACGCCAACGCGCCGCTGCTCGATTTCTATCCGCTGGAAGGCCTGGAGCTGCGCGCGCTGGTCCCGCAGATTCACAGCCAGGACTTTATCAACGCGTTGAGCCAGGGCCAGACGCTGGATGGTCACAGTCTCGACAGCACGCCCGAGATCAAGCTGACCCTTGCCCGCATCGCCGGCAAGGCTGACGCACGCGGCATTGAAGCCATCTTCACCGTCACCAATCCGCGCCCGGAATTACGCCTTGGCACCCTGCTGGCCATCAGTGTCGCCCGGCCGGCCCACGACAACAGCGTCGCCCTGCCCTACAGCGCCCTGTACGGTAACAACACCCTGTACACCGTCGAGGACAGCCGACTCAAGGCGATCGCCGTCGAACGTGTCGGCGAAACCCTGGACGAGCAGGGTAACCGCCGGGTACTGGTGCGCTCCAGCGCGCTGGAAAGCGGTATGCCGATTGTGACCACCCATCTGCCCAATGCCATGACCGGTCTGAAGGTAGATACCGGTGAAGCGGCGGCGGAGCCGGCACAATGAGCAACACCGGACCGCTGGGCTTCTTTGTTCGTCACAAGGTTGCCGCCAACCTGCTGATGCTGGTCATGCTGATGGGCGGAGTGATCGGCCTGTCGCGCATGAACATCCAGTTCTTCCCGACCTTCGCCCTTGATTTCGTTACCGTCCGGGTGGTCTGGAATGGCGCCGCGGCGGAAGACGTCGAGCAGGCGATCACCATCCCGCTGGAGCAGCGCCTGCGCAGCATCCAGAACCTCAAGAACATGACTTCAACCTCGGCCCAGGGTGTATCCAGCATCACCCTGGAATTCCGCGAGGGTACCGACCCGATCGTCGCGCTCGATGACGCCCGCCAGCAGGTCGATGAATTCCGCAACCTGCCGGCGGCGGCAGAAAAGCCCGAGGTGGTGCGGGTTGCCCGCTACGATCCGATTGCCAACCTGCTGCTCTACGGCCCGTTCGAACCCCACGAGCTGCGCACCATCGCCAACCGTATGGAAGACGATCTGCTGAACAAGGGCATCGACCGCATTGTCATCAACGGTGTGCCCGAGCAGCAGATCAGCATTGAGGTACCCAATGCCGAGCTGCGCCGACTGGGCATGTCGCTGGACCAGCTTGCGGCACGTATCAACGCCGAGTCACGGGATCTGCCGGCAGGCCAGGCCGGCGAACAGGATTCGGCCCGCGAGCTGCGCGCCATCGAGCAGCGCCGCGATCCCCAGGCTTTCGGCAGCATCGCCCTGCAACCTGAGGGTGACAGCCACCTGCGCCTCGGCGACATCGCCGACATTCGCCAGGAGCCGAGGCGCAACCAGGTGCTGCTGCGTTACGACGGCCAGCCCGCCGTGGAGCTGCAACTGGAGCGCAGCGAGGACGGCGACTCGCTTGAGTCGGCGAAAATCCTCAATGACTGGCTGGAGGAAATCCGCCCAACCCTGCCTCCGCAGCTGAAAATTCACGTTTATGACCAGGCCTGGCAACTGATCGATGACCGTATTCGCCTGCTGGTGAACAACGGCCTGAGCGGTCTGGTGCTGGTTCTCATCCTGCTCTACCTGTTCCTGCCGGCTCGGGTCGCGCTGTGGGTGGCGGTCGGTATTCCCACCGCCTTTCTCGCCGCCCTGGGGGTGTTCTGGATGATTGGCGGCTCGATCAACATGATCTCGCTGTTCGCGCTGATCATGGCGCTTGGGGTGATCGTCGACGACGCCATTGTGGTAGGTGAAGACGCCGACGCCCACCACCGCAGCGGCGAAGCCTCCGAGCGCGCTTCCGAAGGCGCCGCCAAACGCATGTTCTGGCCGGTGGTTGCCTCCTCGCTGACCACCATCGCCGCCTTCATGCCGCTGCTGATGGTCGGAGGCATCTTCGGCAATATCCTCGGCGATATCCCGATTGTCATGATCTGCGTACTGATCGCCTCGTTGCTTGAATGTTTCGTTGTGCTGCCGCACCACCTGCGTGAGGCCTTCCGTCCGAGCAAACCGCGCGGCGGCGCCCTGGGCGCAATCGGCAATCGTCTGGATGCCGTCCGAGGCCGCTTTGACAGCGCCTTCAACCGCCTGCGCGACGGCCATTTCCGCCAGCTGTCACAGGCGGCGCTGGCCCACCGCGGCACGACCCTGGCCTGTGCATTGGTCAGCGTCATCATTACCATCGGCCTGCTGAGCAGCGGCCGTATCGGCTTCAGTTTCTTCCCGACCCCCGAACCCCAGGTGGTATATGCCAATGTCAGCTTCGTCGCTGGCACGCCACGCGACAGCATGGTCGCGTTCATGCGCGAGCTGGAACAGAGCCTGAACGAAACCGAGCAGGCACTGGGTGGCGATCTGATTCTCACCGCGCTGACCCGCGAGGGAGAAGTGCTGGGCGACAACGGGGTCGCCCGTCAGGGCGACAACCTTGGTTCGCTGATGGTCGAGCTGGTGTCACCCGACCACCGGGAGGTGCGTAACAAGACCTTTATCCGTGAATGGCAACAGCGCATTCAGCGCCCGCCGGGAATCGACCGAATCAGCATCACCGAACAGCAAAGTGGCCCACCCGGCAAGGACGTGGATATCCGTCTGACCGGCTCCGACCCGCAGCAGCTCAAGGATGCTGCTGATGCCCTGTCGGTACTGCTTTCCGGCATCGAAGGGGTCGTCAGCACCGAGGACGACATGAGCTGGGGGCGTGAGCAACTGGTCTACAGCCTGACGCCCTACGGCCAGGCACTGGGGCTCAGCATCGAAAGCGTCGGTACGCAACTGCGTGCGGCCTATGACGGTCGACTGGCGCAGATCTACCAGGACAAGCGCGACGAGATCGAAGTCCGGGTTCAACTGCCCCGCGCAGAACGGGAAAGCCTGGCCAGCCTGAGTGATCTCAACATTCGTCTGGATGACGGCCGCTTCGTGCCGCTGCGCCAGGTCATCACCTTCACCAGTAATCAGGGCTTCTCGGCGCTGCGTCATGCCGATGCCCAGCTGGCAACCGACGTTACTGCGGATATCGACAGCAGCCAGACCACTGCCGGCGTTGTTCTCAAGGCAGCCGAGCTGGAACTGCCAGCGCTGGCCAGCCGATATAACGTGCGCTACAGCTTCGAAGGGCGCTCGGTCGATCAGCAGGAAACCCTCGCCGACATGCGCGACGGCCTGATCATCGGCCTGCTGCTGATGTACGCGGTGCTGGTCTGGGTATTTTCCTCCTGGAGTACACCGCTGATCGTCATGTCGGTTATCCCGCTGGCGCTGGTCGGCGCACTGCTGGGTCACTGGGTCATGGGCTTGAACCTGACCATCCTGTCGCTGTTTGGTCTGTTCGGCCTGTCCGGTATCGTGGTCAACAACTCGATCATCCTGGTCAGCTTCTACCAGGACCAGCGCAAACGCGGGCTGGCGGTGAACGACGCGCTCAACGAGGCCGTCGTGCAGCGTCTGCGCGCGGTGCTGCTGACCTCGCTGACCACCATCGGCGGCCTGCTGCCGCTGCTGTTCGAGACCTCGCTGCAGGCCCAGTTCCTGATTCCGATGGCCACCTCCATCGCCTTCGGCCTCGGCTTCTCGACCCTGCTGGTGCTGCTGGTGGTGCCGGCGCTGCTGTCGCTGCTGGAGGGGTGGAAAGCGCGGCGGGCCCGGCCGGCCTAGCGGCCTGGGCGACCGCCAGCTGCAAGCCTCAAGCTGTAAGCTGCAAGCAAACCCGGCCTTGGTGCCGGGTTTGTTTTTTGGGGCTGGAAGCTGGAAGCTGGAAGCTGGAAGCTGGAAGCTGGAAGCTGGAAGCCAGGAGCTTGCGCGGGTGGTTGGATCAAGCGAAGGACCGTTGCCAAGTGCTTCGCGTTGGCATGACATGAACAGCACCCAACTGTAGGCACGCGACATGTCGCGTCCGCTGCAGCTTTCCAGCAGCCGGACGCAGGGCGTGGGAACGATCAAACCTTGCCCTACCGTGAGGCCGAAAAAAAACCGCGCGACTCACGCCGCACGGTTTTCTCTTCCAGCTTCCAGCTTCAAACTTGTAGCTTGTAGCTTGTAGCTTGTAGCTTGTAGCTTGTAGCTTGCAGCTAAGCCGCTTGCGGCTTACTTGCGAGCCGTTTCCAGCGTCTTGGTGATCGCTGCGACGGCCGAGCCGATATTGCTCAGTTCGGCCGGCAGGATCATGGTGTTGTTGGTTTGCGCCAGCTTGCCGAATTCCTTCACATACTGTTCGGCAACCCGCAGCGAAACGGCCTCCTGGCCACCCTGGGTATTGATCGCCTCGGCAACGCGACGCAGACCTTCGGCGGTAGCGGTTGCGATCAGCTCGATCTCGCGGGCCTTACCTTCGGCTTCGTTGATCTGACGCATCTTGTCGGCTTCGGACAGGTTGATAGTTTCCTGCTTCTGACCTTCGGAAATGTTGATCTTGGCTTCTCTCTCGCCTTCGGACTGGGCCACGACGGCACGACGTTCCCGCTCGGCGCGCATTTGCTTCTCCAGCGCGTCCAGAATGGTTGCCGGCAGCTCGATATCGGCAATTTCGTAGCGCAGCACTTTCACGCCCCAGGGCTTGGCGGCTTCATCCAGTGCCTCAACCACCTGGACGTTGATGGTTTCACGCTCTTCAAACGTCTTGTCCAGGTCAATCTTGCCGACTACCGAACGCAGAGTAGTCTGCGCCAGTTGAATGGAGGCGTAGCGGTAGTCATTGATGCCATAGCTGGCCAGCTTGGGATCAACCACCTGCAGGTAGATCACGCCGTCGACTACCACCTGAATGTTGTCCTTGGTCACACAGGCCTGGCTCGGCACGTTTATCGCCTCTTCCTTGAGCGTGTGCTTGTAGGCCACCCGGTCGATAAACGGGATCAGGATGTGAAAGCCCGCTTCGAGGGTCTTGGCGTACTTGCCCAGCCGCTCGACGATAAAGGCCGAACGCTGCGGCACGATGCGGGCGGTTTTGGTGAGGGTAATGATGACCAGCACCAGAAACCCGAGTGACAGCATTGTTGCGATTTCCATATGAAAAGCTCCTTGGTCCGAAAAGATCATTTATTGTTGTCGGGATGGGACGCACTGACCCGCAGGACGATGCCCGCATGATCCGTCACCCAGGCCGACTCGCCGCTCTTGAGCGGGTCAGACGACTCCGCATCCCATTTGGCTCCGTTAAGCTGCACGTGACCGACGCCATCAACAAAGTCGGTCAGCACACGCACGCGCATGCCCAGCAGACCTGCGTCGTCCTGATCCCTGGCGGCCAGATCGACTTCGCTGCCACGCAGCCAGCGCTGGAAGCGGCGGCGCAGCAGCCAAAGCGCCAATATGCTCGACAGCGAAAATACCGTCACCTGAGCAGGCAGCGAATCGATCAGGCCAAGCAACGTCAACAGCCCGACCAGCAGTGCCCCAAGGCCAAAGAAGGCCGCAATCAAACCGGGGATGAAAAACTCCGAGGCCAGCAACAGCAGGCCCAGCAACAACCAGAACGCGTAACTTTCCAGATAACCCGTCAACATCTGCACTCCCTGCTCTTTTGTTCAGACTGCAGGAAGACTACCAGATGGACAGATCGCACGCCCCGGGAAAAACGCCGGAGCGTTACCGGGTAGGCAAACTGGCACCCTGATTTCAGTCTGGTACCCTGAAGACATCATCAACAGGGAGTTACGCATGACCGATCGCCTGATTACCCGCCTGCTATTTTGTCTGCTGCTGCTCGCCCCGCTGGCCGGCGCCACCGAGACCGGCAGCACCAGCCAGCCACCGCTCAGGGTCGGAATTACCGAGGTCCCGCCCTTTGTCATCGCCGATGGCAAGGGCGGCTGGGAGGGGATCAGCATCGACCTCTGGCGCAGCATTGCCGAGCAGAAGGGGTGGGCGTTCGAGTTTCGGCCAATGGGCTTTACCGACCTGCTGCAGGCGGTCGAAAGCGGTGAGATCGATATCGCCGTGGGTGCGCTGACCATGACCTCCGAGCGCGAACAACGCTTCGATTTCAGCCACCCGTTCTATCAGACCGGTCTGTCCATCGCTGTCGCACGCGCGCCCAAATCAGGTCTGCTGCAAAGCCTGCGAGCGCTGTTCAGCTGGGGTTTCCTCAGTGTCGTCGGCGGTCTGGCCCTGCTGCTGCTCGCGGCAGGCACCCTGCTCTGGCTGTTCGAGCGCCGTCGCAACCCCGAGCAGTTCGGCGGCAGTGCAACCGAAGGCATCGGCGCCAGTTTCTGGTGGGCAGCGGTGACCATGACCACCGTTGGCTACGGCGACAAGGCACCGGTCACCTTTGCCGGCCGGCTGGTTGCACTGATCTGGATGTTTGCCGGCCTGATCATGGTCGCCAGCTTTACTGCGGCGATCACCAGTGCGCTGACCGTCAGCAATCTGCAATACCAGATACGCGGGCCACAGGATTTGCCCGGCAGCACGGTGGCGACCATCGCAGGCACCGCGAGCGCCCGTTATCTCGACGAGCAGCGCATCGTTTCACGCGCCTATCCGGATCTCACCGGTGCCATGCAGTCGGTCACCGCAGGCGAGACCGACGCCGTGGTCTACGACCGCCCCCTGATGCAGTACCGCAATCAGCAGCTCGGGCGAGAGCGGCTGGAGCTGCTGCCCGGCGTATTTGATCAGCAGCTTTACGCGCTGGCCATGCCTGCTGGCAGTCGCCTGCGCGAACCGCTGAACGAGGCAGTGCTGCGGCTGACCGAGTCCGCCGACTGGCGGCTGATTCAGCGCGCCTACCTCGGCGAACAGCTATAGCGAGCCAAGTCCTGAATTGCCGTTCATCGGATTAACAAGCTGAATGGCCCCGTCGCAGAGCCAATGACCCGCCGGTCATTTTCCTGCAATGCCGGTGCGCTGCCGTTCTGCCGATCAGTCGCTACTCAGCCTTGCCGAGGCTGGCTATGCTCAGCGCCCAGGCACTGGAAAAAGTGCCTCAAGACGATACAAAACAAGCACAACAACAAGGAGTTTCGTCATGTCGCGCAAGACCCGACTGAGTCTTGCCTGCGGGCTGATCGCCGCGTTCGGCGTCAGCACCCAGGCCCATGCCTTCTGGTTTGGTTCCTCCGGCTACACCAAAACCAAATATCCCATCGTGCTGACCCACGGCATGCTTGGCTTCGACAGCCTGCTTGGCGTCGATTACTGGTACGGCATCCCCAGTGCCCTACGCAAGGATGGCGCCACCGTCTACGTTACCGAAGTCAGCCAACTGGACACCTCCGAGGCCCGCGGCGAGCAATTGCTCGAGCAGGTCGAGGAAATCGTTGCCATCAGCGGCAAGGGACGGGTGAACCTGATCGGCCACAGCCACGGCGGCCCGACCGTGCGCTACGTCGCGGCGGTACGGCCGGATCTGGTCGCTTCGGTGACCAGCGTTGGCGCTCCACACAAGGGGTCCGCCACCGCCGACTTCCTGCGCCAGGTGCCGGAAGGCTCAGGCGGCGAGGCCCTTTTGGCGGGCATCGTCAACGGCCTCGGCGCACTGATCAACTTCCTGTCCGGCAGCAGCTCCGACAGCCAGCAGAATGCGCTCGGCTCGCTGGAGTCGCTGAACAGCGAGGGCGCCGCGCGCTTCAATGCCAGGTTCCCGCAGGGCCTGCCCACCACCGCCTGTGGCGAGGGCGCCTATGTGGTAAATAATGTGCGCTACTACTCCTGGAGTGGCACCCGCCCGCTGACCAACGCGCTGGATGTGTCCGATCTGCTGCTCGGCGCCTCGTCGCTGACCTTCGGCGGTGAAGCCAACGACGGTCTGGTCGGCCGCTGCAGCTCGCACCTGGGCATGGTGATTCGCGACAACTACCGCATGAACCACCTCGACGAGGTCAACCAGACCCTGGGGCTCACCAGCCTGTTCGAAACCGATCCGGTCACGGTCTACCGCCAGCAGGCCAATCGCCTGAAAAACGCCGGCCTGTAAGTACACGGGCCGCCAGCTTCGCGGCGGCCCGCTTCCCCGACCTGCCCGAGTACATCATGAAAGCGCTTGTCTATCTTCCTTTACTCGCCGCTGCACTGCTGCTCGGCTGGCAGCTGAGTGAACCTGCGCAGGAACCGGAGATCGAGGCGGCCGACAGCCAGCTCGCCCCGAACCCGACGCCGCGCTCAGACGGGCCTCCGGCCGGCCTGCTGCGCAGCGCGCCCGTCGCGAGCCCGGCTGCCGTCGCGCCATCGCTGCGAGGCACCGATATCGACGGCCGGCTGCAGGCCAACCCCGATGGCAGCCTGCTGATCAGCGACCAGCTGCGTCACCTGTTCGACTACTACCTGAGCACCGCTGGCGAGCAGTCGCACGCCGACATCGTGCGTCAGCTGCAAGCCCTGATCAGCGCCAGCCTGCCGGACCCGGCCCGCGGTCAGGCGCTGGACCTGCTGCAGCGCTATCTCGCCTATCAGCAGCAGTTGATCACACTTGAGCAGACCTTTCCGGTCGCCGCCGATCTGGATGCGCTATGGGCGCGCCAGGACGCCGTGCAACGCCTGCGGGCCGAGCTGTTCAGTGCCGAGGAGCACCAGGCGTTTTTTGCCGGCGAGGAACTGTATAACCGCTTCACCCTGGAGCGTCTGGCGATCTTACGCAACCCTGAGCTGAGCGACGCCGACATGGCCTATGAAATCGAGGCATTGCGCGAGCGCCTGCCCGAGGACTTGCAGGCGCTGCTGGTGCCGCAGATTCATCAGGACCTGCGCCAGCAGACCAGCGCCCTGCGCGACAAGGGCGCCAGTGAAGCCGAGGTGCGGGCGCTCAGGCTGTCGCTGGTCGGTCCGGAGGCAACCGACAGGCTGGAAACACTGGATCAGCAACGCGCCGCCTGGCGGCAACGTGTGAGCGACTTCAACCGCGAGCGCGAGGCAATTCTCAGTCAGCCGGGACTGGCCGACAGTGATCGCGCCAGCGCGGTACAGGCGCTGCTTGAGGAACGCTTCGACCACACCGAACAGCTGCGCCTCAGCGCCATTGAGCCAACGGCACCCGAGAGCTGAAGCTGCCATACTGGGGCTCCCGACACAGGAGCCCACTATGCGTCAAACCCTCTTGCTGATGCTGACAGGCTTGCTGGGCAGCAACATCTGCGCTGCCCAACGCTATGATCCAGCCGACATCGTTCAGTGGCCCGAGCGCACCTTCACCCAGCCGACCGACTATCAGCTGGCAGAGCGCGACGGTCAGACCCTGCTGCGCGCCGATTGCGGCGACGGCCAGGCCAGCGCCCGTTATCTGGAACACCCGGTTGACCTGCGAGAGACACCGATCCTGCGCTGGTCCTGGAGCATAAGCCAGCCGTTCAGCCAGCTCGACGAGACCCGCAAGCAGGGCGACGACTATCCGGTGCGGCTCTATGTGGTCAGGGACGGCGGCCTGTTGCCCTGGCGCACGCTGGCGGTGAATTACGTCTGGTCATCCGTCCAGCCGACCGGCAGCCAGTGGCCCAACGCCTACACCGCCAACGCGCAGATGCTGGCAGTCAGCAGCGGCGCACCGGACGGCACGGCGCTGGTGCCGCTGGAGCGTAATGTCAGGGAGGATTTCCAGCGTCTGCACGGGCAGACGCTGGATCAGATCGACGGGCTGGCGATCATGACCGACTGCGACAACAGCGGTCAGACCGTCACCGGCTGGTACGGCACCATCGAGTGGCTGCCGGCTACTTCTGGCGCCACTGGCCGTTAAGTTTGATGTACTGCCCGCGCGGGGTACGGTCAATCGCCTTCTGGCCGGCAATCAGCTCGACGTCATTCAGCGAGATGCCGTTGTCGCGGGCCACCTTCTGGTACTCGGCCCTACGCGCCGCGTTGATCTGCTGCGCCACCTCGGCGGCGTTGCCCGACGCCCGCACCACGCCCAGATAACCGTTGGACTGCTCGCCGAGCAGCCCCGCTTCCTTGGCCGCCGGCAGGGCCGACATCGCCTCGTTCAGGCTCAGCGCCCAGGCCGAACCGCTGCCGATCAGCAGCGCCAGCAGGCAACAGGTCAGATATATCGTCTTGCGCATTGTCTTGTTCCTTATTCGCCGGCTCAGAACAGACCGCTGGATTCGTCAAAGACGTCGTCCAGTTGGCGGTCCACCTTGACGTAGATTTCGTGCTCGATCTTCACATTCAGATTGATGTTGATCGGCTCGCTCGGCGCAGCCAGCTGCACCGTGGGTCCGGCACAGGCGACCAGCAGGCCGGCCAGTGCCGCGATTATCAGACTTCGCCCGTACATAGGCGCTCCTCGTCAGGGTTGCTCTATCCGCCTTTTGAGCAGGTATTGCTGCACCCGTTGTTCAATGATGTCGCTGACCTTGCCGCTGAGTTGCAGGCTGGCCAGCAACGCCGGAATGTTCTCCTGCAGATTGATGTTCAGGTTGACCTGCCGCCCCTGCTGAAAATCGGGGTTGCTGCCCTGCAGGCGCAGCGCCAGCGTCAGATCACCGCCTTCGGCCAACTCTACCTGACTGCTCAGTACAGTGTAGTGAAATTCCTCCAGTGCTCCGGCCAGCTCGCGCATGCTCGGGTTGCTGGCCGCCAGTCGCTGCAGCTTGTCGGACTGGTAACGCAGCACACCACCGGGGTCGCGCGCAGCGACCGCGCCCTGATCGACCAGCAACTGGCCATCTCGCAACAGCACCGGCAGCCGCCCATCCAGCGTACCGCCGCCACTGAGCCCCTCAGTTGGATAGACTTCGAACAGACGGCCCAGTTCCAGCCCCTGCAGCACCAGCTCCGCGTGCTGTTCGGGCTGCGCCAGGTCCAGCGTGGCCGGGGTCAGCGACACCCGCCCTCCCAGCAGTTCGAGGGTCAGTCGCCTGGCCTCCAGGGTCCCGGTTGTCGGATGGGCCAACGCCCCCTGATAGTCCAGACTGGCCTGCAACGGTCCGG
Organism: Halopseudomonas sp. MFKK-1; assembly: GCF_027474385.1. NCBI lineage: Bacteria > Pseudomonadati > Pseudomonadota > Gammaproteobacteria > Pseudomonadales > Pseudomonadaceae > Halopseudomonas > Halopseudomonas sp. MFKK-1. Next base: position 852,963 of record NZ_CP114836.1, read on the forward strand.
CCGGAATACCGGCGTTCAACTCGCCGACCTCCAGATCCGCCAGCACGGCGCTGAAGCGATCACCTTGCAACGAAACCTGCACTGGCGTTGTAAGCCCACTGAACGCGGTCCGATCGTAAATCCCCTTGGCACCACTGAGCCGCGCGCTCAACCCGGCGCGCAGCCCCTTGCCACTGTCTCCGGCCTGCAGCTCGGCATTAAGCTGACCGCTCGACAGGCTAAGCAGCGCAGGCCAACTGGCCAGGGTCTGCTCAAGCGGGTTACCTGCGCGGAAATAAATCGGCGCCAGCGTGCCGTCAAGCTGCCACTGGCCATTGCTGCTGACGTTCGCCTGATGATCGAGGTGCAGGCCGGCCGCGTTGGCCACCTGCCCGCGCCAGACCAGCCCGCCATCCTGCCACTCCCAGTCACCAGAGAGCGACCAGCTTTGCGGTTTGAGCTGTGCGTGCTCGGCCCGGTTGATCTCGGCGGCAAGTTCGCCGGTGGCGCTCGCTGACTGGCCCTCATCCAGCGGCAGGGTGATCGCCAGAGTGCCTACCCGCGCGGAGGTCGCCGTCAGCGCAAGCTCGGCCGCCGGTAATTGCAGACGCTGCCAGCCCAGTTCACCGACCTTGCTCAAACCGATGGTTGCCGACCGGGCATTGGCCTGCAGCTGCAACGGCAAACGCGCGGTAACCGAGCGCGCCGCCAACTCCGGCAGGGCCAGCCGTGGCAGTTGCAGCTGCACCAGCAGCGCGTCGCTGTTGATCTGCCAATCAGCCAACCCCTGCACTTGCAAAGGCCCATCCAGCTGGGCGGTGCCGCCGCTAGGCAAGGTCGCGTCAGCAGAAAACTGCAGCGCCAAAGGCTGCCCCAGCACCAGCTGTTGCTCGCTGGCCGGTTGCAGCCGCAACGCTACTTGCGCCGGCTGCAACGCGCTTGGCAGCTGCTGCAGTGTCGCCAGCAGGTCAGGCACCAACACCATGTTCAGTTGTGCGTCGGGTAACGCCCAGCGGCCTTGATCACCGCTCAGTTGCAGACTCATCTCACCGGTCAGCGAGCCCACCCCGGCAATCGCCCAAGGCTCAGGCAGCAAGACGTTCGCCTGCAGGGCAACCGCCCCGCCCAGCCAATCCTCAACGCGGGCGGGCTTCTCTGCCGGATGCAGCTGCCAACTCAGGTCGGCCTGAGCCGCGGTCGGTATCTGCTCGAACGGCAAGGCGCCCAGCGTCAGCCAGCGGCCGAGATAGCCGAACAGCCAGGGTGTCTGCGGCCAGTCGGGAATTGCCAACTGCCCCTGCCAGGCGTGCCCCTGCTGCCACTGGCTGTCGAGCCGAGCAGCCGGCAGGCCGTCAATCGCCAACGCGGCCTGCAGCGCAACACGCTCGGCGTCCAGCTGCAGGCGCGGGCTCAGCGCCAACTGCTGGCCCTCCAGATCCAGCAGCAATTGGCTGGACAGGGTTGTGCTGCCAACAGAGCGCTCACTATCCAGCCGCCAGCTGCCGGCCAGCAGGCACTGCCCCGTGCGACAGGGCAAGGTTGCCTGAATCTGCTGCAAACGTGCGGAATCAGGCAACCAGCGCGCCAGCGTGCGCCAGAAGGTTTCGTCGCCGAGAAGCACTAGAGGAGAGTCGGTTTCCGCCGCTGATGGGGCCTGCTCGGCCGCCGGCAGGTTCAGGACCAGTCGACCCGCCTCGGCACGCTTGAGCATAACGCCTGACCGCCAACCTGGCGCCAGCGCCAGTTGCTGCAGCTCGAAGGTGCTGCCGTTGTCCAGCGTCAGCGTCAACTCATCCAGCGTGAGCGCACCGGAGTGCCAGCCAGGCCCAGCCCACGTCAGCTCGCTGACACCGGCGCGCTGCAGCTGCTGGTGCAGATACAGGCGCCCGAGCAGCCCTGCCAGCACCAGCAGCAACCCAAGCAGCAGAAAAATGGAAACGCGTCGACGCATCGTCCCTACACCCAACCGGAATCCGCCCACAGGTTAGCACGCAGCCGACCCAAGACGCCTGCCAGCACCCCATTGCATTACCCAGCCCGCTTCGGCAGGCTGAACACCTGCCCACAACCGACGCGCACCATGCTCACAACAAACCTGCTCCGCCTCGGCGTTCTGCTGCTCGCCACCGCGATCCTTGTCGCTTGCCTGATCGCCGCCTGGCGCCCGATGCCCGCAGGCCTGTCTGCCAGCACCCCACTGCGCCCGGCAGACGACGCCCTGCTGCTGTTTGATCAGACCTGGCGCGACAGCAACGGCGACGAACAGATCCGGCAAGAGATCATGAACCATATCCTCGCGCTGATCGGCGAGGCCCGTGAGCTGCTGGTGATCGACATGTTCCTGTTCAACGACTTTGCCGGCACGGACAGCTATCGACCACTGTCGGCCGAACTGACCGACGCCCTGATCCACGCGCGCCAGCAGCATCCCGAGATGCCGGTGGTATTGATTACCGACCCGTTCAACACCCTGTACGGCGGTCTTGAACCTGCCCACTTCGCACGACTGCGCGCCGCCGGAGTGGATGTGGTCATGACCGATCTCAGCCGGTTGCCGGCGTCCAACCCGCTGTGGACCGGCATCTGGAGCCTGTGCTGGAGCTACCTGGGCAACAGCACCGAAGGGGGCTGGCTGCCGAACCCGGTTGGCCCGGGCAAGGTCACCCTGCGCAGCTACCTGCACCTGCTGAACTTCCGCGCCAACCACCGCAAGACGCTGGTGGTCGGCACCGGCAGCGAATGGAAGGCGCTGGTTACCTCGATGAACCCGCACGATGCCAGCAGCCGGCACGATAACAGCGCCGTGCAGTTCAGCGGCGCCGCGGCGCTGGACCTGCTGCAGACCGAACGCGCCGTCGCGCTGATATCCGGCTATCCGGCCGCGATCAACTGGCCGTCTGCACCGGCGCTTGATACCAGGCCCGCGGCTGGCAACCAGCTGCAGGTACTGACCGAGGGCGAAATCGAGGCTGGGCTGCTGCAACTGATCAACTCGGCGCAGGGTAACGACCAGCTCGACGTTGAGGTATTTTACCTGTCGTCACGGCCCATCATTGAGGCGCTGATCGCTGCCCGGGAGCGCGGCGCACGGATACGCGTGATGCTGGACCCCAACCGCGATGCCTTTGGCCGCGAGAAGAATGGCATTCCCAATCGACAGGCGGCATGGGACCTGCACGACGCCGGCATTGAGGTGCGCTGGTGCGCGACCGTCGGGGAGCAGTGTCATCGCAAGTGGGTTCGTCTGGACAGGGCTGACGGCAGTGCCGAGCTGATCACCGGTTCCGCCAACTTCACCCGGCGCAACCTGCACGACCTCAATCTAGAAACCAGCGTACGGCTGGTCAGCCACAGCGATGACCCGCAGATCAGCGCCCAGCGAGCCGACTTCGAACGCCAATGGCAGAACGCCAACGGTGCGGTCTACAGCCTGCCCTACGCAGATTTTGCAGACCACAGCCGTTGGCGCTATCTGGTCTATCGCGTTATGGAAGCGAGCGGGCTGTCGACCTTCTGAGCACCGCTCGGCGCCCATATCCGGGATGGCCGCACCAGCGTGCGGTCAGGACCACGGGCACGGCATGCTGTGCCCCTACAGCTCGGCGAAGCAGGCGGCGATGATGTCCATGCCGGCGTGCAGCTCGACATCGGTCGCGGTCAGCGGCACCAGAATGCGGATAACATTGCCGTACTGACCGCACGACAGCAGGATCAGCCCCTTGTCGCGCGCTGCCGCGACGATGCGGCCAGTCAGCTCGGCATCCGGCGAACCATCGGCAGTGAACAGCTCACAGGCGACCATCGCGCCAAGGCCGCGCACATCACCGATACGCTTGTCGTCTGCCGCCAGCGCATTCAGGCGGCCGGTGAGGATCTCGCCCACGGTACGGCTGCGCGCCAGCAGGTTTTCCTCTTCAAACACCTCCATCACCGCCAATGCCGCAGCACAGGCCAGCGGGCTGCCGGCGTAGGTACCGCCGAGGCCGCCGGGGGCGATGGCGTCCATTACCTCCGCCCGGCCGCACACGCCTGCCACCGGAAAGCCACCGGCGATGGACTTGGCGAAGGTAGTCAGATCGGCAGCGACGCCCATCTGTTCCATGGCGAAGAAGGTGCCGGTCCGGCCAGCGCCGGTCTGCACCTCGTCTGCCACCAGCATGATGCCGTGCTGGTCACAGAGCGCGCGCAGGCGCTGCATAAAGGCCGGGCTGGCGACATAGAAACCGCCCTCGCCCTGCACCGGCTCGATGACAATGGCGGCGATATCCTGCGGCTGGGCATCGTTCTTGAAAATCCGCTCGATACTGGCAATCGCGTCATCGTCACTGACCCCGTGCAACGGGCAGGGGAACTGGGCGCGATAGACGCCACCCGGCATCAGGCCCATACCTGCCGAATAGGGCACAACCTTGCCGGTCATCGACAGGGTCATCATGGTGCGGCCGTGGTAGGCGCCGGTGAAGGCAATCACACCCGCGCGGCCGGTCGCGGCACGGGCGATCTTGACCGCGTTTTCCAGCGCTTCGGAGCCGGTCGTCACCAGCAGGGTCTTCTTCGCGAAGCCGCCGGGTACCTTCTCGTTCAGGCGCTCGCACAGGGCGATATAGGGCTCATAGGCCAGAACCTGAAAACAGGTGTGGGTGAACTGATCCAGCTGACGGCGCACGGCATCCATCACCTTGGGGTGACGGTGGCCGGTATTGAGCACCGCAATGCCGCCGGCAAAGTCGATGTACTGTCGGCCTTCCACATCCCAGACGGTCGCGTTTTCCGCACGCTGTACCGCAATCGGGTGAATCTGGCTTACACCACGCGCGACAGCATTGTGCCGCCGCTGCATCAGGGACTCGTTGGTCTTGCTCATAACCGCCTCGCGGGAAGTAAGGGGAGCAAACGGCTCCCCGTCAGGTTGGTGCACAGGGGCGGCTCAGATGCCGCCCAGACAGAGGTACTTGATCTCGATGTATTCCTCGATGCCGTACTTCGAACCTTCGCGGCCAAGACCGGAGGCCTTCATACCGCCGAACGGCGCGACCTCGGTGGAGATCAGGCCGGTATTGATGCCCACCATGCCATACTCCAGCGCCTCGGCAACGCGGAACACACGGCCAAGATCACGGGCATAGAAGTAGGCCGCCAGGCCAAACTCGGTATCGTTGGCCTGACGAATCACGTCAGTCTCGTCGCTGAAGCGGAACAGCGGCGCCAGCGGGCCGAAGGTCTCTTCGCGGGCGACGGCCATGCTGCTGTCCACGCCGGTCAGAATGGTCGGCTCGAAGAAGAAGCCGCCCAGTTCATGCGGCTTGCCACCAGCGATGACCTTGGCGCCCTTGTCGGTGGCATCCTTGAGATGGCGCTGCACTTTTTCCACAGCGCGGGCGTCGATCAACGGCCCGGTCGTGACGCCCGCTTCGGTGCCGTCACCGACCTTGAGCTTGGCCACCGCATCGGCCAGCTTGGCAGCGAACGCGTCGTAGACCGAATCCTGTACGTAGATACGGTTGGCGCAGACGCAGGTCTGACCGGCGTTGCGGTACTTTGAGATCATCGCGCCCTCGACCGCGGCATCCAGATCGGCATCCTCAAAGACGATGAAGGGCGCGTTGCCGCCCAATTCCAGCGACAGCTTCTTCAACGTCGGAGCGCACTGCTCCATCAGCTTGATGCCAACACCGGTGGAGCCGGTGAAGGACAGCTTGCGCACCACCGGGTTGCTGCACAGCTCATCACCCACTTCGCGGGAGCGATCCACATCGGCAGTGACCACGCTGAACAGGCCGGCCGGCACGCCGGCCTGCTCGGCCAGGTGGGCCAGCGCCAGTGCCGAGAACGGCGTTTGCGGTGCCGGCTTGAGTACCATCGAACAGCCGGCGGCCAGCGCCGGGCCGACCTTGCGGGTAATCATGGCTGCGGGGAAGTTCCAGGGCGTAATGGCCGCGGTCACACCGACCGGCTCCTTCTGCACCAGAATGCGCTTGTCGGCCTGATGACCGGGAATCACGTCGCCATAGACCCGTTTGGCCTCTTCGGCGAACCATTCCAGGAAGGAGGCGGCATAAGCCACTTCGCCACGGGCCTCGGCCAGCGGTTTGCCCTGTTCTGCGGTCATGATGCGCGCCAGGTCTTCCTGGTTCTGCATCATCAGCTCAAACCACTTGCGCAGTACCTGCGCGCGTTCCTTGGCGGTGCGCTGACGCCATTGCTGCTGCGCCTCGCGGGCCGCTTCAATGGCGCGACGGGTTTCTTCGCCGCCCATGTTCGGCACACTGCCAAGTCGTTCATGGGTCGCCGGATTGGCGATCTCGGTACGGGCGCCCTTGTCGGCCTCGCACCAGTGACCGGCGACATAGGCTTGCTGGCGAAACAGGTCAGGGCAATGCAGTTCCATCCGAAAAGTCCTCGTAACAGGGAGTGCTTCGGCTGTCGTAACGCATTTAAAACAGCCTTGTTTGATATTTCAAACATGCTAAGCGTGCGGACGCGCGCAGGCAATACCCGGACAAAGAAAAAAGCGTTGGGACAATCGATGCCCGCGAACCGGGCACCGGAATCAGGCGGCGGTTTCGCCGTCGAACAGTTCGGGGCGTACCTGCTGACCTTCTTCAAGCAGCCCGGCAACGCGCTGCAAACTGGCCAGCAGCATCAGTTGCTCCCAGTCCGCCAGTTGGCCAAAGCGCTCAAGGAAGGCACCCGGCAGCAGCGCGGGTTCGGCCTGAATGGCCGCCAGCCCCTTTTCAGTCAGGGCCAGATGCACCTTGCGCTTGTCGCTGGTACTGCGCACCCGATGCAACAGGTCGCGACTTTCCAGACGATCAATGATGGTACTGAGCGTGGCTTGCGATACACTCACCTGCCGCGCCAGATCTCCCAGGGTGCTTTCTCCCATGGCCTTGATGCTGTGCAGAATGAGCAGTTGAATGGGCGTCAGGCCACTGTGGCGACCAAGACGCTTGGCGTGAATCTCGCTGGCGCGCTGCAAACGGCGCAGGGCAAGATAAAGATCGTGCATCATATGCATGCGTTATACCTCCCGACGACGAAGACGCTCCTTGCAAAAGTTACAGCAAGAAAAAGAGCATCTCCCAGAAAAACCTTAATAACGCGCAAAGATACACCCAATTTACTTTCACTTCAAAACAATAAGCCTCGTTCGGCTCCCCCAAATCCCCCCTGCCATTCCAGCTGCCCTGACAAGAGCCCCCTGATAGACTGCTGCCAGACACCGCCATTCAGGCGAAACACATCCGATAACAACAGTCCGTGCCGATGAAACCCACTTCGTTTCGGGTCGTGATCAGCAGCGCGTTGCTCTGCACAACCCACCTCGCGTACAGCGGCCCAGATGCGCTCAGACTGCCCTCCCAGACCGTGCTCGGTGCCAGCGATGACAGCCGTGACCTGGGCCTGCCACTGGCGCGCAGCAGCCTGTTCGCCGAGCAGCTACCAACAGCCAATCTCGGTGCCAACCTGTCCGAGCCCCTACAAAGGGTGCCGGGCCTGCTTGCGCTGAACCGCCAGAACTACGCCCAGGACGTACAGATTTCATCCCGCGGCTTCGGCGCCCGCGCCCAGTTCGGCGTGCGCGGTGTGCGCCTGCTGCAGGACGGCATCCCACTGACCATGCCCGACGGTCAAGGCCAGCCAGCGTTATTCGATCTCGATAACCTGCAACGCATCGAAGTGCTGCGTGGCCCGCTCAGCAGCCTGTACGGCAACGCCTCGGGCGGCATCATTCAAGGCTTCAGCAGCGAAGGCAGCTACTACCCTACCCTGAGCAGCCGCAGCAGCATCGGCAGCGACGGACTCTGGCGAGAACGCCTGAAGTACGGCGCTCAATATGGCGACCTCAATGTCGCCGCCAACATTTCCCGACTCGAAACCGACGGTTACCGCGACCACAGCGAAACCCGCCGCGACATGGCCAACCTGCGTCTGGGCTGGGATATCGACGATACCTCCAGCCTGACCCTGCTGTTCAGTGCGCTGGACCAGCCGGACACCCAGGACCCGCTGGGCCTGACCGCCGCCGCGCTGGCCGCTGACCGCCAGCAGGCCGTAGCCCAGGCCGAGCGATTCGATACCCGCAAAAGCGTCAGCCACCAGCAAACCGGGATGAACTACCAGCGCCGCCTGGCCAACGATGACCAGATCACCGTAATGGTCTACGGCGGCGAGCGCGACGTGCAGCAGTTTCTGGCTTTCCCCGGCGATTCGCAGTATTCCGGCGGGGGCGTCATCGAGCTTGATCGCCGTTTCGGCGGCAGCGAGCTGGGCTGGCAACGCGACACATCGCTGTTCGCATTGCCGGTCACCCTGGCCGCGGGCCTTGGCTGGAATTATCAGGGCGAAGGCCGCAAGGGCTTTGTAAACCAGTTCGGCCGCAAGGGCGGTCTGCAACGTGAAGAGTTCAACCGGGTGGAAAGCCGCGAAGCCTACCTGATCAGCACCTGGCAGCTGGCACCGCGCTGGAGCCTGACTGCCGGCGCGCGCTACAGCAAGGTCAACTTCGATTCCGACGACAAGTACCTGGCCGACGGTCAGGACGACAGCGGTTCGGTCCGCTACGACGAAACCACGCCGGCACTCGGGTTGAGCTACCAGTGGACACCGACCGTCAGCGTCTACGCCGCCGTTGGCAAGGGATTTGAAACACCGACCGCACAGGAGCTGGCCTACCGTCCGAACGGCAGCGGCCTGAATCTGGACCTGCGCCCGAGCACTGCCGATAACGCCGAGGTCGGCTTCAAACTGCGCCGTGACCGGACGCAGATCGATGTGGCGCTGTTCCATGCCCGGGTCGACGATGAAATCGTCACCGGCGAGCCGCAGCTGAACACTGACCGCTCCACCTATGCCAATGCCGGCAAATCGACCCGTCGCGGCCTTGAGCTCAGCGTCGAGCAGCAGCTTGCCTCAAGCCTGACAGGCTACCTGGCCTACACCTGGCTGGACGCGCATTTCGACCGCTACATCAACGGTAACGGCGATGATCTGGCCGGCAACCGCCTGCCCGGCGTACCGCGCCACAGCCTCTACGCCGAGTTGGCCTGGCAACCGACCGAACAGGTGAGCACCGCGCTGGAAATGCAGAGCCTGAGCCAGCGCTACGCCAACGACGACAACAGCGCCGACGCCGCAGGCTATGCGGCCTTCAACTGGCGCGCCAGCTACCGCCAGCAGCTCGGCAATCTGCAGCTGGAGCCGTTCGTCCGCATCGACAACCTGACCGACCGCGAGTACATCGGCTCACTGATCGTCAACGGCGCCGGCGCGCGCTACTACGAACCGGCGCCGGAGCGCAGCTGGCTGCTTGGCCTGGACGTAGAGTACCGCTGGGACTGAGCCCAACCATCAGGCGCGGTCGATGCTGACCGCGTCGAACGCCCCGGGCCGGCGCGCCAGCAGCACGAAGATCAGCGCAGCAATGGCCATCATGATCGGCAGTGCGTGGCCGGTCAGCCACTGGCTGACCGCGCCCGTCAGCATCGGCCCGAGCAAACAGCCAAGGCCCCAGAGCATGGCGATGTGGGCATTGGCGCGCACCAGTTCATCATCCCGGTAACGCTGCCCAACCAGAATGATCGACAGGGTATAGAGCGCGCCGGCACTGGCGCCAAACAGCACCAGCACCGGCCAGATCAGCACCGTATGCAGTACCAGCGGCAAGGCAATACTGCTGAGCAGCAATATCAACCCGCAGAACCTGAACAGCGCGGTGCGCGAGACTCGATCCGCCAGCGCACCAACCGGCACCTGCAGCACCGCATCGCCGACCACCACGGTGCTGACCATGATCAGCGCCAGCTGCTGGGCAAAGCCCTCGCGGATCAGATAAACCGGCAGCAAGGTCAGGGTCATGGTTTCAAACCCGGCAAACAGCACCATCGCCCAGGCAATCGCCGGCAGCTGACGGATGAAGCGGCGCAGGCCACGCCCGCCTGCGGCGGCCGCATCCACCACCGGCGCACCGGAGACGGTCATCAGCATCAGACTGCCGAACACCAGCAGCCCGGTGGACAGCCAGAAACCACTGTCCGCCTCGGTGCCGATAAAGCCCAGCAGCAACGGCCCGCACAGTTGGCTGAGGGCAAAACCGCTGCCGTATACCGCCACCAGCCGCCCGCGCAGGCGATCCGGCACAATCTGATTGATCCAGCTTTCGCCAAGGATAAAGGTCACCGTCAGCGAAATGCCCAGCACCAGCCGCAGCAGCAGCCAGACCGCATAGCTCGGCCAGATCGCCAGCAGCGCAACCGATACCGCACTGCAGACCATTACCAGGCGCAGGGTATTCTCCGAACCAAGCCGTCCCGCCAGCCGCCCGCTCAAACGCGAGCCCAGCACAATACCCACCGCCGGCATCCCCGCCATGATGCCAATGGCAAAGGTGCTGTAACCCCATTCGTGCAGGCGCAGCGACACCAGCGGCAGGGTCACGCCAAGCGCCAGCCCGACGATCACCACCGCGGCGGTGACAACGGTGTAGGTTTTCCAGTTCATAGGGGTCTCAAGCTGCAAGCTGCAAGCTGCAAGCTGCAAGCTGCAAGCTGCAAGCTGCAAAAGGATTAGTTGCGCGGCGGGGCCGTCAACGATTGTTTCGTTTTTTACTATGCAAGACTGCGAGACAACCCGCGCAGCTCGGTGCTACGCGGGTTTTACTTGCAGCTTGAGGCTTGCAGTTTGCCGCTGCTCCAAGCAGCGCAGCTGCTTAGAGCTTGATCCACGTCGCCTTCAGTTCGGTGTACTTGTCGAAGGCGTGCAGCGACTTGTCGCGGCCGTTACCGGACTGCTTGAAGCCACCAAAGGGCGCGGTCATGTCGCCGCCGTCGTACTGGTTGACCCAGACGCTGCCTGCGCGCAGGGTACGCGCCGCGCGGTGCGCCTTGGACAGGTCGCTGGTCCAGACTGCAGCGGCCAGACCGTAGATGGTGTCGTTGGCAATTTGCATGGCTTCGTCGAAGCTGCTGAAGCCGATGACCGACAGCACCGGCCCGAAGATTTCCTCGCGGGCAATCCGCATGCTGTTGGTGACGCCATCGAACACGGTGGGCTCGACAAACAGCCCGCCGGTTTCTTCCATCACCCGCTTGCCGCCGAGCTTCAGGGTTGCACCGTCGGCGTGACCGGCGTCGATATAGCGCAGCACGGTTTCGATCTGGGTTGTATCGACCAGCGCACCCACGCTGGTATTCGGATCCAGCGGGTGACCCGGTGCCCAGCTGCGCTTGAGCGCCTCAACCACCTTGGCGACAAACGCCTCGCGGATCGACTCTTCCACCAGCAGACGCGAGCCGGCGGTACAGACCTCGCCCTGGTTATAGGCGATAGCGCTGGCCGCAGCTTCAGCCGCGGCATCCAGATCCGGTGCATCGGCGAAGACCACGTTCGGACTCTTGCCACCGGCTTCCAGCCAGACGCGCTTCATGTTCGACTCGCCGGCGTAGATCATCAACTGCTTGGCTACGCGGGTGGAGCCGGTGAACACCAGGGTATCGACATCCATGTGCAGCGCCAGCGCCTTGCCGACGGTGTGGCCGTAACCGGGCAACACGTTCAGCACGCCCGCCGGGATACCAGCCTCAACCGCCAGCGCAGCGACACGGATGGCAGTCAACGGAGACTTCTCCGACGGTTTCAGAACCACCGAGTTACCGGTTGCCAGTGCCGGGCCCAGTTTCCAGCTGGCCATCAGCAGCGGGAAGTTCCACGGCACAATGGCCGCAACCACACCGACCGGCTCGCGGGTCACCAGACCCAGCTCGTCGTGGGCGGTAGGTGCCACTTCGTCGTAGACCTTGTCGATTGCCTCAGCGCTCCAGCGGATCGAGCGGGCTGCACCGGGAATGTCGACCGCCATGGAATCGCCAATCGGCTTGCCCATGTCGAGGGTTTCCAGCAGCGCCAGCTCCTCGCTGTGCTGTTCGATCAGATCGGCAAAGCGCTGCATGATGCGCTTGCGCTGAACCGGCGCCTTGCGTGACCAGACGCCGCTGTCAAACACCGCACGGGCATTGGCCACCGCCTGGTCGGCATCGGCCTGATCGCAGCTGGCGATCTGCGCCAGCACGCGACCGTCGATCGGCGATACACAGTCAAAGGTCTCGCCGCTGATCGCCGGCTGATATTGGCCGGCCACAAACGCCTGGCCCTGAATCTGCAGCGCGGCCGCGCGCTGCTCCCAGTCCTGCAGACTGACTGCCTTGCTCATGTTCTGCTCCTCGCTGCTGTTGCGCTGAAGGGAATTGAAATTCCGGCAACAGTAATTCAGTCCGCGGGAATAATTCAATATTTTTGACAAACGATAATAAAAGAACCGCTCTGTTTCGCTAAACACCCCTTTGACGTTTGTTATTTTTGACATAGACTTTCCTGCATCAGCGCCACCGCCCACCCCTCCCGACGATGACGTTGCAGTCTGCCTCACTTCACCCCTCAGCCAGGATTGCATCATGACCAGCTTGCAGCACCCGACACCCGCCCAGGACCTCAGCCTTGACCCGTTCTGGATGCCCTTTACCGCGAACCGTCAGTACAAGGCCAAGCCCCGGCTGCTGGCCAGCGCGTCCGGCGTCTACTACACCGACGTCGAAGGGCGCCAGGTGCTCGACGGCACTTCGGGGCTGTGGTGCTGCAACGCGGGGCACGGTCGTCGCGAGATCTCCGAAGCCGTCAGCCGCCAGATCCAGCAGATGGACTTTGCGCCTACGTTCCAAATGGGCCACCCGCTGCCGTTCCAGCTGGCCGAGCGGCTGAGTGAGCTGGCCCCGGCAGGCCTGAACCGGGTGTTTTTCACCAACTCGGGGTCCGAGTCGGTCGATACCGCCCTGAAGATTGCACTGGGCTATCAACGCGCCATCGGCCGGGGCACCCGGACCAGACTGATCGGCCGTGAGCTGGGTTATCACGGCGTCGGTTTTGGCGGCGTATCGGTCGGCGGCATGGGCAACAATCGTAAGGCGTTCATCCCGCAACTGCCGGGGGTAGACCACCTGCCACACACCCTGGATCTGGAGCGCAACGCCTTCACCAAGGGCCTGCCGACCTTCGGTATCGAGCGGGCCGAGGCCCTGGAAGCACTGGTTACCCTGCACGGCGCCGAGAACATTGCCGCCGTCATCGTCGAGCCGATGTCGGGCTCGGCGGGCGTCATCCTGCCGCCCCAGGGCTATCTGCAGCGGCTGCGCGAGATAACCCGCAAGCACGGCATTGTGCTGATCTTTGACGAGGTCATTACCGGTTACGGCCGCGTTGGCGCACCCTTCGCCTCGCAACGCTGGGGCGTCACGCCGGACATCATCACCACCGCCAAGGGGCTGACCAACGGCTCAATCCCGATGGGCGCGGTGTTTGTTGCCCAGCATATTCACGACGCCTTCATGCAGGGCCCGCAGGGGCTGATCGAGTTCTTCCACGGCTACACCTACTCCGGTCACCCGGTCGCTGCCGCCGCCGCGCTGGCAACGCTCGATATCTATGCCAACGAACAGCTGCTGACCCGCGCTGCCGAGCTGGAAGACTACTGGGCCGATGCGCTACACAGCCTGCGCGACCTGCCGAACGTGATCGACATCCGCAACACCGGACTGGTCGGCGCCGTGCACCTGGCCAGTCGTCCGGACGCCCCCGGTGTCCGTGGCTACGAGGTGTTCGATGGCTGTTTCTGGGAAGGCGCAATGGTGCGTTGCAGCGGCGACATCATTGCCATGTCGCCACCGCTGACCGTGGAGAAGGCCGAACTGGATCGTCTGGTCGACACCCTCGCTACCGTGATTCGTCGCACCGCCTGAGCTTGTCCGGCTGCTGTCGGAAACGACGGCAGCCAAAACCTTACAGGGAGCCATCATGAGTATTTCCAGCATCATTGATTTCGCCACTGCCGACACCCCGGCAGAGCACTACCGTCCGGACGCCGCCAAGATCATCAGCGGCGACCCGGCACAGAACGTGCGCAATCACTACAGCAGCCCGGACGGCCAGTTCAGCACCGGCATCTGGGAAGCCGAACCCGGCCACTGGACCGTCAGCTACAGCGAGCACGAGTACTGCGAGATCCTCGAGGGCGAGTCGGTACTGCATGACGCCGACGGCAACAGCCGGGTACTGCGCACCGGCGACCGCTTCGTCATCCCCGCCGGTTTCAGCGGCAGCTGGGAAGTCCGCGAGCGCACCCGCAAGGTCTACGTGATCTACGAACCGGCCAGCTGATCAGCACCGCCGGTTTGACGTATCACGCCCCACCACCTAGGTTGGAGAAGAAGCCATACGGATAAGGCGGGAGCAATTGGTGAGGCGTCTTGTCTTTCTTGTCAGCCTGTTATCACTGTCACTGACGGTACTTCCAGCCTGTGCCCAGGAGCCGGCTCCGCTCGAGTTCGCGCTGGCCGACTTCCCCCCGTACTTCCAGATCGACGACCAGGGGGAGCCCGGCGGCCCGGTGCTGGCGCTGGCCGACGCGCTGTTTGCCGAGGCCGACTTGCCCTTTGCCACACGCGCTTACCCCCCCGCCCGTCTGTACAGCAGGCTGCAGCAGGGGCAGACGACCGTCTCCATGGGCGGCGAAGGGCACCCGGGAATGCTGGTCGGCGCCCTGCAGGGCAATGTCCCGGTGTTCAACCTGGCCCTGAACATCTACCGCAAGCCGCTGCAACCGGCCATCCGCAGCCCGGCGGACCTGGCAGGCAGCAGCGTGATTCTGATTGGCGCCTACCGTTATGGCGCACTCGGCGAACAGCTCAAGGCCCCCGGCGCTCGGGTTCGGATTGCCTACGCCAACAGCCACTCCGGGGCGTTGCAGATGCTGTTGCACAATCGCGCGCCCTATCTGCTCAACTATGACGATCCGATGCGCAGCCTGATCGATGCGCTGCCGGCCGACAGCATTGCCAGTGACCCGCTGGTGCGTATGGATGTCTACCTTTTCATATCCCGCGCCCATCCCGATGCCGAAGGCCTGCGTGATCGGCTGGATGCCGCACTGCGCAGGGTAAAACAGCGCGGCGATGTACAACGGATTCTGGCCGCAGCGCTTTACCGGCAGTGACCTGCAGCCCGGCCCGATTACAAAACACAGTGGTCTAAACGTGACCAGCCGGTTACATTTCTCGTCAGCACTGACATCGAAACCAACAATCCAATAGTCCCATTGATCGGGCAGCGGCTTTCAATAGCCAGGTAGCGCCCGATTACGCCCCTGTTGCAGGAGCTCAGGACACAGCCAGGAGTCCAGTCTGATGTCGCGTTTACCGGTCATTGTCGGCTTCGGCGGCTACAACGCCGCCGGCCGCAGCTCTTTCCACCACGGTTTTCGGCGCATGGTGATCGAGTCCCTGCCCGCTGCCGAGCGGCAGGAGACACTCGCAGGCCTGGCCGTACTGATGAAGCTGGTGAGCGTCGAGAACGATCAATATATCGATACCGATGGCCAGCCGCTGACTCTCGCCGACATTGAGCAGCGTTTTGGCCAGCAGATCCTCGACGGCACCCTGGTACGCCGCATCGAAAAGCGCTATCTGGACGTCGACGCCGCCCACTGGCAAAAGAATCTGACCGTCACCGGTGAAGCCGGCAAGCCCTTCTCCTTCATTACCCTGAGCAAGCAGCTGCCCGAGCCGCTGCCGAGCGACTGGGTGGTTGAGCCGCTGAACGACACCGAAGTCATGGTCACCGTGTATGACGGCTGCGATCTCAAGGTCGACAGCTTCCGCGCCCTGCCGGTGAAGTCGGCCGGCCAGTTGCCCAGTGGCCTGGAGCCCGGTGAGCTGTACGCCTCGCGCTTTCATCCGCGCGGCCTGCAGCTGACCATCGTTGCCGCCACCGACGCCCTGCGCTCGGTCGGCATCGACTGGCAGACCATCGCCAACAGTGTTGAACCCGACGAAGTCGCGGTGTTTGCCAGCAGCGCCATGAGCCAGCTTGACGAAAACAGCTTCGGCGGCCTGATGCAGTCGCGCCTGAAAGGCGGCCGGGTCAGCGCCAAGCAGCTCGCGCTCGGCCTGAACAGCATGCCGGCCGACTTTATCAATGCCTATATTCTCGGCAGCGTCGGCACCACCGGCGCCATCACCGGCGCCTGCGCCAGCTTCCTCTATAACCTGCAAAAAGGCAGCGACATGATCACCAGCGGCCGCGCCCGCGTGGTACTGGTCGGCAACGGGGAAGCGCCGATTACCCAGGAATGCATCGAGGGCTACGGCGCCATGGGCGCGCTGGCCACCGAAGACGGTCTACGCCAGATTGGCGGCAGCGACGAGGTCGACTTCCGCCGTGCCAGCCGCCCGTTCAGCGCCAACTGCGGTTTTACCCTGGCAGAGTCCGGCCAGTTCTTTGTGCTGATGGACGACGCCCTGGCGATGGAGTTGGGCGCAGATATTCACGGCGCGGTGCCGGACGTGTTCATCAACGCCGACGGTTTCAAGAAATCGATTTCCGCACCCGGCCCCGGCAACTATCTGACCATGGCCAAAGCGGTCCACGCGGCCATGCAGATCGTTGGCCCGGAGGCGGTGCGCCAGCGCAGTTTCATTCAGGCTCACGGCTCCAGCACCCCCGCCAACCGGGTAACCGAGTCGGAAATTCTCGACCGCGTGGCCGAGGCGTTCGACATCAGCAGCTGGCCGGTCGCGGCGGTGAAAGCCTACGTCGGGCATTCACTGGCCAGCGCCAGTGCCGATCAGTTGGCCGCAACCCTCGGCAGCTTCAAGTACCAGATTATCCCGGGCATCAAGACCATTGATCAGGTCGCCGATGATGTGCACCAGCACCGTCTGCTGATCAGCACCCACGATATCGACCGCAGCCAGCTGCCGCTGGAAGTCGCCTTTATCAACTCCAAGGGCTTTGGCGGCAATAACGCCAGTGCCGTAGTGATCGCCCCGACGGTCGTCGAACGGATGCTGAAAAAACGCTACGGGGCCGAGGCATTCGAGGCCTGGCAGCAGCGCCGCGAACAGACCCGCGCCGCGGCCGCGGCCTATGACCAGCGCGCACTCAAGGGCCAGCTGGATATCATCTACAACTTCGGTCAGAACATGATCGACGAGTCGGCAATCGAGATCAGCGACGCGCAGATTCAGGTGCCCGGGTTCAGCAAGGCGCTGACCTTCCGCACCGATGAGCGCTTCAAGGACATGCTGGACTGATTTGACCGCAGGGCACGGCCTGCCGTGCCCCGCTCCCGCCTCAGGCCGCCTCGGCCAGTTTTGCCAGCCATCCGGCTTGCTCGGCTTCACTCAGCAGACTCGCCGTAATGCTGTTGCGCGCCAGCGCAATCGCCTGCTCACGGGTCATGTTCAGGGCATCGCGCACCGCGACAAAGTTGGCCAAAAGATAACCGCCAAAATAGGCCGGATCATCCGAGTTGATGGTGACCTTCACGCCCTGCTCCAGCAACTGCAGGATGTTGTGCTCGCGCATGTCGGCAAATACCTTCAGGCGGGTATTGGACAGCGGGCAAACGGTCAACGGCATCTGCTCGGCGATCAGCCGCTGGACCAGCGCCGGGCTTTCGACACAGCGTACACCGTGATCGATACGCACTACCTTGAGCAGATCCAGCGCCTGTTCAATGTACTCGGCCGGCCCCTCTTCACCCGCATGGGCCACGCAGGCCAGCCCGGCCTCCCGGGCCATGGCAAACACGCGCTGGAACTTGTCCGGCGGGTTGCCCCGCTCGGAACTGTCCAGCCCGACGGCGACGAAATGCTCGCGCAGCGGCAGCGCCTCTTCCAGCGTGGCGATGGCATCGTCCTCACTGAGGTGGCGCAGGAAGCTGAGGATCAGCCGCGAGCTGATACCCAGCTGCCGCTCGCCCTCGGCCAGCGCCCGTGAGATACCGGCCAGTTGCACCGCAATGGGTATACCGCGCACCGTGTGCGTCTGCGGGTCAAAGAACGGCTCGACGTGCACCACACCGTCGGCAGCGCAACGCTGCAGGTAGGCCCAGGTCAGGTCAAAGAAGTCCTGCTCGGTACGCAGGGCATCGGCGCCCTGATAGTAAAGATCGAGAAAGTCCTGCAGGTTGCCGAACTCATAGGCGCCGCGCAGCGCCTCCACATCGGCGTAGGGCAAGGTGATGCCGTTGCGCTCGGCCAGCGCAAACATCAATTCGGGCTCAAGACTGCCCTCCAGATGCATGTGCAGCTCGGCCTTGGGCAGCGCACGGAGAAAATCGGTATCGGGAAAAGACATGGGCAACTCCTGGAATCCTGCTGCACGAACGTGCAGTTCATGCAGCAAAGGATATGCCAAGGACGGGTTTGCTGTCCTCACATAAGGCGCTTCGCAGACACCCGCGCGACACAGTAGGGAATGACACCATGGAAATTAACCAAGTGCTCAAATGCTTGAGTGTGCACCCGGGGTTCGTCCCGTTTACGCGGGCGAGTAGCGCAGGGTTGACGGGAAAAAGAGTCATAGGATGTCTGAGGCTCGAAGAGCCGAGTTTTATGACTCCCCGTCAGCCCGAGCAACGCAGCGAACCCGAAGGGCCGCGTAGCCGGGTGCCCGGGGGGATCGCCAAGGGGGGCTGGGCAAGCAGCCTCCCCTTGGCTCGCCGTGAAAGGCGAAAAGCGGATTCGACACCAGCACAATGCGGGAAACAGCTAACCGATATTCACCGCTCCGCAACCAACCGACCGCTTACTTACGAGCCCGAATCGCCGCCATAAACGCAGCCATTTCGGCGTCACGATCGGCTGCGACCTGCTGCACATTCGGGTTCTGCGCCAACAGCTCCAGCAGCGCCACGCCCTGCGGCAACTCGGCCTTGAGGTCAAGATCAAACAACTTCTGCGCCACAGTGCAGGCCAGATCAAAGCTGTAGAGGAAGAACAGGTCGGCGATGGTCATTTCGCTGCCGGCCACGTAGGGCGCAAAGCGGGCATGACGGGCCAGGGTGGCAACACCGGCCAGCAACTCGACGCGGGCCTTGTCCTTGATCGCCTGATCGACCTTGCCACCGAAAAACACTTCCATAAAGCAGGAACGGGCCGGCAGTTCGATATACAGCTCGATCTCCTTGGTCAGCGCCCGCACCACCCCGCGCTCATAGGGATCGCTCGGCAGCAGCGGCTTGCCACCCTGGGTTTCCTCGATGTATTCCAGGATGACATTGGTTTCATTGAGAAAGCCCTTGTCGGTCTCCAGTACCGGAACCTTGCCGCGCGGACTGATTGCCAGAAACTCGGGGTCCTGGCTGCCATGCACGTGATTGATTTCGAACTCGACGCCCTTTTCCAGCAGCCCCAGCTTGACCATGTTGAAGTAGTTGCTGGCGGCAAAGCCGTGTAGTCTGATCATCCTGTTGTTCTCCATTGTTAGGCGGAAGTGGCGACACCGTGACGCGCCCTGATTTGTACCCGCTCAGGTGATAATGCGCCAGTGTCATCATGGCTCTGAATGCGCCAACAACGACACCCGGCTAGACTGACTGTAAACCCGATAAAAAAGGCCCCGCCATGCTGACATCCGACGAAATCATCGAAATCAACCTGCTCAGCCAGTTCAACCTGGCCAACTCCCTGGAAGGACTCAAGATCCACAGCCACGATGCCGATCCAGCGATTGTCGCCGCCGCCGAGCGTCTGTTTGCCAAGGGCCTGATCACCCAGCACGACGGCGGCTATCTGACCAGCCTCGGCCTGGACGCCGCCGAACACAGCCAGACCCTGCTGACCATTCTGCGTACTGCTGCATCCTGACACGCCACATGCAGTCGCACGGTGAAATCCAGCCACGCATTGAAGAGGGCATTGACCGCAAGGCTCTGAATACCCTGCGCAAGCGCTTCATGGCACTCAACGCCACGCGCTTGCGCCGAGTTCTGCAGGCACTGCCCACCCGGCAGTACAACGTGCTGCAGCTGATCCCGCTGCTGTTTGACGTCAACTATCCCTTGTTGCCCGGCTTTGTTTCCCGCGACACGCCCTGCGGGCTGGCCAATTTCGAACCGGAAACCGCCAGCCTGCAGGTGGCCCAGAGCCTGACCCGCAGCTTCCAGTACCGCCGCCATCCCGCAGGCTTCACGCCGCACATTCAGGGGCTGTACCTGATGGGCAGTGGCGGTACCATCGGCCAATCCGAACAAAGTGACCTGGATATCTGGGTCTGCCACACCCCCAATCTGTCTGCCGCCCAGCGAGACGAGCTGAGCCGCAAGTGTCAGGCGATCAGCGACTGGGCAGCGACCCAGAGCTGCGAAGCCCACTTCCACCTGGTCGACCCGACCCACTTCGCCCAGGGCGCGCGTGAGAACACCCTCGGCATCGAGGACTGCGGCACCACCCAGCACTACCTGCTGCTGGACGAGTTTTATCGCACCGCCATTTTGCTCGGCGGCCGTTTTCCGCTGTGGTGGCTGGTGCCGGTATACGAGGAGGCGCGCTACGCCCACTACACCGACCAGCTGATCAGCAAGCGCTTTATCAAGCAGGCCGACAGCCTCGACTTCGGTCATGTCGCCGGCATCCCCGCCGGGGAATTTGTCGGCGCCGGTCTGTGGCAGCTGTTCAAGGGTATCGACTCGCCCTACAAATCGGTGCTCAAGCTGCTGCTGACCGAGGTGTACTCCAGCGAACACCCGCAGGTGCGCTGCCTCAGTCTGGATTTCAAGCAGGCCATTTTTGCCGGTCAGCTGGACGAGGACGAGCTGGACCCCTACGTCATGCTGTACCGCAAACTGGAGCGTTATCTGGTCAACCGCGGCGAATCCGAGCGACTGGAACTGGTGCGCCGCTGCCTGTACATCAAGGCCAATGTGCGCCTGAGCCGGCGCAGCGGCATGATGGACTGGAAGCGCAATATCATGGAAAAGCTGGTGCGCGAGTGGCACTGGGGCCCGCGTCAGCTGCAGCAGATGGACGACCGCACCCAGTGGCGCATCCGCGAGGTCAGCGCCGAACGTCGCCAGCTGGTCAACGAGCTGACCCACAGCTACCGGCTGCTGTCGCAGTTTGGTCGCAGCCAGGATGTGATCAATCAGGTCAGTGCCCGCGACCTGTCACTGCTCGGCCGTCGTCTGTATGCCGCCTTCGAGCGCAAGGCCGGCAAGATCGAGTTCATCAATCCCGGCATCAGCCCGGATTTGAGCGAACCGGTGCTGACCATCAGCCAGAACCTGTCGGCAGACGAAGGGGAGCCCTACTGGAGCCTCTACCGCGGCACACTGAACGTGCAGGAGCTGAGCGACCATCTGCCACTGAAACGGTCGAGGCAGTTGCTGGAGCTGCTGGCCTGGGGGCAGCGCAACGGCGTGATTGACGGGGCTACCCGCTTTGCCCTGCATCCGGGCGACAGCGCCCTGACCGAGTACGAACTCAACAGTATCGTGCATTGCCTGCGCCAGCAGTTCCCGCTGCCGTTGCCGGCACTCACCGAAACCGCCCTGTCGCGCGCCAGCGAGCCGTGCAAGGTAGTGCTGCTGGTCAATATCGGCCTCGACCCGCTACCCGGCAACAGCCAGAAAAACCTGCACCTGATCAGCAGCCATACCGATGCGCTGGGCTACTCGGGGATGCGCGACAACCTGATTCTGAGCATCGATCAGATCACCCTGAACAGCTGGAACGAGCTGCTGGTGCATCAGTACAGTGGCGAAGAAGCCTGCATGCAGGCCCTGCAGGACTACCTTACCAGCGGTCGCGAACATCAGCGCCTGCCCGAGCTGGAGGTACGCTGTTTCTGCCGCAACCGGGCCAGCGCGATCGCCGAACGTGTAGAGCAGCTGTTTCGTGACGCCTCAAACCACCTGCTCTCGGGTCAGCCAGAGCGCTTCCTGCTGCAGTTGCAAAACGGCTACCGTGCGCTGGAATGGCAGGATGAGCAGATCCGCATGCAGACCCTCAGCGACCGTGAACAGCTGCTGCGCTACCTCGGCAAACCCACACCACGCTACAGCAAGCTGGCATTGGACAACTACGCCCTGCAAGGCCAGGATCTGGCGCTGATCCTGCCGCAGGACCAGCCAGGGCGCATCCAGCTGTTCTACCGTCTCAAGCCGCAGGGCTATGCCGAGATCAGCCTGCTGGATGAACGCGGTGCGCTATGGAGCACACGCCAGAGCTACCGCGACGAACAGACCCTGCTGCTGCCGCTGCTGCGGTTTCTGCAGAGCATTCGGCAGCGCCGCCAGGCCAACCAGCCACTGGACAGCAGCGTGAACGAAGGGGATTTGCTGGTATACGCCATTCTGCCGGCCCTTGACGGTCATCCGCTGCGCATCGAGCAGCGCCCACTGCCGCGTGGCGGCATGGATCCCGACATCTACGCGGTCCAAGCGATCGCCGAGCCCGGCGGCAGCCGCGGTCCGCGGGTAACCATTTTCTGCGATCACCGGGAGTTCTCCGAGCTGGAGTACGGCGAACGCCTGTACCGGGAAGTGGCGAGCCATATCCTCGGCCAGCGCCGCCACCGCGAAGCCTATCCGTGCTACATCACCGATCTGGACCTGTCCGCCATCGACCCGGGCGGGCGCATGCAGACCGTTCAGTACCTGCGCTATCGGCAGCAGCTGGAAACGGCATTGAACGACGCCATGCAGGCGCTGGCCTGACGTCCGGCGGGCTCAGCGCGATGCGGCGGAGGGATTCTGCCAGGCCGCGCGGCGCTGCGCGGCTGCATCAATGATCTCGCACTGACGACGGTCGGACGCCTTGCCCCACTCAAGGATTTCATCCAGCAGACGGCCACAGCCCATGCACAGATCGCCGTCCAGGCAGCACTTGCGCACGCAGGGGGAAGGCTGGCGCCCGCGGCTGCTCACAACGACTCCGCGTCGATATCCAGCTCGACATCTTCACCACTGAACTCTTCCAGCACGCCAGCCAGTACCTCCCCCAGCGTGCCTTCACCGCTGTCATGCAACCAGCCGCGCTCGTGATCAAAGTTGAAGTGCAGCGTGCGGTCCGGGGTCGCCAGCCACAGCTCGCGTGACGCCGGCTGGCGGCCGACCACCAGCCGCTGCCCCTCCGGCAGTATCAGCACCAGCGAACCGTCAATGTGCTCCATCTCCAGATCCAGGTCGCCGCCGTCAAGGGCGTGCTCGATCAGGTCCTGCACCCGATCCACGGTCTGGTGAAATGCCGCTTCGCTCATGTCCTGCATTGTCTGTCTCTCATCTGGCTCGGGCGCCTGTGCGCCGTTTTCCGTCCGCCCGGCCGCTGGCTGATGCGTCCGACCGGGTGGCTGGGTATACTGCCGGGTATTCTACCTGTAAGGATTTCAACATGAAGCCATTCGCTGCGGCCCTGTTTACGCTCCTGGTTCTAACCGGTTGCGGTCAGAAAGGCCCTCTCTACCTGCCCGAGGACACGGCTGCCACTTCCGCGGTCCAAACCGAGACCACCGAGCAATCGACCGAGAAGTGATGCATCCATGACCGCGTTTGATTATCGCAACGGCGAACTCTACGCCGAAGGCGTCGCCCTGTCCGCTATTGCCGAGCAATACGATACGCCCTGCTTCGTATACTCCCGTGCTGCCATCGAACAGGCCTATGACGCCTGGGACAGCGCGCTGGAGGGCGTTCCCCATCTGGTTTGCTTCGCCGTCAAGGCCAACTCCAACCTGGGCGTGCTGAACCTGCTGGCCCGCCGCGGTGCCGGCTTCGACATCGTTTCCGGTGGCGAACTGGAGCGCGTACTGGCCGCCGGCGGTGATCCGGCCCGGATTGTCTTCTCCGGACTGGGCAAGACCGCCGCCGAAATGCGCCGTGCTTTGGAAGTGGGTATCCACTGCTTTAACGTCGAATCCGCCGCCGAGCTGGAGCGTCTGCAGCAGGTCGCTGCGGAGCTGGACGTCAAGGCCCCGGTTTCGCTGCGGGTCAACCCGGATGTGGATGCCAAGACCCACCCGTATATTTCCACCGGGCTGAAGGAAAACAAGTTCGGCATCGACATCGCCCAGGCACCGGCCGTCTACCGCCGCGCCGCCGAGCTGAGTCACATCGAGGTCTGTGGCGTTGATTGCCATATCGGCTCCCAGCTGACCGACGACACGCCGTTTATCGACGCCCTGCAACGCCTGCTGCAACTGATCGACGGTCTGGCAGCGGAAGGCATCAGCATTCGCCACCTCGACCTCGGCGGTGGCCTCGGCGTGACCTACCGTGACGAAGTGCCGCCGAGCCCCGGCAGCTACCTGGCCAAGGTCCGCGAGGCGCTGGCCGGCCGCGACCTGACCCTGGTGTTCGAGCCGGGCCGCTCGATCGTGGCCAACGCCGGTGTACTGCTCACCCGCGTCAACCTGCTCAAGCCGACCGAACACAAAAACTTCGCGATCATCGATGGCGCCATGAACGACCTGATCCGTCCGGCCCTGTACAGCGCCTGGATGGGCATCGATGCGGTCAAGCCGCGCAGTGACGTTGCCGTGCAAACCTGGGATCTGGTCGGCCCGGTCTGCGAGACTGGCGACTTCCTCGGCAAGGACCGCGAACTGGCGCTGGCCGAAGGAGACCTGCTGGCCGTGCGCTCGGCCGGTGCCTACGGCTTTGTCATGAGCTCCAACTACAACACCCGCCCACGGGCCGCCGAAGTCCTGGTCGACGGCGAAACCACCCATCTGGTCCGTCGCCGCGAAACCGTCAGCGAGCTGCTGGCCGGCGAATCACTGCTGCCCGAGGCCTGAGATGCTGCTGCGATTCACCAAGATGCACGGGCTGGGCAACGACTTCATGGTCATCGACCTCGTCACCCAGCACGCCCAGCTGTCAGCCAAGCAGATCCGCCAGTGGGGCGACCGCCACACCGGTGTCGGCTTTGACCAGCTGCTGCTGGTCGAGCCGCCAAGCACGCCCGATGCCGACTTCCGCTACCGGATTTTCAACGCCGACGGCAGCGAAGTCGAACAGTGCGGCAACGGTGCGCGCTGCTTTGCCCGCTTCGTACAGGACAAGCGCCTGACCGCAAAGCAGACCATCCACGTCGAAACCGCCGGCGGCCCGATCGTGCTCAAGGTAAACCGCGACAAGCAGATCACCGTCGACATGGGTGCGCCGCGTTTCGTGCCGGCCGAGATCCCGTTCCAGGCCGACGCCGAAGCCTGCGAATACAGCCTCGAGGTTGGCGGTGAGACCCTGCAGGTCGCCGCCGTATCCATGGGCAACCCGCATTGCGTTACCCTGGTATCGGATGTACGCGACGGCACACTGGAGCGCCTTGGCGCCCTGATCGAAGCGCACCCGCGCTTTCCGCGCAAGGTCAACGCCGGCTTTATGCAGGTGGTTGACCGCCAGCACGCCCGTCTGCGGGTATACGAGCGCGGCGTCGGCGAGACCCAGGCCTGCGGCACCGGCGCCTGCGCTGCTGCCGTTGCCGGTATCCGCCTCGGCCTGCTCGACTCACCGGTACAGATCGATCTGCCCGGCGGCCGCCTGCAGATCGAGTGGGCCGGCCCGGGCCAACCGGTACTGATGACCGGCCCCGCCACCCGAGTTTACGAGGGACAGATCCGCGTATGAAGGAACAGCAGACACCGCAGCCGGAACAGATCAACGCCGAACAGGTCGCAGACTTCCTGCGTCGCCACCCGGCCTTCTTCGTCGAGCACGACGAGCTGCTGGCCGATCTGATCGTCCCGCACGAGGCCGGCCATGCGGTGTCGCTGGTGGAGCGTCAGGTCAAGCTGCTGCGCGAGCGCAATATCGATGTTCGCCATCGGCTCAATCAGTTGATGGACACCGCCCGCGAGAACGACAGACTGTTCGACAAGAGCCGTCGACTGATTCTCGGCATGCTGGAAGCGCAGAGTCCGGATCAGGTGATTGCCACCCTGGAAGACAGCCTGCGCACCGACTTTCAGGTGCCGCATGTCAGCCTGATCCTGTTTACCGAGGCCGATCGCTACAGCAACGCCCACTGCGTCACCCACGCGGCGGCCAAGGAGGCCATCGGCCACCTGCTGGACAGTGACAAGCCGCTGGCCGGTGCGCTGCGTCCTGCCGAGCTGAGCTTCCTGTTCGCCGAGTCAGCCGAACAGGTGGCCTCCACCGCGCTGGCACCGATCCGCTACCAGGGCCTGCATGGCGTGCTGGCACTGGGCAGCGAAGACCCCCAGCAGTACCGCAGCGCCACCGGCACCCTGTTTCTGGGCTACGTCGCCGACGCGCTTGCCCGCGTGCTGCTGCGCCAACGCCCGCTGGCCGATGAAAGCCACACCTGAGCCGGCCGGCGTCGCCGACCCTGACATCAGCGCGTTTCTCGATCAGCTGCGCATTGAGCGCAGGCTGTCGCCGCGTACCGTCGAAGCCTACCGCCACGACCTGCTCCGCCTCGACCTTTACCGGTCCGAACGCAGCTTGCCCGGCTGGGGCCAGCTGGACACCCAGCACCTGCGCCACTTCATCGCCAGCCAGCATCAGCATGGGTTGGCACCGCGCAGCCTGCAGCGCCTGCTGAGCGCCATTCGCAGCTTTTACCGCTTTCTCCAGCGCGAAGGGCGCAGCCGCCAGAACCCGGCACAGGATCTGCGCGCGCCCAAGGCACCGCGCACCCTGCCACGCACCCTCGACGCCGACCTGACCGCACAGCTGCTCGACAACACTGGCGAAGACGACTGGCTGCAGCGCCGCGATCAGGCCATGCTTGAGCTGTTCTACTCCTCCGGCCTGCGGCTGTCGGAGCTGGCTGGTCTAGACATGGCCGACCTCGATCTGCAGCAAGGCGAAGTACGGGTAACCGGCAAGGGCAACAAGACCCGCGTGTTGCCGGTCGGGCGCATGGCGCGCCGTGCCCTGCGCGACTGGTTCAGCGTGCGCCCGGCGCGCGAAGGGGCGCAGCAGCCGGTATTCGTCAGCCAGCGCGGCAGCGCACTGACCCCGCGCGCCATCCAGCTGCGCCTGCGCCGTCACGGCATCGAGCGCATCGGCCAGCATCTGCACCCGCACATGCTGCGCCACTCCTTCGCCAGCCACATGCTCGAATCCTCCGGCGACCTGCGCGCCGTGCAGGAGCTGCTCGGCCACGCCGATATCAGCACCACCCAGATTTACACCCATCTTGATTTCCAGCACCTGGCGCAGGTGTATGATCAGGCCCACCCCAGAGCCAAACGCAAGGCAGACAAATGATTCAACTGGTGACCTTTGACCTCGACAACACCCTGTGGGAAACCGAATCGGTGGTAGCCAATGCCGAACGGGTGCTGGCCGACTGGCTTGGCAAGCAGGCACCGGATTACACCGCCGCCCGTGACAAGGAGGCCCGCAAGGCATTGCTGGCCGAGGTACTGGATGCCGACCCCGAACTGCGCCACCGGGTCACAGCCCTGCGCATCGCGGTGCTGGAGCTGGGCCTGCGCCAGGCAGGCTATTCAGCGGACGAGGCAAAGCGACTGGCGCTGGCAGGCTTCGAGGTATTCATCGACGCACGGCACCGGCTGGAATACTTTCCGCATGCCGAACTGGTGCTGGAACTGCTGTCACGCCAGTACCAGCTGGCGTGTATCTCCAACGGCAACGCCGACGTGCGCCGGCTGGGTCTGGACCGCTATTTCAGCATTATCGTTTCGGCCGACGAAGTGGGCCTGAGCAAGCCGCATCCGGCACCCTTTGTCACCGCACTGGAACGGGCTGGCGTCGAGCCGCAGCAAGCGGTCCATATTGGCGATCATCCGGGTGATGACATCCAGGGGGCACTGGATGTGGGCATGCATACCCTGTGGTTCAACCCACAGGGTAGTGCCTGGGCGGGCCAGCAACGGGCCCATGGCGAAGTGCGCTGCCTGAGCGAGATTCCGCCCTGGCTGAACCGCTACCAGCGCTACGCCAAGCGCTGAACGGTGGCTACGGCAGCGTCAGATAGGACGGCTGCCGTACTTGCTCTCAGGCTTTCTCGGCGGATCAGAGACGACGTTGTCGTCAATCTGCTGGACCTTGCCGCCTCGGGCCATGAATTCTTCGATCTGACGGGCCAGCATCTCGCG
Source organism: Halopseudomonas sp. MFKK-1 (assembly GCF_027474385.1). NCBI lineage: Bacteria > Pseudomonadati > Pseudomonadota > Gammaproteobacteria > Pseudomonadales > Pseudomonadaceae > Halopseudomonas > Halopseudomonas sp. MFKK-1. Next base: position 880,857 of record NZ_CP114836.1, read on the forward strand.
CTCACGCTCCTTGGCCTCCATCGACGCCCCTTCCAGGTCATCCGCCGAGGACGATGCCTTCTTGCGCGACTTGCCGCTGGAAACCGGCTCGCCGTCGTCACCGTCATCGCTATCGTCTACCACATCATCCTGATCGTCGACCTCGGAGTCGTCCATACCATCCAGATCGTCGTCCAGATCATCACTCATGCCTGAATCCTCAAAGTGGAAAACAGGCTATATATAGTTCATCGAGGGGATTTGGCTAGTCTTGCGAAAAAAAATTTTCGCCTGTAGCGCCTGCCCTAGACAGCCAGCCTATAAAACAGCTCCCTCGCTCAGGCGCGCCAGCTGATCCAGATCGGTCTGCACCCCGGACGTTTCCCGAATGCGGGTCAGAATCTCGCGCTTGAGGGCGATAAATTCCGGCTCCAGCTTCATATCCTGATGCCGCACCTTGGGCAGCGGCACCTCGTAAATGCTGTCGATCCGACCCGGGCGCGGCGCCATCAGCACGATGCGGGTGCCCAGATAAATAGCCTCCTCCACATCGTGGGTGACGAACAGGATGGTGCTCTTCTCCAGCCGGTGCACGTGCAGGATCAGATCGTGCATCACCTCGCGGGTCTGCGCATCGAGCGCGCCGAAGGGCTCATCCATCAGCAGAAAATCCGGCCGCGGCATCAGCGCGCGGGCAATCGCCACCCGCTGCTGCATGCCGCCGGACAACTGACTGGGATAGGCACCGGCAAAGTTCTTCAGCCCCATCAGATTAAGCAGCGCATCGGCGCGGCCGCTGGCAGCCTCGACATCGGACTGGCTGTGTACCGAGTCGGCGATGACCTTGAGCTGGCGGCAGAACTTGATGTTCTCGGTGACCGTCAGCCACGGGTAGAGACTGTAGTGCTGGAACACCATGGCGCGGTCCACACCGGGGCCGTCAATCGGCTCGCCACGCAGCAGAATGTCGCCGCTGCTGTGGGTTTCCAGCCCGGCCATGATGCGCAGCAGGGTCGACTTGCCGCAGCCGGAAGCGCCGACAAAGGTAATGAACTCATTGGGCCGCACTTCAAGATTGACGTCGCGCAGAGCCTCAATAGTCTGATTGCGGGCTTCGAACTGCTTGCCCACGTTGCAAATGCTGATACAGGACTGGTCCATGGGCTTACCTCTTCTGCCAGTGGAAGGCGCGGCGGCCGAGCCAGCGGAACGCCTGGTCGGTCAGCAGACCGATCAGGCCGATCAGCAGGATGCCGGCGAAAATCTTGTCGGTGTGCATGTAGCGCTGGGCGCGCAGGATGGCGTAGCCAAGGCCCGAGTTGGAGGCCACCAGCTCGGCCACCACCAGATAGGTCCAGGCCCATCCGCAGGTAATGCGCAACGTGTCGAGCAGCGCCGGGCGGGCCGAGGGCAGCACCACCAGACGGATGACCTCGCTGCGCGAGGCGCCCATGGTCTGCGCCGCTTCGATCTGCGCCATCGGCACCCGGCGAATGTCCTCCGCCGCCATCAGCACCATCTGAAAGAAGGTCCCGATAAAGATGATCAGAATCTTCGAGCCCTCGCCGATCCCGACCCAGAGCATTACCAGCGGAATAAAGGCGACCGCCGGCATGTAGCGGATGAAGTCGATCAGTGGCTCCAGCGTCGCCTGCACCGGCTTGTAGGTACCCAGATATAAACCAAGCGGCAGCGCGATCATCGCCGAGAGCAAGAAGCCCGCCATCACCCGGTACACGCTGATCCAGATGTCATCCCACAGGCCGTCTTCCTGCCACCAGTTGACCACCCGTTCCAGCACCGCACCGGGGCCGGGCATGAACAGCGGATCATTCAGGCCGAGCGCGCTGTAGAGCCACCAGATGAAAAACGGCGCAGCCAGACCAAAAGCTGTCAGCAAGGCACTGGTGCGAGAGGACAAGGTACCGCGCACGGTCCACCAGCGCGAACGGGGTTTGCGCTTGGCCACGGCCACAGCGGTTTCAGGCACGGGGGCTGGTGCGTTCATACCAGAGTCTCCTTGGTGAGGTCCTGCAGGCGAGGCACGGGTGCCGGACGCCAGCCATTTTCAGGGGGGTGAATACCCAGCCAGGCGACCGGCAGCGCATCCCAGCGCGCCGGGTCGGCAGGTACGGAAAACAGGCCGCCGGTCGCCGCCGGCAGTGTGCTGAAGACGATCTGCCAGGGACGATCACCGCCCTGAATGCGGCCAAAGGTCAGCTCACAGCCAAGCAGGTGCTCGGCACTCCGGGCGCTGTCGTGTTGCAGGTATTCCTGCAGCGAGCGGCCGCGGCCCAAGCGCACAGGGCGGTCAGCGGCAAACATGAAATAGTCGCCGGCGCGCAGCAGACAGGCCTGACGGCCGGAGCCATCGGCGCTCTGCAGCCAGAGTTCGGCGACCGGGCCCCGCGAGTCGGGCAGCCGCCGCCAGATTTCCAGATAGCTGTCGTCGAGCGCCGTTTCATGCACTTCTTCACTACTGATGAACTGCATGTTGCCAATATCGCTGCCGCTGTCGGGGTGAAAGTCGATCACGCGGTGCCACTGGCAACGGCCGAGACTGGCTTCGGTCAGGCCTGCGAATCCGGCCTGCCCAGCGCGCTCAAACGGCAGTTTCGGCGTTGGATCGGGAATCCGCAGATCCGCGTGCAGATGCGCGCACTGCAACCAGAACACCCGGGTGGTGGTGTCCTCGGTGCCGTCAGACAGGCGCAACAGCGTCCGCTGCCAGACGCCGTGATACGCCTCGGGAACCGCTCTCATGCGTGGTACTCCGGGAAGCGTTTGAGGGTGCGCCAGAACGCCATGTCGTGGTTGGGCCAGAGTTCTGCGCCGGTTTCACCGGCAATGCGCTTGAGTTTGCGAATGCTGTCCAGCGCCATGTCCTCGCGGTCGCGCCAGCACAGGCCCGGGGCGATTTCATCGTCGAGGTTTTCGCTCAGGTCGGCGGCATCACCGGTGAGGATCACCGGCGCGCCGGTCGGCAACTCGATCATCAGCGACATGTGTCCGGCGGTGTGGCCCGGCGTGTTGATCGCCCGCAAGCCCGGCAGCAGGTCGTACTCGTCCTGCTGCAGGCGCCAACGCACGTTGCCGGCAAAGTCGTCGGCGAAGTAGGCATCATCAGCCGGCTCGCGGGCGGCGTGCAGTTCGTCTTCGTGCACGTGGACTTCGGCGCCGCAGACGTCGCACAGGCCACCGGCGTGATCGAAGTGCAGGTGGCTGAGAAACACCATGTCGATGTCCTTGCAGGTCAGCCCGAGCTTCGCCAGATGGACTTCAAGCCGCTGCTCCTCGCTCATCTGCGGCGGCCCCATGGGAAACTCCACCGGGTCATACCAGCGGGCGCGCAGCGTTGGATCGCTCAGCTTGTTGTAGTCACAGCCGACGTCGAACAGCACCCGGCCCTGTCTGGTCTCGATCAGAAAGGCCAGAATCGGCGCCTCGATCTGCACGCCGTGGCCACGGCCGCGGGTCGAGATTGATTTGTCGTAGTGGTGGGTCGCGGTCAGCAGCGGCCAGAGTTTCTGTACCTGAGTCATGCCGCCTCCCGCAGTGCGCCGAGCAACGCGGCGCTGTCACAGACTTCGCCAAAGATGCCGCCCTCGACGCCAATCATCGCCAACGCGGCGGCGTGCAGCTCGGGATGCGCAGACGCGCAGGCGTCGCTGACGGTCAGACAGTTGAAGCCGCGGTCAATCGCGCTGCGCAGGGTCGAGCTGACACAGACCTCGGTGGTTACCCCGGTGATGATCAGCGTGTCGATGCCGCGGCTGCGCAGGATCAGCTCCAGGTCGGTGGCGGCAAAGGCGCAGTAGCCGGGCTTGTCGATCACCGGCTCGCCGACCTGCGGCTGCAGCTCGTCGATCAGGTCATGGCCGTACTCGCCACGCACCAGCAGCCGACCGAGTGGGCCCGCTGCGCCAATCGGTGCGCCACTGCGCTCGGCGCGGATGCGTTTCCAGGCAGGCAGGTCGGACAAATCGCTGCGATGCCCTTCGCGGGTGTGCACCACCAGCATGCCGCTGGCCCGCGCCGCTGCAAGCAGGCGCTGCTGAGCCGGAATCGGCGCGCGCAGGCAGGCGATATCCAGCCCGGCCTGATCGGCGTAACCGCCGAGGGCGCAGAAGTCGCGCTGCATGTCGATCAGCAGCAGCGCGGTACGTGACGGCAACAGCGGCAGCATCTCAGGCCTCCAGCTTGAATTCGTGACGCACCGCAGCGGCGATGCCGGTGACGATGTCGTCAGCCATGCGTGCGCCCTTCTCGGCGGTCGACCCCAGCGCCGAGGACAGCACCCCGGACGGCGGCACCCACTCAGTGCGGGTCGGGTACATGTCGTAAGGCGGAAAGTCGGCCGGCGGGTCGTTCGGGATCTTGTCGAGGCTGACCAGATGCGGCAGGTAATGCAGCATCAGCGAGGTTTCGATCACCGCGGCGTGCTCCAGCGCAAAGCCGGGAAAGCCGTCGGGGAAGATGTCGTCCAGGGTGTCTTCGCGGCAGAAGTCCCAGTGCTCAAGGCGCATGACTTCAAGCTCGCAGCCGGGCCCCAGTTCGCGCAGCGCCAGCTGAATACCCTCGGTGACAAACCAGGTGTTCTCGTAATGCCCCAGCACCAGTACCAGGCGCTTCGCGCCATGACGGGCAAACTCGCGTACCGCATCCTGCACCAGCGCGATCAGAGTCGCGCCGTCGAGGCTGGTGGTGCCGCAGAAATGCTGACCGCCGCCGCACTTGGGCTGAGACTTGTAGCCGTAGGCCAGCGCCGGGGCGACGATGCCACCAATCTGCGCCGCCACATCGGCGCTCAATGCGGTCGACAGCAGCGCATCGGTGCCCAGCGGCAGGTGCGGGCCGTGCTGCTCGGTCGCGCCGCAGGGCAGAAACACCACCGCACCCTGCTCGACCCGTTGCTGGTATTCGACCCAGCTGATCTGATCCATATAGACACTTGCCATCAGGACGTACTCCTCATCAGTTGCGCGGGTGAACGCTCGGGCCAGCCGGCCATCACCGCCGCCAGGGTGATCATGCTGGCCCCCAGCCAGGTGCGCGGGGCGATCACCTCATCGTTGAACCAGGCCACCGACAGCACGGCGGCAATCAATTCGAAGACCACCAGCACAGCGGCGCGGCTGGCCTCCAGGTGGGTCACGCCGTATTGCGCGCCCAAGGTCGCGAGCAACAGCCAACCCACCGCAAACAAGGCGATCCACAGCCAGATCGTCGGCGCCAACGTTGGCAGCGTCTGGGCAAACAACAGGCAGGCAGCACCGGCAAACACGCTGCTGCCAACGAAGGCGGCAACGGTCTTGCTCAGCATCGGCACTTGGTCAGCAGCCCTGGTGGCCAGATTGTTCAGGGCAAAACCCAGCCCCGCGCTCAGCGCCAACCAGTCGATCGCGGTCAGACTGGAGAAGGTCTGCGCGTTGACGCCCAGCGTCAGCCCGATGCCAGCCAGCGCCAGCACCAGCGCGACCAGACGCAGCGCTGTCAGTCGTTCGCGCAGCAGCAGCCAGCCGCCAAGCACACCCCAGACCGGGGCCAGATAGAACAGCAACATGACCCGCACCAGATCCTCGGCCAGCGACAGCGATGACAGCAGCGCCGCGTTCGCCCAACCGCCAAACAGCACGATGCCCAGCACCCCCCAGCGCTGCTGCCACCAGCCGGCGCGCTGCCAATACAGCAGCGGCAGGGCAAACACTGCGATCAGGCCGTAGCTGGCCAGCACCATGGGAAAGCCATCAATACCCTGCGCCGCGAACGCCTGCAGCGGCAGCCAGCTGGTGCCCCAGAGCACCGTTGCCAGAATCAGTACCCATTCCGGACGCAGCATCAGCCACCCATCCAGGCGCCGCCGTTGGCGCCAAGAACCTGTCCGGTAAAGAAACTCGCTGCCGGCGACAGCAGGAAGCAGACCGCCGCAGCAATCTCTTCCGGCTGGCCGAGGCGCGCGGCCGGAATGGCCAGCTCCCTGGCAATCCACTTTTCGCTCATGTGCTCCAGCGAGACCATCGCGGTTTCCACCGGGCCGGGCGCCACCGCGTTGATGCGAATAGCGGGCGCAAACTCCCGCGCCAGTGCCTTGGTCATGCCGATCACGCCCGCCTTCGCGGTGCAGTAGGCAACGTAGTTTTCGCGCCCCAGCTGACCCAGCTCGGAGGCGATATTGACGATGGCGCCGCGGCCGGCACCGCTCATGCTTTCCAGCGCACAGCGGCAGCAGCGATACACGCCGTCCAGATCGACCGCCATGATCCGTCGCCAGTCGTCTTCCGAGGTGTCCAGAAAGCCCTGCTCCTGAATGATCCCGGCGTTGTTGACCAGCCCGTGCAGCGGGCCGGTGGCGGTGATGCAGGCGAACATTTCCTCCACCGCATCCGGGTCGCTGACATCCGCTTCGATCGCCACCGCACGACCACCGGCCGAGCGAATCTGCTCCACCAGATCGGCGCTGGCACCAGCCTGGCCCAGATGGTTGATCCAGACTTCGGCGCCCTGCCCCGCCAGCATCAGCGCGCAGGCGCGGCCAATACCGGTTGCCGCGCCGGTGACCAGAATGCGCTGGCCTTTCAACTCGAACTTCAACATCAGTGCATGACCTCCCCGCGACTGACCACGATGGCCTGCCCGGTAATGGCGGCCGAGGCCGGCGCGCCGAGAAACAGAAAGGTGCCGGCCAGGTCGGCCGGGGTCAGCAATTCAGGGATCGCCTGCGCGGCGAGGATGTGCTCCAGCTCCTCGGCCTCACTGCGGCCGCTGCCCTGCGCCATATTGCGCAGGGACGCCATGGCCGCGTCGGTGCCCACCCAGCCGGGGCACACGGCATTGACGCGAATACCCTGCCCGCCCAGCTCCCAGGCCAGCGAGCGGGTCAGACCGATCACCGCGTGCTTGCTGGCAACGTAGGCGGAGAATCCGGCCACGGCACTCAGCCCCCAGATCGAGGACTGGTTGATCACGCTGCTGCCCTTGCCCAGCAGCGGCAGCAGCGCGCGGGTCAGCCGCAGCATCGACACCACGTTGTTATCCAGCTGGTGTTGCCAGCGCCGGTTGGCGTCGGCGGCGCTATCACTGAGCGGCGTTGGCTGTTCCATGCCGGCGTTGTTGATCAACACATCCACCTGCGGCTGACGCTGGCCCAGTCGGCTGGCGTAATCGGCCACCGCCGCGTCGTCGTTCAGATCCAGCACCCGGCCGTGCACCTGGGTCACCGCCGAGAGCTGCTCGACGGTAGCCACCAGCGCCTGTGCATTGCGGTCGACCAGCTCCAGCCGCGCGCCCTGCGCGGCAAAGGCCTGCGCCAGCCCCAGACCGATGCCACTGGCGGCGCCGGTAATCACCACGGTGCGGCCCTGATAATCCAGCGTCTGCATATTCATACCGCCGTCAGGAAGGACACGCCCACCGCGCCGTAGAAGTTCTCGGCACGCTTGGGACCATCAACGAATTCACCGTAGTCATCGCTCAGCACCCGGCGCACCCGGTGGCGGTGGAAGCTGCTGAGCAGCTCGCTCATCGGCACTACCTGACGGTAGGCATCGCCGTACAGCTCTGCGTGCAGTTTGGGCAGGCGATACCAGGGCGCCACCGGCTTCTCGTGATGGGCGTTGTGATAGGCAAAGTTGAGCAGCAGCAGGTTGAGCGACGGCCAGCGCAGCGACACCACATTGCTGAAAGTGTTGAGCTGCTCATAAGCGCGGTCGCGCAGCTTGTCGGCCGGGATCTTGCCGTCCTCTTCCAGCACCGCAAAGGCGTCGTAGGTGTGCTGGTAGGCATCGGCAAACCGCAGCACGGTGACCATGATCAGCCAGGCAACGCAGTAGAGCAGCAGCGCACTGAACGACAGCCAGCCGAGCAGGGCAAAAAGCGCGGTACGAATCAGCAGCACCGTCAGCACCTTGCCGCGGCGGGCACGGTGTTTCTCGCTCTGGCTGATAAACGGCAGCAGCACCACGTAGAAGTGCATGATCAGTTCAACCGCCGGGATATACGCCCACTCAAGGGCCAGAATCAGTTTGCGCACCCAGCTCGGCAGGCCGTTGATGAATGCCTTGCTGTCGAAGGTGATGACGTCGGCGCGATCGACGTGATGGCGCATGTGCTTGCGCCGCAGATCCTGAAAGTCGGCGTAGCAGCCGCCGGTCATCCAGCTGAAAACCTCGCCGGCCAGCGCGTTGTGGGCTGGCTTGCTGAAAATGGTGCCGTGGGCAAATTCGTGAATCAGGTAGGCGCCGATGATCATCGCGTGCGCCAGCAACAGCAGCCCGCCCAGCTTGGCCAGCCAGAACGGGGTCAACAGCAGGCCGAGGCCAATCAGGTAGCCGCCGACGCTGTAGGCAATCGCCAGGCTGTTCCAGACCCGGCCATCGGCGTAACGGTAAAGTGGTTTGGACGTGGACATGATTCCTCCGCAAGTCCCGGTCAGGGCAGGCGCAAAGCGCCTGCCCTTGGCCTTACTGGGTCAACTCAGTGACAAAGCTGGCGTCGAAGGTGTCGGCAAAATCCGGGATCGCCGGGATTTGCTTGTTCTTCAGCAACAGGTCGGCGATCACCGCACCACTGCCATAGAACGACGTGGTTTCGCTGGACTCGACAAAGTTCTGGCCCATCTCGGCAAGCGGAATGTTGTAGACGCCTTCCATCTGCTCCAGCGCCTCGGCACCGCTCACGCCCAGCACCTTGCCGATGATCTCTGCGCTCTCTTCCGGGTGCGCCTGCATGTACTCCAGACCGGCCTGATAACCCTTGATCATGGCGGTGATGGCTTCCGGGTTTTCCTCGATCTGCTCTTCGCTGAAGGCCAACACGTCGGTGATCAGACCCGGTGCGTCCTTGGAGGAGTAGACAACGTGGAATTTGTCGCCGCCGCCCATCGCGAGGATCTGCGACACGTTCGGCTCATAGGTCACGCCAATCGGCAGGCTGCCGGAAGCCATGGCGCTGGGAATGCCTTCAGGCGTCATGTTGACCGACTGAATGTCCTTCTCGCCCATGCCGTTGATCTGCAGCGCGTAAGCCAGCAGAAAGTCGGACGGTGACAGCGGGTTGAAACCCACCTGCTTGCCCTTGAAGTCGGCTACCGAGGCAATCGATTTATCCGCGACGATGGCGTCACCGCCGTAGGAGAAGTCGATCGGCATCACCACCCGGTGCGGCAGGCCCTTGGCCACCGAACCGACCACCTGGTCGTAGGTCAGCATCGCGCCATCGACAGCGTTACCCGCCATGGCAGACGGCAGCAGCGCCGGGTCATTGAAGAACTGCAGCTCGACATCCAGACCAAACTGGTCGTACAGATCGAGTTTGTCAGCCACATAGAACGGACCGTAACCGGCCCACACAACCGTACCGATGGTCATGGAGTCGGCGGCGTGTGCGGCAACAGGAGACAGGGCGGCAGCGGCAGCCAGACTGATGCCGGCCAGGGACTTGCGGACAAAACTGAAGCGTGGGGCGGTCATGGGTACAACTCCTACACAGTAAGAAAAGGCGCACGGGGACAACGTCGTCATGACGGTCTCCCGGGCTTTTATCCCGCCGTGTAGCCCTCATTCCTTGAGAGCCGGAAAACTCTCGGACCAGACACTTGCCACGCAAGCCGGAACCCTAGTTCGCCTGAGTACCACTCCAGTGTGTGATGCGTCATGAGTCAATGACGACTCATCCCGTTTCACTGAGACTCAATGCACGGTTGGTGCCAGCTTTTTGATACCTGTCGGAAATGATCTATTTATCAGCCAGTTGCGAGCATTGCTGGCGACGGCGCTGATGCAATGGTCACCTGACGTCACTCAAATTCGCCCTGATTTGGGGCGAGCGCCCCGGGATGCACCCGGTTCAGTCGCACTGTCCCTGCAAGGTTGCCAGCACCCGGCGACTGCCGGCATGCTCCCGGTGTTCCCCGAGATAGAGACCTTGCCAGGTGCCAACGGCGAGTCTGCCCGCAGTTACCGGCAGGGTCAGTTGCACACCCAGCAGGCTCGACTTGATATGCGCTGTCATGTCGTCCGGGCCTTCGTAGGTATGCTTGAAGTAGGGGGCGTCATCCGGCACCGCGCGCCGGAAGAACGCCTCGAAGTCGCCGCGTACCAGCGGATCGGCGTTCTCGTTGACAGTCAGCGACGCCGAGGTGTGTTGCAGCCACAGATGCAGCAGCCCCACGCGCACCTCGGTCAGCTCTGGCAGCGCACGCAGAATCTCGTCATCGATCAGATGAAACCCGCGCGCACGGGGCTTGAGGCGAATTTCTCTCTGCAGCCACATTTACCTTCACCGCTCCCGGCCAAGTCTCAAAGATCCTGGCCGCGCTGGACCTGCTCGGCCAGCCGCAAGGTTTCGTGCTCTTCCATGGCCAGCAGATCCTGCATCAGCTCGCGACCACCCGCCGTTTCCGCCCGGCCCTGCAGGTAGCGATACAAGTCCAGCGCATCGTTGTGCAGGTCAAATACCATGGTGCACAGCGCATCGTAGTCCAGCCCGGCAAAGCTGGGCCGGGTATTAAGCAGGCGCACGCGCGGGTTGTCGGTAAAGTAGTCGTAGACCCAGCTATCGAGCACCTTGATATCGGCCTGCTGCTCAAAGCGCAGCACCATCTGCTGCATGCGCCGTTCGTGCTCGGCCAGGTACTGCAACAGCGCGCGCATGCGCTCGCCGGTCCCGCTGTCCGCGGCGCCAGCCTCCAGGCTGCTGGCCAGATGACCGTGCAGCTGCTGTGTCCACTCAATCAAATCGCGATAGGTTTCCGCCTTCATCAAGCCTCCTGCTGTCGTGCAACAAATGTGCATGTCGAGGTGTCAGTGTATGCGTCTGGAGCTACTTGATCAGCATCCAAATCGCCATCCCCACCATCATCAGGTTTTCGGTCAGCGAAATGAAACCCAGCGGCACGTTACTGTCGCCACCCACACAGGCACACCTCAGATCGCGTCGCTCGACATACACCGCCTTGAATACCGAAACCGCGCCGACCACCCCGATCAGCATAGCCACCGGAATGGCCAGCCACAGCAGCGCACCGGCAATCATCAGAATGCCGGCCAGTGCCTCGCCGAAGGGGTAAAGATAGGCATAGCGCACCCAGCGCTGCGCCAGCAGGTCATAACCGAGAAACATGTTGGAGAAGCTTTCAAGGTCACGCAGCTTGAGTATCGCCAACACGCACATCGATATAGCGACGAACCATTCCAGCGTGCGCACACCGAATAACGTACCCAACGCGGCCCAGCTGACACCCAACGCCATCAGCGCCGTGCAGGCAAAGACCGCGATAACCGGCTGATAAGTCACCTCATCCGCCTCCTTGACCGGCTTGCCGAAGTACCGTCGCAGCTCGTCGTAGCCGCCGATGCGCTTGCCGTCGATAAAGGCCTGCGGCGTGGTGTCCACGTCGTATTCGCGCTGAAATGCGTCGGTTTCCTCGCGACTGGTCAAGTGATGGTCTTGCACCTTGAAACCCTCACGCTTGAGCAGATCGAGGGACTTTAGCCCGAAGGGGCAAAGGTGGTTTTTCATCACCATGCGATAGAGTGTCGCTTCATGCGGTCGATCCGTCATCGGGTCACTCCTGCTGTCCGGTTTGTGTCATCTGGGCAGTGCCTGCACCGGCTGGCACAACGCCGCCCCAGCGGCACAGAACACGATCACCCTGACCTTGCGACTGCGCTACCGGCTGCGAGGTTCCAGCCGGCGACGCAGCACTGCGTAGCTAGAACATCAGCCTTACGCCCGCGACCGCAAACCAGCCGTCGCGATCTTCACCGTCCTGCACGGCAAAGTCGGCGCTGCGCCCGAAGGCCCGTTCGTAGTGCACCCCCACATAAGGCACGACGGCACGATCAACCAGGTCGTAGCTCAGCCGCAGGCCGGCTTCCATACCGCTGAGACCACGACCAACCCCAACTGCTTCGTCATCCGAGAGGGCGGCATCGAACTCCAGCTCCGGGGTCAGATGCAGGCGGTTGGTCAGCAGCAGCTCGTATTCCAGCGCGAGATCCAGCGACAGATCGCCGTGCTCACTCAGGTACAGATTGCTGTCCATCTCCAGCCAATAGGGCAGCAGACCACTCAGGCCGACAAAGGCGTAGTGCCGGTTCTCACCGTCGGGCGTGTCGAAACGCAGGCCACCACGCAGGTCCATAAAGTCGCTGACCGGGGTTTGCAGCGCCAGGCGGTTGTCGAGGGTTTCCCAGCTGTCATGATCAAAGTCGTACTCGGCTTCGCTCAGCCACAGCGCCTTCAACTCATCGGTGCCCCACCAGGCTTCGGTGCTCCAATACCCCAGCTCCTCACCACTGTCACCGTAGCGGTATTCCAGGGCATCGGCCTGCAGGCCATAGAAGAAACCATGATGCATGGAGTGACGCATTTCCTCGGCGCCCACTGATGCCGAGGCCGACAGCAGTAACGCCGTCATCAGGCGCTTCATGAGTCACCTCCTTCGGGGCCACCCTCAACAATCACGGTGCGGAACATCCCGGCTGCCGCGTGATAGGCCAGGTGGCAATGGAAGGCCCACTTGCCCGGCGCGTCGACCTCGGTCTCCATATAGACGGTCGTGCCGGGTGCCACGCTGATCACGTGCTTGACCGGATTCCACTGGCCTGCGCCAACGTCGAGGATCGACCACATGCCATGCAGGTGCATCGGGTGAGTCATCATGGTTTCGTTGACGAACTTGAAGCGCACCCGCTCGCCGTACTGCAGGCGAATCGGTTCGGCGTCCGACTCCTTGATGCCGTTGATCGACCAGATATAGCGCTCCATATTGCCCGTCAGCCGCAACTCGATCTCGCGCGTCGGCTCACGCTCTTCATACAACGGCTTCTGCGCACGCAAGTCGGCATAGGACAGGAAGCGACCGTCGTTATAGGCCTGGGGAATGAGGCCACTGCCTTGGGCGTAGAAGGGATCAGCGGGCAGTGCTGCGGCCTCGCCATGACTCATGTTGCCGTGATCCATGCCGGCCATAGCGCCGTGGTTCATGCTGCCGTGATCCATACCGGCCATGTCGCCGTGGTTCATGCCGCTGTGATCCATACCAGCCATGTCGCCGTGGTTCATACTGCCGTGATCCATACCAGCCATATCGCCGTGGTTCATGCCGCTGTGATCCATGCCGGCCATATCTCCGTGGTTCATGCTGCCGTGATCCATACCGGCCATCTCACCATGGTTCATGCTGCCGTGATCCATGCCGGCCATGTCACCGTGGCTCATGCTGCCATGATCCATACCCGCATGCGCCATGCCCATATCAGCCATGGTCAGCAACGGTGCCGGACGCAGCTCGGGAATCTCGCCCAGCATGCCCTCACGCGGAGCCAGCGTGCCGCGGGCAAAACCCGAGCGCCCCATGGATTCGGCGAATACCGTGTAGGCCCGATCTTCCTTGGGCTGGACGATAACATCGTAGGTTTCCGCCACACCGATACGCAGCTCATCCACGGTCACCGGCTGGACGTTGTTGCCGTCCGCCTGCACCACGGTCATCTTCAGGCCGGGCAGGCGCACGTCAAAATAGGTCATCGCCGAGGAGTTGATCAGGCGCAGGCGCACACGCTCACCCGGCTTGAACAGCCCGGTCCAGTTCTGCTCCGGCCCCTTGCCGTTGATCAGGCCGGTAAAACCCTGCACGTCCTCGATGTCGCTGGCCATCATGCGCATATCGCCCCACATCAGGCGATCCTTGAGCGTCGCTGCAAGGCCGTGTTCCTGGCTGTCGCGCCAGAAGTCACCGACGGTCTGCTGCTGACGGTTGTAGTAGTCCGCCGAGCTCTTGAGGTTGCGCATGATGCGGTCGCCCGAGTGCGGGTGCTTGTCAGTCAGCTGCACCACGTACTCGCGGTCATAGCGAAACGGCTCACGACCATTCGGTTCGATGATGATCGCGCCATAGGCGCCATCCGGCTCCTGAAATCCCGAGTGACTGTGGAACCAGTAAGTGCCGGACTGCGTGATCGGAAAGCGATAGGTGAAGGTTTCACCCGGCGCGATGCCCGGATAACTCAGTCCGGGCACTCCGTCCATCTGGTACGGCAGTATCAGTCCGTGCCAGTGCACCGAGGTCGGCTCATCGAGGTTGTTGGTGACATGAATGGTGACGTCCTCGCCTTCGCGAAAGCGCAATACCGGCCCCGGCGATGCACCGTTGTAGCCAATGCCCTGCTTGCGGAAGTCGCCGGTGTCGATGGTCACCTCGTCGACAGTAAGCCGGTACTCACCGGCCCAGCTCAGCGCCGGCAGCAGTGCCAGCGCCGAGAGCAATGCTCTACTCGACATCGATGCCCCCCATCATGCCGGCCTGATAGTGCCCGGGCACATTGCAGGCAAATTCCAGGTGGTCGGCGTGGTCGAACTTCCAGACCAACTCAGCCTCCTGCCCCGGCTCCAGCAGCAGGCTGTTGGCATGATCGTGCGCCATACTGTGCCCACCGCCCATGTCCATCTTCATCAACTCGCGATTGAGGTGGTCGCCCCGGATAACGCCATGATCGACCATCATCTGCATCTGTCCCTGATGAGCTTCGTGCATGGCCGCCGTGCCGATGTTGAATTCGTGGACCAGGGCGCCTTCGTTGCGCACCTTCAGGCGCACGGTCTCGCCTGCTGCAAACGACAGCTGCTCAGGCTCGAAGTAGTTGTCGTGCATGACTACCTCGATGGTCCGCGTTACCTGCTGCGGGTCACCGGGCTGCCCGCCGGCGCCGGAAGCAGCGCCTGCAGCGGTCGTTGCACTCAGCAGCAGCGCTGCGGCCAGTCCGTTCAATATGCGATTCATGCTGTCTCTCCTGTTAACCGATGGGGCGACGTTCGACACAGAATTGACAACCACCCCGGTTGCCGATGCACTCTCTGCCCCATCATCTCGGTGCTGAACCCAAGATTGCCGAGCGAAACTGAATCCTGACTGAACCACTTGGATAAAAAGGAACCTGCCGATGCGCCTGTTGCTTGTGGAAGATGACGACCTGCTGCGCAGCAGCCTGCAGGACAGCCTGAATCAGGCCGGATTCGCGGTCGACGCAACCGGCTCGGCGGTGACCGCCGAACAACTCGGACTGCAGGAAGACTACCGGCTGATTGTGCTGGATATCGGCCTGCCCGATGGCGACGGCCTGCAGCTGCTGGCGCGCTGGCGCGACGCCGGGCGAGATCTGCCGATTCTGCTGCTGACCGCCCGCGACCGCTGGCAGGACAAGGTCAACGGCCTGAAAGCCGGGGCCGACGACTACCTGACCAAGCCCTTTCACCCGGAAGAGCTGCTGGCCCGGCTACAGGCGCTATTGCGGCGCAGCGAGGGCCGCAGTCACACGCAGATTCAGGCCGGCAACTACCTGCTCGATGAGGAGCGCCAGCGGGTGCGCACCCCGGACGGTGCATGGCAACCACTGACCGGTACCGAGTTTCGTCTGCTGCGCTGTCTGATGAGCCGCCCGAATCGCTTGCATCCAAAGGAAGCACTGCTGGAGCAGCTCTATAATCTGGACGCCGAGCCCACGCTCAACACCATCGAAACCTATATCCGCCGGCTGCGCCTGCTGATCGGCCGGGACGCCATCAAGACCCAACGGGGGCAAGGCTATGTCTTTTCTGCCGACGACTAGGCGCACCCGCTCGATCCGCACCACATTGCTGCTCTGGCTGCTGCCGTTTGCCACCCTGTTCATGCTGCTCGCGTGGTATCTGCATGGGGCACTGCTGGATCGCATGTCCCGCGACTTCGTGCGCGAGCGCCTGCAGCAGGAGGTGGCCATGATCGAGCAGCAACTCGGCTCTCCCGCCGGGCTGGAGGCGCTCGACGGCAACTATTTCGGTGCACTGTCACATCACTTGTTTGTACTCAGGATCGGCGAACACGCGCGCCTGTCACATCCACAGTGGTCCGATCTGCTGCTACCCTGGCTGGACTTGCCCGATCAGGGTCTGATCGAACTGCACGGCGTACCCGAGGGCGAACCGGCGGCCCACCGCTATATGGCCTGGCGCACCGAAACGCAGATCAACGGCCAGCCGGTCACCATTGTCGCAGCCGAAGACTACAGCCAGCTGCAGGCCAGCGCCCACGAGCTGCATCTATGGACTGCGGCGGTTGCGATCGGGCTGCTGGCCGTCCTGTTTGCCCTGATTCTGCTGGCTGTGCAGCTGTCGATGCGCCCGGTACGCCAACTGCAGCAGGATCTCAAAGCGCTCAAGCAAGGGCACCTGCAACGGCTCGGAGACGCCGTACCCCAGGAGTTCAGCGGCCTTATCGGTCAGCTCAATCAACTGCTCGACACCTTGCAACACCGCCTGCAGAAGGTCCGTGAGGCCAACGCCAATCTGTCGCACCGGATCAAGACCCCCATCGCAGCAATCAATCAACTGATCAGCAGCGAGCAACCGATTACACCCGAGACCCGCAGCCAGATCAGCCAGCGCCTGGACGACATCAGTCGCCAGCTGGACGGCAGCCTGCATGCCAGCCATTCCGGCGGCCCGCTGGCCGGCAGCAGTTGCCAGCCGCTGGAACAGGCCCGCGAGCTGCTGTGGATGCTCGGCCGGCTGCACAATCATATTGAATTCGAACTGGACTCCAGCCTCGCCGAGTCTGCCCGCTGGCCGGTGGAAGAGCAGGATTTCAGCGAGCTACTGGGCAACCTCGCCGATAACGCCGGCAAATGGGCACGTAGCCGCGTTCGGGTGCGCCTGAGCGAGCAGGCCGATCAGCGTATTCTGGAGGTCCACGATGACGGGCCGGGCGTAGCGCCCGAGGAACGCAGCCAGCTCGGCACCCGCGGCTGGCGACTGGACCAGCAGATGCCGGGGCACGGCCTTGGGCTGGCGATTGTGCGGGACCTGGCAGCACGCTATCAGGGCGCTGTGCAGTTTGAGGCCAGTCCACTGGGTGGCTTGCTGGTGCGGGTCGAGATCCCCACACAGGCCTGATCCTGCCCACTCACGGGAAGGTCGTATATGGTCTCCTCCCTCATTGCAAGGGTTACAGGCACAAAAAAACGGGGCGCCCAATGGGCGCCCCGTCTGGTGTTGCGTGTTCTACCAGCGATTACTTCTTGCTGGTGAACTCCGGATAGGCTTCCATACCGCACTCGGAAATATCCACACCTTCGTACTCTTCCTCTTCGCTGACGCGCAGGCCCATCACCAGTTTGATGATGCTCCAGACGATCAGGCTGGAGATGAACACCCACAGGAAGATCACTACGATACCCATCAGCTGAGCGGTCAGGGTAGCGTCGCTGTTGGTCAGGCATACAGCCAGCAGACCCCAGATACCGACCACACCGTGAACGGAGATGGCACCGACCGGATCGTCGATCTTCAGCTTGTCCAGAGCCAGGACAGAGAAGACTACGATCACGCCGCCTACAGCACCGATCAGGGTGGCTTGCAGACCGCTCGGAGTCAGCGGCTCGGCAGTGATGGCAACCAGGCCAGCCAGTGCACCGTTCAGTGCCATGGTCAGGTCAGCCTTGCCGAACAGGATGCGGGCAACAACCAGACCAGCGATCAGGCCACCAGCAGCAGCAGCGTTGGTGTTGACGAAGATCTGGGCAACAGCGTTGGCATCGGAGATGTTGGATACAACCAGCTGCGAGCCACCGTTGAAGCCGAACCAGCCAAGCCACAGGACGAACATACCCAGAGTGGCCAGCGGCAGGTTGGCGCCCGGGATGGCGTTGATCTGACCGTTGGAGCCGTACTTGCCCTTACGAGCGCCCAGCAGCAGCACACCGGCCAGAGCAGCGGTAGCACCGGTCATGTGAACCACACCGGAACCGGCGAAGTCGAGGAAGCCAGCTTCGTTCAGGAAGCCACCGCCCCACTTCCAGAAGCCCTGGATCGGGTAGATGAAGCCAGTCATGATCACGGCGAAGACCAGGAACGCGAACAGCTTCATGCGCTCGGCAACCGCACCGGAAACGATGGACATGGCAGTCGCAACGAACACGACCTGGAAGAAGAAGTCCGAAGCAACCGAGTAGTACGGTGCATCGTCGCCACCGGCGAGTACGTCTTCAACGGTGTTCTCGGCACCGATCAGCACGCCGAAGCTCGGGAAGATACCGCCTTCCGGGCTGGAGTACATGATGTGGTAGCCGATCAGCAGATACATGGTGCACGCCGTTGCGTACAGGGCCACGTTCTTGGTCAGAATTTCAGTGGTGTTCTTGGCGCGGACCAGACCGGCTTCGAGCATGGCAAAACCCGCCGCCATCCACATCACCAGAGCACCGCAGATCAGAAAGTAGAATGTATCAAGCGCGTACTTGATTTGTACGATGTCTTCCATTTTAAGCCCCCCATATAGGCTTGGTTACTGCTGTCTGTTGAACAACCCGCCTTAGATGGCGTCGGTGCCGGTCTCGCCGGTACGGATGCGGATGGCCTGTTCGAGGTTGACCACGAAGATCTTGCCGTCACCGATCTTGCCGGTGTTGGCTGCCTTGGTGATGGACTCGATAACGCGATCCAGCATGTCGTCAGCGATGGCAACGTCGATCTTCACCTTCGGCAGGAAGTCGACAACGTACTCAGCGCCACGATACAGCTCGGTGTGACCTTTCTGACGACCAAAGCCCTTGACCTCGGTTACGGTGATGCCCTGAACGCCGATTTCAGACAGCGCTTCACGCACGTCATCCAGCTTGAAAGGCTTGATTACAGCCGTTACTAGTTTCATTTCGATACTCCCGTGTGATGGACTGCCCTGGGGGACAGCACAAGTCTATGCCGAGTTAGAGGCTTTTAGAAACGGACAAAACAAAAGTGCTGTCGCAGTCGTCAGAATCGCCGACACGCCCTGCACATGCCGGCGCACTCATCTCGACACAGGCAGAGATCAATTGCGTCCCTGCCCCCGCTGGCAGCGCCTGGGTGTTCCCGATGCCTAACCGCGGATTACGGGTCAAACCTGCCAGGGTCAATCGCTTCATTATTGTGCTCCCGATGTGATCGCTCACGATTCTGGCTGCGCCCCGATGCCGTGCCCCGTAGAGGGACATGCCGCCGGGATCAGCTGGAGCAAGCTTTGCAGAAACCCTGCCAATTTTGTTTTCCCGTTAATTTTCAATTGGTTGCAAATAAACAGGGACAGCAGGCCATCATCAACGCACTACCCATGCACCAGCATAGTGCACAAGCGTGGTGCGCGCGCACAAAGTACGCACAAGCACGGCGCGGATTTCGGCGAGCCGGATCGGAGTGCTACACTTGCAGGCCCGTCAGCCCTCTTGACCCGCAGGTAACAGGCATATGCTGCACAAACTGGTGATAGACACCATCAGCGCTCAGGCGACCAAACTGCTGATGAGCGAACAGGGGCTACCCAACGTGGAAGTCGAGAAGCATCTCAAGGCCTTGCTGCAAAGCGCGCTGAGCAAGCTGGATGTGGTCAGCCGTGACGAGTTCGATACCCAGCAGGCCGTGCTGATGCGCACCCGCGAGCGCCTGGAAGCGCTGGAAAAGCGCGTCAGCGAGCTGGAAGCCAAAGCCCCCTGATGCCCCTTGGCAGCAGCCTTGCTGCCAACCCACACGTTATCGCCTGACCCTCGGCAGTATCAGGTATTGATCAAGGAGCGATCATGTCCCTGGCCACCATCCACAGCCGCGCGCGTCTGGGTATCGACGCGCCGGCCGTCCAGGTCGAAGTCCATCTTGCCAACGGTATGCCCAGCCTGACCCTGGTCGGCTTGCCGGAAACGGCGGTCCGTGAAAGCAAGGACCGGGTGCGCAGCGCGTTGCTGAACGCGCAGCTGGAGTTCCCGGGCAGCAAGCGCATCACCATCAGCCTGGCGCCCGCCGATCTGCCCAAGGATGGCGGCCGCTTTGATCTGGCCATCGCCCTCGGGCTGCTGGCGGCAAGCGGGCAGATTCCGGCGCAGGCGCTGACCGACTGCGAGTGCATCGGCGAGCTGGCGCTGTCCGGCGAGCTGCGACCGATCCAGGGCGTGCTGCCGGTGGCGCTGGCCTGCCGCGATGCCGGTCGCAAGCTGATTCTGCCGGCCGCTAACGCGGCCGAAGCCGCCCTGGTCAGCGGGATCGAACTGATCGCTGCCGATCATCTGCTGCCGCTATGTGCGCACTTGCGCGGTGAGCAGCGCTTGCCCGACCTCCCCCCGACAGCGCCCTCAGAGCCAGCCAGGCATGCCGACCTCGCCGACGTACAGGGACAGGAGCAGGCCAAAAGGGCGCTGATCATCGCCGCAAGCGGCGGTCACAATCTGCTGCTGTTCGGGCCACCCGGAACCGGCAAGACCCTGCTGGCCAGCCGTCTGCCCGGCATTCTGCCGCCACTTGCGGAGCAGGAAGCACTCGAGGTCGCGGCGATTCAATCGGTCTGCGACCGCATGCCGCTGAGCGCCTGGCCTGCGCGCCCCTTCCGCTCGCCCCATCACGGTGCATCCGCTGCAGCGCTGGTTGGCGGCGGCAGCCAGCCACGCCCCGGTGAAATCAGCCAGGCACATCATGGCGTGCTGTTTCTGGATGAGTTGCCGGAGTTCGATCGTAAGGTACTGGAGATGCTGCGTGAGCCACTGGAGTCCGGTGCGATTCACATCGCCCGCGCCCGCGAGCAACTGCGCTTTCCTGCCCGATTTCAACTGGTAGCGGCGATGAACCCCTGCCCCTGCGGCTATCAGGGTGACCCATCGAGCCGCTGCCGCTGCACGCCGGAGCAGGTTCAGCGCTACCGCAGCAAGCTGTCGGGCCCCCTTTTGGACCGCATCGACCTGCATCTGGCGATGCGCAACGAGCCATTCAGCCTGCAGGGCAACAACGAGCCCGGCCGGCCGGACAGCGCGACTGCTGCGGCGCAGGTGGCAGCCGCCAGGGCGCGCCAGCTGAATCGGCAGCAGGGTCTCAATGCCCATATGGGACTGGAGAGCTTGCGTACGCACTGCAAGCTGAGCGACGCCGATGGTCAGTGGCTGGAGCAGGCGGTCACCCGCCTTGGGCTCTCCCATCGGGCCAGTCACCGGGTACTCAAGGTCGCGCGGACGCTGGCGGATCTGGACGCCGTAGCGCAGATCAGCCGTTCACATTTGGCAGAAGCGCTGCAATATCGGCAGCTGGACCGCCAGCCCGGCTAGAGAAAAGGTATGCAATAACTGGCAGGCGCGAACAGGTGGACTATAGTGAGTAGCAGCGGGGCGGCACCGGTGTCGAGACGCTGGCGCCAGCGGTGCCGGTCGTCGCCTTGCGTTTAACCTGCAGCAATCAGGAAATCAGTGACAGACCGGTTGCCGATCCGCACTCTTCCTCACGCCCCATCGCGTAGGCATCCATGAAGTAACACAGCTCCTCGAATGCCAGCGCCGGGCTGATGAAATAGCCCTGTACCTGATCACACCCGAGACTGCGCAGAATCTCCAGTTGGTCGCGATATTCGACGCCTTCGGCAACGACTTCCAGCCCCAGGCTGTGCCCCATGTCGATCATCGCCCCCACCAACTGACGATCGGCCGTACGCTCGGCAATCGCCTTGACGAAACTGCGATCAATTTTCAGCAGGTTGATCGGCAGGCTGTGCAGGTGAACGAACGACGAAAACCCGGTGCCGAAGTCATCCAGCGAAAAACGCAGCCCCAGGCCGGTCATCCCGTCCATGGTCATCAGCACCTGCTCCGGCTGCTGCATGACCGCGGTCTCGGTCAGCTCGAACTCCAGCCAGTGCGGGTCGATGCCGGTGCGTTCGAGCAGGCGCTTGACCGTCGACAGCAGCGCGCTGTCCTGGAACTGGCGGAACGACATGTTCACCGCCACGTGCACCGGTGCCATATTGCGCTTCTTCATCTGGGCCAGATCGTGGCAGGCGCGGGCAATGACCCAATAGCCCATTGGCACGATCAGGCCGGTCTCCTCGGCCAACGGAATGAATTCGTTGGGACCGAGCAGACCGCGCTCGGGATGACGCCAGCGAATCAGCCCCTCAAGGCCAACGATCTTGCCACTGCCGAGATCAACCCGAGGCTGATAGTGCAGCTCAAACTCACCGCGCCGCAGCGCATGGCGCAGCGAAGCCTCAAACTCGATCAGGCTGTGCGCCTGCAGATTGATGCGCTCGTCGTAAAAGTGGAAATTGCAGCCGCGCTGCCCCTTGGCCTGCAGCATCGCCAGATTGGCGTGCAGCAACAGACTGTCGACGGTCTGGCCACCCTCAGGATAGGTGGCAATACCGACACTGCAGCCGAGCAGCATGCCTTCACTGTTGACGTTGAAGGGCTCGGCCAGCTCGTTGATGATCTTCTGCGCGATCTGCAGCAGGTTGCTGGACGAGCCGTAATCCTCGACTACCAGAGCAAACTCGTCGCTGCCCATGCGGCCGATGGTGTCGGTGTTGCGCAGCACCGAGCGCAGCCGCTCGACCACTTCGCAAATAATGGCGTCGCCGGCACTGTGGCCGAGGGTATCGTTGACGTGGCGAAAGTTGTCCATGTCGACACAGAACACCGCCAGCGGCTGATTGGTACGCAGGGCGCGGCGCATGCCCTGCTTGAGGCGATCCTGAAGCATCTGCCGATTGCAGGTGCCGGTCAGCGGGTCGAAGCTTGCAGCCCTTTCAAGGGCACTGCGCAGCCGGTGGCGTTCAATGGCGTACTGCAGGCAACGCACCATCTCGCTGGCTGACGCCTGCTCCCAGAGACTGTCGTTCAAGCCGCTGTTAAACCCGGAGAAATCCGGCTCGCTGACCAAGTGAATGACGGGGACGCCACAGTCCTGCAGCAGGGAAAGATTCGCCGAACGCGACAGTACCGCCTGTACCTCACCCTGATTGATTCGGGTCTGCAGCTGATGCCAGTCATCCATACGCTCCAGCACGAAGGGCAGACGTGCCAATGCCGATAGCCGCCGACAGAGCTGCACGTAGGCTCCGTGGTCGCTATCGAGCATTACTACCCGCTGCGTCGCACTGTCATCGCTCAACTGGCGATCCCCCAAGGTTCGAGAACAACACTGACACTCACCATCCCACCCTCCAGCTAGCCAAGCTATCTACTTGATTTGGCTGACATCTTTCTGGAAGCCACTGCGACATCAGGCAGGGCTGACAGCGTCACATTACGTCTCGAAAGGCAAAGATTCTTTTAAATTTAGATATATACAGCATTTTTGTGAAGTTACTTATAGCGAAATTTTGCGTAATTACCAAGCTTCACCCGCACCGCTCATCCGGTCTCAACACGAAAACTGCTACTATTGCCCGCCCGTTCAGGAGTATCAAAGCCGTGTCACGCCTCAACCCCCGCCAACAGGAAGCCGTCGAATATATCAGCGGGCCGCTGCTGGTACTGGCAGGGGCCGGTAGCGGCAAGACCAGTGTGATCACACGCAAGATCGCCTATCTGGTCAAGGAGTGCGGTATCCGCGCGCAAAACATCATCGCCGTGACCTTCACCAACAAGGCCGCACGCGAGATGAAGGAGCGGGTCAGCCAGCTGATCAAGGGACCGGACGCCCGCGGCCTGACCGTCTCGACCTTCCACAACCTCGGCCTGAACATCATCCGCAAGGAACATCAGCGACTCGGCTACAAGCCCGGCTTCTCGATCTTCGATCAACAGGATGCCACGGCATTGATTACCGATCTGATGCACAAGGATTACGGCGCCGAAGACGGCATCGAAGGCATCCAGGCACAGATCTCCAACTGGAAGAACGACCTGATCCTGCCGGATGAAGCACTGGCCAAGGCCAAGACCCCGCAGGAGCAGACCGCCGCCAGCGTCTACATGCACTACCAGCGCACCCTAAAGGCCTACAACGCGGTCGACTTTGACGACCTGATCCTGATTCCGGTGGTGCTGTTTCGCGATAACCCCGATGTGCTCGAGAAGTGGCAGTTTCGCATCCGCTACATGCTGGTCGACGAATACCAGGACACCAACGCCAGCCAGTACCTGCTGGTCAAGATGCTGGTCGGCGCGCAATCGCGCTTTACCGTGGTCGGTGACGATGACCAGTCGATCTACGCCTGGCGCGGCGCCCGCCCGGAAAACCTGGCGCTGCTCAAGGAAGACTTTCCGCAGCTCAAGGTAGTCATGCTGGAGCAGAACTACCGCTCAACCAGCCGTATCCTGCGCGCCGCCAACACCCTGATTGCCAACAACCCGCATGTGTTCGAGAAGCAACTGTGGAGCGAGCTGGGCTACGGCGAGCCACTGCGCGTGATCCGTTGCCGCAATGAAGAGGCCGAGGCCGAGCGCGTGGCGGTCGAGATTCAGAACCAGCACCACCAGCACAAGCGTGCGTGGCGCGACTTCGCCATTCTCTACCGCGGCAACCATCAGGCGCGGCTGATCGAACTCAAGCTGCAGCACCATCAGATCCCCTATCACCTGTCCGGCGGCACCAGCTTCTTCAGCCGGCAGGAGGTCAAGGACCTGATGTCCTACCTGCGCCTGCTGGTCAACCAGGATGACGACAACGCCCTGCTGCGGGTTATCAACGTCCCGCGCCGCGAGATCGGCCCGGCCACTCTGGAAAAGCTCGGCACCTACGCCAACGAACGTCAGATCACCATGTACCAGGCCTGCACCGAGATCGGGCTGGGCGAGCGACTGGATGCCCGTTACACCGAAAAGCTGCAGCGCTTCATCACCTGGCTCGACGGCATTCGCAAGCAGTGCTACGAAGGCGACCCGATTGAAACCCTGCGACGCATGGTGCTCGATCTGGACTACGAGAACTGGATTCGCCAGAACTGCTCCAGCGACGAGATCGCTGCCAAGCGCATGGGCAACGTCTGGTTCCTGCTGGACTCGATCAAAAGCATCCTGGAAAAGGACGAAAGCGGCGAGAGCAACATCGAAGATGCCATTGCCAAGCTGGTCCTGCGTGACATGCTCGAACGCCAGGAAGAGGAAGAGGACTCCGACCGGGTGCAGCTGATGACCCTGCACGCCTCCAAGGGTCTGGAGTATCCGCACGTGTTTATCATGGGCATGGAGGAAGAGATTCTCCCCCACCGCTCCAGCATCGAAGCCGACAGCGTCGAAGAAGAACGCCGGCTGGCCTATGTCGGCATTACCCGTGCGCGCAAGACGCTGACGTTTACCTTCGCTGCCAAGCGCCGCCAGTTTGGCGAAGTCATCGACTGTGCGCCCAGCCGCTTCCTGGACGAAATTCCGTCCGAGGATCTGGAGTGGGAAGGCACCGAGGAAGCACCGGTCGAGCAGAAGCAGGCCCGCGGTAAAGCGGCACTGTCCAACCTGCGCGACCTGCTCAAAGGCTCCTGAGCCACAAAGCAAAACGCCCCGCACAGGGCGGGGCGTTCATAGCGGGACGAAAGGTCAGATCAGAGACCGGACATTTCCTTGATCGCCGCCATCAGCTCATCGTCAGAGCAGTCGCCGCAAGTGCCTTTCGGCGGCATCGCGTTCAGACCGGCAATGGCGTTCTTCAGCAACTCGTTCAGGTCACCACCGTGACGGGCTGTCCAGGCAGCGGTGTCGCCAATCTTCGGAGCGCCCAGTACGCCGGCGCTGTGGCAGGCAGAGCAGAACTTGCCAACCACATCGGCACCGGAGCGCGGGCCCGCCGCAGCAGCAGCGCCACCGCCAGCAACCTCGTCAGCACACGGATCACCTGCCAGGCAGACGGTACCGTAAGGCTTCAGACGTTCAGCGATAGCCTCTTCGTTCGCGGTGGCAGCGAAAGCATTACCGGCAACTACGGCCAGCATGGCCGCCGAGGCCAGCAGAATCTTCTTCAAAGTCATCACCTTGTGCATCCTCATCATGGCTATAAGTGTTGCGCCCAAGTGCATTGCCCGGACAATGTGCGCGAGTATACCGATAAACCCCCACCCGACAAAGTACCCGACTTGCCACAGCACGCAAGGAATCCACCCTGAGGCATGGACGCGGCCCCGTTCAATGCGTATCATTGCCGCGCTGAAACGCACCTGCCGCCGACTGCAACACACAAAGGCAGCCAAGGTGCGGCCAAAGGTCGCAATGACCGCAACAGCGCAACGCACTCGTAGCTCAGCTGGATAGAGTACTGCCCTCCGAAGGCAGGGGTCGTGGGTTCGAATCCCGCCGAGTGCGCCATTTTCCCTTGAAGAAAACGCTTTCCCGGTAGCCCCCTTCTTCTGTCTTGACCCTAATACCTGTCCTGCTTTCCCTTGCCTTTCTTGACGGAACGCACGAACTTTCCAAACGCCCTGTCCTTCCTGCGTTTTTCAAGATTCGACATCTCGTGAAATTCGGATTCCTTCTTGAGCTTGAGATAATTTTGGAAATGCTCAGGGTCCAACTCCTCGTTAGCGATGCCCTCCCGAATGGCGCAGCCCGGTTCGCTGGTATGCGTACAGTCGGCAAACCGACATTTGTGCGAATACGCCCGGATATCACTGAAGCTGTCGTCGATACCTTCACTGACGCCAAGCATCCCCAATTCGCGCATACCAGGCATGTCGATCAAAGACCCACCTTGCTCAAGCACGATAAGCTGGCGCCGGGTGGTGGTATGTCTGCCCTCGCCGGAAGCGCTGACTGCGCTGGTAGTCAGATCGCAGTCACCGACCAGAGAATTGATGAGCGTTGTCTTGCCTACGCCGGATGAGCCGAGTAGACAGCAGGTTTTACCTGGCTCAATCAGTTCGCGAACCTGGTCAACGCCATTGCCACTGAAATTGCTCAGCGCGATGACTCTGGCGCCTATCCCGGCGTCGCGAATCCTCGAGATCAATTGCTCCAATGCAACCGGACTGACCAAATCGCTCTTGGTCAGCAGTATCACTGGCTCGATACCCCCTTCGCTCGTTATCACCAGATAGCGCTCCAGTCTTCGCACATTGAAGTCAACGTGGCAGGACTGAACAACGAAGGCCAAATCGATATTGACGGCAATCATCTGGAACTCACCTTTGGCGCCAGGCTTTCTCCGCCGCAGAAACGACGTGCGCGGCAGCACCTCAAGGATGCTCGCATGGGCACCGGAGTCGTGATACCTGACGCTCACCCAGTCACCAACGCAAGGCAGATCGACAGAAGATGCGCTGGCGTAGATGGCTTTTCCCGTCAGCCTGGCAGGCACTTCGCTCTCGGCATTCCTGACGGTGTACTGATCGCGATCAACAGCAGTCACCCTGGCGATGGACTCGCCGTGACGACAATATCTGTCAGGAGGTGATAAATCCTTATGGCGATCGCATGCGACAGGCGCAGAACAGCCTGAGTCGCCGGATGCATCGGTGGTGTGGCAATCAGGGGCAAGCTTATGAAGAGCCGCTTGCTTCGGCTTGGACGTAGTCATGTGGATAATCCATTTGCAGTAATCAGGACGAACAAAACCCGCAAACCACCGCTGGTGGCCTGCAATTGTTTGTGAACGCGACAACCTGAATCCCCTGCGTGTGCAGGGTTCGGGTTATCGGATTACTGCAATCTCCAACATCCAAACCTCGATAAATGATGCGGGCTGAATCGAGCGCCGCTGGTTGATGTTAGCCACCTCGAGAGTTCAACTCAAGAACTCTCCAATCTCGAATACAAAGGCCACTGCAAGATGGCAGTGCTTGACCGCGAATGTCGGCCATCAAGTGACTAGTCAACCGTCCGATCCTGGCCGAAAGCAGCCACACCAGCGCGTCTGAACGATCAGGGTCGATGGAAAGTTGTTTCTCTCTCCATCGGCAGAAGGGCTGGGGTCAGACTTGACGTCAGGGACGGCCCAAGTCTGGGCCTGCCTCAGAGCAACGCTCGAGAATCGTTAATCAACTCATCCAGCCAAAGCCAACCAGCGCGCGGCGCGCATCGTCCAGGTCAAAGCCGACGAGGCGCTCGGGTAATCGCATGCCGGCCAACCCCAGGGCTGCCTGCAGCAGGCAAAGCGTTCCGATTCCGGGCTGGTCGTTACTGCCGCCAGCATTAAAGCCGGTGACAACCTGACGCCACTGATGCTGCTCAATCCACGAGGACATCAGGTCAAGCCAGGAGGAGTCGTACAGCGATTTCAGGCGCTGGCCCCCGTCAACGCGATCCAGACACACCAGCAGCGTACCTTTCTCGCGCCAGTCGCTCAGTGCCTGGCCAATACCGCTGTAACCCGGCTCGTCAAAGATTGCTCCCAACCGCAGCTCAATGCATTCGCCGGCGAAGTCGCCAAACAGTTCTGCGGCAATCTGGTCCAGCGGTGAGCTGGCGCTGCGCTGCACCGATGCGCAAACACCTCGACTTGAAAGCCCTTCGGCCAGGGCTGACAAGCGCTCGCCGTCCGTGCCGCTGCCGATCAGTTGCAGCCTGTCATCCTGATCGGCAATCGTGATAAACAGCACTGCCTCCGGCGTTGCACCAGAGGCAAGCAACCGGGCCATCAAGGGCCCCCTGCCCGGATCTGCCTGCCGTTCTTCCCGGCAGGACAGAAACAGCACGGGCAGGGGCGGTCTTTGCGCTGACGCCACTAGCGACGCACCTTGCTGGCCGGCTCGCCACCAATGCCGAAGTGCGACTTGGGCATTTCACTGATGATCACCCGAACGCTCGGCAGGGGCGCATCCAGCGCCCGGACAATGGCCTCGCTCACTTCGCGAATCAGCGCTTCCTTCTGCTCGTCGCTGCGCCCTTCCAGAATATGAATCTGTGCAATCGGCATGGCATGCTCCTTAAATGAATCGGCAGGTGACGCTACCCAGCCCCTGGTAGCGCACGCTGATATTGTCACCCGCTTCGACGGTAATGGCCGCGGTGATACCGCCGGTCATGATGAAGCTGCCGGCGGGGATGTGTTCGCCGCGCTCGGCCAGCAGATTGGCCAGCATGGCGACGCTCGACGCCGGGTGGCCGAGGACCGCTGCGCCGGCACCGACATCAACCACTTCGCCGTTCTTCTCCACCACAACACCAAAGTTTTTCAGGTCAACGTCTTCGACATTGGCCATCATGCCGCCAGTGATAAAGCGTGTTGAGGAGGCGTTGTCTGCCACCACACTGATCAGGTCGAACTTGAAGTTCTCGTAGCGTGAGTCAATCACCTCGACCGTCGGCACCACATAATCGGTCGCCGCGAGCACATCGCCGATGTGGCAACCCGGGCCCTTGAGCGGCGCCTTGGTCACAAAGGAGATTTCCGCCTCGATCTTCGGGTGGATCAGCTCGCTGGTGTCCACCACGCCGCCGTCTGGCACACTGAAATAGTCGGCCAGGAAGCCGTAGATCGGGGTTTCCACGCCCATCTGCGCCATTTTTGCCCAGGAGGTCAGACCCATCTTCAAGCCGACGACCTTGTTGCCGCGAGCCTCCTTGCGCCGGCGGATTTCCCACTGGATATCGTAGGCATCGGCGAAGGTCATCTGCGGGTAGTCGTTGGTGATCTTGTGGATGTCGTGCGCCTGCAGCTCTGCGTTCTCGATGTGCTCGGCCAGTGCCAGTACCTGCTCGGGCGTCAGGGTGCGTTTCTGCTCTTTCATGCCGACTGCTCCTGTTTTTTCAGCAGATCCAGTGCTACATCCACGATCATGTCTTCCTGGCCGCCGACCATGCGGCGCCTGCCCAGCTCGACCAGGATGTCGACCGTTTTCAGGCCGTATTTCTGCGCCGCCACCTCGGAGTGACGCAGGAAGCTGGAGTAGACGCCGGCATAGCCCAGCGCCAGGGTTTCGCGGTCAACCCGCACCGGGCGATCCTGCAGCGGGCGGACGATGTCATCGGCGGCGTCCATCAGGGTGTAGAGGTCGGTACCGTGTTCCCAGCCCAGCCGTTCGGCGGCGGCGATGAACACTTCCAGCGGCGCGTTGCCGGCGCCGGCGCCCATGCCGGCCAGGCTGGCGTCGATGCGGTCACAGCCCTCTTCCACCGCGGCAATCGAGTTGGCGACACCCAGGCTCAGGTTGTGGTGGGCGTGCATGCCGGTCTGGGTTTCCGGCTTGAGTACATCCTTCAGCGCGCGGAAGCGGTCACGAATATCCTGCATGCCCATGGCGCCGCCGGAGTCGACCACGTACAGACAGGTCGCGCCGTAGTCCTCCATCAGTTTGGCCTGCTGCGCCAGGCCCTGCGGGGTCTGCATGTGGCTCATCATCAGAAAGCCTACGGTATCCATGCCCAGCTTGCGGGCATGCTCGATGTGCTGTCTGGAGACGTCGGCCTCGGTGCAGTGCGTGGCGACCCGCACGATGCGTGCCCCGGCGCTGTAGGCGTTGTCCAGGTCATGGGTAGTACCGATACCGGGCAGCAGCAGGGTGGCGATTTGCGAGTGGGTGATCACTTCGGCTACCGCCTCGATCCATTCCAGGTCGGTGTGGGCACCAAAGCCGTAGTTGAAGCTGGAGCCCTGCAGGCCGTCACCGTGGGCCACTTCGATGGAGTCGACCTTGGCCTTGTCCAGTGCGCGGGCGATGTCCTGCACGTTCTTGATCGAATACTGGTGGCGGATCGCATGGCTGCCGTCACGCAGGGTGACGTCGGAGATATAGAGTTTCTTGCCGGGATTGAATGTCATGGTCGTGTCCTCAGGCCAGGTTCATCGACTGCGCCATGCGCTCGGCGGTCGCCAGCGCCGCAGAGGTCATGATGTCGAGGTTTCCGGCGTAGGCCGGCAGGTAATGGGCGGCACCTTCGACTTCCAGGAAGATCGAGGTTTTCAGCCCGCTCAGGTGGCCGAGGCCCGGTACGTTCAGCGGCTGCTCCGGCGGGATCACGTCGAACTGCACCTTCTGCTTGAGGCGGTAACCCGGCACGTAGCTGTTGACCGCCTGCACCATTTCCTCGACCGAGGCTTCAACGGCGGCCTGATCGGCCAGTTCACTGAGCACATAGACGGTATCGCGCATGATCAGCGGCGGCTCGGCCGGGTTCATGATGATGATCGCCTTGCCGCGACGGGCACCGCCGATCACTTCAATCGCCTTGGAGGTGGTTTCGGTGAATTCATCGATGTTGGCGCGGGTGCCCGGGCCGGCCGACTTCGAGGAAATCGAAGCGACGATTTCGCCGTAGTGCACCTTGGCCACACGCGAGACCGCAGCCACCATCGGGATGGTCGCCTGACCGCCACAGGTGACCATGTTGACGTTGGTCTCGTTGATGTTCTGCTCCAGGTTTACGACCGGCACGCAATAGGGGCCGATGGCCGCCGGGGTCAGATCGATGATGCGCAGGCCCGGCTTGTGACCGCGCAGCAGCACTTCGTTGTGCCTGTGGGCACCGGCCGAAGTGGCATCAAAGATAAAGTCGATGTCGGCAAATTCCGGCATCTTGACCAGCCCGTCCACCCCTTCGTGGGTGGTGGCCACGCCCATGCGCGCAGCACGCGCCAGGCCATCGGATTCGGGGTCGATACCCACCATGGCACCCATGGCGATATGCTGACTGTTACGCAAAATCTTGATCATCAGGTCGGTGCCGATGTTGCCCGAGCCGATGATCGCGGCTTTCAGTTTCTTGCTCATTGTCTTTTCCCTCTCTGGGAATAATCCGCTGTGCAGGCGTGACCGCGGGGCCACGCCCGTCGAGTCACACGAAACGCACGCTGGCCGTGCCCATACCACCAATGCTGACCTGCATGAAATCACCGGCCTTGACCGGCTCAAGCGGCACCAGCGAGCCGGACAGGATGACCTCACCGGCCTTCAGGGAAATGCCGAAGCGGCCCAGGGTGTTGGCCAGCCAGGCAACGCAGTTGACCGGTGAGCCCAGCGCCGCAGCGCCCGCGCCGGTACTGATGATCTGGCCGTTCTTTTCCACCACCATGCCGCAGGTCACCAGATCGACCTTGCGCGGCGATACCGCCTGATCGCCCAGCACGAACAGCCCGCAGGAGGCGTTGTCGGCGACCGTGTCCTGAATCGCGATCTTCCAGTCCTGGATACGCGAATCGACGATCTCGAAGCACGGCATCACGCATTCGGTCGCCGCCAACACATCGGCGTTGGTGACCCCGGGGCCGGTCAGGTCGCGCTTGAGAATGAAGGCAATCTCGCCTTCGGCGCGCGGCTGCATCAGCTTTTCGCTGATCGGCATGGCTTCACCGCTGTTGTAGACCATGGCATCGGTCAGGTAGCCGAAATCGGGCTGGTGCACATTGAGCATGTTCTGCACCGCCTTGCTGGTGACGCCGATCTTCTTGCCGATCACCCGCTCACCGGCGTCCAGCCGGTTCTGCAGCATGCGCAGCGAAATGTGGTAGGCATCGTCGATGCTGATATCAAAGCCGCGACTGGTCAGCGGGCTGACCGCCTCGCGCTTGAGCATTGCCTGGTACAGCTC
Source organism: Halopseudomonas sp. MFKK-1 (assembly GCF_027474385.1). NCBI lineage: Bacteria > Pseudomonadati > Pseudomonadota > Gammaproteobacteria > Pseudomonadales > Pseudomonadaceae > Halopseudomonas > Halopseudomonas sp. MFKK-1. The sequence continues at coordinate 913,046 of NZ_CP114836.1, forward strand.
GTCGCCAAGCTGATTGATCTGAGACTGATCCATGGTCAAAGCACTCCTGAAGCGCTGTCGGCTTCGCTGAGAAAATCTTCCACCAGCCGCGCAAAGCGACCGGCATGTTCGATCTGGGTCCAGTGGCCGCAATGGCCATAGACATGCAACTGGGCATTGGGAATCAGCTGTGCCAGCTGCAGTGAGGCCTGCAACGGGATGACCTGATCCTCGCGCCCGTGGATAACCAGGGTTTCGTGCTGCACGGCGCGGATATCCGCCTCGTTGCTGGCAAGGCCGTCGACCCAGCGCTGGCGTGGTGCCGGGAACATCTGCGCAAAGGACTCCTGGAACCCGGGGCGGATACTGGCCTGGTAACGCAGCTCGGCCAGTTCGTCGGTGACCAGCGCGCGGTCGTAGGCAAAGGTATCCATCAGGCTGCGCATGGTCTGGAAGGACGGCTCATAGCCCCAGACCCGATCCAGCCCGTCGGTAATCGGGAAGCTCACGCCAACGCTGCCCATCAGCACCAGCCGGCGCACCCGGTGCGGATAGCGAATGGCGAGCGCCAGCGCGATACCGCCGCCAAACGAGTTGCCGACCAGATCGGCCTGTTCGATGCCCAGTGCATCGAGCACGCCGATGGCATGCTCGACCCAGACATCGCGCTGATAATCCGGGTTGGCCGGGCGCTCGCTGTAACCGAAGCCCAGCATGTCGGGCGCAATGACCCGGCGCTGCCTGGCCAGCTCGGGCATCACCAGACGCCAGTTGGCCCAGGCGGTAACGCCCGGCCCGGAGCCGTGAATCAGCATCAGCGGGAAGCCTTCGCCATGCTCATGCACGTTGGTCTGGTAACCGCCGGCGGTGATACTGCGGCCCAGCTCGGGACTCTCTACTGCAACATTCATGAGCACCTCACAACTTCACGCAGATGTTTTTCATTTCGGTGTAGAACTCGAGCGAATGCACCCCGCCCTCGCGCCCGATGCCCGACTGTTTGCTGCCGCCAAAGGCGGTACGCAGATCACGCAGGAACCAGCTGTTGACCCAGACAATGCCAGCCTCCAGCTGACCGGCAACCCGGTGCGCACGGGTGACGTTTTCGGTCCAGATGGCCGAGGCCAGGCCGTAGGGCAGGCTGTTGGCCAGAGCCACGGCTTCTTCTTCGCTGTCAAACGGGCGGATATGGCAACAGGGGCCGAAGATCTCTTCGGTGACCACGGCCGAGTCGTCCTTGAGGCCGGTCCAGATGGTCGGCTGCACCCAGGCGCCGTGGGCCAGCTCTGCCGGCATGTCCGGCACGCCGCCGCCGGTAATAACGGTTGCCCCGTCCTCAACGGCTTTCTGGTAGTAGGACAGCACCTTCTCGCGGTGCTTGAGGCTGATCAGCGGGCCAAAGTTGCTGGTGGCATCGTCCGGCGGGCCCAGCACCAGTTGCTCGGCACCGGCTTTCAGGCGCGCGACAAACTCGTCGAAGATCGGCCGCTGAACGTAGACCCGCTCGGTGCCCAGACACACCTGACCGCAGTTGGCAAAGGCCGAGCGCAGCGTGCCCTCAATCGCCTTGTCCATGTCGCAGTCGGCAAACACGATGCCGGCATTCTTGCCACCCAGCTCAAGGGACACCTGACGCACGCCGTTGGCGGCCGCCTTCATGATGGTTTCGCCGGTGCCGGTCTCGCCGGTGAAGGTGTAGGCATCCACATCCGGATGCTCGGTCAGGAAGGCGCCGGCCGAGTTGCCGCCAAAACCGTGCACTACGTTGTAGACCCCATCGGGCACCCCGGCCTGCTGCATGACCTCACCCAGCAGCGCAGTGGTAGTCGGCGTCTCCTCGGAGGGTTTGACCACCACGGTATTGCCGCAGGCCAGCGCCGGGCCGACCTTCCAGGTCATCAGCAGCAGCGGCAGGTTCCACGGACTGATCACACCGATCACGCCCTTGGGCCGGCGAACCGCGTAGTTGAGCGCACCAGCGCCGTCCGGCGTAGCCATCTCGAACGCCTCGGCGGCGACATTCTTGACCAGGTCGGCGAAGACCTTGAAGTTGGCGGCGCCACGCGGAATGTCGATATGGCTGGCCAGCGAACGCGGCTTGCCGGTGTCCAGACATTCGGCTTCGAGGAACTCGTCAAAGCGCGCCGTGATGCCATCGGCGACCCGGTGCAGGATGGCAGTGCGCTCCTCGACCGACATCTTTCCCCAGGGGCCTTTCAGCGCCGCCCGCGCAGCGCGCACGGCGGCATCGACTTCCTCGCGTCCGGCTTCGTGCACCTTGCTCAGCACCCTGCCGTTGGCCGGGTTGATATTGTCGAACAGCCGACCGCTGGCCGAGCCGACGTACGCGCCGTTGATGTAATGCTTGATTTCTTTCATGGCTAAACAGCTCCCGCCAAAATGGGTAAGGTCAGGTCAGTACGGTGAGAAAACGCTCATTGAGCTGACGGTCGTGGTAGAAAATCGCCTTGCCCAGCTGCTCGGCTGCCCAGGTCACCGGCTTGTGGTCCGGGTAGTTGTAGTCACCGCCGCAGAACACTTCATTGCGGTTGCCGGAGGGGTCGAAGAAGTAGATGGTCTTGCCGTGGGTCAGGCCGTGGCGGGTCGGGCCGATGTCGATCGAGGTATCGGTCATGCTGATCAGGTCGGCGGCGCGCAGCACGTCCTCCCAGGTTTCGAGGAAGAACGAGGCGTGATGAAACTTGCCCTTTTCGGGGTGCATGATGAAAGCCACGTCATGCGCTTTGGTCGAGATGCTGAGGAACTGGGCGATGCGGTCGCCGTTCTCGTCCAGCACCTGCTCGGCCAGGTAAAACCCGAGCACATTGACGAACAGATCGTAGGTGGCCGCCAGCTCATCGCCATACATCAGGCAGTGGTCGAAACGCACCGCGCGCATGCCCTTGAGGTCCATTGGCCAGGCCTCCGGGTTAACCTCGGTGACGCCCCACTTGCCGGTGTATTCCTTCTCGGCATAGAGCTCAAAGGCGTGCCCGCTGGGAGCGACAAAGCGGATGCGGCGGCCACAGCCGCGCAGCTCGCCGGCCGGAATATGCTCTACTGGGCAGCCCCAGGCGAGCAGGTCCTGCTCCAGCTGCACCAGCGTTGCCTCGTCCACCACCTTGAAGCCCATGAAATCCATGCCGGGCTCATCGGACGGATTGAGCACCACCGAGAATTTGTCGACCTCGGTCCAGGCTTTCAGGTAAATCCGGCCCTGTTCGTCGCGGTCGGTTTCAATCAGGCCGACCAGGTCGCGATAGTGTTTCAGGGCGGCTTCGGCATCCAGTACCCGGATCTGCACGTGACCGGGACGCATCACACCTTTTCTCATCACATCACCTCATTGGAATTGTTGTTGGTGCCTGCCAGCTCGGGTGCTGGCCGATATTCAAAGCTCAGGTCACTGCGCGGATAGACCCGACAGGCCAGTACCCGTCCGCAGCGGCGCGATGCCTCGTCTACGTGTTTTTTGCTCATGGGCCCGCAGCTGAACTCGCCGCTGATCACATGGACCTTGCACAGACCGCAGCCACCGCCGCGGCAGCCCACCGGAATGCAGCGCTTGCCGGCCAGCTCCATCGCCTTGAGCAGTGAGTTATCGCTTGCGCAGTTGAAGCGCAGGCCTCTGACCAGCTCGGTCATTTCGAATGTGTCAGTCATCGTTGTTATTCTCGACTGCCGTTCGTTTGCTCACGCCAAGGCCCTGTCACCCGTCGCTGCGCCACTGCGCAACCGAGGGCCGGCCTTCGCGTCCCGGATTCAGATCCGCTTGAATAGCGCGGAGCGCTGGGTGTCCTCTGCGCCGTCGGCCGCGGTGTAGAAACGCTCCATAAAAATGTCGCGCTCAAACAGCCGGCCCTGCATCAGGGCGGTAATCGCCGCATCGATCATCGGCGGCGGGCCGCACAGGTAGGCCTTGTGACCGGCAAAGCGGCCGTCAAAGTGCGCCTTGGCAGCGTCGTGCACATAGCCACGGAAACCCTGCCACTCGCTGTCATCGGCGGCCTGGCTGAGCGCCGGTACATAGGTGAAATTGGCGTGGCTGGCAGCCAGTTGCTCGAACAGTTCGGCGTTGTAGAGTTCGCTGCGGTTGCGCGCGCCCTGAAACAGGGTGATCTGGCGGCTGTCGCCCTGTTCCAGCAGGTCGAGAATCATCGACTGCGGGCTGGACAGCCCCGAGCCGCCGGCAATAAAGATCAGATCGCCCGGCTGCGAGTTGCGCACAAAGAACATGCCGTAGGGCCCGGACAGCGACAGCTGATCACCCACCTTCAGTTGCTGATGGATGTAGCCGGTGGCTGCGCCACCTTCTACCAGCCGCACATGCAGCTCGACCTCGTCCGGCCGGCTCGGCGGATTGGCCAGCGAGAACGCACGGCTGCCCTCAATGCCCGGCAGTTCCAGGTTGATGTACTGGCCCGCCTGAAACTGCATCGCGCGATCCAGCTTCAGGCGCACGCCCAAAATGGTCGGTGACAGTGGCAGCAGTTCGCTGACCGTGGCCTGGTAGTCCTCTACCGAATAGCCCTCGAAGTCCTCATCCACATCGATATCGGCTTCGATGGTCACATCGCTCTGCACCGTGGCGCAGCAGGCCAGCACCTTGCCTTCGTCGCGCTCGACATCCATCAGCGCGAACGGCGAGGCCTCGCCGATATCCACGTCGCCCTCCAGCACCTGCACCTTGCAGGTCGCGCAGGTGCCGTGGCCGCAGGCAAACGGCAGCCAGACGCCCTGACGCAGCGCGGCCTGGAGGATGGTCTGGTCTTGCTCGACTTCGATCTGTTCGCCGGTCGGCTCAATCGTGACTGTGTAGCTCATGACCGCCTCCTCAGACTACGCCGCCGGCGATACCGTCAAGGCCGGGCACGCGCAGGGTCAGCATCGCTTTGTGCGTCACCCCATTCTGCGCCAGGCTGAGCGCAGGGTCCGGGCTGAACGGCTGGTGGTTGAGCTGCCACTGGGCCTGGCCAAAGTCCAGGCCGGCGGCCTGCGGGTGGGCGGCAATGGCCGGGCGCACAACCTCCTCGCAGAACTCGCCCATGCTCATCTCGGGCGACGCTAGAAAGGCAAACGGCGAACAGAACAGCAGATGGTTCGGCCAGTACAGATAGACCAGTTGCATGCCATTGAAGTTGGCCTGCAGGTCACGCGGCTCGGCGGTGTATTGATAAAGGGCTTTAACGCTCATGGAGATCACCTTGTTCTTGTTGTCGCCCCGACCTGTCGGTCGGGGACGGGTGTTGTGAAAGCTCAGGCGGCGTCCCGGGAGTCGTCATCGCCCCCGAGCGGCCGATTGCCCTTGATCGCCTGCCAGCGCTGGTGATCCGGCGACCCCACGTAGTCGAAATTGTCCTGGCCGATATTGATGTGGTAGTACTTCGAGACCACGGTCTCGACGTCTGCACCCTCGCAGTTGCCCTGATAGATCTGGTGCACCGGCAACCAGGACTGGATGTACTTCTCGGGCTCGTACTTGAAAATGTCGCAGCAGCCATCCGAGCAGAAGTGATAACGCTCGCCCTCGTGCTCCAGTGTGCGCAGGCTCAGCTGGGTCGGATCGCCGTGCTCGGTGAACAGGGTCGGTACCTGACACACCTGGCACAGTTGCGGCAGGGTGTTGTTGTAGAAACGCTCACCCTGGTCCTGCATCTTCTGCCAGTGCTCGAAACGCGGGCGGTAGTACTTGTCGAAGGTGTCCGGGTACTGCTCGGACAGCCAGTCCATTTCCGCGGCACTGGGCAACCAGGTATGGAAGTTGGTGGCGTGGCTGTACTGATAGAAGGTTGCCCACAACTGATGGCTGATATGGTTCTTGCCGTCGTTGGCCACGTCCTGATACTTGGGCGGGCGAATGCCGTAACGCTCCAGATCCTTGAACAGGGCGCCGCCGTTCTGCTCGTAATAGACCTCCCACGCATCCTTCCAGGACATCACCTTGTTGGGCAGCATGTAGTCCATCATCATGCTGACCAGGCTGAGCAGGCGGTAACCGCGCCAGAACCACTTGTCGATCCAGTGCTGCACGATCGGCACGTTGTCCTCGTGCTGTTCGAGCATGAACTTGATGACCTCAAGGCCCAGGGTCATGTGGCGGGCTTCGTCCGATTGCGCCGAGAAGCCGAAGGTCACGGTGGCCATATCGCCGTTGTAAGCCGCGCCGGACATGAACGGCACGAACAGCAGGTTGGTCAGCACGTATTCGAACGAGAACGAAATGGCAGTCAGAAACTCGAATGGGCCAGCCGAGCGGGCGTCGTCAAAGAACGACTTGGGCACCGACAGGAACCAGACCCGGTCGTGCATGTGGGCAAAATCGTGCAGGCCGTTGAAGTGCTTGTTGTAGTGACTCATGGCGTGCAGCTGGGTCTGCACGTGACGCAGCTCGTCAATCGACTGCATCTGGCAGGCGACCCGCGCACCGGCACCGCTGAAATGCCGGCCGACCTTGGCGTAGCCCTGAAACGCGCCGTATTCCAGCGGCGAAACACCGGTCAGAAACAGCTTGAGGGCGTTTACGTAGCGCGCATCGGAAATGTTCTGGTGGCCGTTGTTCTGGGCGAAGGCGTCGAAGATGGCGTACAGCTTCTTCTCTTTCTCGGCCTGATACTTCCAGTAGGCATCCATGGTCAGGCGGAAGGGGTCTTCCCACTTGTCCCAGTCGGTGATCTTGATCCCTTCGAAGCGTTCGTAGGGAAAGATGTCTTCCTTCTTCTGGTAGCTCGGTTCCCAGGCCATGTCGCGGGTCAGGTACTGGTACTTGTCTTTGAGGCTGAGCTTCTTGTTCTTGGTAGCCATGAGGGGTCTCCTAGTTTTTCCACTCGAGGATGAAGTGGTCTTCATCCTCATCCACGTTGCCGCCGATGCTGATCACGTCCAGGAGCATTTCCTGCACGTCCCACTCACGACCGATCTTTTCCTCAACCGTGGCACGGTTGATTACCAGGCGCTTTTCAGCCTGGATGCGGATCATGGCCGGGTGGTACTGCACTTCGGCGTGAGGGTTGTCTTCGGCCATCGCCTCTACCAGGTAGCGGGCGTTGTCGTTGTCCTGAAAAACGATGAAGGCGAGCTGGCTCATGCGGCGACCTCCTCGGCGACCAGGCCGAGCTTTTTCAGCCGCTGGTCGAATTGGCCAACCACCTCGTCCAGCGCTGCGACACCGACGCTGGCGTTGGCGAGCGGCTGCAGGGCAGCGATGACCCGCGGCTGCCAGTGGGCAATCCAGCGCTGCAACTGCTCGGCATTGGCATCACTTTCCGCGCGCACGGTCTTGAGCATGGCGTCGACCCAGCGGCAGGATTCGGCGTGCCAGTCACGCATGAACTCGGTGAGCATCGAGACATCCTCGGCCCCCTGCTCCGCCAGCCATTGATCGAACTTGTGATACATCAGCGGGTACAGCAGGCCATCAATCAGCAGGTTCTGCAGTACGGTCAGCTCGAACCAGTCCTTGACCACCAGACTGTCCTCAACCAGCTTGCGCAGCGGCTGCCAGAGTGCGTCGTCCATCCAGTAGGTCTTCGAGCGATCCAGTGCCTCGCCAGTGCTGCCATCGATCAGCAGGGCAATGCGCGACAGGTACTGGCCCATGCCCAGGCGGTCCATGGCCTGATAGATGTGCATCTGGGTGACCGTGCCGGCCACCGCATCGCCAGCGATGCTGCTGTTGTTCATGTTGGCGCCCAGCTCCATATGGCGCAGCGGCACCAGCAGACGCAGCAAAGTTTCCTGCAGCGCCTCCGGCATGCGGGTCAGCAGATTGCGCTTGTCGCAGAAGCTGAAGCTGTGCTCGGCGGCCTCCTGCATCTTGGCGCGGTTCTGCACGTAGGCACCGTAAAAGAACTGACGGGGATCGCTTACCGCGTACCAGTCGGCCATGCGGATGGCGGTGCGGGTCGGGTCATTCAGACCGTGCTCGGCATCCCACAGGGGGCGGTAATGGAAGTTGGTGGTCGCCTCGATATCGAAGCTGGCTTCCTGATAGCGCGAGGCAGGCTTGTCGCCAAAGCGGCGCTTGATGTTGCTGTAGGTGTGCCGAATCGGCTCCACCGAGTTGGTTTTGATTTCAATGCTCATGACAACCGTACCGTTTTGTTTTTGTAGGGGTGTGTCGGATCGCAATCAGCGCTGGCCTTTCTCGCCGAAGCGCCACTTCACCATGTCCTCGTCAACCTGACGGGCCATGGCCTCATCCATGTGAACAACCTGGTTGTGTTTGCAGAACTGAACGAAAGCGTCCTTCGGAAGCACCAGTTCGACGAACAGATCGGGGTGACCGATGGCAAAGTCGAACTCGACAAAGCGGGCGTCCGGTTCGCTGCGTACCCGAATCCAGCGGGTCATCTGGTCAAAGCTTTGGGCGGTCTGGCTCATAGGGCTTCACCGTGCTTGTTGTTGTGAGCAGACCTACAGCAACGGCTATGCCAGCCACCGATAACGGCGCGAAATCAGATTTCAACCAATTGATATTCAAGACTTTTTATTTTTATCCATTGATAAACCGCATCACCGGAAGCGCTCGGCGGCGGAGGGAATCGCGGGGGGGAATTTGATGATTTGATGAAACAGCGCTGCGCATGTCAGCAAATGCTCACCCAGCGCGACGCCCCCTTGGCCAATTAATCATTTGGTTGATTTTTAACCGCAGACAGCGTCAAGATGCCGAGACACTCAGCGCGTCACAGCATGTTGTGAGACAGCGCAAACCGCCCAACAAAAACAACAGGGGCTAATGCATCATGGCGACCAGCTACAAGCCGCACCTGCAGTATTCGGACTATCACGATCTGACCGAGCAGATCCGCTTTCAGAGCACTGACGGCAAAATCTGGTTTGCCGAGCAGCGCATGCTGCTGATGCAGGTGTCCGCCATGGCCAGCTTCCGGCGTGAGCTGGTAAACACCCTCGGTATCGAGCGCGCCAAGGGCTTCTTTCTGCGCATGGGCTACCAGTCGGGACTCAAGGATGCCGAGCTGGCTCGCAAACTCAGGCCACACAACAACGAACTCGATATCTTCCTCGTCGGTCCGCAGCTGCATTCACTCAAGGGCATGGTCAAGGTCAAGCCAATCCAGATTGATCTTGACCACCAGAAGGGCCACTTCTACGGCGAGCTGGAGTGGGTAGACTCGTTCGAGGTCGAGATTTGCCAGACGGAATTGGGGCTGATGCATGAACCGGCCTGCTGGTCGTTGCTGGGCTATGCCTGTGCCTACAGCTCCTCATTCATGCGGCGTGAAATCATCTTCCGCGAAGTCAGCTGCCGCGGCTGCGGCGATGAGCGCTGCCTGATCGTCGGCAAGCCGGCGGAGGAATGGGATGACGCGGAGCAGTTCAAAAGCTACTTCAGGGAAGACCCCATTATCGAGGAGCTTTACGACCTGCAATCGCGGCTGAGTTCGCTGCAAAACGACCTGGATCAGCAGGAAGGTCAGTACTACGGCATCGGCCAGTCGAGCGCCTACAAAAAGGTCTGCCAGACCATCGACAAGGCCGCCAAGGGCAAGGTCTCGGTGCTGCTGCTGGGCGAGACCGGGGTTGGCAAGGAGGTGATTGCCCGCAGTGTGCATCAACGCAGCGAGCGCGCCGACAAGCCGTTCGTGGCCGTCAACTGCGCCGCCATCCCGCCCGATCTGATCGAGGCAGAACTGTTCGGCGTTGAAAAAGGCGCCTACACCGGTGCTCACCAGGCACGTGCCGGCCGTTTTGAACGGGCCAATGGCGGAACCATCTTTCTCGATGAGGTGATCGAACTGCCGCCAAGGGCCCAGGCCACCCTGCTGCGCGTGCTGCAGGAAGGTGAACTGGAGCGGGTAGGTGACTCGCATACCCGCAAGATCGATGTGCGGGTGATTGCCGCCACCAACGAAAGCCTGGCCGATGCCGTCGAAAAGGGACGCTTCCGAGCTGACCTGTACTACCGCCTGAATGTGTTCCCGGTTCATATTCCGCCACTGCGGGAGCGGCAGGAGGACATTCCGCTGCTGGCCGAGCACTTCCTGCGCAAATCGCACCATGCCTACCAGAAGCGCACCCTGGGGCTGTCGGACAAGGCGCTGGAGCTGTGCCTGAACTACCACTGGCCAGGCAATATCCGCGAACTGGAAAACGTCATCGAACGCGGCGTGATTCTGACCGACAGCAACGAGAGCATCAGCCAGGACGCGCTGTTCGCAGTCAGCCCGGAGCTGATGGAGAGCCCCAACGATGATCGTCTCAACGATTTCGGCACCATCGTCCATGGCAGCGACATCGCATCCGGAAGCGACTGGGTAGCGCAGATTCTGACCTCCGGCGTCAGCCTGGAAGAGGTCGAAAACAGCCTCATGCGGCGCGCCATGGAGGACGCCGGCCAGAACGTATCCGAGGCCGCCAGGAGGCTGGGGCTGACGCGCCCGGCGCTGGCATACCGGCTGAAGAAGTCCGGCATTCTCGAAGACAGCGAACAGCAGTAGCCCGGCAGCGGCTACCCGCCCGAATAGCTCCTTGCACCGGGCAAGGAGCGCCCTCTCACCCGTCAGAGCAACCCAGTCCGAACCCGCGCTTTACCAAATCAGCAAGCCCCGCCTGCACTTTTATCAATTGATCAAATTACCCTGCCCGAAACGCAGCTGCATTCCTGCGTAAAAACCACCATCCAATAAAAAATCGTTGCCAATCAGCCAGTTGGAATTATGCGAAAGCGCTGGCACAGCGCTTGCTACCGAGCTTCTGTCGCTCCGTGAATAAAAATAAAACCCTGATTGGTGACATACCATGTTTGACATACCAACACCTCTCCGAGGTGCGCCGGGTCGTCGGCATCTGCTTGCCGGACTGGCTTGCTCGATGTTCCTGACCGGCTGCGAGGCGCCGCTGAATCTGGACGCGGTAGAGCGCCAGCACAGCGAAGCCCTGCAACGCACCGACTTCTACCAGGCCATGGCCAGCAATGGTGAAACCACCCTCATCGTCGGTAACGATGGCGTGGTGCTGCGCAGCAGTGATCAGGGCACCAGCTGGCAACGCCAGCCGCTACCGACCAGCATGAGCCTGGTCGACCTGGATGTGTGTCCAGACCGCAGTTTCATTGCCCTGAGTTTCGACAACCAGCTCTGGCACGGCAGCCCGGATGCCAGCCAGTGGCGCAGCCACGCGCTGCCCAGCAGCGAACAGATGATGGCGACCGCCTGCGCGCCGGACGGCAGCTGGTGGACGGTCGGCAGTTTCAGCACCCTGCAGCACAGCGCAGACCAGGGCGCCAGCTGGGACGAATCCAGTCTGGATGAGGACGCCATTCTCACCACCCTGCAATTTATCGACGCCGAGCACGCTGTGGTAACCGGCGAATACGGGCTGGTCTATCAAAGCCGCGACGCCGGGATCAGCTGGGAGCCGGCCGGCAGCCTGCCTGACGAGTTCTACCCCCACGCCAGCTTCTTCCGCGACCTCAATGAAGGCTGGGTTGGTGGCTTGAACGGCTTTATCTGGCACACCCGCGATGCCGGAGAAACCTGGCGCAAGCAGCCCAGCGGCACCGAAGCGCCGATCTTCGGCTTTGTCAGTGATGGCAACGCACTCTATGCCCTCGGCGAAAACACCACCGTACTCAGCCTGCACGGCAGCCGCTGGCAGCCGCTGGCCACGCCCAATCAGCCCCTGTATCTGCGTGCCGGTCTGCTCGTGCCCGAGCAGCATCTGCTGGCGGCCGGCGGGCGCGGCACGCTGCTGAATATTCAACTCCCAAAGGCCCTGGCGGCCAGCGCTGACTGAGGAACCGACATGTCTGGATTACATCGTTTTACCCATGCCATGCACGGTCTTGAGGTGTGGATGTTCAACAATCCACGCAAGGTGCTGGCCGCCATCGCCCTGCTGACCCTGCTGTTTGCGCTGCGCATACCGGGGCTGAAAATCTATACCGACTTTGCCGATCTGCTGCCGCAGGAACACCCCTATATCGAGCTGCACAACAGCATCAAGGACAGCTTCGGCGGGGCCAACGTGCTGGTCGTGGGCGTTGCCTTCGACAACGGTGACATTTTCTCCAACGCCAACCTGGCCACCATTGACCGGGTCACCCAGGCCGTCGACAACCTGCCCGGCGTCAACCACAACCTGGTGACCAGCGTCACCCACCGCAACTCGCGCAAGATCTGGCTGACCGAGGTCGGCTCGATCAACTCCGAGCCCTACTTTGACCCGCAAAGCGGCAACTACAGCGATGAGCAACTGGCGCAGATGCGCGCGGATGTGGCCGCCAACCCGCGCATCTACGGCCCGCTGGTGTCCTCCGACTTCAAGATGGCGCTGGTCAAGGCGCAACTGATTGAAGGCCAGCTCGACTACGCCGCCACCTTCGCCCAGTTGCAGGCCCTGCGCGAGGCGGAAAGCGGCAATGGCGTGACCCTGTATGCCACCGGCCAGCCGGTGCTGGTGGGCTGGGCCTACACCTACATGGACCAGATTCTGCAGATCTTCATCTTTACCGTGCTGATCATGCTGTCGCTGCTGGTATTCCATTTCCGCAAGGCCTACGGGGTGCTGATTCCCCTCGGCGGCGTGCTGATCTCGACCATCTGGGGCCTGGGCATCATCAGCCTGCTGGGCTTCAACCTGGATCCGCTGGGGCTGGTTATTCCCTTCCTGATTGCCGCGCGGGCGATGAGCCACGGGGTGCAACTGGTCGAGCGCTACTACGCCGAGGTGCGTGTTCTTGGCAACGGCCCGAAAGCGGCCAGGGCGACCTTTGACAGCCTGTTCCGCCCGGGCTCGCTTGGCGTGGTCTCCGACGCCGTAGGCCTGTCGCTGATCGCCATCGGCTCCATTGCCCTGAATACCAAGCTGGGCGTGTATGCATCGCTGTGGGCGATGACCGTGATCCTGACCGTGCTGATTGGCGTACCGCTGCTGCTGTCGATCCTGCCGACACCGAAAAACCCCGAGATCAAGGAAACCTTCCTGCGCCATATCGGCGCCACCTGTGCCCGCACCGTCAGCCGTCCGGGCGCGGCGCGGGTCGTGCTTGGCGCTGCCGCGCTGGCCATTGCCTTGGGTCTGGTCGCCGCCTCCCAGGTACGTATCGGCGACTCGGAGCCGGGTTCACCCATCCTCTACCCCAACCACGACTACAACCTGTCGTCCAAGGAAGTAAATGACCGCTTCCCCGGCTCAGAAGAGCTGTACATCATCGCCGAACACGCCGAGAAAGGCGGGCTGAAAAAGCCCGAGGTTCTGCGCGCCCTGCAGGACTTGCAGGCGCACATGCTGGCCGATCCCGCGGTCGGTGGCAGCAAGGGTCTGCCGGACCTGATCAAGCAGGTCAACCGGCTGATGCACAACGACGATCCACGCTGGTTCCAGATCCCCCATGAAGCGGACTACGTCGGCGGCCTGATGTTTACCTATATGGCGTCGAGCCCGATTCCCGGGGCGTTGAACGAGTTCAACGATACCGACGATCGCATCGCCAACCTGGTGTTCTACTACAAGGATCGCCAGGGCGAGACCATCCGTCGTGCCATTCACATGGCGCGCGAATGGATCGCCGAACACGACGGCCAGGTTGAAGGCCTGACCATCCGGCTGGCCGGCGGCACCCTCGGCGTTGCCGCGGCCATGAACGAGTCGGCCTTCGAAACCAATCTGGTCGTGCTGCCGCTGGTATTTCTGCTGATCTTCGCCTTCGTGATGCTGTTCTACACGTCCTGGCACGCCGGGCTGATGATGCTGCTGGCGATGACCTTCGCGACCACCCTCACCTACGCCTACATGGGCCTGGCCGGGCTCAACATCGACATCAACACCGTGCCGGTCATCGCCGTCGGCATCGGCGTGGGCATCGACTACTCGATCTACATGATGGACCGCATCCGCGAGGAGATGGCCAAGAGCGGCAGGCTGGTCGATGCCGTTCGCCAGGCGATCGCCACCACCGGCATGGCCATCAGTTTCACCGCCGTCACCCTGATGGCCGGCATCGTCATGTGGGTGTTGCTGTCGGACCTGCGCTTCCAGTCCGACGCGGCAATGCTGCTGTGCGTGATGATCGTCATCAACGGTCTGGCCGCCATGCTGCTGGTGCCCTCTTGGGTGCTGGTAATGCGCCCGCGCTTCATCACCGATGTCTACGCCGACGAGGATGGCATCCTGCATGCCGACCGCCCGGCAGCCAGTGCCCCGCAGCCTGTCGGGGCGCTGATAACGGGGCAAGGTTGAGCTCGACTCGTCCTGCCCTACCCCACTGAAATGAGGAACTGCCAATGCAAACAAAAATAAAAGGCCTCGGACGCTGGAGCCTCGCTCTGGCGAGCGGCACCGGGCTGCTGCTGAGCCCGCTTAGCGCCGCGATTGCCAGTGAGGAAACGGAGATCACCGGCTTCTATGAAAACGCTACCTATGTGCGCGACTCCGTCGGTCTGTCGAAATTTCGCAACACGGTGCAGATCAACGCTGAACGCGAGTTCGGCGAACTCGGCATCTTCAGCAACGTTTCCTGGAACGGCGTATTTCGTGGCAGCTACGACGGGGTCTACGACCTCAACAGCAGCGAGTACGGCCGCAGCGCCGGCGGCAGCATTCGCCTGGAGAACACCAGCGGTTTCGGCGGCAGCACCAGTGTGCCCCACGGTGGCGGTCTGCAATTGCCCAACACCTTTAATGTGGCCGATCACCCCAACAAGGGCATGATTGTGCTCGGCGAGAACCTGCACAGCACCAGCGGCGGCGTCGCCTTCGGCGTCCCGGTGCGGCCCTGTGATGTCGATAGCCGCGGCTGTATCAACGGCTATCTGGACCAGGACACCAACGAACTGCGCTTCTCCGAGTTCAATGACCGGCTCGACTTCATCCGCGAACTGTATGTCGACTTCGACTACAGCTTCGACAACGGCCACATCCTCAGCACCCGCCTGGGCAAGCAGCAGGTCATCTGGGGCCGCACCGACCTGTTCCGGGTGCTGGACGTCATCAACCCGGTCGACTTCTCGCGCAACAATATTTACGACGAGCTGGAAGACATCCGCATCCCGATGTGGATCGTCAAATCCGACTACCGCATGGGCGCTGGCGACATCTTCGACGACCTGAACGTATCCTTCGTCTGGAACTTCGACCGCTTCCGCCCGCACAACATCGGCCAATGCGGCTCGCCCAACGTGATTCTCGACGCGGGTTGCTTCTTCCGCGGCATGAACACACTCTGGGAGCACGGCGGCACCGTCGCCAACTTTGCCAATGGCTCGATTGCCACCGACTTCGGCCCCGGCCAGATCGGCATCCGCAAAGCCCACATGCCCGGGTGGAGTTTGTCCAACACCCAGTTCGGTATCAAGCTTGAGGGTGTCTACCGTGACGTTGGCTTCTCGCTCAATGCACTCACCTACCGCAGCCAGTTGCCTTCGCTGCGCGGCGGTATCCCGGCGCAAAATGCATTCACCGGCGTCACCGGAATCTGGCCATCCCTCATCGCATTCGATATCCACTTCCCCCGCGTCAACCTGATCGGCGGCTCGCTGGACTACTACGCCCAGGGTCTGGATACCGTGTTCCGCGTCGAACTCGCTCACACCGAAGGCGAAGAGTTCGCCAACACCATCCAGACCAGACTGTTCTCGGAGAGCAACGTCACGCGCTATGTGGTCGGTGCCGACAAGAACATCTTCATACCATGGCTTAACAGCCGCCGCGCCTTCCTGTTCTCGGGCCAGATCTTCGGCCAGCACATTCACGAGTACCAGAGTGAGCAGCGTCTCCTGGGCCGGGTAGGCATACCGGACTGGAAGGCCAACTGGACCGGCACCCTGCTGGTCAAGGGCTGGTGGATGAATGACCGGCTTAGCCCTCAACTACTGGCTGCGCATGACTTCCGCGCCGGTGCCACCACCATCGCACCAAGCATCGAATGGCTGGTCAGCGACAACCTGCGGGTCATCGGGGGCGCCAACCTGAAGGTCGGCAGCGGTGCCAACAAGTTCGATGACTGCCGCACCTGTAACCCCTGGGACCCCTTCACCGCCGGGTACCCGGGCCACCCAGAAGGTTTCAGCCTGGGTCTGACCGGTTATGAGCCGCTGGGTCGCTTCCGCGCCGGCCCGCTGGGCATGGCCAAAAACCAGGACGAACTGCAACTGACCGTCCGCTACAGCTTCTGATTCGGAGAACAGCATGAACAACAACAAGCACACCCGTATCCTGGCCGGCGTACTGACGGCACTGGCGATGGCCTGCACCGCGCAGGCCCAGGCCGATGTCGTCGACAACAGCTTCTATCCCTATCGTGAGTCCGCGCCCAGCGCACCGGGGCTCACCACCGGCATGACCATCAACCAGGCCAACGTTGCCCAGTTCCGGGACATCATCGATCCGGCGTTCTACAACTTCATCGAGCAGGGCTGGGTTGAAATCAAGGTCGGCGAGACCACCTCCTTCGACCTTCATCCCAACTACGTGGAAGCCAGCCGGGCGGGTCTCGGCAACGTCAGTCTGGGCGCCAAGCCAGGCGAGCTGAATGGCTGGCAGGCCGGACGGCCATTCCCGGAAGAGCCGGATGCCAACGATCCGCGTGCCGGCGAGAAACTCGCCTGGAACTACAAGTACGGCTACAACTGGGGCGACAGTGCCGCCATCTCCCCGTTCTACTGGAAGTATCGGGACATGAACACCGACAAGGTTGAGCGCACCATCAAGTTCAACTTCCACTTCCTGAACTTCACCGGCCGGGTCAATCAGGAGCCGCTGCCGGCGATCACGCCCAACCCGTCGGAGCTGTTCCGCGGTATCTACGTGCAGGTGCTCGAGCCGCATGATGTGCGCAATACCCAGCTGCTCATCCACCGTGCCATGGACGACCTCAAGCGCGACAACTCCTGGCTGTATCTGGGCTTTCAGCGCCGCGTACGCCGCCTGGCCACCGGTCAGGTCACCGACGCCTTCCTTGGTTCAGATCTGATGATCGAAGACTTCGAGGGCTACAACGGCCGTATTTCCGACATGAACTGGGCCTACAAGGGCACCCGTTACATGCTCATGCCTTTCTACAACCACAACGAGCTGCAACTCGATACCGAAACCCATCAGGACAGCGACGGTTATCAGGTAGTAGCGTTCTCCGGCAAGGGCGGTTGCTTCCCGAACATCACTTGGCAGCTGCGCAAGGTCTACGAAGTGGAGGCCACCCCGGTCGACGGCAGCCACCCGCTGTCCCGCCGCGTGCACTTCATGGATGCCCAGACCTTCACCATCCCGCGCACCGTGGCCTATGACCGCAAGGGCAGCATGTGGAAAACCTTCACCATCGGCCAGGCCCACCCGGACCACCACCTGCCTGCCAACCAGGGCAGTGGCGTATCCATTGACGACAGCTTCAGCATGATCGACGTACAGGCCATGCACTGCACCACCGGCCAATTCAAGGGCCAGGTCGACCCCAGCCTGAGCACCCCGGACATGTTCAGCGTTCAGCACATGCGCGCCACCGGGAACTGATCAGCAACACCGGCACTGCTCCGTATTAAGCCCGCGCAATGCGGGCTTTTTTTGGTTTATTAGGGCATGGCGGTAGGTAGACGACGCTCATCCCGCAAACGCTGCTCCGCCTCGCCCAAGCACTCACGGCCCGATAACCTGTCAGCATCTATCAACTGCACCTGCTCCCGCCGGGGGCTCGAATCGGGTAGAGTGCGCGCTGCGTCGGGTAGCCCCGCTTTGCCATTGCGTTTGCAGCACGCCGGCAGCATTGCAGGAAGGACCTCTGGAACGACGCAAATCCACGACGGAGCCCCATTCAGGAGAATATGGAAAGATGAAGAACACCCGCATCCACGCAGGCCTGCTGAGTCTGATCGCCGCCGGCATGCTGGCCGCCAGTCAGGCCCAGGCATTTGGTCTGGACTCGCTGAAGGCCGCCGCAGGCGCAGCGCTGAACACAGCAGCGCAAGGTGGCGAAGCCGCCGGTGCCGAGAACCTGGCCCAGCAGCAGGATCTGCTGATGCAGCGCTTCAACGCGAGCATGAACAACATGCTGATGGCCCAGGCCAAAACCCTGGAAGCGACGGGACAAACCGACATCGCCAGTCGCACGCTGGCTGCGGCCGCCAACTATGCGCAGGGGGCAAACACGGACACGGCATCGATCGCCGCTGACACCGAGCTGACCAGCAGCAACCAGGCACTGATTCAGAGCCTGCTCGCACAGGGCGGCACACTGAGCGGGGCCAACCGCAGCACCCTGGCCGAGGCGATTCCCTTCTACCAGAACGGTCTGAAGGAAGGCTCGCTGCTGAGCGGCGCGTTCCAGAGCTGGCTGGACAGCGCCAAGGGCAGTGCCGGCTCGCTGCTGTCCAACCCGATGGCCGCCGGTGAGCTGACCCGCAGCATCGGTGAGGCAAGTTCGGTCGCGCGCAATCTGCCCAGCCTGATCAACGCCTGGAGCGGTACCAGCCAGTCGTTCCTGAGCCTGGCCAACGCCAATCAGGTCGACGCCGGCCAGCTGCAGTCTATCCTCGCCGCGCTCAACTGAGCGCCTTCAGGTCTTGTCCGGGCGCGCCATGCGCCCGGTCAGGACCTGATCCTGCCGTTGCAGACTGTCGCCCCGGCGACAGATTCCTTCCTCCCTGTCTCCCTATGGTGAACGCCCGGCCGGGCCAGTCGCGGCACGACCATAACAGGAGAACAAGAAGATGAGTTTCGCATCCAGAGTGGTATGGATCACCGGCGCCTCCTCGGGCATCGGTGAAGCGCTGGCCAGGGCCATGCTGGCACAGGGCGCCGAGGTAATCCTGTCCGGTCGCCGCGCCGACGCGCTGCAGGCTCTGGCCGCCGTGGCGCCCGAGCGCACCCTGGTACTGCCCTTCGAAACCACCGACTACGACCGCCTGCCGGCATTGGTCGAGCAGGCCTGGGGCTGGCGTGGCCGCATTGATCTGCTGATCAACAACGCCGGGATCAGTCAGCGCAGCCTTGCGCTGGATACCAGCCTGCAGGTCTATCGCCAGTTGATGGAAGTCGACTATCTCGCGCCGGTTGCCCTGACCCAGTTGCTGCTGCCGCGCCTGGTCGAGCAGGGCAGCGGTCAGCTGGCGGTGGTCAGCTCGGTTGCCGGCAAGCTCGGCGCGCCCCTGCGCACGGGCTACTGCGGAGCCAAGCACGCGGTAGTCGGCTACTTCGAGGCATTGCGCGCCGAAGTCGAGCAGGCCTACGGCATTGGCGTGAGCGTGATCATTCCCGGTTCGGTGCGCACCGCCATTGCCGCCAACGCGCTGGAGGGAGGCGGTAACGCACGCGGCCGGTCGGACGCCAACATCGACAACGGTATCGATCCTGACGACGCCGCGCGCACGATCATTGAAGGCCTGAGTGCCGGCAAGCACGACATCGTTGTTGCCGAAGGTATGGAGCTGATGGCGTTGCAGATGCGCGCGAGCGACCCGGAGCGCACCTTCGCCTTTACCGCTGCCGAAGGGGCAAAGCTGGCGCAACAGCGGGCGGAGCTGGGGGCCGGCGCCTCGATCGACCCTAACGCGGTCAACCGCTGAACACACATGGCAAAGAGCAGGGAAGTTTTGGCTCTGGGCGACTAGCACGCCACGCCGTCAGCAACACTGACGGCGCACCAGCCTGGCACATCAGCTATGGCATAGAGTATTTGCGGCTATGGGCAAAACCCGTTGATCAGCCATTCGGCTCAAAAACGGCTGAACATATCGCTGACGAAGACCACCGGGATGGATGCAAAGGACGGCGCAGGCAGATCGGACTGCCCGGCCACAACCAGCGTTGCAGAAACGAATCCCAGCGCCAGAAGCGCCGGCACGAACCACGCGGAATAACGGCGTGTCATGTCTTTCTCCTTGCGCACCTCCGGCAGAGATGCGCCAATCTTGTTTTTGTTAGCGGAGAACAGTCTGTTGCAGAAATTGCTACACGTCCAGCAAAAAACACCACCTTCTGACAATTTTTTCTTCGTCGCAGCCCCACTCTAGAGCGGGTAACGCAATAGTCGCAGGCCGTTGAACACCACCAGCAGACTGACGCCCATATCGGCAAACACCGCCATCCACATGGTTGCCGAGCCGGTCAGCGTCAGGGCAACAAACACCGCCTTGATACCCAGAGCCAACCAGATATTTTGCCGAAGGACGCGCAGAGTGCGCCGCGACAGGCTGATAAACGCCGGCAGCTTGCGCAGGTCGTCATCCATCAGCGCAACATCGGCTGTTTCAATTGCGCTGTCGCTGCCGGCTGCAGCCATGGCAAAGCCGATATCGGCAGCGGCCAGCGCCGGCGTATCGTTGATGCCGTCACCAACCATGGCAACGCGCTTGCCGCGGGCCCGGGCCTGACGAATCAGCGCCAGCTTGTCGTCCGGTAACAGGTTGCCATGAGCCCGGTCGATGCCAACCTGGGTAGCGATTGCCTGCACCGTTGGGGCGTTGTCGCCGCTGAGAATAATGCTTTCCACACCCAGTGTATGAAGCTCACGTATGGCGTCGCGGCTGCCCCGTTTGAGGGTGTCGGCTACGGCGAACAGGGCAAGCACCTGATCCTCGCCGATCAGCAGGACCAGCGACTTGCCCTCCCGTTCGAGCAGCCCCAGACGCTCCTGCAGCGTGGCGCTCAGCAAACCGCGGGCCTCGGCCAGCCGCGCGTTGCCCAGCCAATAGCGCTCGCCGTTGATCAGGCCGCTGACGCCCTGCCCCGGCAGGGCAGCGAAGTCGTCCACCGTCAGCAGAGGCTGGCTGTTGGCTTTGGCGAGCGCCCGCGACACCGGGTGATCCGAGCGCGCGGCCAGACTTGCGGCCCGTTGCTGCGCGGCATCGGCGTCACTGCCTGCCAGCAGCTGAAAGTCGGTTTGTACCGGGCGCCCTTCGGTCAGGGTGCCGGTCTTGTCGAGGGCGATCAGATCGATCTGATCACCCTGTTCAAGGTGCACGCCACCCTTGATCAGCAGGCCCCGCCGGGCGCCCGCCGCCAGTGCGCTGACAATGGTCACCGGGGTCGAGATCACCAGCGCACAGGGGCAGGCCACCACCAGCAATACCAGCGCCCGATAAATCCACTCGTACCAACCGGCATCGGTTAACAGCGGCGGCAGCACTGCCATCAGCAGCGCCAGCAGGCAGACGACTGGCGTGTAGATGGCGGCGAAGCGGTCGACGAAGCGCTGCGTCGGCGCACGGTCGCTCTGGGCCTGCTCTACCGCATGGATAATGCGCGCCAGGGTGGTCTGCCCGGCCACCGCGGTAACGCGGTATTCCAGCGTGCCATTCTGGTTAATGGTGCCGGCAAAGACCGGATCGCCCTGCTGCTTGTCGACCGGCATGCTCTCACCGGTAATCGGCGCCTGGTTGACCGCCGAGCGTCCGCTGACCACCTCACCGTCCAGCGCGATGCGCTCCCCCGGCCGGACCCGAACCCGGGCACCCAGGGCAACGTCACTGGAGGCACGTACCGCCCAGCTGCCATCCTCAAGTTGCACACTGGCTTGCTCCGGCGCCAGCGCCAGCAGGCTGCTGATCGCCTCGCGCGCCCGCCCCAGCGACCGGGCTTCGATATGCTCGGCGATGGCAAAGAGCACCATCACCATGGCTGCTTCCGGCCACTGCCCGATCAGCACCGCGCCGGTGACCGCAATGCTCATCAGTGCATTGATATTGAGCGTGCGGTGACGCAGGGCCACCCAGCCCTTGCGGTAGGTGTCGATGCCACTCAGGGCAATCGCCAGCAGTGCCAGCAACGCCCCAAGCCAGACCGGCCCGGAGGCGAAGTGAACGATCTCGGCCAGTAACGCAACACCACCCGCCAGCGCCAGCGGCCACCAGGGCTTGCCGGCGCTGGCCTCCGGCCGATGGTCATCGACCAGTAACCGGGGGCTGAAACCCAGCTCGTTTATCGCCGTCAGCACCGCCTCGCGCCGCTCGGGCAGATGGCTTACCGACAACACCCGTTGCAGCAGATTGAAATGCAGCGTACCGACACCGGCCATGCCGGTCAGACGCTGACGAATCAGCCGCTCCTCGGTGGGGCAGTCCATCTGTTCGATATGAATGCGACTGACCTGCTCCCCCGCGCCCGGCGCAAACACCGGGGCCGTCGAGCTAGCTGGCGCCGCGCCGCAGCAGGGGGCAGGCGTGACGTGATCATGCGAATGTTGGGCAGACATGTGACCTCCGGGCAACTTTAGGGCAAAGTAAAAACCCTATAGCCACTACAGAGTCAAGCCTGCCCGGGAGGTACCTGTGAAAATCGGAGAATTGGCACGCCGCACCGACTGTACGGTAGAGACCATTCGTTACTACGAACGTGAAGGCCTGCTGCCGGAACCGCAACGCAGCGAGGGCAACTACCGTCAGTATGGCGAGCGCCATGTCGAGCAGCTGGTGTTCATTCGCAACTGCCGTCTGCTGGACATGACCCACAACGAGATCCGCGAGCTGCTTCAGCTGCGCCGCCGGCCAGAGGCAAGCTGTGGCGATGTAAACGGCCTCATCGAAGCGCACATTGAGCACGTCGGCGAGCGCATTGCGGCACTGAATCAGCTGCAGCAGCAACTGCTGGAGCTACGCCGGCAGTGTCACGACGATAATGATGTTGACCACTGCGGCATCATCGCCCAGCTGCAAACCAGTGGCAGCGTGAGTCCCCCCGACGCGGACTCGCATGTTGGTCGCAGCCACCGGCACTGATCAGACGGCGGTTGCCTGACGCTCCAATTCGGTGCGCAGTTGCGGGTCCAGCCTCAGCTGAGTCGCCAGCTCCTGCAGATATGCCCGCTCCATGAAATTCTGCTCATCAACCACCAGCAGGCTGGCGAGGTACATTTCGGCCGCCATCTCCGGCGTCTGCGCCGCGCGGGCAATTTCGGTCGGATCCAGCGGTTTGCTCAGCTCGGCGTCAAACCAGGCATGCAGCTGCGCGTCACCGGTCAACCGGGCGATTTCGCCATCAATCAGCTCCCGCTCCCGGTCGTCGATATGCCCGTCCGCCTTGGCGGCACCAATCAGCGCCCGCAATATCGCATGGCTGTGCTGCTCGGCCTGCGGCGCGGGCAGCCGATCCACCGTCTGCGGCTCGCCTTGTGGTGCACTGGCACTATTCTGCTGCCAATGCTGCCAAGCCTTGTAGGCAACCACGCCCAGAGCCGCAAGACCACCATACTTGACCGCCTTGCCGCCCATTTTGCGTGCCTTCTTGCTGCCCAGCAGCAGGCCTACCGCACCCGCTGCCAGCGCCCCGCCGCCAGCACCGGTCAGCAGGCTTCCCAGCGCGTTCGAGCTCGATTGTCCCTTGGCCGAGGGCGCGGCATCGCCTGCGCCGGACAGGGCACCGCTGGCAGACTTCAACAGTTGATCAAGCAGGCTTCGGGTATTCATGGACTTCTCCGTCAATGGCATGTCAGTTGCTTGGACCACAGAGTGAGTCCGAGCACTCATGGCAACCAAGGCGAACTTTGTTGCCGTATTTTTCCGTCAGGCGCAGGCAGCATGCCCAACTTGCGCTTAACTGAACCTTAACGAACAGGCGTCATCGGGGGGAGCAGAATGGAAGAAAGCAATGGCAAGACCCTGCTGGTACTCGGCGGCAGCGGGCTGGTTGGCATGGAGGTACTGCGTCAGGCGCTGGTCAACCCGGCCATCAGCCGGGTCGTCGCACCCAGTCGCTCGCCGCTACCCATGGCGGTCAGGCATTACAGCTACCTCGACAACCCGCAGGTCGATTTCGCAGCGCTGCCCGAAGACGCCGACTGGTGGCAGGCCGACGCGGCAATCTGCGCCCTTGGCACGACCCGCCAGAACGCCGGCTCCAGAGACGCCTTCCGCGCAGTGGATCGCGGCTATGTCGTCTCCTGTGCCCGTCACGCCCGCCGCGCCGGTACGCGAACCTTTGTGCTGAATTCGTCGCTGGGCGCCAGCCCGCGGTCCGGCTCGTTCTATCTGCGGGTCAAGGGTGAAGCGGAGCAGGATCTGGCGGCCATGGATTTTCGTTCCCTGACCCTGATTCGGCCATCCCTGCTCGACGGTGCCCGCGCCGAGAACCGACCGGGAGAGCTGGTTGGTCTGCTGCTGTCGCGTACCTTCAAGCCGGTGATCCCGAAACGGCTGCGGGCGGTCAAGGCTGGCGACGTCGCAGCGGCGATGCTGCAGGCGGCCCTGATGGCGCCGGTCGGCCAGCATGTCATCGAATCCGACGCAATCGTCAGACGGCATTGAGCACAGGCCGGCTGCAGGCGAGCGGCCCGATTTGCCATTCTGCAGAGTGGATCAATAGTGGCTCTTTGATTTCACTGTATACTTGCGCCAAGGGTCTAAACTGACATTCGGCATTCAACGGCAGGAATATGGCGAAATCATGATCGTCTACAGCAACAAGCGCTTTCTGGTCGTCGACGACTTCAGCGACTTCCGCTCGTCGGTGAAGGCCATGCTGACCCAGATGGGTGCACAGCATATCGATGTCGCCGCCAGTGGGGCAGAAGCAATCGCGCTGTGCGGCAAGACCCGCTATGACATCATCCTGCATGACTACAATCTGGGCGATGGCAAGAATGGTCAGCAGGTGCTTGAGGAGCTGCATCAGCGCAAGCTGATAGGCCCGCACTGCATTTTCGTCATGGTCACTGCCGAGAGCAGTCAGGCCATGGTGATGGCGGCGCTGGAATATGAACCCGATGCCTATCTGACCAAGCCCTTCAATCGTGCCAGCCTGCAGCAGCGACTTGATCGTCTGGTTGAGCGCAAGCAGGTGCTGGCGCCCATTCTTGATGCGCTGGCTGCCGGCAATCAGGCCGGCGTGCTGGCCGCCTGCGACACCCTGCTGGCAACTCAGCCGCGTCTTGCCCCGCTCTGCCAGCGCTACCGGGCCAACGCCCTGGCCGCACTGGGACGCGATGCCGAACTGGAGACCTTGCTGCAGGCCATCATCGATGAGCGTCCACTGCCCTGGGCGCTGGTCATGCTGGCCGGGCACCTGCTTGAGCGCGGCCATCTGGACCGCGCCGAGGCGCTCTACGAGCAGGGCATCAGCCAGTTTCCGATGCTGCCCACGCTGTATGACGGACTCGCCCGCGCCAAACAGTTGCGCGGCGAGCAGCTCAAGGCACAGGTTTTTCTCGAGCAGGCGGTCAAGATCTC
Organism: Halopseudomonas sp. MFKK-1; assembly: GCF_027474385.1. Lineage (NCBI taxonomy): Bacteria > Pseudomonadati > Pseudomonadota > Gammaproteobacteria > Pseudomonadales > Pseudomonadaceae > Halopseudomonas > Halopseudomonas sp. MFKK-1. Next base: position 938,137 of record NZ_CP114836.1, read on the forward strand.
GCCCAACAACCCGCAGCGTCAGGCCGAGCTGGGACGGCTCGCCCGCGCCAACCAGGACCCTGACAGGGCTGTGCGCGCCTTCCGTCAGGCAGTCAACCTGGGCCGCCACTCGGCCTTTCGCGATCCCGAGCATCACCTGAGTCTGGCCGACAGTCTGTGCGCGCAGGCTGGTGACAGCGCTCCCGGCCCCAAGGTGCTGCTGGAGATTCGTCAGACAATGGACGATCTGAACAACAGCTGGCGCGACAACGATGCCCTGGCCGCCCGTGGAGAGCTGTTGCAGGCCACGGCGCTCCAGCGAGCAGGCAAGACCGCAGACGCCGCCCAGATGGCGAAAAACGCGGCCGAGCGTCTGGCCAACATGGAAGACTTCTTTGCCGCCGATACCGCGCTGCAGGTCGCAGCGCAGCTGCGCGTGCTTGGCCAGGAGGCCCAGGCCGACCAGGTGCTCAGCAGCTGTGCAGAAATCTATGGCGACGACCCCAAGGTCATGGCCGGCATCGCCGAACAGACCAGCGACCCGGATATCCTGCGTGGCGGTGACCAGGCCATGGAACTGAACCGGCAAGGCATGCAGCTCTATCAGGGCAAGCAGTTTCCGCAGGCGCTGGAGGCATTTCGCAACGCACTGGCGCTGCAGCCGCGCAACATCAGCTATGCGCTCAACACCGCACAGTCGCTGCTGCGCCTGCTGCTCAGTGCTCCGGACCCGGCGCTGCGCGAAGAATGCCTCGACTGCCTGCAGCGGGTCCGCAACATGCCACCCGGTGACCCGCGATTCGAACGCTACAACAAGCTGCGCGAAAAGGCCGAATCGCTATGAGCGACGTACCCGAGGAGCAATCGCTGGATTTCTCCACCGTCATCGCCTCCACCGTTCACGACATGAAGAACTCGCTGGGGCTGCTGATGCAGTCCTACGGGCAACTGGTCGAGCGGCTACCCGCCAACGAGCACGACAGCACCGAGCGCGGCGTCATCGAATACGAGTTCCTGCGACTGAACGGCATGCTGGTGCAGATGCTTGGCCTGTACAAGCTGGGGGTCAATCAGTTGCCGCTGCGGCCGAGCTATCTCGAGCTGGAGGAGTTCCTTGAGGATCAGCTGGCGCGCCACCACGACATCCTGCGCTCGCGTCATATCGAAGGGACCTACGAAGTCGATGAATTCGGTCTGATGGGATTCTTTGATGCCGAACTGGTCGGCTCGGTGGTGGGCAACGTGATCAACAATGCGATTCGCTATACCCGCTCGGCTATCCACCTGCGCGCAGCGATGGACGGCGATCAGCTGGTCATCACCATCAGCGACGATGGCAGCGGCTACCCGCCAGCAATGCTGGAAAACCAGTCCGACTATATTCTCGGCATCAACATGAGCACCGGCAGTACCGGTCTGGGCCTGTATTTTGGCCAGCGCATCGCCGAGCTGCATCAACGCAACGGCAACAGCGGGCATATCGCCCTGAGCAATGGCGGCGCGCTGGGCGGTGGCGAATTTCGTATCTGGCTGCCCTGAGCCGCCGTGACGTGCGCTGGCACTTCGAGATAAGCTGACCCCGAGTTCTGCGGATCGACAGCCATGCCCTACTTCATCTGTTCCCAACCGGCCAGCCCATGATCTGGTTCTGGCGCTCACTGGCATCACTGTGCGTCGCCCTCGGCGCCATCGGTGTCGTGGTTCCCGGTTTGCCGACCACCCCCTTTCTGCTGGTCGCCGCCTGGGCCTCGGCACGTGGCTGGCCGGAGCTGGAGGCCCGCCTGCTGCTGCACCCGCACTATGGCCCGCTGATTCGTGACTGGCGTACGCGCCGGGCGATTCCGCGGCGGGCGAAATGGGCCGCAAGTCTGCTGATGCTCAGCAGCGTAGTCATGATCTGGCTGCTGCCCGCCCCCGACTGGCTGCGCTGGAGCCTGCCGCCATTTCTCTGTTGCGTTGCGCTCTGGTTATGGACACGCGCCGAACCGCAGCCGCCTGCCGGCCGCTAGCGCGGCATCATCCGCACGCCATCCAGCTCGCTCAAGGGTTGCGGGTGCCCGAGAAAATAGCCCTGGGCATAGTCCACCCCCAGCTCGCGCAACTGATCAAGAATGGCCTCGGTTTCGACAAACTCGGCAACCGTCTGCAGGCCCATTTCGTGGCCGATGGTATTGATTGACGCGACCATCGCCCGGGCAATCGGATCCGCCACGATGTCCTTGACGAACACCCCGTCGATCTTCAGAAAATCCACCGGCAGCGACTTCAGATACGCGAACGACGACAGTCCCGAGCCAAAGTCATCCAGCGCAAACTGACAGCCGATATCCTTGAGCCGCTGCATAAAGACGATGGCCTTGTTCAGGTTGGCAATGGCGCTGGTCTCGGTAATCTCGAAACAGATCAATTGGGCTGGCACGCCGTGACGCTCGATCGCCGCCAACACGAAGTCGAGAAAACTCTCCTCACCAATCGACGCCGCCGACAGGTTGATCGAGTAGCTGCCCAGTGCACCGCCATGCCGTCGGCTGTAATCTCCGAGCCAGGCCAGAAAGTTGCCGACCACCCAACGGTCGATGGCCGACGCCAGATCATAGCGCTCGGCAGCCGGCATGAACGCTCCCGGCGGGATGATACGGCCATCCTCACCAAGCATTCTCACCAGCACCTCATAGCCAGGCTGGGTCTCGCGCTCGCTGATAGCGTAAATGGGCTGGACATAGAGCCGCAGCAGATCGGCATCCAGTGCCTGACGCAAGCGATTGACCCATTGCATCTCACCGCGCCGCTCCTGCATCTGCGCATCATCGGCCTGATACAGGTGAATACGGTTGCGACCGGCGTCCTTAGCCGCATAACAGGCGCTGTCTGCGGCGCTGAGCAGCACATCGAGACTGGCCACCTGCTCTTCGATCTGGACCAGGCCGATACTGACCCCGACAGCGAACGTCTTCCCTTCCCAGCTGAACCGGTACTCTTCGACCAACGCGCGGATGCCATCAACCACCGGAATGGCTTCTTCCAGCGTGCAACCACTGAGCAGCAAGCCAAACTCGTCGCCACCGAGGCGCGCCAGCACGTCTGAACTGCGAATGTGCGACTGGAACAGCTTGGCCAGTTGCCGCAACAGCTCGTCTCCGGCCGCGTGACCACAGGTATCATTGACGATCTTGAACTGATCGAGATCCATATAGCACAGCACCTGGTCGACGCGCGCGCCCGGCCCGCGCTGCAGCGCCTGGGCCACCCGCCGCTCGAACTCCTTGCGGTTGACCAGGCCGGTCAGGGTGTCATGGGCCGCCTGATGGGACAGTTCGAGCGCCAGCCGGCGGTTGACGGTCACATCGCGAAAGGTCAGCACCGCGCCAATGATGTGCCCTTCGGCATCGCGGATCGGCGCCACCGCATCCTGCACCGTCACTTCGCTGCCATCGCGCCGGCGCAGCTGGTTCATGCTGCCGGCCGGGCGGCTCAGTGCCTGCCGGTAACGCCGCAACATGGCGCTGACCGGATTGAGCAGTTTTTCTCCGGTGCTTTCCTCGAACAGGCAATACACCTCATCCAGCGGTTTTCCTGCCGCATCAGCCTCGCGCCAGCCAGTCAGCTGTTCCGCTATCGGGTTGAGGTAGCGCACGCGCGCATCGGGACCGGTGGTAATCACGCCGTCGCCGATCGACGCCAGGGTCACCTGCGCCAGCATCTTCTCCTGAAACAGCTGCTGCTCGATACGCCGACGCTCGGTGATATCACGGATCATGCAGGTATACAGGTCGTCCTCCAGTGACCCGCTGCTGACCGTCAACTCGGCAACAAACTGATCATGGTCGTTGCGACTGAACAGCACCTCCTGCTTGATCTCGCTGCCGGCTTCCGGCAAGGGCAGGCCTGACCAGTCACGCTCCGCCACCAGACGCGCCATCGGCTGGCCGATCAGGGCGCCGGCGGGCAGCCCGAACAGGCGCTCGGCTCCGGGGTTGCAGGTCGCAAGGATGCCGTCCCGGTTACAGGTAACAACGCCGTCGCGAATGTCACGGATGATGCTTTGGGTCACGCCTACGGCGCGGCGCAGGGCGTGAATGACCTTGTTGTACTGCGCCGCGATCTGGCCCACCTCGGTAAAGGGTTCCACCGGCACATCCCGCTCAAACCGGCCATCGCGCTGATGGGCGGCCATTGCTTCAAGCAGCTCGATCAGTTCGGTACGGGCGCCATGCTCGGACACGTTCAGGCCAGCCAGCTCATCGTCCGGCGTTACCCGCATCGGCCAGAAGCGATTGACCGCGCGCAACAGCAGCCAGGTCAACCCGAAGGCCCACACCCCTGCGACCAGCACCCCTTCCAGCTGGGCAATAAACTGCTGACTACGGGTCAGCCCGGTGCCCAGCGCACCCAGATCGGCGAACAGCGCAACTGCCAGCGTGCCCCAGATACCGCTGGCCAGGTGCACCGGCACGGCACCGACCGCATCATCAATCTGAAACCGAAGCAGCAACCGGTCCGCCAGATACATCACGACCGCACCGATCAGGCCGATAAAGAACGCAGCCGACGCATCGACAACATGCGCGCCGGCGGTTACCGCAACCATACCGGCAATCATGCCGTTGAGCGGGTAGACCGGATCGACCAGTCGCCAGCGCAGCCAGGACATCACCATGCCGCCCAGGGTTCCGGCAATGGCGGCCAATACCGTGTTGGCGATGATGCCCGGCACCCGGCCATCAAAGCTCAGCGTGCTGCCGCCGTTGAAGCCGAACCAGCCAAACATCAGCATCAACGCGCCCAGCATCGCCAGCGGCAGGTTCGATCCGGGCATGCTGCGCCCGTCCCGGTCCTGCTCAAAACGCCCCTGGCGCGGGCCCAGAATCAGAATTACCGCCAGCGCCACCCAGCCGCCTACCCCGTGCACCACGGTAGAACCGGCAAAATCGACAAAGCCGCGTTCGGCCAGCCAGCCCAGGCCATCGGCAAAGACGCCGCCCCAGGCCCAGTGACCAAACAGCGGGTAAATGAAGCCGGCGATGATCAGTGTCACCAGCAGGTAGGACGCAAACCGCATCCGCTCGGCAGCGGCACCCGACACGATGGTCGCTGCCGTGGTACAGAACATCGCCTGGAACAGAAAGAACGCCGAATGCCAGGTATCGGCAAAGGGCAGCATGGAGAAGCCCTCGCCATACCAGCCGCCGGCAGTAGCCCCGAACATCAAACCGAAACCGAACAGCCAGTAGCAAAAAATGGCAACGCTCAGGTCAGCCATGTTCTTGACCGCAACGTTGATGGCATTTTTGCTGCGAGTCAGCCCCGACTCCAGACAGAGAAAGCCGATCTGCATGTTGAATACCAGTCCGGCACACAAAACCAACCACAGAACATCGAGCATCGGGATGGGCATGGGAGATACCTGTTCCATTTGGTAACTGGCACTTTGATAGCGCAACTGCTCAGGTCATGCACCCCACTGGTGCAGCGGCCGGCCAGGTTCGCGCCATGCGGCTCAGGATAGTGCAGAGCCTTGCAGGTTCTGTACCAAAAATCGTCGATTTGGTCAGAAAGTCGTCGCCAGAAAGGCGAATATGCATAACCCGGAGGGGTGTGCAGGAGAGGAGAAGTGCACTATCCCGGGCGCTGCTGCGCCCGGGATAGTTACGACAACATCAGTCGGCAATATGAACCAGCTGCTTGCCGAAGTTCTTGCCCTTGAGCATGCCCTTGAACGCCTCAACCGCGTTCTCCAGACCCTCGGCAACGGTCTCGCTGTACTTCAGGGCACCCGATGCGACCTGACCAGCCAGCAGCGCGGTGATTTCCTGATGCTTGTCCTGCCATTCGGTGACCAGGAAGAAGCGGTGTTCCGGCTTGGGATCAAGCGCACCAAAGATATGGAACGGGGTTTCGACCTTGCTCTGGTCTTCGGCATTATAGGCCGATACATAACCACAGATCGGCACGCGGGCACCCGGGTTGATCAGCTTGGCTACCGCCTTGGCTACCTCGCCACCGACGTTCTCGAAATACACGTCGATGCCGTTCGGACAGGCTGCGGCCAGATCCGCATCCAGGTTACCGGCCTTGTAGTCGATGCAGGCGTCGAAACCGAGTTCTTCCACGACATAGCGGCACTTCTCGGGGCCACCGGCGATGCCGACAACACGGCAGCCTTCCTGCTTGGCGGTCTGGCCAACCACGGTACCGACCGGACCGGACGCAGCGGCAACCACGACGGTTTCGCCAGCCTTGGGCTTACCCACATACATCAGACCGCAGTACCCTGTGCGGCCCGGCATACCGGCCACACCCAGGTAAGCCTGCAGCGGCACGCCCTGATCCTTGATCTTGTAAACCATAGGGGCGTTGCCCGGAATGATGCAGTACTCCTGCCAGCCGGAGTAGACAGTCACAACGTCACCCACTGCATAGTTTTCAGACTTGGACTCGACAACGCGGCCAACGCTTTCGCCGACAATCGGCGCGCCGATTTCAATCGGGTCCATGTAGCCCTTGCTGTCGTTCATGCGCGGACGCATGTAGGGGTCAAGCGACAGCCACAGGGTCTTGATCAGAACCTCACCATCCTTGAGCTCACGAACTGGTTCTTCCTTCAGAACCAGATCACCATCCTGAATTTCGCCCTGCGGGCGCTTGTTGAGCACGATCTTGCGGTTGATATGAGCAGACATGTGATGCCTCTTGCATGAATGAGTGAATGGGCGGAAACCTCCGCGAACCCCCGGATCATAAACGAACCGGGGCCGCTACCAGCCCCGGCAGGCCTACTATTCACAGACTTGATTGCCTGCCAATCCGTCGGCCGAAACGGCATCAGGCAATATCGCTGACCGTCAGTGCTCCGCCGGAACTGACCACCCGGTTGCGACCGTAGGCCTTGCCCCGGTAAAGACGCTGATCGGCGCAGCGGTACAGACCGCCAGCATCACGTGCGTCCCGGGGCCAGCAGGCCACCCCGAAGGTAGCCGTAATCGGCAGCGCCTGGCCCTGCCAGACCAGCGGCGAACGCTCAAGCTGCAGGCACAGCGTCTGCACCAGTTGTTCGGCAGCCACCGCGTCGGTATTGCGCAGCAACAACCCGAACTCCTCGCCACCCAACCGCCCAATCACATCGGTGCCACGCAGCCGCTGCCCCAGCACCCGGCACAGGTGCTGAAGGGCACGGTCGCCCGCTTCGTGGCCCCAGCTGTCATTGACCTGCTTGAAATGATCGACATCCAGCAGCACCAGGGCAAACTCGTCGCTGCTGCGCTGACTCTGCTCGATGCACTGGGCAAACAACTGATGAAAACGGGCGCGATTGAATACGCCGGTCAATCCATCCATTTCCGCCATGCGCTGCAGCGATTGCTGCGCCACCGCGCGCCGGCCCTCATAAAAGTGCACGAACAGCAGAATCATCAGGCCGCAGATCACCGCGTTGCCGATATCGATCAGCCCGGCAGCCGATTCCGGGTCGGCATAGCGCCACAGATAAAGCAGCAGGGCCGCGACCATGAACGGGATCGACAGCAGCAATCCGGCACGGCGCCCCAGCAGCAGATAGGCGAGCACCGGCACCATATACACCCAGACGAACGCGGTGACCGACGCCTCGGGCATCAGCATGATATAGAGCTGAAAGCAGAAGGTAGGCAACAGGTAGCCGTAGATCCAGGGCGTCAGCCAGCGGACCCGCATGACTGTGCGGGCCGACCACAGCAGGAACAGGCCAACGATGATTTCCAGCGTTGCCAGCACGGCATTGTCATTGCCAAACTGCAGCAGCGCAAAGCCGCAGAGTACGACGCCAGTGCAGGCAAAGATAAGACGCAGCAATGAGCGCCGGGCAGAATCCTCCAGCCCGGCTGCCGCCCGTCGATGTATTCCGTGCTCCGAATCCAATGGCTTTCCTGTCCGATGACTGTCCGTAGCGGTGCAGTATAGCGAAGCCCGGCTCAGCTGGAGGCCCAGTTTTCCAGCAGGTGCTGATCCTTCAGCCGTACATAGTTGGCAGCCGAGTAGGTAAAGAACTCACGTTCCCTGTCGGTCAACGGGCGCACCTGTTTGGCCGGGCTGCCCATATACAGATAACCACTTTCCAGCGTGCGCTTGGCCGGCACCAGAGAGCCGGCACCGATGATCACCTCGTCTTCGACCACCGCGCCATCCATGACGATGCTGCCCATGCCGACCAGCACACGGCTGCCGATGCTGCAGCCATGCAGCAGCACCTTGTGGCCAATGGTCACGTCATCGCCGATGTTCAGCGGATAACCATCCGGGTTGAACGGGCCGGCGTGGGTGATGTGCAGCACACTGCCATCCTGCACGCTGGTGCGGTCGCCAATACGAATGCTGTGCATGTCGCCACGAATGATCGCGCCGGGCCAGACCGAGCAATCGTCACCGAGGTGCACGTCGCCCAATACCACCGCCGACGGATCAACAAACACCCGGTCACCCAGCACCGGCTGCCAGTCCCTGAAGCCACGTACGTTCATCGCATCACCCTTGAATTTTGCGGCTATCGCCGTCATTGAGAACTTCTAACGAAGTCACGATGCCAAGCGCGCCGGAGTTGATTACCATGGGCGCATTGTAAGTCATCGATCGAATCAGGATACCCGCCATGCCCAATCCGCTGCTGCAACCCTACGATCTGCCGCCCTTTGCCGAGATCCGTGCCGAGCACGTCAAACCGGCCATCGAGCAGATTCTGGCTGACAACCGCGCACAGCTCGATGCCCTGCTGGCCAACCCTCCAGCGCAATGGACCTGGGCCAACCTGATCGAGCCGCAGGATGACATGGGCGAACGCCTTGGTCGTGCCTGGTCGCCAGTCAGCCATCTCAATGCGGTCATGAACAGCCCCGAGCTGCGTGAAGCCTATGAAAGCTGCCTGCCGCTGCTGAGCCAGTATTACACCGAGATGGGCCAGAATCAGGCGCTGTTTGAAGCCTACCAGCAGCTCGCCTCCAGCGACGAGTTCGCCACGCTGGACAAGGCCCAGCAGACCATCCTTGAACACGCCCTGCGCGACTTCAAGCTGTCCGGCATCGCCCTGCCGCCGGAGCAGCAGAAGCGCTACGGCGAACTGCAGATGCGTCTGTCCGAATTGCAGAGCACCTTCTCCAATCAGGTGCTCGACGCCACCCAGGCCTGGACCAAGCACATCACCGACGCGGCCCAGCTGGACGGCCTGCCCGAGTCCGCGCTGGCGCAGGCCAAACAGGCCGCCGAAGCCCGCGAGCTGGACGGCTGGCTCATTACCCTGGAGTTCCCCAGCTACTTCCCGGTGATGACCTACGCCACCGACCGCGCCCTGCGTCAGGAGGTCTACACCGCCTTCTGCACCCGCGCCTCCGATCAGGGTCCCAACGCCGGCCAGTTCGACAATGGCCCGGTGATCGACGAGATTCTCGTGTTACGTCAGGAGCTGGCCGAGCTGCTGGGTTTTGCCAACTATGCAGAGCTGTCGCTGGCGACCAAGATGGCCGAAAGCACCGATCAGGTGCTCGGCTTCCTGCGTGATCTTGGCGAGCGCAGCAAGCCGTTCGCGAAACAGGACCTGGCCGCCCTGAAGGCTTTTGCCGCAGAACAGGGCTGCGACGACCTGCAGCCCTGGGATGTTGGCTTCTACAGCGAGCAGCTGCGCCAGCAGCGTTACGCCATTTCTCAGGAAATGCTGCGCCCCTACTTCCCGATCGATACCGTGATCAACGGCATGTTCGCCATCGTCCAGAAGCTCTACGGTATCGAGCTGCGCGAAGTCGCCGAGTTCGAGCGCTGGCACAAGGACGCGCGCCTGTTCGAGGTGATCGAGCAGGGCGAAGTCATCGGCCGCTTCTTCCTCGATCTGTACGCCCGCGCCAACAAGCGCGGCGGCGCCTGGATGGATGGCTGCCGTGACCGGCGCCTGCTGCCCGACGGCGCCCTGCAGCGCCCCATCGCCTATCTGGTCTGCAACTTCACCCCGGCGGTCGGCGGCAAGCCGGCATTGCTGACCCACGACGAAGTCACCACCCTGTTCCACGAGTTCGGCCACGGCCTGCACCATCTGCTGACCCGGGTGAACTACGCCTCTGCCAGCGGTATCAATGGCGTGGCCTGGGATGCGGTCGAGCTGCCGAGCCAGTTCATGGAAAACTGGTGCTGGGAGCCGGAAGGCCTGGCGCTGATCTCCAGCCACTATGAAACCGGCGAGCCGTTGCCGCAGGACCTGCTGGACAAGATGCTGGCGGCCAAGAACTTCCAGTCCGGCCTCGGCATGCTGCGTCAGATCGAGTTCTCGCTGTTCGACTTTGAGTTGCATGTGCGCAAGCACCCCGAGCTGAGTGTGCAGCAGGTACTTGATCAGGTGCGCGATGAGATTGCGGTCATCAAGGTACCGTCGTTCAACCGCTTCCAGAATGGCTTCAGCCATATCTTTGCCGGTGGCTATGCAGCCGGTTACTACAGCTACAAGTGGGCAGAAGTGCTGTCGGCAGATGCCTTTTCGCGCTTCGAGGAGGAAGGGGTGCTGAACGCCGAGACCGGCCGCGCCTTCCGCGACAACATTCTTGCCCGTGGCGGCAGTGAAGCGCCGATGGCGCTGTTCGTCGCCTTCCGTGGTCGTGAGCCGTCAATCGATCCGCTGCTGCGCCACTCGGGCCTGACCGGAGAAGCCGCATGAGCCAGCAACCGATCAAGCGTTTCATCGCCGGCGCGGTCTGCCCGGCGTGCAGCGCGATGGATACCATCAAGATGTACGAGGAAGACGGCGTACCACACCGCGAATGCGTGGAGTGCGGCTACGCCGATACGCTGGATGCCCGCGGCAACTCGGTACCCAAAGAGCTGACCACCCGGGTCAACGAGGCACGCAAGGCACCAAAGAAGCCGAGCAGTCAGACGGTGCAGTTCTTCCCCAACCCGCGTTTGAAAAAAAAGGACTGACCGGGCAGCCGGCTCGCAATACGGGCCGGCTGCTGTTCAGGCAGCGCCGCGCAACTCAATCTCGACCCCCAGCTGACGGGACATACAGGGCCATTGTGCCCATAACCGGCGCACCTGCGCCGGGTCCTGACTGGCCTGATAGGCCCTGAACGGCTCCGACTGAAACAGATCCTCCGGCAGCAGGCCGGAAACCGCTGTTTCCACCGCCGTATCCAGCTGGTTGGCAAACCCCTCGCCCATCAGTTGATGCACAATCAGGTTGGCCCGCGTGGTATCCATCGGAATCAGCGGCGCAATGCCGTTGGCGACGTAACGATCGTTGACCTCCTCGACCAGGCGATGCGCCAGATAGGCCTCGTCCAGCAGCATAATCAGCCCTTTGTGCTCACTGGGCAGATCCGGGGGCTGCAGGAAAAAGGCTTCCGCCACCTTCAGCACCGGCAGCATGCGCTCGCGCAAGTGAGCGGCCTGCGCTACTGCAGCTGCCGCCTCCAGCACGTCCGGTACCTGCTCGATATAGGCCCGAGCAAACCGATACAGGGTTTCGACCTGATTATTCTCCACCCGGATCGACGGGTGCAGGGCCGGCAGACGGGATTCAAGCCAACGCTGCATTGCCCCGACCGAGTCAGGTTGCGCCATGGCATCGGCAATACGGCGTTTCAGGCCGGTTATATTCATGTTTCACGCTCCACAACGACGGCTGAATGCTGCAAGCGGCCAACAGCATATTGATATCATTCTCATTTCGAGAAAAGCTAGCAGAGGCACCCCATTCCGTCAAAGTGACTCATCGGGAGCCATTAGATCCAATTGTAATAACTGCAACCTCAGGGCGGACACCCTCCCCCGCGTTCCAACTATCGCGGCTCGCTGTCAGTGAGACGCAACATTGCCAAGCCGCAACCCCTGTCTATACTCGATTGTGTCGGTAGCCTGTGGGGGAGTTCCGACCGGGGGTGATTCATCGCGATCTTCGCGCTGCGCATCCCGCGGTTTCGGGTATCTGCGCAGTGTTGTACCTGCTCCAGATACCCCTCATTCCGTGCACCGGAAGCGATAACAACAATAAAAGGGGAACCGGGAATGTTGCGAGCAGCAATCACCTGGCCTGTTGGCCTGTTCCTGTGCGCGCTTGGCCTGTCGGCCAACGCCGAGTGGGGCATCAACATGCGCCGTGGCGTCACCGACGTCAGCCAGTCCGTGTTCGATCTGCACATGACCATCTTCTGGATCTGCGTCGTCATCGGCGTCGTGGTATTCGGTGTGATGTTCTGGTCGATGCTGATGCACCGCAAATCGGCCGATAGTAAGCCGGCGACCTTCCACGAGCACGTCGGCGTCGAAATCCTCTGGACCGTCATCCCGCTGGTCATCCTCATTGTCATGGCGGTTCCGGCCACCAAAACCCTGATCGATATCTACGACGCCGACGAAGCCGACGTCGATATTCTGGTCACCGGCTATCAATGGCGCTGGCAATACCAGTACGTCGGCGAAGGGGTCAGCTTTTTCAGCACCCTGACCACGCCGCGCGACGAAATCACCAACGTCAGCGCCAAGAGCCCGGACTACCTGCTGGAGGTCGACAACCCGCTGGTTATCCCGGTCGGCAAAAAGGTCCGCTTCCTGGTCACCGCCTCCGACGTCATTCACTCCTGGTGGGTACCGGATTTTGCGGTGAAGAAGGATGCCATCCCCGGCTTTATCAACGAGGCCTGGACCCGGGTTGAAGAACCCGGCATCTACCGCGGCCAATGCACCGAACTGTGCGGTAAGGATCACGGCTTCATGCCGGTCGTGGTGCAGGTGCTGCCGCAGGATGAATACGACACCTGGCTGGCTGAGCAGAAAGAGGCGGCGGCGAAGGAAGCCGAGCTGCGTGACAAGACCTGGACCCTCGACGAACTGGTCGAGCGTGGCGAGAAGGTCTACACCACCGCCTGCGCCTCCTGTCACCAGCCCAACGGTGAGGGCCTGCCACCAATGTTCCCGGCGCTCAAGGGCAGCCAGATTGCCACCGAAGACATGGCCGCGCACCTCGACATCGTGCTTAACGGCAAGCCCGGCACCGCCATGGCGGCGTTCGGCAAGCAATTGTCTGAAGTCGACATTGCTGCCGTGATCACCTACGAGCGCAATGCCTGGGGCAACGACACCGGCGAAATGCTCTCGCCCATCGATGTTCTGAAGGCGAAAGAAGGCCAATAGGAGACCTGCCATGAGTGCTGTGATCGATACCCATCACCACGACCATGCCCACGGTCCGGCCAAGGGCCTGATGCGCTGGGTGCTGACGACCAACCACAAGGACATCGGCTCGATGTACCTGTGGTTCAGCTTCGCCATGTTCCTGCTCGGCGGCTCGATGGCCATGGTCATTCGTGCCGAACTGTTCCAGCCGGGCCTGCAGCTGGTGCAGCCCGAGTTCTTCAACCAGATGACCACTACCCATGGCCTGATCATGGTGTTCGGTGCAGTCATGCCCGCCTTTGTCGGCCTGGCCAACTGGATGATTCCGCTGATGATCGGCGCGCCGGACATGGCGCTGCCACGGATGAACAACTTCAGTTTCTGGCTGCTGCCGATGGCCTTCGGGCTGCTGGTCTCGACACTGTTCATGGAGGGAGGTGGCCCGAACTTCGGCTGGACCTTCTATGCACCGCTGTCGACGACCTATGCGCCGCCCAGCGTCACCTTCTTCATCTTCGCCATTCACCTGGCAGGCATCAGCTCGATCATGGGCGCGATCAACATCATCGCCACCATCCTCAACCTGCGCGCACCCGGCATGACGCTGATGAAGATGCCGCTGTTCGTCTGGACCTGGCTGATTACCGCCTTCCTGCTGATCGCCGTCATGCCGGTGCTGGCCGGCGTGGTCACCATGATGCTGATGGACATCCATTTCGGCACCAGCTTCTTCAATGCCGCCGGCGGCGGTGATCCGGTGATGTTCCAGCACATTTTCTGGTTCTTCGGCCACCCCGAGGTCTACATCATGATCCTGCCGGCGTTCGGTGCGGTCAGCCAGATCATTCCGGCCTTCAGCCGCAAGCCGCTGTTTGGCTACACCTCCATGGTCTACGCCACCGCGGCCATCGCCTTCCTGTCGTTCATCGTCTGGGCGCACCACATGTTTACCGTCGGCATCCCGATTACCGGGGAGCTGTTCTTCATGTACGCGACCATGCTGATCGCGGTGCCCACCGGGGTGAAGGTATTCAACTGGGTCAGCACCATGTTCCGGGGGGCGCTGACCTTCGAAGCGCCGATGCTGTTCGCCGTGGCCTTCGTCATCCTGTTTACCATCGGCGGGTTCTCCGGTTTGATGCTGGCCATTGCACCGGCCGACTTCCAGTATCACGACACCTACTTTGTGGTCGCGCACTTCCACTATGTGCTGGTGCCCGGCGCCATCTTCGGCATCTTCGCCTCGGCCTACTACTGGCTGCCAAAGTGGACCGGCCACATGTATGACGAAACACTGGCCAAGACCCATTTCTGGATGAGCTTCATCGGCATGAACCTGGCGTTCTTCCCGATGCACTTTGTCGGACTGGCTGGCATGCCGCGGCGCATTCCCGACTACAACGTGATGTTCGCCAACTTCAACATGATCTCCTCGGTTGGCGCCTTCATGTTCGGGGTGACCCAGCTGCTGTTCCTGTTCATCGTCATCAAGTGCATCAAGGGTGGAACGAAGGCGGCGGCCAACCCCTGGGAAGGTGCAGAAGGGCTGGAGTGGACGGTGCCGTCGCCGGCGCCCTATCACACCTTCACCACACCCCCCGAGGTGAAATGACCGGAGGCGCTGGCCATGAGCGAGCAGCAATCCAACAAACCGGTAGTAACGCGTCTGGTGCTGACCGTGATCGGCATGTTTGCCTTCGGTTTTCTGATGGTGCCGCTGTATGACGTGATGTGCGATGCCCTGGGCATCAACGGCAAGACCAGCGGCACAGCCTATCGGCAGGAGGTCGAGCACATCGACGAGAGCCGCACCCTGCGGGTGCAGTTCGTCGCTACCCGGGCGCAGGGCATGGCATGGGACTTCAACCCGGACGCAGAGCAACTCAGTCTGCATCCGGGTGAAACCCGCGAGATGCTGTTTTATGCCCACAACCCGACTGACCGGCCGATGGTGGCGCAAGCCATTCCCAGCGTCTCGCCAGCCAAGGCCGCCGCTTTCTTTCACAAGACCGAATGCTTCTGTTTTACCCAGCAGGTGTTGCAACCGGGGGAAAGCGTGGAGATGCCGGTGCGTTTCATTGTCGACCCGGCACTGCCGACCGATGTGAAACACCTGACGTTGGCCTACACCCTGTTTGATGTATCGGAGCGGATGCCTGACAAGCTGGCGAGCGCGTCAGCCCAGGCTCACTGAACATGATTGCCGGATAAGGAGAACAACAGATGGCCAATCACGAAACCTATTACGTTCCGGCCCAAAGCAAATGGCCGATCATTGCCTCGGTCGCCCTGCTGCTAACGGTATTTGGCGCCGGCAGCATGATGAATGGCGATGCCGCCGGCGCCGGCAGCAGCCTCGGCAAATGGATCTTCTTTGCCGGTGCATTGATGATCGCCTACATGATGTTCGGCTGGTTCAGCAACGTGGTGAAGGAAAGCCGCGAGGGGCTCTATAGCCCGCAGATGGACCGCTCCTTCCGCATGGGCATGGGCTGGTTCATCTTTT
Source organism: Halopseudomonas sp. MFKK-1 (assembly GCF_027474385.1). Classification (NCBI taxonomy): domain Bacteria; kingdom Pseudomonadati; phylum Pseudomonadota; class Gammaproteobacteria; order Pseudomonadales; family Pseudomonadaceae; genus Halopseudomonas; species Halopseudomonas sp. MFKK-1. The sequence continues at coordinate 953,741 of NZ_CP114836.1, forward strand.
CCGAGGTGATGTTCTTCGCCGCGTTCTTCGGCGCACTCTTTTATGTGCGTACCTTCGCTGGCCCCTGGCTCGGTGGTGAGGGCGACAAGGGCGTGGCCAACATGCTCTGGCCCGAGTTCGTCTATCAATGGCCGCTGATGGTCAACCCCGATCCCGGAGCCTTCCCCGGCCCGAAAGAGGTGATCAGCGCCTGGCAGCTGCCACTGATCAACACCATCCTGCTGATTTCTTCCAGTGTCACCGTCACCTTCGCCCACCATGCGCTGAGAGCCGACAAGCGGGGCGCCACCAAGGCCTGGCTGGGCCTGACCGTGGCGCTGGGCACCGTGTTTCTGATTCTGCAGGCGCTGGAGTACCAGCACGCCTACCACGATTTGGGGCTGACCCTGAACTCCGGCATCTACGGCGCCACCTTCTTCATGCTGACCGGCTTCCACGGCGCTCACGTGACCATGGGTACGCTTATTTTGGCGATCATGCTGATCCGCATCACCAAGGGTCACTTCACGCCGCAACAGCACTTCGGCTTCGAAGCGGCCAGCTGGTACTGGCACTTCGTTGATGTGGTCTGGGTCGGCCTGTTCATCTTCGTCTACATTTTCTAACCCATGCGGGCGGCGGCGTTGTCAATGCAGCCAGGGCGTATTCCAGACCAGGTTGCCGGACCAGAAGCCCCAGGCGATCAGGCCCAGCAGCAGGATCGTCAGGCTGATGCGTACGCTCAGGGCGGTTACCAGCCGCCCGCGACCATCCGTGTCCTTCATCAGAAAAAACAGCCCGCTGAACAGGCTGATCACAATCAGCGCCAGCAGCATCAAAATGGTCAGTTTGAGCCACATGGGCGTCCCCTTCCTGTTGTTATGTTGGGCTCAAGTATAGCGAGGGCGCACCATGCTGCTCGCTGATTCCAGCCGCAGTGGCCGCCGCTTTGCGCCTGGCTGGCCGCTGTGGGTGCTCACGCTGACCCTGCTGCCGGCACTGCTCGCGCTCGGCAGCTGGCAGCTGCAGCGCGCGGGGGAAAAGCAGCAGATGCAGGCGTCGATTGACGCACTGCATCAAACCCCGGCGATGCCACTGTCTGCGTTCGCGCAAACGCGGCCGTCTGACTGGCAACCGCTGATTCTGCGCGGGCAGCTGGAGGCTCGGCACACATGGCTGCTCGACAATCGCACCCGCGACGGCCGAGCCGGGGTAGAAGTGTTGCAGGCCTTTCAGGACACCAGTGGCCAATGGTTGCTGGTTAACCGCGGCTGGCTGCCCTGGCCGGACCGCCGTCAGACGCCGCAGATCGAGACGCCGTCGGGAGAACTGCAGCTGCTGGCAGAGAAGCTGCCAGGCAACGGCACCGGCTGGCGCCCGGGTAGCCGGCGTTGCGCAGCTGGCACTGCCAACTGCGTGGTAGCCCAGCTTGACCTGACAGCCTTGCGCCTGCAGTCCGGTATTGCGCTGCAGGACTGGAGCGTCCGCTTGACCGGGGACGGTTCATCGGCAGCACTGCAACTCGACTGGCCAGCGCTGCCGATGAGCGCAAGCCGACATACCGGGTATGCCGTCCAGTGGTTCAGCCTCGCTGCGGCGCTGATCGCTTTGTTTATCTGGGCCGGTTTCCGGCCCGACCATCGGGGGAATAATAATGATGAGCCTGACCGAGCCTGACCGGACCCGGCAACGCCCACGCGGCCAGCTAAAGCTGCTCGCCGTCATCGGTGTCGTGGTCGTACCCATTCTGATCGCCGCGCTGATGGCGCACTTCGGCATCGGTGTGCCGCAGGCACATTCAAACAAATCCGCCCTGGTCGAGCCGGCCATTCAGGTCAGCGACTGGCAACTGGCGCTGGAGCCCGTCGGCTATGGCGGGCCCTGGCGGCTGCTGGTTACCCACACCGGCGCCTGCGAACGCGAATGCATGGCGCTGATCCACGAAGCCCGGCAGATCAATGTGGCCGTCGGCCGCGAGGCGGGCCGCGTCGAGCATGTACTGGCCTCGCCGGTCGCCCTGCGCGACGATGAACTGGCCCGGCTGGAAACCGAATTTCCGCGCCTGCAGCGTACACGCTTCGACAGCAATGCCTATCTTCACAGCCTGCAGACCCAGCCAGACAGCTGGCTGATCGGCCCGCAGCTCTGGCTGGTCGACCCACTCGGCCGTGTGGTGCTGCATCACAGTGCCGGTCAGCCAGGCAAAGACCTGCTTGATGACCTCAAGCGTCTGCTGAAACTCTCGAAGGTGGGCTGAGCCATGCGCAAACCTGGCTACAACCTGGCACTGGCAGGGCTCCTGCTGTGCTTTATCGTCGTCATCCTTGGCGCTTACACCCGGCTGGTACACGCCGGACTCGGCTGCCCGGACTGGCCAGGCTGCTACGGCTTTCTGACCGTACCGCAAAGCGATCATGCGCTGGAAACGGCGCAGCTGCGCTTCCCGGACGACCCGGTCGAAGCCTTCAAGGCCTGGGCGGAGATGATTCACCGCTACGCAGCCGGCACCCTCGGCTTGCTGATTCTGGGCCTGGCCGTGATTGGTATCCGACAGCGCCGCGACCCCGGCTACCCGACCGGCCTGTGTGTCGGGCTGCTTGCCCTTGTCGTCTGCCAGGCACTGTTCGGCATGTGGACCGTGACCCTCAAGCTCTGGCCGCAGGTCGTCACAGCCCATCTGCTAGGCGGCTTCGCGACCCTGAGCCTGCTGTTGCTGCTGGTACTGCGCCTGTCGGGCCGGCTACCGGCACTCCATCCCACCCGCTCGCTCACCAGACTGCGCCTGCTGGCGCGCTTTGCACTTGCGGTGGTGATCCTGCAAATCATGCTCGGCGGCTGGACCAGCACAAACTATGCCGCGGTGGCCTGCATCGACCTGCCGACCTGCCACGGGGAATGGTGGCCGGAGATGGACTTCCACACCGGCTTCAACCTGCTGCATCAGGAGATCGGCCCGAACTACCTGGGCGGCATGCTGGAAGGCCCGGGGCGGACAGCGATCCATTTCACCCACCGCCTTGGCGCATTGCTCACCACGTTCGTTGTGCTGCTGCTCGGCTGGCAACTCTGGCGCGCACGCCTGCACGGTCTGGCGCTGCTGCTGTGCCTGGCACTGACTGCCCAGGTCGGCCTGGGCATCACCAACGTACTGGCAGCGCTGCCGTTGGCGGTGGCTGTCGCGCATAACGGCATGGCAGCACTCCTGCTGCTGTGCACACTGGCCGTCAACTATCGCGTGCGTGCGCCGGCAACGGTGCGGGTCCGACTGGACGCACGACCACGCCGTTCACTGGCGAGTCACGCCTGAGGCATCCATACTCCAGACACAACAACACAGGTGCGCAGCACGCACCGACAGGGGGAACAGACCATGGCGAGCCTCTCTCAAGCGGTGCCGGTCCGAGCCGGCTGGCGCGACTATCTGGAGCTGACCAAGCCGAAGGTGGTGGCTTTGATGATCATCACCTCGGCCATCGGCATGCTGCTGGCCAGCGAGCAGGCGGTGCCCTGGAGCACGCTGCTGCTGGGCAACCTCGGCATTGCCCTGTGCGCAGGGTCGGCAGCGGCGATCAACCATGTGGTCGACCGCCGGATTGACATTCATATGGCCCGCACCCAGCGGCGCCCACTGGCGCAAGGCCGCGTCGAACCGCTGAACGCGGTGCTGTTCGCCATCCTGCTCGGCAGCGCCGGACTGGCGGTCCTGCTGTCATGGACCAACACGCTCACGGCGCTGCTGACACTGGCGTCGCTGCTCGGCTATGCGCTGATTTACACGGCCTTTCTCAAGCGCGCAACGCCGCAGAACATCGTCATTGGCGGCGTCGCCGGCGCAGCACCGCCGCTGCTTGGCTGGACCGCCGTCACCGGACAGATTCAGGCCGAAGGTCTGCTGCTGGTGTTGATCATCTTCGCCTGGACACCCCCGCACTTCTGGGCGCTGGCCATCCACCGCAAGGCAGAATATGCCAAGGTCGACATCCCGATGCTGCCGGTTACCCACGGCGAGCACTACACCAAGCTGCACATTCTGCTGTATACCTTTATCCTGCTCGCTGTGAGCCTGTTGCCGTTCGTGATCCACATGAGCGGCCCGCTCTATCTGGTGGCCGCGGTGGCGCTGGGCCTGCGCTTTATCGACTGGGCTGTCGCCCTGCTGCGTGACAGCCGTCCGCACGCGGCCATCAAGACCTTCAAGTATTCACTGTGGTACCTGCTGTGGCTGTTTGTAGCCCTGTTGCTGGACCACTATATCGAGGTGGCTGGATGGCTTTGACCGGGGTACAGAAAACCGTACTGGTATGTGTGGCCAGCATTGCGCTGGTAGTGGGAGCAGTCGTCAACAAGGTGACGCAACCGGCGCCGCTGGATCGCACAGCGCTGCAGGAAGCGGGCATCTATCTGTTCGACAGCCCCCGCCCCATACCCGATGTCAGCCTGCGATCCGCAGCAGACCAGCCCTGGGGACGGGATAACCTGACCGGCCAGTGGGATTTGCTGTTCTTTGGCTATACCTTCTGTCCGGACATCTGCCCGACCACACTGGCCGAATTGCGCCAATTGATGCAGAAACTGCCCGAGGCCACTCGCAGCCAATTGCAGGTCACCTTTGTCAGCGTTGATCCCAACCGCGACACACCAGAACAGATCACGACCTATCTGAACTTCTTCAGCGCCGGCTTCGCTGGCGCAACCGGCGAGTCCGAGCAACTGGCAACACTGGCCAAGGCCCTGTCGATTGCCTATATCGAACCGGACACCAGCAGCGAAAATTACCTGGTCGATCACAGCGGCCAGGTCGTCATCGTCGACCCGAACGGCCGCTACGTCGGCTTTATCCGCCCGCCACTGAACACCGAAAAGCTGGCCCAGTGGCTACCTCGGATCATCGGCGCCGAATAGAAGCCGCTCAGGCGCGGCGAGGAATCGCCAGCGCCAGCATGAACATGCCAGCCGCGCAGACCACGATGGAGGGACCCGCCGGGGTATCCAGCTGCCAGGACAACGCCAGCCCACCGAGTACCGCCAGCATGCCCAGCACACTGGCACCCAGCGCCATCTGCTCCGGTGTTCGGGCATGACGCTGGGCCGCCGCTGGCGGAATAATCAGCAACGAGGTGATCAGCAGTACGCCCACCACCTTCATCGCCACCGCAATGACGATGGCGATCAGCAACATCAAGGCGAGCCGAATCGCCGTTACCGGCAAGCCTTCTACCCGTGCCAGCTCCTCGTGAACGGTAATCGACAGCAGGCTGCGCCAGAGCATGCTCATCAGCACCAGCACGATCAGCAGCCCGCCGAGCATCCAGGCCAAGTCCGTCGCCGTGATCGCCAGAAGGTCTCCGAACAGGTAGGCCATGAGGTCGACCCGCACGTTTTCGGTCAGCGCCAGCACCACCAGTCCGAGTGACAGGGTACTGTGCGCGAGAATCCCCAGCAGGGTATCGCTGGCGAGCCACTCCTTGTGCTGCAACGCCACCAGCAGTACCGCGATCAGAACGCAGCCCGCCGTCACCGCCAGCGTCAGGTTAATGTCCAGCAACATGCCGAGCGCCACACCCAGCAGCGCCGAGTGCGAAAGCGTATCGCCGAAATAGGCCATCCGCCGCCAGACCACAAAGGAACCCAGCGGACCGGCTACCAGCGCCAGCGCCAGACCGGCCAACAGCGCGTAAACAAGAAAATCAGGCATGCTTGCAGTCAGGTCCGTGGCTGTGTTCGTGGGGTACGACTTCGCCGTGCAGGTCATGGGCGTGGTCGTGATGGTGGTTGTAGACCGCCAGCGCGCTGGCCTGCTCGCCAAACATGGCAACAAACGCCGGATCCAGGCTAACCTGCTCGGGATGGCCCGAGCAGCAGACATGACGATTGAGGCATACCACCGTGTTGGTGGTGGCCATGACCAGATGCAGATCATGGGAGACCATCAGCACGCCGCAGCCGTAGCGATCACGCAGCCGGGTAATGAGTTGATACAGCTCGATCTGACCATTGACGTCGACGCCCTGTACCGGCTCATCGAGCACCAGCAGATCGGGCTGGCGCAACAGGGCCCGCGCCAGCAGAATGCGTTGCAGCTCGCCACCGGACACCTGCTGCAGCGGCCGTGCGATCAGGTGCTCGGCGCCGACTTCGGCCAGCGCCGCCTCGACTGCCGGGCGCCTGGTACCCGGCACCAGCAGTAGAAAACGCAGTACCGTCAATGGCAGCGACGGATCGATCTGCAGCTTCTGCGGCATATAGCCGATGCGCAGGCGCGGCTGGCGCCAGACCTTGCCGCCACTCGCCTTGAGCAGGCCGAGTACAATCCGTACCAGGCTGGTCTTGCCGGCACCATTGGGACCGATCAGGGTAACGATCTCGCCGCGCCTGACGCTCAGGTTCACACCCTCCAGCACGTCGGTTGCATTCAGCCGCAGACTGACGTTGCCGAGAGACAGCAGCTCGTCGCTCATGCTGCCGCCTGACACTGGGCACACAGCCCGCTGATTTCGACCGTTTCACTGCTGACAGAAAAGCCGTGGGTTGTGGCAGCTGCCGCGATGGCATCACTGATCCCGGCTTCCTCCAGTTCGATGGCAATATGGCAGTTAAGGCAGATCAGAAAATGGCCCTGATGGCGGTGCTCCGGACTCGGGCAGCCGATGAAGGCATTGAGCGAGGCAATTCGATGCACCAGCCCCTGCTCCTGCAGAAAGTCCAGCGCCCGGTAAACCGTCGGCGGCGCCGCACGGCGACCATCGTCGCGTGACAGGGTTTCCAGAATATCGTAAGCACCCAGGGGCTTATGGCTTTGCCAAACCAGCTCAAGCACACGCTTGCGCAAGGCGGTGAAACGCACGCCGTCACGGGCGCACACCTGTTCGGCTGCACTCAGTGCATGACTGACACAATGCGCGTGGTTGTGCGGCTGCTGCGGATCGGGAAGGGTAGTGGAGTCGCTCATGCTGACGCCTCGCTGGCTGCGTACCGCAGTCGAATGACAAGCGGGACTTTTCAGAGGTCAATGACCTGTTATCATATAACAACTCTGCTTCCCGAGGTATTCCCCCATGTCGATCCGTTTCCTGCTGGCCCTGGCAGCCGGCCTGCTGCTGTCTTTTCCGTCAATGGCAGACAGCCGCATTCTGACCAGCATCAAGCCAATCCAGCAGATCACAGCCGCTCTGCTCGACGGTATCGACGAGCCCGCAGTACTGCTGCCACCGGGCGTATCACCACACGCCTTCGCACTCAGACCTTCCGATCGCCGCGCCCTTGCCGAGGCGGAGCGTATTTACTGGATAGGCCCCGACCTTGAGCGCTTCCTTGACAGCCTGCTGCACGACAATGCCCGGGCCCGCGAACTGATGGCGGTTGCCAATCTCACCCTACGCGAATTCGACGAGGAACACGCCGACGACCACCACAGCCACGATCACGACGCCAACAGCCTCGACCCGCACATCTGGCTGTCACCCGACAACGCATTGACGCTGGCACGCTGGATGAAGACCGACCTGGCACCGCTCTACCCGGAACAGGAAGCTCGTCTGGACGCCAACCTGCATCGGTTCGAGCAACAGCTCAGTGCCTTGCAGGCGCAACTACGCACACGCTTCGCCCCGCTCAAGAACAAGCCCTACTTCGTCTTCCACGATGGTTACGGCTATCTGGAGGAATACCTCGGCATCGAACACCGCGGCGTATTCAGTCTGGCCCACGAGATCCAGCCGGGCGCACGGCACGTCAACGAGCTGCGTGAAGACCTGCGCAGCGCGGGCCGCGCCTGCGTATTCAGCGAACCCCAGTTCACCCCGCGGCTGATTGCCAGCCTGACCGAAGGCCTGCCGGTCGAAACCGCCCAGCTTGATCCTCTGGGCGCCGACATTGCAGTTGGTGCGGACGGCTATGTCACATTACTGACCAACCTCACAGACCACCTGGCCGGCTGCCTGACGAAACTCTGAGCTCTGACGCCGCTTCGAAACAAACCGAACGCCATACCCTGACACGGCGTTCGGTCCATGTGCAGACAAAAGGCAATTTGCTGACGCCAATTTGTAGACCTGCAATATCAAAATGCCTTAACCTTGCCGACAGACTTGCTGACAAATTCGACCCAGAGGCTGCCAGCACCTGCGACTCGCATCGATGTCGCGCGCCAAACGCCATGAAATTAACGCTCTACCCGGAGCAAGATGATAAGGACATCAGATGCGATTTCAGCCGCCCCTGAAGTTTGCAGGTACCGCCACTGACCTGCTCATCCCCTGCTCAAGCACACACCTGATCGGGGCATCCGCCCTGAACAGTTGGTCATACTAGTTCCCGCCCGCCACGTTAAGGACAACCTGCATGCTCACCACTACGAAGCATCTTTTTCTGGCCGTCAGCGCCATCACCCTGACCGCATGCTCCGGCGGGCCCTCGGAGGGCGATATCCAGGCCATGATGGAGAAGGAACTGGAGCAGACCAACAGCGCTGTCACCAGCATGGTTGGCGCGGACATGGCAAACGCCATGCGCACCGAAATCCACGACGTAACGCTGCATGGCTGCGATGAGGTGCGCGACGACGTTTACCGCTGCGATGTGGAGGTTGACCTTACCGCGCCCCTCATTGGTCGCAATGTTCAGCGCTCCAGCATCACCCTGGCAGAAACAGACGCTGGCTGGACCGTAACCCGCTGATCGCAGCACCAGAAACCGCGATCGGCACACACGCAGTAAACATCAACAACAGCAGGCAACAAGGAAGCACGCATGACTGACACAACTGTCCCCAACTCCTCTACCGACACCGGCTCCGCCAAAATCGTCTACATCCTCTACCTTGTGGGCCTGGTTATTGGTATCACCGGCATCATTGGCGTGGTCCTGGCCTACGTCAACAAGGACGGCGCACCGGACTGGCTCAAGAGCCATTACCAGTTCCAGATCCGCACTTTCTGGATCGGTGCGCTGTACATCCTGATTGGCGCGCTCCTGTCTATCGTTGTGATCGGCTGGCTGGTCCTGCTGTTCTGGATGGTATGGCTGATTGTCCGCTGCATCAAAGGCATGAAGGCGCTGGACAGCCAACAGGCGCACCCGAACCCGACCGGCTGGATGTTCTGATTCAGCAACATCTCAGGGCCCAGCAACGGGCCCGTTTGCCGAAGACATCCAGCGCCGCCTGGTGCGCCAGCGCCACAACGCCCATCCCCAGATCGCCAGCTCAACCAGAAATACCCAGTGAATGACAAAGTTCAGCCACCAGGGTTTGTAGCGCGCCGTGACGGTGACCAGTGAGTAACGCTGGTCAACAAAGGGTGCCAGCCACCAGATGTCGCCCGCCAGGGTATCAAGCAGCACATGCAGCATTCCGCCCAGGCTGAAGGCCAGCAGTAACCAGCCACCCGGCGCACGTCGTCGACACCGCGTCCAAAGCAGCGCAACAGCCAATAGACAGAGCCACAGCAACGGCCAGTGGCTGGGATAGCGATGGTGGTGCTTCATGCCCATATCCACGAAGTGGAAATAGAGCATATCGAAGTCGGGCGCGATGCCACCCAGCACACCCGCCGCAAGCAGCCAGGATGCCTTTGCGGGCGCTCGCCGTAACCGCTCCAGCAGATAGCTGGAGAGTACGTAGCCGGACGGCAGGTGGGCGGTCAGCATTCAGCAGACACTCCGCAACAGGGTTAAGAGGCAGTAGACACTACTGCGCTGTGACCCCGCGACCGCTGCGCGGTTCACCCGAGCGGCGGCTAAAGCGCAAGCGGCAAGCCGATACCCACCTGCTGATGCCGCCGCAGCAGCTGCAGAAAGTGCTCCGGGTCCTTGACCAGGACGCCGGGCTGCCCGGCATGCTGCTCCGCAGCGATATGTCGCGACAGCCAGAAGCGCAGCGCAGCCAGCCGCAACATGTCCGGCCAGCACTCCTGTTCGGCCGGGGTAAAGCGTCGCAGGGAGGCATAGCCCGCAAGTAGATTGCGAGTGAGGCGTGGCTCCAGTCCGCCGGTTTCATCCAGACACCAGTCGTTCACCGCAATGGCCACGTCGTAGAGCGCCCAGCCACTGGCGGCGTTGTAGAAATCGATCACCCCGCTCAGGTGATGGCCGTCAAACATGACGTTGTCACGGAACAAGTCGGCATGCAGCACCGCACGGGGCAGATCGGGCGACTGCTGCCGCCAGGCAACGATCCGATCCAGCAGCGCCTGCAACAGGCTCTCCAGATCGGCAGACTGCCGGGCAGACAGCCGTGGGAGATGATCCTGCATCCATGCCAGCCCGCGCTCACTGGTTCGTTCCAGCGAACTGGCGGCCGTGGCTGCATGCATTTGTGCCAGCCAGCGTCCGACCGCCTCGCAATGCGCCGCATCCGGCCGCTCGACATGCCGACCGGCCAGCCGTGGCTGTAGCATGGCGGGCTTACCGTTCAACTGATGCAATGCCACGCCCTGCCGATCGGTGACCGCATAGGGCACCGACAACTCGGCCCGGTGCAAGCAGTCGAGCAATTCGACGATAAACGGCAGGCCTTGCGGATCGCCGCGCTCGACCAGGGTAAGCACAAACTCGCCGCCGGTGCAGCTGACGAAGAAGTTGCTGTTCTCGCTGCCGCCCTCAATGCCCTGAACGTCGATCAGCCGACCGACCTCAAACCCGTCAAGAAAGGCATCCAGTTGCTCGCGACTGACCGGCGTAAAAACCGACATGCCTCAGCTCACCACTCGAAGATTTTCCACGACGGAATACGCAGGCCATTGGGCTGGTCGGAACGCACGTAGTTGCCGTCCTCATCCACCGCCACCAGATAATAGGGCGCGCCGGTCTTGGGGGTTACCTTGATGGCATAGAGAAAGCCGTTGACCCGGTACTCCTCAACGGTACGATCGCCTTCCTGACGGATGGTGACCTCGGGTTCGGTGGGAACTGCGTCCTGCGCCATGACCGAAACACTGCCCAACATCAGGAACGCGGCCAATCCAAAGCCAAGTTTGCGAATCATGATAGTCTTGTCCTTTGCATGAATGATGCACTCATTCTAGCCCCATTGGCCTTCGAAATGTTGACCTGACGCATGACAGACACTACCCCCCTCGTTCTTGTGGACGGCTCGTCCTACCTTTATCGCGCCTTCCATGCCCTGCCGCCGCTGACCACCAGCAAGGGCCAGCCCACCGGCGCGGTCAAGGGCGTTCTGAACATGCTCAAGAGTTTGCGCAAGCAGTACCCGAAAAGCCCCTTTGCCGTGGTTTTCGACGCCAAGGGCCCGACCTTCCGCGACGAGATGTTCGAGCAGTACAAGTCACATCGCCCGCCCATGCCCGACGACCTGCGTGCCCAGATCGAGCCCCTGCACGCGGCGGTGCGCGCGCTCGGCCTGCCGCTGCTGTGCGTGGACGGCGTAGAGGCTGACGACGTGATCGGCACCCTGGCCAGGCAGAGCGCCGACGCCGGCCGGGAGGTCGTGATCTCCACCGGCGACAAGGACATGGCCCAACTGGTCGATGAGCACATCACGCTGGTCAACACCATGACCAATACGGTGATGGATATTCAGGGCGTACACGACAAATTCGGCATCGGGCCGGAGCTGATCATCGACTACCTGGCGCTGATGGGCGACAAGGTCGACAACATCCCCGGAGTGCCCGGCGTCGGCGAAAAAACCGCGCTCGGCCTGCTGACCGGTGTCGGCGGCGGCCTGGACGTCATCTACAACAGTCTCGACAAGGTGCCCGAGCTGCCGATTCGCGGCGCCAAGAAGCTGCCCGAGAAGCTGCAGGAACACAAGGAGATGGCCTACCTCTCCTATCAGTTGGCAACGATCAAACTGGACGTTGAGCTGGAGGTAAAGGTCGATGCCCTGATGCCGGGCGAAGTTGACCGCGATACGTTGATCGCGCTGTACCGCGAGATGGAGTTCAAGACCTGGCTGGACGACCTGTTGCGCGAAGCCAAGGCTGACCCGAGTGCCGATGGCGCTGACGACGACAACGCGGAAACCGAGAAACGCTACGAGATCATCACCGAACAGGCCGATTTCGATCGCTGGCTCGACAAGCTCGAGAACGCCGAGCTGTTCGCCTTTGACACCGAAACCACCAGCATCGATGCCCAGCGCGCCGAACTGGTCGGTGTATCGCTGGCGGTCGAAGCCAACGAAGCCGCCTATATCCCGGTCGCCCACAGCTATATGGGCGTTCCCGATCAGCTCGACCGCAACGCGGTGCTGGCGGCGCTCAAGCCATATCTGGAAGATCCGAACAAGGCCAAGGTCGCGCAGCACGCCAAGTACGACATCAATGTGCTGGCCCATTACGATATCCGCGTGCAGGGCGTCGCCTTCGATACCATGCTCGAATCCTATGTGCTCGATGCCACCGCTACCCGCCACGACATGGACAGCCTCTCGCTCAAGTATCTGGGCCAGAGCACCATCAAGTTCGAAGACATCGCCGGCAAGGGCAGCAAGCAACTGACCTTTGATCAGATCGCACTGGAACAGGCCGGCCCCTACGCCGCCGAAGACGCCGACGTGACCCTGCGCCTGCACCAGGCCCTGTGGGCCAAACTGCAGCCACAGCCATCGCTGGCCAAGGTCCTGCAGGAAATCGAAATGCCGCTGATGCCGGTCCTGGCTGGCATCGAACGCAACGGTGCGCTGGTTGACGCCAAGCTGCTCGGCGAACAGAGCATCGAGTTGGGCGAGAAAATGGTCGCTCTGGAGCGTCAGGCATTCGAGCTGGCCGGCGAGGAGTTCAACCTCGGCTCACCCAAGCAACTGGGCGCCATCCTGTATGAAAAGCAGGGCCTGCCGGTGCTGTCGAAAACCGCCAAGGGCCAGCCATCGACCGCCGAGGCGGTGCTTGCAGAACTGGCCGAGCAAGGCTTCGAGCTGCCGCAGGTGATCATGCAGTACCGCAGCGTCAGCAAACTCAAGAGCACCTACACCGACCGCCTGCCGGAGCAGATCAACCCGCGTACCGGACGCATCCATACCTCCTATCATCAGGCGGTGGCGGCAACGGGTCGCCTGTCGTCCTCTGATCCGAACCTGCAGAACATCCCGATCCGCACCGCCGAAGGCCGCCGCATTCGCCAGGCCTTTATCGCGCCAAAGGGCTACAAACTGCTGGCGGCGGACTACTCGCAGATCGAGCTGCGGATCATGGCGCATCTGGCACAAGATGCCGGTCTACTGGACGCCTTCCGCCATGATCTCGATGTGCACCGCGCAACCGCTGCCGAGGTATTCGGCGTGGACCTGGAGGAGGTCACCACCGACCAGCGCCGCAGCGCCAAGGCCATCAACTTCGGCCTGATCTACGGCATGAGTGCCTTTGGTCTGGCCAAACAGATCGGTGTCGATCGCAAGCAGGCGCAGGCTTACATTGACCGCTACTTCACCCGCTACCCGGGCGTGCTGAGCTATATGGAACGCACCCGCGAGCAGGCCAGCGAGCAGGGCTACGTCGAAACCCTGTTCGGTCGCCGCCTGTACCTGCCGGAAATTCATGCCAAGAACCAGGCCATGCGCAAGGCTGCCGAGCGCACCGCGATCAACGCACCGATGCAAGGCACCGCTGCCGATATCATCAAGCGCGCCATGATCAAGGTCGCCCAATGGCTTGACGACAGCGCGCTGGACGCCCGTGTGATCATGCAGGTCCACGACGAACTGGTGCTGGAAGTGCGCGAAGACCAGATTGAGGCCGTCAGCCAGGGACTCAAGGAGCGCATGGGCCAGGCCGCAGACCTGGACGTACCGCTGGTGGTCGAGGTCGGCGTGGGCAACAACTGGGACGAAGCGCACTAAGGGCGGCCCTTTGGGCCGAGCCGCAAGCTTCAAGCTTCAAGCTAAACCCTATCACTCACTACCGAGTGGCTTGCGGCTTGCGGCTTGCGGCTTGCGGCTTGCGGCTTGCGGCTTGCGGCTTGCGGCTGAAAACGGCAGCGCCTAAGCGCTGCCGTTTTCATAACCAACCCATCTAAAAATTTTTTTGAACTTATCCCGAACCTGCCCGGTCAGAGCTTATGAACGGCTTGAGAGCCATTCATGCTCCTTAGATGTGATTTAGTGTTGGCAGAAAAACCGGGCACTCCCTTTCCTAGCACAGCCCGGTTAGTTGAACCCCGAGCCTCCCTCCCCATAGAAGCTCGGGGTTTTTTTTACGTTTTTTTTGCCAACTCCGGAGAATCAGGACTCCAACTCTTCCTGCCCAGCCTCTGCCTCCGGCGGGAACAGCCAGCCAGCCAGCACCTCATGCGCCTGCTCAACCCCCTGGCGCTTGGGCGATGAAAACAGCTGCACTGTGGCATCGGAACGCAGCTCCTTGCGCATTCTCGCCTGCACCTTGAGCAGCTCGTTCTTGGCCGCACCATAGGCCAGCTTGTCCGCCTTGCTCAGCAGTACATGGGCCGGGATGCCACTCTTGCGAGCCCATTCCAGCATCATGCAGTCGAAATCCGACAGGGGATGACGCAGATCCATGACCAGCACCAGGCCCGCCAGACTGCGACGGCCGGTGAGATAGGCGTCCAGATGCTGTTGCCAGTGCGCCTTCAATTCCAGTGGCACCTTGGCGTAGCCGTAACCGGGCAGGTCCACCAGCCGTCGCTCATCATCCAGCCGAAAGAAGTTGATCAATTGCGTGCGGCCAGGCGTTTTGGAGGTCCGCGCCAGTCGGGCGTGGGTCAGCGTATTGAGCGCGCTGGACTTGCCGGCGTTGGAGCGTCCGGCAAAGGCCACTTCCAGACCGATATCAGGCGGGCACTGGGTAACCAGACTGGCGCTTTTGATAAAGGTGGCCTGCTGGCAGAGAGAAACAAGTGGAGTACTCGAGGACATGGGATTTCCGTTTGGGCCGACATACCAAAGCCGGGCACTGATGACATTCACGTTTGCGGCAGGCTTAGTATATAATGCCGCGGTTATGGGAAGCACTGACCAATTGACCCGCGCCCAGGCGCAGGGTGATGGTCGGTCAGCCCGAGAACCCAGAAGCGCCGCAGGTGCGACCCGGGGTGCGGCATTTCAGCCATTGCACCCTGCGCAGCGCGCGGCTAGCATGGGGCAAACAATCACGGCTGCCTGCCCTTGATAACGCGGTCATTAAGGCCGGACTGCAGGCACTGCCAACCGTTTTCTTTTAGCCGTTATTGGATTAGCCGATGAATAAATTACTCGTTAGTCTGGCGTTGACCCTGGGCGTCGCCACTGGTGCGCACGCTGTTGAGGGCAATGCTGAAGCTGGCCAGGCCAAGGCTGCCGTTTGCGGCGCCTGCCACGGAGCAGACGGCAACAGCGCTGCACCAAACTTCCCGAAACTGGCCGGTCAGGGCGAGCGCTACCTGCTCAAGCAGATCACCGACATCAAGGAAGGCCGTCGCAACGTCATCGAGATGACCGGCATTCTTGACGGCATGAGCGAACAGGACATGGCTGATCTGGCTGCCTATTACGCCTCCCAGACCGGCACCCTTGGAGTTGCTGATCCGGCGCTGGCAGCCCGTGGCGAAGAAATCTTCCGTGGCGGCAACCTGGAAACCGGCCTGCCTGCGTGCACCGGCTGCCACTCCCCGACCGGTCAGGGTAACGCTCCGGCAGCCTACCCGCACCTGGCTGGCCAGCACGCGGCTTACACTGCCAAACAGCTGACCGACTTCCGCGAAGGCAACCGTACCAACGACGGCGACAGCATGATCATGCGCACCGTTGCCAGCCGCCTCAGCAACAAGGATATCGAGGCTGTTGCCAGCTATATCCAGGGCCTGCGTTAAGCGCGCGCACTGTTGCAATGAAAAGGGGTAGCCATCGGCTACCCCTTTTTGCATGCGCGCTTTACTACGGTAATACCGCGCCACAGTTACGTCTGGTAATCGCGGAATCTTTGCTCTACTGTCGGGTCTGAAATCTGTCACTACCCCGTAATGGAGAACTACATGCGTGTGTTGTTCAGCGTTGCCCTGATCTGGCTGCTCGGCAGCTTTGCACTGGCCCAGGCTCAAGAGACTACCTACCAGGAAGGCGTCCACTACGTCGTTCTGCCAACTCCGGCGCCCACCCAGGATCCTGACAAAATCGAAGTAGCTGAACTGTTCTGGTATGGCTGTTCACACTGCTATGCCTTCCAGCCAACCATCGATGCCTGGTCCAAGACACTGCCGGAAGACGTCAACTTCCGTCCGGTGCCTGCGATGTTCGGTGGAGCCTGGAATACCCACGGCCAACTGTTCTACACCCTGGACAGCCTCGGCAAGCTGGAAGAAACCCACAACGCGGTGTTTAACGCTATCCATCGTGAAAAAAACCCGCTGCAGAACACCGAAGCAATGGCTGAGTTTCTTGCCCCCTACGGCGTCAGCAACGAAGAATTCGAGCGCGCCTGGTCGTCCTTCGGCGTGAAAAGCCGCCTCGATCAGGCCGGGCGCCTTGCCCGCGACTACCGCGCTACCGGCGTTCCCTGCCTGATCGTCAATGGCAAGTACCGCATCGAAGGCAGGATGGCCGGTACCTTCGAGAACATGCTGAAAATTGCCGAGTACCTGGTCGAGCAGGAGCGCCAGGCCAAGCAGGGCTAAATGATGCTGTCCGTCGGCAACATCAGCTCGACCCGCACCACCCGGGGCCATATGGCGCCGGGTGAACTGCGGATCAACAGCCAGTGCCAGACAGAGCAGCGCCCACTACCGGAAATACTCCGCCTGTTGAGCTTCAACATTCAGGTCGGCATCAACACACAGAAGTATCATCACTACCTGACCCGCAGCTGGCAGCATCTGCTGCCCAGCGCCAGCCGTCAGCACCAGCTGGGCAAGGTCGCCCAGCTGCTCAACGAGTTTGACCTTGTTGCCCTGCAGGAGGTCGACGGCGGAAGCCTGCGCTCAGGCTTCGTCAATCAGGTTGAGCATCTGGCCAGGGAAAGCGGTTTCCCTTACTGGTACCAGCAATTGAACCGCAATCTTGGCCGCTTCGCCCAGCACTCCAACGGGCTCCTGAGCCGCTATGCGCCGGACCTGCTGGAAGACCACAAGCTGCCGGGCATTCTGCCGGGCCGCGGCGCCATCCTGACCCAGTTCGGCCAGGGCGAGGAGTCATTGCTGGTGGTCATGATGCATCTGGCACTGAGCACCAAGGGCCGCGCCAACCAGCTCGCCTACGTACGCGAACGCATCGCCGATCACCGCCACGTCGTCCTGATGGGCGACATGAACACCCACGCCGAAGATCTGCTGCAGCACTCGCCACTGAAAGGGGCAGACCTCCAGGCCCCCGACCTGCCCGGCACCTATCCCAGCTGGAAGCCGGCGCGTGTACTTGACCACATTCTCGTTAGCCCCAGCCTCAGCGTTGAGCAGGTTGATGTGCTGCCACATGCCATTTCCGACCACCTGCCGGTTGCCATGCATATCAAATTGCCTTCCCCCCTATGTAAAGGCTAGTCAGAACATCTGCATCACCTATAATCTCTGAGACACCAATCCTTGGAGCACCCATGCCGGATATCCACCCTATCGCCGAAGGCTCTTGCCAGACTGTTGAGCCCGGCGAGCAGACGGAACTGCTCAAGCGAGGGTTGGTTCGCGTCAGTATTGCCGCATCAGGCATCGACCCCCTGCTGGACAAGCGCCTGAACGAGTTGCGTCGTGCCCTGCGGGCGGATGCACCACCCAGCATGCTGGCCGACCTGCTGCCCAAGCTGGAACATGCCGTGCTCACCGCTGACCAGAAACGTCAGGAGCGCGCCAGCAATATCGCCAAAAGCCTGCAGACCATCATCGAACAACTGCAGGACAGCGAACCGCCGAAGGACGCAGCCAAGGCACTGCGCACGCTCGGTCGCCGTCTGACTGATCTGGGTGAGCTGCCACGCCAGCTCGACAGCATTCTTGGAGACCTTCAGCAACTGCAGGGCGAGATCCTCCAGTCCGAGCCGGAAGCAGAAACCGCCGGCCTGTGGGGGCGTCTGTTCGGTCGCGGTGAACGCCGCGCTGACAATGAACCCAGCCAGGCGGACCCTCTGCCTGAGGCGAGCGAACAACTCGCGCATCATGAAGATGATCAGGCCGGGCCTGTCGAGCCAGAGCAACCGGCCATCACAGGTGTGATCAGCGGAGAACAACAGAGCTTCTCCCAGGTCGCCGCCCATATAGAGTCTATCCTGCTGAACCTGCTTAACGAGCTGCAGGTGATAGAAGTCCAGCAGACCATTCGCGACCGCCTGCGTGAGCAGGTCAGTCGCGGGCTCAACTGGTATGAACTGGCTGCGCTGCTCGACAGCCTGACCGGCTTGATACTGGGTGCCCAGCAGAGTCGCCAGGCGGAGTTTGAGGGCTATCTGCAGCAGTTGAACCAGCGTCTTAGCCAGTTCCAGGGCAATCTTGAGCAAGCACACACCAACTACAACGGCTCACTTGAGGCGGAACGGGAACTGGCCGGCGATATTCGCAACCAGGTCGCCGACCTCAATGAGAACGTGCGCGACGCAGACGATTTGAGCTCACTCAAGGCCAATGTGGAGTTGCGACTCAACTCCCTGCTGGAAAACATCGACCGCGCCCGTGAACTGCGCGAGGAACGTGATAACAAGGTTTCGCAACAGCTCACCACCATGGTCGAGCGCATTCAGGTGATGGAGGTAGAAGCGCAGACCTTCCGCCGCCACCTGGAGGAGCAGCGCCGCCAGGCCATGATCGATAGCCTGACCGGGCTGGCCAATCGCGCCGGACTGCAGCGCCGCATGGAAGAGGAACACGAGCGCTGGCAACGCTATGGCGGCCGGTTGCTGCTGGTGGTGCTGGACGTGGATCACTTCAAGTCGATCAACGACCGTTTCGGCCATCTGGCAGGCGACAAGGTATTGCGACTGATTGCCCAGCAACTCTCGCGGCGACTGCGCAAGACCGACTTCATCGGCCGCTTTGGTGGTGAGGAGTTTGTCATCCTGATGCCGGGCGTCACGCCTGAGCAGGGAGCCACCGCACTGGAAGAGCTGCGCAACGGGATTGAACACGCCCCGTTCCACTTCAAGAACGAACCGGTGCCGGTGACCATCTCCATCGGTTTCACCGAGTTCCGCGAAGGCGACACTCTGGACAGCACCTTCGAGCGCGCAGACCGAGCCATGTACCAGGCCAAGGAAGCCGGCCGCAACCGGATAGTCGCCGCCGATTCACCATGAGCCATGCCCTGCGCCTTACCCTGCTGTTCTTCTGCGCGGCGCTGCTCAACGCGTGCAGCCCGGCACTCATTATTGATGACCGCTATCAGGCTCGCAGCCAGGACAGTCGCAGCCAATATATCGTCCTGCACTACACCTCGTCCGGGTTCGAGCGCTCGCTGCATACCCTGACCGAGAAGGACGTCAGCAGCCACTATCTGATCAGCGACCATGATCCGGTTATCTACCGGCTGGTCGACGAGAACCGTCGGGCGTGGCACGCAGGAGAAAGCAGCTGGCGCGGCAGAACCTGGCTCAACAGCAGCTCGATCGGCATTGAGCTGGTACACCCGGGCTATATCGACCAGGCAAGCTGTCGCCAGTGGCCGCCCTGGGATCCGCGTCAGATTGAGGCGCTGATTCGGCTGCTGCGCGACATCCAGCAACGCCACGGCATTAGCCCGGAAAATGTGCTCGGACACAGTGATATCGCTCCCCAGCGCAAGGTCGATCCGGGGCCGCTTTTCCCCTGGCAGCAACTGATCGACGCCGGCGTCGCCGTCGGCCCAGACCCTCAGCGTCAACGCGTCATGCAGCACTGGCTGGGCGGGCGTATACCGACTATCAGCTGGTTCCAGAACGCCCTGCACGACTGGGGCTACGACGCTCCGTTGCATGGCGAACTGGATGAGGCAACCCGCAACGTGATTGCGGCGTTCCAGATGCGTTTTCGCCCCGCCCGCTTCGACGGTCTACCCGACAGCGAAACCGCCGCCATTCTGGCCGCGCTGGTACCGGGCCAGGCCAGCATCCTGCTGAACCAGTCGGCGCCACAGTGGTTCGACCCGGACGCCAACAGCCTGCCTCCGCGCCTGCCCCCCTGCAGCGCCAGCGGGGACTGACAGGCCCATGCTCAACTGGATCTGGCTTGGTTTTTTCCTCAGTGCCTTCGCCGCCGCGCTCTGGCAATGGCTGGGGCTGGGTGACGCGGAGGTATTCAGCCGGCTGGTCGCCGCACTGTTCGATATGGCACGCCTCAGCGTCGAGATCGTTCTGGTGCTGGTCGGCACCATGACCCTGTGGCTGGGCTTTTTGCAGATTGCCGAACGCGCTGGCCTGATTGCCGTCATGGCGCGCCTGCTTGATCCACTGTTCCGCCGACTGATGCCCGAGGTGCCCAGCGGGCATCCCGCCCTCGGTCATATCACCATGAACTTTGCCGCCAACGTGCTGGGGCTGGACAACGCCGCCACCCCCATCGGCCTCAAGGCCATGCACTCTCTGCAAAGCCTGAATCCCAGCAAGGATACGGCGAGCAACGCGCAGATCCTGTTCATGGTGCTGAACACCTCATCGCTCACCCTGCTGCCAGTCACCATCTTTATGTACCGCGCCCAGCAGGGCGCCAGCGATCCGACCGAAGTATTTCTGCCGATTCTGCTGGCAACCAGCGCCTCCAGCCTGGTTGGCCTGCTCAGCGTTGCCCTGATCCAGCGGCTGAAACTCTGGGACCCTGTAGTGCTGGCCTATCTGGCCGCCGGTGCAGCAGCGCTTGGGTTGCTGCTGACGATACTCGCCGGATTGTCGGCTGAAGCACTGGCCGCGACCTCGACCCTGGTGGGCAATCTCACCCTGTTCGGCATCGTCATCGCCTTTTTGCTGATTGCAGCGCTACGCAAGGTCAACGTGTACGACAGCTTTATCGAGGGGGCCAAGCAGGGTTTCGAGGTCTCCATCTCGCTGCTGCCATTTCTGGTCGCCATGCTGGTCGCCGTTGGCGTCTTGCGTGCCAGCGGCGTGCTCGACGCACTGCTCGATGGTATCCGCTGGCTGGTAGAGGGGCTTGGCTGGGACACTCGCTTTATCGACGCACTGCCCACCGCGTTCATCAAGCCACTCTCGGGCAGCGGTTCACGCGCGATGATGATCGAGACCATGAACACCTTCGGAGTCGACAGCTTCGCCGCCCAATTGGCCGCGACCTTTCAGGGCAGCACCGAGACTACGTTCTATGTGCTGGCGGTCTACTTTGGCGCGGTCGGCATCAGCCGCGTGCGCCACGCCCTCGGCTGTGCCCTGCTGGCCGACCTGGCCGGCATGCTTACAGCCATTGGGGTGTGTTATTGGTTTTTTGGCTAAAAGCAGCGGCAAGCGGCAAGCGGCAAGCGGCAAGCGGCAAGCAAAATCAGGATGCGCTCGGCCGCAGACCCAGCAACTGTTTTCGGCTCACCTATACTGCCGCCTGTTGCTGCAAGTAAAACCCGCACGATTCAACACCACACGGTTTTTACTTGCAGCTTAAAGCTTGAGGCTTGAAGCTGTCAGTTCCCGCTTCACAACCGATATAAGGCTTCCCAATGCGCGCCCGCTTCGATCAACTCCACCGCCAACCCGGCCCCTGGTTTGTGGCCCTCGGCGGCGCTGGCATGTTCGGGGCGAACTTTTATCTGTACGGCTCGGGTGGCGAATGGATTGCGGTGGACTGCGGCTTTGCCCTGAATCCGACACCCAGCGGGCGCAACAGTGTTTCGGTGCCAAGCCTGTCCGCACTGGAGCGGCACGACATCAAGCTGTCGGCGCTGCTGATTACCCACGGGCATGAAGATCACATCGGCGCCATTCCGCACCTGTGGCGTGCGCTGGATTGTCCGATTTACGCCAGCCCCTTTGCCGCCCAGCTGATTCGCGCCAAGCTTGATCCCGGCCTGACCTGGCCGCGCCTGCAGGAAATACGCCCGCTGGAGCCCATCGGCATCGGCGCCTTTCAGGCCGAATGGATTCCGGTCACCCACTCGATCCCCGAGTCGCACGCCATCGTGCTGGAGGTTGCCGGCAAGCGCCTGTACCACAGCGGCGACTGGAAGCTGGACAATCATCCGGTCGTTGGCGAGCTGACCGCGCAGGCCCGCTTACAGCAACTGGGCCGAGCCGGCATTGATGTCATCATCGGCGACTCGACCAACGCCCCGGTACCCGGCGCCAGTCGCTCCGAAGCCACGGTGCAAAATGGCCTGCAGGACGCCATTCGGCCCTGCCGCCAGCGAGTCATCGTCACCTGCTTTGCCAGCAACCTGGCGCGCCTGCACAGTCTGGCAGACATTGCCTTCGATTGCGGCCGCTACGCCGCGCTGCTCGGCCGCAGCCTGACCCACATGCACAGCATTGGCCGCGCCCAGGGCTATCTGCCTGGGCGTCCCGGTTACATCGGGCCATGGGAACTGGGCCATCTGCCGCGCGAGCAGCAGCTCTGGGTCTGCACCGGCAGCCAGGGTGAACCCGGGGCCGCGCTCGGCCGGCTGGCCGCCGGCAGCCATCCGCAGCTGAGCCTGGAGCCGGGCGACACGGTGATTTTCTCCTCGCGCCTGATTCCCGGCAACGAACTGGCACTGGAGCGCATCAAGCAGGGTCTGAAAGAGCAGGGCGTCGAACTGATCGACGACGACATGCAACCCGATGTGCACGCCTCTGGCCACCCGCCACAAGACGACCTGCGCCAGCTCTACAGCTGGCTGAAGGCCCGCCACCTGCTCCCCGTACACGGCGAGCGCTACCACCAGCAGGCACACATGGCGCTGGGACGCGAGCTGGGACTGGGCGGGCTGATACCCGCCAACGGCGACCTGATCGACCTCAGCGCTCACCCAGCCAAGGTGGCCGAACTGCCGTGGGGGTTGATCGACCTAAACCCGAGCGACAAGCCGCAAGCCTCAAGCCGCAAGTAAAACCCCGCAGCGCACGACTTTGCTGCCAGCTCACGCTTGTTTAGCTTGTAGCTTGCAGCTCCCC
The DNA here is from genome assembly GCF_027474385.1 of Halopseudomonas sp. MFKK-1. NCBI lineage: Bacteria > Pseudomonadati > Pseudomonadota > Gammaproteobacteria > Pseudomonadales > Pseudomonadaceae > Halopseudomonas > Halopseudomonas sp. MFKK-1. The sequence continues at coordinate 976,645 of NZ_CP114836.1, forward strand.
GCGCGCCCAAGCGCGCGGGGCTAAAACAGCTCTTTCGTCCGCTCCCACAACATGCCCATCGCCAGCAGCGGCGCGCGGAAGCGCTGACCGCCCGGGAAGGCCATATGCGGCACCTTGGCAAAGATATCGAAGCCGCTGCCAGCTTGGGCAGTAATGGCCTCCGCCAACAGCCGCGCGGCCAGGTGGGTGGCGTTGACGCCGTGGCCAGAGTAGGCCTGGGCGTAGAACACGTTCGGCTGGTCATCGAGGCGCCCGATCTGCGGCAGACGGTTGGCGCCGATGCCAATCATGCCGCCCCACTGGTACTCGATTTTCACATCCGCCAGCTGCGGAAACACCTTGAGCATTTTCGGCCGCATGTAGGCCGCTACGTCTGCCGGGTCGCGGCCAGAGTAGTGACAGGCACCGCCGAACAGCAGACGGTGATCGGCGGAGAGGCGGTAGTAATCCAGCGCAACGCGCTGGTCACACAACGCCATATTCTGCGGGATCAGGCTGCGCGCGCGTTCCTCGCCCAGCGGTTCGGTGGCAATCACGTAACTGCCGGCCGGAATCACGGTGCCGCCGAGTTTCGGATTCAGTTGTCCCATATAGGCATTGCAGCCCAGCACCAGCTGTTTGGCCCGTACCCGCCCAGTTGCGGTATGCACGGTCAGGGTGTCGCCATAGTCAATGCGGGTGACCGGCGAATGCTCGAACAGGCGCGCACCCAGCTGCCGCGCTGCCGCCGCTTCACCCAGCACCAGATTGAGCGGGTGCAGGTGGCCTGAGCCCATGTCGGTCATGCCGCCGATGTAGCGGTCGGAGCCGACCACGGTATGCAGCTGATCACGCTCGATGATAGTCATATCGTGACGATAGCCTAGCGACTTGAGCTCCTCGCGGTCGGCGAGAAAGCCCTCCATGTGCGCCGGCTTGTTGGCCAGATCGCAGTAGCCCATGGTCAGATCGCAGTCGATGTTGAAACGTGCCACCCGCTGGGTGACGATTTCGACCGCCTCGATGCCCATCAGCTTGAGGTTGCGTACGCCGTCTGCGCCAATCTGCTTTTCGAACCGGTCAACATCGTGACCAACGCCGCGAATCAGCTGACCACCATTACGGCCACTGGCGCCCCAGCCGATCTGATGCCCCTCCAGCAGCACCACCGACAGCCCGCGTTCGGCCAGTTCCAGCGCGGTGTTGACGCCGGTAAAGCCACCGCCAACGATGCAGACGTCGGCCTGCTCCTCCCCCTGCAGGACCGGCAGCCCGAGCTGCTGGTTGGTGGTCGCGGCGTAATACGAAGGAGCGTGCTCGTGGGTATGGGTTGAACTGCGCAGCATGGGGCTATCCGTTAGCGGTCGTTGGCGTTTGAAATCGTGAAACAGCGTAAATAAAAATTGACGCCCAGCATAACCAGATACCGCCGGCCCGACAATCCCGCTCAGTCTGCATCGGGAATCGGCAGCGCCAGCGTCTCCTTCAACTCTTCCATGACAATGTAGCTTTTCGACTCCCGCACACCCGGCAGACGCAGCAGGATGTCGCCCAGCAGCTTGCGATAGGACGCCATTTCGGAAATGCGCGCCTTGATCAGGTAATCGAAGTCACCCGATACCAGATGACACTCCAGCACATGCGGCAGCTTGATCGCGGCGCGGCGAAAGTCGTCGAAGATGTCGGCAGACTTGGAGTAGAGGCTGATCTCCACGAACACCAGCAGGTTCGCCTGCAGCTTGTGCGGGTTGAGCCGGGCACCGTAGCCAAGGATGAACTTCTCCCGCTCCAGCCGCTTCACCCGCTCCATGCACGGAGTGGTCGACAACCCCACCCGCTCGCCCAGCTCCACATAGGACATCCGCCCCTCTTCCTGCAGCAATTGCAGGATGTGCCGGTCAATCCGATCCAGCTCGCGACTGGAGGCCTTTCTTGTTTTCATGAAATACCCCTGAAAAACGTATTCGCAAAAGGATCTTGCTCTGTAACACGCAAAATAAACGAAAAATCAGCCCAGATCACTTGCCATAGAATAGCGATATCGCCCAAGGGCAAATTCACAGGAAATTTTCCGGGAGCAATGTCATGCAGGTTCTCATCCTCGGTAGTGGCGTCATTGGCGTTACCAGCGCCTGGTACTTGGCCCGCGCCGGCCATCAGGTCACCGTGGTTGATCGCCAGCCGGGTGCCGGGCTGGAAACCAGCTTCGGCAACGCCGGCATGATCTCCCCCGGCTACTCCGCCCCATGGGCTGCGCCGGGCGTGCCGTTCAAGGCGATCAAGTGGATGCTGGCCAAGCACCCGCCGCTGTCCATCCGCCCGACCAGCGACCCGCACCAGTACCGCTGGATGGTGCAGATGCTGGCCAACTGCACCGAAGCCCGTTATGCGATCAACAAGGAACGCATGATGCGCCTGGCGGAATACAGCCGCGACTGCCTGATGGACCTGCGCACCGACAGCGGCGTCGACTACGAACACCGCGAGCTGGGCACCCTGCAGGTATTCCGTACCCAGAAGCAGATGGACGCCGCCGCCCAGGACATCGCCGTGCTCGAACGCTGCGGGGTGCCTTACGAAGTCCTCGACCGTGAGGGCTGCGTGCGCGTAGAGCCCGGTCTGGCCGCCAGCGCCGACAAGATCATCGGTGGCCTGCGCCTGCCCAACGACGAGACCGGCGACTGCCACCTGTTCACCACCCGCCTTGCCGCCAAGGCAGCCGAGCTGGGCGTCGACTTCCGCTACAACTGCGCCATTGACGAGCTGCTCAGCGATGGCGCGCAGATCACCGGCGTGCGCCTGGAAAACGGCGAAGTGCTGACCGCCGACCGCTACGTGCTGGCCCTCGGCAGCTACTCGCCCAAGCTGGCTCGCCCGCTCGGCGTCGATCTGCCGATCTATCCGGTCAAGGGCTATTCGCTGACCCTGCCGGTTGCCGACGACGCCATGGCACCGGTTTCCACCATCATGGATGAAACCTACAAGGTTGCCGTCACCCGCTTCGCCGACCGCATCCGCGTGGGCGGTATGGCAGAGCTGACCGGTTTTGACGACACCCTGAAAGAAAAGCGTCGCGCAACACTGGAAATGGTTGTCTCCGACCTGTTCCCGCAGGGTGGCAAGGTGGCCGAAGCCACCTTCTGGACCGGGTTCCGCCCGATGACCCCGGACGGCACGCCGATCATCGGCGCCAGCCGCCTGCGCAACCTGTATTTCAACACCGGTCACGGCACCCTGGGCTGGACCATGTCCTGCGGCTCCAGCAAACTGCTGGCCGACCTGCTGTCCGGCGAAAAGCCCGCGCTAAACGCCGGCGATTACAGCTTTGACCGTTATACCAACCACAAGGAACACCAGCACCATGGCCATCCAGCGTCTGCACACTAACCACCGCATGAGTCAGATCGTGATTCACCAGAACACGGTCTACCTTGCCGGTCAGGTTGCCGCCGATGACGACCTTGCCAAGGACGCCGCCGAGCAGACCCGCAGCACCCTCGCAGAGATCGAGACGCTGCTGGCCGAGGCCGGCACCGACAAGACCAACATTCTGTCGGTGACCATCTACCTGAAGGATATCGACGCCGACTTCGAGGCCATGAACAGCGTCTGGGATCAGTGGCTGCCCGCCGGCACCGCTCCAGCCCGCGCAACCGTTGAAGCCAAACTCTGCGAGCCGGACATTCTGGTCGAGATGTCGGTCGTTGCTGCACTGCCCTGAGATTGCAGAAAAACCTGTTTCACCCTCTCAGTCACCGCTCCCACGCGTTCAGTGGTGTCTGATATTCTGACGGGGCACATTGCCCCGTCTTTTTTATTCAAGATGCCTTACCCATGCGCCCAGCCCAAGCACTGATCGATCTGTCTGCCCTGCGTCACAACTACCAACTGGCCAAATCGCTGTCCGGTCGCCGCGCGCTGGCGGTGGTCAAGGCCAACGCCTACGGGCATGGCGCCGTTCAATGCGCCGAAGCGCTGCAGGCCGATGCCGACGGCTTCGCCGTCGCCTGCATCGAGGAAGCGCTGGAGTTGCGCGCAGCCGGCATTCGCGGCCCGATCCTGCTGCTCGAAGGCTGGTTCGATGCCGACGAGCTGCCACTGCTGGCCGAGCATGACCTCTGGGCGGTGCTGCACCACGATGCCCAGCTGCAGCAACTGCAAGCGGCCACCCTCAGCCGACCGCTGCACATCTGGCTGAAGCTTGACAGCGGCATGCACCGGGTTGGTTTCAGCCCCGAGGAATACGCCACGATCTGGGGCCGTCTGGCCGCGCTGCCACAGGTAGCCAGCCTGACCAAAATCACCCACTTCTCCCGCGCCGACGAGCCCGACACCGGTCGTACCGAACAGCAGCTGGCGACCTTCGCCGTCGCCACTGCCGGGCTCGATGGCCCGGCCAGCCTGTGCAACTCACCCGGCATTCTGGCCTGGCCGCAGGCCCACAACGACTGGCTGCGCCCCGGCATCATGCTGTATGGCGCAACCCCGTTCGAGTTCGAGCAGGAGCATGCCGCGAAACTGCGTCCGGTGATGCAACTGACCTCGCGCATCATCGCCGTGCGCGAGTTGCCAGCGGGCGAGCCGATCGGCTACGGCTCACGCTTCGTCACCACCCGGCCAACCCGCGTCGGCGTGGTTGCCATGGGCTATGCCGACGGATATCCACGCCACGCCAAAGACGGTACACCGGTGCTGGTCGACGGCCAGCGCAGCCGACTGATCGGCCGGGTATCAATGGACATGCTGACCGTCGAACTGACCGACCTGCCCGGCAGCGGACTGGGCAGCAGCGTGACCCTCTGGGGTGATGGCCTGAACGCCAGTGAAGTGGCAGGCTGGGCCGACAGCATCCCGTACCAGCTGTTCTGCAACCTGAACCGGGTACCCCGTCACTACATTGGGTGATGGCGGCGGCACGGCTGTTGAAAATTCTGAACAGCCGTGCAATTATCCCCCGGTCGAATGCCCCCCTGCGGCGTTCAGTCCGACCATTCCCCGGAGGAATCTGCCATTGGACGTTGGTGCCCGTCTCAAAACCATCCGCAAACTCAAAGGTTTATCCCAACGTGAACTGGCCAAACGCGCCGGCGTCACCAACAGCACTATCTCCATGATCGAGAAAAACAGCGTCAGCCCCTCGGTCAGTTCACTGAAGAAAGTGCTCTCAGGCATCCCGATGTCGCTGGTCGATTTCTTCTCGCTGGAGCTGGAGGAAGACACCCAACGCAAGGTGATCTACCGCGCCGACGAATTGCTGGATATCGGCTCCAACGAAGTCACCATGAAACTGGTCGGCAAGGGGCACCCCAACCGTGCCTTCTCCTTCCTCAACGAGACCTACCCACCCGGCTCCGATACCGGCCCGGACATGCTCAACCACGAAGGCGAAGAAGCCGGCACCGTGGTCAGCGGCCAGCTGGAAGTGACCGTCGGCAGCGAGGTTTATGTACTGGAAACCGGCGACAGCTACTACTTCGACAGCAACCAGCCGCACCGTTTTCGTAACCCGTTCGACGAGCCCTGCGTGCTGATCAGCGCGACGACACCCGCCAACTTCTAAGCTTCCGCCGATGACTCGTAGGGTGGAGAACGCCACAGGCTTCTCCACCGCGCGATCTGGACCACCTCGCCCAGCGCCGTCTGCAAGGCCGTCCGGTCATGGCATGCCGTGACCCTGCGCCGCGGGTACCGGCGGGGCTCCGGCGAGGGAACGATAGACGCTGACCATGGCGGTCGCCGTCTCGATCCGGCTCTGCACCAGATCACTGCGCACAGCGGTCAGTTGCTGCTCGGCATCCAGCACTTCGAAGTACTCGATATAGCCCTGCTCGTAGCGCAGCCGCGCCTGATCCACGGCAGCCTGGGCAGCTTCGCTGGAGGCCTGCAGCCAGCGGCTGCGCTCCCGCGCGTGGCGGTAGCGCACCAAGCCGTTTTCGGTTTCTTCCAGCGCCAGCAACACGGTCTGCTGGTATTGCGCCAGCCGCTCGGCGCCGGTGGCGTCGGCCGCGGCGATGCGTGCCCGCACACCTTCCACATCAAGAAACGTCCAGTCGATGCCCAGGGTCACCGCGCGCGATTGCGCCCCGGCACTGAACAGGTCACCGTCGCTGCCCACCACCGAGCCGAGCAGCGCGCCGAGGGTAAAGCGCGGGAACAGGTCCGCAGTCGCTACGCCAATCCTTGCCGTCGCCGCCGCCAGACGGCGTTCTGCTGCCTGTATATCCGGGCGCCGGCGCAGCACCTCGGCCGGGGTAGCAACCGGGATGCGCGCACGCATGGCCGGCAGCGGGCGGGCCTCTGCCAGCTGCTGATTGAGCGCCGCCGGTGGTTGCCCGGTGAGTACTGCCAGCCGGTGCAGGCTCAGCTGCACATCGGCCTGACGCTGCGGCACCGCCGCGCGCAGGGCATCCAGCTGCGCCTGCGCTCGCACCCGATCAAACTCGGTACCGCGGCCGGCATCCAGCCTGGCGGTGACGATATCCAGTGATTGCTGCTGCAGGTCGACATTCTGCTCGGCAACGGCCAGCAACTGCTGCTGGCCGCGCAGGGTGAAGTAGCCACTGGCGACCTGCCCGGCAATGGCGACCTGCAGCGCCTGCAGGTCTGCGGCGCTGGCCTGCAGATCCGCCTCGCCGGCCTCCACCGCCCGCTGCAGACGACCATAGAAGTCCGGCTCCCAGCTGGCCACCGCGCCGAGCGAGTACTGCTCGACCCGGTCGCGGCTCGGCTCACTGCGCTCGACTTCGGCCAGGCGCTGCTCGCCGGCACTGCCCTGCAGGGTCACGCTGGGCCAGCGGTCCCGACGGGCGCCGCGCAGCAGCGCTTCAGCCCCCTGATAACGTGCCAGCAGGGTTTGCAGATCCAGGTTCTGCGCCAGCGCGCGGTCGATCAGCGCCGCCAACTGCGGGTCATTGAAGCCGGACCAGAAGCGCTTCTCGCTGTCCTGACTTTGGTCGGCCACTGCATCGGCCTGGCTGAAGCCGGCCAGCGGTACCGGCTCCGGCGCCTGGTAATCGGGCCCCACCGCACAGGCCGTCAGCATCACGCTGAGGGCCAGAGGCAACAGCTTATGCATGATTTTTTTCCTCCGCGTGCGCTGTCGGCTCAACGGCAAGCGAGGTGCCAGCCAGTTTGCGCAGCGCCACATAGAACACCGGCGTCAGCAGCAACCCGAACAGGGTCACACCGAGCATGCCGGTAAAGACGGTAATCCCCATGGCGTTGCGCACTTCGCTGCCGGCGCCAGCGGCCAGCACCAGCGGCAGCACGCCGGCGATAAAGGCCACCGAGGTCATGATGATCGGGCGCAGACGCAGGCGGCTGGCTTCCAGCGCGGCCTTGACGGTCTCCATGCCGTGCATCTCCAGCTCGCGGGCAAACTCGACGATCAGGATCGCGTTCTTGCACGCCAGCCCCATCAGCACGACCAGACCGACCTGGACGAAGATGTTGGCGTCACCACCGGTCCACCAGACCCCGAGCATCGCCGCCAGCAGACACATCGGCACGATCAGGATCACCGCCAGCGGCATCACCCAGCTCTCGTACAGCGCCGCCAGCACCAGGAACACCAGCAGCAACGCGACCGGGAACACCACCAGCGCGGCGCTGCCCTGATTGACCTGCTGGAAGCTCAGATCGGTCCACTGAATCTGCATGCCGGGCGGCAGCGCCTTGGCTGCAACCGCAGTGACCGTATCCAGCGTCTCGGTGGACGACAGCATGGCCGGATCGGACTGGCCGATCAGATCTGCCGCCGGGTAGCCGTTGTAACGGATCACCGGGTCCGGGCCAAAGCTCGGCTTCAGGCTGACCATGGTATTGAGCGGCACCATCTCGCCGGCGGCGTTGCGCACGTAGAGGTGGTCGATATCGCTTGGCTCATCCCGGTAGGGCGCATCCGCCTGGGCGCGCACCTGATAGGTCCGACCAAACAGGTTGAAGTCGTTGATGTACTGCGCGCCGAAATACAGCTGCAGGGTGCCGAACAGTTCATCCAGGCGCACGCCCTGTGCCTTGGCCTGCAGGCGGTCCACCTCGGCGTCCAACTGCGGCACGTTGGCCTGATACGAGGTAATCGGGAAGCTCAGGCCCGGCGTCTGGCTCAGTTGCATCGCCAGCCCGTCGGTCGCCTGCTGCAGGGCACCGTAGCCGTTGCCGCGGCGATCCTGAATGTACAGCGAATAACCCGACCCCGCGCCCAGGCCAAACACCGGCGGCGGCATAAAGGAAATGGCAAAGCCTTCCTTCAACTGCCCCAGCTTGCCGTTGATCTCGCCGGCAATCTCATCGGCCGTGCGCTCACGGATGTCAAAGTCATCAAACAGGATAAACACGGTACCGACGTTCGGCGTATTGGTGCCCTGCAATGCGTTAAAGCCGACAAAGGCCGCCGCGTTGGCCACGCCCTCGGTTTCCAGTGCCAGGTCACTGACCTGACGCGCCAGCGCCTCGGTCCGATCCAGTGTGGCGCCTTCGGGCAGCCGGATGCTGCCGATCAGGTAGGTCTTGTCCTGAACCGGGATAAAGCCGCCCGGCACCTGACGGAACATCACCACGGTGACGCCCAACAGCAGCAGATAGACCACAAACACCATGCCGCGTCGTCCAAGGCTGCGGCCTACCAGCCCTTCATAGCGCTCGGCATTACGCTGGAAGAAGCGGTTGAACGGGCGGAACAACCAGCCGAAGCTGCGGTTGATTACCCGGGTCGGCAGATCCGGCGCGGCGCCATGGGGCTTGAGCAGGGTGGCAGCCAGCGCCGGCGACAGGGTCAGCGAGTTGATCGCCGAGATCACCGTGGTAATGGCAATGGTCACGGCGAACTGGCGATAGAACTGGCCGGTAATGCCATCCAGAAACGCCATCGGCACAAACACCGCGCAGAGCACCAGACTGATCGCCACAATCGGCCCGCTGACCTCGCGCATCGCCTGGTGCGCCGCCGCCAGCGGAGCCAGCCCCTGCTCGATGTTACGCTCGACGTTCTCGACCACCACGATGGCGTCGTCCACGACAATGCCGATCGCCAGCACCATGGCAAATAGCGTCAGGGTGTTGATCGAGAAGCCCAGCATCAGCAGCACGGCAAAGCTGCCGACAATCGACACCGGCACCGCCAGCAGCGGAATCAGCGACGCGCGCCAGGTTTGCAGGAACAGAATGACCACCAGCACCACCAGCGCTACCGCTTCGAGCAAGGTGGTGATCACCGAGCTGATGGAGGTGCTGACGAACACGGTCGGGTCGTAGGCCACTTCCCAGCTCAGGCCCTCGGGAAAGTCCTCGGCCAGCTCGGCCATCTTGGCGCGCACCGCGGTAGAGACATCCAGGGCATTGGAGCCCGGTGACTGGAAGATCGGCAGGGCCACCGCCTGACGTCCGTCGAGCAGGGCGCGCAGGGAGTCTTCCTGCGCCGCCAGCTCGACTCGGGCTACGTCACGCAGGCGGGTAATCTCGCCGTCATCACCGGTCTTCAGCACGATATCGCCAAAGGCTTCGGTGCTGTCCAGACGCCCCTTGGCGTTAATCGAGATCAGCAGATCCGAGCCCTGCGGCATCGGTGGTGCGCCGATCTGCCCGGCCGACACCTGCACGTTCTGCTCGCGCACGGCAGCGACGATATCGCCGGCGGTAACGCCGAGGGAGGTCGCACGCTGGGGGTCAACCCACAGGCGCATGGCATAGTCGCCGGCACCGAACAGGCCGGCCTGACCAACACCCGGAATACGCGCCAGCTCGTCACGGATGTGCAGCACCGCATAGTTGCGAATGTAGGTCGCATCCAGGCTGTCATCCGGTGAGATCAGGTGCACCGCCATCATCAGGTTGGGCGACTGCTTCTGCGTGGTCACCCCCAGCTGACGTACATCCTCGGGCAGGCGCGGCAGGGCCTGCGACACCCGGTTCTGCACCTGCACCTGCGCCTGATCCGGGTCGGTACCCAGGGCAAAGGTCACGGTCAGCGCCAGGCTGCCGTCACTGCCGGCTACCGACTTCATGTAGATCATGTCTTCCACGCCGTTGATGGCTTCCTCCAGCGGCGTGGCGACGGTTTCCGAGATGGTCTTGGGGTTGGCGCCCGGATAGCTCGCGCTGACCAGCACGCTGGGCGGCACAACCTCCGGATATTCGCTGACCGGCAGCATCGGGATGCTGATCAGGCCGACCACAAAGATGATGATCGACAGCACCGAGGCAAAGATCGGCCGATCGACAAAGAAACGTGAAATATTCACGGCAATACGCTCCCTTGGCGTGCTCGAGAGAGCACGCCCCAGCAATATCGTTAAAAGGGGAAAATCAGGTCAGGGTCAGAACGCCGTCTGCAGCGCTACCTCGTTGCGAACCGGCTGGCTGCGGTCCATCGCCACCAGCTGCGGCGCGACCTCGAAACCCGGATAGAGAATCTTCTGCAGTCCATTGACCACCACCCGGTCGCCGGCCTGCAAACCGCCACGGATCACCAGCAGGCCATCCACCCGGCGGCCGGTCTCGACAAAGCGGCGAGTCGCCCGGTTCTGCTCGTCCAGCACGTAGACATAGCGCCGATCCTGGTCAGTCAACACCGCCTTCTGGTCGATCAGAATCGCCTGGCGGGCCGCCGCGACCGGCATCTGCACCCGGGCGAACTGGCCGGGACGGAACAGCCCTTCGGGGTTGGCGATCACGGCCCGGTACTGCAGCGTTCCGGTGCCGGCATTGAACTGGTTGTCGACGAAGTCGAGCTGACCCTGGTAGGGGTAATCCTGACCGCTGCCCAACCCCAGTCGCACCGGTATGGATATGGCATCAGCATACGGGTTGCTCTCGACGGTCTGCTGGTCGCTCTCGAAGTAGACATACATGGGGTCGACCGAGACCAGCGTCGCCAGCAGTGTCGCATCGGCGGTCGCCAGGTTGCCGCGGGTAATCTCGGCACGGCCCATGCGGCCGGACACCGGCGCCCTGACCTCGGTATAGGCCAGCTCCAGTTCGGCGTTGTCCTGCGCCGCTTGCGCCGAGGCCAGCGCGGCCTGCGCCATACTGCGCGCGGCGCTGCGCTGTTCCATCTCCTCGCGGGAAATGGCGCGGCGCTGCCACAGCTGCTCGGCCCGCTCGGCCTCACGCGCCGCCAGCGTCACCTGACTGCGGGCGCGCGCCACTTCCGCTCGGGCCATCTGCAGGCGCGCCTGATACGGGCGCTGGTCGATGACAAACAGCACGTCCCCCTGTTTGACCAGCTCACCTTCTGCAAAAGCCACCTTGTCGATATAACCGCTGACACGGGCTCGCAGCTCCACGGTTTCCGGCGCGGCCATGCGGCCGGTAAAGCTGTCCCAAAGGGTCACATCGCGCGGCTGCGCCACCGCCACATCGACCTCAGGAGCCGGTAAGTTCGGGTTATTGGCCTGGTCGCCGCTGGCCTCGCAACCAGCTAGTAGCAGCAATAGCGCGGTGACCGCGCCAGCACGGGCAAAGCCGTTAAAAGCATGCGTGTTCATGTAATCCATCGCTCCCTGTGTTGTGGGCAATAGTTGGCAGGCAAAAAAAGGGATCCCCGCGCGCCGAGGGGCACGTCGGTTGGTTGAAGGGGATCGGGTATGGCGTAAACGATACGTGCGGCGGGCCACACTCAGGTAGCTCGGTCCTGCGCGAAGATTGCCTAATTCTGTAAATACGGAGAATTTGGCAATCGCCTAATTCTGCTGTAGCAAGCACTGACCCTGTAACAGAAAGCGCCCAAAAGGAGCAGAACAAGCCTTACCGCACAAGGATTTGCGCAATCCTGCAAGCTTATTGCCTGATCCTGCAATTGCCTGAAGACTGTAATCTGGTTATCAATTGATCTGCGTATACTGTCGCGAAACTCCGAAGGAGGTCATTGACCGTGTCACACGACAACACTCAGCCAGCGCCACTGGACCTGCCCATGTGCCGCCAGCTGGCCGACCTGGTCAGCGAGCATGCGATCAACGAGGGGATCAATGAAACGCGTATTCCCGGGCTTGAGGTCTACCGTGCAGACCAGCCGACCAGCTTCAGTTCCGTCGTCTATGAACCTGCGCTCTGTGTCATCGCCCAGGGCAGCAAAACCGTGCAGCTGGGCGACAAGGAGATTCTCTACGGCCCCCTGAGTTACATGATTTCGGCAGTCGAACTGCCGGTCGGCGGTTGCGTCATTGATGCCACCCCGAACGCGCCCTATCTGGCGGTCAAGCTATCGCTCAATCAGCAGGAGATCGCCGAGCTGGTGCTGGAACTGGGCGATGAACTGCCGCCACTGGATCAGCAACGGGATTGCCCGGCGGCGTCTTGCGGGCTGTGCGTGGCGCCGCTGGATACCGGCATTCTGCAGGCCATGACCCGACTGGTCGCGCTGCTGTCATCGCCAACCGATGCGCGCGTTCTGGCGCCACTGGTGCGTCGCGAAATCATCTATCGGGCGCTGATGGGCGAGATGGGCTGGCGCCTGCGCGACTTTGTCGCCACCGATACCCAGGCCCATCGCATCTCCAGGGTCATTGCCGTTCTGAAGGACCGCTTTGCCGAGCCGTTACGGGTGCGGGAGCTGGCTGAAGACGTGAACATGAGCGAGTCGACCCTGTTCCACACCTTCAAACAGGTCACCCGCATGTCGCCGGTGCAGTTTCAGAAGAAGCTGCGCCTGCACGAAGCCCGGCGCCTGATGCTGACCGAGGGGCTGGAAGCGGCAACCGCCAGTTACCGGGTTGGCTACGAAAGCCCCTCACACTTCAGCCGCGAGTACCGCCGCATGTTTGGCGCACCGCCGCGCGCGGATGTCACCAAGCTGCGCGGCGATCAGGCGATGGTTGCCTCGCTTTAATACGGAGGAAACGCCGCCAGGATGCGGCTCACCAGCCGCTGCACCTGTTCGTCTCGCTGGCTTGGCGTCAGCTCGCGTTCGCTCATGCGCTCGCTTTCAACCCCGCGCCAGACCAGCCGACCGGTATCGCCATCGAGCAGATCAATCTGCAGCGTCAACTCGCGGTAGTCCAGCGGGTATGTCTGAACCGCCGGGCCACCCCAGAACCCGCCCCAGCCGGTGCCCCAGTAGCCGCCAAAGCTGGTAGTGACGTTCTCCTGCCGCTTCTCGACCAGCACATAGCTTTTGACCTGCAGATCAGCATCTCTGCCCTCCAGCACCGGGCGCAGGCCACGGGCGTCGAGCTGCTCGGCCACCGCCTGCTCGATCCGTCCGGCCATCAACTCACCACCGATCCGCGGATCATCGCTTGGTCGAAATTCCACCCGCGGCTCGACCCACTCCCAGGTCTGATCGCCGGCAAAGTCGTGAGTGAGATCATAATCCGGTTTGACTGCTGCGCCCTGGCAAGCCGCCAGCGACAGCAACAAAGGCATAACAGCAAGTACGCGCGCATACATGGGAACAGACTCCGACAAAAAATGAAAAAGGACCAACCTCCGCAGCGGGCCAGACCATGACGGCTCACTACCTCAGGCAGTGTAGCGAGCTGTCGGGTGCATCACAGCAACACTCTGCCCAGCCTACGGGAGATAGACAGCAAATCCGCTTGCAAATTGCACGACCCATATTGCCCATTCGTGCAATGCGCATGTCATGGCATTCCGCCAAAGAACCATAACCATCTGATTTAAAAGGATTTGCTGAAAATAAAAAAGCTGGCACAGGCCCTGCAATCATCCTCACAACGGTCGACGAAAAGGCCGCTGATGGAAACCGATTACAGGAGAGACACCCATGAACAAGCTGAAAACCATCGCACTCGCCACTGCCACCGCCAGCCTGATGGGCATGATGCCGCTGGCCGCCCATGCTGCGGAAGGCGATCTGACCGAGGCGCGTCAGGAAGGCTCGATCTGGACCGCCATCGCCCTGAACCGTCACCTTAATCCCTTTAGCATCGACGTCGATGTGGAAAGCGGCGTCGCGACCCTGAGCGGGGAAGTCGAAAGCGATGTTGACCGCGATCTGGCCGAGCAGGTTGCCAAGAGCATCGAAGGCGTGCAGCGCGTCGACAACCAGCTGACCGTCAACCCGGACGCCAAGCGCAAGGAACAGACCGCCGGCACACCGAGCCTGTCGCAAAGTTTCACCAATGCGACCACCACCGCCAGCATCAAGTCCAAGCTGATGTGGAACAGCAACACCGAGGGCCTGGACATTAATGTCGATACCCGCGGCGATGTCGTCACCCTGACCGGTACCGCCCAGAGCGAGGAAGCCAAGGATCTGGCCGGCATGCTGGCCAAGGACACCGAGGGCGTGCATCGCGTCGACAACCAGATCCGCGTCGACGGTGAGGCCACCGCCGCTGCCAAGGCGCAGAACGCCGCCGATGAGGCAGGCGCTGCGATCAGTGACGCCTGGATCACCAGCAAGGTGAAATCCAGCTACCTGCTGAGCAGCAACCTAAGCGGCCTGGATATCTCGGTCGACACCGATAACGGCGTAGTCACGCTGGGCGGTACTGTCATGACCGAGGCCGAGAAGGAGCTGGCCATCGAGACCGCCAAGAATATCCGCGGCGTCAAGGGCGTGAGTGCAGAGAACCTGCGCACCGCCAACTGATCACCCGGCGCCAGCCTTACCCCGGCTGGCGCCCGCATCTGTCACATACACCCAAGAGACGGACAACGATCATGAGCAACACAGCCACTCAACTGAACGAACTGATCGAAATTACCCGCGACGGCAAACGCTTCTACGAACATGCCCGCGATGAGGTCAAGAGCAGCGAGCTCAAGACCCTGTTCAGCAACATGTCACAGGCCAAAAGCAATGTGATCATTGCCCTGGAAAAACGCGTTGCCGCCAACCAGGAAACACCCGCCAGCGGCGGCACGCTCACCGGCAAGGTTCGCCAGGTATACGCCGATACCCGGGCGGCGCTGTCCAGTGATGAAGAAGCGACCTACATCGCCCAGCTGGAAGAGGCCGAGGATCGCATCCTGCACGCATTCGAAGACGCCATGCAGAGCAACGATCCTGACATGCGCGCCGAACTGGTCAGCGAAATGCCCAAGGTCCGCGCCTGCCATGACCTGATGCGCGACCTGAAGAAGGCGCAATAACCGACCGGCCGGGGTGGCGAGATGCCACCCCGGCGTCCCCGGAACCTGTGGCGCATCAAACCGTAGCGCTCGGGATCTGCTGATAAGGAGAACGACCATGCTTAGCTGGGCCATTACCTTTCTGATCATTGCCATCATCGCTGCGGTTCTCGGTTTTGGTGGCATCGCCGGCACCGCGACCGGGATCGCCAAGATTCTGTTTCTGGTCTTTCTGGTGCTGTTTATCGTGTCCTTCATCATGGGCCGCCGACCCAAGCTGTAGCGTCCGGCTGGCCACAGGTACCCGGCACCCGCTTCATGCGGGTGCTTGTGCGTTTGCCCCTGCCGAAGATCGCCCGCAGCCATCGCAAATGCCGCCTTCGTGACCCAGCGCAAGGCAGCCGCGGTTTTCTCTGCTAACGTGGCAGACAGACAGGGCAAGGAGACCCAGCATGACCGATACGTTGCACGACTGGAGCCAAGGCTTCGGCGTCATTCACCACGATTTTCTGACCCGTGACCGCATCAGCGACCTGCTTGCAGAGCTGGCCGCCGACGGCACCTGCACCGTGGCTCAGGCTACGCTGCTGCTCAAGGCCGCCGACCGGCTGTGCAATGCGGCGATGCGCCAGGTGGCGCACATGACCTACGCCCGCCAGGTCTATCTGGACGGCCGCCCGCTCGCGCAGAGCGACTTCAAACCCCAGCCCGAAGGCCACACCGGCGGCGCACTGAATATGGTGCCGGCCTACGTTGGTTACCTGCTGGCCAACGCCCTGACCGGCACTACCCGCAGCTGGCTGATGGGCCAAGGGCACTGCGTGGCGGCGATTGATGCGGTCAACGTGCTGCTGGGCAACACCGACGCGGCGCAGGCCGAGCGCTACCCGTTCAGCGATGCCGGGCTCAGCCAGCTTTGCCAGGACTTCTACAGCTACGCCATTGATGCCGAAGGCCGCCCGGCGGTACCGCTTGGCAGCCACGTCAATCCGCACACCGGCGGCGGCATCAGCGAAGGCGGCTACCTCGGCTTTGCCGGCCTGCAGTACGTACACATGCCGCTGCCGGGGCAGGAACTGGTGACCTTCCTCAGCGACGGCGCCTTCGAGGAGCAGCGCGGCAGCGACTGGGCGCCGCGCTGGTGGCGCGGTGAAGACAGCGGGCTGGTGATGCCGATCATGATCGCCAACGGCCGGCGTATCGACCAGCGCTCGACCATGGCGCAGGTTGGCGGTGTCGACTGGCTGCGCGAGCATCTGACGCTCAACGGCTTTGACCCGATCGATATCGACGGCCGCGATCCGGCCGCCTTTGCCTGGGCCATCATCAGCATGGCCCGCAGCCTGCGCCGCGCCCACGAATCCGTCATCAACGGTGACGCGGAATACCCGGTGCGCCTGCCCTACGCCATCGCCGAAACCGTCAAGGGCTTCGGCTTTCCGGGCGCCGGCACCAACGCCGCCCACAACCTGCCGCTGGTCGACAACCCGGCCGTCAACGAAGCCGCCCGCGAGCGCTTCAATCAGGGCATCGCCGCGCTGCACGTGGACGAAGCCGAGCTGCGCGCCGCAGTCGCCGCCCTGAGCACCCACAGCCAGCAGCAGCGTCCGCAGGAAAAGGATCATCCGCTGGCCCGCATTCAGGTCCCCACGCCACGACTGCCGCCCATCGCCGCTGAACAGCCCGCTGCGCCGATGGCCGCCATCGACCAGTGGTTCTGTGCCCTGACTCGCGCCAATCCGCAGCTGCGCGTGCGGGTCGGCAACCCGGATGAAATGCGCAGCAACCGCATGAACCAGACCCTCGATCAGCTGCTGCACCGGGTCACCGCCGCCGAAGACGGCATCGCCGAAGGTCTGCAGGGCAGCGTGATCACCGCGCTAAACGAGGAGGCCGTGGTCTCCGCGGCACTGGCCAACCGCCAGGGCATCAACCTGGCCGTCAGCTATGAAGCCTTTGCGGTCAAAATGCTCGGCGCCATGCGTCAGGAGCTGATCTTCAGCCGCCACGCCCGCGAACTGGGCCGCGCCCCCGGCTGGCTCAGCGTGCCGATCATCGCCACCTCGCACACCTGGGAGAACGGCAAGAACGAGCAGTCCCACCAAGACCCGACCCTGTGCGACGCCTGGCTGCAAGAGATGAGCGACGGCGCCCCGGTCTACTTTCCGGTCGACAGCCACAGCGCCGTCGCGGTGATGCGCAAGGTCTACGCCAGCCACGGCAAGGTGGCGCTGATCGTCGCCCCGAAAAATCCGGTGGAAGCCTGCCTCACCGTGCCCGAAGCCGAAGCGGCCGCGGAAACCGGCTTTGCCGTGCTGAATGCCGATCCGGGTGCCGAACTGCAACTGCTGGCCGTCGGTGCCTACCAGCTGCAGGCGGTGCGTCAAGCCGCCCAGCACCTGCGCTATCACGGCGTGCCCTGCAGCGAGGTGGCAATCATCGAGCCGGGGCTGCTGCGCGAGGGGCGTGACGCCATGGAACAGGCGGTGGTGCACAGCGACGCCGAGCTGGCCCGGCAGATCCCGGCGGCGCGCTGCCGGCTGTTCGTCTGCCACGGCCATGCCGAGGTGATGACCGGGGTGCTGCGGCGCCTCGACACCGGCCCGCGCACCAGTCGCTTCCTCGGCTACCGCAACCGCGGTGGCACGCTGGATACCTTCGGCATGCAGTTCGCCAACCGCCAGAGCTGGGCGCATCTGGTCGCCGAGGCAGCACAGCTGCTGAACCGCCCGCTGGACGACCTGCTCGGCAACGCCGAACAGGCGGTGCTCAGGGGCGAGGGCGATCCGCTGCTACTGGCGCGCTGAGTGACGCGCCGCCCGCCAGCGGCGCAACGCCTTTTCCAGCTCAACCACCACAAAGATCGACAGGGCGACCGCTGTCAGCCGCCGCCAGTCTGCGGCCGACAGCGACTCCAGCCCGAACAGCTGCTGCGACCAGGGCAGGTAGCTGTAGAGCAACTGCAGCACCACTACCCCGACGATGGCTCCCAGCATCGGCCCGGCGCGGCGGAAGATTGCCGGTGTCAGCACCGAGGCATCGAGGAAGCGGCAGTTGATCAGATACACCGCCTCGATCATTACCAGCGTGTTGACCGCGACCGCCCGCGCCAGCTCGACTGACGCGCCGTGGCGCAGGTAATCGCCGAACTGCCAGAACACCAGCCCCGCGGCCCAGACCGATACCAGCAGCGTGCGCCAGGCCAGCTCGGCACTGATCAGGCTCTGGCCGGCCGGCCGTGGCGGACGCGCCATCACCCCCGGCTCCGGTGGCTCGAAGGCCAGCGCCAGCGCCAGCGTGACCGTGGTCACCATGTTGATCCAGAGAATCTGCGCCGGGGTAATCGGCAGGGTCCAGCCGAGCAGGATGGCGAAAATGATCACCGTCGCCTCGGCCAGACTGGTCGGCAGGATGTAGAGAATCGATTTGACCACGTTGTCGTAGACGGTGCGGCCTTCAGCGACCGCGTGGGCGATGGTGGCGAAGTTGTCGTCGGTCAGTACCATGTCACCCGCTTCACGCGCCGCATCGGTACCCTTGCCGCCCATGGCGATGCCGATATTGGCCTGACGCAGCGCCGGTGCGTCATTAACCCCGTCACCGGTCATCGCCACCACCCGCCCCTGACGCTGCAGCGCCTCGACCAGCTGCAGCTTGTTGGCCGGGCTGGTGCGGGCAAAGATATCGACAGCAGACGCGGCCTCGTCCAGCCCCTTGCTGTCGAGTCGATCCAGCTCGGCACCGGTCAGCACCCGCTCGACATTCAGCCCCATCTCCGCGCCGATGGCCGCCGCGGTCAGCGGGTTGTCACCGGTGATCATCTTGACCCGGATACCCGCCTGATGGCATCGGGCGATGCTGTCGATCGCTTCCGGTCGGGGCGGGTCATTGATGCCGATCAGCGCCAGCAGACACAGGCCCTTCTCGACCAGCCCGTGCTCGGCGTGGACATCGGCCGGTAACCGTCGCTCGGCCAGCGCCAGCACCCGCATCCCCTCGGCACCAAGGCGTTTCAGCTCGGCCTGCCAACAGGCCAGATCCAGCGGCTCGGGACCGTTGGCACCGAACTGCGTCTCACAGCACATCATCAACCGGTCCGGCGCGCCCTTGACCGCCAGCAGGGCGGTTGGCTCACTGTCACAACGGTGCAGGGTCGCCATATAGCGGCGCTCACTTTCAAACGGCAGCTCCTCGACCCGCGGCCACTGTTCAAGCACCTGACCGAACTGCGGCAGCGCCTTGCGCGCCAGCACCAGCAGTGCACCCTCGGTCGGGTCGCCATGCAGCTGCCATTGGCCGTTTTCCTGCGACAGGCTGGCGTCGTTGCAGAGCAGCGCCACCCGCGCGGCAGCAATCAGGGCAGCGTCTGCCGGCGGCATGATGCTGCCCTCGGGCCGATAGCCATCGCCTTCGATGCGGTGCAATTGCAGCGCAGTCACACACTGGCGGGCGGTCATGGCGTTGGCGGTCAGGGTACCGGTCTTGTCCGAACAGATCACATCGACCGAGCCGAGTACCTCGACGCTGGGCAGCCGCCGCACCAGCGCCTGCTGCCGTGCCATGCGCTGCACGCCGATGGCCAGGGCGATGGTGACAATCGCCGGCAGCCCCTCGGGAATGGTCGCCACGGCGATACCGATAGCCGCCTGCACCATGTCGTCCAGCGCCAGTCCTCGCAGCAGGTTGCCGACCACAATGGTCAGCACGGCAATAATCAACGTCAGGATGCTGAGCTGGCGAGCGAAGCGCGCCAGTTGCTGCTGCAGTGGGGTATCCACCAGGGTGGCCTGACGGGTCAGCTCGCTGATGCGGCCGATTTCGGTCTGGGCGGCAGTACGGCACACCAGACCGCGGCCCACCCCGGCGGTCACCAGCGTGCCCATAAAAGCCATGCCGTGCTGCTCGGCCAGCGGCGCAGCGGCCGCCGTCGCCGCCAGGTGCTTGCGCACCACTACCGATTCTCCGGTCAGCATCGACTCGTCGCAGGCCAGATCCTTCAACTGCAACAGACGCAGGTCCGCCGGCACCTTGTCGCCCGCCTGCAGGCTGACCAGATCACCCGGTACCAGCTCGCTGCTGTCGACGGTCCGCAGCTGGCCGTCGCGCCAGACCAGCGAGCGGGTGCGGGTCATACCGAGAATGGCCTGCAAGGCGGCGGTTGCCTTGCCCTCCTGCACAAAACCCACCAGCGCGTTGATCAGCACCACGCCGAAGATCACCCCGGCGTCGACCCGATGGCCCATCAGCAAACTGATCACGCCACTGACCAGCAGCACATAGATCAGCGTGTTCTGAAACTGGCGGGCAAAGCGCCGCCAGGCCGGTTCCGGCGGTGCTGGCGGCAGGGCGTTGGCACCGTGCTCCTGCAACCGCGTTTGCGCCTCGGCCTGACTCAGCCCTTGATCGGTGCTGTCCAGACGCTCAAGCGCGCTGGCCGGGTCAATGGCGTGCCAGTCAACCGACGTTCCCTGCTCGGCCATGCTGCTGCTCCACTCAGAATGCCAGACACTGGCCCGGGGTCGGGATCATGGCTTCAATCTGATGCTCATCCCACAGCCGCTTGGCCAGCGCATCCAGCGCTTCCGGCTCGCCGTGTACCAGCACCACCTTCGGGTTGTTTTCAAAGTGGCTGACCCACTCCACCAGCCCGGTTTGCCCGGCATGGGCCGAGAAGCCGCCGAGGGTTTCAATCTGCGCGCGCACCAGATACTCCTCACGGAACAGCTTGATGCGCTGCACCCCGTCAATCAGGATGCGGCCCAGCGTATTGCGTGCCTGAAAACCGACAAACACGATGGTATTGCGCTCATCCCAGATGCGTTGCTTGAAGTGGTGACGAATCCGCCCGCCGGTACACATGCCGCTGCCGGCGATGATCAGCGCGCCGCGCTTGATCTTGTTGATCATCATCGACTCGTCGGTGCTGGGCGTCAGCTGCAGGCGCGGCAGGAAGTCACGCAGCAGAGTCTGATCGCCACTGCACAGCCCCTTCACACCCTCGCAGTCGAGCTGGCTGAGCCAGCGGTCGTAGAGCCGGGTGACTTCGATCGCCATCGGGCTGTCGAGGAACACCTGCCAGTTATCCAGCTTGCCCTGCTCATGCAGCTGGCCGAGGTAAAACAGCAGCTCCTGGGTACGGCCGACCGCAAAGGCCGGAATCATCACGTTACCGCCCCGCTCCCAGGCCTCGTGCAGGACCTGCTCGAACTGCTCCAGAGTATTGCCCAGGGTGCGGTGATCACGGTCACCGTAGGTACCTTCCATCATTACCAGGTCGGCGCGGGTCAGCACCTCGGGGTCAAACAGCAGCACGCTATCCTTCTTGCCCAGGTCGCCGGAGAACACCAGACGCTTCTCCCGGCCCTGCTCCTGCAGGGTCAGCTCGACAATCGCCGAACCCAGAATGTGGCCGGCGTCGTGGAAGGTCACGCTGCCCGCCTCACCAATCGCAAACGGCTGGTGGTAGCGCTGCGGCGAGCATTGCTTGAACACCCGCTCGACATCGTCGCGGGTATAGGCCGGCGGCAGGTCCGGCGCACCCCGACGGGCACGGCGCAGATTCTCACGCTCCAGATCACGCTCATACAGCCCGGCGGCATCATTGAGCATGACTTCCAGCAGATCGGCAGTCGCGCGCGTGCAGTAAATCGGCCCGCGAAACCCTTCGCTGACCAGCTTGGGCAGCAGCCCGGAGTGATCGATATGGGCATGGGACAGGATCACTGCATCGATCTCGGCGGGCTTGAAGGCGAAACGCTCCTCCTGCAGGCGGTCTACCGCGTCGCCACCCTGATGCATGCCACAGTCGAGCAGCACCTTGCCCACCGCAGCCGAACTCAGCAGGTGGCAGGAGCCTGTTACTTCCTGCGCTGCACCGAGAAACCGAATACTCGCCATGCCTGTCTACCTCCAGTGTTTCGTTATGATTGCACCACTCTGGCACAGTTTAATGATCTCTGCTGCCGATACGCGCTGATCTGCGTCAGCTTTCGCAAGGCAGCCTGATAGACTGCGGCCAGCACCGTAGAAAGAGGACCAAAACATGAGCAAGACCAGGCAGGAAGGCGTGCAGGTACGCCGGGAAGTCATGGGCGACGCCTTCGTCGACCGTGCGCTGAACAATGCAACCGAATTCAGTCAGCCGCTGCAGGAGTTCGTCAATGAACACGCCTGGGGTGGGGTATGGAATCGCGAGGGGCTGGACCGCAAGACCCGCAGCCTGATTACCCTGGCCGCCCTGACCGCGCTGAAGTGCCCGCAGGAGCTCAAAGGCCATGTGCGAGGGGCCCTGAACAACGGCTGCACGGTGGAAGAGATCCGCGAAGCGCTGCTGCACTGCGCAGTCTATGCCGGCGTACCGGCCGCCATCGATGCCTTCCGTGCGGCGCAGGAAGTCATCGACAGCTATCAGCAGGCCTAGTGCAGCGCCTGCTCAGGCAAAGCGGGATTCGAGGTAGGCGTTGATCGCATCGGACTCGTACAGCCAGCGGGTCTGATCGTCTTCCTCGATACGCAGACAGGGCACCTTGATCTTGCCACCCTCGGCCAGCAGGGTCTGGCGGTGCTCGGCGTTGCCGGAGGCATCGCGCAGCTCAACCGGTACATTCAGCCGCCGCAGGGTACGACGGACCTTCACGCAGAACGGGCAGCCGTTGAACTGATACAGCGCCAGCGCCGACGCGGCGTCATCCACCGCAGCCTGCGCGGCGGGTTCGCGCTGCATCGGGCGCGGCCGGGTAAGGAAGCTGATAAAGACGACGAGCTGGCCAACAATGACCCGCAGTGCCTTGACGATCATGGCAATAACTCTCTGTGGCGGTGAAAACGGCTGCGCAGGATACCCTGTTGGCCGCGACCTGCCCAACATGACCTGACGAAGCGGGGAAGGCATAATCGCCTTTCACTCCGAATCTGCGAGCCGCAATGAAACCCGAAGATCTTGTGCTGCTGGTCACCCGCGAAATGCCCTTCGGCAAATACAAGGGTCGCCTGCTCGCCGACCTGCCCGGCCACTACCTCAACTGGTTCGCCCGGGAGGGCTTTCCCAAGGGCGAGATCGGCCGCCTGCTGCAACTGATGCAGGAGATCGACCACAACGGGCTAAAACCGCTGCTCGACCCGCTGCGTCAGGGTCCGCACCGCCGCTATCAGGATTGATCGGCGCGATCGCCTGAACTTGCCCTGCACATCATGCTCTATGCTTTGAGGCGCGCCGATCAATCGCGAACCCGAGCGCCGGCGCGGCAACGCCCATCACAGCAGGAGCAGACAGCAATGGCCAAGGTACTAGTGCTTTACCACTCCATGTACGGACATATTGAAACCCTCGCCCAGGTCGTCGCCGAAGGCGCGCGGCAGGTTCAGGGGGTTGAGGTCACCATCAAGCGGGTGCCGGAAACCATGCCGGAAGACGCCTTCAAGGCAGCCGGCGGCAAGGTTGATCAGGCCGCTGACGTTGCCAGCCCGGGTGAACTGGCCGACTACGATGCCATCATCGTGGGCACGCCGACCCGCTTCGGCAACATGTCCAGCCAGATGCGCACCTTCTTCGATCAGACAGGCGGCCTGTGGGCCAAGGGCGCACTGCACGGCAAGATCGCCAGCGTATTTACCTCCACCGGCACCGGCGGCGGCCAGGAGATGACCATTACCTCCACCTGGACCACCCTGGCGCACCACGGCATGGTCATCGTGCCCATCGGCTACGGCACCAAGGAACTGGCCGATATCGAGCACGGCAAGGGCGGCACACCCTACGGCGCATCGACCATCGCCGGCGGTGATGGCTCCCGTCAGCCAGATGCCCGCGAGCGCGCCATTGCCCGTTATCAGGGCAAGTACGTCGCCGGTCTCACCCAAAAGCTGTTTGGCTGAAACCACCGACAACCGCTGGTCGGCGTGCGTCAGGGCCTATTGAATTATGATCATCATGCTAATAGCATGACGGCCATAATTCAAAGCTAGGAGTACGACCATGAAAGCCTCCTCTCATGCCCAGACCGCGCTGATCACCGGCGCCTCCAGCGGTATCGGTGCGACCTACGCCCGCCGCCTGGCCGCCCGCGGCTATGACCTGCTGCTGGTCGCCCGCAACGAAACACGTCTGCGGCAGCTCGCAGATGAGCTTACTGCCGCCCACAGGGTGCGCGTCGATCTGCTCAGCGCCGACCTGGAACAACACGCCGACATCGAAAAGGTTGCCGCCAGGCTACGCAGCGACGAGCAGATTACGCTGCTGGTCAACAGTGCAGGCATCGCCCTCAACGGCAGCCTGGCCGAGGCCGACCTGGACAGCACCCACAGCCTGCTGCAGATCAATCTGCTGGCGCTGACCATGCTCGCCAGCGCTGCTGCAGTACGCTTCAGCCTCGGTGGCGGCGGCGCGATCATCAATATCGGCTCGGTGGTGTCGCTGCTGCCGGAGCGCTTCAACGCCATCTACAGCGCCAGCAAGGCCTACGTGCTGAGCCTGAGCCAGAGCATGCACGCCGAGTTGGCAAGCCACGGCGTGCAGGTTCAGGTGGTGTTGCCCGGAGTGACCCGCACCGAGATCTTCGAGCGCTCTGGCAGCTCGCTGGCGCAGATCCCTCCAGGCATGGTGATGGAGGTGGAGGATCTGGTCGATGCCGCACTGCGCGGTTTCGATCAGGGCGAACTGGTGACCATTCCCTCCCTGCCGGACAGCAGCGAATGGCACGCGCTGACCCAGGCACGGTTGCAACTGGCGCCCAACCTGTCGCACAACCGGCCTGCGGCCCGCTACCTTTGAGCCGAGCCGCAGACTCGCTGCAGCGCCAATCAGGTCACTGGCTCGCCGACCAGATAACCTGCGCGGCAGCCTGTGCACCATCAACCAGGGCAACGCGCTGTGCCTGCTGCACCTGACTGCCGACAATCAGCCCCTCACCAATCAGAAACAACTGGGTAGACACCACCTCTGGCTGTTGCGCGCCGGCGCTGGCGCACAGACTCAGCAGGTACGCCTGAATTTCACCCTTGTGGCGTGCCGCCTGCTGATGCGGAGCACTGTCGGACTGCGCGAATTCTGCCGTTGCGTTGATAAACGCGCAGCCGCAGAAGTCGTCTTCCTGAACCCAGTTGGCAATGAAATCGATATAGGCCAGCGGCCGCTGTGCAGCGTCTGCCCGCTCAACGAACGTGCGCATCCGGGTCATGAACTGCTCATGGCGCAGTGCCAGGGCCGCATCGATCAGCACGTCCTTGCTCGGATAATGCCGATACAGGGTCTTCTTGGTGACACCTGCCTCCCGGCTGAGCAGCTCAACCCCGGTCGCATGAAAACCATTGCGGTAAAACAACTGCAGCGAGGAGGCAACGATATGTTGGGCTATGTCCATTAAGTATACCGATCGGTTGACTGAAAGATACTGATCGGTATACTAGCCCGAAATCGCTTCCCTTTCACTCTTTGTCAGGATGTCCCCATGTCAATCCGCCGCTTGCTGCACTCTGATGCCCCGCCCGCGCCGCCGCTGAAATTCGTTCTGCTCTCGTCGCTTGGCGCCCTCATCGCGATTGCCATTACTGGCGGGCTGAGCGTGCTATCCGGCATTCCGTGGTTGATGGCGCCATTCGGGGCCAGCTGTGTGCTGGCGTTTGGCGTACCGGATTCGCCGCTGGCGCAGCCGCGCGCCATTGTCGGCGGCCATCTGGTGGCGACCGCGGTCGGTCTGGCGGTAGTCACCTTACTCGGCGACAGCTGGCTGGCCTGCGCGGTCGGTGTTGCGCTGGCACTGGCGGCCATGCAGGTCACCCGCACCGTGCATGCGCCAGCCGGCGCTGACCCGCTGGTGGTGATCATGGCTCACGCGCCGCTGAGCTATCTGGTGTCTCCGGTGCTGGTGGGGTCACTGGTGATCGTGCTGACCGCCTGGGCGGTCAATAATCTGCGTAGCCCGCGGAGTTATCCGAAGTATTGGTTGTGAAGTGGGGCGGCAAGCCTTTTTATGACAGCCCAGCAAAGACCTATGCGTCTCCGTCGTTGCACAAACGGCCAGCGTGGAAGAGGTCGGGACTAACTTCCGCGAACAGGTTTCCAGCCTGAGCGGTGGCGGAATCTGCCTTTCGCCTTTTACGGCGAGCCAAGGGGGGCTGCTTGCCCAGCCCCCCTTAGCAATCCCCCGGGGCACCCGACTACGCGGCCCTTCGGGTTCGCTGCGTTGCTCGGTTTATCGGGGAGTCGCAGAACTCGTCGCTCCGCTCCTCAGACATGCTGCGACTCTTTTTCCCGATAAATCTGCGCTACTCGCCCGCGTAAACGGGACGAAACCCGGTGCACACTCCACCATCCGAGCATTCGGCTTCAAAAAAAGCCCCGCTGTTCCCAGCGGGGCTTTTCATTTAGCACCTACGAATCAAGCCGACTCAGTCAGCGCTTTCAACTGCTCGCGAGTGCTGCTCAGCAGCTCGGCAGACAGGGCTTCATCCTTGACGCTACGCGACAGCATCAGGGCGCCGACCATCGCGGAAAGCACCAGCATGGCCTGCGCGCGGCTGTCGTCGCCGTCCAGCTTGCCGGCGATGTTAGCCAGCCGGTCCTGCACCACCTCGTCGGTGATCTCGCTCTGCTGACCGCGCTGGCCCAGTTCGGCGGAGATGGTCGGCAACGGGCAACCCTGATCGGGGTTGGCCCGGTGGCCTTCGGACAGATAGGTATCGAGCAGCGCAGACAGCGGCACGTCCGGCCCGGTGTGCATGGCCAGCGAGGCTTTCAGGCCATCGACTGCGTGGCGCAGGGCCTTTTCGACCAGCTCGTCCTTGGATTTGAAATGCGCGTAGAAACCGCCATGGGTCAGACCGAGCGCCTTCATCAACGGCTGCAGACCGGTCGCACCGACGCCATCACGGCGGAAGCGGCGCGCCGCTTCGTCGAGAATCAGCTGATGGGTTTTCGCCTTGTGATCTTCTGAATAGCGCATGCCGCCTCCCGTTGAATGCCGGTCATCATCTTACATCGAATGACCGGCCGCCGCCTCTGTCGATCCCGCTGCTGCCGACGAACGTGTCTGTCTGCCCAGCACCAGCGCACACAGCGCTGGCAGGAACAGCAAGGTCAGCAGTGTGCCCATGGTCACCCCGCCGATCAGCACGAATGCCAGCGACGACCAGAACACCGAGAAGGTCAACGGCACGAACGCCAGCGCCGCCGCCAGGGCGGTCAGCACCACCGGCCGGGCACGCCGCACGGTCGCCTCGACGATGGCCTCGCGAATCGCCATTCCGGCGTGCTGGTTCTGCTGAATCTGGTCGGTAAAGATCAGCGTATTGCGCATCAGAATGCCGCCGATACCGATCAGCGCCAGAATCGCGTTGAAGCCGAACGGCTGGTTGAACAGCAGCAGCGCCGGCACCGCCCCGATCAGGCCCAGGGGCGCGGTAGCGAAGACCATGAACATCAGCCCGAACGAACGCACCTGGAACATGATCACTACCAGCATCAGCAGAATCATGATCGGGAACAGCACCGCCAGCGCCTTGTTGGCAATCGCGCTTTCCTCCACCGGCCCGCCGATGATGATGTGATAACCGGCCGGCAGGTTCTCGACGATATCGCCCAGATCCCGGTAGGCGGCCATGGCTGCATCCGGCGGCTGGGTCCCGGCAACGATATCGGCGCGCACCTCGAAGGTCAGCTCGCGGTCACGGCGGCGCAGGATCGGGTCCTCCATGACCGGCTCGAACTGCCCGACCTGGCGCAGCGCAATCGCCTGACCGGCGTCATTGGTGATGGTCAGATCATCGATGCTGTCCAGATTCTGGCGCTGCGTCTCGACCGCGCGTACCACCACCGACACCGTGCGCGTGCCCTCGCGCACCTCGGTGATCGGGTTACCCGAGAGCAGCGCGTTGAGCTGCGACTTGACCTGGGCCGGGGTAAAGCCGAGCAGGCGCAGGCGGTCCTGATCCAGCACCAGCCGGTAGCTGCTGGCCTTCTCGCCCCAGTCGATAAAGGTGTCGCGGGTCAGCGGATTGGCCTCAACCCGCTCGCGCACCTGCTCGGCAATGGCACGCAGTGGCCCCAGCTCAGGCCCGCTGACGCGGAATACCACCGGGAACGGCACCGGCGGCCCGAACACCAGCTGGGTGACCCGCACCCGCGCCTCCGGGAATTCCCCGGCGCTGACCCGCTCACGCAGGCGCGCAATCAGCGCATCACGGGTGCCGGCGTCAGGCGTCTGCACGATCAGCTTGGCAAAGGCGGCATCGGGCAGCTCCGGGTTAAGCGACAGGAAGAAGCGCGGTGCGCCGCCGCCCACGTAGGAGTCGACCATCAGGGTCTGCGGCTCGGCCATGATCGCCCGCTCGACCCGCTCCACCACCGCCTCGGTGTTCTTGAACGCAGTGCCCGGCGGCATGTAGACCTCGACGATGACCTCCGAGCGGTCGGAGTTCGGAAAGAACTGCTTGTTGACCAGCTTCATGCCCATCACGCAGAGCACGAAAGCCGCCAGCACAAGAGCGGTCACCAGCCAACGCTGACGCACGCAGAACAGCACGGCGCCGCGCAGGCGCTGATAGACCGGGCCATCATAAAGGGCATCATGGCCACCTGGCTTGGCGGCAATGTTCGGCAGCATCTTCACCCCGAGATACGGCGTGAACACCACGGCCACGACCCAGGAGGCAATCAGCGCAAAGCCGACGATCCAGAAAATGTTGCCGGCGTATTCTCCGGCACCGGAGCGGGCGAAACCCACCGGCAGAAAACCGATGATGGTGACCAGCGTGCCGGTCAGCATCGGCGCGGCGGTGGACGACCAGGCGTAGGTAGCGGCGCTCAGCCGGTCCATGCCTTCTTCCAGCTTCACCACCATCATTTCGATGGCGATAATGGCATCGTCCACCAGCAGCCCGAGCGACAGGATCAGCGCGCCGAGGGTGATGCGATCGAACTCGCGGCCGGTCATCATCATCACCACAAACACCACCGCCAGTGTTAGCGGTACCGCTGCGGCCACCACCAGCCCGACCCGAAAGCCCAGCGCCACCAGGCTGACCAGCATCACCACAGCAAGCGCGACGAAGAACTTGAGCATGAACTCGTCTACCGCCTTGCGGATCTTGCTGGCCTGGTCCGAGACCTTGGTGAACTCGATGCCCAGCGGCAGATTCTGCCGGACCTGCGCCTCGTGCGCCTGCAGCGCACTGTCGAGGTCCAGCCCGTTGAAGTGCTTCTCCATGATCACGCCGAGCATCAATGCCGACTCACCCTGATGGCGAATGCGATAGCTCGGCGGATCTTCATAGCCCTGCCGCACCTCGGCCACATCAGCGATGCGCAAGACCCGGCCGTTGGCGACTACCGGCACGTTTTCGATCTGCTCCAGACTGTCGAACGCGCCATCAAGACGGATATAGGCCCGCGGCCCGGCGGTTTCCACCGAGCCGGACGGCGCCACTGCGTTCTGCCGCGCCAGGGCGGTAAAGATCTGCTCCGGCGTCAGCCCCAGGGTTGCCAGCCGCTGATAGGAGAACTCGACGTAAATGCGTTGCGCCTGTTCTCCGAGGATGTTGACCTTCTTCACCCCCGGCAGCTGCAGAAAGTCCTGACGCATGCGCTCGGCCAGCTGCACCAGCTGGCGGTGTGGCAGTTGCCCGGCCTCCAGCGCGTAGAGCGCGAAGTAAACGTCGTTATATTCATCGTTGAAGAACGGACCGGCGACGCCATCGGGCAGCTTGCTGGCTTCATCGCTCAGCTTCTTGCGCGTCTGGTAAAACAGTTCGGGCACCAGCGCCGGCGGGGTGGAATTGAGAAACTGCACCTTCATCGACACGAAACCCGGCTGCGCGGTGGTCTCCACCCGGTCGTAGTAGTCCAGCTCCTGCAGCCGCTTTTCCAGCCGGTCAGCGACCTGCTCCTGCATTTCCCAGGCGGTCGCCCCCGGCCAGACGGCGGTGATGGTCATCACCTTGACGGTAAACGACGGGTCTTCAGCCCGGCCCAGCTTGCTGAAAGCAAAGGCCCCGGACAA
Source organism: Halopseudomonas sp. MFKK-1 (assembly GCF_027474385.1). Taxonomy (NCBI): domain Bacteria; kingdom Pseudomonadati; phylum Pseudomonadota; class Gammaproteobacteria; order Pseudomonadales; family Pseudomonadaceae; genus Halopseudomonas; species Halopseudomonas sp. MFKK-1. Next base: position 1,006,653 of record NZ_CP114836.1, read on the forward strand.
CAGCACCGCGATAATCAGAAACAGCGTCACCGCCGGGTTGCGAACCGCCAGCGCAGACAGATTGAAACGGCTCATGTCAGAGGCTCCGTGCAGCGTCGGTCCCGACCAGCTTGCCATCGGGCAGCGGCGTCACCGCATCCCCCTCGTGCAGCAGATGCGCGCCCAGCGCCACCACCCGCTGGCCATCCTCAAGGCCGGCGCCGAGTAGCGCAAACTCCTGCCCCAGGCGCACGACCTCAACCGGGGTAAAGCGCACCCGGCTGTCCTCATCAATCACCCAGACGCCGGTGCCCTCGCCCTGATCCAGCAAGGCCCCGATCGGCACCTGCAGCCGGGGCGCCTGTTCGCGCGCCTGCAGGCGGATGCTCACGGTCGACCCAATCGGCAGCGACTCAACGGCGCTGTCCAGCACATAACGCGCGCGGTAGGTGCGGGTGACCGGATCCGCCACCGCCGACAACTCGCGCAGGGTCGCGCCAATCGGTGTATCCGGCTGCCCGAACAGAAACGCCTGGGCCGGGCTGTCGGCCAGCGTCCGCTGGGTTTCCGGAATACTGATCACCGCCTCGCGGGCACCGCTGTGCGCCAACTGGGCAACTACCTGACCGGCGGCAACCACCTGCCCCTGATCAACCAGCACCTCGGTAATCACCCCGTCGGCATCAGCGGTCAGGGTGGAATAGCCACGGCGGTTTTCCACCTGCGCGGCGTCGGCACGGGCCGAGGCCAGATTGGCTTCGGCGACGCGCAGTTCGGTTGCCAGTTGATCGTAGGCCTGACGGGAGACGGCGCCGCTCTCTGTCAACTGACGATAGCGCTGCTCATCACTCTGCAACTGACGTACCGAGGCTTCGGCCGAGCGCACGCGCTGGCGGGCGGCCCGCAGGGCCAGCTCAAAGTCGTCCACATCGAGCACCAGCAACACATCCCCGCGCTTGACCCGGTCACCCGGATCAACCCGCCGCTCGATCACCTCACCGGCGACGCGGAAACCCAGCTCGCTTTCGGTGCGGGCAGCAACAACGCCGGTAAACAGGGCACCATCGCGGGTAACCGGGTGGACCTCCATCGACAGCACCAGCCGCGCCGGAGCCTCGCTGTTATCGGCAACGGGTGCCGCTTCCTCGCGGCATCCGAGCATTCCACCCAGAATTCCTACCAGCACGGCCAGTTTGGCTGCGGACCTCATGTGTTCTCCCTGCGGGCCAGCTGGCCCAATTCAATTGTTATTGCTTTATACCGAGACGCATGGCGCTAAATGGCCTCCAGCAGCGTCGCTACCCCCTGACCACCGGCAATGCACTGGGTGGCCACAGCGTAACGGCCGCCCGTGCGCTTGAGTAGCGCCGCCGCCTTGCCGGTGATGCGCGCACCGGTCGCACCCAGCGGATGCCCCAGCGCCAGTGCGCCGCCGTCCAGGTTGACGCGTTCCAGCGGCATGCCCAGTTCCCGCAGGCAAGCCAGTGACTGGCTGGAAAACGCCTCGTTGATTTCCATCAGGTCGACATCATTGATTGTCAGACCGCCGCGGGCAAGTACTTTACGCGTCGCCTCGACCGGCCCCATGCCCATGATCTCAGGTGCGCAGCCACCCACTGCGGTGGCCTTGATGCGCGCCAGCATCGGCAGATTGTGGCGCCGGGCAAAGTCTTCGGTGCAGACCAGCACCGCGGCGCTGCCGTCGGTCAGCGGCGAGGATGTACCGGCGGTGACAACCCCGCCAAAGGCCGGTTTCAGGCCAGCCAACGCCTCCATGCTGGTCCCCGGACGGATGCAGCCATCTTCGCTGACCACCCCGTCCGGCGTCGTAACCGGCACGATCTCATCGGCCAGCAAGCCCTCGTCACGCGCCTTGGCGGCCTTGCTGTGCGACAGCACCGCCAGCGCATCCTGGTCCTCGCGGCTCACATCAAAGCGCCGCGCCACTTCCTCGGCGGTATGCCCCATCGCCATGTAGACCTCGGGAAATTCCTGCAGCAGGGTCGGATTGGGTGAGGGGGTGAAGCCGCCCATCGGCACCCGGGTCATCGACTCGACCCCGGCAGCGATATAGGCCTCTCCGGCGCCGAGCAGCAGTTGCCCGGCGGCAAAGTGGATCGCAGTCATCGACGACCCGCAGAAACGGTTCACCGTCACGCCACCCAGGGTCTCGGGGAAGCCGGCACGGAAGCTGGCAATACGCGCGACATTGGTGCCCTGTTCACCCTCGGGGTAGGCGCAACCCATGATCACATCTTCCAGCAGGGCAGGGTCCAGATCGAGCTTTTCCACCAGGCCGCGCAGCACCTGTGCGGCCAGATCATCCGGGCGCAGATTGATCAGCCCACCCTTGCGGGCGAACTGGAATGGGGAACGCAGATAACCGGCGATAACGATGGAGGTCATGGCATTGCTCCTTGGGGTAAGAGGGCGCTGACACCTTTTGAATTACGGTCATAATTTAAATGGACGCATTTAAATGTCAATCATAATTTAAAACAGCAGAGGTCACCGCGCGCCCACACGTCTTGCGCAGGGTCACGACATGCCGTGACCGGCAGGAGAGCTAAACGCTTGTCGCCTGGCCGTACATCACGCTTTACTCCATAGACCGATCGGTCTATAACTAGCACCATGAGTAAAGAAGATAGCCGCCATATCCTCGTCAAAACCATGCAGAGCGCCTTGCAAAGCAAGGGGCTGCACGGCGTTGGCCTGAACGAGATCCTGAAAACCGCAGGTTTGCCGAAGGGCAGCCTGTATTACCACTTTCCCGGCGGCAAGGAAGAGCTGGCGCTGGCCGCCATTGCCAACGCCGAGCAGGAGATGACGCGGTTTCTGGAGCAGATGTTTGCGCGCTTCGATGACCCGCTGGAGGCACTTGCCGCCTGGATCGACAGCGCGCTGCAGCGTATCGCCGCCAGCCGCTTCAAGCTCGGCTGCCCGCTGGCGGCCGCCGCACTCGACTGCTCGCCCGAGGACACCGATCTGCTGCTCGCGCTGAACGGCGCGTTCGGCAACCTGCGCGACCTGCTGACCCGACAGATCAGCCGCGCCGGCTTCCCCGCCGAGGCCGCCGCCGACCTCGCCGTGCTGGTGCTGACCAGCTACGAGGGCGGGCTGATGATGGCCCGCGCCGCAGGCAGTACCGACCCGATCGAGCGTTCGTTTCGCGCTCTGCTCAGCCACGTTCGCCTGCAACAAAAGGAGTTTGCCAATGGCCACTGAATCGCTCGCCCCGCAAGGCCTGACCCTGACCGCCGCCGATGGCTACCAGCTCGCCGCCACCCTGTACCCGGCCAGCGAGCCACGCGGGCAGATTCTGGTCGGCAGCGCCACCGGTGTGCCGCAGGGCTTCTACCGGCGCTTTGCCGAGTTCGCCGCTCGCAACGGCTTCACCACCCTGACGCTGGATTACCGCGGCATTGGCGCTTCCGCGCCGGCCAGCCTCAAAGGCTTCGAGATGGATTATCTGGACTGGGCCGACAAGGACCTAGCCGCCGGCGTCGACTATCTCGGCCAGCAGGATCTGCCGCTGTATCTGGTCGGCCACTCGTTCGGCGGCCACGCCTTCGGCCTGCTGCCCAACCGCGATGCCATCGACGCCGTCTACACCTTCGGCACCGGTGCCGGCTGGCACGGCTGGATGCCCAAGGGTGAGCGCCGCAAGGTGCAGTTCATGTGGAATCTGGTGCTGCCGCTGATCGTCGCCATCAAGGGCTATCAGGCGTGGAACTGGCTGGGCCTCGGTGAAGATCTGCCCAAGGGCGTTTACCGCGACTGGAAACACTGGTGCCGCTTCCCGCGCTACTTCTTCGATGACCCGAAGATGGCCTGGCTGACCGAGCACTTTGCCGCCGTGCGCACACCGATTGTCGGCGCCGTCTCGCTCGACGATCTCTGGGCCGGCCCCGAGTCACGTGACGCCTTTATGAGCGCCTTCAGCGGCGCCGCCTATCAACCACGGGATATCGACCCCAAGGCCCTCGGCCTCAAGCCGCTGGGCCACATGGGTTACTTCCGACCCTACGCCGAACCGCTCTGGCGCGATGCGCTGGACTGGTTCGCCAGCCAACCCCGGGCTGCCGCTGCGGCCTGATCGACTCAAGGAACACGCAATGAACCCGAAAGACATGACCGGCCTGCAGATCATGCAGGCCGCCGCAGCCGGTCACCTGCCGATAGCGCCGATTGCCCAAACCATCCCCATGCAGGTCAAGCTGGCCGAAGAGGGCCGCGTGGTATTTGAAGCCACCGCCGACGAAAGCCACACCAACCCGCTCGGCGGCGTACACGGCGGCTTTGCCGCCACCGTCATGGACTCGGTCACCGGCTGCTCCGCGCACACGACTCTAGCCGCAGGCGAAGGCTACGGCACCATCGAACTCAACGTGAAGATGTGCAAACCCGTGCCCTTCAACAAAACGCTGATCGCCGAAGGCAAGGTCATCAACAAGACCCGCCGGCTGATCATCAGCGAAGGGTATCTGCGCGACGAAAGCGGCTCGCTGTATGCCTATGCCACGGCGACCAATATGATTCTCAGCTAGAAGCTGGAAGCCTCAAGCCTCAAGCCTCAAGCCTCAAGAATGGTGGACTACGGGAAGGCCGAGTTCCAACTCGGCCACCGCTATGCACCCACGTCCGCTGGTCGAGCGGGAGCACCTCACACCCCCGGCAACACCTTCAACAGCGTCAGCAGCTCACGCGCCGCCTTCTCGGATGACGCCGGGTTCTGGCCGGTGACCAGCAGGCCATCCACCAGCACATACTCGCCCCAGTCCTCGCCTTTGCTGTAGACGCCGCCCTTGTCCTTCAACGCGTCTTCCAGCAGCAGGGGCACCGCATCGCTCAGGCCTACCGCGTCCTCCTCCGCATTCGAGAAGCCGGTTACCCGCTTGCCGCCAACCAGTGGTTCGCCGTCCGCCGCCCGGGCGTTGAGCAACACCACCGGCGCATGACACACCGCGCCGATGGGCTTGCCTGCGCGGGAAAAGGCATTGAGCAGCGCCACCGAATCCGGATTGTTGTGCAAATCCCACAGCGGGCCGTGGCCGCCGGGATAGAACACCGCATCGAAGTCGTCTGCCGACACCTCACTCAGTTTCACCGTCTGTGCCAGCTGCGCCTGGGCGGCGCTGTCGGCGTCAAACCGCTTGGTCGCCTCGGTCTGCGCGTCCGGCTCGGCGCTCTTGGGGTCCAGCGGAGGCTGGCCGCCCTTGGGCGAGGCCAGGGTGATTTCGGCACCGGCGTCGCGCAGCACGTAATAGGGCGCGGCAAACTCCTCCAACCAGAAGCCGGTTTTATGGCCGGTATCGCCAAGCTTGTCGTGTGAGGTGAGAACCATGAGAATCTTCATATCGCTCCTCTCTACAATCGATGAACCAACGGCTGTGACGCGAACGCGCGCCAGACAGCATGAATACACAGTAAATCCGGCAGCAATCGACGCAAATGGTTCAGTCTCGCCGCGCCGGTGACAGCACAGGACAACCAGCAACCATGCAGCCGCTACAACTCAACTGCGACATGGGCGAAAGCTTCGGCGCCTGGACCATGGGCATGGACGAGGCCGTGATGCCGCATGTGCACAGCGCCAACATCGCCTGCGGCTTTCACGCCTCCGACCCGTCCACCATGCGCCGCACCGTCGCGCTGGCGGTGCAGCACGGCGTGCGTATCGGCGCCCACCCGGCCTACCCGGATCTGGTCGGTTTTGGCCGCCGCTCGATGGCCTGTTCCGCGCAGGAAGTGGAAGACCTGCTGCTCTACCAGCTCGGCGCGCTCGACGGCATCTGCCGCGCCGAAGGGGCCAGCCTCAGCTACGTCAAACCCCACGGCGCGCTCTACAACGACATGATGAAACAACCCGCGCTGCTCACCGCCGTGATGCGCGCCGTCGCCCGCTTCAACCCGCAACTGCCGCTGATGCTGCTGGCCCGCCGCGACAACAGCGAAGCCGAGCAACTGGCCGCGGAGCAGGGCATCGGCCTGCTGTTTGAAGCCTTCGCCGACCGTGGCTACGACCCGGACGGCTACCTGCTGCCGCGCAATCGGCCCGGCGCCGTCCATCACGACCCGGAGCGTATTCTGGCCCAGGCGCTAAGCTTCGCCAGTGGTAAGCCGATCACCGCCAGCGACGGCAGCCAGCTGACCCTGCGCGCCGACAGCCTCTGCGTGCACGGCGACAACGCCGAATCGGTCGCCGTGGTCGCCCGTATCCGCGCCGCACTGGACGCCCTGTGAACCTGCGCATCGAGAGCGCAGCCATCGACAGCCTGATGGTGCGGCTGTTTGATCAGATCGACGAAGCCAACATGCCCTGGCTGATCACCGCCGCAGAAAACCTGCGCGCAGCCTTCGGCGCGCAGCTGATCGATCTGGTGCCGTCCTACACCACCTTGCTGCTGCACTACGACCTGCACGCCCTGAGCGAAGCAGACGCCATCGCGCTGATCCACAGCAGCCTGCACAACCTGCAGCCGCTGGCGAATGAGACCGGCACCCTGCACGCCCTCCCGGTCTGGTATCACGAGAGCGTCGGCCCCGAACTGACCAGCATCGCCCAACGCGCCGGGCTCACCCCCGAGCAGGTGATCGAGCAGCATTGCAGCCGCGACTACCCGGTGTTCACCCTCGGCTTCGCACCCGGGTTTGCCTACATGGGGCTGGTGGATGAAGCGCTTGCGTCCGCCCGCCTCGCCACCCCGCGCCAACGCGTACCCAAGGGCAGCGTCGGCATCGCCGAACGCCAGACCGCCATCTACCCGCTGACCTCACCCGGCGGCTGGAACCTGATCGGCCGCTGCCCGCTCACCCTGTTCAGTGCCGAGCGCGGCAGCCTGCTGCAACCCGGCGACCGGGTGCGCTTTGTGTCTATCGACCACGCCGAATTTATCCGCCTGGGCGGCGACGACACGGCGATGGAGGCCAACGCATGATCGAGCTGCTGGTCGAACACAGCCTCGGCTTTGCCCAACTGCAAGACGGCGGCCGCTTTGGCGTGCGCCATCTGGGCATCACCCAGGGCGGCGCGCTGGACTGGGTCGCCATGCAGCAGGCCAACTGGCTGCTTGGCAACGCCGCCGATGCCCCCGTGATCGAAATCCCCCTTGGCGGCCTGCAACTGCGCGCACAAGCCAGCGGCTGGCTGGCGCTGACCGGCGCCGACCTGAATACCCGGCTCGACGACCAACCACTGACACCCGGTCAGGCATTTCAGCTGCACCACGGCCAGACCCTGCGGTTCAACAGCCCCAAGCGCGGCGTACGCGCCTACCTCGCCACCCCCGGCGGCTTTGCGGCAGAACCGGTGATGGGCGCCATCGCTACCGTCATGCGCGAACAGCTCGGCGGCCTGCATGGCAATGGCCGCGGCCTGCACAACAGCGACCGCCTGCAGGGCAAGGCCAGCGATGCAGAACCGCGCGCTCTGCCCGCAGACGCGCTCTGGTATCCGGGTAATGAAGTCGTGCTCGACCTGATCCCCGGCGCACAAATCGCCGCTTTCGCCGGTGCAAGCCTGTTCGCCGCCTTCAACCAAAGCTGGACCCTCGACCAACGCGCCGACCGCATGGGCATGCGCCTCACCGGCCCCGCGCTGCGCTATCAGGGCCAGCCGCTGATCTCCGAAGGCATCCCCCTCGGCGCCGTGCAGGTACCGCCAGACGGCCAACCGATCATCCTGATGAACGACCGCCAGACCATCGGCGGCTACCCCCGGCTGGGCGCAGTCACACCGCTGTCGCTGGCGCGGTTGGCGCAGTGCGCGCCGGGGCAGAAAGTGAGGTTGCGGGTGGTGAGTCAGGAAAGCGCGAGGCGGGAGATGCTGAACGTTATCAGCGCCCTGCAAGCACAGGGCGCACCATTCGGGTCGTAGGGTGGAGAAAAGCGCAGCGTTGTCCACCAAGCGGCATCTGACGCTACGCGGAGTTGGGGCATACGCCGTCCGACGCTCCACCACCACTCACACCGTCAACCACCCCACCAGCCGCCGCACCCAAGGCGCTACCAGCGTCACCGTCGGAAACGCCACCGGCCAGGTCAACGCGCAGCTTCTGAGCCACGCCGCAACAAAGTGCTCGTCAAAGCCTTGGGTGGCCGCAATCACAAAGGCCGACACCAAGGTCACCATGATCGCCGACAGCAACGCGCCAAACACAATCGGGGCAAAACGCGCAGGAATAGCCATGTCAGACTCCTTTAACAGCATTGAGAAGCAGCGCTGAACCATACAGGCCCAAACCAAACACGCTATGGGTGATCAGGCTCTGCAAGCGCGCAGCGTTCGGGCGTGGCGTGCGACTCGCCGCAACGCCTGCGCCCATGCCGCCTGCGCCCATGCCGGGCTGCATCAGCAAAAAGGGCGCCGCCACCGTAACGATGCCCCAAACCAAAGCGGGCAATAACGTAGGCTGACGAAGCCATTCAGCCCCGCACATCGCCACCAGCAACAGCGCAAACACCACCCCAATCAGATAATGCGCGCCCCAGCCAAGCAGCCGTTCCGCAGGCACCGGTGAAGCCGCAGCGATGCGCTCATGCCGAAAGCGCCCCTGCTTCATATGCCCCAACCAACGCCCCACCAACCCATAGTCCGCTGGCGGAATCCCCAGCAGCTGTTTACGCACCAACCCCCACGCATCCATCACCAGCGTTGCGCCAATTCCAATGATCACCGCGCTCGCAATCTCATTCATTTTCTGCCTCCTGTGAGTTGCCCTATACGGGCAGAAAATGCACGATGCCACTTAAAGTCGACTTGAAGTCAAGGGCGCACCAATGGACATTAACGAGGTCTCGAAAGCATCCGGCCTGCCGGCCTCAACGCTGCGGTATTACGAAGAAAAGGGGCTGATCAAATCGATTGGCAGACGCGGCCTGCGCCGGGCATTTAACCCGCGCGTGGTGCAGCAGCTGGCGCTGATCGCACTGGGCCGCGCGGCGGGGTTTTCACTGGATGAGATTGCGCAGATGTTCTCGCCAGACGGCCGCCCCGAGATTGATCGCGAACAGCTGTCCAACCGAGCCGACGCACTGGACCGCAAGATCCGCCAGCTCAGCAACCTGCGCGACGGCCTGCGCCACGCCGCCGCCTGCTCCGCGCCCAATCACCTGGAGTGCCCTAAGTTTTGTCGGTTGATGGATGCGGCGGCGATGGCGGCGAAAGGTAAGAAGACGCGAAAGAGAAAGGTGAGTCCGCCAGAGGGGGTGTGAGTGCAGCCTCAACGTCATGTCAGCCGATACTCGCACCAACCGCAGGGGCACAGCGTGCTGCGCCCATGCTGCCGTCACCACAGCACCATTGCTCAACATACGCGCCACCTTCTAACTCGCTTTTCGCCTTCCCGGCGAGCCAAGGTGGGCTGCTTGCCCAGCCCCCCTTAGCAATCCCCCGGGGCACCCGACTACGCGGCCCTTCGGGTTCGCTGCGTTGCTCGGGCTGACGGGGAGCCGTAAAACTCGGCGCTTCGCGCCTCAGACATCCTACGGCTCTTTTTCCCGCCAGCCCTGCGCTACTCGCCCGCGTAAACGGGAATTGGGTCCGTGCATTCGCCACGTTCGCAGATGCGGGCAAAGCCGCGTTACTTGATCTAGCCTTTAGCCGTATTCAGGGTTGGCAAACGCGGCGTGTAGTAGCACTATCAAATCACCGCACTTCTCGCGGCCCCATCAGGAGGCATGGATGCTAGATAGACTCTACTCATTTCACTTCGGAAATCACCTGCGTGCAAACCCAGAACGCCGACTAACGAAACATCAAGCCTCGCGCGGCTTAAGAGCACGCGCGCGAGATGACCATTACTGCGTTGAAGGACAAGAGCATCCGAAGCAGCCTAATTCGGCGCCATGCCGAGTGTTAAAGTTAACGCGATCAAATCACTGTTAAGCAATAAGCGGCATTCAAAGAGAATGAGTATAAAAAAGATGCTTGCTTACGCGGGAATTGTAATTTCAGTTATTGCAATTATTGTTTCAATAAGAAGCTGCCAAATTTCGCAGGACGCACTCGACATTCAGTCTCAGCAGGCATATGCACTTAATTTGACCAACTACGTCGGCGTCTACTCCGACGACAATAAAACACTTTCCATAAAGACTACCAATCCGAACGTAACGCTACAAAGCATGAAGGTATATTACCCATCCGAAGTTTCGGATATAGCATGGGATGTGGAACAGCCAAGCTTCCTTCTTCACTTGACCTCACCCATTTTTGAAATAAAAAGAAAGGTTGAACAAGAGATTGAGCAGCAAGAAGGAATTGTAAAAATTCTCGATGGAGGAAGGATCCCAATAATAATAGAATCAAACTATCTATCTAATGGTTCTGGCTTCCTTGAGAAGTCGTTGTACTCGCTAGATTTTGAGGGAATCATCTGGGAAGAAGTAGGCAGAAGCCCTGACATAAAAATTAAAGGAATTACGTTCATTAATCGCCTTCCTATTACAACGGTGCCTACAGAGTACTTGGACGCACTGACTGGAGCGAGCACCCAGCAAGCTCTTCCAGACTGACGCCAAAACACTCCGACGCCGGCGCAGCTGAAGCCGGCGCAAACCAAATTAGGAGCAGTCTTGGAAGAAAAAGAATATATACAAAAAGCTAGAGACTATTTACTCTCGTTTGAACAAGTGACTAATGAAATAATCGATAGCCATCTTAATCACTGGAAATCCCGAAAGCCAAAGACAATTCCCGAGCTTTTTCGGGCATCTCTTCTCCATGCCCAAAATCGCAGGGGCATGCCGAATAGCATTGGCAACATTGAGGGCTTGAGGTCTGTTCTTTTCGATTTTTCACCATCCGAGGTATCAAAAAAATATCAATCTTGGTCTGAGCTGTTTGATGCAATATCCCGAGGCAATTACAAGCCACCAGGTAGGCTTGAGAAAGAAAACAACAAGAGCCACTGGGTAATTTACTGTAAATCGATAGTTTCCATTGCCGAATTCTTGTCCACTTACTCTTCAATCGAAGAGTTTGATAATTTTGTTCATGGATTCCTTACGAATAAACATTCTCGCTTAGCGCTCCCATTGCTTTTAAAGGAAGAAATTTTCGGTTTTGGTTTTGCGTTGGCATGTGATTTTCTCAAAGAGACCGGCTACCCAGACTTCGTGAAGCCAGACACCCATATCAATGATATTTCAAGAGGCCTGGGTATCACCGACGCAAAGAATGATTTTGGCGTTTTTAAAGATCTCGAGGCGTATTGCCAGCGTATAGATATGTTGCCTTATGAAGTCGACAAGCTATTTTGGTTGGTAGGCAGCGGGCGTTTCTATCTCAACAATCTAAAAGTCAACACCTCAAAGTGGGATTTTATAAAGAACATCAATAGTTAATCACCGGCTGTCGCCAACCTGTTTGCGAGCACCGCGCACCTCCAAACCGGCGACCACGCCTGAGCATTAGTAATAAATGGAGGTTGAGGAAAAATGGCCAAACCCAGAATTTTCGTGAGCTCAACGTACTACGACCTGAAACATATCAGGGCTGATCTCGAGAGGTTTATTCGCGAGCAAGGCTATGACCCCGTCCTTAACGAAAAGGGTCATATACCTTACGGCAGTGAAAAAAAGCTTGAAGAATATTGCTATAAAGAGATTGAGCTTTCCGACGTTCTAATCTCGATTATTGGAGGGCGTTTTGGGTCCGAATCAAAGGAAGAAAAATACTCGATTTCCAATCTAGAGCTGAAAACGGCAATAGACCGAGGAAAACAGGTTTATATATTTGTTGAAAATTCAATACTCCACGAATACAAAACCTACGAATCAAACAAGGACAATCAGACAGTGAAGTATACGTCTGTCGACGACGTTCGCGTATTTAAATTTCTTGAAGAGGTATACTCACTTCCGCTCAACAACCAACTCAAAGGATTCGATACAGTCCAAGAAATAAACAGCTACTTGAAAGAACAATGGTCAGGTCTTTTTCAGAGGCTATTAAGTGAAAACGCAAGACAAAAAGAAGTAAACATTATTGAAGACCTAAAAAGCACCTCCAAGACATTGAATCAGCTAGTCTCCTATCTAATTGACGAGAAGTCCAGAGGAGACCAAGCGGTGAAAGATATTCTCTTAAGCAACCACCCTGCTTTCGACGAACTTAGAAGAAAGCTGAATATCCCATACCGTGTTATCTTTCAGAACTACGAAGAGCTCAATCAGCTAGTTACGGCGCGACAGTTCGAAGAAGAAGATATGTTTGACGACTGGAGCAAAGAAGGGTTTCATACCTGGAAGCAAAAGAAGCGAGATATCTACCTTAGAGTGAGCCATAAAATATTCGAGTCAGAGAACAAGCTTAAGATCTTCACTCCAAGCGAGTGGGACCCAAACTATATAGAACTAGACGACCAAGAAGACGTCCCATTTTAATAAAAAATAGCCATTGCCGAATCGCTTAACCTATGCGCGGCCTCAGAGCTGCCGCAAAGCTGTGCTACATAAAGGTTATAGGCTGCATTATCTGAGTCTATCGCTCCTAATACTTGACCATAAGAGCTCGCCCCTTCGGTCAGCAGCAAGAACGCGACCCAATGCACGGACCCAAGGGTCCCCGTTTACGCGGGCGAGTAGCGCAGGGCTGGCGGGAAAAAGAGCCGTAGGATGTCTGAGGGGCGAAGCCCCGAGTTTTACGGCTCCCCGTCAGACCGAGCAACGCAGCGAACCTGAAGGGCCGCGTAGTCGGGGTGGCCTAGGGGGTGCAGGGGGAAAAGGCCATGCATTTCCCCCTGCTCGCCGTGAAGGCGAAAAGGTGACGTGAAGCATCAGCGCAGCCGAGCGGGACCGAACGAAAGCCGGACGCGGAGCGTCCGTACAGGCGTTCCCACGCAGAGCGTGGGAACGATCAACGGCGCAACGTCGATCACCCACTCCGCCACGGCAACGCCGGCGCCGCCAACCGCTCCCCATCAAACCCCGCTACCTTGCCAAAACGCGCAGACGCCGCCTGCCACTCCCGCGTTGCTTCGATGATGTATTCCCGGCTGTAACCGACAAAATTCCAGAACATCAGCACCTTCTCGGCCGGTTCTCCGCCGATGAGGATGAGGCGGCTGCCGGGGCTGAGAGTCAGGTGCAGGGTGCTAGGGCTGGTGCTGGTGCCGGGGTCCAGGGCGGCGAGTTCGTTTTCGGCGAAGCGTTCTCCGTCCAGCTCCAGTTCACCTTCCATCACCAGCAGGCCGTGCTCGAATGCGGGGTCCAGGGTCAGTTCGCACTCGCCACCGCTGGGGCTGTGGATATCCATGCCGAGCAGCGGGCTGTAGACCTCGACCGGGGAGGTGTGGCCGGCGAAGTCGCCGACCAGCAGGGTGAAGTCGATGCCCTTTTGCTGCCATCTGGGCAGATCCGGGTAGTGGGTAAAGGCGGGCTCTGCGTCGGCCATGTGCGGTGGCAGGGCGATCCACAGTTGGGCGGCGTGGAGGCGGTCGGTGGCGGCGGTGGAGTCTTCGGTGTGGCTGATGCCGCGGCCGGCGGTCATCAGGTTGACTTCGCCTGGGCGAATCAGTTGCTCATTCCCGAGGCTGTCGCGGTGCAGCACGTCGCCTTCGATCATCCAGGTGAAGGTCTGCAGGCAGGTGTGCGGGTGGGCGCCCACGTGCATGCCTTCTCCGGATTCAAAGCGGGCGGGGCCGGCGTGGTCGAGGAAGCACCAGGCGCCGATCTGGCGGCGTTGGCGGGTGGGCAGGACACGATTGACCGGCAGGGTGCCGCCGATTTCGGCGGTGCGGGCCACGATTCGCTGTGGTGCAGGTGTCGGCATGGGACGGTTCCTCCGTTGCTGGGTCGCCGGGCGACATAACTCGATACACACGGCGCGGAAACTCGGGCACGCCTCCACGGTCGGTGTTTCAACGCGAATAACGATCATGCGGCCACCCGCGGCCCGAGGCAATGCCATGCAGGAACAGAGTCTGCCATCCCGCCATCTGACCCGGCGCTATCTGCCGGCCCGCTACCTCCCGCTACTTGCCACCCTGAGCTGCCTGTTGCTGCTCGCTGACGACGTTATCCAGCAGTGGTTTACCAGCATCAATCACGCCGAACTGGAGCTACGCTACGTGCTGGTGCTATGGCTGTTCAGTCTCGGCCTGTGGCTGGCTGCCAACCGCTGGCTGACTGCACTGGTGCTGACGCTGCTGGCAGGCATGCAACTGATCCAGTTGGGCAACATGGCCTACACCGGCATGCCGTTGCTGCCCTCTGACCTGAGCGGGCTGTTCGGGGAGTTCGCCGATGTGCAGCAAACCGCCGTCGCCCAGCTCGGCAATCACTGGCATGTGCTGCCCAGTGTGCTGCTGCCCTACGGCGCGCTGTTTGTGCTGCATATGAGCCTGACGCCACGGATCTCTCCGCGCGCGCGCTGGGTGGGCTGGATTCTGGTGCTGATCGTGCTGGCGGCCAAACCCTACCGGGCAACCTACCGCGACATGACACACTTCATGCCGGGGCCGACCCGCTCGTCGCTGCACAACAGCCTGAACAGCTTTGCCTTCTACGCAGTGAACCTGGCTGGCCGTGAGCAGCAGGCACTGCCACAGAGCCCGTTCCAGCCCTACCAGGTGAGCTTTGCCGCGCCCACGGCCAAACACGTCTGGATCGTGATGGCCGACTCGCTGCGCAGCGACCGGCTGGGCGTCATGGGCTACCAGCGCGATACCACGCCATTCCTGTCCCGGCTCAGGGACGACGGAGAACTGCTGGTACGCCAGGGCATTGCCGCGGGCGTCTCCACGGCGGTCAGCCTGCCGGTATTTCTGAACCTGATTCGCGAGCCGGGCCAGAATCATCTCTTGCGCGAGCAGCCGCACAACCTGTTCCGGCTGGGCCGCGAGCAGGGCTTCAATACCTTCTGGCTGTCATCCCAGGAGTCCAAGCTGCTGACCTTCGCCGGCAAGCGGTTTATCGACGTGTCGATTACCCGCGAGGACTTTCCGCTGCTGTTTTCCCAACGGCAGGACCACGCCCTGAGCGACCTGCTGCCACGCAAGCAGTGGGGCGAGCGCAACCTGGTAATGATCAATCTGCGCACTGCGCACAGCCCGTACGATCACAACTACGAGAACCACGACGAGCCGATTGCCCGCTGGCCCACAGACGGTCCGCTCAGCCGTGACGTGCGCGAGGGTAATGCCTATGACAATGCGGTGCGCTACTTCGACGATGTGGTCGCCGATATTGTCGCCCAGTTCGATCAGCTGGAAGGCGAGCGCTATCTGCTGATTACCGGCGACCACGGGCAATTGCTCGGCGAGAACGAGGTCTGGGGCCATAACCGGCTGTTGCCGCCGGTGGTAGACGTACCGGTGATGGTGCTGGCACGGGATGCACCGCAGGGGGCGCTGGACGATCTGGCCGGCCAGCGCTGGGTCAGTCACTACGAGGCCGGTCTGTGGCTGGCCCAGCGCCTGGGCGCGCGGGTGCTCAATCCCAATGCCGACCCGAACGTGCACTTCGTCAAGGGTAAGCTGCTGCTCGGCGATAACAGCATCATGCAGGTGAAAGAGTCCGGCGACGATTTGCAGTTCAGCGAACCCATGCTGCTCAGCAAGTGGCTGCAGGGCCCGGCCCAGCGCACGCTGCCCGCACCCGATCAGCCAGCGGATCCTGGCTGATCGGGTGCGGGGTCAGACCCGCCGCCCTTCGACCGGGATCTTGTAGAACAGGCTGTAGATCACCGGCAGCACCACCAGCGTGAGCACGGTGGCAAAGCCCAGACCAAACATGATCACCACGGCCATGCTCTGGAAGAAGGCGTCGGTGAGCAGCGGCGCCATGCCGAGGATGGTGGTCAGCGCGGCCATGGAGACCGGGCGTACCCGGCTGATGGCCGAGTCCACCAGGGCGCTGTAGGCCTCCTTGCCGGAGTCGATCTGCAGGCGGATTTCATCAACCAGCACGATGCCGTTCTTGACCAGCATGCCGCTCAGACTGAGGAAGCCCAGCAGCGCCATAAAGCCGAACGGGATACCGGTAAGCAAAAAGCCGAGGGTCACACCGATCACCGCCAGCGGTACGGTCAGCCAGATGATGGCGGCGCGCTTGAGCGAGTCGAACAGCAGGATGGTGATCAGGAACATCGCCAGATAGCCAAGCGGCAGGCTGCCGAACACCGCTTTCTGGGCATCTCGCGAGCTTTCGTATTCCCCGCCCCACTCCAGACTGTAGCCGCGCGGCAGCTCGATCGCCTCGACCTGCGGACGGATGCGGGCGAACAGTTCGGCGGCGGTCTGGCCGCTGATGATGCTGGGGTCGGCCTGCACGGTCAGGGTGCGCTTGCGGTCCTCGCGCAGGATCAGCGGGTCCTCCCAGTCGGTGACAAAGCCGCTGACCACCTGGGTGATCGGAATATAGGTACTGCGCGCCGAGCTCCAGACCAGCAGGTCGTTGAGGGTGCTGGCATCCAGGCGCTCGTCTGCCGGGGTACGGGCGACGATGGGCAGCATGCGGGTGCCGTCACGGTAGAGCCCGACGTTGACGCCGCTGAAGTTCATTCTCAGCAGGGTATCCAGATCACGCTTGTCGACCCCCAGTTCACGCGCCTGCGCCTCGGCAAACTGCGGCCGGACCAGCTTGGTGCGCTCGCGCCAGTCGTGCATCACGGCATCGGCGACCGGGTCGGCCTTGATGATGTCGATCGCCTGCGCACCGAGCGCGCGCAGCACCTGCGGATCGGGCCCGGTGAAGCGGGCTTCGATCTTGCTGTCGCTGCCGGGGCCGAGCATCAGTTGCTTGAGCTTGACCTTGGCGGTCGGGTGCTGCTGCTTGAAGTACTCGTCAAGCTGGGCAATCAGCGGGGCGATCTGGTCGCGCTGCTCGGTACGGACCAGCAGCTGGGCATAGTTGGCGTGAATGCGCTGGGGGAAGTAGGTGAGGATAAACCGCAGCGCGCCCTGACCGATGGTCGACGTCACCTCGGTCACGCCGTCCTGCGCCAGCACATGACGATCAATCTCGGCCACCACCTGCTCGGTGTAGCGAATGTCGCTGCCCTTGGGCAGCCAGACATCGACAAAGAACATCGGCGTATTGGACGGCGGAAAGAAGCTTTTGCGCACCTGACTGAACCCGCCGACCGCGACCACCAGCAAGGCGGCGAGCATGATCAGCGTCAGCACCCGGTGGTGCAGGGCGGCGGCGAGCAGTTTGCGGTACAGCACGAAGACGATGCCGCGGTAAGGGTCCTGCGGCTCGCTCTGTTCGCTCTGCGCGGTCTGATCGCGGAAGAACAGGCTGGCGAAGAAGGGTGTCAGGGTGATGGCGGTCACCCAGCTCAGGGTCAGCGAGATCAGCAGCACCTGGAACAGCGACAGGCAGTACTCGCCGGTGGAGTCGTCCGACAGCCCGATGGGGGCAAAGGCGATGATGGCGATGGCGGTGGCGCCGAGCAGCGGCAGGTTGGTCTGACGCACGATGTCGCCGGCGGCCTGCAGGGTGGTCTGGCCGCGCTGTCGGCCGACCAGAATGCCTTCGACAATGACGATGGCGTTGTCCACCAGCATCCCCAGCGCGATCACCAGAGCGCCGAGCGAGATGCGCTGCAGCTCGATCCCCAGCATCTGCATGAAGATAAAGGTGCCGAGCACCGTCAGCGCCAGCACCAGGCCGATCAGCAGGCCGCTGCGCAGGCCCATGAAGACCAGCAGCACCACCACGACGATGGCCACCGAGGCCAGGAAGTTCCAGACAAAGCCGCCGACCGACTGCTCCACCTCGTCCGCCTGGTTGTAGAACACGTCGACGTGCATGCCGGCCGGGCGCTCTGCGTCCAGCTCGGCCAGACGTGCGGCTACCGCGTTGCCCACATCGACCACGTTGACGTGGGCGGCGTAGGATACGCCCAGCCCCAGCGCGGCCCGACCCTGGGCTCGGTAGAGGCTGGTCGGGGTTTCGGCAAAGCCGCGGCTGACCCGCGCCACATCGCCCAGATACACACGTTTGGAGCTGCCGGGCTGGCTGATGATCAGCCGCTCCAGTTCCTCGACATCCTGAAACTCACCGGTCGGATGCAGGCGGATCGACTCGCTGCCGACCAGCATGCGGCCGGCATCCGAGACCACGTTCTGCCGGCTGAGCAGGTCGTAGAGTCGCTGCGGGGCGATGCCCAGCGCGGTCATCCGCGCACGCGAGATTTCCAGGTGCACCTGCTCCTGGGGCACGCCGGCCAGAGAGACCTTGCCGACGCCGTTGACCAGCACCAGCTCGCGGCGCAGGTAATCGGCGTAGTCGCGCAGCTCGCGGTAGTCGTAGCCGTCCCCGCTGATCATCATGAAGGTGCCGTAGACGTCGCTGAAGTCATCCTGAATCTGCGGCTCGCTGACGCCCGGCGGCAGATTCGGGCGCAGGTCGTTGATGCGCCGGCGCATCTCGTCCCAGATTTGCGGCAGCTGGTCCGGGCCGTATTGTTTCTGCACCTCGACAATAATCTGCGACAGCCCGGCGCTGCTGGTGGAGGTAATGGTGTCGATATACGGCAGCTGCTGAATGGCGTTTTCCAGCGGGTAGGTCAGCTCCTCCTCAACCTGCTGCGGGGAGGCGCCGGGGTAGGGAGTAATGACCATCGCCATCTTCAGGGTAAAGGCCGGGTCTTCCAGCCGCCCCAGATCCAGGAAGGCGATGATCCCGCCGATACCGAGCAGCAGCGCCACCAGCCAGCTGGTGACCCGGCGCTGGATAAAGTATGCGGCTATGTTCATTTACAGCCCCCGCTCACGAACCCAGGGGCGCACCACCTGACCGTCACTCAGCTCGGCGCCGCCGGCGGCGACGATTCGCTCGCCGGTCTGCAGACCGGTCAGCACCTCGATACCGTCGCGGGTCAGCTGCCCGACGGTCACGGCCCGGGCAACAACCTGCAGCGCGCCGTCCTGCTCGGCGACCACCCAGACCTGGCGATGCTCGCTGTCTTCGCTGTCCGGGCTGAATACCGCCTCTACCGGCACCACAACCGGAATCTCGGCCTGGCGGCTGATCTCGGCAAAGTTGACGATCACGGTGGCGCTCATGCCCGGCAGCAACACCAGACCATCGGGGATCGGCATGCTCAGGGTAACGTCATAGGCCAGGGTCGAGGGGTCCGGCTGGCTGGCGTACTCCTTGTAGTCGGCGTCAATCAGCGCCTCGGGGTAGTTGTCCAGCCGCACCTTGGAGCGCAGCTCGGCCGGCTGCAGGTCGCGGCGCAGGTTGCTCAAGAGGTTTTCCGGCAACTGGAACACCACGTCCATACTGTCGCCACTGTAGAGGGTCGCAATCGGCTGGTTCGGCTGCACCACCTGGAACTGCTCAACGTGGGTGCGGGCCACCACGCCGTCAAACGGGGCGGTAATGCGCGTGTAGGCCAGTTCCTGACGCGCCAGATTGAGCGCCGCCTCGGCCGAGTTGAACTGCGCCTTGCGCTGGTCGTATTCGGCCTGCGACACCATCTGCCGCTCAACCAGCTGCTCCATCCGCGTCAGCTGGCTGCGGGTCAGGTCATAGCTGGCCTGGCGATCACTGAGCTTGAGCCGGTAATCGGTATCGTCCAGCCGGGCGATCAGATCACCGCGCTGCACCTTTTGGCCCTCATGAACCTCCAGACTCTGCAACTCGCCGCCCAGCCTGAAAGACAACTGCGCCTCTTCCGGGGCCTTCAGCCGGCCCGGGAACTCGCGAATGCGCTCCGCGCCCGGCTCGGTGACGGTAAACAGCTTGACCGGGCGGGGCTTGTCCGCCTGCGGGGCGGGCGGTTCGGAACAGCCTGCGAGCGAGGCGGCAACGACAATGGCCGAGAGACCTGTGGCAATCCAGCGTGCGACGCAATCCATAGGTAACCTGTGACGTAGATGGTAAAAAGAAGGAAAAATAGCTGACGGCATTATAGGGCTACAAAACGCTACATGGCGGTTAATCCTGACCATTCCCGGCCATTTTGTCGGCTTTTTCTGCCATGCGACCCAGTGCCGCAACATTCGGGCTTGCACTCTGGCAACCTTCAATCTATTTTTTTATATATTGTTTTGACCTTAATCGTACTGCCGTGAGGTGACCATGCTGTTTCGCCAACTGTTCGACGCTGCTTCCTCTACCTACACCTACCTGCTGGGCGACCCGGCCAGCGGCGAAGCCCTGCTGATTGATCCGGTGTTCGAGCAGACCACCCGCGACCTGTCACTGCTGCAGGAGCTGGGCCTGACCCTGAAGCTGGTGGTCGACACCCACGCTCACGCCGACCACGTCACCGCCGCCTGGCTGCTGAAGCAGAAAACCGGCTGCCAGATTGCATCAGCCGCGGTCATCAACGCCGAGTATGTCGACCTGCCGCTGCACCACGGCCAGCGCTTCGGCGTTAAAGGCGTCGAGCTGGAAGCCCGTGCCACCCCCGGCCACACCGACGGTTGCATGAGCTACGTGCTCGCCGATCAGTCGATGGTGTTTACCGGCGATGCACTGCTGATTCGTGGCTGCGGACGCAGTGATTTCCAGCAGGGCAACCCGCACACCCTCTACCACTCGATCACCGAGCAGCTGTTCAGCCTGCCCGACAGCTGTCAGGTGTATCCGGCCCACGATTACAACGGCCGGACCCAGAGCAGCATCGGCGAAGAGCGCGCCTTCAACGCCCGGGTCGGCGGCCAGGCCAACGAAAGCGACTTTGTCGGTTACATGGACGCCCTGCGCCTGCCCCACCCCAAACGCATCGACGAGGCAGTCCCGGCCAACCTGCGCAGCGGCAAGCCGCCGGAAGACCAGCTGCCGCTGCAGCACGACTGGTGCGACGACCTGCGCATCACCTACGCCGGCGTGCCGGAGGTGGGGCTGGAGTGGCTGATGGCACACCGCAATGGCGTGACCCTGCTCGACGTGCGCGAGCCCGCCGAGTGGGAGCAGGAGCCTCTGCCGGCCTACCTTGGCGACACCCTGCAGATTCCGGTCGGCAGCCTGCACGAGCGCATTGCCGACATACCGGATGTGTTGCCGGTGGTCGCCCTTTGCCGCTCGGGCAGACGCTCTGCGCTGGCCACCAACATCCTGCGCGAAAAGGGCAGACCGCAGGTTGCCAGCCTGCGCGGCGGCTGGCTGGCCCTGCCGCAGGGCTGACCGACTCGGTGCGCCAGCCCGGATAATGCTTCAGATTGGTGCATTATCCGGGTTGGCGTGCTGCCATTTCCTGCCATGCCTGCGCGCGAAGAACGTCGTACTGGCGGCGAGCCCGGCGGACGGCTAAAATTTTTCGTCATTTCCTGAACAAATGGCCAGTTTTTTGCTGCAGGGAAAGATCGGCCCCGCTCCAACGGACGCGGAACGGTCGCCAACAACTAGATCCCAGGAGAAGCATTCATGAGTTTCAAACGCACACTCGCTCTGGCAGCAGCACTCGTCATGCCGCTGCAGGTCATGGCAGCAGATGACCCGCTGAAAGTCGGTTTTGTTTATGTTGGTCCCATCGGTGACCACGGCTGGAGCTACCAGCACGACCAGGGCCGCAAGGAGCTGGAAGCCCATTTCGGTGACAAGGTGCAAACCACCTACGTTGAAAACGTCAACGAAGGCGCCGACGCCGAGCGCACCATCCGTCGTCTGGCCCAGGCCGGCAACGACGTGATCTTCACCACATCGTTCGGTTTCATGAATCCGACTGCCCGCGTCGCCGCCGACTACCCGGAAAAGACCTTCCTGCACGCGACCGGCTACAAGCGCGCTGACAACCTGAGCACCTACCTGTCCGTAACCTACGAAGGCCGTTACGTCACCGGCACCGCTGCCGGCATGGTCACCAAGAGCAACGTGCTGGGCTACATTGCTTCCTTCCCGATTCCGGAAGTTATCCGCGACATCAACGCCACCTACATGGGCGCCAAGGCGGTCAACCCGGATGTTGAGCTGAAAGTCGTGTGGGTCAACACCTGGTTCGATCCGGCCAAGGAAGCTGACGCTGCCAACACCCTGATGGACCAGGGCGCCGACGTTATCGTTCAGCACACCGACAGCCCGGCACCGCTGCTGGCAGCCCAGAAGCGTGGCGTATGGGGCGTTGGTCAGGCTTCCGACATGAGCCACTTCGCACCTGAAGCGCACCTGCTGTCCGTGGTCAACGACTGGGGTCCGTACTACATCAAGAGCGTTCAGGACGTTATGGACGGCACCTGGGAATCGTCTGACTACTGGGGCGGCATCCACGATGGCGTGATCAAGATCGAGTCCATCAGCGACAAGCTGACCGAAGAGCAACGCGCCAAGGTCGACAGCGTTATCGAGTCGATCCGCAGCGGCGAATTCCACCCCTTCACCGGCCCGATCAACGACCAGAGCGGCACCCTGCGCGTGGCCGACGGCGTGGAAATGACCCACGAAGAACTGGCCGGCATGGACTGGTACGTCGAAGGCATGACCGCCTCCATTCCGAAGTAAGCGCATGCACCACACCGGCAGCGTGCCCATCAAACGTCGCCGGTGAACCGCAGGCAACGAAAAACCCGAGCAATGCTCGGGTTTTTTATGGCATCCGCAGGGAATCAGCACAACGCACACCCGTAGGGGCCCAGCACGCCGTGCCCGCGGTCAAGATTGCACGCGACAACCTGGACCCACGGGATACCCCGCAAGCCGCTCGGGCACAGCATGCTGTGCCCCTACGCAGGGAATGGTGCACGGCGCGCGTTCGCAGGGGCAAGGCATGCCGTGCCCGATCAGACGGTCAGCTACGAATCAGCTGCGCCACCGATTCCTGCACCCGCGCGGTCAGCTCGGCCTCATCCAGCCCGCAGATATTGCCGTTATCGACCGCCGGGCGGCCCTGGATAAAGCTGTATTTGACGCTGGCCGGTTCGCCGCACATCAGCGGCGCGGTGAGCGGGCTGTGGACGCCGGCAAAGCGCGGCTGGTTGATATCGAACAGGACCAGATCGGCAGCCATGCCGACTTTGATCTCGCCGACCTCATCAAGCCCCAGCAACTTGGCGCCGTTGCGGCTGCCCCAGGTCAGCACCTGTTCCAGCGTGGTGGCGTCCGGGCCATGCACGGCGCGGTGAATCAACCAGGCGAGGTTCAGTTCCTGAAGCATGGAACCGGACTCGGCCGAGGCCGAGCCGTCCACACCCAGGGTGATCGACATGCCGGCCTGTTCCATCTTGATCGCCGGGGCGATGCCGCTGCCCAGACGGCAGTTGGAGGTGGGGCAGTGGGCTATGCCGGTGCCGGTGCTGGCGAGGCGGTCGATGATGTAGTCGTCGCAATGCACCAGATGGGCAAACCAGACGTCATCGCCCAGCCAGCCGCAATCACCGGCGTAGTCCACGGCGCGTTTGCCGTACTTTTTCAGCGAGGCGACTTCGTCAAAGTCTACTTCCAGCAGGTGCGAGTGCATGCCCAGTTTGAACTCGCGGGCGTAGGCCGCCTGTTCGCGCAGGCCATCCGGGTCGCTGGAGTGAATCAGGCTGGTCGGTGCCACCACCAGCTTGCGCATGGCATCGCCACCGTCCTGATGATAGCGCGTACGACTGGCATCCAGCCGCTCGATGATCTGGCCAATGGTTTCCGGCGCGATGCCGTGCTCAATCATGCCGTGGTGGCTGCCAACCGAGGTGGCGCTGCCGCGGCACAGTACCAGCCGCATGCCCAGCTCGTCGGCGGCGCGCCAGACGGCGTCTTCCAGCTCGGGGCTGGTGGTCGCGTGATACAGGTAGTGGTGATCGGCGCAGGTGGTGCCGCCAGAGCGCAGCAGTTCATACAAGCCCAGACGCGCAGCGTGGTACATCAACTCCGGGGTGACCTTGGGCCAGTAGCGGTAGGGTACCGAACCCAGCCAGTCGTTGAGGTTCTGGTTCAGGCCACCGGGCACGCCCTTCATGATCGACTGGGCAAGGTGATGGTGAGTGTTGACTAAACCGGGCCAGACCACGCAACCGCGCGCGTCGATCAGGGTTTCACCCGCTGCCGGCGCAAGATCCCGTCCCAGCTCGGTAATCTTGCCGTCGCTGATGCGGATATCGGTGGCGTCGGCCACGCTGGGGGAGAAAACGGCTTGTGCATTCTTGATCAGGTACGCCATGCAGGTACTGCTCCTCTGTTGCTGCCAAAGAGCAATGTCCCGGAGCTGGGGAAGCACGGATCAATGCCTCACGCCCCTGACCGCTTCTACTCTGTTGCGTTGTGTTGATATCACCGCAGCATGCGGTGCCAAGGCGATGAGTGCAATTTTTTGACCAACCTGCCTGCGGCGCTACAGCTCCCATTCCATCAGGCATCCAGCGCCAGAAGCCCATGCAGCGCGACCAAATCCGGTGCAGATGGTCAGCTTTTGCGCAATCAAGGTGCAGCCTGCACGGCAGCCGCAAGCGGAACGGCGTACGCCGAGCCACAGCAGCCGGGGCGTTGCCCGGATTTGCCCATCTTGGCGCAAAATCTGCTTGAGTATTCGTGCCGCAGGATTATCCTCGGCAACATGAGTAGAAGCTGTCAGGGGGAAACACCCCAGGTCATTGCTCAGTTAGCGGACAATGCGCATCGCGCGGTGGACGCCGGACTGACTGACCACAGCCTCTTTCCGACTCCCCGCCTGCGTCATTCTCCGCACCATTCGCCCCAATGGAACTACTCGGAGATTCAACATGACAACCGCAACAACCCCTGAATACGGCCTGAAAGAACTGCAGCTGGAAACCACTTTCGGCGGCATGGGCAAGGAAACCGTCCGCGAGATTCCGCTGATCGACCTGACCGACTTCGAGAACCGCCGCAGCGAGATAACCGAGCAACTGTGGAGCGCCGCCACCGAAGTCGGCTTCTTCCAGCTGGTTAATCATGGTCTGGATATCAAGCTGGTGCAGAGCGCCTTTGCGCTGTCCGAAGCCTTCTTCGCCCTGCCGAACGATCAGAAAGCCCGCTTCCCGCTGAAGAAGGGTCTGAACGCCGGCTGGGAGTTCATGTCGCAGGTACGCCCCTCGACCCGCACCGCCGACCAGAAGGAATCCTTCCAGATCACCCTGCCGCACATGGATGATCTGTGGCCGAACCAGATCGTGGTACCGGAGTTTCACCGCATCATGCTGGACTTCGAATACCGCGCCTGGCGCCTGGGCATGGACGTGCTGTCCTGTTTCGCCGAGCGCCTGGGTTTTGCCCGCGACTTCTTCACCAAGGCCCATGACCGCAGCCTGCCGGACTACCAGAGCACCCTGCGGCTGCTGCACTATCTGCCGCTACCGGAAGACGATCTGGACGAAAGCCTGTGGCGCGCCGGAGCACACACCGACTTCGACTGCCTGACCATGGTGTTCCAGAAGGAAGGCCAGGGCGGTCTGCAGGTCAGCCCGGGCAAGGACGCCGAAGGCGCCGGCGACAACCGCGAGTGGAGCAGCGTGATCCCGCGTGACGACATCATCACCTGCAACATCGGTGACATGCTGATGCGCTGGAGCGACGACCAGCTCAAGTCCACCCTGCACCGCGTGCGCATGCCCAAGCCGGGCGAATACCGTGGCCCGCGTTACAGCATGGCGTTCTTCTGTCAGGCCAACAAGAACGTGATGATCGAAAGCCCGGCCGGCAAATACCCGCCGATCTCGGCAGCGGATTACCTGCTGCAGCGCATTCAGGCAAACTTTGCCGAAGCGAAGAAGTAACGCCGCAAGACTCGATATCTGATCGTTCCCACGCTCTGCGTGGGAACACCCGTCCGGACGCTCTGCGTCCGCTCACCGCCAACGGTCAATCTCGATCAGTCCATCCTGTCCTGTGTAGGTTCGAGCACTGGAATAGCGCCAGTGCTCGGGCACATCAACGTAGCCACGCTTGACCGGATTCAGGTGAATGTACTCAAGTTTTTGCAGCATCACCGCCTCGCTACATACCAGCTCCGCGTGACTGCCTTCTTGCCAGATCTGGTGGTCTCTGTCCCGTTTGTGTGCTCGCTTGCCAACGCGAAACTGCCTCAAGGTGGCCTCGGCCCCCCGCTGGGTCAGGTAGTCGAGTATCTGCCGTGCGGTGTAGGACTTGAAAGTCTGGACGCACTTGGCCAGATCGGGTGCCTGTGCCACATAGTGCAGATGGTTCTCCATGATGACGTAGCCAAACAGCTTCAAGCCCTGGTTTGCCTGCTGGTAGCGCCAACTGGCGAACAGAATGTCCACCAGCGCTGGCCGGGTGAACAGAGGAAGCCAGTCCGTCACCGTGCAGGTCAGGAAGTGAGCCTTGTCGGGCTCGGTAATGACGTAGCGGCTGCGGCCCATGACGGTCTTCCTTGATCGTGCGTCAGTGGTTTCCATGCAGTTTAGGCGGACAGCGAGATGGACGCGGAGCGTCCAGGCAGGCATTCCCACGCAGAGCGTGGGAACGATCACAGATCACAAAAGACGGGCGCGCCGGAACGCGCTCTCGGCTCAGGGATTTTCCCGCAGCCACTTGCCGAGCAGGTCACGCTCCTCGGGGGTAATGCCGGTCATGTTGCCGAGCGGCATGTACTCGGTGGCAACCGCGGCCTGATAGACCTTGTCGCGGTGCTGCTGGAGGTGCTCGAGACTGTCCAGCACGATGCCGGCCGGCGGGGCCTGGAAGGCCGGGCTGGTGGGCTTGACCGCGTGACAGGCCTGGCAGTGGGTGGCCAGCAGCTGGCTGATGTCGGCGTCGGCAACCCGGGTCACTGCAGCCCCTTCTTCTGCCGCGTGGCTGTCGATTCTCGCCGGTGCGCTCGGCGCCATAGCCCAGATCAGGGCAACGGTGGCCAGCGCGCTGACAACCAGAATAGACGGTTTGAACTGGCCCTGATTGCGCAGGTTGAAGAAGTGCCGCGCGTAGGCCGTGATCGCACCGATCGCCGCCAGCACCGCCCAACCGTAAGCGTTGGCGTAGAACATCGGGTAGTGGTTGCTGATCATGATGAACAGCACCGGCAGGGTCAGGTAGTTGTTGTGGCGCGAGCGCAGCATGGCGCGCTGAGCCAACATCACCACCTCTGCACCCGGTTTCTCGCCACGGGCCACCGCATTCACCAGCGCGCGCTGGGCCGGCACGATACCGAGGAAGACGTTGCCGACCATGATGGTGCCGATCACCGCACCAACGTGAATGTACGCTCCGCGACCGGCAAACACCTGATACAAACCGAAGGCAACCGCCACCAGAATCAGATACAGCACCACGCCAAAGGCCATGCCGTTGCGCGCCAGCGGGCTGCGAATCAGCGCCTCATACAACGCGACGACCGCCACCAGCGTGCCCACTCCGATGGCAACAGCGCCGGCACCGCTGAGCGCCAGCTTGCTCGGATCGATCAGGTAGCCGGGGTTGCCCATGTAATACACCACGGCCAGCAGCGCCAGGCCGCTGAGCAGGGTGCTGTAGGCCTCCCACTTGAACCAGTGCAGGTCAGACGGCATCTGCTCCGGCCCAACCTCGTATTTGGCCACCTCGTAGAAGCCGCCACCGTGGATGGCCCACAAGTCGCCCTTGATGCCCTTTTGCTTCTTCCACGCCGGGGGCTCGCGCAGGTTGTTGTCGAGCCAGACGAAGTAGAACGAGGCGCCGATCCAGGCGACCCCGGCAATCACGTGGAACCAGCGGATGATCAGGCTGAGCCATTCAGACAGATAGACCAGCATGGGCTGCTCCTTGTGCGGCGTCGCGATCGTAGCGGCACTGGCCGGCGATGTAGGTGCGACGAATGCTGCGGTCGTCGCCGAGGATCATCAGGTCGAACAGGATGCCCGACAGATCGCGCTCGGCGCTGTGCTTGAGTTGCTGAATCGGGCTGGCGGCACGGTCGATGATCAGAAAGTCCGCCATCTTGCCGGGTGCCAGGTTGCCGGTCTCGGCCTCCTGATGCAGCACCCTGGCGTTGCCGAGGGTCGCCATGTAGAACGCCTGGAACGGGTTGAGGCTCTGGCCGCGCAGCTGGCAGACCTTGTAGGCCTCGGCCATGGTGACCAGCATCGACAGGCTGGTGCCGCCGCCAACATCCGACGCCAGACCCACCTCGACATTCGCCGCGCGGGCGCTGGCCAGATCGAACAGGCCGCTGCCGAGGAAGGTGTTGGAGGTCGGGCAGAAGGCGATGCGGGTGCCGGTTTCGGCCAGCCGGGCACGGTCGGTATCGTCGATATGAATGCCGTGCGCCAGCACGCTGCGTGGGCCGAGCAGACCAAAGTGATCGTAAACATCCAGATAGCTGGCGCGGTCCGGGAACAGCTCGGCAATCCAGGCGATCTCGGCCTTGTTCTCGGCCCAGTGGGTCTGCATCAAGAGGCCCTCGGCCTCGGTCATCAGCTTGCCGGCGTAGGTCAGCTGCTCATGGGTCGAGGTCGCAGCAAAGCGCGGGGTCACGGCGTAACGCTGACGACCGGTGCCGTGCCAGCGGGCGATCAGCTCGCGGCTCTCCTCATAGCTGGCCTCGGCGGTGTCGCGTACGCCGTCCGGGGCGTTGCAGTCCATCATCACCCGGCCGGTGGTGATCGCCATGTTGTACTCGTGCGCGGCGCTGAACAGCGCCTCGCTGGCGACCTTGTGCGAGGTGCTGAACACCAGCGCCGAGGTGGTGCCGTGCGCCAGCAGCAGGTCGAGGAAGACCTTGGACTGTTTGGCCGACCAGTCGGCGTCGGCGAAGCGCGATTCGGTCGGGAAGGTATAGGTTTCCAGCCACTCCAGCAGCTGGGTGCCGTAACTGGCCATGACCGCCAGCTGCGGCATGTGTACGTGGGTATCGATCATGCCGGGCAGGATTAGCCCCTCCGGCGAATGCTCGACCGCGGTACCCGCCGGCAGGGTCGGCAACAGCTCGGCGGCGTCACCCACCGCCTGCACCCGGCCATCGGCAACCACCAGCAGGCCGTCGCTGAAGTAGCTGTAACTGGCCGGATCGGGCGCACCGAGGCCCGGTTCGGACAAAAAGTGCAGCAGTGGGCCGCGGAAGGCCGACACGCCAACGGCATCAGAGTTGGTCGTCATCCTAGCTCCCCCGGTAGGTCGAATAGCCCCACTGGTTGAGCAGCAGCGGCACGTGGTAATGGGCCTGCACATCGTCCAGGCGGAAGGCGATGGTGACCTGCGGGTAAAAACAGCGCAGGCCCTGGGCCGCGTAATAGCCGTCGGTGTCGAAGGTCAGGCGGTAGACACCGGCGACCGCTTCGCTGCCGAAGCCGTTCAGCACGCGACCATCGGCGTCGGTCTCGGCACTGGCCAAGGTGACCCAGCTGTCGCCCTGTTGCTGCTCAAGGGTGATACGCACGCCGGCGGCGGGCTTGCCGCTGCCGAGGTCGAGAATATGGGTGGTAATCGGGCTCTTGCTCATAGCAGCTTGTCCAGACGAATGTGGGTGATCTTGGCCTGCTCTTCGGCGGCGATGCGCAGTTCCTGCTCGCGGCTGTTGGGCAGGCGTTGCTCCAGCAGCTCAAGCATCTGTTCGGCGCTCTTGCCGGTGGCGCAGACGATGAAGATAAAGCCGAATTTGTGCAGATAGGCGTCGTTGCCATCCTTCAGGCGCTGCAGTACCGCATCGGGCGCAACGCGCGCACCGGCCTGCTCGCCGCTGGCCAGCGCTTCGGTGCTGGCGTACTTGGCCTTCAGGCTCTTGATGTCACCGATCTTCGGGTGTGCTTCAAAGGCGACCAGCCAGTCGGCCTCGTGCAGATTGGGCCAGAGCGCTCGGGCCGTGCCATGCAGCGCTTCGGCACTGTGGTAGGGGCGGGCGGCAACCATAGGGCGCGCCCAGGCGTCGGCGGCGCAGCAGTCACGAAAGACCGCCAGCGCCTCATCTTCAGGCAGGGTGTTCAGCTGTTCCAGGGTCATTTTGTCTCCACCGGCTGTTGCGGTGTTTCAGGCTCGTGTTTCATCAAATCTCGCAATTGCGGCCAGCTGACCCCGCGGCGCGGGCCACGGCTCTGGCTGGCGGTGCCGAACGACAGCAGCTCGGCGCTGATCGATACGGCCACTTCCATCGGTCGCTTGCCGGGTACGTCGCTGCGGCCGACCGGGCAGCGAATTCGGGCGATCTGCTCGTCGCTGTAGCCGCGATGGGCCAGCCGCTGACGGAAGCGGTCGGCCTTGGTCTGCGAGCCGATCAGGCCGATCGAGGCAGCATCGCCGGCGTCCAGCAGGGCGCGGCACAGGTCGTAGTCGAGCTGGTGATTGTGGGTCAGGATCAGCACATGGCGGCCACGGCACAGCACCGGGGCATCGCCGACCGGATCGTCGCTGTGCAGCGCCCTGATATTCGGCGCCAGGTCAGCCGGGAACACCTCGGCGCGGGAATCCACCAGCGTCACCTGCCAGGGCAGCTGGCCCATGATCGCCATCAGCGCCTGCGCCACGTGGCCGGCGCCAAACACCACCAGTTGCGCATCACTGCCGGGCTGGCCTTCGAGCAGCACCGAGACGCTGCCGCCGCAGCACTGGCCCAGCGAAGCGCCCAGCGGGAAGTGCTCCAGCACCGTCTCGAAACGGCTGGCGGCCAGCTGCTCGCGGGCCCGGGCGGTCACCAGATACTCCAGATGACCGCCACCGATGGTGTCCCAGGTGTGTTCGCCGGTAATCACCATCTTGCTCGACGGCTCACGCGGCACCGAGCCAGTGACGCCAACCACGGTCACCAGCACATAGGGCTCGCCGCGCTGCTCGCAGTCGGCGACCGCCTCGAACCAGCGCAGGTTTCTGTTCATGACACGGCCTCCTGCTGCGCGGCCTGCCAGGCCTTCGCGGCGCTGACGGCATTGAGCATGCGCTCGGGCGTGGCCGGGGTATCCAGCGGCGGACAGTAGCAGCCCTCGTTGATGCTGGCGACCGCATCGCGCAGCGCGCTCCAGACCGCAATGCCGAGCATCAGCGGCGGCTCGCCGACCGCCTTGGAGCGGAACACGGTGGCTTCCTTGTTCGGGCTGTTGGCCAGCAGCTTGACGCGCAGATCCGGCGGCGTATCGGAAATTGCCGGGATCTTGTAGGTCGCGGGTCCGGTGGTCAGCAGCCGGCCGTTATCGCTGTAGACCAGCTCCTCGGTGGTCAGCCAGCCCATGCCCTGAACGAAGCCGCCCTCGATCTGGCCGATATCAATGTCCGGGTTCAGCGACTGGCCGGCATCGTGCAGGATGTCGGTACGCAGCACGCGGTATTCGCCGGTCAGGGTATCGAGTACCACCTCGGAGCAGGCCGCACCGTTGGCGTAATACAGGAACGGATGGCCCTGACCCTTGGCGTGGTCGTAGTAGATATTCGGAGTCGCATAGAAGCCGGAGGACGACAGCGACACCCGATTCAGATAGGCCTTCTGGATGAAGTCGCCCCAGTCCATCCGGGCGTCACCGGCGACCACCTGGTTGTTCTCGAAGCGCACCTGCGCTTCTTCGCAGCCGAACAGCTCGGCGCCAAAGGTAACCAGCCGCGCCTTGATCTTCTCGCAGGCGTCCAGCGCGGCCATGCCGTTCAGATCCGAGCCGGAGGAGGCGGCGGTCGGCGAGGCATTGGGCACCTTGTCGGTGCGGGTCGCAGTCACCTTGACCTTATCGACATCGATCTGGAACGCCGCAGCAACCACCTGCGCGATCTTGATGTACAGGCCCTGACCCATCTCGGTGCCGCCGTGGTTCACCTGCAAGCTGCCGTCGGTATAGATCAGCACCAGCGCGCCCGCCTGATTGAGGTGCTTGGCGGTGAACGAGATGCCGAACTTGACCGGGGTCAGCGCCAGCCCACGCTTGAGCACCGGGCTCTGGCGGTTGAAGGCGGTAATCTCGGCGCGGCGGGCCTGATAGTCGGCGCTGGTTTCCAGCTGACTGATCAATTCCGGCAGTACGTGATGGGTGATGGTCTGGCCGTAATGGGTGGTATCGCGGCCTGCGCGGTAGAGATTGCGCTTACGCACCTCCAGCGGGTCCAGACGCAGATGGCGGGCAATGTCATCCACCGCCTGTTCGATCACCATCATGCCCTGCGGGCCGCCAAAGCCGCGGAAGGCGGTGTTGGAGACCGTGTGGGTCTTGCAGCAGTGGCCGGTGACCCGCGCCTGATCCAGGTAGTAGGCGTTGTCGGAGTGGAACATCGCCCGCTCGACAATGGCGTTGGACAGGTCCGGCGAGAAGCCGCAGCGGCCGGCCACCATGATCTCGGCGCCCTGAATTACGCCCTGCTCGTCAAAGCCGATGTCGTAGGTGTTGTAAAAGTCGTGGCGCTTGCCGGTCTGCACCATGTCATCCGGGCGCGAAAGACGGTACTTCACCGGGCGCTTGGTGGCATTGGCCAACAAGGCGGCGACGCAGGCCACCGGCGCGGCCTGGGTTTCCTTGCCGCCAAAGCCGCCACCCATGCGCCGCACCGAGGCGGTCACCGCGTGCAGCGGGATGCCCAGCACCTCGGCGACCAGCTTCTGCACTTCGGCCGGGTGCTGGCTGGAGGTGTGCACAAACATGCCGCCGTCTTCCTGTGGCAGCGCCAAGCAGGCCTGGCCTTCCAGGTAAAAGTGTTCCTGCCCGCCGACGTTGATCTCACCCTGCAGGCGGTGCGGTGCAGCCGCCAGCGCAGCATCCGGATCACCGCGCTGCTGGGTGTGACTCGGGCGGACGAAGAACTGTTTGGCCAGTGCCTCGCGGGTATCAAAGATGGCCGGCAGATCCTCGTATTCGACCTCGGCCAGCTTCGCTGCCTTGCGCGCGGCGGTGTGACTGGTCGCAGCGACGGCAAAGATCGGCTGGCCGATATGCTCGACCACCTCACCCGCCAGCACCGGATCACCCGGGAACACCGGGCCGATGTCGGTGTGACCGGGTACGTCGGCCATGGTGAATACGGCAACCACGCCGGGGTAGGCACGCACGGCTTCCAGATTGAGTCTGGTGATACGCGCATGCGGCCGGGCGCTGTGACCCACCGCTGCGTGCAGCAGGCCTTCGGGCTCGAGCAGGTCGTCGATATAACGGGCGGTGCCGGTTACATGCAGCCAGGCGCTTTCGTGCAGGGTGCTCTGACCGGCAACACCGAGCGGCTGGCCACTCGGACGGGGTACATCACGGGGCAGTTTACGCATAGTCGGTCACCATCAGCTGGGCCTTGCCGGCATCGCCGGCGCGGAATTCATACAGGGCGCGCAGCAGCAGGTTGCCGGCTACCGTGGTGCGGTAGCTGGCCGAGGCGCGCACATCGGACAGCGGCGTGAAGTCGGTTGCCAGCGCCGCCTGCGCAGCGGCCACCGCCGTTTCATCGAACCGGGCACCACGCAACGCCGCCTCGGCGCCCGCTGCACGCTTGGGAATGCCGGCCATGCCACCGAAGGCCAGCCGGCAGTCACCGACGGTATCGCCGTCGAACTGCAGCCAGAAGGCGCCCAGCACCGCAGAAATATCGTCATCCAGCCGCTTGGAAATCTTGTAGATGAACAGTTTTTCGTTGGCCTGTGGACGCGGCACCCGCACCGCGCGGATGAACTCGCCCGGCGCCAGCACGGTTTTCTTGTAGTCCACGAAGAAGTCTTGCAGCGCAATCCAGCGCTCGCCATTTTCACTGTCGAGCTGAATGTCGGCACCCAGGGCAATCAGCGGTGGCGGCATGTCACCGATGGGCGAAGCGTTACCGATATTCCCGCCGAGGGTGCCACGGTTACGGATCTGCAGCGAACCGAGGCGTTCGAGCATCGGCGCAAAGGCCGGCCAGTCGGCACTGAGAGTCGCTCCGAACTCGCTGTAGGTCGCAGCCGACCCGATGGTCAGATTTTGCTCGTCACATTCCACGGCATGCAGTTCGGTGATCTGCTCGACCGAGACCAGTTGCGGCAGCACCTTCAACTGCTGGGTGATTTCCAGCGCCAGATCGGTGCTGCCGGCGACTAGACGGGCATCCGGATTGGCCGCCAGCAGGCTGCGCAGTTCACTCAGCTCGACCGGCGCGTCGAAGCGCTTGCCCTCGTCGTCCTGCAGGCTGGCCGCAGTGGAACGGGTCGCGGCGAACTGCCCGGCCGGCGCCGGCTCGAACAGCGCAGCACCATCCCAGTGCTGCACCGCATCCACCAGGGTGCGCCGGCCGGCCTCGATAATCGGCCGATAACCGGTGCAGCGACAAAGGTTGCCGGCCAGTGCTTCCATCAACTGATGCTCGCTGGCGCTGCCGTTCTTGCCGGCTACCTGCTGGTGCAGGCCAACCATCGACATGATGAAGCCCGGCGTACAGAACCCGCATTGCGAGCCGCTGCATTCGACCATCGCGGTCTGCACCGGATGGGCGTTATCAGCCTGCAGGGCGTCAACGCTGATCAGATGTTTACCGTGCAGCGAACCGACCAG
This sequence comes from Halopseudomonas sp. MFKK-1, assembly GCF_027474385.1. NCBI lineage: Bacteria > Pseudomonadati > Pseudomonadota > Gammaproteobacteria > Pseudomonadales > Pseudomonadaceae > Halopseudomonas > Halopseudomonas sp. MFKK-1. The sequence continues at coordinate 1,040,873 of NZ_CP114836.1, forward strand.
GCTGATGCAGCTGTTGATTGCCGTATAATGCAGCCCGCCGTCGGCCGAGGGGCTGCCGATCAGTACGGTGCAAGCCCCGCAGTCGCCGGATGCGCATCCTTCCTTGGTGCCGCTAAGCCGCTTTTTGGTGCGCAGCCAGTCAAGAATGCTCATGTTTGGGTCAGCTCGGTCAAGTTTTTCCGGCTGACCATTCAGGTAGAACTCAATCACGTTCGTCTCCGCTCTATCCGCAGTTTGGCCCGTTTCAGGCGGTGTTCAGGCTCAGCGCCGCACAACGGCGCACACAGGCTCTGAGCGTAGATTTGCAAAAACTTGACCAACTAGTCCGAAAAATATGTTTTTTATACTTTTTCCGGTTTTGGCAAGCAAATTGCTGTCGTTGCAAATGTTGATTGATTGGTCAGTTATTAAATAGGGCGTTGCCCGGCCGGTCACCCTGAATCGCCGGCAAAGCGCCTATAGAGGAAACTGAATGGCAACCGCAGAACGCCTGAAGCTGGAACACATCGTCAAGGAGTACCCGGGATGCCGGGCGAACGATGGCGTCCAGCTCACAGTCAACGCAGGCGAAATCCATGCCCTGCTCGGCGAGAATGGCGCCGGCAAGAGCACCCTGATGAAGATCATCTACGGCGTCATCCAGCCCGACGCCGGCAGCATCACCTGGAATGGCCACCCGCTGACCCTGCAGGGTCCTGCCCATGCCCGCGAACTGGGCATCGGCATGGTTTTCCAGCATTTTTCCCTGTTTGAAACCCTGACTGTCGCCGAAAACATCGCGCTCAGCCTGCCAGCCGATCAGGCCCGCGACCGGCGCAAGCTGGAGGCGCGCATCAGCGAGGTCTCCGAGCATTACGGCATGGCGCTGGATCCGCGCCGTTACGTCAACACCCTGTCGATTGGCGAACGCCAGCGCGTCGAAATCGTGCGCTGCCTGATTCAGGAAAGCTCTCTGCTGATTCTGGACGAGCCGACCTCGGTGCTGACGCCGCAGGAGGTCGAAACCCTGTTCCGCACCCTGCGCCAGCTGTCGCACGAGGGCTGCAGCATTCTGTTTATCAGCCACAAGCTGCAGGAAGTGCGCGACCTGTGCCACCGCGCCACCGTGCTGCGCCAGGGCCGGGTGACCGGCGAGTGCAATCCGGCCGAAGTGAGCACCGACGACATCGCCCGCATGATGGTCGGCAATGAAACCCCGCTGTCGACCCGTGTTGAGCCGCGCGCGCCCGGCGAAGTGCTGCTGAACGTCAGCCACCTGAACTACCGCACCAGCGACCCGTTCGGCACCAGCCTGCAGGACCTGTGCATGAGCCTGCGCGCCGGCGAGATCGTCGGCATCGCCGGCGTGGCCGGTAACGGTCAGGACGAGCTGCTGCGCGCGCTGTCGGGCGAAGCGCTGGTCAGCAACGACAGCATCACCCTCAGCGGCGTGGCGATCGGTCAGGCCAAGCCGGGTCTGCGCCGCCGCCTCGGCGTCGCGGTGGTGCCGGAAGAACGCCTCGGCCGTGGTGCGGTGCCATCCATGTCGCTGGTCGACAACAGCCTGCTGACCGCCTACGGCGAAGGTATGGTGAACAAGGGCTGGGTGGCGCTGAACAAGGTGCGCGACTACGCCAGCCGTATCGTCGATGCCTTTGGTGTACGCACCGCCAGCATCGACAGCCATGCCACCAGCCTGTCCGGCGGCAACCTGCAGAAATTCATCATCGGCCGTGAAGCCATGCAGCAACCCAAGCTGCTGGTTGCCTCGCACCCGACCTGGGGCGTTGACGTCGGCTCGGCAGTGGCCATCCACGAGGCGCTGGTGCGGCTGCGTGACGAGGGCGCTGCGGTACTGCTGATCTCGGAGGATCTGGACGAACTGTTCCAGCTCTGTGGCCGCATGGGCGCGATCTGCGCCGGCCGGCTGTCGCCGCTGGTCAACACCAGTGACCTGACCATTGAACAACTCGGCCAGTGGATGGCCGGTGATTTCCCCAGCGCTGCACCTTCGGAGGTTTCCCATGCTGTCGCTTGAGCGTCGCGCCGTCGACTCCCGGGCCATGCAATGGGCATCCCCGTTGCTGGCTCTGGTCCTCACCATCATCACCGGCATGGGCATTTTCATGGCCCTCGGCAAGGACCCGGTGGAAGGTCTGACCTTCTTCTTCCTGACCCCGCTGAGCGATACCCACGGCTGGGCCGAGCTGGGCCTGAAGATGGCACCGCTGCTGCTGTGCGCCGCCGGCCTGACCATCTGCTACCGGGCCAAGCTGTGGAATATCGGTGCCGAGGGGCACTTTCTGATGGGCGCGCTGTGGGCCAGCGTGGTGGCCCTGCAACTGGGCGGCCAGAGCGGCCCCTGGGTGCTGCCGCTGGTGCTGATTGCCGGCATCGTAGCCGGCGCAGTCTGGGCGCTGCTGGCGGGGCTGCTGAAAACGCAGTTCCACTGCAACGAGATCCTGACCACCATCATGCTCAACTACATCGCCCTGAACCTGCTGCTGTACGCGGTTCACGGTCCGCTGAAGGACCCGTACGGGTTTGGCTTCCCGCAGTCGGAGATGTTTGCTGCAGCCGCCCTGCTGCCCAAGCTGATCCCTGATACCCGCCTGCATATCGGCCTGCTGTTCGGTCTGCTGGCAGCGGTGGCGGTCGGCGTGCTGTTTGCCCGCACCTTTATCGGGTTCCAGCTCAAGGTCCTCGGTCAGGACGAGCGCGCCGCCGCCTTCGCCGGCTTCCCGGCCAAGCGTCTGACCCTGCTGGCGTTCATTCTGGCCGGTGGTCTGGCCGGTCTGGCGGGCGCGTCGGAGGTGACCGGCCCGCTCGGCCAGCTGGTGCCGCAGGTGTCACCCGGCTACGGCTACACCGCGATCATCGTGGTGTTCCTCGGACGCATGCAGGCGGTCGGCATCGTGCTGGCAGCCGCGCTGCTGGCGCTGACCTTCATGGGCGGCGAGATGCTGCAGATAGCCATGGCCCTGCCCAAGGCGATCACCGGACTGTTCCAGGGGCTGCTGCTGTTCTACCTGCTGACCTGTGACGCCTTTATTCACTACCGCATTCGCATTCGTCGGGCCCCCAAGGCCGTGGCAGGAGAGGCCTGATATGGACAGCGTACTGATTACCAACGTACTGGCCGCGACCGTGGTCGCCGGCACCCCGTTGCTGCTGGTCGCCCTGGGCGAGCTGGTGTGCGAACGCTCAGGCGTTCTCAACCTCGGCCAGGAAGGCATGATGCTGATGGGCGCGGTGATCGGCTTTATCGCCGCCACCTCGACCGGCAGCCTGAGCATGGGCGTGCTCGCTGCCATGCTCGGTGGTGTGCTGATGGCCATGCTGTTTGCGCTGATGGCCATTACCCTGGCGGCCAACCAGTATGCCGCCGGCCTGGCACTGACCATCTTCGGTATCGGCCTGAGCTCCTTCGTCGGCGCAGGCTTTGTCGGTCAGTCGATCGACGGCTTTGACAAGATCGCCATTCCGCTGCTGTCGGACATCCCGGTCATCGGCCAGGTGCTGTTCAACCAGGACCTGCTGGTCTACGGCTCGCTGCTGATCTTCGCGCTGGTGTTCTGCTTCCTCAAATACAGCCGCGGCGGCCTGGTTCTGCGCGCCGTCGGCGAGTCCCCGGAAGCGGCCAATGCCAACGGTCTGAAAGTGCTGCCGGTGCGTTACATGGCGGTGGCCTTCGGCGGCGCCATGGCCGGCCTGGCGGGCGCCTACCTGTCGCTGGCCTACACCCCGATGTGGACCGAAAACATGACTGCCGGTCGCGGCTGGATCGCGCTGGCCCTGGTGGTGTTCGCTACCTGGAAACCCGAGCGTGTGCTGCTCGGCGCCTACCTGTTCGGCGCCGCCAGCATCTTGCACCTGGTGCTGCAGGGGCTCGGCTGGAACAGCTCAACGGAGCTGCTGGCCATGCTGCCCTATGTCGTCACCATCATCGTTTTGGTGTTGTTGTCGTGGAATCCCGCGCGGACCCGCCTCAACACACCCCTATCAATCGGCCAACCCTATAGGCCGAGCAAATAACTTGAGCACCCACTATGCCAATCAAAACTAAATCACTGATTCCAGGAAGCATTGAATATGAGCACACTGCAAAAAACGCTGATCGCCGCTTGCATCGCAGGCGCCTTTGTACCGAGCGCCTACGCTGAGAAGTATTTCTCCGACTCCAGCATCTCTGTCCTGTACAGCGATGACTACGCCCGCGTTAACTTCGACGGCGCCGGCAAGAAGACCTCGCAGACGTTCTTTACCTTCGAGAACGCCAGCGGTCACGACTGGGGCAGCACCTTCTTCTTCGTTGACCGTAACCAGGGTCACGGAAAAGACACCGATTCTGACGATCTGTACGGTGAATTCGCGCCTAACCTGAGCCTGAGCTGGCTGACCGGCAGCAAGCTGGGCGGCGGCCTGATCAAGGACTACACCCTGTCCGCTCAGTACGAATTTGGCGGCGGCACCAACGTCAACAACTACATGGTTGGTCCGGGTATCGACTGGAACATCCCGGGCTTTATGTACGTCGGCACCCGTTTCTACTATGTAGACAACAGCGAAACCTCTGACGATTATCAAACCACCGTCGTCTGGGGCAAGGCGATGGAATTTGGCAGCACCCGTATCCTGTTCGACGGCTATATCGACTGGTCCACAGCGGAAGACGATCACAAGTCCGACTTCCACTTCAACCCGCAGCTGAAGCTGGACCTGGGTAACTACCGTGGCAAGCCGGGCGTGCTCTACGCAGGTATCGAATACTCGTACTGGAACAACAAGTACGGTCTGAACGACGATGTAATGGAAACCGAAAACGCGGTCAGTGCGCTGGTGAAATTCCACTTCTGATCACGGCAATGGGGGTTCGGCCGTGATGGTCGAACCCCTGCAATGGTGTAAAGGCGATGGAACAGATGACAAACAAAAGCGCATCCAAGACCTACCGACCCGGTCGCATCCGCGAGCGTAACCACGAAATCATTCTGGCGGCCGCCGAGCAGGAATTTGCCCTGCACGGTTTTCGCGGCGCCACCATTCAGAACATTGCCGAACGGGCCGAACTGCCCAAATCGAACGTGCTGTACTACTTCAGCAACAAGAAGAAGATCTACGCAGCCATGTTCGACGATATTCTTGCGCGCTGGAACGCCGTGTTCTCCAGCGTGACCGTCGACGACGACCCCGCCGAGGCGCTCGCCAGTTTTATCCGCGCCAAGGTCGAGATGGCCCGCCTGTATCCGCTGGCCTCCCGTCTGTTTGCCATGGAAATCATCCAGGGCGCCCCTTTTTTGATGACCCACCTGCGCACCAACATGCGCGAATGGGTGCGCGGCCGCGCCGGGGTCATGCAGCAGTGGATTGATCAGGGCCGCATGGCGCCGGTAGACCCGGTGCAGCTGATCTTCCTGATCTGGTCCTCAACCCAGCACTACGCCGACTTCCAGGTGCAGGTGCTGATGGTGGAAAACAAGGCCGAATACGAGAAGCAGGACTTCGACCGCGTGGCCGACTTCCTTACCGACATCATTCTTCGCGGCTGCGGCCTCGAGGTACCCAAGAAATGAGCAATTCGCACTACCCGCGTGATCTGATCGGCTACGGTGCCGAGCCGCCCAAGGCCAACTGGCCGGGGCAGGCACGCATCGCCGTGCAGTTCGTGCTGAACTACGAAGAGGGCGGCGAGAACTGTGTGCTGCATGGCGACAGTCACTCGGAAGTCTTCCTCTCCGACATCATTGGCGCGCAGGCCTTTGCCGACCGCCACATGAGCATGGAATCACTCTACGAATACGGCTCGCGCGCCGGTGCCTGGCGCATCCTGCGCGAGTTTCGCCAGCGCGGCCTGCCGCTGACCGTATTTGGCGTCAGCATGGCCATGCAGCGCCACCCGGACATGGTCCGCGCCTTTATCGAAGACGGCCACGAGATCGCCTGCCACGGCCTGCGCTGGATTCACTATCAGGACATGAGCGAAGCGCGCGAGCGCGAGCACATGCAGCAGGCTATCGAGCTGCACACCGCACTGACCGGCCAGCCACCGCTCGGCTGGTACACCGGCCGCGACAGCCCGAATACCCGCCGGCTGGTGGTCGAGGCCGGTGGCTTCGAGTACGACAGCGATTACTACGGCGACGACCTGCCGTTCTGGACCACGGTCGACGCCGGCGCCGGCCCGCAGCCGCACCTGGTTGTGCCCTACGCGCTGGACACCAACGACATGCGCTTTGCCATCGCCGGTGGCTTCAACAGCGGCGAGCAGTTCCTCCAGTACCTAAAGGATGCCTTCGACGTGCTCTACGCCGAGGGCGCGGAAACGCCCAAGATGCTGTCGATCGGTCTGCACTGCCGCCTGGTCGGCCGCCCCGGCCGCTTCCGCGCGCTGCAACGCTTTCTTGATCACATCCAGAGCCACGACAAGGTCTGGATCACCCGCCGCATCGACATCGCGCGGCACTGGAAACAGACGCACCCTTACCAGCCTGCCAAGGATTAACCATGAGCACCGCCATCATCGCCCCGGCCGTCGACGGCCCGGCGTTTACCAAGACCGGCCTGAACCTGGCCGACGCCAGCCTTGGCGCTGAATTCCTCTGGGCGACCGACCAGTTCTTTGCCCCCGGCATCCGCATGCTCAACCCGGAACCGGCGGCGTTTTACCCCGGCCTGTACGACGACAACGGCAAGTGGATGGATGGCTGGGAAACCCGCCGCCGCCGCACCACCGGGCACGACACCGCGATCATCAAACTGGCGCTGGCCGGCACCCTGCAGGGCGTCGACTTTGACACCAGCTTCTTCACCGGCAACTTCGCCCCGGCGGTCTCGCTGGAAGCCTGCTACAGCCCGGACGCCGAACCGAGCAACGACAGCGACTGGACCGAACTGCTGGCTGCCGTGGAGCTGGGCGGCAACGCGCATCACTTCCATGAACTGACCTCCGATCAGGTCTGGACCCACCTGCGCCTGCACCTGTACCCGGACGGCGGCGTCGCCCGCCTGCGCGTCTACGGCACCCCGCACTGCGACTGGTCGAACCTCGACAGCAGCCAGACCATCAACCTGATCGCGCTGGAAAACGGCGGCAATCAGGTGGCCTGGAGCGATGCCCACTACGGCGAGCCGCGCAAGCTGCTGCGCCCCGGCCGCGGCACCGACATGGGCGATGGCTGGGAAACCCGCCGCCGCCGCGAGCCCGGCAACGACTGGTGCATCCTCAAGCTCGGCCACAAGGGCCTCATTGAGCACGTGGAAGTCGACACCGCGCACTTCAAGGGCAACTTCCCGGCACGCTGCTCGATCCAGGCCGCCTGCGTTGAACAGGGCACCACCAAGAGCCTGATCACCCAGAGCATGTTCTGGCACACCCTGATGGACGAACAGCCGCTGACCGCCGACGCCATCCACCAGTTCACCGAACTGAACGATCTCGGCCCAATCACGCACATTCGCTTCAATATCATTCCCGATGGCGGCGTCAGTCGCCTGCGCCTGTTCGGCAAACCGGTTGTATGAGCAGCCCGCGCGTACTGACCGTCGAGCCACTGACCCGCGAGGCCTTCGCCCCGTTCGGCGATGTGATCTCCACGGTTGATGCCGACAGCTTCCCGATCAACAACGGCCGCACCCAGCGCTTCCACGCGCTCGGTACGGTGCAGTTTCTGGGCGAGGGTGCCGAAGGCATTTTCTCGATCTTCCGCGGCCAGCCGCTTGAGCCGCTGGAAATCAATCTGATGGAACGCCATCCGCTGGGCAGTCAGGCCTTTGTGCCGCTCAACGGCACGGCGTTTTATGCGGTGGTCGCCGCCCCCGGCGACTTTGATGAATCCGCCGTGCGCGCGTTCTACGTGCCAGGCGACCAGGGCATCAGTTACCATGCCGGAACCTGGCATGCACCACTGCTGCCGGTCACTGCGGACGCCGATTATCTGATCGTCGACCGCCGTGGTGCAGGTAACAATTGCGATGAAGTAACCCTTAACCAACCCCTTGTGCTCCGCTCGGACAGCCTCTGAGGAAACCATCAGCCACGCTGATGCATTCCGTGCCCGCCGTGCCGTCACAGTGTCCGGAACCGCTAACCCGGTTCAGATTGCTATGAGGTACATATGAACCACTTTGCGCTGCACGATGCAGCCATCTTTACCGTTGACCCAGGCAACCGCGTCATCCCGCGCGGCACCCTGATCGTCGAGGACGGGCGCATCAGCGCCGTCGGCCCCAGCGACGAGCTGATCATCCCGCCCGGCATGCCGGTGATCGACGCCAGCGGCCACGCGCTGCTGCCGGGGCTGATCGACGCCCACTCCCATTCCAGCCTGATGCGCGGCGTGACCGAAAACATGCAGCTGATGGAATGGCTGCCCTACTACCAGCTGGAACACCGCGCCCTGACCGAGGAGTACGCCTTCCACTCGGCACGTCTGTGCTATCTGGAGGCGCTGAAAAGCGGCACCACCTGCGTGATGGACATGTACCGCTTCATGCACCGCTGCGCCGATGCCGCTGGCGAGATCGGCCTGCGGGTGAATCTCGCGCCCTACGTGGCCGACGATCCCGGCAAGGACTTCTTCGCCACCCGCGCCGAAAACCGCGCGCTGATCCACAGCCACCACGGCGCACAGAACGGCCGCATTCAGGTCTGGATGGGGCTGGAACACCTGTTCTACTGCACACCCGACGCCTACCGCGAAGCGCTGGAATGCCAAGCCGAATACGGTGTTGGTATTCACACCCACGCCTGCGAGCAGAAGGAAGAGGACGACGCGGTCAAGGCGCACTTCGGCCGTCGCTCGATTGCCCAGCTCGATCACTACGGCATCCTCGGTGAGCGCACCCTGATCGCCCACTGCGTGTGGCTCAACGACGCCGAGATCAAGCGCATCGCCGATACCGGCACCAGCATCGCCCACTGCCCGATCAGCAACGCCAAGCTCGCCAGCGGCGTGGCCCGTGTACCGGAAATGCTCGCCGCCGGCATCACCGTCGGCCTCGGCACCGACGGCCCGGTCTGCAACAACAGCCTCAGCCTGTTCGAAGAAATGAAGTTCGCCTCGCTGATCCAGAAGGCCACCCGACTGGACGCCACCGTGCTGCCCGCCGACCAGATCCTGCGCATGGCAACCATCAACGGCGCGCGCGCCTTGGGCCTCGGTGACCGCATCGGCTCGCTGGAAGTCGGCAAACAGGCGGATCTGCTGCTGCTCGATCTGGCGCAACCCAACCTGACACCGACCGAGATCAATACAGCGGGCGGCAATTTGCTGTGGAATCTGGTCTTTGCCGCCGACGCCCGCAACGTCGCCGCGGTCTGGGTCGATGGTCAGCAGCTGGTCGCCAACGGCCGCGCCACCCGGGTGAACGAACAACAGGTACTCAGCGAGGCCCAACAGCATGGGCTGGCGCTGTTTCAGCAGTGTCGCGATATATCGCACCTGCGTACGTCTATGGTTTAAGCGACTGCACGCACGCAGTCAGGAGTCATCACATGCAATCACTACCCCTTATCTCCGTCGCTGGCCTGAACAGCGAAGACCCCGCCGTCCGCGCCGAAACCGCCCGCCAGCTGGGCGTTGCCTGCCGTGAAATCGGCTTCTTCTACGCCATCGACCACGGCATCCCGGAAGACGTCATGGCTGGCGCGTTCGCCAACTCCAAACGGGTGTTCGAGCTGCCGCTGGAAACCAAGCAGGAAATGTCGATCAAGAAGTCGCCACACAACCGCGGCTACGTCGCCATGGCCGACGAAAAGCTCAACCCGGAAGCAGGTGCCGACATGAAGGAAGCCTTCAACATCGGCACCGACTTCCCGGCCGATCACCCGGACGTACTGGCCGGCAAACCCTTCCGCGGCGTCAACTTCTGGCCACCGCTCGATGGCTGGCGCGAAGCCATGCTCGGCTACTTCGACGGCTGCCTGAACCTTGGCCGGCTGATCCACAAGGGGTTTGCGATTGATCTGGGCCTGCCGGAAGACTTCTTCGTTCAGCACCTGACCAGCCCCATCGCCACCCTGCGGATGCTGCGCTACCCCGCCAGCGCCGGTCAGATCGACCGCGAAGACGGTGGCGCCGGCGCCCACACCGACTACGGCAACGTCACCCTGCTGGCCACCGACAAGGTTGCCGGCCTGCAGGTGCTGACCCGTCAAGGCCAATGGATCGACGCCCCGCACGTACCGGGCGCCTTCGTCTGCAACATCGGCGACTGCCTGATGCGCTGGAGCAACGACACCTACGTCTCCACCCCGCACCGCGTACGCCCGCCGGAGCAGGAACGCTACTCCATCGCCTTCTTCCTGGAAGTGAACCCCGACTCCATCGTCGACCCTCGCGACGTGATCCCGGGTGAAGCGCCGAAGTACGAGCCGATTAGCTGTGCCGAATACCTGACCGCCCGCCTGAATGCCACTTACGAGCATCGGGTAGAGCCGTCGTAACGGCCGACGTTGATCGTTCCCACGCTCCGCGTGGGAATGCTCCGATGGGGCGCTCTGCGTCCATTCCTGACTGCTTCATCACCCACGCACCGCTGCTCAACCTCTGCGCCGGTATCTAACTCGCCTTTCGCCTTCTCCGGCGAGCCAAGAGGGGCTGCTTGCCCAGCCCCCCTTAGCAATCCCCCGGGGCACCCGGCTACGCGGCCCTTCGGGTTCGCTGCGTTGCTCGATTTATCGGGGAGCCACAAAACTCGGGGCTACGCCCCTCAGACATCCTGTGGCTCTTTTTCCCGATAAATCTGCGCTACTCGCCCGCGTAAACGGGACTTGGGTCCGTGCATTAGTCAGGTTTTGCGAATCTCACAGCCCAAGCAGCACCTGATCCGACCGCAATTCAGGGTTGGCAAACGCCGGCCCTAGTAGCACTATCAAATCACCGCACTTCTCGCGGCCCCGTCAGGAGGCATGGATGCTACATAGACTCGACACATTTCTCTTCGAATACCCAACAGCGCCATCATCTGCGCGCAAGGCCACACCGTCGACCAACGGAACATTAAGCCTCGCGCGGCTTAGCGTTCCGCGCTCGCGCGAGAAAGCTGTTACCAGTTGAAATACAAGAAAAATACGGAGCAAGCCCATTCGGCACTATGCCGCGTATTAAAAGTTAGCGCGGTCTCACCACTGTTAACTGCCTACTCATGGAGAATCAATGAACGCGAAAGAAATTGGACGCAAAGCAGGCAGAATACTCGCGTTTCATCTACCTGATCACTGGATATTTAGATCACAGGAAGATCAAGAAGATTACGGCATAGATGGTGAGATTGAACTCACTAATGAATATGACAATGCAACCGGCTTTATTTTTAAAGCTCAAATAAAAGGACAGGAAGCAGTTTCTATTATCGAAAATGGGACCATTGCATCTTTCAACCTTAAGCTTGAAAGACTTAGATATTACATGCAGGAAGTAGAGATCCCTGTAATTCTGATTGTAGTGGACGTAACCACAAATAAGATTTTTTGGAAAAGCCTACAGGATGATTCTCAGCTTAGGGAAAGCATGAAGCTGGCCTTGGACAATAGCCAGAAGAGTATTGCTATTCATATCCCAGTAACCGATACACTACCTGAAAAGCAGGAAGAACTTTTGGCGTCCGTCGAGACCAATATGAATTGGTTGCGGGCTAGCGCACTAAGCAGAATGACATCACCAATCGAGACTATGATTAAAAAGTCGCCTGATGCGCTTATTGCAGAAATGCTAGAAAAATCAAAACAGATGAATTTTCATTTGTTTGGTGAAGCCTTCGAAAGACTCTATGTAAGTGGCGAGTTCGATGCGTTATTTGATAATGCTAAGGACGTCTTAAACTCTGCAACTGAAAAAGTAGAAACTAGATTTTGTGCAGGCCTATATATAGAGCGCGTCTACTTGCAAAAGATATATCCAAGGCCAGAAGAATATCAAAGATTATGCTTCAATTTGTATGTATTGCTTATAGGTCTGGTTAGAGAAAACAAAGCAAAAAAGCATATTCGCCTATATTCCATACTGTTATTGCGAAGCATTAGATTAAAAATTTCAGTTGATGCCGACTATCACTATTATCTGTCTGCAAAAATGTCAGAAAATGATGGCTTAACTAAGTGGGTTGTGGGTTTTTCAAGATCTCAAATAGTGCTGAAGGCCGCAAAGGAAATTGAAAAAGTCGTTCATCTTATAAATAGAATAATCCTCTCAGGAAATAAGTATATACTGCTTGAAACCTTACCAAGAATAGGGCCCAAGGTTGCAATATTCGCACATAGGTTGTCGATGGATGGCCTGGATGAACAATCGAATCACTTATATGCATGGATGAAATTTTGCATTGACCTATCCATCGAACTTTCGAAAGAGCTTGACCAAGAAAATTTCATAGCTGAAATGCTCATTTTAAATTCAACCTTTAAGATAAACACCCCAGAAGCGGACTTTCATCTCGATGAATCTTTTGAGTTGGCCAAACTCATTAAGAGTGAATTTATAAGAGCTAGCGTTACTGATACGATTACTAAAATAAAAGCTGACATTAAGAAAAGCAATGAAGATGCAAGCCCAGAAGATGAGCTAAAGTTTTTTCGTGAAAGGGCAAAAGCTTTAGGGTTCGACTACGATGACCCTAAAGATGAAATTGGCCAGATAATAAAACAAGGGCTTAAAGATTATAATCCTGAGAGAGTCATCAAGGATTGTGAGAATTTAATAGTATTTCCGTCTAGAGCACAAGGAATCCCTGCTAGAATGCTGGGATTACCATCCGCAGCGATGAAGTGGGTGCATTGTATAAAAAAGGGGTATGCCATGGGTGGCTGGGACTTGGATAATATTTACAAGTCGCCTATTGAAGAATTCGGTTTCGAAAATCAGTATTGCAGAAACTGTGAGCATAAAAATCCAAGGCCCAGCGACTGGAATTGGAATAGTAAATGGCAAAACGAAGAGATGCGAAAGCATAAAGACATCATCGCCAAAATCGACTCGATGTGATCACAGTGAACAAAGCGCTACTGCCGGACAAGTTTTCCGCTGCGCTCCAAACTTGCCGCCGAGCGCGGCGTTAATGCGAAAAAAGCACCGAAAGAATTCGCGCCCCTGAAATGTCCAAACTGTGCTTAACCGCCAAAATACATGACCAATGCACGGACCCCGAGTCCCCGTTTACGCGGGCGAGTAGCGCAGATTTATCGGGAAAAAGAGCCACATGATGTCTGAGGCTCGAAGAGCCGAGTTTTGTGGCTCCCCGATAAATCGAGCAACGCAGCGAACCCGAAGGGCCGCGTAGCCGGGGTGGCCTAGGGGGTGCAGGGGGAAATGGCCATGCATTTCCCCCTGCTCGCCGTGAAGGCGAAAGGCGAGCAAGACCAAGCAAGGCCGCCCAAGAAATGAGCGTTCAAAATGGCTATCCGAGGCAACAATGAGCAATTACGACCATCCCAAACGCTGCTTTAGAGAGCCAACCCCAGAAATATTTGATGCTGCTCGCTATCTAGACGCAGCCGTTTCTGCTCATTTAAACGGCCATAGCAGCTTGGCTATCGAGCTATTCACTCTCGCAAACGACCCAAAAGTTTGGGCTTGGACTGACTCTATTTGGGGAAAGAAAAGCCCTTTCGTGCGGATCAAGAAACAGCCTAACAAAGCGCCTGGAGAGAGAGTAAAGGCAAGAATGCCCACCGCCATCCGGAAAGCTGAATTGCACAGCAGGGATGGCTTTCATTGCAGATTTTGTGGAATTCCGGTCATCCGTGCAGAAATAAGAAAAGTGCTGCACATTGCTTATCCAACTGCGGTTCCCTGGGGCCGCTCGAATGCATCTCAACATGCCGCCTTCCAGTGCATGTGGGCTCAGTATGATCATGTGGTTCCACACTCTCATGGCGGAGCAAACGATCTTGATAACCTTGTTGTAACCTGCGCCGCGTGCAATTTTGGGAAGATGGAGTACACCCTTGATGAACTCGGCTTAATAGACCCAAGGACTATCCCTCCGATTCAATCAAGCTGGGACGGCCTAGAACGAGTCGCAGGATTTATTGGCAAGCCCTGACAAAGTGAATGGTCGCCACCCGAGCCTGCTCGCCGTGAAGGCGAAAGAGTGACGTGAAGCATCAACGCAACCGCTCGTTAAAGCACGAAGACCAAACGCAGAGCGCCCAAACCATCAACAGGCCATCTGATCACATGGAACAACAGCTGCTTTTGCTCATCAGTTTTGCGCTCCTGATAACGCCCGTCCTGCTCACACGCTGGCGCTGGTTCTGGATATTTTGCTGTGCGCTTGGCATACCAACGGTATTGGTGTGGGCGCAGCATTTCTACGTCATATCCAGACCAGAGCACACAGAGTCGCCCGGTGCCGCGCTTGGTATGGCTTTTTTGATGGTGCCCACGGTGGCACTCGCGCTGGGCATGTTCTTGCGCTATCTCCGCTGGATTGTCGAGGTGCTGATCAGCGAGCACAAAGAGCGGCGGAGCAACGGCCGGTAGGTATCACGCGGCCACAGGAACGATGGCCACCAGCCTGCTAGGCTGTCCGAGCATGTTTTTTCAGACTTACCTAAAACAACGGACGTTTACCATGCGACAGCTTTTGACGAACAACACCCTGCGCTATCTGTGCCTCTTGGTCCTTTTGATTCTGGTGCTCCCAGAAGCGCACGCATGTCGGGGCCGGAGTGTTGAAAACAAACTGTTCTTCACCAACCTGCCCGATCCGCTGCCTGATGCAGACGTTGTAGCCAAGGTAATCTTGCTCGACGTGTTTATTGAGGATTACCGCATAGGCTGGGCAACAGCCAGAGTCCATCAGGTGATTGAAGCAGCAGAGGGCGTAATCGAAGAGGGTGACGTTCTCACTCTGAAGTACCCGATCTCAAGTTGTGGCCCTTGGCATAAACCCGGCGAGACTGGTGCCATTATCGCGATTACAGGCACCGACAGCGATAGCAGTGTTGTGTGGTTTCCATATTTCTATCGTGAAAGTGACGATAGAACCTTTGCTCCAGAGACGGAGTTTGATTGGTGAGTGGCGCGCCACAATACGGTCGCAGAGCGGCCTGATCAACAATCCCGATAAACGTCTTTCCCGCGCAGGCGGAAATCCAGTGATACTGCCAGCCCGCATGGATCCTCGCCTGCGCGAGGATGACGGGTGTCGGTGGGTATCGTTATGCGCTCGGCAACAGCCAAACAGCCCCTATTTACCCAACACCAACTCCCTTGCCAACGCATTGTGCTCTTCAATAATCAGCGGCAACTCCCGCGTCAACAGCACGCCGTCTTCAATCACCTGACGGCCGTTGATGATGCTGTGGGCGACGCGTTGCGGGGTGCAGAAGACGAGGGCGGCGATGGGGTCGATGAGGGCGCCGGCGAGGGCGATGTCGTCGGTGCGGAAGGCGATGATGTCGGCGCAGTAGCCGGGCTGGATACGGCCCAGCACATCGCTGCGGCCGAGCACGTCGGCGCCGCCGCGGGTGGCAATGTAGAGCGCTTCGCGGGCGCTCATGGCGGTCGGGTTTTCATCGCGCACGCGGGCCGAGAGCATGGCCTGGCGGGCTTCGTCGAGCAGGTTGTTGGTGTCGTTGGAGGCGCTGCCGTCCACGCCCAGGCCGACCTTGACGCCGGCGTCGCGCATCTTGCGGATCGGGGCGATGCCGGAGGCCAGCCGCATGTTGGAGCAGGGGCAGTGGGCGACGCCGGTGCCGGTGCGGGCGAACAGGGCGATACCCGGGTCGTCCAGATGCACGCAGTGGGCGTGCCAGACGTCGTGGCCGACCCAGCCGACCGATTCGGTGTATTCGGTCGGGGTCATGCCGTAGCGCTCCTTGCTGAAGGCAAGGTCCTTGGCGTTTTCTGCGGTGTGGGTGTGCAGGCCAACACCGTAGGAGCGCGCCAACGCCGCGCCTTCGCGCATCAGGTCGGTGGTCACGGTAAAGGGTGAGCAGGGGCCGAGGGCGACCTTGATCATGGCGTCGGGCGTGGCGTCGTGCAGCTCTTCGACCACCCGCTGCATTTCCTTGAGGATGGCGTCTTCATCCTGTTCGACCAGCGCATCCGGCGGCAGCCCGCCCTTGCTCTGGCCCAGACTCATGGCACCGCGCACGGCGTGAAAACGCATGCCCATTTCCTGCGCGGCCTGCACGCTGTCATCCAGCCGGGTGCCGTTGACGTAGAGGTAGGCGTGATCGGCGGCGGTGGTGCAGCCCGACAGCATCAGCTCGGCCAACGCGGTGCGGGTGGCGGCGCGCTGCATGGCCGGGGTGATGTTCTGCCAGACCGGAAACAGCGCGGTCAGCCAGTCGAACAGCTCGGCGTCCTGGGCGGCGGGCAGGGCGCGAGTCAGTGACTGGAACATGTGATGGTGGGTGTTGATCAGGCCGGGGATCAGCACGTGGCCGGTCATGTCGATGACCTTGTCGGCGGTGTCCGGCAGCTCGCTGGCGGGGCCGACCGCTTCGACGCGGTTTCCGCGAATGAACACGGAGCCGTTGGCAATTTCACGTTGCTCGTCATCCATGGTGGCGATGACCAGCGCGTTCTTGAGCAGCAGGGTGGGCGTCATAAGATTCCTCGGCATTCGTTATGTTGACCAGAAGGACAAACTTTCTCCTGCCGCGCGGCATGCAATTGTGGGGCCGCCGTAAACCGCGCAAATCAGGTGCCGTTGGCCCCATTTCAGCACAGTATCAGTGCATTCGCCGGCCAAACTGGCGCGTAATCGCGCACCCACCCCCATGCCAGAGCGCTTGGCACAGCCCTTGCTTTTTCAATTCCTGCTTATTTGGTCAGGTTATGAGTCGTGTCGTCCTGTTGCAGGTGCGAGGACTAAACCACAGGCGCTCCGGCGCGCGCTGGAGCTTCACTCGCAACAGGAGACACTGATGACAACGGACTCAATACCGGTAATCGACTTTTCACCCTTTATCGACGGCGACGCAGCGGCCCGCGCCGAGGTAGCGCGGCAGATGCGCCAGGCCAGCAGCGATTGGGGCTTTTTCTATCTGTCTGGCTGCGGCATGCCAGCGGCGCAGCTGGCCGAGGCTTTCGCTGCCTCCAAGGCCTTCTTCGCCCTGCCCGACGACGACAAACAGGCCATCGCCTGGCAGAGCGCCGAGAGCAATCGGGGTTACGTGGGTGTGCGTCGCGAGCGGCTGGACGCGAGCAAGCCCGGTGATCTGAAAGAGGCGTTCAACCTCGCACCTGAGCAGCCGGGTGGCCCGCTCAACCTGTGGCCTGCGGCGCAACCTGCTTTCCGACCTGAGATGGAAGCCTTTATGGCCGAGTGCATCGCTACCGCCGACCGCGTGCTGGAAGCCTTTGCCGTGGCGCTTGACCAGCCAGACGACTTTTTCGTCACCGCCCACAACCGCCATCACCACACCCTGCGGCTGCTGCATTACCCGCCGCTGCCAGAGGGCTTCAGCCCGCAAGGCGGCGAGAACCGCGCGGGCGAGCATACCGATTACGGCAGCATCACCCTGCTGTTTCAGGATGACGCGGGCGGGCTGGAAGTGCGCACCCGCGCCGGTGAATGGCTGGCCGCGACGCCGATCCCCGGCACCGTGGTGGTCAACACCGGTGACCTGATGCACCGCTGGACCAACCACGTGTTCTGCTCAACCCCGCACCGGGTGAACGTGCCGCCGCAGTCGCTGCACCGCGATCGCTATTCCATCGCCTTCTTCTGTCATCCGAACAAGGATGCCGAGATCGCCTGCATCGACACTTGCGCCAGCGCCGACAACCCCGCGCGCTACGCCCCGATTTCTGCTGGCGACCACCTGCTGGAACGCCTCAACGCGACTTACTGAGTTCACCATCAAGGAGTTTTACCCATGCAATTCAAATCTCTGAAACTGACCGGTCTGGCCCTGGCGCTGGGCTTCAGCGCCGCCACTACCAGCGCCGCCGACCTGATCCCGGTGACCGTCACCACCACCTGGTATGCGCAAGCCGAGCACGGCGGGCTGTACGCCGCCAAGGCGGCAGGTATCTATGAAAAGTACGGCCTGGACGTGACCATCAATATGGGCGGCCCGCAGGTCAACAACGTGCAACTGCTGATGGGCGGCAAAACCGACTTCAGCATGGGCTACGCGCTGCAGTCACTCAATGCCGTGAAAGAAGACATCCCACTGGTGACCGTGGCCGCCTGGTTCCAGAAAGACCCGCAATCGCTAGTAGTGCATGAAGGAGCCGGTAACGACAGCCTCGAAGACCTGAAGGGCAAGGGCATTCGGATTCCCACTGCTGGCCGCGTGGCCTACTGGCCGTGGATGAAGGCGCAGTACGGATTCTCCGATGAGCAGCTGCGACCGTATGACTACAGCTTTGGCCCGTTCATCGCCGATCAGCAAGCGATCCAGCAAGGCTACGTGACCAACGACGGATATTTTCTGGCCAAGGAGAACGTAGCGGCCAAGAGTCTGCTGCTGGCCGACTACGGCTGGGATGCCTATGCCTGTACGCTGGATACCACCGCCGAGATGCTGGAAAAGAACCCGGACGTGGTTAAGGCCATGGTTGAAGCCACCGCCGAAGGCTGGGCAGCCTACTTCGCCGACCCGGCACCGGCCAACGCGCTGATCAAAGAGGCCAACCCGGAAATGGCCGATGAGCTGCTGGCCTACAGCACCGCCAAGATGCAGGAAGAAGGCATTCTGCTGTCGGGCGATGCGGCCGACGGCCAATACGGCATCATGACCACCGCGCGCTGGAAAGGCTTCTTCGAGGATATGGTCGCAGCCGGCACCCTGCCCGCCGACCTTGACTGGCAGAAGGCGTTTGACCTGACCTTTGTTAAAGCAATGTACGGCGCGGAGTAAGTAAAGCAGGGAGCCGCTTGCGGCTCCCTGCTTCCATCAACTGGCAAACGCCAGCAAGGCTTCAGCAACCGCCGCCGTCTGCACTACCTGCGGTACATGCCCACAGGGCAGGCTGACGACCTGCGCGCCCGGCACCAGCGCTTGCATCTTGCGCTGCGCGGCGAGCACCACGGAGCGGTCTTCTGTGGCCTCTACATACAGCCGTGGCAGACGGCCAAAGCGCTCGGCGGTCCAGTTGGCGACCAACGCTCGGGTGCCTTCGGGTTGGCTACAGAAGCGTTGCGCTGCGGCCATGGCCTGGTCGCGCGGCAAATCCTGCAGGAATACCTCGCATACGGCCTCGGGCGGCACTTCGGACGACTGACGATCCTCGGCCCAAACCAGATGCGGCCAGATGCCTGCTGCTTCCGGGTTGGTCGCGAGCAGCGAGTTGCTCAACTCGGCAAAGCCCAGCCCGGAAGGCAACATCATGCCCGCCAGATAGGCTACGCCCACCACGCGCTCGGCGAGCATCTCGGCCGCTTGGGTAACAATCACGCCGCCACCTGAATGGCCAACCAACAGCAGTGGACCGTCAATCTCGGCACAGGCACTGGCGATATGCGCCATGCAGCCGGCCATGCTGATGTCTTCGGCTGTGGCCGGATGCTGCGGGTTGCCCGGCATGTCGAGCGCCAGCACGCGATGGCCGGCGGCTTCCAGTTCGGGTTTGAGGGCATCCCATACCCAGCTGCCGGCCCAGGCGCCGTGGATCAATAAAAAGGTCGGCTTGTTCACTGGCTCAGGCATAGGTCCTCCGGTACATCTCCTGCAGATGCGCCTCGACCGTGGTCACCGGATAACGCGGCGCATCGCCCGGCTGCAGACAGACCGGCAGACAACGCACTTCGTGATCGGGGTTGCCGCTGTAGAAAAACGGCACCGAGTAGCGCTCCGCGCCGGAGGTGTTGACCACCCGGTGCAACGTCGAGCGGTAGCGATCGTTGGTCCAGCGGGCAATCATGTCACCGAGGTTGACCACGAAGGTGCCGGGGATCGGGTTTGCATCAATCCAGCGCTCGCCCTTGGTGTCCCAGACCTGCAGGCCGGGTTTGTCGTCGAGCAGCAGTACGGTGATGCCGCCAAAGTCGGTGTGCGCGCCGCAGCCCTTTTCACCTGGCTGGGGGTTGCCCGGCTGGGGCGGGTAGTGCAGCAGGCGCAGGGTACACAGCGGCGATTCGCAAAAATCGGCAAAGAACTCTCCCGGCAGGTTCAACGACAACGCCAGCGCGGCCATGATCCGGGCGCTGAGCTCGGTCATTGCAGCGTAATACTGCTCCATCACCGGGCGGAAATCGGCGACGCCTTGCGGCCATTGGTTGGGGCCCATATTGAAGCGGGTCAGCGCGCGCGGGTCATCGGCGGGCACCTCCTCACCGATATAGAAGCCTTCCTTCAAATCCGGCGGCGCACCGGCTTCAAGGGTCTGGCCGCGCAGCGGCTCGTAGCCCCGGTTGGCCTTGGACTGGGCCTTGTCGACCGCCAGCTTGTCGGTCATCGGCAACTCAAAGAACCGCTTCGACGCCGCGAACACCTGCTCGATCAACGCAGGTTCGATGCCGTGGCCGCTGACGTAGAAAAAGCCGCTGTGCTCGCAGGCATCGCGAAGCGTCGCCGCCATCGCCGCTTTGTCCCCGATGCTGCCGCCCTGCATCGGGCTGATGTCGATCACCGGCAGGTTGGCTGCCACTGACCCATACTGCTCTGTCATGTCGTTCTCCAGATGAATCAAAACAGGTTGTCCATCTGGTCAGGTATTCATATTGCATGCCAGCCCGTGTAGCGATTTGTTCAACGTCACTCAGGAGCATCCATTCATGACCCCATCGCGCATCACCATCGTTGTTGATTCCCGCTACGGCACCACGCTGACGCTGGCCAAGGCCATCGCCGAAGGCGCCGCCAATGAGCAGGCCGAGGTCCGTTTGCGCCGGGTGGCGCTGTCGGAACCGGAGTTCAGCGTCGATACCGAACGCGCCGACTTTATTGCCGCCCAGGCCGAATACCGTGATCTGCCGCAGGCCAGCATGGCCGATCTGGAGTGGGCGACCGGCATCATCTGGGGCTCGCCGACCCGCTACGGGCTGATGAGCACGCCGCTGCGTGCCTTTATCGACGAGGTCGCACCGCTGTGGCGCCAGGGCGCGCTGATCGGCAAGGTGGGCGCGGCTTTCACCTCCACCGGCGGCATGCACTCGGGCAACGAGATGACGCTGATCAACCTGCTGCTGCCGTTCCTGCAGCACGGCATGATCCTCGCGGGCGTACCGCACAGCGTGCCGGAGCTGGTGCACACCCGCAGCGGCGGCTCGCCCTACGGCGCCTCGGCGGTCACCGGCTTCAACGGCACGCTGGGCGTAGATGACGGTGAGCAGGCGATTGCCCGCGCCCTCGGTGCACGGGTTGCGCGTCTGGCCGCGCAAATCACCCCGGAACCGGCCTCGGTGGATCTGGCTGCGGGCAGCCACTGACTCGCGAAAATTGAGCCGTCGCAGTGCAAGGCGCCCGCACTGCGACGCAATCCGGTGCACATTTTTACTGACCAACTGTTCAGGAAATGCAAATAACGGCACTTACGGCACATGGCACGGCGCTTGCTGCAGGAGAAATGTTGAATAACTGGTCAGCTATCTACTGCAAGCAAGGAGCAACACATGCGCCACCCCCGCAAGAATCTGAAGTCGTCTGCACTGCTCGGCATGGCCGGCGCGGTGCTTGCCAGCGGTTTGTCCACATCCCTGATGGCGGCCGAGCTGGACGAAGTCGTATTCGGCACCAACTGGTATGCCCAGGCCGAACACGGTGGGTTCTATCAGGCCAAGGCCACCGGCCTGTATGAGAAATACGGTCTGGATGTGTCCATCGAGATGGGCGGTCCACAGGTCAACGGCATGCAACTGCTGGTCTCCGGCAAGCGCGACTTTTCCATGGGCTACGCCGTCGGCGCCGTCAAGGCAGTAGAGCAGGGCATGCCGGTCACAACCGTGGCCGCCGCCTTTCAGGGCGACCCGCAGGCACTGATCGCGCACCCGCACATCACCTCGCTGGAACAAATCAAGGCCGAGGGTCTGCCGGTCTACATCGCTGCTTTTGCCAACACCACCTTTTGGCCCTGGCTGAAGTCCAAGTACGGCTACACCGATGACATGATCCGCCCCTACACCTTCAGCGTCGCGCCCTTCCTCGCGGACACCAATATCGTGCAGCAGGGGTATCTGTCGTCCGAGCCCTTTGCCATGGAGAAGGCGGGCATCAAGCCGTCCGTGTTCCTGCTGGCGGACTACGGCTACCCGGCCTACGCCACTACCATCGAGACCACTGACGGGCTGATCGAGAAAGATCCCGATCTGGTGCGCCGCTTTGTGCAGGCCAGCATGGAAGGCTGGGCCAGCTACTTCAAGGACCCGGCACCGGGTAACGCGCTGATCAAGGAAGCCAACCCGGAAATGACCGACGAGCAGATCGCCTACGGCATCGCCAAGATGCAGGAATACGGTCTGGTGACCGGCGGCGACGCGGCCACCCGCGGTATCGGCGTGATGACCGACGCACGCTGGGCGAAGATTCACGAGTTCATGCTGGAAGCCGGCCTGGTGGATGCCAGCCTGGATATCCACGACGTGTACAGCCTGGATTACCTGCCCGCCGAACCCGTCCTGCCCTGATTAACCGACCAGCCGGCGGCCCGCCTGCGGGCCGCCCCGGGAGATACCCATGACAAGCTCCAACGTGACGCCGCTCAAGGCCACACCGGTCGATGACAGCGCCGCCGAGCTGGCGCATACCGACAGCAACGGCAACCCGCGGCCAGTGCTGCAGGTTGAAGGCGTAAACAAGATATACGCCAACGGTACCATCGCGCTGAAAGGCGCCGACCTGACCATACGCCAGGGCGAATTCGTCAGTCTGCTGGGCCCCTCCGGCTGCGGCAAGAGTACCCTGCTGCGGATCATGGCCGGCCTTGGTGAGGTGACCACCGGCACCGTCAAGTTCTGGGAGCAGGGCTATGACGTGGTTGGCGACAAGGGCCGCAAGCTGGCCTTCGTATTTCAGAACGCCACCCTGATGCCCTGGGCACGGGTGCGCAAGAATGTACGCCTGCCGCTGGATCTGGAACACCAGCGCGGGCCGGAGGTCGAGGCCAAGATCGATGATGCACTCGAGATGGTCGGCCTCAAGGGCTTTGACAACGCATTCCCGCGCGAGCTGTCAGGTGGCATGCAGATGCGCGCCTCGATTGCCCGCGCCATGGTCACCGAGCCCAACCTGCTGCTGATGGACGAACCCTTCGGCGCGCTCGATGAGATGACCCGCAACAAGCTCAACGACGATGTGCTCAAGCTGTGGCAGAAGAACGGCTGGACCATCGTGTTCGTTACCCACAGTGTCTACGAGGCGGTTTACCTGTCCAGCCGCGTGGTGGTGATGGCTGCCCGCCCGGGCCGCATCGTCGACGACATCCGTATCGATCAAAGCTTCCCGCGCAACGCCGACTTCCGCGTTTCGACCGAGTTTGCCGGCTACTGCCGCCAGGTCTCGCAGGCGCTTGAGCGTGCCAGCGCCATGGGCCAGCCACAGGAGATCAAGGCATGAGCACGCCGCTGATCCAGAACGAAAACTTCGTCAAAGTCGCCGCGCCCCTGGGCGTCGGTATCCTGTTTCTGCTGTTCTGGGAAATTGCCGTCCAGGCGCTGGAGATGCCCAAATACATCCTGCCGGGGCCGATCGAGATCTTCAAAGCCCTGATCGACGGCTGGCAGCCGCTGCTGGGGGCGCTGTACATCACGTTGAAAGTGACCTTCCTGGCCTTTGTCATCGCGGTGGTGCTGGGCGTGGCCGCCTCCTTGCTGTTTGTACAGAGCAAGTGGATCGAGATGAGCCTGTTTCCCTACGCGGTGCTGATGCAGGTGACGCCGGTGGTAGCGATTGCCCCACTGATTATCATCTGGGTGGATGACACCACCTGGGCGCTGACCGTCTGCGCGGTGATCATCGCCATCTTCCCGATCATCTCCAACACCACACTGGGGCTGCGCAGCGTCGACCCGAACCTGCTGAGCATGTTCCGCATGTACCGCACCAGCCGCTGGCAGGAGCTGGTCCGCCTGCGTATCCCGGGCGCGCTGCCGTACTTTTTTGGTGGCCTGCGCATCAGCTCGGGTCTGGCGCTGATCGGCGCGGTCGTCGCCGAGTTCGTCGCCGGTACCGGCGGTGCCAAGGCCGGGCTGGCGTACATGATCCTGCAGTCGGGCTACAACCTGCAGATTCCGCGGATGTTCGCCGCCCTGCTGCTGATCACCCTGACCGGTATCGCGCTGTTCGCCCTGATGGTCTGGCTGTCCAACCGCGCCCTGCAGAACTGGCACGAAAGCGCCCTCGAAGTGGAGCACTGAGGTGGCCCGGAACGCGACCGCCGGCAGCACCGGCGGTCACAGCTACGCCTTCCGGCTGGGCTATCTGCTGCTGTGCTTCAACGCCCTCGGCTGGGGGCTTAATTTCCCGGTTCTCAAACTCGGGCTGGCCTACAGCCCGCCGATGCTGTTCACCTGCCTGCGCATGGCGCTGGGCACGCTGGCGATGTTTGCCATCGCCGCCGCGCTCGGCGTGCTGCGCTTGCCTCGGCGCGCGGATGTGCCGGTGCTGCTGTCAGTCGGGATTATGCAAAACATGGCCTTCATTACCCTGGTCACCCTCGGCGTGCAGTATTTGCCGG
Organism: Halopseudomonas sp. MFKK-1; assembly: GCF_027474385.1. Lineage (NCBI taxonomy): Bacteria > Pseudomonadati > Pseudomonadota > Gammaproteobacteria > Pseudomonadales > Pseudomonadaceae > Halopseudomonas > Halopseudomonas sp. MFKK-1. The sequence continues at coordinate 1,065,424 of NZ_CP114836.1, forward strand.
CGGGACGGGCGGCGATTCTGGCCTACACCACGCCGATCTGGGTGGTGCCGGCGGCAGCGCTGTTTCTGGGCGAGCGCTTTACCCTGCCGCGCGCCATCGGCGTCGGCCTGGGGCTGGCCGGCCTGCTGACCGTGTTCAATCCGTTGAGCATCGACTGGTCCGATCATGAGGTGTTCATCGGCGGCGGCTTGATCATGCTCGGCACCATACTCTGGACCGCCGGGCTGATTCATGTGCGCAGGCATCACTGGCAGGGCGACGTGCTGTCGCTGATCCCCTGGCAATTGCTGACCTCGGTGTTGGCGCTATTGCCGCTGGCGTTACTGGTAGAAGACCCGGGACAGATCGACTGGCAGCCGGACTTCATCTGGATGCTGATTTTCAGCGGGGCGATTGCCTCCGGCATCTGCGTTGCGGCGCAGGTGGCAGCGATTCGCTCTCTGCCCGCGGTCAGCCTGTCGCTCAGCTCGGCCTCGGTACCGGCAGTTGGCATGCTCTCGGCTGCCTGGTTCCTGCATGAGGTACCCACACCAAGCGACCTGACCGGCTTTGCGCTGATCGCACTGGGCATTCTGATCGTGGGCCTGGCAGATCGCCGCCTTGCCCTGCGCAGCCGCAAGGTCGCCCCGGACCCGTCCGGCTGAGAACGCACGAGACTGGTTCACGCCGCACCAAAAACGCGCGGCGCCCTGGTCAGGAATTCAGGTGCACCGCCGGCCAAGCCCGTGACAGAGCAATAAGATCCTGAAAATACGGGGTTTTCAGCCAATTTCCGACATTTCCGAAAGCTGGCCCGCAACTTGCTGAATAGAAATAAAACCTGCCCAACTGGTCAGGATAAAAAGCCAAGCACATCACTCTGGAGAATGACTCATGTTGAAAAAAGCGTCCGGCGTTCTGGCGATGGTCATCGCCATGTCTGCCAGCGGGTTCGCCGCTGCAGCCGACAAGGTTACCTACCAACTGGACTGGCTGCCGGGGGGCGACAAGGCTCCGGTCTACGCCGGTATCCAGCAAGGCTTCTTCGCCGACGAAGGGCTGGAAGTCACCGTTGCCAGTGGTCGCGGCTCCACTGACGCCATCACCAAGATCGCCACCGGCCAGGCTGACATCGGCAGCGCCGATATTGGCGCCCTGATGGCCGCCCGCGCACAGGACACCGTGCCGGTCAGCGCCGTCTACATGATCTTCAACCAGGGCCCGCACGCCTTCTTCGCGCTGTCCGACAGCGGTATCAACAGCTTCACCGATATCGCCGGCAAGAAGGTCGCAACCTCGCCGTTTACCTCCTCCAACGCGTTTCTGCCGCTGGTGCTGGAAGCCAACAGCATGCCCGCCGATTCGGTCAGCCTGACCAAGTCCGACCCGGGTGCCCTGGGTCCCATGCTGGTCACCGGCAACACCGACGCCATCATCGCCTGGGTCACCAACATTGCGCTGTTCAAGCAACAGGCTGCGGCCGCCGGCAAGGACATCAACGTGATCCGCTGGTCGGATGCCGGCCTGTCGCTGTACAGCTCCGCCGTTGTTGCTGCAGACAAGTTCCTGACCGAGCGGCCAGACGTTGCCAAGCGCTTCATGCGCGCCTATGACAAGTCCCTGCGCTTCACCCACGAGCACCCGGAACTGGCTGCCGCCGATCTGCACACCATGGTGCCGGAAGTCGACGCCGCGGTTGCCACCGCGCAGATCGCCGACTCCATGCCGCTGACCTTCAACGAAATCAGCGAAGCCGACGGTCTGGGCACCATGACCCCCGAGCGCATCGCTTCCACCTGGGAGTGGGTCGCCAAGGCCAACGAGCTGAGTGTTGACTCGCTGGATCCGGAAACCATCGTCAACCGCGACTTCATGCCTGTAGCGGAGTAACCATGGAGCACACTAGCGAACGCGCTTTCGTGCGGATGTCAGGGGTCGGTCATCGCTATGACCCGACCCCCGGCAGTCCGATGGCGGTGCAAAACATCGACCTCGACATCAACCGCCACGAGTTTGTGGCGGTCGTAGGCCCCTCCGGTTGCGGCAAGTCCACCTTGCTGCGCATGGTCTCGGGCCTGCTGGTTCCAAGCGAAGGCACAGTCAGCGTCTTCGGCAAGCAGGTAGACGGCCCCCGTGACGACGTTGGCATCGTGTTTCAGAAGCCGACCCTGCTGCCGTGGCTGACTGTTCGCAAGAATGTGCTGTTCCCGCTCAAGCACAAGTTTGGTCGCTACTCGTCCCAGGACGAAAAGCGCGCCAACGAACTGCTGGCGATGGCCGGTCTGGAGGCCTTTGCCGACAAGATGCCGGACGAGCTGTCCGGCGGCATGCAGCAGCGGGTCGGCATTGTCCGCGCCCTGCTGCTCAACCCCGATATTCTGCTGATGGACGAACCGTTCTCGGCACTGGATGCCATGACCCGTGAGCAGATCGGCTTCGATCTGCTGAAAATCTGGGACGAAAACCCGAAAACCGTGCTGTTTATCACCCACTCGATCTCCGAGGCGGTGCTGCTCACCGACCGCGTGCTGGTGATGAGCAAGCGCCCGGGCAGCGTGCTCGATCTGATCGAAGTGGATCTGCCCCGCCCGCGCAGCGCGGACACCATCAAGCAACCCCGTTTCAGTGAGCTGACTGACCGCATAAGGAAACACATCTATGAGCCAGACGCCCACTGACGCCGCCGCGCGTCGCGCGCTGCTGCTGAACCTGTCGCCGTGGCTGTTCTTTGTCGGCCTGATCCTGCTCTGGGAGCTGGTCTGCCGCATCTTCGAGCTGCCGACCTACGTGCTGCCGGCACCGAGCGAAATCGGCAAGGCGTTCTTCGACGTCGAGTTCAGCCGCTGGATGATGCACCTGTGGGCGACCCTGCGGGTGGCGCTGATGGGCTTTGCGCTGTCGATCGTGATCAGCATTCCGCTGGCCATTGCGATGATGCGCTCGGAGTTTCTCTCACGCACCCTGTACCCGATGCTGGTGGTGGTGCAATCCACCCCGGTGGTTGCGGTGGCACCGCTGATCATCGTGATGATGGGCTCGGACGACCCGTCGCGGGTGCTGATCACCTGCCTGCTGACCTTCTTCCCGCTGGTGGTCTCGACCGCCACCGGGATCAACGAGACGCCGGCCGAACTGATCGAACTGAGCCGCTCGCTGGATGCACCGACCCGCCGCGAAACCTGGCAGATCCGCATCCCCTACGCGATTCCGCACATCTTCAGCGGCCTGAAGGTGGCGATCACCCTGGCGATCATCGGCGCGGTGGTGGCGGAGTTCGTCGCCGCCGAAGAGGGGCTGGGCTACTTCATCCAGTTCTCGACCTCGTTCTTCAAGATTCCGCAGGCCTTTGCCGGTCTGTTCTTCCTCGCCATTGTCAGCCTGCTGCTGTTCAAGTCGGTGCAGTGGACGCAACAGATCTTCTTCGCCTGGAGCCTGCCGAAGAAGAAGTGATAACAGCCGGCGGTGCCTGCGCCGCCGGCCTTCAAGCTACAAGCAAGGACACCCCCCGTGAGTCATACCGAGCGCGATATTTATTTTCTGCGTGAAAGCTTCCGCCTGGCTGAAGAAGCCGGCAAACAAGGCATCCACCCGTTCGCGGCCATCCTGGTCGACGCCGACGGTAACGTCCTGATGGAGCAGTTGAACGCCTTTCTGCCCGATCACGACATGACCGGCCACGCCGAACGGGTGCTGATGACCCGTGCCAACACCACCTACAGCCCCGAGGTGCTGGCCGGCTGCACGATGTACACCAGCGCCGAACCCTGCGCCATGTGCTCCGGCGCGGTGTACTGGGCCGGCGTGGGCCGGGTGGTCTACGGCGCCAGCGAAAAGCGCCTCAAGGACATGACCGGCAACCACCCGGAAAACCCGACGCTGGATCTGCCCTGCCGCACGGTATTCGAGTCCGGCCAGCGCAGCGTCGAGGTGATCGGCCCGCTGCTGGAAGAGGAATCCATCCGCGTCCACGAAGACTTCTGGAAAGACTGATTATCGGGGCTACAGGCGACTCGCCCGGCTCATCTGTCACCGCAGCCCCTCTACCTCCCCCTGACCGTTGCCCCTCCGCAGGCCCTGCACCTGTGGCGACGGTCAGGCTTTGTCGAGAGCACGTCCATGACCCTTTGGAAACGCAGTATTCAATGGCAGCTGATCATCAGTATGGGCGCCGCGCTGGGCGTCACCACCCTGATTGTGGTGCTGATCTACTCCTCGGTGCTGCGCCAGATGACCGAGCGCTATCTGATCAATCAGGCATTACCCGCGCAGGTGAGCGCCATTCGCAACGACCTGGAACGTACCCTGGCTGGCCCCATATCCGCCACCGAGGCCATCGCCGGCAACAGCCTGGTGCAGGACTGGCTGGCCTATGGCGAGAACCCGATCCGGATGAGCGCCTTTGCCCGCTATCTGGATGGCGTCAAGCAGCAGCAGAACGCACTCACCACCAGCATCGCCGTGCTGGAAAGCGGCAATTTCTACTCCGAGCAGGGCCAGATTCGGGTGATGAGTCGCGACAACCCGGCAGACAGCTGGTTTTATACATTGGTCGACGGCGACCAGGATCAGGTCGCCTCAATCGACACCGACAAGACCTCTGGCCTGCCGACACTGTTCATCAATCAACGCATCGCCCTCAAGGACAAGACCCTTGGCGTCGCCGGTCTGGGCTACAGCCTGCAGAGCCTGTCGGAGCTGATTGGCGGCTTTCAGTTTGGCGAGCGTGGCGTGATTTTCCTCATCGGTGCCGATCAGCAGGTCAAGGTTCACCCCAACGCCAGCTTCAACGACAGCCGCAGCCTGAGTGACCTGACCAGCGTCGAGGCGGCCAACACACTGACCGCAGGCAGTGAGCCGGTGCGTTTTCAGCGTGACAACGAAGCCTGGCTGGCCAGCGCACAGCCGCTGCAACGCCTCGGCCTGACCCTGGTCAGTCTGGTGCCGGAAGACGAAATCTACGCCGACGCCCGCGCCGCGCTGCTGCGCACCAGCCTGATCGCGGGTGCCGTCGGCCTGCTGGCACTGGCGCTGATGGCACTGCTGGTGCGCGGCCTGGTGCAACCGCTGCGCCGCGTGTCGCAAGCCCTAGGCGCCATCTCGGCCGGCGGCGGCGACCTGAACGCCCGACTGGACGACAAGCGTGACGACGAACTGGGCGAACTGGCCCGCGGCTTCAACGCCTTCGTCGCCAGTCAACGCCAGTTGATCAGCGATGTACTTATCACCAGTCGTCAGCTGAGCAGCGCCGTCACACAGGTAGCGCAAGTGGTCGATAACACCGCCGAGCGCGCCGTGCGCCAGCATGAGATGACCGATCTGGTCGCCACCGCTGCCCACGAAATGGGTCTGACCGTGCAGGAAATCGCGCGCAATGCCAACAGCGCTGCCAACAGCTCAAGCGCCGCGCAGTCCGAAGCGGTCGAGGGCAGAGCCGTGGTTGGCCGCTCAGTCGAGGCGATTGAACGTATGTCCGCCGACATTGGCCGCGCCGCCGACTCAGTGACCGAACTGGCAGACCAGATCACCTCCATCGACCGGGTGCTGACGGTGATTCGCAGCGTTTCCGAGCAGACCAACCTGCTGGCGCTGAATGCCGCCATCGAGGCGGCGCGGGCAGGGGAGTCGGGCCGTGGCTTTGCCGTGGTCGCCGACGAAGTCCGTACCCTGGCCAGCCGCACCCAGGCATCGACCGACGAAATCCAGCAAATGATCGAATCGCTCAAGAGCCGCGCCGAGCAGGCGGTTGGCGCCATGCGCGCCGGCCTGAACGCCACCGCCAGCGGGGTTGAAGCCAGCCGAGAGGCGGGTGAGTCGCTGCAGACCATTGCCGGCCAGGTCGAGCAGATCAGCGACATCAACCACCAGGTCGCCACCGCCACCGAGGAGCAGTCCAGCGTCACCGAGGACGTTACCCGCAATGCCCAGGGTATCGCTGACCTGGCGCACGCCACGGCGGATGAAGTACGTGCCTGCCAGGCTGACTGTCAGACGCTGTCCCGGCTGGCGGCCAGTCTGCGTCAGCAGATGGAGCGCTTCCAGTTATAGCAGCATGCGTATCCAGCACCCTTGCGGGTTACGGTTAAAGGACTGCAACCCGCGTGTTAGAGCGGTGCGCGGCGGCAAATTGCCAGCAGCGAGCGGCGCGGCAGAACCTGCTACACTCCGCGCCCCGCGTCACGTTGCTGCACCGCAAGGATCACCATGAAAGCCCCTGATATTGTCATGCAGAGCTACGGCCGTTGCTGCGCGTCTGCTACCTTTTTCGATGACTTCTACCAGCAATTCCTGCAAAGCTCGCCGGAAGTCCGCGCCAAGTTCACCAACACCGATATGCCCGCGCAGAAACTGCTGCTGCGCCAGGGCATCCTCAATCTGGTGCTGTTCTCCCGTGGCCTGCCGCCCACCAAACTGCAGGCGCTGGCCAAATCGCACTCGCGCGAGAACCTCAATATCCAGCCACATCTCTACACCTATTGGGTCGACGCCCTGGTGCGCACCGTAGAGTTGCACGACCGGCAGGCGACACCCGAGGTCAGTTACGCCTGGCGCGATGTGCTGGCCAAGGGCATTGAAGTGATTCAGGCCGGCTATTGAACCGGCGCCGGCCTGCGAGCGAAGGCTCAGCCCGGTCTTACCTGCACCAGCAGCAGGCGCCAGCCGGAACCAAACCCCTCCAGCGTCACCACATCGCCGGCCCGCGCGGCCAGCAAGCGGGCACCCAGCGGTGAGAAGATCGAGACCTCCTGCGCCCCGCGACTGCGCTCACCCAAAAGCAGATTGAACAGGGTCTGGCTGGTCAGGTCGAGCAGCACCAGCTGGCTACCAGGCCGCGCCGACTGCGGGCAGGGGTCACGCTCCAGCCGTTCCAGCCGACCAATCACACTGGCCAATTCCTGCGGCCCGGTCAGATACCAGGCCCCACGATCGCGCAGCAGCGCGCGCAGGCGCGGATGTGCGCCAACAGCAACAGACGTCATGTCTGCAGTCTCCAGCAAGGGAAAAAGGGGAAAGGGAAAACCGATAACGGCAGCCGGGCGCGGACGAACCGCCCCGGCTCAGATCAGGAAGGCGACAGCAGGGGTGCTGACAATGAAGGGCACGCGCACAGCTCCACTCGAAGAAACAACAGTAGGCCTACCATACGCCAGCGGCAATTAAAGGCAAGCCGTGATGCTGGTCTTTCCGGCCCACATGCAGGTGCGCAAGGCGGCCTAGTGCCCGCCTTCATCCCGCATCATGCCGAGAATCTGCTGCTCCATCGGTGCGTACTGCGAATGCGAGCGCAAAGCCTCACGGGTGGCGATACTGCCATCGGCCTTAAACGGCGGCTGCATCAGGCTGCGCACACGACCCGGGTGACGCGACATGAAGACGATACGATCACCCAGTAGCAGTCCCTCCTCGACGTCGTGGGTCACCATCACCACCGTCATGCGCTCCTTGCGCACCACATCCAGCAACAGCTCCTGCATCTGCCAGCGGGTTTCGGCGTCCAGAGCGCCGAATGGCTCATCCATCAGCAAAACTTTAGGTGCATTGGCCAAAGCCCTCGCCAGCGCCACGCGCTGACGCATGCCGCCGGACAGTTCGTGCGGGTAGGCCTCGGCAAAGCGCCGCAGGCCAACTCGATCGATGAAGTAGTCGACCGTGCCCTCGCGCAGTGCGAGCGTATCGCCATTGATCTTCAGACCGTAGGCGACGTTCTCGCGCACGGTCAGCCAGGGGAACGAGGTGTACCCCTGAAAGACCATGCCGCGATCCCGGTGCGGGCCGCGCACCGGTTCACCAGCCAGCAAGATCTCGCCGCTGGTAGGTTGTTCCAGTCCGGCCATCATGCGCAGCACCGTAGACTTACCACAGCCGGAAGGGCCCAGCAGGATGCAGACCTGGTGGGCCTCAACATCAAAGGTCACCCGATCTACTGCCACTACCTCCCGACCACGATCGCCAAACGACTTGCTGAGTTCGCTGACACGCAATGCCTGCCCTACGCTCAGCGGTACCGGTTTAACCGCCGCGTTCATGGCTGTTCTGCCTGCAGCACCGCCCGCAGTGGTTCCAGGTTCACACCTGTAGTCCAGTCATGCATGGCATCCACCTGACCGAACTTCTTCCACCAGCTATTGGTGGTGTTCCAGTGCTCGACGATCTGGCCGTTTTTCATCCCCAGCGGCAGCTCACCATCAACTACCCCCATGAAGCGACCGGCCTGCTCACGGTCAAACACCATGATTCCGCCCTTGAGGATTTCGCCATCGGCACCAATCACCATTTCGACGTCACCTACGGAGAATTGGATAGCATCGGCAATGATCCGGTTGCCTTCTTCAGGATTGGCCTTCCACCAGTCAACTGCCTTGAAGTAGGCATCCATCGCCATTGCCGCTGCCTCGGGGCGCTCCTCCAGGAAGGTCTGGCTCATGTACATGCCATCACCCAACAGGGCAGTGCTGATCCATTTTTCCTCGCTGGAGGTAGCCATGACGCGCGAGCCCGGCATATTGTTCAGCACCTGACTGCCAAAGGGTTCCCAGAACTCGGCCGCGCTGACGGTGCCGCCCAGCATCGCGCCTGCGGCTTCGTCCATGATCACATTGACGAACTCGACCTCATCAATTCCGACACCGTTTTCCTCAAGCCAGATGCCCATGAATATCTGGGTCAGCCCACCCTCCAGCACGGCCACCTTTTTACCCTTGAGCTCGCTTGGCGATGAAATCGAAGGAGCTAGAATGATCTTGTCGGTGCCGTAGGACGGGTTGGTATAGGTCACCAGTCTGACCGGCACATTCTTGTCGACCGCGATAGGGCCGTACTCGACTGTGCTGGAGGTCACATCCAGCTGCCCGGCACTCATCAGTGCAAAGCTCTCGTAAGGGTCTTCGATGATACTGATTTGCAGGTCCAGATCCGGCACCAGATTCTTTTCCTTGGCGATATACCAGAAGGCATAACCGGGCCACGAAAATAGTGAGACATTGACCTTCTCGACTGCCTGGACCACACCGGCGGTGCCCATCAGCGCAGCCCCCAGCAGACACCCCTTGAACGCTTTACTCCAGTTGTTCAACTGCATGTTGTCTCTCCCGCGTGATTAACCTTGTCCGGCAGCGCCAGCAGGCCCTGCCGCTCTCAACTGTGTCAAGTACTAGCTGGCGCGCCGCCTGAGATAGGGAAACCACCACCAGTGCAACGCCCTGAATCCCAGATCACAGAGCAGGCCGAGCACGCCGATTACGACGATGCCGGCCATGATTTCATCCACGTGTACAAAGCGCCGGGCACGCATCATCATTGCGCCGATGCCGTCGGTCGCCGCGACGATCTCGGCGATCACCAGATAGGTCCAACTGACCGCCATCATCTGTCGGCAGGTATCGACGATGCCCGGCAAGGCCGAACGCACAACCACCGTCCAGAGCACAATGCGCTTCGAGCCGCCGAGGGTTTTCGAGGTTTCTATAAAGTCCTGCGGCACTTGGCTGGTGACATCGCTCACCAGGGTGATCAGGAACCAGACCACCCCGAGCATCAGCAGCGCGATCTTTTGTTCATCCCCGGTACCCAGCCACATCAGCAGCAGCGGAATAAAGGCTGGAGCAGGCAGGTAACGGAATGCGGACACCAGCGGATTGAAGAACGCGGATACCGAAGCAAAACTCCCCATCAGTACCCCTAGCGGGATGGCGATCAGTGCTGCGAGCGCAAAGCTGATACCGATCCGGGTCAGGCTGCTCCATACGTCGCTGATAAAACCGCGCTCGAAGAACAGTTCGCGCAGCGCCTCAAGCACCTGCAGTGGCCCCGGAAACAGTGGGCTGACCTCGCCCCGCCATGTCGCAGCCCAATGCCACCCCAGCAGCAGCAGGCACCAGGCCGCAACGCCGAGGACCACCTTTGTGCTCGGCGTGACCGGCTGTTTGAACTCGAACAGGTCACCAAAGCGCATCAGCCACTGCTCCATAAACACCTCTCAGAACGCAGTCAGGAATGACAGCGCGTTGACGCCCACAGCGTCGCCGTTACGCACCGTCTCGCGGACATCAGCGGTGCCGTACTCCTCAGCCAGCACGCGCTCGACGCGGTGACGGTGAAAGCACTTGACCTGCCCCCAGAAGCTCAATAGCTGTGGGCAATCATCACCATAGAGCTCTCGGTGATAAGCCGGCAGACGATGCCAGGCCACCGTTGGCCGAGTGTGATGCGCGTTGTGATAGGAAAAGTTCAGCGCCAGCAGGTTAAGCCAGGGCCAGCGCCGGGAGATCAGGTTGCTGTAGGTGTTGGCTTCCTCGTACTCGCGGTTGCCCTTGTAGGGCGCCGGCTGCCCGGACTCATCCAGCGTGTAGACGATTTCGTAGTTGTGCTGGAACGAGTCCATAAAGCGCAGAAAGGTGAGAAACAGCAGGTAGGCAAGTACGTAGCCGAGCGCTGCCAGCGGTGCCAGATACAGCACCAGAGCAAACAGTCCCGCGCGTACCAGGGTAACGCGAATTACCCGGGAGCGCTGGTCGCGCTTGCTATCCATGCAGAACGGCGCGGCAATCAGCATACCGTGCATCAGCAGCTCTACCGCCGGGATGTATGCCCACTCCAGCGCGCGCACAAACTTGTGAATGCGCGGGCGAGCGAGCAGCCAGGCACGATAGTCAAAGCTGAGCGGTTCGCAGTTATCGACATGATGGCGCATGTGCTTGTAGCGCACGTCTTCGTAGGTGCCGTAGTTGGCGCCGGCGATCACATTCAGCCAGCGCCCGAGACGGGTGTTGTGCTCGACCTTGCGAAAGATCGCATTGTGCCCGCAGTCATGCAGCAGGTAGGCAGCGATGGCCATGCCGTGCGCCACCGCCAGCACACCAAGGGGCCAGCTCCACCAGGTGGCAATCCACAGGGCGTACCAGCCACCCAGATAGGTCAACAGGATGTAGGCGACGGCCAGCAGATTCGACAACATGCCCCGCTCGTCACGCCAGATGCTTTTTGCAGCAGACATCAGTTCACTCCTCGATTGCAGCAGCAGCGCGCTGGCCATCGAGCCAGCGCGTAAATTGGTCTTGCTGGCGCTTGCCGATCCAGCTGTTGACCTGCCACAGATCCGCCACCGGCTGATGGGTGAAGGGCAGGGTATGCAGGTAGCCGTCAGGGCCAAACTCGGGGGTCATGGTGGTACGCCGGTATCCGCGCCGCACTTGCGAGGCCCAGATCGCCTGCCAGCAACGTTCATGCGAAGCCAACGCCTCGGCGTACTCGGGCGCAGCAGGGTGCGGTACCTGCGGGCCCTGGTCATACCCCACGCGACCATGGATGTGATGGGCACGCTCGGCTACCTCGAGGATGGTTTCCCACTCGCTGTCCATCAGCCGCTCGCAAACCACAACCCAATGACTGAAGTCACAGGTAATGCGCAGATCAGGCAGAGCACGCAGCACGTCTCGCGTTACCCAGGGATTGAAAAAGGAGCGGCCGCGGTGAGTTTCGAACGAACACAGCACGCCAAGCCGGTCAGCCAAAGCTTGGGCCCGGCCGAAAAAATCGATCTGCACGTCCAGCGACCAGGCATCACAGCCACCCATGACATTGAAAAACAGGGGCTCCAACGGGAGGCTGCGCTGAATCTTCTGCTCCAACGACTGCAGATGCTCATCCGGGGTCGCATGGCGGTCGGGCACATAGCTGCCGGTGGTACAAATTTCGGAGATGTAGCGTAAGCCGTGCCGCCGCAGCACTTGTGCCAGTTCGGCCCGCTGGTCATCATGCTCGGGGGCTGGGGCTTCGATGCCAGTGAATCCCGCCGCGCTCGCCAGCAGGGCCGCACTCTCGAACGAGCCCTGATGGCCCCAGAGCGTCTTGAACAAATCGCATTGCATGCCGCTTCTCCGCTCGTATCATTGCCTGAGCAGAACAAAGCAAGCGTCATGCCATATAGGTGCAGATTTGCATATGTTGCTGATTTACATGCTCATCGGCATGTAAATCAAGTGGTCGCCTTGCACCCGTCTGCGCTGCCCTGGTGCAGACGGACAAAAAGCGCCCCATGATGAGCAGAGCGAAACAAACGGATGAGCAGGAAATACAGCAATACCCAGCGCGCCTTGGCCAGCCGCGCGATTCTGGAGATGGACGCCTTCTGGGCAAAGACCTTCGCCGACACCGGGACCAGCGATCTCAACTACTGTGACCTGTTTACCCATCTCTGGCTTGTGCGCGACCAGCCACCCCAGCCCAAGACAGAACTGTACCCACTGATGCCCAACATCAGTCGCCGCACTGCGGTGAAATATGTTCAGCAGGCAATTGAGAGGGGAATGCTGGAAGAACAACCCTGTGACAGTGACCGCCGCATTCGACTGGTGAGTCTTACCCCGCAGGCAATAGAGCTGATCGAACGCTTTCTCGACTACACCTGCCTGAGTTTCAGTGCTGTCGGCAAGGAGTCCTGACATCAGGCTTGGTGGCGGGACGCCCGATATCGCGCCGGCGTCTCGCCCTGCCAGCGGCGGAAGGCGCGAACAAAGGCGTTCTCGTCGGAAAAGCCCAGCTGCTCCGCAATCTGCGCCACGCTCAGGCGCCCCTGTTGCAAGGCCTGACAGGCCATCTCCTGCAGCACCGATTCACGCAGGGTCTTGAACGACAGCCCTTCCTCGGCCAGCTTGCGGTTGAGGTGGCGGCCGCTCAGGCCCAGCTGCTCGGCAATCCGTTCCTTGCCCCAGCGCGGCTGGCTGCGCACCTGCGCCTGCACCTCGGCGGCCAGGCTGTGCTGGCCGAGGCTGGCGAGGGTCTGGTCGGCCAGCTGGCGCAGGTGATCGCGCAGGGCGCTGTTGGCCTGAATCTGCGGCAGGTCGAGCTGATCGGCAGAGAACGTGATGCGATTGCAGCCGGCCTCGAAGTGCAGCGGGCAGTCGATCAATGCGCGGTAGTCTTCCAGCGGCGCCAGCGGGGCGTGCGCGAGCCAGATGCCACTGGGGGCAAAGCGGCCGCCGGTGGCCCAGCGTGTCAGGTTAAGCTGGCTGGCGAGCACGGCCTCAACCCGCTCTGCCTGGCGCACCTTGAGATGCGGCTGGTAGTCGATCGCCATCTCGTCGCCGTCGCGCAGCAGCTGAAACTCGCCACCGGCGCCGATCAAGGGGGCATACTCAACCTGCTCGGTCAGCGCTTCGCCGAGGGTCTCGCAGGTCACCAGCAACATGCCGGCGCTGTCCAGATGACCGACCTGCATATCCAGCCCCAGCCGCAGCCCGACCAGCGGGTCGGCGGCCAGCTCGCAGTAGCGGTCCCAGAGTTCGTCCTGTACCGCCAGCGGGATACGCTCGCTGCCCTGCAGCCGCGCGATCAGGTCGACGGGCAGGGTAATACCAAGCCGCTGCGCGGACTGCAGCAACGCCTGGGCATAAAGAGGAGTAACGCTGTGGTCGACGCTCAACATGGCTTGAATTGCCGGATTCCTGTCCCGTTTTGTCCGATACCGCCGCAGGGCGTTTGGCTAGACTCGTGATCATACCTTGCCGCCGTTCGGATGTAACACGCGCAGCGCAGGGCCCATAACAAAGACAAGAACAAGTTGAGGTATCCCCATGTACGCTGTCATCGGCGCCGGCCCTATGGGTCTGGCCACTGCCCGCAACCTGCAGAAGCTGGACATTCCCTTCATCGGCCTTGAGCTGCACAGCGACGTTGGCGGGCTGTGGGACATCGACAATCCGCACAGCACCATGTACGACAGCGCGCACCTGATCTCCTCCAAGCGGATGACCGAGTTCGCCGAATTCCCGATGGAAGACAGCGTCGCGCTGTACCCGCACCACAGCGAGATGAAGCGCTACTTCCAGGCCTATGCCAGGCACTTTGATCTGTACCGTCATTACGAATTCAACACCCGGGTGCTGAGCGTCGAGCGCGATGGCAGCCACTGGAACATCATCACCGAGCGCGAAGGCCGGCAGCAGAGTCGCCGCTTCGAGGGCCTGCTGATCGCCAACGGCACCCTGCACACGCCGAACCGGCCGACGCTGCCGGGGCGCTTCGACGGCCAGATCATGCACTCGGCCGAGTACCGCAGCGCCGAGGTGTTCAAGGGCAAGCGGGTGCTGATCGTCGGCTGCGGCAACTCCGGCGCCGACATCGCGGTCGATGCGGTGCACCACGCCAAATCAGTCGATATGAGCCTGCGCCGTGGCTATTACTTCCTGCCCAAATTCATCAAGGGCAAGCCGACCGATACCCTCAGCGCCGGCCGCAAGTTCAAGCTGCCACGCCCGCTGAAGCAGCGCATGGACGCTGCCCTGATCCGCTTCATCATGGGCAAGCCCTCGGACTACGGGCTGCCCGATCCGGACTACCGCATGTACGAGTCGCACCCGGTGGTCAACTCGCTGATCCTGCATCACCTGGGTCATGGCGATATCCACGCCCGCCGCGACATTCAGGGCATGGACGGCAACCGGGTTGATTTTGTCGACGGCGAAAGCGCCGAATACGACCTGATTCTGCTGGCCACCGGGTATCAGCTGGATTACCCGTTCATCAAGCGCGAGCACCTGAACTGGCCGGCGGCGCTGGATGCACCGCAGCTGTACCTGAACGTATTCCACCCCGAGTACGACAACCTGTTCATGATGGGCATGATCGAAGCCGCCGGACTCGGCTGGGAAGGCCGCAACCTGCAGGCCAGGCTGACCGCGCTGTATATTCACCGGCACCGTCAGGGCAGCGCCCAGGCGGCCAGCTTTGCCGCCACCAAACGGCAGAAGGCGACCACCAATCTGGACGGTGGCTACGACTACATCAAGCTCGCGCGCATGGCCTACTACGTCAACAAGGATGCCTATCTGGACGCCCTGCACCAGCACATCACCGAGCTGGAGGCCGGTCTTGAGCAGGCCGCACCGCAGCCGGTGCCGGCGACATGAGCGGCGCGCTGCCGATCCAGTTCGACCCGGCCAGCCTGATCACCCTCAACCTGATCATGGCGGCGATGATGTTCGGCGTGTCGCTGAGCCTGACGCTGGATGACTTCAAGCGCATCCTCAAGGCGCCGGTGGCGCCGGTAGCCGGGCTGATTGCGCAGTTTCTGCTGCTGCCGGCCGCTACCTGCCTGTTCACCTGGCTGCTGAACATCGACCCGGAACTGGCGCTGGGCATGATCCTGGTCGCCTCCTGCCCGGGTGGCAGTTTCTCCAACGTCATGACCTGGCTGGGCCGCGGCAATGTCGCCGTTTCCGTCAGCATGACGGCGGTTTCCAGTCTGGCCGCGACAGTGCTGACGCCACTCAACTTTGCCTTCTATGGCTGGCTCAACCCGCACACCCGCGAGTACCTGACCCAGATCAGCCTCGACCCGACCGGCATTCTGGTCATCGTGCTGCTGGTGCTGGCCCTGCCATTGCTGCTTGGCATGGTCAGCGGCAAGCGCTGGCCGGCGCTGGTGACGCGCAGCGAAAAGCCCCTGCGGGTGATCTCGCTGCTGGTGTTCCTCGGTTTTGTCGCCATCGCCTTTACCAACAACTTCGATCTGTTTATCGAACGCTTCCACAGCTTCTTCTGGCTGGTGGTCGCCCACAACCTGCTGGCGCTGAGCCTGGGCTACGGCATGGCACGGCTGCTGCGCCTGCCGCTGGCTGACCGCCGGGCCGTGACCATGGAAGTGGGCATCCAGAACTCCGGCCTGGGGCTGGTGATCCTCTTCACTTTCTTCCCCGACGCCGGCGGCATGATGCTGATCACGGCCTTCTGGGGCGTCTGGCATCTGGTCTCCGGGCTGACCCTGTCGCAGCTGTGGGCACGTCAGAGCCGCCGCACCGAACGCCACGAACAACAACAAGAAGCCGCTCGCCGCGGCGTATCGCAGAGCCTGTAACCATGAGCAAACGCATTCTGATCACCGGCGCCGCCGGCTATATAGGTCATCAACTTGGCAACCGCCTGGCCAGGGACTTTTACGTCATCGGCACCGACATCCGCAGCCGTGACGATCTGGATTTTCCGCTGCAGGTCATGGATATCCGCGACACCGGCCTGGTCGATCTGCTCAAACGCGAGCAGATCACCCACGTGGTGCATCTGGCGTCTATCCTGCAGGCCTCGAAGGACCGCGAACGCGACTTCGACATCGACGTCAACGGCACCCGCAACGTACTCAAGGCCTGCGTGGAGGCTGGGGTGCAGCATCTGACCGTGACCAGTTCCGGCGCAGCCTACGGCTACTACCCTGATAACCCGGCCTGGATTGACGAACAGGACGCCATCCGCGGCAACCGCGAGTTCGCCTACTCCGATCACAAGCGCCAGATCGAGGAACTGCTGGCAGAGTACCGCCGCGAACATCCGGCTCTGCAGCAACTGGTGTTCCGCCCGGGCACCGTGCTCGGCAGCGAAACCCGCAACCAGATCACCAATCTGTTCGAAGCCAGGCGCGTGCTGGCGATCAAAGGCAGCGACTCGCCGTTCGTGTTCATCTGGGATCAGGACGTGCTGGCCGCGATGGAGATGGGCATCCGTGACGACCGCCAGGGCATCTTCAACATGGCCGGCGACGGCGCCCTGACCATGCGCGAAATCGCCCGGAAGCTGAACAAACCGCTGCTGACCGTCTCACCGTGGATTCTGAAAAGCGCGCTGCAGGTCGCCAAATGGCTCGGCAAACCCACCGGCCCGGAGCAGATCAACTTCCTGCGCTACCGCCCGGTGCTGAGCAACCGGCGGCTGAAGGAGGAGTTTGGGTATCAGTTGCAAAAGACCTCGGCGGAGACATTTGAATATTTCATCGAGCAGCGCGGCCTGAGGCAGTAATAGCTGCAAGCCACAAGCTTCAAGCGATAAGCGAAAACCACTCAGCGCGCCCGGCAGTGAGGCGCTAACCCCAAATGCAAAGGATGCAGCGGCCCGCTTGAGGCTTACAGCTTGAAGCTTGCCGCTGCGACCAAAGGGAGCTCTCCATGAAAGTAATTCTGATCACCGGCGCCGCCTCCGGCCTAGGCTGGGCGATGGCCAAGCGCTGGTTCGACGCCGGCCACAGCCTGGTCATGGCCGACGTCAACGAGGCGCTGCTCAGGCAGCGCGAGCAGGAACTGAATGCCCCCGAGCGGGTACTCGCGGTCACCGCCGACATCACCAGCGCCGACGACATTCAGCGGCTGATCAAGGCCACCAGCGACCACTTCGGTCGCCTTGATCGACTGGTCAACAACGCCGGCATCACCCACCGCTCACCAGCGCATCAGACCGATCCGGCGGTGTTCCGCAGGGTCATGGCGGTGGACTGGCAGGGTCCGGTTGAGCTGACCATGGCTGCGCTGCCACTGCTGCGCGCCAGTGAAGGCGAGATTCTCTGCATCGGTTCAATGGCCGGCTGGATGCCGGTACCGGGGCGCGCGGCCTATTGCGCTGCCAAGGGCGCGCTGACCCAGTTCTTCGAGGTGCTGCGACTGGAGCTGGAGCGCGACAACATCCACGTGCTGATGGTCTACCCGAGCTTTCTCGACACCCCGATCGAGCACAATGCCTTGGGCAAGGACGGCAAACCCGCCAGCCACGCGCGCTCCATGGTCGGCGGCATGCGCACCCCGGAATGGATGGTCGGCCTGATTGACGAAGCCCTGGTAAAACGGCACCGTTGGCTGCTGCCCGAACCGGTTTCCCGCTTCGGCAGCCTGCTCTGGCGTTTTGCCCCGGCGCTGTATCTGCGCCAGGTGCGCAAGCGCTTTGCCGGTGAGCTGGGCTAATCCTCCACTACAAGAAAACACCATGTCCCTCGACACCCTGCTGCTCAATCCCTGGCTATGGCTGGGGCTGTTTATCCTGCTGGCCTACACCATCGAAGCCATCACCGGCTTCGGCAGTATCGTCATTGCCCTGTCGCTCGGCGCATTGCTGTTGCCGATTCCGGCCATGCTGCCGGTACTGGTGCCGCTCAATATCTGCATGAGCGGCTATCTGGCCTGGCGCAACCGCCAGCACATTCACTGGCCAACCCTGCTCAAACTGATCCTGCCGCTGATGCTGATCGGTATGCTGCTCGGTTACGGACTGCGGCCGTGGCTCAGCGGCGAGCTGCTCAAGGCACTGTTCGGTGTGCTGGTGCTGTGGTTTGCCGGTCGTGAGCTGCTACGCATGTTCCGTGGTCATATCAGCCCGCCGCACCCGAGCTGGCTGAGCCGCAGCCTGACCCTCGGCGCCGGCCTGACCCACGGCCTGTTCGCCTCCGGCGGCCCGCTGCTGGTCTACGCGCTGGCCGGCACCCGACTGGACAAGAGCCAGCTGCGCGCCACCCTGATCAGCGTCTGGTTCACCCTCAACAGCAGCATGACCGTGCTGTTCCTGCTCGACGGCAGCCTGCTGCCCAACCTGCCACGCATCGCCAGCTACCTGCCGCTGCTGGTGATCGGCGTCATCCTCGGCGAAGTCCTCCATCACCGCCTGAACGAACAGCGCTTTCGGCAGGTGGTATACGGGCTGCTGGTGGTGACCGGCGTGTTGTTGCTGGGCAAGGCGGTGCTCTGACGGGCCAACGCGGCACGGTAGGGTGGAGTAAGCCAGCGGCGTCTCCACCAACAATGCGCTACGCTCGTTTCCGCCGTCCACGCCCCAAACATAGCCGATATTCGGCTCACTTAATGAGCCGAATACGCAAGTTAATCGGCTCATCGCAGTCCGGGCCTCCGTGCCCCATGGCTTTCGCCCTGCCGCAACTCATCGACTACACTTCTTACTCTGCAGCAGCCCTGCAGAGACGTAACGCCAAAAAGGACGTAATAGCCACGCAAAGGAGAAGGATCATGGCCGTGAAGCACACCCCTACTGGTATCGTTCATTCGGGCAGCAAAGGCGGTAGAACCGGGTGCGGATTTAACACCCGAGAGAATGCACATCACTGGGTACAATCCTCCGAGCGCATTACCTGCGACAAGAACGGCTGCAAAAACTGACGCCGCCACCCGCGAGGTTGTCGGGGCAGTTCATGCCATCGCCCTGCTCGCACCTTCGGTTCTCGACAGACGCCATGATCCAGGCCCTCAACCACATCACGATTACTGTCCGCGACCTCGGCACATCGATCACTTTCTACCGCGACCTGCTGGGCATGCAGTTGCATGTCAGTTGGGATAAAGGCGCCTACCTTAGTGCAGGTGAACTGTGGTTCTGCCTGAATCTTGGGCAGCCAAAACCCGCTGCGGACTACAGCCATATCGCCTTCTCAATGCAGGTAGACGCATTGGCTGCGCTGCGCGCACGCTTGCCGGACCTGGCCGTGCAGCAATGGCAAAAGAACAGCAGCGAGGGCGACTCGCTCTATCTGCTGGCCCCAGACGGGCACAAGCTCGAACTGCACTGCGGTTCACTAGAGTCACGATTAAGGGCACTTGAAAAAGCTCCTTACCGCGGCCTGAGGTGGCACTCAAACCCGCCACGCAGCTGATCGACAGCACCATAACCCAGACACAAAAAACCCCGCGCCAGCGCGCGGGGCGGTTCCCTTCAGCCGGGCTTACATGCTGCCGAGCACGGCGATATCGACAATCCCGTCTGCCAGACCGGCGACCTCGCCCAGCGTGGTCGGTGTGCCAGTTGCCAGATCAACCGTGTGCAGGGTCTTGCCGGTCAGCACGTAGGCGGTGTTGTTGCCGCTGCCATTACTGACGATATCCATGGCGGCTCCATTGAGGCCCTTGGCGAGTTCGCCGACGGCCTGCTGGACACCGTCGTTCGGCGGGTTCTGCAGCATCAACATGCCGGTGGCCAGATCCACGGTGAACAGCTCGGTGGTTTCGGTGCCGGGGTAGGAATTGGTGTAGGCACCGGCGACGACCTGAGCGGTCTGCCCAGCGTAGGCACCTTCGGCGGCGTAGGCAACGCTGCCGTCGACCGCAACGTCGCCGTTATCAACATTGACGCGGAAGTTGGTGCCATCGGCAGCGAGCAGGCGCAGGCGATCAGCCTTGGGGTTGAAGTCAACGACCGCGGCGGCGTCACCGGGCAACGCGGACTTGAGTGTGGTGGCCGCGGTTGCCGCACCGTTGGCGGTGTTGATGGTGTAGATGCCGTCGCCGCCGCTGAGGGCGTAGAGCATGCCGTTGGCCGGGCGCACGTCGATACCGCGCAGGTCGCTGGCGCCGCTGACCATCATGCTGCCGGTGACACTCAGGCTGTCGATATCGACCTTGTGCAACATGCCGTCCTGACCCAGGGCGATCAGTTGTGCCGCGCTGGCGCCGCTGGCGGCCAGTACAAGGGAGCTGCTCAGAATCAGGGTATTGATTGTTTTCATCGGTGAATCCTCGCTTGCAGGTGGTGACGGAAAGCCCGTCTGTCGTGGTGCTTTTGCAAGACACCTGCAAGCTATACCCGCCACCACACACGCTGGATGTCAGCGCGCAAACCTTTTTTCTCCCTCAATTGCTGGCGGTCAGCACCGCCCGCCCGATATACAGCACCGGACCGGTCGGCCGATTGAGCGGCGAGCCGCCCTTGGGCTCCAGCGTCAGCTCGAACAGCTGGCCGGCCTGCACCGCGCCAATCTGCTCGGCGCTGAGGGTGACGCCCTTGCCCGGTTCGATCAAACCGAGCGAGCGCGGGCCGTCCTTGGGATCGATCAGGGTCCAGAACTGCACGCTGTTGTCCGGTGGAATCTGATCGGCCACCAGCGATTCGAGGTGCAAGGTGCCGCTGGCGTCCACGGTGATCACCCATCCCGGCCGCGCACTTTCGCCCGGCACCTGCAGCACGGCGGTGTAACTGGGGCCAGAGGCGCTGTCACGCAGCACGCCTGGCAGCCAGCTGAGCAGCACCAGCAGGGCGAGGCCGGCGCTGGTCAGGCGCCAGAGGCCGAGGCTGTTCCACCAACGGGCCAGGCTGCTATCCGCCTGATCGACTGACGACTGCCAGCCAAGGCTTTGCTGCAGGCGTTGCCAGAGTGCCGGTGAGGGCGTTTGCGCGGGCAGGGCATCAGCCAGATCAAGCAGATGACGCTCCCATTCCAGCGCCATACTGGCGGCATCACGGTCATGCTCGATCAGTTCGCGGACTTCTGTGGCCTCGGGCTCCTCCAGCAAGCCCAGGACGTATTCGCCGATCAGAGCACGGCGCTGCTCGGGCGCTTGCGGAATCATGGCTGCAGACACTCCTGTAGTGCGCGCAATCCGGCGCGGATTCGGCCCTTGATGGTGCCCAGCGGCGCGCTCAGACGCGCAGCAATCTGGTCATGGGTCAGGCCCCGGTAGAACGCAAGCAAAATCGGATGGCGACGCGGGCGCTCCAGCAGCCGCAGGCAGTCCCGCAGCTGGCGCCCAGAAGAACGCGCATCGGCCAGTTCTTCGGCCTGAGCTGTCTCGTCCGCCATGTCGTTGATAAAGCCGTCATTGGATGCCACCAGCTGCTTGCGGCCGCGCAGCTGGTTGAGCGCGCGGTAACGCAGGATGCTGTAGATCCAGGCCCGGCCGGAGCCCAGGCTGCGATCGAAGCGGTCGGCATTGACCCAGACTTTGAGCAGCGCATCGTGCAGGCAATCTTCCGCCTGATCGCGCCGCCCCAGCAGGGTGATCGCCAAGCCCAGCAACTGACCTGCTTCCTGCTGATACAAGCGCTTGAACGCCGCGCGGTCGCCGCCGGCGCATGCTTCAAGAGTACCTTCATAATCGAATTCGCTGCCCGACATGCGCTGTTCCTGTATGCGATCACCCTTTGCCTTGCTGAAGGCTATACCGCTGAGCACAACCTGCAGATGTCCAGGCCGAGAAAAACCAGCTTTTTAATGAGCAATTGTTTCGGCGCCAAGCGACCCACGGCACCATCACGCCACTGATTGCCCATCAATCAGCCCCACTGGCGGTTGGCTCCCAAGGCCGCCTTGCGGTGCTAACGTCGAACCATCCACAACACCAACAAGAGGATAGGCGCATGACACTGGCAGCAGGGCGGCAGGCGATTTTCATCACCGGGGCAGCGTCGGGCATGGGCCGCGAAACCGCGCGGCTGTTCCACGAAAAGGGCTGGTTTATCGGTGCCTTTGACCTGAATCTGGGCGGTCTGCAGGCGCTGCAGGCAGAACTCGGCGCCGACAACTGCGTGATCCAGACGCTGGATGTCAGCGACAAGGGTCAGTTTGACGCCGCGGTCGCTACCTTTGGCGAAGCCACCGGCGGGCGCATGGATATTCTGTTCAACAACGCCGGCATCGTCATGCGCGGCTTCTTCGACGAAATGCCGTTCGAGGATCAGCTGAAGATCATCAACGTCAACGTCATCGGCGTGCTTAACGGGACCCACAGCGCGCTGCCGCTGCTCAAGGCAACTCCGAATGCGCTGTGCTTCAACACCTCGTCTTCTTCCGCCACCATGGGCATGCCGCTGATTGCGGTCTACTCGGCCAGCAAGCACGCGGTAAAGGGCCTGACCGAGGCGCTGTCGAACGAGTTTCGCCGTTACGATATTCGCTGCGCCGACGCGCTGCCGGGGCTGATCCGGACCGGGATGCCCAGCGAGGAGATGATGGCGGCGGCGCCGGACAAGGGGCCATTCCGGCTGATTGAGGCCATTGAAGTAGCCAGGGCGGTGTGGGACAGCTACCACTCGGACCAGCTGCACTGGTACATCCCCGAGGAGCTGGCCGAGCTGGACAAGGCCGCCGGCAACAACCCGGAGCTGCTGCGCGACAAACTCGGTCGCCACATGCAGCCCTGAGCGACATATCAGCGCACCCCGCAGCCCAGACGCTTGCGAGCGCGGGCTGCAGAGGGGTAGCCTTGCAGCCTCTTTCCGACAACCACGAGTCTGCCCCAATGAAAACCCTGGTCTGGGATCTTCCCCTGCGTCTGTTTCACTGGCTGCTGGCACTGACCGTCACCGGCGCGCTGGTGACCATCAGCCTCGGCGGCAACTGGATCGAATGGCACGAGCGCTTCGGCATCGCGGTCGTCGGCCTGCTGGCCTTCCGTCTGGTCTGGGGCGTCTGTGGCTCGACCCACTCACGCTTTGCCAGCTTCTTTCCGACACCGGCTCGTATCAAGGCCTATCTGGGCGGCCGCTGGCAGGCACTGGGGCATAATCCGATCGGCGCGCTGTCGGTATTCGCGTTGCTGGGGCTGATGGCGTTTCAGGCAGTAACCGGGCTGTTCAGTAACGACGACGTGGCCTTCTATGGTCCGCTCAGCCGACTGGCTTCGAGCGACACCGGCAGCCTGCTCAGCGGCTGGCACCGTTCCACCGAAGAGCTGATCTACGCCCTGCTGGCGCTGCACATTCTCGCCATTGTGCTGTACCGCCTGCGCGGCAAGAACCTGGTTGGTCCGATGATTCACGGCAAGGCAGAGGTGCCGGCCAATCAGGTTGAACAGGTCAGGGGCGGCGGCTGGGTTGCGCTGATCATCACGCTGGTCATCGCCGGCGCAGCCATCTGGTTTGCCACCGGCACCTGGATTCCCGCACCGCCGCCGGCGCCCGCCGTGCCAGCCTGGTAAGCCCCGGGAAGGCCGATAACCGCCCGATCAAACAAAAACCCGCCAATTGGCGGGTTTTGTCGGCTAACCTGACGACTCAGTCCATCTTGTACTTGTCGTGGCAGGCCTTGCAGGTCTTGCCCACTTCGGCGAACGCCAGGCGAATTTCCGACTGGTCGCCGGTTGCCGCTTTCTCGGCCAGGGTGTTGGCGGCGGTACCCATGTTGCCGGCCAGTTGAGCCACATCCTGCATGTTTTCAAACAGCGACGGATCTGCACTGGTACGCACATCGCCGATGTCCTTCTCGGTACCCGGACCAAACAGCGCGCCGATGCCCGAGTTGGCAATCGCAGCAATGGTATTGGCAGCGGCTTCTACCTGCTGCTGGTTGTACTCGACGCTGCCATCAATGACCTGCGCCTTGATCTTGCCCATGTTCCAGGCCATGTAGCTGAAACCGGCCTGACGGGTTTCAATCTGCTTCTCGGGGTCCATCGCAGCGGCGGACAGGCTGGCAGCGAGCAGGGCGGAGCCCAGCAGGGTTGTCATCACGGTTTTCATACAAACTCCTTTTTTTACTGTTATGACGCTTCACTTTCCGCAGGTGTTGATCCCGAGCAGCGGATACAGCGGGCAGAAGCGAAAGACGCCGGTTGCCAGCGGCACCAACCCGATCCAGCCCCACAAACCGATGGTGCCGGTCAGGGTCAGGGCAATCAGCACGACTCCTGCGAGGATGCGAAGAACACGGTCAATAGTACCTACATTGGCTTTCATGGCTACTCTCCTGAGTGCTCTGGGGCGCGGTCTCTGACCTTGCCCAGGGTGTTGAAGGCGATATCCGTGCTGGGGAAAACCCCGGCGATCTGCTGCCGTATCCAGTCGGTGTGCTGCAGTTGATCCATGACCGGGCCCTTGACCTCCGCGAGGTGCAGACGAATGTCCCGCTCGCGCAGCCCTTCGGTCAGCTCGCTGAGCATGTCCAGCCCAGTGCTGTCGATGTGGTTGACCGCTGACAGAATCAGTAACACTTCTCTGGTATCAGGATAGTCGGCCAGCGCCTGTGAAATGGCCTGTTCGACCGCCTTGGTGTTGGCAAAAAAGATGTTTTCATCGATCCGCAGGGCCAGCAGGTGCGGTTCAATTTCAACCAGATGGCGTTTGGTATTGCGGAAGTAGTGGGTATCCGGCACCCGGCCGACCACTGCCACGTGGGGGCGACTGCCGCGCCAGAGCTGGGCGACGATGGCAAAACACACGCCCAGCACGATGCCCGCCTCGATCCCCAGCACCAGCACGCCAACGGCGGTGCTGAGCAGGGTCAGACCTTCGGCCCGGTCATAACGCCAGGCCCGGCGCAAGCTGGCCAGATCGACCAGCGGCACCACTGCAACCAGAATCACCGCCGCCAGCACAACCTGCGGCAACCAGGCAAACAGCGGCGCGATGCTGATCAGAATCAGACCAACCAGCAGCGCCGAGAAGACGCCGGCAAGCGGTGTATTGGCACCGGCCTCGATGTTGACACTGGAGCGGGAGAAGCCGCCACAGACGGCAAAGCCGCCGCTCAGACCGGCACCAATGTTGGCGGCACCCAGCCCGAGCAGTTCGCGATCCGGGTCGATGCTCTGGCGCTTGCGCCGCGCCAGTGACTGGGCGATCGAGACACTTTCGACAAAGCTGACCAGACTGATCAACGCCGCCGGCAGCAGCAATGAGCGCAGCGCCGACAGATCCGGCGTATTCCACACCAGCTCCGGCAGTCCGGCGGGAATCTCCCCGACTACCGGGACGCCCTTGCTGGGCAAATCGGCCAGCAGGGTAATCACCACACCCAGCACCACCACCAGAATCGGCGCCAGCTTGGCCAGCAGACTGGCGAGTGTCGCAGACAGGCCGAGCCCGCGCAGGTGACCAGCCAGCTTTCCGCGCGCATACAGCAACCAGCCGAGCGCGACCAACCCCATCGCCAGCACCAGTGAATTGCCGGTATTCCAGCTGCCCAGCAGATCAAGTGGGGAATCCGGCCAGCCACGCAGGCCGAGCAGCTTCGGCAACTGACTGAGCACAATCAGAATCGCCGCACCGCTGATAAAGCCGCTGATCACCGGATGGCTGAGAAAATTCGCCAGAAAACCGAGGCGCAGCAAGCCGAACCCCAGCAGCATCAGCCCCGACAGCAGCGCCAGCCAGATCGCCAACTGCAGGTAATCAGCGGAGCCAACCGTCGCAAGCGGCGCGAGCAGAGTGGCGGTCATCAAGCCGGTGACCGCCACCGGCCCGACCGACAGGGTCATACTGCTGCCCAGCAATGCATAACCGATCAGCGGCAAAATGCTGGCATACAAGCCGATCTGCACCGGCAACCCGGCGAGCATGGCGTAGGCCATGCTCTGCGGGATGATCATGATGCCAACCACCAGGCCGGCTGTCAGATCACCCGCCAGCCAGGCGCGCCGATAGTGGCGCATCCAGCCGAACAGCGCATTGCTGCCCGGCGGTTGCAGGCGCAGATCCTGACTCACGCCTTCACCTGGCGGTCATACAGGGCAAACAGCCACATGCCAAGCAGCATAGCGGCCACCAGCAGCAGTGCCTGCGGGATCAGGGCTGACGCTGCAACCAGAGCCGGGCCAGGGCAGAAACCTGCCACCCCCCAGCCGGCGCCGAACAGCAGACTGCCGAGCACCAGCCGACGGTCGATGGTGCGGCTGGTCGGCAACTGTGCCTGCTCACCGCGCAGGGTAGTACCACGACGCTGAATCCACTGCATGGGCACGAAGGCAACGCCAAT
This sequence comes from Halopseudomonas sp. MFKK-1, assembly GCF_027474385.1. NCBI lineage: Bacteria > Pseudomonadati > Pseudomonadota > Gammaproteobacteria > Pseudomonadales > Pseudomonadaceae > Halopseudomonas > Halopseudomonas sp. MFKK-1. Next base: position 1,091,621 of record NZ_CP114836.1, read on the forward strand.
CGCCCCCGCCATGACCAGCGCCAGCGAAGGGTCCCAGGCCCCCGCCAGATCGAGAAACCCAAGCACCTTGGCCGGATTGGCCATACCCGAAATCAGCAGGCCGAAACCGAACAGCAGGCCGCTGGCCAATGCAATCAGTCCACGCATGATTCAGACTCCCGGCAGATGACGCAGCACGAACACGGTGACAAAGCCCGCGCCCATAAAACTCAGAGTAGCGACCAGCGAGCGCGGCGACAGCCGCGACAGCCCGCAGACACCGTGACCGCTGGTACACCCCGAGCCCAGCCGCGAACCAAAGCCCACCAGCAGGCCGCCGACGATCAGCGCGAGCGGGCCAGCCTCCACCTGCACGCTGATCTCGCCTGCCACGGCCAGATAGATCCAGGGCGCCAGCAGTAACCCGAGCACAAACAGCAGCGCCTCGCCGTTACCCGCCTGCGGCGTCAGCAGCCGGCCGACCAACCCGCTGATACCGGCGATGCGGCCATTGAACAGCATCAGCAATGCCGCAGCTGCGCCGATCAAGGCACCACCCAGCAACGCCGACAACGGGGTAAACGCCGCCCAATCAATGTTCATCAGCTGTCTCCTCGGCGCAGTAAAGGCCGTACAGGGTATGCAGAATAGCCAGTGCCTCACGGCTGGCCACACGGTAGTAAACGAGTTTGCCCTCGCGGCGGGTATCCACCAGCCCCTCACGGCGCAGCACGGCCAGTTGCTGCGACAGGGTCGGCTGGACGATGCCCAGCAGCTCTTCAAGCTCACCAACATTGCGCTCACCATCGACCAGCTGACACAGCAGCAGCAAGCGGTCACGGTTGGCCAGCGCCTTGAGCAGCTGGTGGGCCTGATCAGCAGAGCTGCGCAGACGCTGGATATCGGATTGGTTATTCATGACAGCAGTACGATCTCTCGGAACATTCTATTGACTAACAATATATAAAAAAATAGATTGTTTGCAAGCACGCCAATCGAAAGGGAGCACCCGATGAGTGAAAACCGTGTAGAAGTCACCCTTGAGCAGCAGCAGGGCTATCGATTTGAAGCCCGCTTCAGCGGTGGCACGCCACCGCTGATCACCGACGAGCCGGCACCACTGGGTAATAACGAGGGCCCCAGCCCGGCCCAGCTGCTGGTTACCGCTATCGCCAACTGTCTGAGTGACAGTCTGATCTTCGCCCTGGCCAAATTCCGCCAGCCGAACGACGGCATCCGCACCGAGGCGGTCGGGCTGATCGGGCGCAACGAGGAGAACCGCATGCGCGTGGTCGGCGTGGAAGTAACCCTGCATCTGGGCCATCCGGCCAGCGCATTCGAGCGGCTGGAGCGGATTCTCGATCAATTCGAGCAATTCTGTACCGTGTCGCAGAGCGTTGCGGCAGCCTTGCCGATTCAGCTCACCGTGCTCGACAGCGACGGGGTCAAGCTCAAGGGCTGAACAGCTCGAAGCCGAGCAGCGTCTGCACCAGCGTGGCGTTGGCAATGTCGATAAAGAAGGCGCCGAGCAGCGGGATCACCAGATAGGCCTTGGGGCTGGGGCCGTAACGGCTGGTCAAGGCATCCATATTGGCGATGCCGACTGGCGTGGCGCCCAGCCCCATGCCGATAAACCCCGCGCTGATACAGGCCGCGTCGTAATTGCGGCCCAGCAGCGGGAAGACCAGAAACACGGTAAACAGGGTAATCACCACGGCCTGTATCAGCAGCATGATGCCGATCACTCCGAACGCGCCCTGCAATGACAGCAGCGGCAGGCTGATCAGGCTCATGCCGAGAAACAGCTGCAGGCTCAGATCGCCAACCAGTTGAATCGGCCTGGCATCGACCTCCACGCCCGCCATATCCAGCCCGTTGGCCAGCACAATGCCGAGGAACATGGCGGTCAGAAACGCCGGCAGCCGCAGGCCCAAGCCTGACAGCCAGTCGTAGACGCTGGCACCAAGGGCAAAACACAGCGCGATCAGCAGGACCGCAGTAAGCAGATGATCCAGGTCGATCAGGTACGTGGTCTTGCCGCGCCCTTCCAGATGCGGCAACTCGCTCTCCACCTCGGTGCTCACCAGCCCATGACGGCGAATCAGCCAGGCCGACACGGGCCCGCCCAGCAGACCACCGCTGATCAGGCCGGCGGTCGCCATCGCCAGCCCCAGGGTACTGGCGTCGGCCAGTTGGAAATGTTCCTCGAACAACTGCCCCCAGGTGAGCGCGGTGCCGTGGCCGCCGGCCAGCGAGATGCTGCCGCCAATCAGCCCGTACACGGGGCTTTCCCCCAGTCCCAGCGCCAGCAGCGTACCCACCAGGTTCTGACACAGCAGCAACACCACCGCCAACCCCAGCATGATCGCCAGCGCGCGCCCGCCGGCCAGCAACTGACGCAACCGCGACGAAAGCCCGATGGTGCTGAAGAAGGCGATCAGCAGCAGATCGCGCAGCTGCAGATCAAACTGAATCTCGCGATTACTGACCAACTGCAGCACCGCCACCAGCGCACTGATCGGTAGCCCGCCACTGACCGCCGCCGGGATGTTGTAACGGCTGAGCAGACTGACCCGCTGGTTGATCCAGTAGCCCAGCCACAAGGCAATCACCGTCAGCGCCAGCGTGGTTGGCGTGTTGATCAGCAGAGCAGTCTGTTCCATGACAGGTCTCGAGTTGGTGGCGTGGGGCAGCAGGGGATAAGCATATACGCAGGGGCGGGGAGGCGAGCAAACGCCATTTCCTTTCAGCTGACTATTGGTGCGGCCGCTACCCGAGTATTTCGCCTTTCCCGGCGAGCCAAGGGGGGCTGCTTGCCCAGCCCCCCTTAGCGATCCCCCGGGGCACCCGGCTACGCGGCCCTTCGGGTTCGCTGCGTTGCTCGATTTATCGGGGAACCGCAGAACTCGGGGCTGCGCCCCTCAGACATGCTGCGGTCCTTTTTCCCGATAAATCTGCGCTACTCGCCCGCGTAAACGGGGAGTTGGTCCGTGCACGCTTCACGTCTGGCTGGGCAAGTAGCTCCCCTTGGCTCACAAGGAAGGCGAAAAGCGAACTATATAAATCGCAAAATGCAGAGCAAAAGCCACCGGGAAGGTCGAGCTCCCGCTCGACCCGCAAGCCACGGTGCAACACCTTGGCCGAGTTGGAACTCGGCCCTCCCGTAACAAGCAAACCGTTCAGCCGTTCCACCAACAAAAACACGCAGCAAAATATTCGCTTAAGCCGATCTTAAGATTCACCCGCCATTCTCCTCCCCAACATGAGGAGGAAGGCCATGTCACAGACCCCGGTTCCACAGGCTCGACAACTCGCCCGCCTGGGCGATGACGCCGCCCTGCTGCACGCTCCCCAGCACCCAGACTGCACGCTGCGGTCGCGGCTGGAGAGCTTTGTTCACGATTGTTTTGCCGACACCTACGGCGCCAATGTCCGCCAGTTCATGCCGGAGCTGCTCGGCCTTTGCCAGCAGGGCACGCTGCAGGCCGGTGTGGGTATCCGCGGCGGCGCCAGTGGCCCGCTGTTTCTCGAACACTATCTGGATCAGCCGGTGTGCGAGGCCATTCGTCAGCACACCGACCTGCCGGTAAACCGCGAGCAGGTGGTGGAAGTCGGCAATCTGGCCGCACTGGCTCCCGGAGCAGGGCGCCTGCTGATCATCGCGCTGACCCACTACCTGGCGACCAGCGGGTACACCTGGGTGGTCTTCACCGGCACACCGATGCTGCTCAACAGCTTCCAGCGCCTGACCCTGAGCCCGGTTGATCTGGGCCCGGCCGACCCGCTGCGCCTGGGGGAAGCCCGCCTGGAGTGGGGCAGCTACTACGCCACCCGCCCCCGGGTAATGGCCGGCTATATCCCCGAAGGCTTCAACCAGCTGCAGCGCCGCGGCCTGTTCGAGCGCATGCGCTATCAACCCGATTACCTGCAAACCGGCCCGGAGATTGCCCATGATTGCGCCTGAGACGCTCTGGCACAGCCTTGAACGCCACGCTGCCGAGCGCCCCAACAAATCTGCGCTGAGCGACGAGCAGGGCAGCATCAGCTACGCCGATTTGCCGGCCGAGATCCAGCGCCGGGCCGAGCACCTGCGCGCGGTCGGCTGCCGCTGCGTGGCGCTGGCCCTGCCCAACGGTCGCGAGTGGCTGTTGTGGGATCTGGCGATTCTCAAGGCCGGCCTGATCTGCGTGCCGATTGCGCCGTTCTTTACCCGACAGCAGCGCGAACACCTGCTGCGCAGCGCCGGCGTCGACACCGTGCTGGGCATGGCCGACGACAGCGCAGAGCTGCTGGCACAGGGCTTTGCCGCCACGTCGCTGGGCTGGCAACGGGCACCGATGGGCGTCGGCATCCCGGCCGGCACCGCCAAGATCACCTTTACCTCCGGCACCACCGGCACGCCCAAGGGCGTCTGCCTGTCTGCCGAAGCCATGCTGCAGGTCGCCGACAGCCTGCGTGAGGCCTGCTCGCCGGTTGATCCGCAGCAGCACCTGATTCTGCTGCCGCTGGCCGTGCTGCTGGATAATCTGGGCGCCATCACCGCGCTGCTCAACGGCGCCAGCATCAGCGTGCCGACCGAAACCGGCCTGCAGGGCGCGCAGATCAATCCGGCCCGGCTGCTGACGGTGCTCAACCAGAGCCAGCCGCACAGTCTGATTCTGGTGCCGCAGCTGCTGCAGGGTCTGCTGCAGGCTGCCGACGCCGGTGCGCCACTGCCGCGCAGCCTGCGCTTTATCGCGGTCGGCGGCGGCCGGGTTGCACCGTCATTGCTGGAGCGGGCAGCCAGACACGGTTTGCCGGTGTTCGAGGGCTACGGCCTGTCCGAATGCGCGTCGGTGGTCTGCCTCAATCGCCCGGGCTACAACCGCCCGGGCACCGTCGGCCAGCCGCTGCCGCATGTACAGATTCGCCTTGCCGATGACGGCGAGATCATGGTCCGCGGTGCCCGCGCGCTGGGCTATCTCGGCGAGCCGCCGCTGACCGCCGACGAGTGGCCGACCGGTGATATCGGCAAGCTGGAGGATGGCTACCTGAGCATTCTCGGCCGCAAGAAGAACCAGTTCATCACCGCCTATGGCCGCAACGTCAATCCCGAATGGGTCGAGGCCGAGGTCGCCGCCCATCCGGCGATTGCCCAGGTGCTGGTGTACGGCGAAGCCCTGCCGGTCAACGTCGCACTGATCGTGCCGCGCAGCCCGGCCTTCCGCGTAACCGACATCGAAGAGGCGATCGCCCAGGCCAACAGTCGCCTGCCCGACTACGCCCGCATCGGCCCCTGGTTGACCGCCAGCGAACCCTTCACCCCAGACAACGGCCTGCTGACCAGCAATGGGCGCCTGCGCCGTGAGCAGATCATTGAACACTACCGTCCGGCCCTGCTGGGCCTGCTGACCGAGGACATTGCACTATGACTTTCTTTGAACAACTGCAAAGCGAAACCGTAAACGAACGCGAATACCTGTTCAGCTCACCGCTGATCCAGGCCGCCCTGCGCGGCGAGGTACAACGCCACAGCTACATCGCGTTTCTGGCCCAGGCCTTCCATCACGTGCGTCACACCGTGCCGCTGCTGATGGCCTGCGGTGCCCGGCTGGACAGCGACCACGAATGGGTGCGCGAGGCCATGGCCGAGTACATCGAGGAGGAAATCGGCCATCAGGAGTGGATTCTCAACGACATCCGCGCCTGCGGTGGCGACGCCGAGGCGGTCCGCCACAGCACCCCGGCACTGGCCACCGAACTGATGGTCAGCACCATGTACGACCGCATCAACCGGCTCAATCCGATGTCCATGCTGGGCATGGTGTTCGTGCTCGAAGGCACCAGCATCGCGCTGGCCACCCAGGCCGCCGGCAGCCTCAAGGAAGGCCTGGGCCTGCCGCCGCAGGCATTCAGCTACCTGACCTCGCACGGCTCTCTGGATCTGGAGCACATGAAGTTCTTCGAGCAACTGGTCAACCGCATCGACAACGATGCAGACCGCACCGCCGTGCTGCACACCGCCAAGGTGATCTACCGGCTCTATGCCGACATGTTCCGCAGCCTGCCGGGCTCGGTCGAGGAGGAGGTGCGCCATGCAGCTGTCGGCTAGTCGTGTACTGCTGACCGGCGCCACCGGCGGCATGGGCCGCGCCATCGTAGCCGCGCTCTGCGCGCGCGGGGCGCAGGTGCTGGTGGTCGGCCGACAAGACAAGGCCCTGCAGGCCCTGGTGGAGCGCAATCCGTCCCAGGTCAGCTGTCTGCAGGCCGATTTGCGTCAACCGGCCGACCGCGCCAGCGTGCTGCGCCAGGCGCAGCAGATGGGAGACATCAACCTGCTGATCAACGCCGCCGGCATCAACCACTTCGGCCTGTTCGAGAACATGCAGGAGCAGGCCATCAATGATCTGATCGAGACCAACCTGACAGCCACCCTGCAGCTCACCCACGCCATGCTGCCGCTGCTGCGCAGCCAGCCGCAGAGCTGTGTGGTCAACATCGGCTCGACCTTCGGCTCGATCGGTTACCCCGGCTTCAGCGTCTACTGCGCGACCAAGTTCGCCCTGCGCGGCTTCTCCGAAGCACTGCGCCGCGAGCTGGCCGATACCAATGTCGGCGTTCTTTACCTCGCGCCGCGGGCGACCCGCACCGAGATGAACAATGCCGCGGTAGAAGCCATGAACGCCGAACTGCAGGTCAACATGGACAGCCCCGAGCTGGTCGCCGAGCGATTGGTTCAGGCGCTGGACGCCGATCTGCGCGAGGTGCATCTGGGCTTTCCCGAGCGCCTGTTCGTGCGCCTGAACGGGATTCTGCCGCGGCTGGTAGACAAGGCCCTGCGTCGCCAACTGCCAACCATCCAGCACTACGCCACCCCCTCAACCCACACCAGGGAGCACTGATCATGTCCATCTGGATTCGTTATCTCGTTGCCGGCCTGCTGGCCGGCTTCAGCCTGAACATCCTTGCCGCCGATATCGCTCCGCTGCAGCAACGCTGGGCGGAAATTCAGTACCAGCTGCCGGAAGACCAGAAGGCGGACGCCTTCGAAGCCCTGGCCGCCGAAGCCGGGCAGGCGCTGGCACAGGAACCCGATGACGCCCCGCTACTGATCTGGCGCGGCATCATTCTCAGCAGCTGGGCTGGCGCCGACGGCGGCCTGGGCGCACTGGGCAAGGTCAAGGAGGCCAAAAGCCTGTTCGAGCACGCCCTGCAGGTTGACCCGCAGGCCCTGCAGGGCTCGGCCTACACCAGTCTGGGCGCGCTCTACTACCAGGTTCCGGGCTGGCCAATCGGCTTTGGCGATGACGAGCAGGCCGAAGCGCTGCTGAAGCAGGCACTGGCACTGAACCCGGACGGCATCGACAGCAATTACTTCTGGGGCGATTACCTGATCGACCAGAAACGCTATGCTGAAGCCCGCGCCGCGCTGCTCAAGGCCCAGGCTGCTGCCCCGCGCCCGGACCGCCCGCTGGCCGATCAGGGCCGCCAGGCCGAGATCCGCGCCCGACTGGATAAAATCGCCAACAGGTAACCCATGCGACTGCTGCTGGTTGAAGACGATAGCTCCCTCGCCGAGGGCATTCTCACCTCGCTCAAGGGCGAGGGTTATACACTCGACTGGCTGCAGGACGGCGCCAGCGCACTGCACGCGCTGAGCAGCGAGCCCTTTGATCTGGCCATTCTGGATCTGGGCCTGCCGCGGATGGACGGTCTGCAGGTGCTGCGCGCCTTGCGCGACCGACATCAGGCCGTGCCGGTACTGGTGCTGACCGCACGCGACGGCGTGCAAGACCGCATCGCCGGGCTCGATGCCGGCGCCGACGATTACCTGATCAAGCCGTTCGACAGCGCCGAACTGAAGGCCCGCATCCGCGCCCTGCTGCGGCGCAGCGCCGGGCGCGCCGAGCCGTTGATCCAGCTGCGCGGCGTCACCCTCGACCCGCAAAGCCAGCAGGTCAGCTTCGAAGGCCGCAACGTCAATCTGTCGCGCAAGGAGTTCATCCTGCTGCACGAACTGATGGCTCAGCCGGACCGGGTGCTGACCCGTGATCGGCTGGAGCAGGCGCTCTACGGCTGGAATGAGGAAGTCGACAGCAACACCCTGGAAGTCCATATCCACCACCTGCGGCGCAAGCTGTTCAGCGGCCTGATCCGCACCTTGCGCGGGGTCGGCTACATGATCGAGCGCGACGCATGAAATCCATCCGCAAGCGCATCCTGGTGCGGGTGCTGGGGCTGCTGCTGGTCAGCACCCTGATCATGGGTTGGGCCAGCCACCACGACTCCACCCACGAGGTAGAAGAGCTGTTCGACGCTCAGCTGGGCCAGAGCGCACGGGTGCTGATCGGCCTGCTCGGTGCCTCGCAGGGTCAGATTCCGACCGAACAACTGGCCCAGGCGCTGCTGGAAACCAGCGGCGAGCACCCCAAACTCGGACACCGCTATGAAAGCAAGCTGGCCTTCCAGGTGCGTAACGCCGAGGGCCGGGTCATTGCCCGCTCCTTCAATGTGCCGCCGCTGACCGCCGCCGACTGGCAGCCGGGTTTTGCCGATCTGCAGCAAGCGCAGCACCAGTGGCGCAGCTATGTACTGGAGTCACCCGACAGCGGTCTGGCGGTTTGGGTCGGCGAGCGCAGCGACGTACGTGGCGAGCTGGTCGACAAGATCGTGCGCGGGACACTGGTACCCGATCTGCTGGGTATCCCGCTGCTGGTACTGCTGGTCTGGTTTGCCATCGGCTCGGGCTTGAAACCGCTGGACGAGCTGGCCCGCCTGATCCGCCTGCGCGAGCCCAACAGTCTGCAGCCGATCGTACTCAGCGATCTACCGCAGGAGCTGGAACCGGTGCAGGCCGCGCTCAATCGCATGCTCGAGCAATTGCACCAGTTGCTGGCCCGCGAACAGCGCTTTATTGCCGACGCGGCGCATGAACTGCGCACGCCGCTGGCGGTGCTGAAAATCCACGCCGAAAACGCCATGCAGGCCAACGAGCCGGCCGAGCGTGACCAGGCCCTGCAGCACCTTCGCCGGGGCGTGGAGCGCGCCACCCGACTGATCTCGCAAATGCTGACCTTGGCCCGGCTGGCAGACGACCAGCAGCGCCAGCGGGTGCCCGTCGCCCTGCTGCAAAGCTGCCGAGACGCCGTTGCCGAACTGCTGCCGCTGGCTCTGCGGCGAGATCAGGAACTGGAGCTGGTCAGCGACGGCAGCTTGCCGGAACAGGTGGAGATGGAGCCCGGCAGCCTCGGCATGTTGCTGCAAAATCTGGTCGGCAATGCCATCCAGCACACCCCCGATGGCGGGCGGATTCTGATCAGCCTACAGCAGCAGGCCGACCAATTGGTGCTGCGGGTCGAAGACAGCGGCAGTGGCGTGGCGCCCGCCGACCGCGAGCGCCTGCTGGAACGCTTTCACACCCAGGGCAACAGCCAGGGTGCGGGGCTGGGTCTGTCCATTGTGCAACGCATCATTGAGCGCCACCAGGGCAGCCTGTTGCTCGGTGACAGTCCACTCGGCGGCCTGCTGGTGCAGGCCAGCTTCCCGCTCGGCACACCCGTGTCCGGCTGATCGTGCGTCATCACCCGGGCAGCCTGCGCTGGTATCAGGGGGTAAGTTGGCCGATACTCGGGCGCGTTCAAGATGCCCAATAACAACAGGAGATCCGACCCATGACCACCTCGCGCTTCGACCTGACCGGCAAGACTGCCCTGATTACCGGCGCCTCCAGCGGCCTCGGCGCCCACTTCGCCCGCGTACTGGCCGCTGCCGGCGCGCGCGTGGTGCTGGCCGCCCGCCGCGCCGATCGTCTGTCCGCGCTGGTGGACGAGCTCAAGCAGCAGGGCTTTGAGGCAATGGCGGTCACCATGGACGTAACCGACGCCGACAGCGTCGACGCCGGCTTCAGTGCCGCCGAGTACGCCTTCGGCGTGTGCGACATTCTGGTCAACAACGCCGGCATTGGCGATCCGGTGCCCTTCCTGGACATGGACGAAGGTAACTGGCGCAGCATGCTCGACACCAACCTCGACGGTGCCTGGCGCGTCGCCCATCGCGGCTGCAAGGCGATGGCCGGCGGCGGCCAGGGTGGCAGTGTGATCAACATTGCCTCGATCCTCGGCCTGCGGGTTGGCAAGGCACTGGCCCACTACGCGGTCGCCAAGGCCGGTGTGGTGCAGCTGACCAAGGCCATGGCGATGGAACTGGCGAAAAACGGTATCCGCGTCAACGCCATTGCCCCCGGCTACTTCCGCACCGAAATGAATTCCGACTACTTTGACACCGAGCATGGCCAGACCTACGTGCGCAGCAAGGTCCCGATGGGCCGCCTGGGGCAGCTCGACGAACTCGATGGCCCGCTGCTGCTGCTCGCCAGCGAGGCCGGTTCGTTCATGACCGGCACCATCATCAACGTCGATGGTGGTCATGTGAACAACAGCCTGTAAGCCGCGATCGCGTCAGTACCCGTTGCCGGCACCTGACAAGTGCCGGCACAGAGCGCGCGACGCTGGCAGCGCGGTCGGCAAACCGCTATCTTCTGGGCTGACAACGCACTGGAATCTCCCATGGCCACGCTGCCCACTTTCCGCAACGGACGCATCGCCCTGCCGCTCGGCATCGTACTGCTGGCCCTGCTATTCCTGTTTCTGGCGGTCGCCGCCTCTCAGCAACGCGACGCCCAGTGGCGCGAGCAGCTGTTCAATGAAGCTCGCCGCGACCTGTCCGTTCTCGAACAGGCCCGACAAGCCATGCGCGGCGAAGCCCGGATCGCGGTCTACAGCCTCAGCCAGGACCCTGACGTTCTGCGGCTGATCCGGCGTATCAACACCCTGATCAGGGAGCACGGCCGCTCTCACCCCGAGGTGCTGCGCCTGCGCGTCCAACTGGCCGACCATATTGACGGTTTCTGGCAGCTACTGCGCCAGGCCGGAGCTGAAGAATTACAGGTTAACCTGATCGAGGACCGTAGCACCCTGCTGCGCATGCGGGAGCGGGATGTCTGGGGCGATCAGCACGACGAGGGCAATCCGCTAAATCAGCTGGTGATAGACGACCCCGCGATCCGCAGCGGACTGACGCTCCATTACGACAATGCCAGCGAGAGCGCCGTTGCCCCGCTGCTCGCAGACAACCGCCCCGACAGTCCGCTGATTGCCACCTTGCAGGTTAGCTTCCCGGCACTTGTCGACGGACCTATCGATAGGTCCGAAGGTCTGTCTCTGCTGCTCGAAGCCGACAGCGTCCCTGCTGGATCGCTCAAGCACTCTATGCCGCTGCTGGGGCAAGGCCGCTGGCTGCAGGTAGAAAAACACGGTGCAGCAATGCCGCCCGGCGTAAGCGACGCTCTCGGTACCCTCGACCAGCGAACGCCGGAACGGCTTTACAGCAACAGTGACGGCACCTGGCTGCTGAGCCTGCTGCCACTGGAAGCCGTGGCCGATGAACAGCCGGCTGACACCCCTGCACCAACCGCTCTGGTGCTCTGGCGCGATATCAGCACCCAGGCAGCGGCGCATCTGCGTGAACAGCGGCAGCTGGCAGGTAAATGGCTGCTGGCGCTGGTTGCAGCCTGCGCCCTGTTCAGCCTGCTGCAGTTGAGCAGTTACCGGGCGGCACGCCGCCAGGTGCTGCGCCACGCCGACGCCATACGCGAGGAAAGCCAGAAGCGGGAGCACAATCGCCGCCTGCTGGAAATCATTGCCCGCACCCAGTCGGCCTACATCCAGCAGAACCAGATGCAGGTCAGCCTGCACGAGGTGCTGGAACAGATACTGGCGTTGACCGGCTATCAGGTCGGTTTGCTCAGCCAGTCCCGGCTCGAACCGGACGGTACCCAGACACTGCAGCTACAAAGCAGCCTTGATACCCGGCCGCATCCCGAACCGGCCCCGCGTACTCTGGTTGACGCCATGAATGCGTCCAGCAGCGACCAGCAAGCCAGGCTTATCGCCAGCGGCAACCCTGAGCTGCACGGCGCCGCGCTCCTCCCGCTGCTTTTTGGCGGGCGGCTGATGGGCATGCTGGCCCTGTCTCATGGGCCGGATGAGGCCGGACCGGCGCTGCTGACATTTCTGGCACCGCTGCAAACCAGCCTCGGCCAGCTGCTAAATGCAATGCGCCAGCGTGAGGAGCACACAGCCCTACAGGAACGCCTGGAGCGCCAGCGGCTGGCGCTGGGCTCGCTCAATCGCATCGCGGCGGACTTTGGCCTGTCTCATCAGGAGCGCCTGAAACGACTGCTCGACCTGGGCTGTGATTACCTGCAGCTGGACCTGGGGCTGGTCAGCCGGATCAGCGGCAGTACCTATGAAGTAATCGCTGCCAGCAGCGGCGAGAACAGTCCGGAGAGCGGAGCCTGTTTCGACTTCGAACAAACCTACTGCAACCTGACCTATCAGCACGACGATGTCATGGTAATCGACAGCATGGGTAACTCGCGCTTCAACGGACACCCCTGCTACCGGACCTTTGCCCTGGAGTGCTACATCGGCGTTGCGCTGATCGTTGGCAACCGCCGTTACGGCACGCTGAACTTTTCCGCCTCGGCACCGCGGGCACGACCGTTCGATGAGGTCGACCTCGATTTCATGCGGCTCTGCGCCCGCTGGTGCAGCGGCCTGCTCGAGCAGCAGGCCGAGCAGCAGGCCCGCGAAGCGCTGCTGCAGCGCTTCGCCAAACTCAATCAGCACCTGCCCGGCATGGTCTACCAGTACCAGCTGAGCAGCGACGGACACAGCTGGTTTCCCTTCAGCAGCGAGGGCATCGGCAATATCTATGACCTGACACCGGAGCAAGCCGGTATCGATGCCAGGCCGGCCATCGAGCTGATCCATCCGGAGGACCACGACCGGATCGTGGCCGAAATCGGCGAATCCGCCCGCCAGCTCACCGAGTGGCGCTCGGAATACCGCGTTCGCCATCCGCGGCTGGGCGAAATCTGGGTCGCAGGCTACGCAAGTCCGGAGCCACTGGCTAATGGCGACATCGTCTGGCATGGATTCATTGCCGATATCACCACGCGCAAGCACATCGAGCAGCACCTGGCCAGTGAACAGCAAAGGCTGGCACGTATCATCGACGCTACCGGCGTCGGCAGCTGGGAATGGGACATGAGCGCGGAACAGCTCGAGGTCAACCCGCGCTGGCTGCAGATGCTGGGCCTTCCGGCAGATAAGCCCCAGTCGATTCCGGCGGCCAGCTGGTCAGAACTGATTCATCCGGACGACCGGGAAAGCGCTCGTGCGCAACTGCTGGCTCACCTGCGCGGCGATACCGACCATCTTCGCTATGTCTGCCGTGCCCGCCATCAGGATGGCCACTGGGTGTGGATCCAGAGCCACGGCCAGGTCTCGCGCCGCGATGCCAGCGGCCGGGCACTTTGGATGAGCGGCATTCACACCGATATCAGTCAGGAGATGGCGGCTGCCGAGGAGGTGCGCGAAGCCCGTGCCTTCCTGAGCGCCGTGATCAAGGCCTCAACCGAGGTGGCTGTCATTGTCGTCAACACCCGGGGCAGCATCACCCTGTTCAACACCGGTGCTGAAAAGTTGCTGGGTTACCGGGCTGAGGAAATGGTCGGTCAGCAAACGCCCATCTGTTTCCACCTATCCAGCGAAATAGAACAGCGCAGCCAGGAGCTCAGTGCCCACTACGGCAAGCCGATAGATGGTCTGGAGGTATTTCTCCACGAAGCACGGCAAGGCGGCTCGGAAACCCGCTCCTGGACCTATCGGCGCAAGGATGGTCAGGAGCGGCAGGTCAATCTGACGGTCACCCGCATCGCCGACGAGCACGGCGAGGCCGTCGGCTATCTTGGCATGGCCACCGATATTACCGACCTGGCCGAAGCCACGCGCGCCTTGCAACAGAGCGAGTCGCGCTTCCGCAGCATGGTCAGCAACCTGCCCGGCGCGGTGTATCGGCGTCGCCCGGACCACCAGTTGAGCATGTCCTACCTGAGTAACGAGATAGAACACATTACTGGCTATCCGGCTGTTGATCTGGTCGATAACCGGCTCCGCAGCTATGCCAGCATCGTCCACCCTGATGACCTTTCGGCTCTGCGAGAACGCATACAGGGCACACGCAGCGAGCCGACCTTCGAGCTCACCTATCGCCTGATTCATGCCAACGGGCAGATCGTACAGGTACGCGAAAAAGGCCGTGCCGAATTTGCTGCCGACGACAGTCTGATCGGCTTTGACGGATTCATCTGGGATGTCACCGAGCAAATTCGGATCGAGCAGATGAAGGCACAGTTTGTCTCCACGGTCAGCCATGAGCTGCGCACCCCGCTGACCGCCATCAGTGGCGCTCTGAAGCTTATCCATGGCGGCGCGCTCGGTACCATCCCCGAAAACATGCGTCGGCTGCTCGGTATCGCGGTGCAAAACAGCGAAAACCTGCACAGCCTGATCAATGACCTGCTCGATATGGACAAGCTGACCGCCGGCCAGTTGCAGATCCAGCTGCAGGATCAGCCCCTGCGCCCCTTGCTCGAACAGGCGCTGGAGCTCAATCAGAGCTATGCCGACCAATTCCAGGTAACGCAGTTACTGGATCCGATAGACGACGTGGTAGTCAGCGTTGATCGCCAGCGGTTTGGTCAGATACTGGCCAACCTGCTGTCCAATGCAGCCAAGTTCTCGCGCCCGCAGGGACGCATCTGGCTCGGTGCCCAACACCTTGGCGACCTGGTAGAGATCAGCGTGCGCGACGAGGGTATCGGCATTCCATCGAAGGAGCACGCACGCATCTTCGACAAGTTCTTTCAGGTCGACAGCACCAGCACCCGCAGTCGCACCGGATCGGGGCTTGGTCTGGCCATTACCCGCGAACTGGCCCGCCGCATGGCGGGCGAAGTGGGTTTTGAATCCAGTGAAGGGGTGGGCTCACGATTCTGGGTTCGGCTGCCATGCAAGAACCCCAATGCATACCGGGAAACTGTCTAGACTGACACATGAAGTTAATCTGGCGGAGCCAGCGTGAACAATAGCGACAGCAACGAGCAGCAGCGTCTGGCCGCACTGGCAGCGCTGCAAATCATGGATACCCCCAGCGAGCAGGCCTTCGACGACCTGACGGCGCTGGCTGCACGCTGGCTGGACACTCCGATCGCACTGATCTCGCTGATTGATAGCCAGCGCCAATGGTTCAAGAGCCGGGTCGGTCTGAACACCAGCGAAACACCGAAGGAAATGGCCTTCTGTGCCCACGCGATCCGCCAACCGACGTTGATGGAAGTGCCTGATGCCACCCGCGATCCACGCTTTGCGGATAACCCGCTGGTTACCGGTGACCCGGGCATTCGCTTTTACGCAGGCATGCCGATTGCGAGCCCGCAGGGCGCTCTGCTCGGCACCCTCTGCGTCATCGATCAGCGGCCACGCACCCTCAACGACCAGCAGCGTGACACCCTGCAACGGCTGACCAGACTGGTCGAATACCAGCTGCAACTGCGCCACACCCTGCTGACCAGCCTAGAAGAGGCGCATGAGCTGGTACACCAGCAGGCGCTGAACCGGCGGCTCCTCGACTCACTCAAGGCCGGCGTTGTTGCCTGCGCGGACGACGGCACTCTGACCCTGTTCAATAGCACCGCCCAGCAATGGCATGGTACCAACATGCTCAACCTGCCACCGGAGGAATGGGCACGCTCCTACGATCTCTACGCTGCCGACGGCCGGACGCCGCTGACCACGGACGATATACCGCTGGTGCGCGCCTGGCAGGGCAAACCGGTCGAGAACGTTGAAATCTGCATCGCCTGTGCCGATCAGCCGCTGCGCCACGTGCTCTGCAGTGGTGGCCTGCTGTATCCCGAACAGGGCGGTCCGGGCGCCGCCATCGTGGTCATGCACGACATTTCCGAAATCCGTCACGCGAGCAACATGAAAAGCCACTTCCTGGCGACTGTCAGCCATGAGCTGCGCACCCCGCTGACCGCCATCACTGGCGCCCTTGGCCTGCTGCACAGCGGCACAACCGATCCCAGCTCCGCCGCAGGTGCACGATTGCTTGGTATTGCCCGGGAAAACAGCCAGCGACTCAATGAGCTGATAAACGACCTGCTCGACATGGAAAAACTTGAGGCCGGCAAGGTAGCGCTGCAGCTTGAACCCCAGGATCTGCGCGCCGCTGTTGTTCAGGCAATGGAGAGCAACCGCCCCTACGCGGAACGCTTTCAGGTGCACTGGTATATCCCCGACGGGCT
Organism: Halopseudomonas sp. MFKK-1; assembly: GCF_027474385.1. Lineage (NCBI taxonomy): Bacteria > Pseudomonadati > Pseudomonadota > Gammaproteobacteria > Pseudomonadales > Pseudomonadaceae > Halopseudomonas > Halopseudomonas sp. MFKK-1. The sequence continues at coordinate 1,107,792 of NZ_CP114836.1, forward strand.
GGCCGACATGGCCATCATCGCCGATCAGCGCCGCCTGCAACAGGTGCTGACCAATTACCTGTCGAACGCCGCCAAGTTCTCGCACTCGGGCGGCTCAATCCGCATAGAGTGGCACCTGAAGGGTGACTCGGTCACGGTCAGTGTCGTTGATCAGGGCATAGGTATCGCAGCCGAACAGCAACCGCTGCTGTTCACGAAATTCAGTCAAATCGACACAACCGACAAGCGTCGGCGCGGCGGTACCGGGCTTGGGCTGGCTATCTGCAAGGAGCTGATTGAACGCATGGGCGGTCAGGTAGGCGTGCAATCGGAAGTCGACAGGGGCTCCTGTTTCTGGTTTACCTTACCGCTAGCGGTGTCAGACAATCGACAAAATCAAGGCGATGTGCCACCACCTTGACATCGATCAAGGCAGTACCAAGACACAGGATGCACAATAGTATGACGGTAGTACTGAAACGCATAATGCACATCGAGGATGATCCTTCGATTCAGGAAGTTGCCCGGGTCGCACTGGAGGTGGTGGGCGGCTTTGAGGTACGCAGCTGCGACTCCGGTGCCGACGGCCTTGCCGCCGTCGATGACTTCAGCCCCCAGCTGGTCCTGCTGGACGTCATGATGCCGGGGATGGACGGCCCGCAGACCCTGACCGAGCTGCGCAAGCTATCCTGCATGCAGGGCGTGCCGATCGTATTCATGACGGCCAAGGCGCAGACCCAGGAGGTGGCTGCCTACCGAGACCTGGGTGCCGCCGGCGTCATCATCAAACCGTTCGACCCTATGACCCTGTCAGATCAGATCCGCGAGATTTGGGAACACAAGCATGCATGAATCACAACAGCTCGTCGCCCAGCTGGCCGCTCTGGAAGAGCGTTTTCGCCAACGTCTGCACGACGAACTGGATGAGCTGAACCACCTTGCGGATCAGCTGCAAAATACCCCAAACGCATTGCAGGATCTGCGTGATCGCCTGCACAAGCTGGCCGGGTCAGCCGGCACCTTTGGCTACGCAGCCCTGGGTGAGCGTTGTCGAGAGCTGGAACAACGCGCCCAGGCCGAGCTGGATGCGCAGCGCCGCTCCAGTGCCGTGCTGAATAGCCTGGCAGAGGCGACGCATCACCTGAATCAGCTGCTGGAGCATACCCCCGATACCCCAACCGAGCACCAGCGCCTCGACACACCAAGGACCGATGAGCGTGATCAGCGGCATATTGGCCTGCTGGTGGCGGACGACCAAATGCGCGAGCAGTTACAGCGTACCCTGGGCAGCTTCGGTTACCAGACCAGTTGCTTCGACAATCCGACGACCCTGCATCAAGCCGATCATATCGACGCCATGATTGTCGACACCAGCCCGCCTGGCAGCACACTGCTGCAGGACCCGATTTTTCGCCAGCGTGATGCCCAATCACCGCCGCTGCTGGTCATCAGTTCACAGGACAATTTCACCGGTCGCTTGCATGCTGTGCGTGTTGGCGCCATCGGTTTTTTCACCAAACCGGTGGATCTGCCGATGCTTGAGAGCCGCCTGGAACGCTGCTTCAACACGCTTCAGGGCGGCCCGTTCCGGGTGCTGATCATTGATGACGATACCGAGTTGAGCGCTCGCTACGCCCTGGTGCTGAGCAGCGCGGGCATGATGGTCGACACCCTGAGCGATCCGCACCAGTTGCTGGACAAGATGACAGCGTTCAGCCCTGAAGTGGTGCTGATGGACCTCAGCATGCCGCAGTACAGCGGTCCGGAACTGGCACAGGTGATCCGCCTGAACGACGACTGGCTGCGTGTCCCCATCGTTTACCTGTCGGCCGAGGTCAATGCCGAGCGGCAGATGTCGGCCCTGCTCAAGGCCGGAGACGACTTCATTACCAAGCCGATCAGTGACAGCGCACTGCTGACGACCGTCTATGCCCGCGCACAGCGCGCTCGCATGGTCAGTGAAGCACTGGCTCGTGACAGCCTGACCGGCCTGCTGAAACACGCCGACATCAAGGAACAGGTTGAAATCGAAGCCGAGCGGGCGCTGCGCACCCGCTCCCCGTTGACCGTCGCCATGATCGACATTGATCGTTTCAAGTCGGTCAATGACCGGTACGGCCATGCCAGCGGCGACAGCGTGATCCGCGCCCTGTCCAACCTGCTGCGCCAGCGCCTGCGCAAGATCGATCGGCTGGGCCGCTATGGCGGCGAGGAGTTTGTTGCCGTGCTGCCCGGCTGCAGTGAGGACGACGCCTTCAGCATACTCGACAGCATTCGTCAGGCCTTCAGCGCGGTGCAGTTCAGTTCGGCACAGGGCAAACCGTTCAACTGCACCTTCAGTGCCGGCATCAGCAGCTGCATGGCACCGGACTGGAACAGCAACGCCCTGCTGGATGACGCCGACCGCGCACTCTATGACGCCAAGGAATCGGGTCGCGATCGTATCTGCAAAGCCGGGGCTGGTAACCATTGAAAGCAATTATCGTCGAGCAAGACCCCTGGATTGCGGAACTGTTGCGTTCCGTCCTGCGCGATCTGGGCGGCATCGAAACACACCTGTTTGATAGTGCAGTCAGCGCCATCAACCACCTGCGCAGCGACCGCGTTGATCTGCTGATCACCGATCTGCAGCTCAGTGACCGCAGTGGCCTGGATCTGGCCCGAGAGGTCGCACGCCGTGCCCCACGCAGTCTGCGCGTGCTGGTCACCGCCAGCATCGACCGTCAGCTGGTGCTCGATGCCCGCGCCGCCGGCATTGCCGATTTGATCGCCAAGCCGTTCAAGCTGGATGACCTGCGCAGGCGACTGGCTAGGTTGCTGCAGCGGGATCAGGAAGGAAGCGCCGCAGCGGGCAATATCGGTGATCTGGACGGCTTCCTTCAGGCGCGTCTCAAGCAACCGATTCGGCTGGCCTGGACCAGCCCCGAGCGTCAGCAGGAGGCTGCAGTATTACCGCAGCAAACCAATCAGGCCGATTACCTGACACTCGCACGCAACGAGCCGCTGCTGGCCCTGGTCAGTATCAATCGTGCCAACCGCGAAGGCCTGCTGCGCGGCCGTGAGGGCGCCTGTGTCAGCCTGAGTGAGGCCTACGAGTGGCTTGGCAGCCACACCTGCGCTGACCTGGCCAGACGGCTTTCACGCGCCCGGATCGCGCTGGAGCACCCCTTATTGCAACGTCTGGCCGCCGGTTTCATGGCCGAACGTGAAGCCCTCGCCCAGGCTCTGAAGCGACTGAGTGCGCACCAGTCGATCGCCGCCGGCCCGCTGGATACCGCCGTGAACTTCTGCCGCCTTGGCGAAATGGCGGTGATCTGCGCCATTCAGCACTACTTGAACTACGGCCAGCAGGCCGATGACGACACCATCAAGCAGATGGTCAGTGACTACGCCGCGCCTTTCGGCAACCAGATCAAGACCCAGCAGCAACTGCCATTCCTGCTGCGCGAACTGACGGGCTCGCTGTTCCAGCTGCCCCAGACCGGGCTGCGCAAGGATCGCATTCTGATGCGCATCGCGGCGCTGGAAACCGGCTTCGCCAAGCCCGACCCGAGCCAGCTGCAGCAATTGCTCAGGTTGATCGGCCACGACCGGGTCGAGGTAAGCTAACCCACCAACGCCATCAAAGCACGGGTCAGACTTTCGGCGGGCTCGGCGCGGCAACCGGTTACGTTCTGCCCGGCCCACAACGGCGAAAAATCTCCGCTTCCGGCTTTCTCTGCCGCCGTGCGCAGCGGCGTGATCGCCGTACCGGCGAGCGGGAAGGGGGGCGGCAGATCACTTATGGGTCCCAGCTCACGCATCACCCGATTGACGATGCCCCGCGCGGCGCCGCCGGAGAACAGGTTGGTCAACGCCGTGTGCTGCGCCGCTTCACTCTGCAGTGCTGCCCGGTGCAGTGCGCTGGTGGTTGCCTCCGGGCAGAGCAGGTAGGCGGTGCCAATTTGCACTCCGGAAGCGCCCAGTGCCATGGCGGCGGCTACACCGTTGGCGTCGGCAATGCCACCAGCGGCGATCACCGGGATGTCCAGCGCCGCCACCAGCTGCGGCAACAGCGCAAACGTGCCCATCTGCAGGCTCACATCGGTCGACAGAAAATGTCCGCGATGGCCACCCGCTTCCAACCCCTGGGCAATCACCGCATCGGCACCATTGGCCTGCAGCCAAAGGCCCTCGGCCAAGGTCGTGGCAGTAGACAGCACCTTGCCGCCCCAGCCCTTGATCCGCTCGATCATGGCCGGCTCAGGCAGGCCAAAGTGAAAGCTCACCACCGGCGGACGGTAGGCGCTGATCAGCTCAAGGGTTTCGGCATCGAACGGGCGGCGACCGGCACCGGGTTGAATGCTGTCGATATCCAACCCGAACTCGGCGTAGTAGGGCGCCAGTGCGGCGCGCCAGCCTTGCTCCCGTGCCTCATCCGCAGCCGGTGTCTGGTGGGCAAAGAAATTAAGACTCCAGGGGCCTGCCGCCTCGCGCTGCAACACCTCCAGTTCCGCGCGCAGCGCATCGGCACCGAGCATGGCACAGGGCAACGAGCCCAACCCGCCCGCGCGGCACACCGCCAGCGCCAGCGCGCTGTTCTGTACACCCGCCATCGGCGCCTGAATCAGCGGCAGTTCGGTTCCCAGCAGATCGGTCAGTGTCATCCAGCGTGCTCCATTTTGCGGTGAGTAGCGCCGCAAACCATAGCACGCCGGGGGGTCGAGCTCCCGCTCGACCAGCAAGCTCCGCAGCAGCCACGTGGCCGAGTTGGAACTCGGCCTTCCCGGTCAATACTGCAAGTCGGACAGGTCGCGAAACAGATCCAACGCCTCAGGGTTGGCCAGCGCGTCGGTGTTCTTCACCGGCAGACCGTGCACCACGTTGCGTACCGCCAGTTCGACGATCTTGCCACTGCGGGTGCGCGGGATATCGCTGACCGCGATGATCTTCGCCGGCACGTGACGCGGGGTGGCGTTGGCGCGAATCACCTGGCGGATCTCCGCCTCCAGTGCCGCATCCAGTTCCATCCCCTCACGCAGGCGCACGAACAGCACCATCCGCACATCGCCCTGCCACTGCTGGCCGATGGCGAGCGATTCCAGCACCGCCTCAACCTTTTCCACCTGCCGGTAGATTTCCGCGGTGCCGATGCGCACCCCGCCGGGGTTGAGCACCGCATCCGAGCGGCCGTGGATGATCAGCCCGCCGTGCGGGGTCTCTTCGGCGTAATCCCCGTGCGCCCAGACGCCGGGGAAGCGCTCGAAGTAAGCGGCGCGGAAACGGCTGCCGTCTTCATCCTTCCAGAAGCCCAGCGGCATCGACGGGAAGGGTTTGCTGCAGACCAGCTCGCCCTTGCCCTCGGCCAGCCGCTGCCCTTCGTCGTCCCACACCTCGACCGCCATGCCGAGGCCCTTGCACTGCAGTTCGCCACGCCAGACCGGCGCGGTCGGGTTGCCGAGGGCGAAACAGGAGACGATGTCGGTGCCACCGGAGATCGACGACAGGCACAGGTCCGGTTTGAAGCAGCGGTAGACGTAATCAAAGCCCTCGTGCGCAAGCGGCGAACCGGTCGACAGCACCGCCTTCAGGCGGCTCAGCTGATGGCTGCGATTCGGCTCGACCCCGGCCTTTTCCAGCGCGGCCAGGTACTTGGCGCTGGTGCCGAAAATACTGATGTTTTCCGCGTCGACCAGGTCGATCAGTCGCTCGGCCGAGGGCTCAAACGGCGAACCATCGTAAAGTACCAGCGTAGCACCCAGCGCCAGCCCGGAGACCAGCCAGTTCCACATCATCCAGCCGCAGGTGGTGAAGTAGAACAGCACGTCCTCGCTGCCCAGATCGGTGTGCAGGCCGTGCTCCTTGAGGTGCTGCAGCAGGGTGCCACCGGCACCGTGAACGATGCACTTGGGCACCCCGGTGGTGCCGCTGGAATACAGAATGTAGAGCGGCTGGGCAAAGGGCAGGGCGGTGAACGCCGGGCTGCCGGCCGGCTGGCTGACGTCGTCCCAGTGGGCAGTCGAGACCACCGAGGCAAACTCCGCCAGACACGGCTCCACACCACCGTAAGACACCATGATCAGCTGCTGCAGGCCGCCCAATTGCGGCAGGATTTCCGCCAGCTTGCTACTCATGTCCAATTGCTTGCCGGCGTAGCGATAGCCGCTGCAGGCGATCAGCACCCGCGGCTCGATCTGGCCGAAGCGGTCGACCACGCCCTGCGCGCCAAAGTCCGGCGAGCAGGAGGACCAGACCGCGCCGATGCTCGCCGCCGCCAGCATGCCGACCACGGTCTGCCAGGTATTGGGCATCAGCGCCGCAACGCGGTCACCCGGCTGCACACCGAGCTTCAGCAGGTGCTGCTGCAACCCGGCCGCCCGCGCCGCCAGCTCGGCGTAGCTGAGCTGCTCACGCTGACCGTCTTCGCTGATCGCGACCAGCGCCGGGTGATCGTCGCGGCGGCGCAGCAGGTGGGCGGCAAAGTTCAGCTCGGCACCGGCAAACCACTGCGCGCCGGGCATGGCATCCGGGTTATCCAGCACCCGCTGCGGCGGCGTGCTGAAGTCCACCGCAAAGAAGTCGGCCACCGCCTGCCAAAACGCGTCAACCGCGCTGACGCTCCACTGATGCAGCTCGGCGTAGTCTGCCAGCGCCAGATCATGGCGTTGATTGATAAAGCGCCGGAAGGCATCCATCCGACTGGCCGCAACCCGCTCGGGCGCCGGCCGCCACAAGGGTTCGCTCATGCCTGCTCCCGCGCCAGCAAGGCCCGCGCCACGCGCGAGCCGTTGGTTTTGCCGAGCACGTTGCAGATATGCTGACCGGCCTGCACCAGCGCCGCCATGTCCACACCCGTCTCGATACCCAGCCCGTTGAGCAGATAGAGCACGTCTTCGGTGGCGACGTTACCGGTCGCGCCCTTGGCGTAGGGGCAACCGCCCAGCCCGGCAACCGAGCTGTCGAACACCGCCACGCCTTCCAGCAGGCTGGCGTGGATATTCGCCAGCGCCTGCCCGTAGGTATCGTGAAAATGCCCGGCCAGCAGGCTGCGGTCGATATCGCGGCCAACCACCTCGATCAGCCGGCGGGTATCACCGGCGGTGCCGACGCCGATGGTGTCGCCGAGCGAGACCTCGTAGCAGCCGCTGTCGAGCAGCTCGCGGGCAATCGCGGCGACCTGCTCCGGCGCTACGTCACCATCGATCGGGCAGCCAAGCACGCAGGAAATATAGCCGCGCACCCGCACGCCGTGCTCCCTGGCCGCGGCAATGATCGGCTCAAAGCGCTGCAGGCTCTCGGCAATCGAGCAGTTGATGTTCTTCTGGGAAAACCCCTCGCTGGCCGCGGCAAACACCGCTACTTCCTTCACACCGGCTTCCAGCGCGCCCTCAAACCCCTTGAGGTTGGGCGCCAGCGCCGCGTAGGTCACGCCGGGCTGTTGCTGGATAGCGGCAAACACTTCGGCCGAGCCGGCCATCTGCGGCACCCACTTGGGCGAGACGAAGCTGCCGACTTCGATATAACTCAGCCCCGCAGCGCTCAGATCATCGACCAGACGTACCTTGTCGGCGACGCTGATCGGCTGTTTTTCATTTTGCAGGCCATCGCGCGGGCCCACTTCGACCAGTCGCACCTGTTGCGGCATGCTCATGCCGTTGCCTCCTCAGCAAGCGGTTGCAGCGCCACCAGCACCCGGCCTTCCTCGACCAGATCGCCCTCGGCGCAGTGAATCGCCGTGACCTCGCCGGCCTCGGCAGCGCGAATACTGTGCTCCATTTTCATCGCCTCGACCACCACCAGCAGCTCGCCGGCAGCCACCTGCTGACCCGGTTCGACCAGCACCCGCACCACACTGCCGTTCATCGGTGCGGTCAGCCCGCCGTGGCCGTGCTGCAGCGCTTCCACCTCGCTGATCGGGTCTACCAGGGTGACCCGTTGCAGCTGCCCGTCCCACTCGACAAACAGCCACTGGCCGCGGCGCTGCACGGCGTGGCGACGGCCATCGACCAGCAACTGATCGCCCAACAGGCTGACACCCGTAGCGGGCAGGGCGCGTGCCTCGGCCTCGCCACAGCGCAGATGCAGGCGCTGCTCACAGGCCAGCCCAAGGCGCAGAGCACAGGCCGCGGCCCAGGGGCTGTGCGGGTCATCGGCGCGCGCAGCGCTGGGTGCCGTCAGCAGCCAGGCACGCGCGGCCAGCGCCCAGAAGGCGTCGGGCAGCGGGGCGGGCGCGGGCAGCAGGGCGTCGGCATGGCGCGCGATAAAACCGGTATCCAGCTCGGCGGCGGCAAAGGCCGGATGCGCCAGCACCCGGCGCAGGAAGGCGAGGTTGCTGTGTACCCCGCCCAACTGCTGCTCGGCCAGCATCGCCAGCAAGCGGCGGCGGGCAGTTTCCCGGTCTTCACCCCAGGCAATCAGCTTGCTCAGCATCGGGTCGTAGAACGGCGAGATGCGGTCGCCCTCGACCACCCCGCTGTCGACCCGCCGCCCAACGCCTGCCACCGGCTCGCGGTACAGCGTCAGCTCGCCACTGGCGGGCAGAAAGTCCTGCTCCGGGTCTTCGGCATACAGCCGCACTTCGATGGCGTGGCCGCGCAGCACGATCTGCTCTTGGCGCAGCGGCAGCGGCTGCCCTTGAGCCACACGCAGCTGCCAGGCGACCAGATCCTGCCCGGTGATCAGCTCGGTCACCGGGTGCTCGACCTGCAGACGGGTGTTCATCTCCATGAAGAAGAAGTCGCCACGGGCGTCGAGCAGAAACTCCACGGTACCTGCGCCAACGTAGCCGATGGCGCGTGCGGCGGTGACCGCCGCCTCGCCCATGGCCCGACGCAATTCGGGCGACAGGCCGGGCGCCGGCGCCTCTTCCACCACCTTCTGGTGGCGGCGCTGGATAGAGCAGTCGCGCTCGGCCAGGTACACCGCGTTGCCGTGCTGATCGGCAAACACCTGAATCTCGACGTGGCGCGGCTGCAGCACATATTTCTCGACCAGCATGCGCGCATCGCCAAACGCGGCCTGCGCCTCACGCTGGGCCGACGACAGCGCCTCAGCCAGCTGTGCTTCCGATTCGACCACCTTCATACCCTTGCCACCGCCACCGGCCGCGGCCTTGAGTAGCACCGGGTAACCGATCTTGGCGGCCTCGACGCGGAAGGTCTCCAGCGCCTGATCGGCGCCGTGATAACCGGGCACCAGCGGCACCCCGGCGGCGTCCATCAGCGCCTTGGCCGCCGACTTGCTGCCCATGGCATCAATCGCGCTGGCGGGCGGGCCGACGAAGATCAACCCGGCGGCGTCGACCGCGCGGGCGAAATCGGCGTTCTCGGAGAGAAAGCCGTAGCCGGGGTGAATCGCCTGGGCACCAGTGGCCTTGGCCGCGGCGATGATCGCCTCACCCCGCAGATAACTCTCGCTCGGCCGCGCGCCACCCAGGTTGACCGCCTGATCGGCGCAGCGCACGTGCAGGGCGTCGCGGTCGGTCTCGCTGTGTACCGCTACGGTAGCGATACCCAGCTCGCGCGCGGTGCGCATGATGCGGCAGGCAATTTCGCCGCGGTTGGCAATCAGCAGGGAATCAATCATGGCTCGCGCACCAGTCGGGTTGGCGTTTTTCCAGGAAGGCCGACAGGCCCTCCTGACCTTCGGGGCTGATCCGCACCCGGGCAATCGCCGCCTCGGTGTAGCGGCGCAGCGGGGTGCTCATTTCACCCAGCCCGACCTCCTGCAGCAGCGCCTTGGTGGCCATCATCGCCTGCGGGCCATTCTGCAGCAGGTTGTCGATCCACTGCGCCAGCGCCGCATCCAGCTCGGCCGCCGGATAACACTCGGCGAGCAGCCCCAGTTCGCGGGCGCGCAGGCCGTCAAAACGCTCGGCGGTCAGCGCGTAGCGGCGAGTGGCGCGGGCGCCGATGGCCTGGGTGACATAGGGGCTGATCACCGCCGGCAGCAGACCGATGCGCACCTCAGACAGGCTGAACAGTGCGTCCTCGGCGCCAATCGCCATATCGCAGCAACTAATCAGCCCAAGCGCGCCGCCAAAGGCCGCGCCCTGCACCACCGCCAGCGTCGGCACCCTGAGCTGCGCCAGCGACGCCATCAGCTGCGCCAGCTCGCGGGCGTCGTCCAGATTGGCGTTGTAATCCAGCGCCGCGCAGTCGCGCATCCAGGCCAGATCGGCACCGGCGGAGAAGTGCTTGCCGCGGCCGCGCAGCAACATAAAGCGCACCGCCGGGTTAGCCGCCACCGCATCCAGTGCATCCAGCAGCTCGCGGATCATCTCGGCGTTGAAGGCGTTGTTCTTGCTTGCGCGAGCAAGCCAGAGCGTCGCCACACCGTTTTCGCGGAATTCAATTTCTATAGTCTGGTACTGGCTCATTCGATTCTTCTCGATTAGTGACTGGCGCGCTCTTGCTCGCGCAGCTGCAAGCCGCAAGCTACAAGCGGCAAGCTGTCCGTGCAGCCCACAAGCTCGTTTGCTAACCCAAGCCAACGCAGGGTTACCTGCCTCGCAAAAAAACGCTCCGCCGGCTCGGTCAGCTTGAAGCTTGCGGCTTGCGGCTTGCGGCTGATGTGCGCCGCTACATCCGAAACACACCGAACGTGCTAGCCGGTATAGGCGCTCCCAACGCCGCCGATATCGCCAACCCCAGCACATCCCGCGTCTGCGCCGGGTCGATCACGCCGTCATCCCACAGGCGGGCGCTGGCGTAGTAGGGGTGGCCCTGGCGTTCGTACTGATCGAGGATCGGACGGCGCAGGGCCTCGGCCTGCTCGGCGCTGAACTGCTCGCCACTGCGCTCGGCCTGCTCCTGCTTGACCTGCACCAGCACGCCCGCGGCCTGTTCGGCGCCCATCACCGAGATGCGCGCATTCGGCCACATCCACAGAAAGCGCGGATCGTAGGCGCGGCCGCACATGCCGTAGTTACCGGCGCCAAAACTGCCGCCGATGATCACCGTAAACTTGGGCACCCGGGCACAGGCCACCGCGGTCACCAGCTTGGCGCCGTGCTTGGCGATGCCGCCTTCCTCGTATTTTTTGCCGACCATAAAGCCGGTGATGTTCTGCAGGAACAGCAGCGGAATGCCGCGCTGACAGGCCAGTTCGATAAAGTGCGCGCCCTTCTGCGCGGCCTCGGAAAACAGGATGCCGTTGTTGGCCAGAATCGCCACCGGGTAGCCGTGCAGGTGCGCAAAACCGCACACCAACGTGGAGCCGAACAGCGCCTTGAACTCATCGAAAGCGCTGTCGTCGACCAGCCGCGCGATCACCTCACGCACGTCGAACGGCTGCTTGCTGTCAGCCGGAATCACCCCGTACAGCTCCTCCACCGGGTAGCGTGGCGGCAGCACCGGGCGGCTGTTCAGCTCGCCCTGCTTGTGCCAGTTCAGATTGGCGATGCAGCGGCGGGCCAGAGCCAGGGCGTGTTCGTCGTTCTCGGCGTAATGATCGGCCACCCCGGAGGTGCGGCAATGCACATCGGCGCCACCCAGCGCCTCGGCGCTGACCACTTCGCCGGTCGCGGCCTTCACCAGCGGCGGCCCGGCGAGGAAGATGGTCGCCTGCTCACGCACCATGATGGTCTCGTCGGCCATCGCCGGCACGTAAGCGCCGCCGGCGGTGCACGAGCCCATCACCACGGCGATCTGCGGAATGCCCGCGGCGCTCATGTTGGCCTGATTGAAGAAGATCCGCCCGAAGTGCTCACGGTCCGGGAACACCTCGTCCTGGCGTGGCAGGTTGGCGCCGCCGGAGTCAACCAGATAGACGCACGGCAGGCGGTTCTCACGGGCGATAGTCTGCGCCCGCAGGTGCTTCTTCACGCTCAGCGGATAGTAGGAACCACCCTTCACCGTGGCGTCATTGGCGATGATCATGCACTCAACGCCTTCGATCCGGCCGATACCTGCGATCACCCCGGCGGCTGGCACCGACTCGCCATAGACCTCATGGGCGGCCAGCTGACCGATCTCCAGAAAGGCCGAACCGGGATCGAGCAGGGCGTCCACGCGCTGACGCGGCAGCAGCTTGCCACGCGCCAGATGCCGCGCATTCGCCGCCTCGCCCCCGCCCTCGGCAATGGCGGCAAGCAGGGCTTGCAGCTCGCTGACCAGAGAGCGCATAGCGGCGGCGTTGGCTGCGTATTCCGGTGAGGTGGGGGTGATTTGGGTTGGTAGGGTGGTCATTGCACGCGCTCCCTGGCCAGCTGCAAGCTATAAGCTACAAGCTGCAAGCTATAAGCTACAAGCTGCAAGCTGATCGCGGTCACTCCACTATTTTTGCCAGACGGAACTTCGGCACTCTCGTCGACTAGGTGCTCCCAACCCCGAGGCATCTCCGTGCTGCTTGCCGCTTGCAGCTTATAGCTTGCGGCTGGGTCAACGCGTCTCATTAAAAAGCTCCCGACCGATCAGCATGCGTCGAATCTCGCTGGTGCCGGCGCCAATCTCGTACAGCTTGGCGTCGCGCAGCAGGCGGCCGGTGGGGTAGTCGTTGATGTAACCGTTGCCGCCGAGAATCTGGATCGCGTCCAGCGCCATCTGCGTCGCGCGCTCGGCGGTGTAGAGAATTACCCCGGCGGCGTCCTTGCGGGTGGTCTCGCCACGGTCGCAGGCCTGCGCCACGGCGTAGAGGTAAGCACGGCTGGCGTTGAGCTGGGTATACATGTCGGCCACCTTGCCCTGGATCAGCTGGAACTCGCCAATGCTCTGGCCGAACTGCTGACGGTCGTGGATATAGGGCACCACCACGTCCATGCAGCTCTGCATGATCCCGGTCGGGCCACCGGAGAGCACCACGCGCTCATAATCCAGCCCGCTCATCAGCACCTTCACGCCGCCGTTGACCTGACCAAGGATGTTCTCGACCGGCACCTCGACGTTGTTGAACACCAGCTCACAGGTGTTGGAGCCGCGCATGCCCAGCTTGTCCAGCTTGGGGCTGCGGGAGAAGCCGGCCCAATCGCGTTCAACGATAAAGGCGGTGATGCCGTGGGGGCCAAGCTCCGGTTCGGTCTTGGCGTAAATGACGTAAACGTGCGCGTCCGGGCCGTTAGTGATCCACATCTTGCTGCCATTGAGCACGAAGTGGTCACCACGGCGTTCGGCGCGCAACTTCATGCTGACCACATCGGAGCCCGCGTTCGGCTCACTCATCGCCAGCGCCCCGATATGCTCACCGCTGATCAGCCTGGGTAGGTATGTCGCCTTCTGCTCCGGCGTGCCGTTGCGGTTGATCTGGTTCACGCACAGGTTGGAATGCGCCCCGTAGGACAAGCCCACCGACGCTGACCCACGGCTGATCTCCTCCATCGCCACCACATGCGCCAGATACCCCAGCCCGGAGCCGCCATACTCCTCCGGCACGGTAATGCCCAGCAGCCCCATGTCACCAAAACGCCGCCACATCTCCTGTGGAAACTGATTCTCCCGGTCGATCTCGGCGGCACGGGTTGCCAGCTCGGCATCAACCAGGTTGCGGGTCTGCTCGCGCAGCATGTCGATGGTCTCGCCAAGACCGAAGTTCAGCGATGGGTAATGCATGGGGTCACCTGTGTTTATTGTTATGTAGGCGGCAAACAGGCTGCTGAAAACTACCTGCGTTGCCATCGCCGCGTTAAAAGCATGCTCGGGCGCGAGTCCGATCAAAATGCTCATTTACAACTTGTAAAGTCGAGCGCGACTCCGATCGCTTTTTCACATGCTTTTGCCTTGCGCTGCCTGCCTCGCCAACGTTTTCAACAACCTGTTTCAGGTTGCCGTCTGCTCCAGCGCCGTTCGACAGCGCTCCTCCGCGGTATCCAGCTCGATCTGCATCTGCTCGATATCCAGCAACTGCTGCGCCAGCTGCGCACGGCGCTGGGTGATCTTGTCCAGGAAGGTCTCCAGCTGCTTGCGATTGCCGTGGCCCGGATCGTACAGTTCAATCAGCTCGCGACATTCCGCCAGCGAAAACCCGATGCGCTTGCCGCGCAGAATCAGCTTCAAAATCACCTTGTCCCGAGGGCTATAAACCCGCTCCTGCCCACGACGCTCGGGGCTGAGCATGTTCTGCTCCTCATAAAAACGAATCGCCCGCGTGGTGATATCCAGCTCACGGGCGAGGTCGGAAATGCTGTAGGTCTGAGTCATGGAGCGGCAGCTTGGTTTGCTTTACGTTAACGTAAAGGTAAGCTGGTGGGCGCTGGTGCGTCAAGCTGCAAGCTGCAAGCTGCAAGCTGCAAGCTGCAAGTGATCAGCTTTATCTGCGGGCGAGAGAGTCAATATCTGGATTGCAACGAATACTGCCCCACTCACATCTACGAATAGAGGAGGACGAGACAGCCGCGATGTCGGACGCGGCGCTCAAGGGAAAAGTGACAAAAGGCTCAGTGCCAATTACCGAGTATGCGGTTTTTCGTGACCATCGAACGGGGCCGACATCAAGTAAGTTTGGAAACTGCGTAACGCCGCAATCACGCGCTTGTCGCGTGCATTGCTTTGTTAGGGATTTTTCCTCGGCGACTTATAAAAAGACAGCTTTGAATAAGCTCTTGAACTTGTAAAGCAATGTCATCAATGTCGGGCCATTTGATCTCGCCTGATTCTGGTATGTTCGCTTGCGACCTATCATATTGCTGTTTTAGGTTTCTTGAGTTGCTTAAAAATGAACTCCACTCAAGAACATATTCACTTGATATTTCTGCTGCCACCGGCATTAAGCTTAGGAAGGTGTCGTAATTTTGATCAATTGTTTCCAGTAGCATTTTTATCTGGAGCGTCTTGATATTACTTTTCCGCTCCTCTAGCGAAATATATGTTTTCCTAGCAAAGTCCTCTAAGTCATCCATCGGAGCACTATATTTAGCATGCTTGTCCCAAGCAAAAGGATTCCCTGACTTAAATACATCAAGAACCAAACAAGAATGCATTTCAAGAGATTTTCTCAATTCTTCCTTTCTCTGCCGATCAACCTCTTTTTCATTCTCTATAACTTCAGAATTACGTGCATGTGAAAGAGCATTCAAAAATAGGCCAAGAAGAACGACACCAAAGAATGGTTCGGAAGATACTACGAGCTTACCTAATTCTGTCGATGGGGTGATATCGCCAAAACCAAGAGTCGTTATAGTTACGACGCTGAGATAGATACTGTTTTGCCATCCATCTGGCAAGCCTAACGCTGTTCTGGCAAAGTAAAAAAGTGCAGCATATACAATAGCCAGAATCATGTACGCGTATGCATAACATCTCGGCTCAAGATCTAGCAATTTTCGCAATTTTGCCAATCCGGATACTCCCTAACGCCCGCAGCACGCGCGGCTTTGGAATGGAGGCGAAGCCGTAATGGAGAAGACGTCGCTGTGACTGCGATTGTTAGCATCACTTGCAAACTGCCCTATCAGTGACAACACGCAGTGATTTGCATTCAGGACAAAAAAGACCAATCTTTATTTTTCTATGAAATCTGTGGCCACATGCTTTGCATAAGAAAAAATATGGAGGCCCTGGATGAAATTTTGGCATTTTAAGCACTCACTTTTTATTCATTTCCATTGAGGCCTCACCGTACCCTTCTGCTTTAGCCGTGAATTTCCTATCATAACCATTAGTAATGCTTAAAATTAATGCTAAACCTAAAAAAGCAACGGCAGTTATCGCGGCGATACCCATACCAGTTGTTGCAGTTAGGCCAACGACTCCAACAGCACCACTTACCCCACCAGTGAAGGGTGTTGCAGCCAAAGCTGCCCCAAGAACAACTAAGGCCGGTTTAGAAACTTTCTTAATCGCCTCGGCTTTATGAATTTTTTCAGCCAGATCCCCTTTTACGATTATCTTCTCAACTTTGTTTTTAACCGCAGCTTCAAGCTCTTCTTTTGTTCTTACTTCAACTGAGTTACTCATAGTTTGTACTCCTGACTTAAATTTTGAAATGCTAACAGTGATTAGATCGCACTAACTTTAATACGCGGCATAACGCCGGATGAGGCGATCTAATATTTTCTTATATTTCAATGGATTAGCGGCCATCGCGCACGAGTGCTGAACGTTAAACCGCACGAGGCTTAACGCTCCACTGATCGACGGCAGTGCCTTGCACGCAGGTGAGGGTGCTGTCGGGTGTTCGAGGTGAAATGAGTCGGGTCTATGTAGCATCCATGCCTCCTGACGGGGCCGCGAGAAGTGCGGTGATTTGATAGTGCTACTACACGCGTCGTTTGCCAACCCTGAATTAGGCTAAAGATTAGGTGAAGTAGCGCGGCCTTGGCGCGCAAGTACGGACGTGGCGAATGCACGGACCCAAGTCCCGTTTACGCGGGCGAGTAGCGCAGATTTATCGGGAAAAAGAAGCGTAGGGTGTCTGAGGAGCGAAGCGACGAGTTTTACGCTTCCCCGATAAATCGAGCAACGCAGCGAACCCGAAGGGCCGCGTAGTCGGGTGCCCGGGGGGATCGCCAAGGGGGCCCGGGCAAGCGGCCCCCTTTGGCTCGCCGGGAGGGCGAAAGGCGGGTTATAAGACAGCGCCGAAGTGGCGGGACCGCCAAACCCCATGGATCCTCGCCTACGCGAGGATGACGTGGTGAGAGGGGCCGCGAACCGTGGCTATCCGAGCGCGGCCGCCGGGTTAGCCTCGCTGCCGAAACACCAACACCAACCCCAGCACAATCGCCCCCATTCCCAGCAGACTCAACGCCGCCATGCGATTCCCCAAAAACAGGAAATCCAGCAGCGCAGTGCAACCGGGCATGAGGTAGAAAAGGCTGGTGACGTTGACCAGGTTGCCCATGCGGATCAGCCGGTACAGCAACAGGGTTGCGCCGACCGAGATCAGCACGCCCATGTACAACAGCGGCACGACAAAGCCGACGCTCCACTCCACTTCAAACGGCTGAAAGGGTACGACCACCGCGCACATCAGCAAGCCGATGGCGTATTGCAAAGGCAGTACGTCCATGGGTGATTGCTGAATGCCCTTCTGAAAGATCGAACCCAGGGTGATGCACAGCAGCGCTGCCAGCGACAGCCCGATGCCCATCATCGAGAAGCGCGCCGCCAGCAGGCTGTCGAGCACCACCAGCGTCAGGCCTCCAAGCGCCAGCAGCAAACCCAAGAGCCGCAGCAGGTTGGCGCGGCGTTCAACCAGCATCAGGGTAAGGATCGGCTGCACGCCGAGCACGGTTGCCAGCACCCCTGGCGTAAGCCCGGCATCCAGTGAGAGCAGGTAAAAGATGGTGTAGCCGCCAGTCAGCAGTACCCCGACCAGCGCTACTTGCTTGCGGGTACCGCGCGCCGGCAACCAGCGCCGCCGGGTGAGCGCCAGCAACCCGAGGGCGGCGCAGGCCAGTACAAAGCGCAGCAGCAGAAAGGCAAAGGCAGAGGCGTGTTCCAGCCCCCATTTGGAAAAGATCGCGCCCGCGCTCCAGAGCAGCACGAACAGCGCAGTCGGGCCAATGGCGGCCCAGTTCAAACGTTGAATAACCATATGTCACCTGTCAGGACACAGGTTCGCCCCGCAGCAAAACGCCAATCAGGGAGAACAGAAATCAAAAAAGGGGTAACGGGATCAGTGCGCCGGTGGCGGTGAAGCCACGGCAGCCACGATGGCTACGCCGGGAGGGGTGACCGGCAGGCAGGCCACGGCAGCCTGCACACGCGCAACCACACCGGCAAGCGCGGGGCGGTTTACAACAGCGGTGGTCTGGGCAGTGGACATGCGGTCACTCTGGACAGGTAAAAACGAAAGGTTGCCGTTTGACGGTTTGGTGAGACTAGCACCGTGATGGTGCACGGGCAACCTGGGAGGGATGGTCTGCGCAGAACGTCACAGGCCCCACGGCCACGGCATGCCGTGGAGAGGCGAGTCAGTCCGACGTGAAGCATGCACGGACCCAATCCCCGTTTACGCGGGCGAGTAGCGCAGGGTTGGCAGGAAATAGGACGGCAGCCTGTTTGAGGCTCGCAGAGCCGAGTTCTGCCGGCCCCTGCCAACCCGAGCAACGCAGCGAACCCGAAGGGCCGCGTAGTCGGGTGCCCGGGGGGATCGCCAAGGGGGGCCGGGCAAGCGGCCCCCTTTGGCTCGCCGTGAAGGCGAAAAGCGGATGATCAGACAGCGCCGAAGTGACCGGCATGACCGCCAACCCCCATGGATCCTCGCCTACGCGAGGATGACGTGTGGGGAGTGATGCCCAGTGCATAGCGCCAGTCTGGATAGCAGGCGCACAGGCGCTCAGAACCCCTCCAGCACCAATTTCCCCCGCGCCTTGCCACTCTCCAGCAACGCATGCGCGCGTTTGAGATTGGCCGCGTTGATCGCGCCGTAGTGCTCACCCAGGGTGCTGCGCAGGGTGCCTGCATCAACCAGTTCGGCGACCCGCTGCAGCAACTTGCCCTGCTCGGCCATATCGGCGGTTTCGAACATGCTGCGGGTGAACATGAACTCCCAATGGAAGGACGCGCACTTGCGCTTGAGCACGCTCATGTCGAGCGGGCCGAAGTCGTCGATCACGCCGAGGCGGCCTTGCGGGGCGATGCAGTTGCCGTATTGCGGGTAGTGCTGATCGGTGTGGGTCAACGAGGCGATCAGTTCGACGGCCTTGATACCCAGCGCCTGCAGTTGCGGCAGCAGCGGCTGGCTGTGGTCGATGACGTCGTGCGCGCCCAGGCCCTTGACCCATTTCACGCTCTCGGCGCGGGCGGCGGTGGCGACCACGGTGAGTTTGGTCAACTGACGCGCTAGCTGAACCAAAATCGAGCCGACGCCACCGGCAGCGCCGACCACCAGCAGGGTCTGACCTTCTCCGCCGCCTTCGCTGACACCGAGCCGGTCGAACAGCAGCTCCCAGGCGGTGATTGCAGTCAGCGGCAGGGCCGCAGCTTCGGCGGCAGACAACGACAGCGGCGCGTGGGCGGCGATGCGGGCGTCGACCAGTTGGTATTCGGCGTTGCTGCCGGGCCGCTCCAGCGCACCGGCGTAATAGACCCGGTCGCCAGCGGTGAAGCCGGATACGGACGCCCCACAGCTGACCACCTCACCCACCGCATCCCAGCCGAGCACTTCAGGGGTGTCGCCTGTAGCCGAGCGGCGCGAACGAATCTTGGTGTCGACCGGGTTAACCGAAATAGCGGCGACCTTGACCAGCAGGTCCTGCGGGCCGGGGGTGGGCATGGGGACGTCGAGGTCGATCAGGGCATCGGTGCGGTCCAGCGGACCGGCGGTGAAATATCCCACTGCTTTCATGGTTACGGCTCCTGTACTGCGGCGTCGCACTGCGGGCAAAGACCCCGCAGCGCGGCAAGGCGCGCTTGCGGATCGAGCCTGCCAAGCTGTTCGACCCGCTGGTGAAAGTCGGCCCAACCGCTGCTCTGCGCATAGAGCGCGGCAAAGGCGGGCACCCATTGATCGTAGAGTCCAAAGGGTAGCAGCCGAGCGTTGTTCAAGTCTGCGGCAAACCAGTGATCAAAGCGATTGTCGCCGCCCCATTCGCTGTCGCGCAGGCTGGCGTAATCGCTGCGCAGCTGAGCAAGAATCGCGGCCTTGCCGCTGCGCTTGGCGGCGTCGGGCTGGGTACTCTGATACAGGGCTTCCAGCTCGCTGCGCGCGGCCAGCACCAGCTGGATAAACGCCCGCTCGCGTTTGCGGCCCGTCGAGTCGTGCGCGGCTCGCCCCTGCGCCCTGAGCCAATCGCGCAGGCCCTGCTGGCCGACGAAGCTGGCGTAGGACTCGTTGAAGGCGGTGTCGTCCTTCACATAAAACCGCTGATGCGCCAGTTCGTGAAACAGCATCTCGGCCAGGTAGTCGTTGCTCCAGTGCAGCATGGAGCTGAACAGCGGGTCGTCGTACCAACCAAGGGTGGAGTAGGCGGGGATGCCGGCGACGTAGACATCCTTGCCGCGCGCACGCCAGTCAGCGGCGGCCTGCTCGGCGCGGGCCTGGTCGAAGTAACCCTTGTAGGCGATGCAGCCGAAGAACGGATAGCAGTGCAGCACCGCCGCCAATGACAGCTCGTCGGTGACAAACAGATTCCACAACGGATAGGCTCCGGGCACCGCGGCGTAGCGGGTGTAGGTGGTGTTATCCGGCAGCGCCAGCGCCGCTACCGCGTACTGGCGAATCTGGCTGGCGGTGCGCAAGCGTTCGGCCAGCTGCGGATCGGTCTGCGGGTCGGCAATCACCTGCTCGATGGGTTCGGCGCGGGCCATCAACGCGCGCTGTCCCTGCCAGCTCTG
Organism: Halopseudomonas sp. MFKK-1; assembly: GCF_027474385.1. NCBI lineage: Bacteria > Pseudomonadati > Pseudomonadota > Gammaproteobacteria > Pseudomonadales > Pseudomonadaceae > Halopseudomonas > Halopseudomonas sp. MFKK-1. The sequence goes on from NZ_CP114836.1 coordinate 1,127,960, forward strand.
ATACAGATAGCCGACCGAGCTGCAGCCAGAGAGCCAGAGCAGGCAGGCGCCAAGACCAAGGGTCGCGAGGTGCTTCATGCGTCGGCCTGCTGCAGGGCGTTGCCGAGCCAGTCGGCCAGTTGCTGCGCCGGGCCCTGCGGCTGGCGCTCCGGTACCCAGAGGCCGAGCTGGTGGCGGGTTTCGACAAAGCCCCAGGGCGCCAGCAGGCGGCCAGCGGCGATATCGTCTGCAACCAGCAGCTGCGGCGCGATTGCCACGCCCAGACCAGACAGCGCCGCTTCCAGCAGGTAATACAGGTGCTCAAAGCCCTGACCGGTGCGCAATTGCGCCGCGTCCAGCCCCTGCCGCTCGGCCCAGTCACGCCAGGCACCAGGGCGCGAACGGGTGTGCAGCAGGGCTTCACCGAGCAATACCTCGGCCGGTTGATCGAGCAGCCGAGCCGCGTCAGCGTAACGCGGGCTGAGCACCGGGCCGATGCGTTCCTGGCGCAGCGGATACACCCGCATGTCGGCCGGCCACGGCGGCTCAGCGTAGAGCAGGGTGGCGCTGACGCCGGGGCGGCGCGGGTCGAGTTCACCCTCGGAGGCGGACAGGTGCAGGTTCAGGTCGGGCAGCTCGGCGTTCAGGCGGTCCAGTCGCGGGATAAACCAGCGCGCCAGCAGGCTGCCCGGACAGGCCAGCAGGAAGGGCGCCTGTTGCTGGTCCTGACGCAGCGCCATGCACGCCTCACGCAGCCCGTCGAAGGCATCGCGGCAGGCATCGCGCAGCTGGCGACCGGCCGGCGTCAGGCTGATGCCGCGCCCGGCCTTGCTGAACAGCGCGATGCCGAGCTCGTCTTCAAGCTGACGAATCTGCCGGCTGACGGCGCCGTGGGTGACGTGCAGTTCGCCTGCCGCCTGACTCACGCTTTCCAGTCGGGCAGCGGCTTCGAAGGCGCGCAGAGCGTTTAGCGAGGGAAGATCTCTGGCCATGGGACTTGTCACTTTTTCTCACAGGTTGCGGCCATCTTATCGATTTTTTCCCGCCTGCGCTTGCCCTAATCTGCGTCCATCGCTCAGGAGGTTCTATCCATGCCCAATCATAATTATCGCCGTGAAGCCGACGCGCTCGGTCAGTTCGGCCAGTTTGGCGGCCGCTTTGTGGCCGAGTCGCTGATGCCGCTGGTGCTGCAACTGGAGCAGGCCTACAACGAAGCCCGCGCCGAGCCCGCCTTTATTGCCGAGCTGGACCGCTTCAACGCCGAGTTCATCGGCCGCCCCAGCCCGCTGTATTTTGCCGAGCGGCTGACCGAGCAATACGGCGGCGCGAAGATCTTCTTCAAGCGCGAGGAGCTGAATCACACCGGCGCGCACAAGATCAACAACTGCATCGGCCAGGCCCTGCTGGCCCGCCGCATGGGCAAGCAGCGGATCATCGCCGAGACCGGTGCCGGCATGCACGGCGTGGCCACCGCTACCGTCTGCGCGCGCTTCGGCCTGCAATGCGTGGTCTACATGGGCGCGACCGACATTCACCGTCAGCGCGACAACGTCGCTCGTATGCGCCTGCTGGGCGCAGAGATCGTGCCTGTCACCTCCGGCACCGGCACCCTGAAAGACGCCATGAACGAGGCGCTGCGCGACTGGGTAACCAACGTCGACAACACCTTCTACATGATCGGCACCGTAGCCGGCCCGCACCCCTACCCGACGCTGGTGCGTGACTTTCAGGCGATCATCGGCCGCGAGGCGCACCAGCAGATGCTGGAACGCGAAGGCCGTCTGCCCGACAGCCTGGTCGCCTGTATCGGCGGTGGCTCCAACGCCATGGGCCTGTTCCACCCGTTCCTCGATTACCCCGAGGTGCAGATGGTCGGCGTGGAAGCGGCCGGTCACGGGATCGACACCGGCAAGCACGCCGCCAGCCTGAAGGGCGGCACGCCCGGCGTGCTGCACGGCAACCGCACCTACCTGCTGCAAGACGGTGACGGTCAGATCGCCGACGCCCACTCGATCTCCGCCGGTCTGGACTACCCCGGCATTGGCCCCGAACACGCCTGGTTGCACGAGCAGGGCCGCATCGAATACGTCGCGGTAACCGATCAGCAGGCGCTGGACGCCTTCCACAACTGCTGCCGCACCGAAGGCATTATCCCGGCGCTGGAAACCTCGCACGCGCTGGCCGAGGTGGCGCGCCGCGCGCCGACGCTGCCAAAGGATCACCTGATGGTGGTCTGCCTGTCCGGCCGTGGCGACAAGGACATGCCAACCATTCTGGGTCTGATGGAGGAAGGAAAATGAGCCGCTTAGACGTTCGCTTTGCCGACTGCGCCCGTGACAACCGCGCCGCATTGGTGACCTACATCTGCGCCGGTGATCCGGACTTCGATACCAGTCTGGAACTGCTGCAGGGCCTGCCCGCCGCAGGCGCCGATATCATCGAACTGGGCATGCCGTTCAGCGACCCGACCGCCGACGGCCCGACCATTCAGGCCGCTGCCCTGCGCGCCCTGCAGGGTGGGCAGAATCAGCAGCGCACGCTGGAGCTGGTGCGCCGTTTCCGCGAACAGAACCAGAGCACGCCGCTGGTGCTGATGGGTTACTACAACCCGATCCATCGCTACGGCGGTGCGGACTTTATTCGTGACGCCGCAGAGGCCGGTGTGGACGCCCTGCTGGTGGTCGACCTGCCGCCCGAGCACGACAACGAACTGGGCCCGACAGCGCGCGACGCCGGTCTGCAGATGATTCGTCTGGCAACGCCAACCACTGACGCCCAGCGCCTGCCCAGAGTGCTGGAGCACGCCAGCGGCTTTCTCTACTACGTCTCGCACAACGGCGTCACCGGCGTCGGCGCAGCGGATCACACCGCGGTGGCGCAGGCATTGGAAGGCATTCGCGCGCAAAGCAGTGTGCCGATCTGCGTTGGCTTTGGCGTGCGCCGGGCCGAGCAGGCAGCGCCGCTGGCGCAGGTCGCCGATGGGGTGGTGGTGGGTTCAGCGCTGATCGAGGCGCTGCAGCAGGGCGGCGTGGCAGCGGCGCTCGGGCTGACTGCCGAGTTGGCCGCTGCAATGCCGCGTCAGGCCTGACGTAACGCGGCCAGCACCGGCGCAGTGTCCGGACGGACGCCGCGCCACAGGGCAAAGGCCTCGGCGGCCTGCTCCACCAGCATGCCGAGGCCATCGATGCAGCGCGCCGCGCCGCGCTCTCGGGCCCAGCGGTTGAACGGGGTCTCTTCGGCGCCGTACATCATGTCATAGCACCAGGTGTGGCCGGGCTTGATCAGGCTGTCGGGAATAGGCGGCAGTTCACCGGCCAGACTCGCCGACGTCGCATTGATGATCAGGTCTACCGGCTCGACCAGCCATTGCAGGCCGGCAGCGGCAATCGGCCCCTGATCGACAAACAGCGCCGCCAGCTCTTCCGCCTTGCTGACCGTGCGGTTGATCACGCACAGATGCTGCGGACCTGCCGCCAGCAGCGGCTGAATTACCCCGCGAGCGGCACCGCCGGCACCGACCAGCAGCACACTCAAACCTTTCAGCGACAGCCCGGCGTTGACCTCGATGTCGCGCACTAGGCCCTTACCGTCGGTGTTGTCACCGAGCAGGCTGCCATCTTCACGGCGCATGATGGTGTTGACCGCGCCGGCGCGCTCGGCCGCCGGGGTGTGTTCATCCACCAGCGCCCAGGCTTGCTCCTTGAACGGTACGGTGACATTGACACCTCGGCCTTCGCGCAGAAAGTCGCGCACGCTGCCGATGAAGTTGTCGAGCGGCGCTAGCAGCTTGCCGTACTCCAGCTGCTGACCGGTCTGCTCGGCGAACATGGCATGGATCAGCGGCGACTTGCTGTGCTCGATCGGGTTGCCGACAACGGCGTAACGGTCCATCAGGCGTCTCCTGCCAGCCAGTCACGCGGGGAGAGGTAGCGCTCGGTCAGCTCGGCTTCCGGGCTGCCCGGCTCGGGCTGCCAGTTGTAGCCCCAGCGCACGGTCGGTGGCAGCGACATCAGAATCGACTCGGTGCGCCCGCCGGTCTGCAGGCCGAACAGGGTGCCGCGGTCGTAGACCAGGTTGAACTCGACGTAGCGGCCACGGCGGAATTCCTGGAACTGCTTTTGTTCGGGCGTCCAGGCACTGTTGCGACGGCGCTCGAGAATCGGCAGATAGGCCTCAAGGTAGGCGTCGCCAATGGCGCGCAGGAAGGCAAAACTGCGCTCGAAGCCCCATTCGTTCAGGTCATCGAAGAACAGGCCGCCGATACCGCGGGCCTCGCCTCGGTGCTTGAGGTAGAAGTATTCATCGCACCATTTTTTGTAGCGCGGATAGACGTCGTCACCGAAGGGTGCGCAGGCGTCACGGGCAACCCGGTGCCAATGCACGCAGTCTTCTTCGTTGGCGTAGTAGGGCGTCAGATCGAAGCCGCCACCAAACCACCAGACCGGATCGGCGCCGTCTTTCTCGGCGATAAAGAACCGCACGTTGGCGTGCGAGGTCGGCACGAAGGGGTTTTCCGGGTGCATTACCAGCGACACGCCCATGGCCTGGAAGTGACGACCCGCCAGCTCGGGGCGGTGCGCGGTAGCCGAGGGCGGCATGCCGTCACCAAAGACGTGAGAGAAGCCGACACCGCCCTTTTCCAGCAGCGCGCCGTCGGTAATGATCCGCGAGCGGCCACCGCCGCCACCGGGCCGCTCCCAGGCGTCCTCAATGAACTGCTCGCGTCCGTCTGCCGCCGCCAGGGCGGTGCAGATACGGTCCTGCAGATCCATCAGATAGGCTTTTACCGCGGCAACATCGGCGGCGCTGGGTTGGTCCTGTTTCACGTGGAATCTCTCCGGGCGGCTCAGGCGCCGCGTATGACTTGGTCGGTTTGCAGATCGCGAATGATACTGGGATTACGCGCGCCACCCAACGCACCGGGGGCAATGGCGTCCAGTTCGCCGTGAAAATACTGCTCAACCCGCAACCGCGAACGCGCCGAAGGGCGGCCAGCCGGATTGGCCGAGGTCGACACCAGCGGCCCGGCGACAGCGCACAGCTGGCGCACGATGGGGTGCGTGGTTACCCGCAGGGCGACGGTATCGTGGGCACCGGTGATCCATGCGGGCAGACGGCCCTGATGCGGCACCAGCCAGGTGTTCGGCCCCGGCCAGGACAGCCGCAGCTTGGCCAACTGGCCGTCCGGCAAATCCCAGAGCAGGAAGTCGAACTGCTCAATTTCACCAGCAATCAGAATCAGGCCCTTGTGCACAGGACGTTGCTTGAGGTTGAGCAGCCGCTCCACCGCCGCGCCGTTCCAGGGGTTGCAGCCCAGCCCCCAGACGCCCTCGGTCGGATAGGCGATCACGCCGCCGGCCTGCAGCAAGCGATTCAGACGGGTAATGCGCCAGTTTGCCAGCATGTGAACTCCACCTCGGTTGATTGCTGCGACAGTAGCCGAGCCCGGCCCGGCACTCAAGGCTGGCGGCGACAATAGCCACCGGCGGCCACCAGCACCTGCCCTGCCAGTTCCAGCTCCAGCAGTTGCTGCAGCACCTCGGACATACCCAGCCCGGAGTGCTGGGCCAGCCAGTCGGGGCTAACCGGATCAAACCCCAGCCAGCGCCATAGCGGTGAGTCGGGCGCGTCTGTAACCGGCTTTTCAGCCGCCTCAAGCGCTGTGGCAAGCGGTATTTTCAGGGCATCCAGCACATCCTGAACCTGCTCAACCAGGCAGGCCCCTTCACGCAGCAAGCGGTGGCAACCACGCGCCTGCACATTGTGAATCGAGCCGGGCATGGCAAATACTTCGCGGTTCTGCTCCAGTGCCATGCGCGCGGTGATCAATGAGCCGCTGTTGAGGCTGGCCTCGACCACCAGCGTACCCAGACTCAAACCGCTGATGATGCGATTACGCCGTGGAAACTGGGCCGGATGCGGCTCGCTGTCAGGCCACAGCTCGGAGACCAGCGCCCCGCCGGCGTCGACAATCGCCTCGGCCAACTTGCGGTGCCGGCGCGGATAGCACCGCTCAAGACCCGTACCCCAGACCGCAACCGTCTGACCGCCGGCATCCAGTACGCCCTGATGGCAGGCGCCATCCACACCCAGTGCCATGCCGCTGGTGACCGTCAGCCCGGCGCGGCAAAACTCGCGGGCAAACTGCCGGGCGGTTTCCGCACCCAGCGGGCTCGGATGGCGGGTGCCGACCATGGCAATCTGCGGGTCATGCAGCACCTCGATCCGGCCGCGTACAAACAGCAGCGGCGGCGGGTCGCTGATCGACGCCAGCAGCGGCGGGTAGTCCGCATCATCCAGAAACAGCAGATGGCAGCCATCCTGCTGCTGCCAGTCAAGCGCCAGGGCGAGCCGCTCGCGCAGCACAGGATCACCCACGCGCCAGCGTCGCAGGCTGGTCAGCACAGCCGGTGGGACACCAAGATCGGCCAATGCGCACAGATCGGCGGCCATGAAATCGGACGGGGAGACGGCATGCGAGCGCAAGCGCTGGAAAAAGCGGGGGCCAACACCGTCGAGCAGCATCAGCTCCAACCAGGCCTGCCGCTCGGCGGACAGGTCGGTAAGCATGGATCATCCTTGATCAGAAAGGGCCAACAGTTGAAACAACAAGGCCGCCCGAAGGCGGCCTTGGCAGTGCATTCCCCGTCAGGGGTTACGAATCTCGTCGAGAATCGCCATCTGACGGCTGGCCTGCAACACGATGCCGTAGCTCATCTTGTTGTACACGCGGAACACCATCAGCAGGCCGGCACGCTCGGCGGGCAATTGCACTCGCTCGTTGCGCACGCGGTCACGAACGATCTCGCCGCGCTTGTAGATGGCCAGCACGTTGCCAACCTCCAGACCGTCGCGCTCGCCCTTGTCGAGCAGCACCACGTCATACTGACCGATCTGGGTCACGCCGTTGGGCACGTCCATGATCAGGCCGTTGATTTCCTGACTCGGCTCGCTGGGGAAGAAGGTCGACGCAACCGCGCGCTCTTCGGACTCCAGCAGACGGTCATTGACCAGCACTTCCTGACGGCTGCGGGTCACGTTGACGGTCGCGATATCGTCTTCGACTGCCGCTACATTACCGTTGCCGATTTCCTGCAGGTGAATGCCCAGCAGTTCGCCGGTTTCGGGATTGACGTAAGTCTTGCCACGGCGATAGATCTCGTAAGCCGGCACATTGTCGGAAAAGTCGCCACGGGCGTAAACCTTGCTGCCCGCACCCAGCACCACGCTTTCCGCCTCACCGCCGATGATGTAGGGCGCCATCTCGATGGTGGCTTCATCTTCGACTACCCGGCCTGCACGCAGGAACGCGTTGATGGCATCCAGCGGGATGGACGGGATCGCCTCGGCGATCGGTTTGACCCGCGCCTGCGGCGACAGCTTGATGGTGCCGCCGTTACCACGGTTGAGCATCAGCCGCGGCTGGCCATCAATGTACACCAGCGAAATGATATCGCCCGGATAGATCAGGTGGGGGTTGGCAATCTGCGGGTTGGCATGCCAGATTTCCGGCCATTTCCAGGGCAGGCTGAGAAAGCGCCCGGAGATATCCCATAGCGTGTCGCCCTTGACCACGGTGTAGCTGTCCGGGTGATCCTCCCTGAGAACAGACTCTTGCGCCTGCACCCATACGCTCGCCGCGAGCAACACGAGGCCGAGTAGTGTTTTCCTCATGACACGAATCCCTTTATTATAGAGGCCAGCATCCAGGTCGAATCGTGCTCCCACACGCCAGACCCGCTTTATTTCCAAGCTGCTCATAATCTTAGCAGCACAATTTAGATTTGTTCCAGACAAAGCGGTACAAACCCCTATGGCTATTCTCAACATACTGGAGTTTCCCGACCCGCGGCTACGGACCATAGCCAAGCCGGTCACCGCCGTGGACGCCAGAATCCAGCAGCTCGTCGACGATATGTTCGAGACCATGTACGACGCGCCCGGTATCGGCCTTGCCGCAACGCAGGTCAATGTACACGAGCGGGTCGTCGTCATTGATCTGTCCGAGGACAGGTCCGAGCCACGCGTATTCATCAATCCCGAGCTGGAGCCACTGACCGACGACCTCGAGCAAATGCAGGAAGGCTGTCTGTCGGTGCCAGGATTCTACGAGAACGTAGAACGCCCGGAGCGGGTCAGGGTCAGGGCACTTGATCGTGACGGCAACCCGTTCGACGAGGTCTATGAGGGTCTGCTTGCCGTCTGTATCCAGCACGAGTGCGACCACCTGAACGGTAAGCTGTTTGTGGATTACCTGTCCAACCTCAAGCGTGACCGCATTCGCAAGAAACTGGAGAAAATCCATCGCAGCCAGGCTCAGGCCTGATTTGCCAGCGGAATAACAAGGCTTGCTTCGGCAAGCCTTTTCTTTACGGACTCCCATGAAGCCGACCGACCTACGTATCGTTTTTGCCGGAACACCGGACTTTGCCGCCGCCCATCTGCAGGCGCTGATTGATGCCGGGCTGAATATCGTGGCCGTCTACACGCAGCCCGACCGGCCCGCCGGCCGCGGCCAGAAACTGGCGATGAGTGCGGTCAAGACACTCGCGCTCGAGCATGGCCTGCCGGTAATGCAACCTGAACGGCTGCGTGACCCGGCAGACCAGCAGGCGCTGGCCGACCTCAGGCCCGATCTGCTGGTGGTGGTGGCCTACGGTCTGATCCTGCCGCAGGCGGTGCTCGACATTCCCCGCCTGGGCTGCATCAACAGCCATGCCTCGCTGCTGCCGCGCTGGCGCGGCGCGGCGCCGATTCAGCGCGCAATCGAAGCGGGTGACCGCGAAACCGGCGTGACCGTGATGCAGATGGAAGCCGGGCTGGACACCGGACCGATGCTGCTGAAGGTCAGCACCCCGATCAGCAGCGAAGACACCGGCGGCAGTTTGCACGACCGGCTGGCCGAACTGGGCCCACCGGCGGTAATCCAGGCAATCGAAGGTCTGGCTGCCGGAACCCTGCAGGGCGAAGTGCAGGACGACGCCCTGGCGACCTACGCCCACAAGCTGAACAAGCAGGTCTCGGCGATTGACTGGCAGCGTCCGGCCAGCGAACTGGACTGCCTGATCCGCGCCTTCAATCCGTGGCCGCTGGCCCACGCCCAGTTTGACGGCAAGCCGCTCAAGGTCTGGGCCGCCGAGCTGGCGGACGGGCAGGGCACGCCCGGTCAGGTGCTGGCCTGCGAGAAGCGAGGGCTGCTGGTAGCCTGCGGCGAGGGCGCGCTGCGCCTGACCCGGCTGCAGCTGCCCGGCGGCAAGCCGCTGGCCTTTGCCGATCTGTATAACGCCCGTCGCGATCAGTTTGCGCCCGGGCTTGTGCTGGGTAACGGTCAGTGAATGCCCGCGCGGCAGCCGCCCGCGCCCTGGCCGCCGTGCTGGCCGGCAAGGCTTCGCTCGGCGGCAGTCTGCCGGCGCAACTCAAGGCCGTCGCGCCGCGCGATCAGGGTCTGGTGCAGGAGCTGGCCTTCGGCACGGCGCGCTGGTACAACCGCCTGGAAGGGCTGGCCCGCGAACTGCTGAACAAGCCGATGAAGCCGACGGATCAGGACCTGCACGCGCTGCTTCTGGTTGGCCTGTATCAACTGCTGTATCTGCGCATTCCGGCCCATGCGGCCATCGCCGAAACCGTCAACGCGGCGGTCAGCCTCGACAAGCCCTGGGCCAAGGGCCTGCTCAACGCGGTGCTGCGCCGGGTTCAGCGAGAGGGCGAGGCGCTGCTGGCTGCGGTCGACACGTCACCCTCCCAGCGTTGTGCCCATCCCGGCTGGCTGTACAAGCGCCTGCAACGCGCCTGGCCGGATCAGCTCGATGCCATCACCAGCGCCAACAACCTGCATCCGCCGATGACCCTGCGGGTCAATCAACGCCGCCTGAGCCGCGACGCCTATCTGCAGCAATTGGCGGACGCCGGTATTGACGCCAGCGCCTGCCCGTTCAGCGCCGTCGGCATTCAGCTCGCAACGCCCTGCGACGTCAACCTGCTGCCGGGCTTTGCCGACGGGCTGGTCAGCGTGCAGGACGAAGCCGCCCAGCTGGCCGCGCCACTGCTGGACCTCAAGCCGGGGTTGCGGGTGCTGGATGCCTGCTGCGCCCCTGGCGGCAAGACCTGCCAGATTCTCGAACAACAGGCGGATCTGAGCGAAGTAGTCGCGCTTGATCTGGAGCCGGCGCGATTGAAGCGGGTAGAGGAGAACCTCGACCGCTTGCGCCTGAACGCCACACTGATCGCCGCCGACGGCCGCGCTGTCGATCAGTGGTGGGATAGCACGCCCTTCCAGCGTATCCTGCTGGATGCCCCGTGTTCGGCCACCGGGGTGATCCGGCGCCACCCGGATATCAAGCTGACCCGCACCTCGGCCGATATTGCCCCGCTGGCTGCGCTGCAGGGCGAGCTGCTGGACGCGCTCTGGCCTACGCTGGAGGTGGGCGGCATTCTGGTCTATGCCACCTGCTCGGTACTGCCGGACGAGAATACCCGCGTGATCGAGGCCTTCCTCGCCCGCGAGCCCGGGGCACGGCTGCTGGATATCGGCGGTGACTACGGGGTTGCCCAGCCCTGCGGCCGCCAGCTGCTGCCGCAGGCCGATGGCCACGACGGATTTTATCTGGCCCGCCTGATCAAACTCAGCGCCAGCCCGCAACAGAAGAACAGGGAGTCTGCGGCATGAAGATCATCATTCTCGGTGCCGGTCAGGTCGGCGGCAGCCTGGCAGCGCAGCTGGCCAGTGAAGCCAACGACATCACCGTGATCGACACCGACACCGCGCGCCTGCGCGAGCTGGGTGACCGGCTGGATATCCGCACGGTGCAGGGCAAGGGCTCCTTCCCGACCGTGCTGCGTCAGGCCGGCGCCGATGATGCCGACATGCTGATTGCGGTTACCAGCAGTGACGAGACCAACATGATCGCCTGCCAGGTGGCCTACACCCTGTTCCGGACGCCGACCAAGATCGCCCGCGTACGGGAATCCGCCTACCTGACACGCGGCGGTCTGTTCCATAACGAGGCGGTGCCGATCGACGTATTGATCAGCCCGGAGCAGGTAGTTACCAATTACGTCAAACGGCTGATCGAGAACCCCGGTGCGCTGCAGGTGCTCGATTTTGCCGAGGGCAAGGCCCAGCTGGTCGCCGTGCGCGCCTACTACGGCGGCCCGCTGGTCGGCCAGGAACTGCGCTTTCTGCGCCAGCACATGCCCGGTGTCGACACTCGGGTAGCGGCGATTTTCCGCAAGGACCGCCCGATCATTCCCAAGGGCGATACCATCATCGAGGCTGACGACGAGGTGTTCTTTATCGCTGCCACCCGCGATATCCGGGCGGTGATGAGCGAGCTGCGACGGGTCGAGAAGACCCACAAGCGCGTGGTCATTGCCGGTGGCGGCAATATCGGCGAGCGGCTGGCCGAAGCCATCGAGAGCCGCTATCAAGTAAAGATCATCGAAGCCAGCAAGACCCGAGCAGACTATTTGTCGCAGACCCTGGACCGTACCGTGGTACTGCACGGCAGCGCGTCGGACCGCGAGCTGCTGATCGAAGAGAATATCGAAGACGTCGACATCTTCTGCGCCATTACCAACGACGACGAAGCCAACATCATGTCGTCGATGCTGGCCAAGCGCCTCGGCGCGCGCAAGGTGATGACGCTGATCAACAACCCGGCCTACGTCGACCTGGTGCAGGGCGGCGAGATCGATATTGCCATCTCACCCTCGCAGGCAACCATCGGCACCCTGCTGACCCACGTGCGCCGGGGTGACATCGTCAACGTCTACTCGCTGCGCCGCGGCGCGGCAGAAGCCATCGAGGCAGTTGCCCACGGCGACGCACGCTCTTCCAAGGTGGTCGGCAAGTCGATCGGTCAGATTGATCTGCCGCCGGGTACCACTATCGGCGCCATCGTCCGCGACGACGAGGTGCTGATTGCCCACGACTCGACCGTGATCGAATCCGATGACCATGTCATCCTGTTCGTGATCGACAAGAAATATATCCGCGATGTGGAGCGTCTGTTCCAGGTCGGCCTGACTTTCTTCTGAGGCGCCTCGCAGCATGCAGTATCCACAGATACAGCGCATCATCGGCATTTTGCTGATGCTCTTTTCCACCAGCATGCTGCCGGCGGCAGGTGTTGGCTGGTACTACCACGAGGAGGCGATGAACGCCTTCCTCAGCGGTTTCGTCATCACCCTGATTGCCGGTACCCTGATCTGGCTACCGGTGCGTGGCCGACGCAACGAGCTGCGCACCCGCGATGGCTACCTGATTACCGTTCTGTTCTGGCTGGTCCTCGGCCTGTTCGGTGCGGTGCCGCTGTGGTTGCTGGAAACACCTGACCTGACCGTGGCCGATGCAGTGTTCGAGTCTTTCTCCGGCCTGACTACCACCGGCGCCACCGTAATCACCGGGCTGGATACCCTGCCACGGGCGCTGCTCTATTACCGCCAGCAGCTGCAATGGTTTGGCGGTATGGGGATCATCGTGCTGGCGGTGGCGATCCTGCCGATGCTGGGTGTTGGCGGGATGCAGCTGTACCGCGCCGAGATGCCGGGGCCGCTGAAGGAAAACAAGCTGACCCCGCGCATCGCCGAGACGGCCAAGGTGCTCTGGTATATCTACGCCGGCCTGACCGTTGCCTGTGCACTGGCCTACTGGGCCGCCGGCATGGACCTGTTCAACGCCATCGGCCACAGCTTCTCCACCGTCGCCATCGGCGGGTTCTCCACCCACGACGCCAGTATCGGCTACTATAACAGCCCGCTGATCGAGTCGATCTGCATCCTGTTCATGCTGATTTCCGGCATCAACTTCGCCCTGCACTTTCTCGCCTGGCGCTACCGCTCGCTGAAGAACTACTGGCAGGACCCGGAGTGCCGCGCCTACGTGCTGATCCTGCTGGCACTGTTCATCATCTGTTTCGCCGTGCTGGTGCATTACCAGCACCATGATGTCTGGACTTCGGTGCGCTTTGCCGCATTCGAAACCGTTTCGATTGCTACCACCACCGGCTTCGGGGTGACCGACTTTTCGACCTGGCCAACCCTGCTGCCGTATCTGTTGCTCTACGCCAGCTTTATCGGCGCCTGTGCCGGCTCGACCGGTGGCGGCATGAAGGTGATTCGTGTGCTGCTGCTGTACAAGCAGGGATCGCGGGAGATCAAACGACTGCTGCACCCGCACGGCGTGTTCCCGGTCAAGCTGGGCGACAGCCCGGTGCCTGATCGGGTGGTGGAGGCGGTGTGGGGGTTTTGCGCGGTGTACGTCTTTGCCTTCGCGATGCTGTTCCTGATCCTGCTCGGAACCGGTCTGGACTTTGTCACCGCGTTCTCGGCGCTGACGGCGTGTATCAACAACCTCGGCCCGGGCCTGGGCGAGGTTGCGGTGCACTACGGCAATCTGGAAAGCGGGGTGAAATGGGTGCTGAGTTTCGCCATGCTGCTGGGCCGCCTTGAGGTCTTTACTCTGCTGGTGCTGCTGTCGCCGATGTTCTGGCGTCGCTGACCTCGTCAGCCTCGCCAAGAAAGGCCATGCCGGCACCTTCACCGGGCACCGCTCGCTGCACCTGCATGCGCAGAACAGGTGCCTCAAAGGGCATCCCCTGAACCTGCCCGGTGACTTCGTCACCGTTGCTCAGCTCTCCCATCAGCGGGTGTTCGACGAAGACCCCACCGTCTGACAGGTCTCGGGTGTACGCCAGAATATCGCCAAAGGACTGGTGCCAGATGCGGATCTGCGCCTTCATCTGTGTTCGCGGATGTTGTCGTTGGTTGGCCATCCCTTACCCCCACATCAGTCGTATTGCACCCATCTGCAACAGGCCAGGCCTGCACCGCAGAAACCTGTGCACCCTAGCACAGGCTGGCCATCACTTTAATACCAGCGTTTTTCCCCGGCAGGCCGTTTTTTGAACCGCTTCATACTCCACATGTACTGGCTGGGCCAACGGCGCACATAGCGCTCAATCACGGCGCTCATGCAGGCCACGGCCTCGTACTCGTCCTGACTGTAAAGCGCCTCTGGCGCCGCCTCCAGAATCACCTTGAAACCACTGTTGTCGGGCAGCCGTACACAATGGAAAAACAAGGCACGTGCCTCGCTGCCCTTGAGCAGGTTGGGGACAAACTTGCTGGTCAGTGCCTGGGTTGCAAAGAACGGAACAAACACACCGCTCTTGAGCGCCGGCTCCGGATCGGCCGGAATACCCACCGCGCCACCGCGACGCACTTCGCGCATGACACTGATGATGCCCTCACGGGTCGAGGCAGCGACCTTGTTGCCCAGCTGGGTGCGCTGGCGCTTGAGCAGGTCATCAACCGCCTTCTGCTTGGGCGGGCGGTAGAAGATGATGGGCTTGGCGCGCAGGCAGTACCAGTGGTTGAGCACTTCCCAGTTACCCAGGTGGCTGGTAATCGCGACCACGCCCTTGCCGGCTGCCAGTGCTTCGGTGAGCAAATGCTCCCCTTCGACTTCCCTGATCAGCCCGACCGTCTTGTGCGGTGACCACATCCAGGCGCAAGCACTCTCGGCAAAACTGCGGCCGGTATCAAGCAGCGTTCGGCGGACCAGATCATTCAGCTCGGCCTCGCCCAATTCCGGCATGCAGTGACTGAGGTTGATCCGGGTGACGTCACGCGAGCGGTTCGGCAGCTTCCACATCAGCCAGCCCGCGAACGCGCCAAGACGCTGCGCGACGCCAAAGGGCAACTGGGCAAACAGCCTGAGAAATCCAACGATGAGGGCGCCTTTCAACCGCTCCACGGCAATGCTCCGAACAATGAATCAGCGGCCATTGTAAGCTGCACGGGCGGGCAGGGCGAGAACCCGGGTCAGCCTGCAGCCAGGGCCGGGTAGCAGTGGCAATTGGTAGTGTGATCCATGACCATCCCGGTCGCCTGCATAAAGGCATAGCAGATGGTCGGCCCGACGAAGGTAAAGTTGGCCTTCTGCAACGCCTTGCTCATCGCCTTCGCCTCGGCGGTCTGTGCCGGAATCTCGCTCAGGGTAGCCGCATGACGGATCAGCGGCTGGCCGCCGACGAACTGCCAGAGCCAGTCGACCGGATCCTGCTCGGCACACAACCGTTGCCACGCTCGCGCATTACGCCGGGCGCCGTATACCTTGAGCCGATTGCGGATGATGCCCGGGTCCTGTAGCAGCGCCTGCAGCTCGTCATCACTCTGGTTGGCCATAAAGGCGATATCGAAGTCGCGATACACCTGCCGATAGTGCTCACGCTTGCGCAGCACCGTGATCCACGACAACCCGGCCTGAAAGCCCTCCAGCATAAGCATCTCGAACAGGCTGCCGGCATCCCGGCAGGGCACGCCCCATTCTTCGTCGTGATAACGCTGATACACAGGGTCATCGCTGCACCATCCACAGCGTACCGGGTCCGTCGGGTTCATGCCTTGCTCCAATTCGGGGGTTATACTCGCCAAAACCCATCTTGTATTCGCCCACGGAGAACCACATGAGCGACCAGTTGCAAATCATCGACCTGACCCTGGGCGAGGGCAAGGAGTGCGTCAAGGGCGCGCTGATCACCACCCACTACACCGGCACCCTCGAGGACGGCACCGTATTCGATTCGTCCCACCAGCGCGGTCGGCCCTTCCAGTGCGTCATTGGCACCGGTCGGGTCATCAAGGGCTGGGATCAGGGCCTGATGGGCATGCGGGTCGGTGGTCGCCGTCAGCTGTTCGTACCTGCCGAACTGGCCTACGGCGAGCGCAGCGTTGGCGAGCATATCAAACCAGGCAGCAACCTGCGGTTCGAGATCGAGCTGCTGGAAGTGCTCACCCGCGACGACTGACCACCGCCGCGCCGAACCACCCGCGGCATGGCACAACACAGGAAGCGAGCATGGCAGAGACCCTGACATTCAACATGGACGCCGTCCTGCAACGCCTGCTGGAGGAGTGCTACAGCCTGCTGGCAGCACTGCCGCTGTTCCTGCTTGCGCTCGTTGTGGTCGCCGTATTCTGGCTGCTGGGAAGCTGGCTGGCCCGCCGACAGATGCTGGACCGGGTTGCCCGGCGCAACCCATTCCTGCGCGAACTGACCCGCACCACCGTACGCTGGGTCATCAGCCTGATCGGCGTGCTGATTGCACTGGAGATCATGGACGCCACCGCCTTGGTCGGCGCCGTGCTGGGTACCGCCGGGGTCATGGGGGTGGCGCTCGGCTTCGCCTTCAAGAGCACCATGGAAAACTACCTTGCCGGCATCCTCATGAGTCTGCGGCAGCCGTTTTCACCGAAGGATCATGTCGTCATTGATGGCAACGAAGGCATTGTGGTCGCCCTGACCTCACGGGCGACCATCCTCATGACGCTGGACGGCAATCACCTGCGCCTGCCCAACGCCCTGGTATTCAGCAGTGTGATGCTCAACTACACCCGCAACCCCAGTCGTCGCTTTGGCTTTGATGTCGGCATTGGTGTCAACGAGGATCTGGTGCGCGCCCAGCAGATTGGCATTGACGTGCTGAACACGCTGGAGGGCGTGCTGGACACACCGCCGCCACGCGCCTATATCACCGCGCTGGGCGACTCCAACGTCCAGATCCGCTATCAGGCCTGGGTAGACCAGCGCAGCCATGACTTTGCCAGCGTAAAGAGCGAGGGCATTCGCCAGGTCAAGCTGGCACTGGAAGCCGCCGGGATGGATATGCCAGAGCCGATCTACCGGGTACAGCTGAGCGAGCGCGGGGCGGCCTCCAGCCCGGGCGTCACACCACCGGCAACATCGACGCAAACTCGGGCACCCGCTGCGGTGGATACCCGCGTGCAGGCCGATCTCGAGGAGCAGATCGCTGCCGACCAGCGTAGCCGCGGCAGTGAGGATCTGCTCGACCCCGGGGCGCCAAAGGAATAAGCGGTTGACCATAACCGGCACAGCCGCTAGATTCGACCCATGACCAGCACACGCGCACTGACCAGCCGAATGATTATTACCGCCATTCCCACAACGGCGGGCTAGCATCGTGCGCACCCAAACCCGCCTCTGAGGCGGGTTTTTTCATTCTGTCTCCGGGGCAAACAAGCATCAGGAGACCGTATGACAACTGCTCTATCCCTCTCTTCAACCGACACCGAAACCGACCCGAGTGACGACGACGCCCCGGCACGATTACGCACTCTGGTCGGCAGCATCCTGTCGGCACCGGTCTATGACGTCGCGACCGAGACCCCGCTGCAATTCGCCCCGCGCCTGTCCTCGGACCTGGGCAATCAGGTTCTGCTCAAGCGCGAAGACCTGCAACCGGTGTTCTCGTTCAAGATCCGAGGTGCCTACACCCGCGTCGCCCGACTGAGCCCAAGCGAGCGGGCGCGCGGCGTCATCACCGCGTCAGCCGGTAACCATGCCCAGGGACTGGCACTTGCTGCCCAGCGACTCGGCGTGCGCGCGCTGATCGTCATGCCCACCACCACGCCAAAGCTGAAGGTCGAAGGCGTCTGTGCCCGGGGCGCCACTGCGCTGCTGCACGGCGACGGCTTCCCGGAAGCACTGGCACACGCGCTGCAGCTGGCAGACAAGTATGGCTATACCTTTGTCCCGCCGTTTGACGACCCGGATGTGATCGCCGGCCAGGGAACCGTCGCGGTGGAGCTGCTGCGTCAGCATCAGGGTGCACTCCACGCGGTATTTGTACCGGTCGGTGGCGGCGGGCTGATCGCCGGGGTAGCGGCGTATATCAAGTATCTGCGCCCAGAGGTGCGGGTGATCGGCGTCGAGTCGGAGGAATCCGCCTGCCTGCAGGCAGCACTGGCGGCCGATGCCCGTGTGGTCTTGCCAGCGGTCGGGCGCTTTGCCGATGGCGTCGCGGTCGCGCAGATCGGCAAACTCAATTTCGCCTTCTGCCGACGCTACGTCGACGAGGTCATCACCGTCAGTAACGACGCCATCTGCAGCGCCGTACGCAGGATTTATGACGACACCCGCTCGATCACCGAGCCCTCTGGCGCGCTGGCAGTAGCTGGCTTGCGCGAATACGTACGACGCGAAGGTATCCGCGACCAGACCCTGATTGCGATCAACTCGGGTGCCAATATCGATTTCGACCGGCTGGGGCAGGTGATCGAGCGCTCGGCGGCAGCAACACCGTGAGCGCCCAAAGGGATTGGCAGAGCACGCCGACTAAGATCGCGCAGACCAGTAAATACGCCGCTTTCCTGTATGTCGGAGGCGTTCTGAATGTATACTTCGGCCTTTCTCAATTTCACAGCCCGACCTGGTGAAACACGTGACTCAGACCAATCCAGCCGTCCACACCTTTCAAGGACTGATCCTTGCCCTGCAAAGCTACTGGGCAGAGCGGGGTTGTGTGGTACTGCAGCCCTACGACATGGAAATGGGTGCCGGCACCTTCCATACAGCCACCTTCCTGCGCGCCATCGGCCCGGAAACCTGGAACGCCGCCTACGTCCAGCCCAGCCGCCGCCCGGCTGACGGCCGCTACGGTGAAAACCCGAACCGCCTGCAGCATTACTACCAGTTCCAGGTGGTGCTCAAGCCGAACCCGGACAACATCCAGGAGCTGTACCTGGATTCGCTGCGTCATATCGGCGTCGACCCGCTGGTGCACGACATCCGCTTCGTTGAAGACAACTGGGAATCGCCGACCCTCGGCGCCTGGGGTCTGGGCTGGGAAGTCTGGCTGAACGGCATGGAAGTGACCCAGTTCACCTACTTCCAGCAGGTCGGTGGCGTCGAGTGCTATCCGGTCACCGGTGAGATCACCTACGGTCTGGAGCGTCTGGCGATGTACCTGCAGGGCGTCGACTCGGTCTACGACCTGGTCTACTCCGACGGCCCGTTCGGCAAGGTCAGCTACGGCGACGTGTTCCACCAGAACGAGGTGGAGCAGTCCACCTACAACTTCGAGCACGCCAACGTCGACAAGCTGTTCGAGCTGTTCGATTTCTACGAAGGTGAAGCCAATCGTTTGATGGAACTGGAGCTGCCGCTGCCGGCCTACGAAATGGTCATCAAGGCATCGCACACCTTCAACCTGCTGGACGCCCGCCGCGCCATCTCGGTGACCGAGCGTCAGCGCTACATTCTCCGTGTTCGTACCCTGTCCCGCGCGATTGCCCAGAGCTATCTGCTGGCCCGCGCCCGCCTCGGCTTCCCGATGGCCACCCCCGAATTGCGTGATGAAGTACTGGCCAAGCTGAAGGAGGCCGAATAATGCAGGCGCAGGATTTTCTCGTTGAACTGGGCACCGAAGAGCTGCCTCCCAAGGCCCTGAAGAAGCTGGCCGAAGCCTTCCTGGCCGGGGTTGAAGGAGGTCTGAAAGACGCCGGTCTGGGCTACGCCAAGGCCCGCTACTACGCCGCGCCGCGCCGCCTGGCCGTGCTGGTCGAGGCGCTGGCAACCCAGCAGCCCGACCGCACCACCCAACTCGATGGCCCGCCCGTACAGGCGGCGTTTGACGCCGACGGCAACCCGACCAAAGCCGCCGAAGGCTTTGCCCGCAAGTGCGGTGTCAGCCTGGCCGAGATCGACCAGAGTGGTCCGAAGCTGCGCTTCGTACAGAACATCCCGGGCCAGCCGGCCACCGATCTGCTGCCCGGCATCGTTGACGCCGCACTGGCCGCGCTGCCGATTCCCAAGCGCATGCGCTGGGGTGCCCGCAAGACCGAATTCGTCCGCCCGACCCAGTGGCTGGTCATGCTGCTGGGTGATCAGGTCGTGCCCTGCGAGATTCTCTCGCAGCGTGCCGGTAACCTGTCCCGCGGCCACCGCTTCCACCACCCGGATCAGGTCACCATCGCCAGTCCGGCGGCTTATGCCGAGACCCTGCGCAGCGCGCACGTGATCGCCGATTTCGCCGAGCGCCGCGAGATCATCAAGAGCCGCGTCGACACGCTGGCTGCAGAGCAGCAGGGCACCGCCATCGTGCCGGCGGACCTGCTGGACGAAGTCACCGCGCTGGTCGAATGGCCGGTGCCGCTGGTGTGCAGCTTCGAGGAACGCTTCCTTGAGGTGCCGCAGGAAGCGCTGATCTCGACCATGCAGGATAACCAGAAGTACTTCTGCCTGCTGGATGCCAACGGCAAGCTGCTGCCGCGCTTTATCACCGTCTCCAACCTGGAGAGCAAGGACCCGGCGCAGATCATCGCCGGTAACGAGAAGGTGGTGCGCCCGCGCCTGACCGACGCCGAGTTCTTCTTCAAGCAGGACCAGAAACAGCCGCTGGAAACCCGCAACCAGCGTCTGGCGAACGTGGTATTCCAGGCCGATCTGGGCAGTGTATTCGACAAGGCCAAACGCGTGTCCGAGCTGGCCGGCTTTATTGCCGAGCGCATCGGCGGCGACGCCGGGCGAGCTGCCCGTGCGGGCCTGCTGTCCAAGTGCGACCTGGCGACCGAGATGGTCGGCGAGTTTCCGGAACTGCAGGGTATTGCCGGCTACTACTACGCCAAGCACGACGGCGAAGCCGACGACGTGGCGCTGGCGCTGAACGAGCAGTACATGCCGCGCGGTGCAGGTGCCGAACTGCCAAGCACCCTGACCGGCGCCGCCGTGGCGCTGGCAGACAAGATCGACACCCTGGTCTGCATCTTCGGTATCGGCATGCTGCCGACCGGCTCCAAGGACCCGTATGCCCTGCGCCGTGCCGCCCTCGGCGTCCTGCGTATCCTGATCGAGAAGCAACTGGACCTGGATCTGGCCAGTGCGCTGGGACATGCCGTGGAGACCAACCAGGAACTGGGCTTTGCCCAGGCGACTACCGCCGGATTGAGCGGCGAGGCGCTGGTTGCCCAGGTGCAGGACTTCATCTTCGACCGCCTGCGCGCCCGCTACGAGGATGAAGGTATCGACGTTGCGGTTTACCAGTCGGTACGCGCCGTCAGCCCGACTTCGCCGCTGGACTTCGATCAGCGTGTACAGGCCGTTCAGGCCTTCCGCCGACTGCCCGAGGCCGAGGCCCTGGCTGCCGCCAACAAGCGAGTGTCCAACATCCTGTCCAAGGCTGACGGCAGCGTCAGTGAGCAGATCAATACTGCACTGCTGCAGGAAGCCGCCGAGCAGGCGCTGGCGAACGCCGTCGCCGCTGCAGAGCAGGCGGTAGCGCCGCTGGCATCCCAACGGCAGTACAACGCGACGCTGGAGCAACTGGCCGCCCTGCGCGCGCCGGTGGACGCCTTCTTCGAACAGGTACTGGTCAACGCCGAGGACGACGCCGTCAAGGCCAACCGCTACGCGCTGCTGGCACGTCTGCGCGGTCTGTTCCTCGGCGTTGCGGATATTTCGCTGCTCGGCTGACGCCGCTGCAAGCTACAAGCTGCAAGCGGCAAGCCGCCCGTGCTGACTTGTAGCTTGCCGCTTGGAGCTTGTCGCTATGAAGTTAATCATTCTCGACCGCGACGGGGTCATCAATCAGGACTCCGACGCCTATATCAAATCCCTCGACGAGTGGATTCCCTTGCCCGGCTCCATCGACGCCATTGCGCGCCTGAGCAAGGCCGGCTGGACTGTCGCAGTGGCCACCAACCAATCCGGTATCGGCCGGGGCTACTATGACGAGGCCACGCTGCAGGCCATGCATGACCGGCTGCGCCAGCTGGTAGCAGAGCAGGGCGGCAAGGTGGATCTGATACGTTACTGTCCGCACGCTCCTGATGCCGGTTGCGATTGCCGCAAGCCGCTGCCAGGGCTGTTCAGGCAGATTGCCGATGACCTTGGTCAGCCGCTGGATGGCGTTCCCACCGTGGGCGACAGCCTGCGTGACCTCGAGGCCGGCTGCGCCGTCGGTTGTACGCCCTATCTGGTACGTACCGGCAAGGGTGCGAATACCGAGCACAAGACACTGCCCGCCGGTACGCGGGTATTCGATGATCTGGCAGCTGTTGTCGACCACCTCCTGGAATCCTGAACCATGTCTCTGCTGATGCGCCTTCGCGTCGTTCTGTTCTACCTGTTGCTGTCGGCCAGCGCTGCCGTCTGGTGCATTCTGGTCACCCCGCTCGCGCTGTTTCTGAGCGTTCGCTGGCGGATCAAGGTCATCATCGAGTGGTGGTCCGCTATCGCTGTGTGGCTGGCGAAGAACATCGTCGGCATCCGCTACGAGATATCCGGTCTGGAGAACATTCCGGATCAGCCGGGGGTGATCCTCGCCAACCACCAGAGCACCTGGGAAACCTTCTTTCTGCCACGTGTATTCCGTCCGCAAACCCAGTTGATCAAGCGCGAGCTGCTGTATGTCCCCTTCTTTGGCTGGGCCTTTGCGCTGGCCAAACCCATTGCGATTGACCGCAGCAAGGCGCGCGACTCGCTGCAGCAGCTGACACGCACTGGCGGTGAACGCCTGAAGGACGGCATGTGGATTCTGGTATTCCCGGAAGGTACCCGCATCGCCCCCGGAGAGACGGTCAAATTCTCCCGTGGTGGCGCTGCGCTGGCCTGTGCCAATAACGCCCCCATTATTCCCGTTGCGCACAATGCCGGCGAATTCTGGCCGCGTCAGGGCTGGGCCAAGAAGCCCGGTACCGTCAAGGTGATGATCGGCCCCGCGATCTATCCGGCCGGTGCCGATCCGCGCTCCATCGTCGCCGCCAACAAACAGGCTGAAAGCTGGATCAACCAGCAGTTGCAGGGCCTGAAAGACGCCTGAGGGCGACTGGTCCATAATGGGTGTTCTGACGCGGCGTACCGCGATTTCATCAACTGCTCGACCGGTGTCTTGATATGGATATTAACCGCTACCTCCGCGCCCTGGCCGAAAAGGGCGGCTCCGACCTGTTTTTCAGCGTTGGTGCGCCCGTGACCCTAAAGCGTGAGGGTGACTTCTTCGCCTTCGGCAATCAGCCGCTGGCAGCCGGTGCCGTCAGGGAACTGGCCTGGCAGGTGATGAACGAAAAGCAGATCGAGGAGTTCGAACGCGAGCAGGAGATGAACCTGGCGGTCGGCCTGCCCAACCTGGGCCGCTTCCGTATCAACGTGTTCTACCAGCGCAGTGAAGTGGGTATGGTCGTGCGCCATATCAGCAACAAGATTCCTGCCTTCGCTGACCTTGGCCTGCCGCAGCAGCTGGAACGACTGGCACTCAAGGATCGCGGCCTGGTGCTGGTGGTCGGCGCCACCGGTTCAGGCAAGTCGACAACCCTCGCCTCCATGCTGGATTACCGTAATACCAATCGGGCAGGGCACATTGTCTGCATTGAAGACCCGATCGAGTTTCTGCACAGGCACAAGAAATCGATCATCGATCAGCGTGAAGTCGGGCTGGATACCCAGAGCTTCGAACATGCGCTGCGCAATGTTCTGCGCGAATCGCCTGACGTCATCATGATCGGCGAGATACGCGACAAGGCGACCATGCAGCACGCGCTGCACTACAGCGAGACCGGTCACCTGGTGGTAGCCACCCTGCACGCCACCAACAGCGTCCAGGCCATCGAGCGCATGGTCAACCTGTTCCCGGAAGGCGAGCGCAAACAGACGCTCAGTGATATCTCGATGAATCTGGCCGGCATTATTGCCCAGCGGCTGGTGCCTGCGGTGCATCAGAAGCGTGTGGCCGCCGTCGAGGTACTGCTGCGCACGCCCTACATCCGTAACCTGATTGCCCGCGACGAACTGTCCGAGATCAAGGACTCGATGAACCGCGGCCAGGAGCCCGGCCTGCAAAGCTTTGATCAGCACCTGTACGACCTGCTGACCGACGGCAAGATCACCATGGAGATGGCGCTGCGCTACGCTGATTCGCCAACGGATCTGAAGCTGAGGTCCAAGTTCAGCGATACCCGCAGCGAATCGCCACTGGGCATGCCACAGCAACCAGAGCCAGAAGCGGAGCTTTCATTCAAGCCGGCGACGCCGGGTAACGAGTTTTCCGATTCGGATCTGACCGACGACTTTCGTTGATCGCCAGACACTAAAAACCCCTTTGACCCCACGATCAAAGGGGTTTTTTATCGCCTGATCAGACGTCCAGGTTGGACACCGCCAGAGCATTGGACTCGATAAATTCGCGGCGCGGTTCCACGTGGTCACCCATCAGCGTGTTGAAGATCTGGTCCGCAGCGATAGCGTCTTCAATATTCACCCGCAGCATACGGCGACTTTCCGGATCCATGGTGGTTTCCCACAGCTGCTCCGGATTCATCTCGCCCAGCCCCTTGTAACGCTGGATAGTATGACGGCGTGCGGTTTCGTTCATCATCCATTCAAGGGCTTCCTTGAAGTTGCTGATCGGCTTCTTGCGCTCGCCGCGCTGCATATAGGCGCCGGGCTCCAGCAGGGTCTGCAGCTTCTCACCCAGCTCGGCCATGGTGCGATAGTCATTGCTGGCGAACAGGTCACGATTGAAGGTGACATAGTTCGACAAACCGTGGGTAATGGACTCGACCTCCGGTAGCCAGAGATGCCGTTCCGGGTCTTCCCGAAGGCTGACACGGAACTCCTGACCGGATCGCTGCGTGGGTGCGACGCGCTCTGCAAACCCTTTAATCCAGGTCTCCATAAAGGCCTTATCGGCCAGGTTCTCCACACTCAGGCGGGGCAGATAGATGAAGTGCTCCATCAACTCCTGCGGATACAGGCGAGCCAGGCGCTTGAGCGTTTTCATCACGCTGCGGAATTCCTGTACCAGACGCTCCAGTGCCTGACCGGTGATCCCCGGCGCGCCTTCGGTAACGTACAGATAGGAATCTTCAAGGGCTGACTGTGTCAGGTACTCTTCGAGTGCCTCGTCGTCCTTCAGGTACTGTTCCTGCTTGCCCTTCTTGATCTTGTAGAGCGGCGGCTGGGCAATGTAGATGTAGCCGTTTTCGATCAGCTCTGGCATTTGACGGAAGAAGAACGTCAGCAGCAGAGTACGAATGTGCGAGCCGTCGACGTCAGCATCGGTCATGATGATGATGTTGTGGTAACGCAGCTTTTGGATGTTGAACTCTTCGCGGCCAATACCACAACCCAATGCGGTAATCAGCGTGCCCACCTCGGCAGAGGAGAGCATCTTGTCAAAACGTGCCTTCTCGACGTTGAGGATCTTACCCTTCAGCGGCAGGATGGCCTGGGTCCGGCGGTTACGGCCCTGCTTGGCAGAGCCGCCCGCGGAGTCACCTTCCACAATGTAGAGTTCAGACAGTGCCGGATCCTTCTCCTGGCAATCTGCCAGTTTGCCCGGCAGGCCGGCGATATCCAGTGCGCCTTTGCGGCGGGTCATTTCACGGGCCTTGCGGGCGGCTTCGCGTGCCCGGGCGGCATCAATCATCTTACCCACTACGGCCTTGGCCTCACCGGGCTTCTCCAGCAGGTAGTCGGCAAAGAATTTGTTCATTTCCTGCTCGACGGCGGTCTTCACTTCGGATGACACCAGCTTGTCCTTGGTCTGGGACGAGAACTTGGGATCCGGCACCTTGACCGAAATGATGGCCGTCAAACCTTCACGGGCATCGTCACCAGAGGTATTGACCTTAAGCTTTTTCAGCAAGCCTTCCTGTTCGATATAGCTGTTCAGGCTGCGGGTGAGAGCGCTGCGGAAGCCGGCGAGGTGCGTACCACCATCGCGCTGGGGAATGTTGTTGGTGAAGCAGAGAATGCTCTCGTTAAAGCTGTCATTCCACTGCATCGCCACTTCAACGCCGATGCCGTCTTCACGCTGAAGATTGAAGTGGAACACCGAGTTGATGGTGCTCTTGTTCTGGTTCAGGTACTCGACGAATGCGCGCAGGCCGCCTTCGTAGCGGAACAGTTCGTGCTTGCCAGTGCGCTCGTCTCGCAGGTTGATACCCACCCCGGAGTTCAGGAAAGACAGTTCGCGCAGGCGTTTGGCGAGGATATCCCAGCTGAATGAGATGCTGCTAAAGGTCTCGGCCGAGGGTTTGAAATGAATCTGGGTACCCGTGCTATCGGTGTCACCAACTGCCGCCAGAGGGGCTTGCGGCACACCATGGACGTAGGTCTGCTCCCAGACCTTGCCTTCGCGGCGAATGGTCAACACCAGCTTCTCCGAGAGGGCGTTTACCACCGATACACCCACACCGTGCAGACCGCCGGAGACCTTGTAGCTGTTATCGTCGAACTTACCGCCGGCGTGCAGAACAGTCATGATGACCTCTGCAGCGGACACCCCTTCCTCGTGTGCATCGACCGGGATACCGCGGCCGTTGTCACGGACACTGATCGACTCGTCGGTATGGATGGTGATGTCGATATCACTGCAGTAGCCAGCCAGGGCTTCATCGATCGAGTTATCGACGACTTCAAAGACCATGTGGTGAAGGCCGGTGCCGTCATCGGTGTCACCGATGTACATACCGGGACGCTTACGCACCGCATCAAGGCCCTTCAGAACCTTAATACTCGATGAATCATAGGCTTTGTTATCGGTCATCTTAAGTCACTCCAGACTTCATTCGGTCTGCACAATGTGCCCATGTTCCACGTGGAACATGGATAAGGGTGTGTCTGCTTGCCAGCATTCACTCAACGAATCCGCATCGACGCAGCTGATAAACACCTGACAATCGAGCGACTCGAGCAAGCGGCACAGCGCTTGCCGATGGTGACGATCCAGCTCAGAGGGGAGGTCGTCGACCAGGAATACACAATCTCGCTGCCTTTCCATCAGGCCTAGCAGCCGCCCTTGCGCGATCTTCATCGCACAGACGACCAGCTTTTGCTGACCTCTGGACAACACTTCGGCGGCGTTCATCCCGTTGACCCGCAGTCGCAGGTCAGCGCGCTGTGGGCCAGCCTGGGTATGCCCGAGTGCCATATCACGATCGAACTGCGACTCCAGCACCTCAGCCAGACCGCGCTCGCGATCCCAACCGCGAAAATAGCTAAGCGTTAGCCCATCTATCTGCAGCAGCTCCGCGAGTACGCCTTCGAACACCGGCTTCAGCTGTTGCAGATACGCCTGTCGGAAGCCGTCAATCTGCTCGCCAGAAGCGACCAGCTCGGCCTCCCAGGGGGCTAGCAGCGAACGTTCGATTCTACCACGTCGCAGCAGCGAATTCCGTTGTTTGAGGCTCTTTTGCAGTCGTTGCCACGCCGGGAGAAAACGATGTTCCACGTGGAACACACCCCAATCCAGATACTGCCGACGTTGTTTGGGAGCGCCCTCAAGCAAGCGAAAACTGTCCGGGTTGATCAACTGCAATGGCAGGACTTCGGCGAGCTCGGCGGTACTACGTGCGTTCTGGCCATTGATACGAATGTCGTAGTCGGCCTGCCGACTGCGAGTAATACCAATCTTGCTGGAGTTGCCACCCGACAAAAAAACCTCGCCAAAGACAGTACAGCTATCCTGCTGGTACTGAATAACGGGCTGCAATCGGGTACTGCGGAAGGATCGGGCGAGGCCAAGAATATGAATGGCCTCAAGCAAGCTGGTCTTGCCACTGCCGTTCGGACCGGAAACGAGGTTGATACGAGGAGAGGGGAGAAGGGTCACCGAGTGCAGATTACGCACCGCGGTGACCGTCAAACGAGATAGCGGCATTGCGCGTCAGAGACGCATCGGCATGACGACGTAAAGGCTTTCGTCAGATTCGGCTTCCTGGATCAGTGCACTGCTGTTGGCATCAGACAACACCAGCTTGGCCTGCTCATGGCCGAGCACGTTCATCACATCCAGCAGGTAACTGACATTGAAGCCGATCTCCAACGGCGCACCGCTGTAATCAACCATTACTTCTTCTTCAGCTTCTTCCTGCTCGGGGTTGTTGGCCTGAATCTTGAGCTGGCCCGACTCCAGCGTCAGACGAATACCACGATACTTTTCATTGGACAGAATCGCCGTACGGCTGAATGCATCGCGCAAGCTATGCCGATCGGCCACGACAATCTTGTCGCCGCCCCGCGGCAGCACACGCTCGTAATCCGGGAACTTGCCATCGACCAGCTTGGAGGTGAAGGTGAAGTCGCCGGTGGTGGCGCGAATGTGGTGTGTACCCAGTACGACATTGACCAGGTCATCCGCTTCGCCGAGAAGACGGGCCAGTTCAAGAACGCCCTTACGCGGCACGATCAGCTGATAGCGTTCCTGATAGTCGATGTTCGCATCAACGGTGCACATCGCCATGCGATGACCGTCGGTTGCTACCGCACGCAGCTGGCCCTGATTGATCTCCAGCAGCAGACCGTTCAGATAGTAGCGCACGTCCTGCTGAGCCATGGCAAAGCTGGTGCGCTCAATCAGGCGCCGCAGCTTGCCCTGACTGACGGCGAAACTCATGGCACCCGGGCCGTCTTCAACATTGGGGAAATCGTTTGCCGGCAGGGTCGCCAGGGTAAACCGACTGCGCCCGGCCTTGATCAGTGCCTTGCCGTCTTCGACCTTGAAGTTCAGCGTGGCATCGTCCGGCAACGATTTACAGATATCCATCAGCTTGCGGGCAGGAACGGTTATCTCGCCGTCCTCGCAGGCTTCATCCAACGCGATACGGCCAACCAGCTCGACTTCCAGGTCGGTACCGGTCAGTGACAGGGTGTTGCCGTCGACCACGAGCAGGACGTTGGACAGAACCGGCAGGGTCTGGCGACGTTCCACAACGCCCGCAACCAGTTGCAGGGGCTTCAACAGAGCTTCTCGCTGAATGGTGAATTGCATTGTCTTCCTTCGACCTCGTGCTGGTTGGCAGTGATGTGGGCTGACGGGCTCAGGTCGTCAGCGTCCTCAACAGATTCTTGTAGTCCTCGCGGATATCCGCATCAGTCTCGCGCAACTCGGCAATCTTGCGCGTGGCATGCAATACCGTTGTGTGATCCCGTCCACCAAACGCATCGCCAATCTCAGGAAGGCTGTGGTTGGTCAACTCCTTGGCCAGGGCCATGGCAACCTGACGGGGCCGTGCAACGGAGCGGGAGCGACGTTTGGACAGGACGTCGGCTACCTTGATCTTGTAGTACTCGGCGACGGTGCGCTGAATATTATCGATACTCACCAACTTGTCCTGCAAGGCGAGCAGGTCCTTGAGCGACTCACGAATCAGCTCAATGGTGATGTCGCGTCCCATAAAATGCGCACTGGCGATGACCCGCTTGAGTGCACCTTCCAGTTCGCGGACGTTGGAGCGAATACGCTGGGCAATAAAGAAAGCCGCATCGTGAGGCAGATCAACCCGGGACTGCTCGGCCTTCTTCATCAGAATGGCAACGCGGGTTTCCAGCTCGGGCGGCTCGACAGCGACGGTCAGGCCCCAACCAAAACGAGACTTGAGCCGCTCTTCCAGGCCGTCAATTTCCTTGGGGTACCGGTCACTGGTGAGAATGACCTGCTGCCCGCCTTCAAGCAGCGCGTTGAAGGTGTGGAAGAACTCTTCCTGCGAGCGCTCTTTCTTGGCAAAGAACTGAATATCGTCAATCAACAGCGCATCGACCGAACGGTAATAACGCTTGAAGTCGTTGATGGCGTTCATTTGCAGCGCCTTGACCATATCGGCGACGAAACGCTCGGAATGCAGATACACGATCCGGGCAGCCGGATTCTTCTTCAGCAGATGGTTACCAACCGCGTGCATCAAGTGGGTCTTGCCCAGGCCAACGCCCCCATAAAGGAACAGCGGGTTATAGCCATGCTTGGGATTGTCCGCAACCTGCCAGGCTGCAGCGCGGGCCAACTGGTTGGACTTGCCCTCGACGAAGTTCTCGAAGGTAAAACTGCGGTTAAGCAGACTGGTGTGCTTGATCAGGGTCGGCGGCGCCTGCGGCTGATCTGCAGAATTACCGGCCAGTTCAGCGGCTGCCTCGGCAGTACCGCTGTGATCAACCAGCGGTTGCGGCTGAGACTCGACCACCACCGGCGTAACCGGAGCAGCTACCGGAATCGGTGCAGGGGCAGCTGTCGCTGACTGCAGCGGTCGCGGCGCAGGCGCGGAGACCGGCGCGGCAGCAGTACGACGACTGCCAATCAGCAGCGACACCATCGGCGCCTGCCCCTGAGACAGATCGTCCATCAACTCCTGGATGCGATTGAGGTACTTGTCATTGACCCAGTCCAGCACGAACCGGTTGGGTGCATACAGACGGATCTCCGCCTGGTCGCCATCGACCTGCAACGGACGAATCCAGGTATTGAACTGTTGGGATGGTAGCTCATCACGCAAAAAATCGATGCATTGCTGCCAAAGTGCAACAGACACTGAATTCCCCCGGGACCACTGATGCCAGCGGCTGTTATTGAGTACAAAAAAGAGACTTCAGACCGCACTGAAAAGCGGTACTGACAGAGCGCTCTATTCTATCTGCTCCCCCCCTACTTATCCACACGCGTGACCGAAGCCGGGCTAAAAAAGTATCGCCAACGCCGACCCTCGACGTGCAGCAGAAACGATGAAAAAACGGTAACACCCGCGAAATCAGGGCGCCGTAGAAGCTGTGGACAAGGCAGCCTCAACATTGTTGGCAACAGAGCACGATCAATGGGGATAACTCCACCTGTGGATATCCCGCCCGGTTATCCACAGGTAGAGCACAGGAGTCAGATAGTCCGGGCAACCGGATGTCAACAGCCTTATGCTTAGGGCAACCCGTTGAGCTATATGGGAAAATTCAGGTTACCCACAGAAATGTGGTCGCCTATACATAGCTATATCTTTAATCTCTTAAACAATCTCTTTTCTTATATTTTTATCTATTCACGGGACGTTGAAAGGAAATTGACCACGGCACACTTTTTCTCTAGAATCACCGGTCCCTCGGAGGGGCACTTTGCTCTGATGTAACTTACTCAGGTATCTGAAGATGAAAAGAACGTTCCAACCCAGCGTACTGAAGCGCAAGCGCAACCATGGTTTCCGTGCTCGTATGGCTACCAAGAACGGCCGCGCTGTTCTGGCTCGCCGTCGTGCCAAAGGCCGTGCACGCCTGTCAGCCTAAGACCCGGTTTCCAGGTGGATCTCGGATTCGGCCCTGAATACAGGTTACTTAAACCTGGCCAGTTCAAAACCGTATTCGATGGAGCCACCTGCAAGGCCTCAGGACCCAGTCTGCTGCTGCTGGCCAGAGAAAACTCTCTGAGCCACGCGCGACTGGGTCTGGTCATTGCCAAGAAAAATGTCCGGCATGCGGTAGACCGCAACAAGGTCAAACGCATTGCTCGTGAATCGTTCAGACAGCATCGCGCTGAACTGGGCAATCTGGACATTGTCGTACTCGCCCGCAAGGGAGTAGGCGACCTGGACAATGCTGCGTTACATGCTCTGTATCAGGGCATGTGGCGCAGGCTGATCAAATCTGCTGCCAAAAACCGCTCACGTGACCCTGGACCCTCGTCATCCAATGCGTAGCATCGCGTTAGGGCTGATCAAGGTTTACCGCTACGCTATCAGTCCCCTGATGGCCAGTCACTGCCGTTTCTATCCCTCCTGTTCCTGCTACGCCCAGGAAGCCATCGAACAGCATGGTCTTCTCAAGGGAGGCTTGCTCAGTGCGCGCCGCCTCGGACGTTGCCACCCATGGAATCCCGGTGGGTATGATCCGGTACCCCCAGCTTCTGCCAACCGACCGAACCGAATGGCCAACAAACCATGAACCTCCAACGAAATATCCTCATTGGTGCACTGCTGGTTATCACCTATCTGATGGTGGTGCAGTGGAACAAGGATTTTGTCCAGCAGGATCTTGCGCCCGCAGCCCAGACGCAAGTAACCCCCCAGGACAGCAGTGACCTGCCCGGCGATCCTGGCGCCGTTGCCGATCCGCTGAACAGCGACGTTCCCGCGGCGATCAGTGCCGACGGTGAGGCACTGACGCCGGCCCAGGTGACGACTCCTTCGGCTGACGGTCAGCTGGTTCAGGTGAAAACCGACACCCTGGAACTGAGCATCAACCCGGTTGGTGGTGACATCGTTTCACTCACCCTGCCTCAGTATCCGACCCGCAAGGATCGTCCGGATCTGCCGTTCCAGCTGCTGGAACAATCGGGTAACCGTACCTACATTGCTCAAAGTGGTCTGACAGGGCAACAGGGCCCGGACAAGTCCACCGGCCGTGCACGCTACAGTGTCGAGCAGAACAGCTACACCCTGGCAGACGGCCAGGAGCAGCTGGTTGTTGACCTGAAATCCAGCAGCGACGGCGTGGATTTCACCAAGCGCTTCACCTTCACCCGTGGCAGCTATCTGGTCGACGTCAGCTACCTGATCGACAACCAGAGCGCGCAGCCCTGGAGCGGCAGCCTGTTTGGTCAGATCAAGCGCGATGGCAGTGGTGATCCGTCCAGCTCTACCGCAACCGGTATGGCCACCTTCCTCGGTGCCGCCTACTGGAGTGCCGATAACTCCTACACCAAGTTGAGTCTGTCCGACCTGGACGACAAGCAGCTGAGCGAGAGCGTGTCCGGTGGCTGGGTTGCCTGGCTGCAACACTACTTTGTCAGCGCCTGGGTTCCGAATGCCGAAACCAAGCACACCTACCGCACCCTGAAGGACCGCGGTGGCAACTACATCGTCGGCTTCACCAGCCCGTCGGTTCAGGTTGCAGCTGGTGAACAGCAGACCATTTCTGCCAGCTTCTACGCCGGCCCGAAAATTCAGGACGACCTGAAAGCCATTTCTCCCGGTCTGGAATTGACGGTCGACTACGGCTTCCTCTGGTGGATCGCCCAGCCGCTGTTCTGGGTTCTGAGCCTGATCCACGGCTTCGTCGGCAACTGGGGCTGGAGCATCATCCTGCTGACCTGCCTGATCAAGCTGATCTTCTTCCCGCTGTCTGCAACCAGCTATCGCTCCATGGCCAACATGCGCCGCGTTGCACCCAAGCTGCAGGCGCTGCGTGAGCAGTATGGCGATGACCGTCAGAAAATGTCCCAGGGTATGATGGAGCTGTACAAGAAGGAGAAGATCAACCCGCTGGGTGGCTGTCTGCCGATTCTGGTGCAGATGCCGGTCTTCATCGCCCTGTACTGGGTACTGATGGAAAGCGTCGAGATCCGTCAGGCTGAATGGCTGGGCTGGATCACCGACCTGTCGCTGAAAGACCCATACTTCATCCTGCCGATCATCATGGGCGCGACCATGTTCCTGCAACAGCAGCTGAACCCGACGCCGCCGGATCCGATGCAGGCCAAGGTAATGAAGATGCTGCCGATTGTCTTCACCTTCTTCTTCCTGTGGTTCCCGGCAGGTCTGGTGCTGTACTGGGTAGTCAACAACTGTCTGTCGATCGCACAACAGTGGTACATTACCCGCCAGATCGAAAAGGGCGCTGCGAGCAAGGACTAAGGTTCGGCACACCGCCAGTCAAACGCCCCGTTTTCGGGGCGTTTTGCTATCCACTGAAAACACCGGAGCCGCCATGAGCAAGCCTTATCACGCCGATACCATTGCCGCGCTGGCGACTGCCCCCGGCCAAGGCGGCGTCGGTATCATCCGGGTCTCCGGTCCCGGAGCCCGAGACATTGCCCAGCGCATCGCCCGCCGCGAGCTGCAACCGCGCTATGCCCACTATGGCCCGTTCTGGTCAGGTGAGCAGACACTGGACGAAGGTATCGCGCTGTTCTTCCCCGGCCCGCATTCCTTTACCGGTGAAGACGTGCTGGAGCTGCAGGGCCACGGCGGCCCGGTGGTGATGGATCTGCTGCTCAAGGCCTGTCTGGCAGCTGGTGCTCGTCAGGCGCGTCCCGGTGAGTTCAGCGAACGAGCATTTCTCAATGACAAGCTGGATCTGGCCCAGGCCGAGGCCATTGCCGACCTGATCGAGGCGAGCTCCGAGCAGGCCGCGCGCAACGCACTGAATTCGCTGCAGGGCGCGTTCTCCCAGCGCGTGCACAGCCTGACCGAGTCGCTGATTGCGTTGCGTATCTATGTCGAAGCGGCCATCGATTTTCCCGAGGAAGAGATCGACTTTCTCGCCGACGGTCACGTGCTCAATCAGCTGCAGCAGGTGCAGGCAGACCTGCAGCAGGTCCAGCGTCAGGCCGGGCAGGGCGCACTGCTGCGCGACGGCATGACGGTGGTGATCGCCGGTCGACCCAACGCCGGCAAGTCCAGTCTGCTCAATGCTCTGGCCGGGCGCGAGAGCGCCATCGTCACCGATATTGCCGGCACCACGCGGGATATCCTGCGCGAACATATCCACATCGATGGCATGCCGTTGCACATCATCGACACCGCCGGCCTGCGCGACACAGAGGATCAGGTTGAGCGCATCGGCGTGCAAAGAGCGATGGCAGCAATCAGCGACGCTGACCGGATTCTGCTGATGGTCGATGCCAGTCAGCCGGAAGCGAAGAACCCGGAGTTGCTGTGGCCCGAGTTTCTCGAACAACGCCCTGATCCGGCCAAGGTCACGCTGATTTACAACAAGGTAGACGTCACCGGCGATGCGGTAGCAGTCGAAACGGCGGATGATGGCTCGGTGGTCTTGCACCTGTCGGCCCGTCAGGGAGATGGTATCGACCTGCTACGCGAGCACCTGAAGGCCTGCATGGGCTTTGAGCAGACCGGCGAGAGCCTGTTCAGTGCCCGCCGCCGTCACCTGGAGGCGCTGGAAGAAGCCGCCACGTATCTTCAGCACGGCTTTGATCAACTGACCCTGATGGGGGCCGGCGAATTGCTGGCCGAAGACCTGCGCATGGCGCAGCAGGCGCTCGGCAAGATCACCGGCGAGTTCTCCGCCGATGATCTGCTGGGGCGGATTTTCTCCAGCTTCTGCATCGGCAAGTAACCTTTATCCCGAGCGCGGCTGGCTTAGCCGCAAGGTACTGACAGCCGCTGCAAGGCAGGCAAAGCAACCGGCGGCGATCAACGCGGCATGGGTGCCATTGTCGACGAACAGGTTGAACATCAACGCCACCAGCGCCGCACCGCTGGTCTGGCCAACCAGCCTGGCGGTGCTCAGCATGCCACTGGCGCCGCCACTGCGGTGCAAGGGGGCAGCGGTAATGATGGTGTGATTGTTGGGCGACTGGAACAGCCCGAACCCGGCGCCGCACAGCACCATCCAGCCGAGTATTGCGCCAGTTCCCGGCTTGTCCGGCAATGCTGCCAAGCCCCAAAGACCTCCGGCGAACAGCAGCATGCCAATACCACCCAGCAAGCCCGCGTGAAAGCGCTCCAGCAGCCGCCCGGCCAGGGGCGCGCTAACCATGGTCGCCAGCGGCCAGGGCGTCATCAGCAAACCGGTTTGCATGGCATTGAGTCCAAGCTGCTGCTGGAAGTAGAAGGGGATGGAGACCATCGCCAGCATCTGCCCGGCGAACGCGGTGATCGAACTGCCGATCGACAGGGCAAAAATGGGAATGCGCAGCAGATCCACCGGCAGCAACGGCATGCTACGGCTCAGCTGTCGGCGCACGAACAGCCAACCCAGCGGGCCGCCAATCAACAATGGCCCGAGCAGCCACCAGCCGGCGTGGCCCTGGGCTACACCGGTGACAGCCATAAAGAAGCAACCCAGCGTAAGTACATTAAGCACTGCGCTTGGCAGATCAAAGCGCAGGCTCGGTACACCTTCATTGGCGGGCAGAAACTTCCAGCCCAGCAGCAGGGCCAGCAGGCCGACGGGGGCGCTGACCGCAAACAGCCAGGGCCAGCTGGCGAGCGACAAAATGACTGCTGCCACGCTGGGGCCGGCAGCGGCGGCCACCGAGACGATCAGGGTATTGAGCGCCACACCGCGGGCCAGGCGTGCGCGGGGATAAATCAGTCGGGTCAGGGCGCCGTTGACGCTCATCACCGCTGCAGCGCCCAGCCCCTGCAGCATGCGCGCAAGGGTCAGCTGCAACAATGAATCACTCAGGGCGCAGACTATCGACATGGCAGAAAACACCGCCAGCCCGATCAGATAGATACGCCGGTAGCTCCACAGGTCGCCAAGCGAAGCCAGAGGCAGCAAGCTGACCGCTATCACCAGCTGGTAGGCGTTGACCACCCAGATCGAGTTGGCCGCACTGGTGCCCAGATCATTGGCGATGGTGGGCAATGCGACATTGGCAATCATGCCGTCCAGCACGGCCATGGTCACGCCCAGCGCAATCGCAATGATCGCGCCGAGTCGTGCGGGCATGGGTAATCCGTCGTTGCTGGCAGGTGACACAACTCGCCTCGATAGCGCAGAACCAGCCGGTCACCTTAGCATAGAGGCGTGCGTTATCAGCTCCAGCCAGCCACCTCGTGGACCGGAGCGGCACGCTGCACCAGGCAGCGACCATCGCGCACCGATGCAAGAACCGGGCTCTGATTCAGCAGTACCTCATACGGCGTTGTGCCGTTGAGCACCATGCAGCGTGCGGGGTTGCCGACCGCGATGCCGTACTCGGCAAGATTGAGCGCCGCAGCGCCGTTATCGGTAACGATTTCCAGCGCGGTTTCTATCCGCTCCATACCCAGCATGTGGCAGGCATGCAGGCCGACATCCAGCGTGCGCAGCAGATTACCGTTGCCCATCGGATACCAGGGGTCACGGATCGAATCCTGACCAAAGCAGACCTTGAGACCGGCATCCAGCAATTCGGGTACCCGGGTGATGCCGCGGCGTTTCGGGTAACCGTCAAACCGGCCCTGCAGGTGCAGATTCTCGGTCGGCAGTGCCACAAAGCGCAGCCCCGACTTGCCGAGCAGGCGGAACAGCCGGCTGCAGTAGGCGTCTTCGTAGGAGTGCATGGCACAGGTGTGGCTGGCGGTAACCCGGCTGCCGTAATCGCGACTCAGGGCCTCGGCGGCGAGCACTTCCAGAAAGCGCGACTGCGGATCGTCGATTTCGTCGCAGTGCACGTCCACCAGGCAATCATTGGCTTCGGCCAGATCCATCAGCAGCTTGACCGACTCCACGCCGTAATCGCGAGTGAACTCGAAATGCGGGATACCGCCAATCACATCGGCACCCACCGTCACCGCGTCACTCATTAGCTCCTTACCGCCCGGGAAGGACAAAATGCCCTCCTGCGGGAAGGCAACAATCTGCAGGTCAACAAAGTCGCGCACGCGGTCCCGCACCTCAACCATCGCCCGCAACGCCGTCAGCTGCGGATCGGTCACATCAACGTGGGTACGCACGTACTGAATACCGTGAGCAGCAAACAGCTTGAGCGTTTGCTCGGCGCGGCTGATGACATCATCGCGGCTCAGCATCGCCTTGCGCTCGCCCCAGCACTCGATACCTTCGAACAGGGTACCGCTCTGGTTCCAGCGCGGCTGGCCGGCGGTGAGCGCAGCATCCAGGTGAATGTGCGGCTCGACAAAGGGCGGCAGCAGCAGGTTGCCGCCGGCATCCAGTTCATCGGCGGCAGCGACCACATCCGCGCTCTGGGGCTCGATCCGGCTGAACCGCCCTGCGCTGATCTCGACCCGATACAGGCCGGTTTCACCAGGCAGGCGAGCATTAACGATGGCAGACAGGGTCTGGGTCATGGGGTATCTCCACATTCGGGTGTCATAGTGGGCTCGTGCATCAGCAGATGAGCCAGAATCAGGTTGTAGATGTCTGTCGGCTTGGCCGGGTCCAGCCCGGTCTCACGGAACAGACGATCGAGGCGGTTGCGCACCGAGTTGCGATGGCTGCCCAGTGCAGCGGCCGCCGCGCTGATATTGCCGCCATGTCGCAGCCAGGCATCGATAGTCGGCGCCAGGTGCTGTAGCAAGGTCTGATGTTCGGCAAACCAGGGGGCGACGAAGTCGGCGCGCGCGCCCGCATCGCCAATGCGTAGCTGCAGCTTCTCCAGCAAACTGCCCGCTCGGCTTTCAGCATCCCGCCAGGCCAGCTGTTCACGTTGCACAATGGCCCGTCCGATGACCTCGGTCACCGTCACCATCGGCAGCGAATACGGCTGCTCAAGCAATGGCAACTGCTGCTGATCTGCCAACTTCAGAAGGGCCGCAGGCAAGCGACCGATGTAGGCATCACCGGTCAGAATCACCAGGCCGGCAACCTTGGCCGCCACCCCCTCGTAAAGCAGCTCAAACAGGTTATCGACGCTGTGGTGGCGACCAATGCCGGTGATGAACACCAGCTCTCCACCCTTGATCCACGGCGTAAAGGAACGGTTTTCCGCGACATACGGCCAGCGGACAACACGCTGCGCACCGGCGTGACCGGCACGCAGACGAATAGCCCCAAGCCCGGGTAACAACGGGACATCCTCGGTGCGCAGCAATGGACTCACAGGTTGCTCATCAGCGCCGCGCGGCGCTCCTTGACCGCACTGACCAGCAGGGCCAACAAGGCGTAGGACGCGGCAGCGACCAGTACGCCAACCACCGGCGCAATCCAGTTGGAGGTATAGGCCACCAGCGAACCCAGTGCGTAGGCTATCAGACCGATAACATTGAACGCGGGCAGGGCAGTGGAACCCAGATCAGCGTAGCGGCCGCGCCAGGTCACAAAATAGTTGGCCATGATCACGCCACCGACCGGCGGGATAAAGGTGCCGAGCAGAATCAGGAACGGGATCAGCCACTCATACATACCCAGTACCGCCAGCAGCGTGCCAATTGCCGCGCCGATCACGGTGATGGTCCGGCGACGCTCGGTGCGCAGCAGGTTGCAGCCGGCCACGGCAAAGTTGTAGACGGTGTTGTCCTGGGTGGTCCAGAGATTGAGGAACAGCATCAGCACGCCCAGCGTCGCCAGCCCTTGTGCCACCAGAATGTCGACGATGTCGGCCTGTTGATAGACCAGCGCGCCGAAGGCGCCCACCAGCGTCATCAGCCCGTTACCGATAAAGAACGCCGCCAGGGTCGCGATGACGGCTGCCTTGCCGGACTTGGCAAAACGGGTCCAGTTGGTCGCCTGGGTACCGCCACTGACAAAGGTCCCGAACACCATGGTGATGGCTGCAGCCACACTGAGCTCCGCACTGGGTGCGATGGCGCTCAGACCGGACAGGCCACCGGCGTCTTTGGTGGCGATCCCGAGGCTCACCGCGATCAGAATCAGCATCGCAGGTACGGCAAAGCGTGACAGCAGATCCAGACCTCGGTAGCCAACGAAGGCACTGATACAAAAACCGAACCCGAACACCACCATCAGCGGCAGCGTCAGGCTATCGGGCAGGCCGGTCATTTTCACCAGCAACAGCGCCATGGTTGCCGTACCCCAGGCGTACCAGCCGATCTGGGTAAAGCCGAGAATGAAGTCGGACAGCTTGCTGCCGATCTCACCGAAGGCGTAGCGGCTCATCAACGCCGTATTCAGCCCCGAGCGCGCGGCAATATAGCCCAGAATGGCTGCATAGGCGCCGAGCAGCAGGTTGCCAATTAACAGAACCCACAGAGTCGTAGAAAAATCAAAGGCAGCGCCGACACTGCCACCTGCCCACATGGTGGCACTGAAGAAGGTAAAGCCCAGCAGCACAAAACTCATCGACCACATGCTCTTGCGGGCGGTTTCCGGTACCGGACTCAACGGGTAATCGGGGTCCGTGGTGCGCTCTGACTGGTTCATCCTGGTATCTCCGCTTTGCTGAAAAAGGACGTCTGCGTGCATGCAGACGTACATCACCGGTGATTTAGCAACCGCTGTGCCAGTCCATGGATTTCCCAGTGAAGAGCGAGCATCGATGCGCAAATGCATGTGCAATCTGCACAGCATAGCTATAAGCATGCACCCGAACAGCGCGGTAAAAGTGAAAAAACGGCGTATAAGGTCTGTGGAAAACCCGGCCCCAACCCGGTCGATAACCCTGGGGACAGCCTGAGGTGAAATCCCCCTGTGGATAAACACCTCAGTTACCCACAGGCAACGCACCGCTTGCACCCCCATCCAACGACCGCTTTCACACAACCTTTTGAGTTGTGCAAGATTCTGATCTATAAGGATTTATATGAGTTATTCACAGAAAAGTGGCTACGTATATACATTAACTAATTCAAGGTTTATATAAATCTTTCTTTTCTTATCTATATCTATCTGGACGTTTTTCCACACTCGGCACGTTGTACAAAAAGTGTTCAGCCAAAGCTGCAATTTTTTCCCCTTGGGCCTATAATCAGCCCCTTTTTTCCGCGTCAGGCACAGGCCTGACAATCGAGGTGACAGGTGGATTTCCCCAGCCGTTTTGACGTCATAGTGGTAGGCGGTGGCCATGCCGGTACCGAAGCTGCACTCGCTGCTGCCCGTATGGGGGTGAAAACCCTGCTGCTCAGCCATAACGTCGAAACCCTCGGTCAGATGAGCTGCAACCCGGCGATTGGCGGGATCGGCAAGAGCCATCTGGTCAAGGAGATCGATGCGCTGGGTGGTGCGATGGCACTGGCTACCGACAAGGCCGGTATCCAGTTTCGTGTTCTGAACAGCCGCAAAGGCCCAGCCGTGCGTGCCACCCGTGCCCAGGCTGACCGAGTGCTGTACAAGGCGGCTATTCGTCATACCCTGGAGAATCAGGAAAACCTATGGATCTTCCAGCAGGCCTGCGATGACCTGATTGTCGAAAACCAGCAGGTTCGTGGCGTGGTTACCCAGATGGGTCTGCGTTTTCTGGCTGACAACGTGGTACTGACCACCGGCACCTTCCTCGGTGGCCTGATTCACATCGGTCTGGACAACTACTCCGGCGGTCGCGCGGGCGATCCGCCCGCCATCGCACTCGCGCAGCGCCTGCGTGAACTGCCGCTGCGGGTGGATCGGCTGAAAACCGGCACCCCGCCGCGCATCGACGGTCGCAGTGTCGATTTCAGCCAGATGACGCCACAGCCAGGTGATACGCCGATTCCGGTCATGTCGTTCATGGGCAATGCAGCAATGCATCCGGAGCAGGTCAACTGCTGGATTACCCATACCAACGAGCGCACCCACGATATCATCCGCGAGAACCTGGATCGCTCGCCGATGTACACCGGGGTCATCGAAGGCATTGGCCCGCGTTACTGCCCGTCGATCGAAGACAAGATCCATCGCTTTGCCGACAAGGATCAGCACCAGGTATTCATCGAGCCGGAAGGCCTGACTACCCACGAGTTGTATCCGAACGGCATCTCGACCTCGTTGCCGTTTGATGTGCAGCTGCAGATCGTCCGTTCGATCAAGGGTATGGAGAACGCGCACATCCTGCGCCCCGGTTACGCCATCGAGTACGATTACTTCAATCCGCAGGACCTCAAGTACTCGCTGGAAACCAAGGTCATCGACGGTCTGTTCTTCGCCGGTCAGATCAACGGCACCACCGGTTACGAAGAAGCCGGTGCTCAGGGTTTGCTGGCAGGTCTCAACGCCGCACTGCGTGCACAGGAGCGCGACGCCTGGTGCCCGCGCCGTGACGAGGCTTACATCGGCGTGCTGGTCGATGACCTGATCACCATGGGCACCCGCGAGCCGTACCGCATGTTTACTTCCCGTGCCGAGTACCGTCTGGTACTGCGTGAAGACAACGCCGACCTGCGCCTGACCGAAAAGGGCCGCGAGCTGGGTCTGGTCGATGATGAGCGCTGGGCGGTCTTCAACGCCAAGCGTGAAGCCATCGAACAGGAAACCCAGCGTCTGCGCAGCACCTGGATGCAGCCGAACAGCGAGCAGGGCAAGGCCTATAGTGCGCAGTACGGTACGCCGCTGACCCACGAATACAGCCTGCTGGATCTGCTGCGCCGCCCGGAAGTGGATTACACCGCACTGGTCGAACTGACCGGTGCAAGTGACATTCCGGCCGATGCCGCCGAACAGGTCGAGATTCAGGCCAAGTACGCCGGTTATATCGAACGTCAGCAGGAAGAAATCGAGCGTCTGCGTCAGCACGAGCAGACTCGCCTGCCGGAAGACCTGGATTACGCCAGCCTGAACGGGCTGTCGAATGAAATTCGTGCCAAGCTGGCCGATGTGCGCCCGCAGACCCTGGGGCAGGCCTCACGTATCCCCGGCGTGACGCCGGCGGCCGTCAGCCTGCTGCTGATCCATCTGAAAAAACGCAACGCCCTCGGCGATAGCTCGCTGGCCCGGGAGGCATAAGCGCAATGAGTCAACATGCGGTAGAGCTGGCGCAGGGCGCAAGGCAGCTGGGTGTCGCCCTGAGCGAGCAGCAACAGGAAAAACTGCTGGGCTACATGGCCCTGCTGAACAAGTGGAACAAGGCGTACAACCTGACCGCGGTGCGCGACCCGAACGAAATGGTCAGCCGTCACCTGCTCGACAGTCTGAGCATCGTCTCGTTCATCGAAGGTCAGCGCTGGCTGGATGTCGGCAGCGGTGGCGGTATGCCCGGCGTGATGCTGGCGATCATGTTTCCCGAGCGTGAGTTCACCCTGCTCGACAGCAATGGCAAGAAGACCCGGTTTCTCACCCAGGTTAAAAACGAATTGGGGCTGACCAATCTGCAGGTGGTCAACAGCCGGGTCGAGGCGTTCGAGCCAGGCCAGCCGTTTGATGGTATTACCTCGCGCGCGTTTGCCTCGCTGGCCGACTTTACCCAGCTGACCCGTCATCTGGGTACCGAACAAACCCGCTGGCTGGCGATGAAGGGCGTTTACCCCGACGAAGAGCTGGCTGCGTTGCCGGTCGACTTTAAGCTTGAGAGCAGTGCACAATTACAGGTTCCCGGTTGCGTTGGCAGCCGCCATCTGTTGATACTGCGACGGATGGATCAGGGCTGATATCAAGGGGGCTGAACGTGGGCAAGGTGCTGGCAATTGCCAACCAGAAGGGCGGTGTGGGAAAGACCACCACCACGATCAATCTCGCCGCCTCGCTGGCTGCGACCAAACGCAAGGTGCTGCTGATCGATCTTGATCCTCAGGGCAATGCGACCATGGGCAGCGGTATCGACAAGGCCAATCTGGATAACTCGGTCTACGAATTGCTGACCGGTCAATGCGAGTTTGCCGATGCGGTTTGTCGTTCGGAGCACGGTGGCTATGACCTGCTGCCGGCCAACGGCGACCTGACTGCTGCCGAAGTCGAGCTGATCAACACCAAGATGAAGGAAAGCCGGCTGCGTTACGCGCTGGTCAACGCCCGCGATCACTACGACTTCATCCTGATCGACTGCCCGCCATCGCTGAACATGCTGACGGTCAATGGTCTGGTTGCCGCCGATGGCGTGGTCATTCCGATGCAGTGCGAATACTACGCGCTGGAAGGATTGTCGGCGCTGGTCAATACCATCAGCCGGATCAGCTCGGTGCTCAACCCGAACCTGCAGATCGAGGGCCTGTTGCGGACCATGTACGATCCGCGCAACAGCCTGACGCTGGATGTGTCGGCCCAGCTCAGTGCGCATTTTGGCGACAAGCTGTATCAGACTGTGATTCCACGTAACGTGCGACTGGCCGAAGCACCCAGTTTCGGCATGCCGGCACTGGCCTACGACAAGCAGTCCCGTGGCGCCGTCGCCTATCTGGCACTGGCCGGCGAGGTGGTACGCCGCAGCAAGCAGGCAGCCAAGGCGGCTGCCGTTACCGATTTGAACGATTGACTACAAGGACATCAGGCATGGCGGGCAAGAAACGCGGCTTGGGACGGGGACTGGACGCATTGCTGGGTGCCAGTGTTGCGCCGACAGCGGACGGCGAAAGCCAGGATCAGATTCTCAAGGAGCTGCCGGTCGACCTGGTGCAGCGTGGCAAGTATCAGCCACGCCGTGACATGGACCCGCAGGCACTCGAAGAGCTGGCGGGGTCGATTCGTGCCCAGGGTGTGATGCAGCCGATTGTCGTTCGGCCGATCGGCGAGGGGCGGTACGAAATCATCGCCGGCGAACGTCGCTGGCGCGCCAGTCAGCTGGCCGGCCTGGACAGCATTCCGGCGGTGATCCGCGAGGTGCCGGATGAAGCCGCCATCGCCATGGCACTGATCGAGAACATCCAGCGCGAAGACCTCAACCCGATCGAGGAAGCCATCGCCCTGCAGCGTCTGCAGCAGGAATTCGAACTGACCCAGCAGCAGGTGGCTGACGCGGTTGGCAAGTCGCGGGTGAGTATTACCAACCTGTTGCGCCTGATGAGCCTGCCCGAAGACGTCAAGCTGATGCTTGAGCGCGGCGACCTGGAAATGGGTCATGCCCGCGCCTTGCTTGGTCTGCCGGCCGAGCAGCAAACAGTGGCTGCCCGTCAGGTGGTGGCCAAGGGGTTGACCGTTCGTCAGACCGAAGCGCTGGTTCGCCAGTGGCTGAGCCCGAAAAGGGATGCGACACAACAGCGCACCAACCCGGATATCGAGCGTCTGCAACAGGACCTCGGCGAGCGCTTGGGCGCAGAAGTGAAGCTGCAGCATGGTGCCCGCGGCAAGGGACGTCTGGTGATCAGCTACAGCTCGCTTGACGAGCTCGATGGCATTCTCGAACACATCCGCTAAGCTCTTTTGAGCGCAAAGCCAGCGTCGTTGCTGGCGTTGCGGCGGTCGTCAATTATTACAAAAGATGACTGCAGCGCGTCGCTGAATCGATTCAAACCACAACATGTAGTGCCTGGCTCCGGCGCACAACCAAACGCGCCGGCAGTGCCGCGCAGATCAGGCAGCATGCGCCTTAGCGGCGTGTAGTACGGGACCGGTTTGGTTGCCTCTGCGGGGTCGAACACATATAATCACGGCGCTTTGAGGGCAGCCCGGCAATTTATTCACGCATGCACCACCCGCAGGGGTACCGAGTACTGATGACGACTGTGAAGACCAATGCCATTCGTCGTCCCCCGCTGATCAAGTGGTTCGCGTTCCAGGCTGTCGTCGTGTTTTTGATGGGGGCGCTTTTCTGGATTAAAAGCCCTGTGGCGGCGTATTCCGCCCTGGCAGGAGGCTTCATCTTCCTCCTGCCCAATGTGTATTTCGCGATCAAGGCGTTCCGTTACACCGGTGCGCGGGCTGCGAAGCAGATCATGGGTTCTTTTTACAAGGGTGAGGCCGGCAAGCTCATCCTCTGCGCTGTCCTCTTTGCGATAGCGTTCAAAAGTATTAAGCCGATAGACGAATCGGCACTGTTTCTTACATTTGCGATCATGCTGGTCACGAACTGGCTAACACCTGCAGTAATGGGTGGAAAAACGCAGCATAGCTAAAGGACCTGAGAGAACGTTATGGCAGGCGCTACCGCATCAGATTACATCAAGCACCACCTTC
Organism: Halopseudomonas sp. MFKK-1; assembly: GCF_027474385.1. Lineage (NCBI taxonomy): Bacteria > Pseudomonadati > Pseudomonadota > Gammaproteobacteria > Pseudomonadales > Pseudomonadaceae > Halopseudomonas > Halopseudomonas sp. MFKK-1. The sequence goes on from NZ_CP114836.1 coordinate 1,172,871, forward strand.
AGAACCTGACCTACGGGAAACTCCCGGCCGGTTACGAACGTACCGATGGTACCGTTCTGACCCAGGACACCTGGACCATGGCTCATGGCGCTCAGGAAGCGTCCGACATGGGCTTCATGGCTATCCACGTTGATACCATGGGCTGGTCCATTTTCCTCGGTGCGCTGTTCCTGTTCCTGTTCCGCATGGCGGCCAAGAAGGCCACGTCCGGCGTCCCAGGTGGCCTGCAGAACTTCGTTGAGCTGATGGTCGAGTTCGTTGATCAGAGCGTCAAGGAAACCTTCCACGGCCGCAACAAGGTCATTGCACCGCTGGCGCTGACCATCTTCTGCTGGGTCTTCCTGATGAACTTCATGGACCTGATCCCCGTCGACTTCCTGCCGCAGCTGTTCCACATGGCCGGCGTCGAATACATGAAGGTCGTCCCGACCACCGACGTCAACGCTACCCTGGGCATGTCCCTGTCGGTATTCGCGCTGATCATCTTCTACAGTGTCAAGGTCAAGGGTGTTGGTGGCTTCCTCGGTGAGCTGACCCTGCATCCCTTCTCCTCCAGCAACATCTTCCTGAAGATCCTGCTGATTCCGGTCAACCTGCTGCTCGAAGGCGTCAGCCTGCTGGCCAAGCCGGTCTCTCTCGCCCTGCGTCTGTTCGGTAACCTGTACGCCGGCGAGCTGATCTTCATCCTGATCGCTCTGCTGCCCTTCTGGGCTCAGTGGGCTCTGTCCGTGCCGTGGGCTATCTTCCACATTCTGATCATCACGCTGCAGGCATTTATCTTCATGATGCTGACCATCGTGTACCTCAGCATGGCGCACGAAGACAGTCACTGATTCAGGCGATAACGATTTAGTTCTACCCGAAAACCCATAACTTGCAATTAACTGAAAACTGGGAGCTTTAAATGGAAACTGTAGTTGGAATGACCGCGATTGCCGTAGCACTGCTGATTGGCCTGGGCGCACTGGGTACCGCTATCGGCTTTGGTATCCTGGGTGGCAAATTCCTGGAAGGCGCTGCGCGTCAGCCGGAAATGATCCCCGCTCTGCAGGTTAAAATGTTCATCGTCGCCGGTCTGCTCGACGCCGTAACCATGATCGGTGTTGGTATCGCTCTGTTCTTCACCTTTGCCAACCCCTTCCTTGCCCAAGTTGCGTAATGCAGTCGCCGGCAACGGCGACTTCAACTTGAAGGTAATGAATACGACAGGCAAGAGGTGAAGACGTGAACATCAATTTGACGATAGCCGGTCAAGCGATCGCGTTCTTCATCTTCGTGGTGTTCTGCATGAAGTATGTATGGCCTCCGGTCATTGCTGCTCTGCAGGAGCGCCAGAAGAAGATCGCAGATGGCCTTGCAGCCTCTGATCGCGCCGCCAAGGACCTGGAACTGACTCAAGAAAAGTCGGCCCAGGAACTGCGTCAGGCCAAAGAGCAGGCAGCAGCTCTGATTGAGCAAGCTAACAAGCGTGCCAACCAGATTGTTGAAGCCTCCAAAGAGGATGCTCGCAAGGAAGGTGAGAAGATCCTGGCTCAGGCCCAGGCGGAAATCGAACAGCAGCGCATCAAGGCCAGAGACGCTCTGCGTGCCGAGATTGCTGCCATCGCAGTCGCCGGCGCCGAGAAGATTCTGGAAACTTCTGTCGACGCTGACAAGCACGGTGACATGCTGAACAAGCTGGTAGCCGAACTCTAAGCGAGGTCATCATGGCAGAACTGATTACGCTGGCCCGCCCCTACGCCAAAGCGGCATTTGAGCGGGCAAAAGCCCAACAGGCCCTGGCCGAATGGGCCGAGGTGCTGAACGCTGCTGGCCAGGTGGCCGCAGACGAGGCAACTCGCCAGCTGCTGACCGATCCGGGTCTGGCGGAACAGAAGAAAGCCGACGTCATCCTCGACTGCACCGGGAAATCGGTGAGCGAAGAGCAACGCAACTTTCTGACGATCCTCGCCGATAATCGCAGGCTTGCCCTGCTTCCCGAGATCGCGACGCTATTTAACAGCTTCCGAGCTGATCTTGAGCGTACCATCGACATCAATGTGAGCTCGGCTTTCGAGCTGACTGCAGAGCAGCAGCAGAAGCTGGCCGAGGCGCTGTCCCGCAAGCTCGATCGCAATGTGCAGATCGAAGCGGCTGTGGACAAGTCACTGATTGGTGGACTGGTTGTTCGCACCGGCGACTTGGTCATCGACGCCTCCGTGCGCGGAAAACTGACCAAACTGGCCGAGTCGTTGGGCTCCTGATTTCAGCATAAGGTTTTGAGGATAAAGGCATGCAACAACTGAATCCATCAGAGATCAGTGACATCATCAAGAAGCGGATCGAGCAGCTCGATATCGCTTCTCAGGCACGTAACGAAGGTACGATTCTTTCCGTATCTGACGGTATTGTGCGGATTCACGGTCTCGCCGATGTAATGTACGGGGAAATGCTCGAGTTTCCCGAAGGCGTATTTGGTATGGCACTCAACCTGGAGCAGGACTCCGTTGGTGCTGTAATTCTGGGTGACTACCTGGGTCTGGCCGAAGGCATGACCGTCAAGTGCACCGGCCGCATCCTGGAAGTTCCGGTTGGTCCGGAACTGCTGGGTCGCGTGGTCAACGCACTGGGCCACCCGATCGATGGCAAGGGCGACATCAACGCCAAGCACACCGACGCGGTTGAAAAGGTTGCTCCGGGCGTAATCTGGCGTAAGTCGGTCGACCAGCCCATCCAGACTGGCTACAAGGCCGTCGACGCGATGGTTCCGGTAGGTCGCGGTCAGCGTGAGCTGATCATCGGTGACCGTCAGACCGGTAAGACCGCTATGGCGATCGATGCGATCATCAACCAGAAAGGTTCTGGCGTTAAGTGTATCTACGTGGCAGTAGGTCAGAAGCAGTCGACCATCGCCAACGTGGTACGCAAGCTGGAAGAGCACGATGCAATGGCTCACACCGTCATCGTTGCCGCTTCCGCTTCCGACCCGGCTGCCCTGCAGTTCCTGGCGCCCTACGCCGGCTGCACCATGGGTGAATACTTCCGCGACCGCGGCGAAGACGCTCTGATCATCTATGATGACCTGTCCAAGCAGGCTGTTGCCTACCGTCAGATCTCCCTGCTGCTGCGTCGTCCTCCGGGACGTGAAGCCTATCCGGGCGACGTGTTCTATCTCCACAGCCGTCTGCTGGAGCGCGCTTCCCGCGTTTCCGAAGAGTACGTCGAGAAGTTCACCAACGGTGCCGTAACTGGCAAGACTGGCTCGCTGACCGCTCTGCCGATCATCGAAACCCAGGCTGGCGACGTTTCTGCGTTCGTACCGACCAACGTGATCTCCATCACCGACGGCCAGATCTTCCTGGAATCCAACCTGTTCAACTCGGGTATCCGTCCGGCCGTTAACGCCGGTGTATCGGTATCTCGTGTTGGTGGCGCGGCTCAGACCAAGATCATCAAGAAACTCTCTGGTGGTATCCGTACCGCTCTGGCTCAGTATCGTGAACTGGCAGCTTTCGCCCAGTTTGCATCTGACCTGGACGAAGCCACCCGCAAGCAGCTGGAGCATGGTCAGCGCGTTACCGAGCTGATGAAGCAGGACCAGTATGCTCCGATGTCCGTCGCCGAGATGGGTGTCAGCCTGTTTGCTGCCGAGAAAGGCTTCCTGACCGATGTCGAGCAGAACAAGGTCGGTGCTTTCGAGAAAGCCATGATCGCCTACTTCAAGTCCGAGCACGCAGACCTGCTTGCCAAGATCAACGAGAAGGGCGATTACAACGACGATATCGAAGCTGCCATCAAGGCCGGCATCGAGAAGTTCAAGGCAACCCAGAGCTGGTAAGCCGACAGCGGGGCGCAGCATGAGCTGAGCCCCGCATCGTGCGACCCGGCCAAGGGCAAACCTGAAAGGGTGTGACATGGCAGGCGCAAAAGAGATTCGCGGTAAGATCGCGAGTATTAAAAGTACGCAGAAGATCACCAGCGCCATGGAAAAGGTGGCGGTCAGCAAGATGCGCAGAGCACAACAGCGCATGGCTGCCAGCCGTCCCTACGCTGAGCGTATCCAGCAGGTGATTGGTCATCTGGCCAACGCCAACCCCGAGTATCGCCATCCGTTCATGCAAGAGCGTGAAGTCAAGCGGGTGGGTTACATCGTGGTCAGCTCGGATCGTGGTCTCTGCGGTGGTCTGAACACTAACCTGTTCAAGGCCCTGGTCAACAGCATGAAAGAGTGGCGTGACCGCAACGTTGAAACCGAGCTCTGTGTGATCGGTAGCAAGGGCGCTTCCTTCTTTCGCAGCTACGGCGGAAACGTTGTCGCAGCGATCAGCAACCTGGGCGAACAGCCTGCGTTGAACGATCTGATCGGTAGCGTCAAGGTGATGCTGGATGGCTACAACGAAGGTCGCATCGACCGTCTGTACCTGGTCAGCAACGGCTTCGTCAACACGATGGTTCAGCAGCCCAAGGTGGATCAGATGATCCCGCTGGTCGCTTCCGAAGAGGAAGGCGCGCAGAAAGGCAGCTGGGACTATCTGTACGAGCCCGACGCACGACAGCTGCTGGATGGACTGCTGGTTCGTTACATCGAGTCCCAGGTCTATCAGGCGGTGGTCGAGAACAATGCCTGTGAGCAGGCTGCACGGATGATCGCGATGAAGAACGCGACTGACAACGCTGGTGACCTTATCAGCAACCTGCAGCTTATCTACAACAAGGCTCGTCAGGCAGCGATCACTCAGGAAATTTCGGAAATCGTCGGCGGCGCCGCCGCGGTTTAACGGTAACGGTTTCAACCATTTAGAGGAACCAACAAATGAGTAGCGGACGTATCGTTCAAATCATCGGCGCCGTCATCGACGTGGAATTCCCGCGCGAAGACGTGCCGAAGGTGTATGACGCGCTGCAAGTAACCGACAAGGGCCTGACCCTTGAAGTTCAGCAGCAGCTGGGTGATGGCATTGTACGTACCATCGCCATGGGTACCACTGAAGGTGTCAAGCGCGGTCTGACCGTTGCCAACACCGGTGCCAACATCTCCGTACCGGTCGGGGTCAAGACCCTGGGCCGCATCATGGACGTACTGGGCAACCCGATCGACGAAGCTGGTCCGATCGGTGAAGAAGAGCGTTGGGGTATTCACCGCGCTGCTCCCAGCTACGACGAGCAAGCTGGCTCCAACGAGCTGCTGGAAACCGGCATCAAGGTTATCGACCTGGTTTGCCCGTTTGCCAAGGGCGGTAAGGTTGGTCTGTTCGGTGGTGCCGGTGTAGGCAAAACCGTAAACATGATGGAACTGATCCGTAACATCGCGATCGAGCACAGCGGTTACTCTGTATTCGCCGGTGTAGGTGAGCGTACTCGTGAAGGTAACGACTTCTATCACGAGATGAAGGATTCCAACGTACTGGACAAGGTAGCCCTGGTATACGGCCAGATGAACGAGCCGCCGGGTAACCGTCTGCGCGTTGCACTGACCGGTCTGACCATGGCCGAGAAGTTCCGTGACGAAGGTCGTGACGTTCTGCTGTTCATCGACAACATCTACCGTTACACCCTGGCCGGTACCGAAGTATCCGCTCTGCTGGGTCGTATGCCGTCCGCGGTAGGTTACCAGCCGACTCTGGCTGAAGAGATGGGCGTTCTGCAGGAGCGTATTACCTCCACCAAGACCGGTTCCATCACCTCCATTCAGGCCGTATACGTTCCCGCGGACGACCTGACTGACCCGTCTCCGGCAACGACCTTCGCGCACCTTGATGCGACCGTCGTACTGTCCCGTGACATCGCGTCTCTGGGTATCTACCCGGCCGTTGACCCGCTGGATTCCACCTCCCGTCAGCTGGATCCGCTGGTAATCGGTCAGGAACACTACGACGTTGCTCGTGGCGTTCAGTATGTTCTGCAGCGCTACAAGGAGCTGAAGGACATCATCGCGATTCTCGGTATGGACGAGCTGTCTGAAGAAGACAAGCAACTGGTAGCGCGCGCTCGTAAGATCCAGCGCTTCCTGTCCCAGCCGTTCTTCGTTGCTGAAGTATTTACCGGTGCGCCCGGTAAGTACGTTCCGCTGAAAGAGACCATCCGTGCATTCGGTGGCATCCTCAAAGGCGAATTCGATCACCTGCCCGAGCAGGCCTTCTACATGGTTGGTACCATCGACGAAGCGATCGAGAAAGCGAAGAAACTGTAATGGGTGTGCCCCCGCAAGGGGGCGCAAGACCGAGGCGATACAATGGCTATGACAGTGCACTGCGATATCGTAAGCGCGGAAGAAGAGCTGTTCTCGGGCCTGGTAGAGAGTGTCATTGCACACGGTAACCTGGGTGACCTGGGCATCATGCCCGGCCACGCACCGCTGCTGACCGACCTCAAGCCGGGCCCCATTCGGGTGATCAAGCAGGATGGCACAGAAGAGGTGTTTTACATCTCCGGTGGTTTCCTGGAAGTTCAGCCGAAAGTGGTCAAGGTGCTCGCTGACACGGCAATCCGTGCTGGTGACATCGACGAGGCAGCCGCTCTGGAAGCAAAGAAAGCCGCAGAACTCGCCCTCAGCGAGAAAGGCGCAGAATTCGACTACGGTTCGGCTTCTGCCCGTCTTGCCGAGGCCGCGGCCCAATTGCGGACAGTGCAGGAACTTCGCAAGAAGTACGGCGGACCGGCGCTCAACAACCGGTAAGGCTGGCGGCAAGCTTCAAGCCGCGAGCTGCAGGAAAAACCGCACGGCGCCAAGCCGGGCGGTTTTTTTTTGCGTCTCGACAGCTGCAACGGCTATCAGGCGATTAGTTGCAGGCTGGCGCGATGCACCCTGTGCAGCGTGCGGCTTGCGCCGCTCGGCTTTGCTAGAATGCGCGCACTGCCATTTTTCACAGGATGTTTCCCAGATGAATCTTCACGTCGTTATTCTCGCCGCCGGTCAGGGCACCCGCATGCGTTCCAAACTGCCGAAGGTGCTGCATCCGGTCGCCGGAAAACCCATGCTGGGGCATGTGATTGACTGTGCGAGAACCCTGAAGCCGACGAAGATTCATGTTGTTATCGGGCACGGTGCCGAACTGGTGCGTGAACACCTGGATGCTGAAGACCTGAACTGGGTGCTGCAGTCCGAGCAACTGGGTACCGGCCATGCCGTTGCCCAGGCGCTGCCGGCCATTGTAGATGCAGACCAGATTCTGGTGCTGTATGGAGATGTACCTTTGCTGCGGGCCGAGACGCTGGAGAAGCTGAGCAAACAGGCGGGCACACAGGCGCTGGGCATGCTGACGGTCAATATGGTCAATCCAACGGGGTATGGTCGTATCGTCCGTGATGCATCGGGTCAGGTGCAGGCCATCATCGAGCAGAAGGACGCCTCGGCCGAGCAGTTGCTGATCACCGAAGGCAACACCGGCATCATGGCGCTCCCGGGCAGCCAGGCGGCCCGCTGGCTCAACAGTCTGTCCAACCAGAATGCGCAGGGCGAGTACTACCTGACGGATGTTGTGGCCATGGCGGTAGCAGAGCAGGTACCGGTCGAAGTGGCCCAACCGGAAGATGAACCGGAAGTGCTGGGCGCCAACAACCGCGTGCAGTTGGCGGTGCTGGAAGCCGAGTACCGCCGCCGCCAGGCTGAGCGACTGATGACAGAAGGCGTAACGCTGGCCGATCCGTTGCGCATCGATGTGCGGGGTGAGGTAACCGTTGGCCGAGACATCAGCATCGACGTCAATGTGGTATTGGAAGGGACCGTTGTCATTGAGGACGACGTCATCATTGACGCCAACTGCGTGCTGCGCAACTGCCGCATTGGCGCAGGAAGCCATATCAAGGCGTTCAGCCATATCGAAGACGCAACGCTGGCCGCTGATTGCGATGTGGGTCCTTACGCGCGCTTGCGCCCCGGCACCAACCTGGCACGCGGTGCCAGGATCGGCAACTTTGTGGAAACCAAGAAGGCCAATATCGGCGAAGGCTCCAAGGTCAACCACCTGTCCTATATCGGCGATGCGGAGGTCGGCCCTGGAGTGAACATCGGCGCTGGCACCATCACCTGCAATTACGATGGGGTCAACAAGCATCTGACCACGATTGAAGAGGGCGCCTTTATCGGTACCAATACGGCGCTGGTTGCCCCGGTCACCGTCGGCGCTCGGGCAACCACCGCTGCAGGGTCAACCATCACTGTGGATATTCCGGCCGATAGTCTGGGCGTCAGTCGTGCACGTCAGCGCAACATCGAAGGCTGGAAGCGACCGTCAAAACAGTGAGAGGCGGTTGGCAATAGCGTTCGGGCGGTTATCCGCAGCGTGAGGCATGCTCCCTCTGGTGTTCTATAGTGAAGGGAGTTTTGCTTTACCTCGGGAGATGTCCGTATGCTCGCGCAACTGGCCGCATCGTTGGGTGCACTCAAGCTTCCGCTGCGCCTCACCCTGCCCGGCGGCGGAAGTGTGGATCTGGGGCCCTCGCCCCGGGTCGAACTGCAGATTCACGATCCCGCCTTGCTGGAAGAGTTGCAGACACCGAGTCTTGACCGACTCGGTGAAGCCTTCATTCAGCAGCGCATGGACATTCGTGGCAGCGTTCTGGATGCCATCGGTGTTGCTGACAGGCTGAGTCAGGCGCTGGTGCGGGATGAGGATGACGGCCCACCGCCGCACGATCCCCACGACCGGCAGACCGATGCCGAGGCTATTGCCTATCACTACGACCTGTCGAATGACTTTTACGCGCTCTGGCTGGACCCCGAGATGGTCTATTCATGCGGCTACTTTCGACATCCGGACGATACCCTCGCCAGGGCTCAGGTGCAGAAGCTGGACCATCTCTGTCGCAAGCTCCGCCTGCGCAGCGGCCAACGGCTGCTGGATGTTGGCTGCGGTTGGGGAGGGCTGGCCCGTCACGCGGCGAAAGAATACGGGGTTCAGGTACACGGCATTACCCTCAGCAGGCAGCAACTGAAACTCGCCCGCGAGCGGGTAGCAGCCCAGGGGCTGGGCGACCGTATTCAATTGGAGCTGCGCGACTATCGCGATCTGACGGGTAGGGAGAACTATGACAAGGTCGTCAGTGTCGGCATGTTCGAGCATGTGGGGCATGCCAATCTGCCGGCGTACTTTCAGATACTGCATCAACAGGTCAAACCGGGTGGCCTGGTCATGAACCACGGCATCACCGCGCGGCATACCGATGGCCGGCCGGTTGGCCATGGTGCGGGTGCCTTTATAGCCCGCTATGTGTTCCCCCATGGTGAACTGCCGCACCTTGCCACCGCTGTTAAAGCGATGAGTGATCAGGGGCTTGAGGTGGTCGATGTCGAAAGCCTGCGCATGCATTATGCGCTTACACTGGAGCACTGGAGCCGGAATCTCGAGGCAAACAGGGACGCGGCAGCGGCGCTGGTGGATGAGCGCGCGTTACGCATCTGGCGTATTTACCTGGCCGGCTGCGCCTACGGATTTTCGCGCAACTGGATGAATATTCACCAGATACTGGCGGTCAGGCCGCTGCCTGGTGGCGGTCATCACCTGCCGCTGACGCGAGACGACATTTATTTGCAGGGTCGGGGTGCTGGAGACAGTCAGAGATAGCGGCCACACGTCGGGGCTGCTACATTGTTCGGCACGATTGATTTGCGTTTACGGAGTATGTGCGTGTCGCTGATTCCATTGACGGAAGAAGAAATACCCCTTGGCAAGCCCCTGCCGTGGAACATTGTCGACTCCGATGGCAAGGTGCTGTTTCCGCACTCGAAGGTAGTCGATAACAAACCGCTGCTTCAGCAACTGCTCAAGCTTGGGCTGTTCCGTAACGCACAGCAGAACAGCGACAACAGTGCCGGGCCTGCGCCGGAGAAGGTGGTATCCAGGCTGGAGCAGATTCAGCTCGCCCCGGGTGATCTGGTCCAGCTGCAGACGATGAGTGCTACCAACGCAGAGCGCTATCAGGTTCGCATGATCGGCTTCCATGCACCGGTCAGCTTGCTGGTTACTGCGCCCACCAGTCAGGGCAAGCTGGTGTTCGTCAAGGAAGGTCAGCAGCTTCTGGTGCGCGGCTTTGTCGGCAAGGATGCCGTGGCCTACAAGACCCGGGTGCTGAAGTCGAACCTGTCTCCTTTCCCGTATCTGCATCTGGCCTATCCCGACAGCGTGCAGTCGATGCGTATTCGCAGCTCCGCCCGGGTGTCGGTCGATCTGGTGACTGCCATCAACCGTGAGCAGGGTGCCCAGGGTTCGGCACGCATGACCGATATCAGCGTGGGCGGTGCGCGCCTGGTCTCGCCCCGTGCAGTGGCCAACAAGGATGAGACGGTCAAGGTGTCCTTCCGTATCAATCCTGCGGGGCTGGATGTGTATATGACCTTGAATGCGCGGGTTAGGGCGGTCAGCACTGACGAGTCGCTCGACGGCCTGATTGCAACCGGTATCGAGTTCACCGATATCAGTGAACAGGACCGTCTCTATCTGACCAACATGGTCTACCAGAATCTGTTGAAAGATACCCTATGAAACCCATTGCCTGCGCTCTGGCCTTCAGCACCCTGCTGATGGCTCCCCTTGCAGCCATCGGTTCCGCCCTGACGGTGCGGCTGGCCGATACCGATTTCGTGATGGAGGTTGTGGCCGACCCGGACAGCCGGCGTCAGGGACTAATGGGGCGAGAAAACCTGCCCTTCGGTACCGGCATGCTGTTCGACTTTCCCGACGGGACGCGTCCGGCGATCTGGATGCGCAATATGCAGATCAGCCTGGATCTGGTGTTTGTGGCTGCTGATGGCCGGATAGCGCATTTGTTCGAGAGGGTACCGCCCTGTGCCGATCTGCCCTGTGCGATCTATCAGGCAGAGGCTCCGCTGCGCTGGGTACTCGAGCTGCCGGCCGGCAGTGTGGATACCCTGGGCTTGAAGGTTGGGGATAACCTTGATCTGTCGATGCTGCCTGCTGAGCCGCCGCTCAACTGAATCACGGCTGGTCCCAGCGTCCCCCGCTGATTTGCTCGCAGTAGGCCTTTAAAACCGGCGCGTCATCGGGGGCAGTGTAATAGTGGATATCCTGTTGATAAGCCACGCCCTCGGTGTGTGCGCCACGGCAGATGCCGTAGGCGTCCCCGGGGCAACTGTCCTGCATCTGAATACGGAACTCGCGACCGGGAATCCGGGGTTGGCAGAACTGTTGCTCGAACAGGGCTGGCGGAATGGTCCCGTTTTGCTGGCACATGCGCACCGGCAACTGATCGTCTGTCGACTCGATCAGGCAGGCACTGGCCAGCAAGGGTGGGCTGACCAGACAAAGCAGCAGTGTGATGACGCGGCGCATGACGGTTCCGGGTAAAACCACCACCTTACTGGCTCCGCAGGCAGGCCCGCAAGCCCTGCTCCAGTGCGCTGGTGTCAGGTTTGTGGGCAAACAGCAGTTCCAGCCGATTGTCACGACGCCATGGGCTTGGCTGCCAGTTTGTATCAGGTTGGCCAAGCTGATTGAACGAGCACCACCCTGCGTCGGTATGGATCACGCCCTTGGCGCGCAATACGCTCTGTTCGGCCAGCCAGCGCCTGAGTGCGGCTTGTTCGAATTGCTGCTGCGGTGCGATGCGCCAGCCAACGCTGTACGGTGTCTGGTTGAGCTGGCTTTCGCACTGCCAGGGATCATTCGCTTGCCAGAGTCGACCGCTGATACCCGCGTCGGCAGCAGCCGGCAGCGCTGCCAGTACCGGCTGCTGCCCCGGCGTTGTGGCACCGGGCAAGAGCTGGCGTTTGACTTTGCCGTGGCTGCAGGGAATGGCATCGGGCCATTGGGTCCGGAGTGTCTGCTGTTGTTGTGCACCCAGCTCATCGATCTTGTTGGCGATCAGCAGCCCGGTCAGTGGCAGTGCCTGTCGCTGCACTGGCGGCAGGCTATCCAGATCCAGCAGTTGGGATGCTTCACACACCATGATCAGTGGTTTCAGGTCGAGCACTCCCCGCCAGGGCGCATCAGCGAGCTGTTGCAGCAGGCTGACGGGATGTCCCAGGCCCGAGCACTCAATCCATAACCGGTCAGGCCTGGCCTTGCGCAGCAGGCGCGTCAGTCCGACCTGGAACGGCACGCCGTTAACGCAGCACAGGCAGCCTCCAGGTATTTCGCTCAGGCTGATAGCGTCATCAGCATTGGCGCTCAACAGCGCCTGGTCCAGCCCGATCTGGCCAAACTCATTGATCAGGATCGCCCAGCGCTCTTCAGCGGGACGTTGCGCCAGCAATGCCCGCAGAAGACTGGTCTTGCCTGCCCCCAGCGGACCTGCGATCAGATGAGTGGGTATCTGGCTTAGCATGGTAAGGCGGGTTCCACGTGGAACAAAATATAGAGACTATCGAATATATTATTATTAATAGATTTTGTATATTTTGGCGCTTTCGCGCGCGGTTTCTGTCGCTGGCTCATCGTCCTTGCCATGCGGGAATGGGTGGGGTGCCAGCTCGATGTGCAACTGACGGGTTCCATGCAGATCGATATAGCCACTGTAGCGGTGCTCGCCGGTGACGGTAAATTCGAAAGCGTAACGCCGGACCAGCCCGTACCGGCCTCGATGCAGGCGGGACAGCCGCACGCTGCTGAGCGCGACGCTATCATCGAGTAGTTGCAGTGCGTTGCGCTCGCAGTGGCGGCGAACCAGGGCAAGGGCGTAATCGCGCTGGCCCAGCACCTGCCACAGCCACCAGGCGAGAAAGGTGCCGGCAATCAGCAGGGTGGCGTGAGCAAGGGTAAACACGTGGACAGGCTCGAGTGGCGGTGGTGCCGGTCAGTATGCCATGGAAGCGGGTGGTGACCACAGCTGCACCCGGTTGCGACCCGATGCCTTGGCCTGATAAAGCGCCAGGTCTGCCTGACGCAGCAACTGGTCCGGGCTGCCGCTGGTGGCCAGATCGGCCACACCGATGCTGACCTGCAGTTGGTAGCGTTGGTCCAGATAAAGGAACTGCCGCTCGGCGAGGGTTTGGCGAATGCGCTCCAGTAGCAGTTGTGCCTGTTTTGCGTCGGTTTCGGGCATCAGCAGAACAAACTCCTCGCCACCGAAACGCGCGAAGATATCCGTGCGGCGTGCCTGTTGTTCGCACAGGCGGCAGAAATTCTGCAGCGCCTGGTCACCAGCCAGGTGGCCCAGTTCGTCGTTCAGTTGCTTGAAATGGTCCAGATCAAACATGGCCAGGCAGAGCGGGCGGCCATACCGCTGGCTGCGGCCGACCTCGGCAATGAGTTCCTGATGGAAAGCTCGCCGGTTCAGGGTGCCGGTCAGCGGGTCGCGCGTAGCCTGTTCCTTCAGCTGGGCAGCCATCTGCCGACTGCGTGCGAGTACCCGCTGCGTGGTCATCAGGCTGCAGCCGACGAAGCCCAGCACCAGCGCCGGAATGGCGAAGTTGTACGACAGCAGGTAGGTAAAGGACGCATAGGGTTGAACATAGGGCGCGTCGTGCCACCAGTCGAGATAGGAGAGTGTGCCGCGCAGCAGCGTGGTGATCGAATAAACCATCAGGCTTGCCCCTACCAGTAGCCGGGCAGGTCGGGTGTCGGGGTCGCTGCGCTCTCTGAACAGCAGCCAGATGGCCTGCACCGGCAGCAGTCCGGCGATGCTGGAGTAGATGCCCATCAGCAGGTCGGAGTTGCCGTGCACCAGCCAGTAATGGGTATTGGCAATCACCATGGCGCCCACGCTGACCGGTAGTGTCCACCAGGGCAGAGGTCGGCCCATGAACCTGAAGATGCCAATCAGGAACAGGGCTTCGCCGGCGAGCTGGGCAGCGTTGCCAAGGACATTAAGCAGCGGGCTGCGGGTCACGATAAAGCCGATGAACAGCGCTACGCCACCGATCAGGGTCCAGCTACCGGCCATCCAGAAGCCCGGGCCCGGTTCCCCGGGCGCCATGCGGTACAGCGCGGTTGCGCAGAGCGCGATGGCGACCAACAGGAGGATACCCAGCAGGATTGGAGAAAAGTACAGCTGGGTCATGGCGAAACGAACGTCCCCTGTTTATGCGTTGGCTGAGTATATCGTCATGTTGCCAGGATGCCAGGCGGATCGCCGCGTCGGACGACTGATGAGCGAGGGTCTTCGCCCTAGGGACGCTGCGGCTGACTGACCTCAAGCACCTTAATACTGTCGGGCTGCGGATAATGCCAGCGAACATTCACATCCCAGAGAGTCACGCCATACTCGCGCTCTGGGCCGGGCTGCTGGTAGGCCGGCTTTGGGTCCTGACTCAGGCATTGCTCGATCAGTGCTACCAGCGGCTGCCCAAGCCGTGTCTGATGTGCCTGTGCCTGTGCCAGTGCTGCATCGCTCCAGCTCACGGGCAGGGCAGGCGGCGGTATTGGTGCAAGCGGGTTGACGGCATCTTCAATGCAGTCAGCGTAGGGCACGTAGGGCTTTATATCCAGCACCGGGGTGCCGTCCAGCAGATCCACGCCGGACAGCAGCAGGCGGTTTTGCTCAATGCCTTCCAGCCTTACCACCGATTGGCCAATCGGGTTGGGACGATGGGTAGCGCGGCTGGCAAATACGCCGATACGCTGATTGCCGCCCAGCCTGGGCGGCCGCACGCGCAGGTGCTGCGGGCCACTGGCGGCCGCGTGAAAGACAAAGATCAGCCACAGATGACTGACGCCCTCAAGCCCTTCGAGTGCTTCCGGCTGGTTGTAGGGCGGCAACAGCTCCAGGCTTGCGGTTGCGGCGGGCGCCAGCAGGGGCTGGCGCGGAATGGCGAACTTTTCTGCGAAGCAGGAGTGGATGATACCTACCGGGTCAAACTGCCAGCTCATGGGGTCAAGGTCGTCAGCGGGGGAATGCAGTCCGGGCGATCGGCGGTGATCAGATGGCTGCAGCCCTCGATTTCGATGATTTGCAGGCGTTCTGCCTGGCGGGCGCTGTGCAGCATCGCACGGGGCTCCAGAATACGATCCGCGCTGGGAACCAGAATCGCCCCGCGGCAGACGTGCTGATAGATGTCCGGGGTATTGGTCTGCATCCAGTTGGCCAGATCCAGAATATTGTGGACGAAGGTGCTGCCGCGTTTCGGGTTGAATGGCAGTGCCATGATCAGCTCGCGCTTGCGCGGATTGTCGAGTGGACCGAACAGGCTGCGGTTGGTGGCCGAGATGGGCTGCTGTTGCCAGGCAAACAGATAGAAGGGCAGAAACCAGCGGAAGAATCGTGGTACATCGCGATAGGGCTTGCCCTGGGGCAGTACCGGCGCCTCCAGTATGACCTCAACCCGCGTGAACAGGTCCGGGCGCTGGCGCGCCGCCTCCAGTACTACGGCGCCGCCGCGTGAGTGGCCATGCACGCGTATCTGTTTGCCGGTCGCCAGGTGCTGCAGGGCCTGGTTGAGTACCTCTGCGTCGTAGGCAATGGTGCCGGCGCGGGCCTTCGGCTGGCTGATCCAGTCTGCCTCGCTGAAGCGGGGCCGGTTGACCGGCACATGGTAGTCGGCACTGGTAAGCAGGATCAGCTGCAGGGATGGGTTTTCATAGTGCTCGGTGAAGTAGAGAAAATTCTCCACAAACCCGGGCATCACCAGGACAGTCTGTTCGGCATCCTGCGGGCCGCGGCGGGCCACGCAGGCCTGTCCGATTCGAAACAGTTCACCGTCGAAATCGACTGCCTGCACCTGCGGTGACTCGCGGCGCAGCAGCCAGCGACGCAGGCTGAACGCAATCAGAACGAACAGGCCGATCAGACCTATCAGCAGTTGCATGGGGCCTTCTCCTGAAAGCGGGTTTCAAAAATACGAGCTTAGCGCAGTTGATAATGGCGTGATGCCACCCGGGTGGGCGATTGCGGGCTGATCTACTCGCCATCGTAGAGCCATACCCGACTGGCCTGCAGCTGATAGCTTGCATCCGCCAGCGCGTTGCTGGTCTGCTCGACGCGCAGGGTACCCTGTACCCAGTAGGGTTGGTAGATGTCGTCGATCACCACGCCATCCGGATACTCGACCAGGATGATCTGGTTGGGCGGTGGTGGCGGCACATGGATGCAGGCGCCGGCGTACGGCACCAGAAAGAGGCTGGTGTAGCGTCCCTGATCGTCGGTTTCCAGCGGGACCGGATAGCCGCCTATACGCAACTCCTTGCCATCGTACTCGCCGACGACGCGGGTCGAGTACATCACCTCGGGGAGCCCCTCGCGTTGTCGCAGACTGGTGTCGAAGTTGCCATCGGCATCGGGTCCGAAGCCATGTTCGATATCGGGCATGTCGAGCATCGCCTGGTAGTCCTCGGCGGGCAGCAGATCGAGCCAGTCGACCGTCAACGGTTGCGCGGCATGGACTGGCAGGGCAATAGCAAGCGTCAAAAGGGCGTAGCGCAGCAGCATTGGGGTTTCCATCACAGGAGCGGGGCCGGCATCAGACCGGCGTTGGTGCGCAGTGTTCCACAGTCGCTGGTTGCCGGCTACTCGGCCCAGCGTTCGCGGATCTGATTTATTTCGTCCAGACGCCTTATAAAGCACTCGACCAGTTGCGGATCGAAGTGTCTGCCGCTCTGTTCGCGAATCAGTGCAACGGCATCCTCGACTGTCCAGGCCTTTTTGTAGGGGCGTACGCTGGTGAGTGCGTCAAATACGTCGGCGATGGCAACAATGCGCGCCTCAATGGGGATGTCATCGCCGGCGAGTCCGGCCGGATAGCCGCTGCCGTCCCATTTTTCGTGATGCCCGAGAGCAATACGCCGAGCCATCTGCAGCATGCTGGCGTTGTGCTCGCCGATGATCTGTGCGCCGATTTCCGGGTGCTTCTGCATGATCAGCCATTCGTTTTCGTCGAGCTTGCCCGGCTTTTGCAAAATGGCGTCCGGGATGCCGATCTTGCCGACATCGTGCATGGGCGCAGCGTGCAGCAGTTCTTCGGCTTCGTCCGGGCTGAAGCCGGCCTCCAGCGCGATGATGCGCGAGAAGTGGCTCATTCGGATGACATGCAGGCCGGTCTCGTTATCCTTGTATTCGGCCGCCATGCCCAGGGCCTGAACGATATTCAGACGGGTCTGGCGCAGCACTTCGGCGCGCACCAGAGACAGATGGGTGCGTACCCGTGCCTTGACGATCGGGGCGCTGACCGGTTTGCTGATGTAATCGACCGCGCCCAGCTCAAAGCCGCGTATCTCGTCCTCTACGCTGGACAGGGCGGTGACGAAGATCACCGGGATATCGCTGGTGTGTGGATCACTTTTCAGCTGCGCGCAGACCTCATGGCCGGTCATGCCCGGCATCATGACATCCAGCAGAATCAGCTGTGGCCGTTCGGCGGCAGCCAGCTCCAGTGCTCGCTGGCCGTCACGGGCAAACAGCAGTCGGTAGTCATCCTGCAGAATGTGTTTCAGCACGTGCAGGTTCGCGGGTTCGTCGTCGACCAGCAGCAGCGCCGGGCGTTTGTCCTTGAATGGCATTGGCGGATTCAGCCCTCGGTCTCGGTAGCGGCAAGGCTGCGCTCGGCTTCCAGCAGCGAGATCGCAGTCGCAAAATCAAAGTTGTCCAGCGCCTGCTCCAGAGCCTGGCGCTTGTCCTGCTCCAGCGTGTCGGCCAGTTGCTGCAGCGCCTGTTCGTTGACCTCGCCGCGGTTGAGAACCGTGATCAGATTATCGACCAAGTGCTGGCGCTGCTCTCTAGGCAGAGTGCTGTGGCTATTGTGATGCCGGCGTTGGCCAGGCTCTGGCATGGCGGCCCGGGTCTGCTCCGCGGCGGTCAACAGGGCGTGCAGGGCGTCTGCCAGCGCAGGCGTCGGTGTTTGTGTGAGACGTTTCTCGAGTTCGGCAGCGGCCTGCTGCAGCTGCTGCAGCGACAGGTTGCCGGCGCTCCCGTTGATGCGATGAACCAGGCTGCGGGCCTGTTCGGCTGACGGTTGCTGCAGCGCCTGTTCGAGCTCTGCGAGCCGCGCCGGCAGATCGGCCAGGAAGCGCTGGATCGCCTCAATCAGCGCCTGACGATCGCCCCAGCGCTGCTCGCCAGCGTACCAGTCAACCAGCTGCGGCCCCCTGGCGGTAGCGGGCTTCAACGACACCTCATCAGCAAGTTGCAGACCCAAGACCCGGGCAATCTCGCGCTTAAGTGCCTCGCGATCAACCGGCTTGGAGGCGAAGCCCTCCATGCCGGCGGCACGGGCCGCCTCGCGGTCCCGGTCCAGCACGCTGGCTGTCAGGGCGATGATGGGGGTGGGCGGATAGCCCATGTTGGCCTCGTAGCGGCGGATGATCCGGGTAGCTTCCAGGCCATCCACCTCGGGCATCTGCATATCCATCAGGATCAGGTCAAAGCGGTCGTCGACAACGCGCTCGAAGGCACTCAGGCCATTACCGGCGCTGTACACCCGGTGGCCCTCGGCACGCAGCATCACTTCCATCAGTTGCACGTTTTCGGCGACGTCATCGGCGACCAGAATGCGCAGCGGCGGCAGTTCGATATTGCCGGCAGTTTTATTTGCCAGCTGCGCGGTGAGGTCGTCCAGCGGCTCCAGTGGCAGCCTGACCGCAAACGTGGAGCCCTGTTCCGGCACGCTGCTGACCCGGATCTCGCCGCCCATCAGCTCAACCAGCTGGCGCGCAATGGTGGTGCCCAGGCCGGTGCCGCCGAAACGCCGGCTCATTGAGGCGTCTGCCTGCGCGAACGGTTCGAAGATTTGCTGAATACGCTCGGGCTCAATGCCGATGCCGGTATCGCTGATACGCAGGCATACTCCATCGCTGTCAGCGTCGACCTGCAGGCGCACGCTGCCCTGTCGGGTAAACTTGATGGCGTTACCCAGCAGATTGGTCAACACCTGCCGCACCCGCATGGGGTCACCACGGTAATGCTCCTGTTGCGCGTGATAGTCGAACTCGAGCGCCAGGCCCTTCTGACCGGCTTCCAGCGAAAATACATTGATCAGTTGTCGGCACAGGTCGCGCAGCGAGAAGGCGTGTTCTTCAAGCTGGACCGCTCCCTTCTCCAGCTTGGCAGTATCAAGAATGTCGTTAAGCAGCCCGAGCAGTGAGCGTGCAGACTGGTTTACGGTTTTCAGGTACTTGCGCTGGGTGCTGCTCAGCGACTCATTCAATAGCACTTCGCTGAAGCCGATAATGGCGTTCATCGGGGTGCGAATTTCGTGGCTCATATTGGCAAGGAAGGCGCCCTTGGACTCGGCGGCCAGTTCCGCGCGCTCCTTGGCGGCGAGCAGCGCCAATTCCATACGGTGACGCTCGCTGAGATCGGTAACCAGCATGACCACCTTTGCCGGGCGGCCATAGGCGTCGATGATGGGGTTGAAGTAGATCTGGGTGTGAATGCTGCTGCCGTTGGCATGACGCAGGGTGTATTCGCCTGCCAGATACTCGCCTTCGCGTACCTTCTGCCACTGCTGCGGATCAAATTGTCCGCTTACCAGCAGTTGCTGCAGATGCCGACCCTCCAGCTGCTCCGCCGGGTAACCGGACAGATCGATAAAGCGGCGGTTGGAGAAGATGATCCGGCCGTCGAGGTCGATATCCGCCATGCCCTGAGCCTGACTGATGGCCCGAACGATACCCTTGAACTCGGCATTGCGCAGTTTGGCATCGGTGATATCGATGATCACGCCGTCGATCCACTCGGCATTTCCCTGTTCGTCGAAAATCGCGCTGGCATATTCGCATACCCAGCGCAGTTGGCCGTCGCGATGGAAAATACGGTATTCGAGCGTGTGTTTCTCGCGTCGGCCGATGGCGCCCATGACGTGCTCAACGGTGAAGTCGCTGTCGTCCGGATGAATCAGGTCGGCGAAGCTCAGCTCTCCACTGAGGAAACGCTCGGCCGGCCAGCCGGTCATCTGTTCAACAGCGTCGCTGATGAACAGCATGCGCCAGTCTTCCCTGGGCAGGCAGCGAAAGGTAACCCCGGGGATGTTGGCAATGAGGCTGCGGTATTGCTCCTCGCGCTCACGCAGCGACTTCTCCAGCAGGTGACGCTCGGTTATGTCGCTGATAAATCCGACGAAATGATTCCGACCCTTGAGCGTCGCCTGGCCCAGGGCAACCCTGACCGGAAACAGTGTGCCATTGCGCCGGCGACACCAGGTTTCCAGATTCATCCCGGTGCGAGGGGGATGTCCGGCATTGCTGAAATCCTGCAGGAAGGCGTGTGTCTGTGCCGCCGAATCCTCGGGCAGCAGGATATCGATATGTTGTCCGACCAGTTCATCGCGCGGCCAGCCAAACAGGTTTTCTGCGGCATGGTTGGCTTCCTCGATGATACCGCTGGTATCCCAGGTAATGATGGCATCAATGGCGGTATCGGCGATGCTGCGGATGCGCTCGGTATTGGCCTGGACCCGCTGGTACAGCTGACTGAAGCGCACCATCGCGTTGATTACGCCAACCAGACCGCCGAACACGACAACGGCGAAGGCGATCAGCAGTCCGTTGTTTTCCTGGTCGTTGAGCTGCGGCACGAAATCCGGCTGGGCGCTACCGACAAAGCGGGCTGCCGCCATACCGGCATAATGCATGGATGAAATTGCCAGCCCCATGACGATGGCGGCAATCAGCAGATGGGTGCGGCTCTCATGACCCAGACCAAAGCGCACCCAGAGCGCCAGAACCGCCATGGCCACGGCGATGATCAGCGATGCGAAAAACCATAGCGGGTCGAACCGTAACAGGGCGTCCATGCGCATGGCTGTCATGCCGTAGTAATGCATCATGCCGATTCCGGCACCAATCAGAACACCACCACTGAGCATGATTCGCCAGTCGAGATTCGGTCGTGCGAGCAGATGCAGGGCCAGCAGCGACGCAGCCATTGCCGGCAGCATCGACAGCAGCGTAGTTGCCTGGTCGTATCGGACAGGCAACGGCAGGGTGAACGACAACATGCCGATAAAGTGCATGGCCCAGATGCCGCCGCCCAGTACCATGGCTCCGCTGATCAGCGCGCCCTGGCGGGTGGGGGTGGTGGTTGCTTGCCGCGCGAGGCCGGCTACCTGCAAGCCGAGCCATGAGGCAGCGATGGCGACAAGCACCGAAACCAGCAAAAGGACGTCATGGTGGTGGCCATGCAGCAGCTGGCCTTGGTGCAGATCTGCCTGATAGAACCAGGAATGGGTCAACACGGCTCGCTCCTTACAGGCCTGGTGCGCCTAGGGGCGCAAGGAAGCGCGCGGTCATCCCGCATCCGGCGTGTGACAGCACAGGGTTATCATAGCGTCGTCGGTGCTGGCTGCCCAGCCCGCACCGTATCAGCACTCAGCATTCGGGTTATCGGCGGGCAAGCCCGCGGCTTGAGCGGGCTGCAGCAACGCCTGCCACTGCTGACGTATGGTCTGCAGGGCGCGTTCCCCGCCCAGTTGACCGCGGAACAGCAGCACGCTGCCCAGGATCGTCGCGTACTGAATCATTGCCATGCCACGGGCAGTGCCGGCGGGCACCAGCGGCGCAAGCAGGCGGGCGGTCTGCTCGACCCGGGCCTCGTCCACGGCGGCAACAATATCGCGGGCGTAAAGGTCGCGCTGGGCAAAGTCGCGGATGGCGAACTCGACCTTCATGCGTTTGAACTCGACCGCCGGCCCCTCGAACATCAACAGCAGTACCCGTTCAACCTCCTGCTCGGGGCTCAACTGCGGATCCAGCCCCGGTTGCCAGTAGCGCAGGCCCTTTATGCGCTGGGCCTGCCACTGATCAAGAAACAGCCGAATGAACTGCGGCAGGTCCTCGAAGTGCCAGTAGAAACTGCCGCGGGTCACCTTCAGGCGCTTGGCCAGAGGCAGTACCCGCAATTGATCGAAGCCGCCCTCAAGGATGGCCTCGGTGGCGGCGTTGAACCAGTCCTGTGGGGTCAGCACGGCGCGGCCGGTTGGGCGACCGCGGCGCCCGGGTTTGCTGGCAGTCGGCATGTGATGACTCCGGTGAATGTTTCGGCCGAGCATTATAAGTCGGACGAAGCCTGCGTCATATCTATTTCCATACACAATTGACAATACACATGTGTATTGAGATTTTGTCTTCAGGACGGCTGCCATCGCAACCGCATGATCGACACCTCAGGAGTTCGCCATGTACCACCAGACCGAACGCTCACTGGATCTGCAAAAGCGCGTTTCCGATTTTATGGACGCGCACATTTTCCCCAATGAACAGCGTTACGAAGAAGAAATCCGCGCCAACGAGAAGGCCGGCAATGCCTACACCACCGTCAAACTGATGGAAGAGCTGAAGGCCAAGGCCCGCGCCGAAGGCCTGTGGAACCTGTTTCTGCCGGAAGCCGAGCACGGCCCGGGTCTGAGCAACATGGAGTACGCCCCGCTGGCCGAGCTGATGGGGCGGGTGCCGGGCATGTGGGCGTCCGAGGTGTTCAACTGCGGCGCGCCGGATACCGGCAACATGGAAGTGCTGGCCCGCTACGGCACCAAGGAGCAGCAGGAGCGCTGGCTGACCCCGCTGCTGAACGGCGAAATCCGCTCTGCCTTTGCCATGACCGAGCCACTGGTGGCGTCCTCCGATGCCACCAATGTGGAAACCCGCATCGAGCGTGACGGCGACGAGTATGTGATCAACGGCCGCAAGTGGTATATCTCTGGCGCCGCCAACGAGCGCTGCGAGATCATGGTGGTGATGGGCAAGAGCGACCCGGACAACCCGAACCGCCACCAGCAGCAGTCGATGATTCTGGTGCCGATGAATACCCCTGGCGTCACCGTGCTGCGTGATATGGGCTGCTACGGCTATATGGACCCGCCCTATGGTCACCCGGAAATCATCTTCGAGAACGTGCGCGTGCCGGCCAGCAACATGCTGCTGGGTGAAGGCCGGGGCTTCGAGATTGCTCAGGGTCGCCTTGGCCCGGGTCGTATTCACCACTGCATGCGGGTGATCGGTCAGGCTGAACGGGCGCTGGCGCTGATGTGTGAACGTTTGAGCAAGCGTGTGGCGTTCGGCAAGACGCTGGCCGAGCAGGGCGTGTGGCGTGAACGCATCGCCGAGTCGCGGATCATGATCGATCAAGCGCGCTTCCTGGTCATGAACGCGGCGTACCTGATGGATACCGTTGGCAACAAGGTGGCGGCCAAGCAGATTGCGATGATCAAGGTGGCAGCGCCGAACATGGCGTGTCAGGTCATCGACTGGGCGATTCAGGCCCACGGCGCCGGTGGTTTCTCCTCCGACTTCCCGCTGGCGCAGCTGTACGTCTACGCCCGGCACCTGCGCACCGCCGATGGTCCGGATGAAGTGCACCGCAACGCGATTGCCAAGGCGGAGCTCAAGCGCTTCCAGTAATGCGGTGAGCGGTGAGCAACCCCGCAGTGCCACATGGTGCTGCGGGGTTTTTGCTTGGGAACGCCTGTGAGGACGCTTTTTGTTGGGGCGTTTTTTAGGGCTAGTTGGCGCGTAATCTGACAGTTCGCTTTTCGCCTTCTCCGGCGAGCCAAGGGGGGCCGCTTGCCCGGCCCCCCTTAGCGATCCCCCCGGGCACCCGGCTACGCGGCCCTTCGGGTTCGCTGCGTTGCTCGGCCTGACGGGGGCCGGCAGAACTCGTCGCTACGCTCCTCAGACAGGCTGCCGTCCTATCTCCCGTCAGCCCTGCGCTACTCGCCCGCGTAAACGGGGAGTGGGTCCGTGCAGTTGTCGCTTCTGGATATTTAACCCAACAAAAAAGGCGCAACACCCAGTGTTGCGCCTTTCTCGGTTATCCCGCCAGCAAACTTATTTGCCGATCAGCGCCTCAACCTCGGCAATGCGCGCTTTCAGCGTCGCCATATCCGGGCAGCGCAGGGTCGCGTGGCCGACCTTGCGACCGGCCTTGAAGGCCTTGCCGTAGTGGTGCAGATGGCAGTGCTCAATGGCCGTGACGGCGTCGACGGCGGGGACTTCGCCGATAAAGTTCAGCATCGCGCTTTCACCGACCTTGGCGGTCGAGCCCAGCGGCAGGCCGGCGATGGCGCGCAGGTGGTTTTCGAACTGGCTGCACTCGGCGCCTTCGATAGTCCAGTGGCCGGAGTTGTGCACGCGCGGGGCGATCTCGTTGGCTTTCAGGCCACCGTCGACCTCGAAGAATTCGAAGGCCAGCACGCCGACGTAATCCAGCTTGTCGAGCACGCGGCCAACGTAGTCTTCGGCCAGTGCCTGCAACGGATGATCGGTACTGGCGATCGACAGCTTGAGGATGCCGTTTTCGTGGGTGTTGTGCACCAGCGGGTAGAAGCGGGTTTCCCCGTTGCGGGCACGTACGGCAACCAGCGACACCTCGCCGGTGAAGGGCACAAAACCTTCCAGAATGCAGGGTACGCTGCCCAGTTCGGCGAAGGCATCGACCACATCGTCGGGGTGGCGCAGGACTTTCTGGCCCTTGCCGTCATACCCCAGAGTGCGGGTTTTCATCACCGCCGGCAGGCCGATGCGCTTGACCGCAGCATCGAGGTTATCCTGCGACTGGATGTCGGCAAACTCCGGGGTCGGGATGCCGAGGTCCTGGAACATCGACTTTTCAAACCAGCGGTCGCGAGCGATGCGCAGTGATTCGGCGTTCGGGTAGACCGGGACGAACTGCGAGAGGAAGGCGACGGTTTCGGCCGGGACGCTTTCGAACTCGAAGGTCACCACGTCGACTTCTTCGGCCAGCTGGCGCAGGTGATCGGTATCGCTGTAGTCGGCGCGGATGTGCTCACCGAGGGCCTGGGCGCAGGCATCCGGGGCCGGGTCGAGAAACGCGAACTGCTGGCCGAGCGGGGTGCCGGCCAAAGCCAGCATGCGACCCAGTTGTCCACCACCGATGACGCCGATCTTCATATCCGATTCCTCAAGCCTGACGCGGGTCTGGGTTGTTCAGCACGTTGTCGGTCTGCTGGGTGCGGAATTCCTGCAGCGCCTTGCTGAACTGCGGGTGCTTGCCGCCGAGAATGCTGGCCGACAGCAGCGCTGCGTTGACCGCACCGGCCTTGCCGATGGCCAGAGTGGCGACCGGCACGCCGGCCGGCATCTGCACGATGGACAGCAGCGAATCGACACCGGAGAGCATGGAGGACTGCACCGGCACGCCGAGCACCGGCAGGTGAGTCTTGGCCGCGCACATGCCCGGCAGGTGGGCTGCGCCGCCGGCGCCGGCGATGATCACTTCGATGCCGCGATCGGCCGCTTCTTCAGCGTATTGGAACAGCAGATCAGGGGTGCGGTGGGCGGAAACCACCTTCACTTCGTAGGGAATGCCCAACTGTTCAAGCATGTCGGCCGTATGGCTCAGGGTGGACCAGTCGGACTTGGAGCCCATGATCACGCCAACCAGTGCGGTCATCTGTAGTGCCTCGCTCATCAGGGCCGCCTCGGCGGCAGAAACCAACAAGCCACGGCAGCGGACTGGCGTGGCTTGCTTGGAGAGTGCAGACCCCGTGGGGTCTGCCGCTAAACAGACGGCGCAGTATACCCGTAATTGGGCAAATGCAGTAATGCGCCTGTCGGTTAGCTGGCGTTGCGGCCGGGGTAGCGCGCGCGCGGTGTGGCCATCGGCAGCGGGCCTTCGCCGATCTGGCGAAACTCGTTGGTTTCCGAGTCGTAGGCGCGAATGTGCGCGGTCTCGATGTCGTACACCCAGCCGTGAATGAACAGTTCGCCGCGAGCCAGTCGCGAAGCCACCGAGGGGTGGGTGGCCAGATGCTGCAGCTGAGCGATGACGTTTTCTTCGGTCATCATCGCCAGCTTGTTGTCGCAGCAGTCGCAGTTGTCTTCGACCACGATCTTGGCAACTTCGGCGTGACGCAGCCAGGCCTTGACGGTCGGCAGCGAGTCGAGGGTTTCCGGATTCAGAACCGCCTTCATCGCGCCGCAGTCGGAATGGCCGCAGATGATGATGTGCTGCACGTTGAGCGCCAGCACTGCGAACTCGATGGCGGTGGACACGCCGCCCATCATCTGGCCGTAGGGGGGTACCACATTACCGACGTTACGGGAGACGAACAGGTCGCCCGGCGCACTCTGGGTGATCAGCTCCGGCGCCACGCGCGAATCGGCGCAGGTAATGAACATGGCACGCGGGACCTGCTCGTGCGCCAGCTTCTTGAACAGCTCCTGCTGTTCCGGGTAGACCTCGTTACGAAAGCGGTTGAAGCCGTCGACGATCTGCTTGAGGGCTTCTTCGGCGCTTTCGTTGCGTCTGGAATCTTTATTCATGTCGCAGTCTCAATCCTTGGTTGGGCTGAACGGTAGACGATCAGTTTCCCGGTCACGACACCGACGCCGTTGCAGCGCTGCTCGCAGCGCCGCAACGGCACCCGTGTGGTGTCAGGCCTCAATCTCGATCAGGATCTCGCCCGGATTGACGCGATCACCCTTGGCGACGTTGACCGCCTTGACGGTCCCGGCGATGGCCGCCTGGATTTCGCTTTCCATCTTCATGGCTTCGCTGACCAGTACGGCCTGACCGGCCTTGACGCTGTCGCCGACCTTGACCAGCACGTCAACCACGTTGCCTGGCATGCTGGTGGTCACGTGGCCTGGTTCGCTGGCCTGCTTGCGCTTGCTGCTGCCCTCGCCAACGAAGGCGTTCAGCGGCTCGAACACCACTTCTTCCGGCATGCCGTCGAGGCTCAGGTAGAAGTGACGCTTGCCGTCGCCCTTGACGCCGACGCCGGTGATATCGACGCGGTAGGACTCGCCGTGAACATCAATGATGAACTCGGTCGGTACGCCTTCGCTGGCGGCAGCCGGAGCGCCCTGGCCGGGCGCCGGCAGCAGTTGCTCGGGCTTGAGGGTGCCGGCTTCGCGTTCTTCGAGGAATTTGCGGCCAATGTCCGGGAACATGGCGAAGGTCAGCACATCTTCTTCCGACTTGGCCAGCGCGCCGACTTCGCTGCGCAGGCGGTCCATTTCCGGCTTGATCAGGTCGGCCGGGCGCACGTCAATGACCTCTTCGCCGCCGATGGCCTGACGACGCAGCGTCTCGTTGACGGTACCCGGTGCCTGACCGTAACGGCCCTGCAGGTAGAGCTTCACTTCGTTGGTGATGGTCTTGTAGCGTTCGCCGGCCAGCACGTTGAACACCGCCTGGGTGCCGACGATCTGCGAGGTCGGGGTCACCAGCGGCGGGAAGCCGAGGTCTTCACGTACGCGCGGGATCTCCGCAAACACGTCCTGGATGCGATCCAGTGCGCCTTGCTCCTTCAACTGGTTGGCCAGGTTGGACATCATGCCGCCCGGCACCTGGTTGACCTGTACGCGGGTGTCTACGCCGGTGAAGTCGCTTTCGAACTGGTGATACTTCTTGCGCACGGCGTGGAAGTACATGCCGATTTCCTGCAGCAGTTCCAGATCCAGGCCGGTGTCGTACGGGGTGCCTTTCAGCGCGGCAACCATCGACTCGGTACCCGGGTGGCTGGTGCCCCAGGCCATCGAGGAGATGGCGGTGTCGATGTGGTCGGCACCGTTCTCGATCGCTTTAAGCTGACACATGGAGGCCAGGCCGGCGGTGTCGTGCGAATGGATGAACACTGGCAAGTCGAGCTCGGCTTTCAGCGCCTTGACCAGCTCGCCGGTGGCGAACGGGGTCAGCAGACCAGCCATGTCCTTGATGGCGATGGAGTCGATGCCCATTGCGGCCATGTCTTTCGCCTGTTTGACGAAGGTGTCGACGGTATGCACCGGGCTGGTGGTGTAGGCGATGGTGCCCTGGGCGTGCTTGCCGGCCGCCTTGACTGCTTCGATGGCGACCTTGAGGTTGCGTACGTCGTTCATGGCATCAAAGATGCGGAACACGTCGATACCGTTCTCGGCTGCCTTGGCGACGAAGGCGCGAACCACGTCGTCGCTGTAGTGACGGTAGCCAAGCAGGTTCTGGCCACGCAGCAGCATTTGCAGGCGGGTGTTCGGCAGCGCCTTGCGCAGGGTGCGCAGACGCTCCCAGGGATCTTCTTTCAGAAAGCGCACGCAGGCGTCAAAGGTCGCGCCGCCCCAGACTTCCAGCGACCAGTAGCCGACCTGATCCAGCTTGTCGCAGATCGGCAGCATGTCTTCGGTACGCAGACGGGTCGCCAGCAGAGACTGGTGGGCGTCGCGCAGGATGGTATCGGTAACGGTGATTTTGCGTGTGTTGCTCATTTTCTGTTCCTCATCAGCTGCAAGCTTCAAGCGCCAAGCTGCAAGCGGTGTGTCTTGTCGCTTGCGGCTTGAAGCTTGCCGCTAGTGTCATAGTCCGGCGTGGGCGGCAATCGCGGCTGCGATGGCGAGCGCCAGCTCCTCGGGTTTGCGTTTGATCGAGTAGTTCAGCAGCTCGGGGTGGGCTTCCACGAAGCTGGTGTTGAACACGCCGGAGCGGAACTCGGCATTACGCAGGATTTCCTGGTAGTACGGGGTTGTGGTCTTGACCCCCTGCAGGCGCATGTCGTCCAGCGCACGCAGGCCGCGGTCCAGCGCCTCTTCCCAGGTCATGGCCCAGACGATGAGCTTGAGACACATGGAGTCGAAGTTCGGCGGAATGGTGTAACCGGTGTAGATCGCGGTATCGACCCGCACGCCCGGACCGCCCGGTGCGTAGTAGCGGGTAACCTTGCCGAAGGAGGGGAAGAAGTTGTTCTTCGGGTCTTCGGCGTTGATCCGGAACTGGATCGCAAAGCCCTGGTGCTGGATGTCTTCCTGCTTGATCGACAGCGGCAGGCCGGAGGCGATGCGGATCTGCTCGCGGACGATGTCGACGCCGGTGATCTGCTCGGTAATGGTGTGCTCGACCTGAACCCGGGTATTCATTTCCATGAAATACACTTCGTCGTCGGCCAGCAGGAATTCGACGGTGCCGGCGTTCTCGTAACCGACCGCCTGCGCGGCCTTGACCGCCAGATCACCGATGTAGGCGCGCTGTTCCGGGGTTAGCTGCGGGCTGGGCGCGATCTCGATCAGCTTCTGGTTGCGGCGCTGGATCGAGCAGTCGCGCTCGAACAGGTGCACGGTGTTGCCGAAGCTGTCGGCGAGAATCTGCGCTTCGATGTGTTTCGGGTTGACGATGCACTTCTCGAGGAAGACTTCCGCGCTGCCGAAGGCCTTGGTGGCCTCGGAGATGACTCGCGGGTAGGCCGATTCCAGCTCTTCGCGGTTGTTGCAACGACGAATACCGCGACCACCACCACCGGACGTTGCCTTGAGCATGACCGGGTAACCGACGCGCTCGGCTTCGCGCAGCGCCTCGTCAAGATCTGCCAGATTGCCTTCGGTGCCGGGGGTGACCGGTACGCCGGCGGCGATCATGCTGCGGCGTGCTTCGGTCTTGTCGCCCATGCGGGTAATCACATCGGCTGCCGGACCGATGAACTTGATGCCGCGCTCGGCACAGATCTTTGCCAGCTCAGCGTTCTCGGACAGGAAGCCGTAGCCCGGGTGCAGGGCGTCACAGCCGGTTTCTACCGCCAGGTTAACCAGTTGGCGCGGGTTCAGATAACCGGCCAGCGGGTCGCTGCCGACGTTGTAGGACTCGTCGGCGCGTTTGACGTGCAGGGCATAGCGGTCGGGATCGGTGTAGACCGCAACCGAGGTGATGCCCATCTCCGCGCAAGCGCGGACGATGCGAACGGCAATCTCGCCCCGGTTGGCAATCAGAATTTTCTTGATCACGTACGCGTTCCTCGTGTGGGTGATCGAGTGGATGCGGTGAACAGGTTGCGTACCGCGACCGGAATGCGTGGTTCCGGTGCGACACATTGCAAAATGTTTCCCGGCTACCCTAAGCGGACGCCTCTATTCTGTGAAATGAATAATACTTGGCTTATATATAAGTTATTGCTTATATATACTGCGGCCATACAAAGCTGCTCCGTTCATCAAGGCTAGACCATCATGCGCAAATCTTTGCTGCGAATGACCCTGCGCCAGTTGCAGGTGTTCCGCGCGGTGTGTGAGCACCGCTCCTACAGCCGCGCGGCCGAAACCATGGCACTGACCCAGCCGGCGGTCAGCCTGCAGATTCGCCAGCTTGAAGAACAGGTCGGTCTGCCGTTGTTCGAATATGTTGGCCGCAAGCTGTACCTGACCGAGGCTGCGGAGTCGTTGCTGGAGACCTCTGCTGACATCTTTGATCGGCTGGAAAGCCTGGATATGAACCTGTCGACGCTGGAAGGCAGCCTGCGTGGCGAGTTGCGCCTGGCGGCGGCGAGCAGCGTCCAATACGTTCTGCCGCATCTGTTGGCTGCGTTCCGCCAGCGCTACCCGCAGGTTACCTTTCGACTGGACGTAACCAGCCGGGCACAGATCATTCAGCGTCTGGCCGACAACCGTGATGATCTGGTGATTATGGGGCTGGTGCCGGCGGATCGCGCGCTGGAGTTCTTCCCGTTCCTCAACAACCCGATCGTGGCGGTGGTGCGGCCGGATCACCCGCTCGCGCGGCAGAGTCAGATTCCGCTGGCTAGACTGGAAGAGGAAATGGTCCTGCAGCGCGAGAGTGGCTCGGGCATCCGCAAGGCCTGCGACGAATTTCTTCAGCTCAAGCGGGTACATCTCGGCCAGACCATGCAGCTCGGGTCGACCGAGGCGCTGGTGCAGGGCGCAATTGCCGGGCTGGGGGTGGCGCTGGTGCCGGGGCATGCAGCGGCGGCCTGGATACGACAGGGGGAACTGGTCTGTCTCAATATCAGCGAATTGCCGCTCAAGCGCAGCTGGTGTGCGGTGCATGCCCGAGGCAAGCGCCTGAGCCCGGTGGCAGAGGCCTTCCTCGCCTTTTTGCGCGAGGAGAAGGCGTTGATCCGGCAGTTGGCAGAACCCTTCGAACCGTCGCCTGCGACTCAGTAGAGGCGCTGCGAACGATGAAAATCGGTCTGGCCGAGCAGTTCGGGGAAGTCGCTGAAGGAGGCCTGCAGGGCCTGGCTTTCTCGATAGGCCTCGATCGCGCGGCGATAGGCCATGCGCTTCTTGTCTTCGTTGCGACGGCGTTCGCGGCGCTGGTCCACGGCGGAGTTGAAGTCACCTGCAAATTCCGGATCAAAGGCCATGTTGGCATCTCCCGAGTCAGTGGTGTTCTGGCTTCACGGAGTCAGCATGGCTTCAGAGCATGACGCGGTGATGACAGCCGCTGAGGAGCACGAGCATGTTTGAACTGGACCGTCATCTGGCCCAGGACATCGTCAATCGAGCGATGGCTATCCTGCCGTACAACGTCAATGTGATGGATCGCCAGGGAGTGATCATCGGCAGCGGCGATGCCGAGCGCATCGACAGCCGGCACGAGGGCGCCCAACTGGTGCTCGCCAACCAGCGGGTAGTGGCGCTGGACGAGCAGGCGGCAGCCTGTCTGCAAGGCGTCAAACCCGGTATCAACCTGCCGTTGCTGCACGGTGGGAGGCTGGTTGGCGTGCTGGGTATTACCGGTGATCCAGAGCAGGTCAGGCCGTTTGCCGAGCTGCTGCGCATGACCGCCGAGATGCTGGTCGAACAGCGCGTGTTGCAGGCAGAGCAGCACTGGCGCGGTCAGCAGCAGGAGGCCTGGCTGGTCAACCTGCTGGAGCGTGGCTACCCGGTAGCCAGTCTGGAGGAGGATGCGGAACGCCTGCGCATGCGCTGGAAATGGCCGCTGCAGTGCTGTTTGCTGTGCCTGGCTACAGAAAGCGACCATCAGCATTCCCAAGGGCAACTGGTGACGCTGATGCGTGCCCGTCACCCGCACGACATCATTCTTCCGCTCGGGCTGCACGAGGTCCTTTGGTTGCGCAGTGGCAAGCCGCAACCTCCGCGCCGCAGCTGGCTGGAGCAGGCCGATCAGCGGGGCTGGCCGGTGGGCCGGGTGCTGCTGGCCGAGGCGGTCACGTCGCTCGCGGATCTGCGCGAGGCGACCGAGGCTCTGATCAGTCTGCGCGATTATGTGCAGGAGATGCGGGTGTCCGAGCGTATGGTCAGTCTGGCCGACAATCGGCTGGCGGTGCTGCTCCATCAGCAGCAGGGCAGCTGGACAGTGCAGCAACTGCTGGCGCCGATTCAGCCGCTGCGCCGGGCCGATGGCAATGGTCAGCTGGTGGCCACCCTGCGCAGCTGGTTGCAGCACAATGGCCATACTCAGGCCTGCGCCGAGCAGCTGCAGGTGCATCGCAATACCCTGCGCTACCGGCTGGACCGGATTGCCGAGATTACCGGGCTGGATCTGGATCGGATGACGGATCGAATGCTGTTGAGTATCGGGTTGGCGTTGTTTCCGGAGTAGCTGGGCGGCGGCTGCCGCTACGTTCCCGCTAGCCATTGATCGATCCCACGCTCCTGCGTGGAACGCCTGTCAGGACGCGCTGCGTACGGTTCTTTGTATTATTTTCTGCTGCAGTGTTGCCTGATAACGCGCTTTTCGCCTTTCACGGCGAGCCAAGGGGGGCCGCTTGCCCGGCCCCCCTTAGCGATCCCCCGGGGCACCCGGCTACGCGGCCCTTTGGGTTCGCTGCGTTGCTCGGGCTGACGGGGAGCGGCAGAACTCGTCGCTGCGCTCCTCAGACACGCTGCCGCTCTTTTTCCCGTCATCCCTGCGCTACTCGCCCGCGTAAACGGGGAGTTGGTCCGTGCATTCATCATGTCTTACCGAAATAGACCTGATCATTCCCACGCTCCCGCGTGGGAATGTCTGTAACGACGCTCCGCGTCCGGGTCAGTGTTTTATGTCTGCTGATTTGTTTTGCGCCAGAAGCGGCTGCTAACACACGCCTAATTATCGCGCTCTGGCAAACTGCCAAAGACTTGGATGGTGGAGTGTGCACCGGGTTTCGTCCCGTTTACGCGGGCGAGTAGCGCAGATTTATCGGGAAAAAGAGTCATAGGCTGTCTGAGGAGCGCAGCGACGAGTTTTATGACTCCCCGATAAATCGAGCAACGCAGCGAACCCGAAGGGCCGCGTAGTCGGGTGCCCCGGGGGATCGCTAAGGGGGGCCGGGCAAGCGGCCCCCCTTGGCTCGCCGTAAAAGGCGAAAAGCTGATTTGGCAGTCGCACTCATGCTGTAGTCGGTTCGCTGCGACTGATGGTTTACACGCTTTCGCGAGCACGTCACTTCCGACTGGTCTTGCTCTCCGCCACCGCCCCCTAACCAGAGCGGATCTACCCAGTTTCAGGTTCATTGCTATTGGGCGAGCGAACAAGAATGCGTTGCTAATTCCCGTCTATTGTTGTGCGTGGGCATAAGGCTTTTGTCCCGCAGGCTGGGTGACAATGGCCGTTGTCATCGCCGCCCATCGCGGCAAACACAATAAAAAGGAGTTCAGCATGGGTCTGGTACTGATTCTGGTCGCCCTGATTGCCTTTATCGTTCTGGCGACATCGCGCCTCAAGTTACACCCCTTTCTTGCCTTGCTGGCGGCGGCGTTGCTGGCCGGTTTCGCCTATCAGGTGCCGACTATGGAGATCGTCAAGACGATCACCGGTGGCTTTGGCGGCATCCTTGGTTATATCGGCATTGTCATTGTGCTGGGGACCATCATCGGCGTGATTCTTGAGCGCAGCGGCGCGGCAATCACCATGGCGGAGACGGTGATCAAGCTGCTCGGCGAGCGTTTCCCGACGCTGACCATGTCGATCATCGGCTATCTGGTGTCGATCCCGGTGTTCTGTGATTCGGGCTACGTCATCCTTAACTCGCTGAAGAATGCTCTGGCCGCGCGCATGAAGGTCTCGGTCATCGCCATGAGCGTGGCCTTGGCGACCGGCCTCTACGCGTCCCACACCTTTGTGCCGCCGACCCCCGGCCCGATTGCCGCGGCCGGTAATCTGGGGCTGGAGAACAACCTTGGTCTGGTGATACTGGTCGGTCTGGTGGTGTCGCTGGTGACTGCCTTTGCCGGGATGTGGTGGGCCAATCGGTTTATCGGCAAGGACATCCCGCTGGAAGACAACGGCACCCACGTGATGGACGCTGAAGACTATGCCCAGATCCGGGCCAAATACGGTGTGTTGCCGAGCGCGACCAAGGCTTTTGCACCGATCTTTCTGCCGATCGGCCTGATCTGTCTGGGCACCCTCGCCAATCTGCCGGCCAAGCCGGTGGGTGAGGGCTTCGTCTACACGCTGCTGGCCTTCCTCGGTCAGCCGGTTGTGGCGCTGGCAGTCGGTCTGGCGCTGGCCTGCACGCTGTTGCGCGCGGACAACAAGCGTCAGGAGTTCCATGACCGCGTGGTGGAGGGTATTCAGGCCGCCGCTCCGATTCTGCTGATCACCGGTGCCGGCGGTGCCTTCGGCGCCATGCTCAAGGTGACGCCGTTGGGCGACTATCTGGGGGCGACCCTGTCGGCGCTGGGTATCGGGCTGTTCATGCCGTTTGTGGTGTCTGCTGCGCTGAAGTCGGCGCAGGGTTCAACTACCGTGGCGCTGGTGACTACCTCGGCGCTGGTTGCACCGCTGCTGCCGGAGTTGGGGCTGGATAGCGAGATGGGCCGGGTGCTCTGCGTGATGGCCATTGGGGCCGGCGCGATGACCGTGTCCCACGCCAACGACAGCTTCTTCTGGGTCGTGACCCAGTTCAGCCGCATGAGTGTCGGCACCGCTTACCGTGCGCAAACCCTCGGCACCCTGATGCAGGGCATCGCCGGCATTATCACCGTCTGGCTGCTGAGTCTGGTACTGCTCTGATGAAACTGGTTATCGCCCCCGATTCGTTCAAGGAAAGCCTGAGTGCCCGCGCTGTTGCTGAAGCCATCGCGGCGGGCTGGGCGCGGGTTTATCCCGATTCTGAACTGCTGCTCTGCCCGATGGCTGATGGCGGCGAAGGCACGGTTGATGCGGTATTGGCCGCGACCGGGGGCGAGCGGCAATGGACCGAGGTCAGCGGCCCGCTGGGTGATCCGGTAACCGCCAACTGGGGATTGTTGCCGGGGCGTCGGGCTGTGATCGAAATGGCCGAGGCCAGCGGACTGCATCGGGTCGAGCAGGCGCGGCGCGATGTGCTGAGGGCGAGCAGCTTCGGCACCGGCGAGCTGATCCGCGCGGCGCTGGATGCCGGGGTGCGGCGGATCGTGCTGGGCCTCGGCGGCAGCGCAACCAACGATGGCGGTGCCGGTTTGCTGTGCGCACTTGGTGTGCGCCTGCTGGATGCCGATGGTGGGGATCTGCCACCGGGCGGCGAGGCGCTGGCGCGGCTGCGCCATATCGACCTGACCGGACTGGATACCCGGCTGGCGCAGGTTGAAGTGCTGGTTGCCGCCGATGTCGACAATCCGCTCTGTGGGCCACGTGGCGCCTCGGCGGTATTTGGCCCGCAGAAGGGCGCGACTCCGGCGCAGGTGGACCAACTGGACGCCGCGCTGGGCCATTATGCCGATGTTATGGCGTCGACTCTGGGCGAGGATCTGCGCAACCTGCCCGGCGTTGGCGCTGCTGGCGGGCTCGGTTTTGCAGCCCGCGCGGTGCTCAAGGCAGGCTTTCGCCCCGGTATTGAACTGGTGGCGGAGCTGGCCGGGCTGGCCGAGGCCGTGCACGGTGCCGATCTGGTGATCACCGGTGAGGGTCGGCTGGATGGCCAGAGTCTGCACGGCAAGACGCCCGTCGGGGTGGCGCGCATTGCCCGTGCCGCCGGCGTGCCGGTCATTGCTCTGGCTGGCAGTCTCGGTGAAGGCTATCAGCGCCTCTATGCCGAAGGCATCGGCGCGGCCTTCAGTCTGGCACCGGGACCGCTCAGTCTCGAGCAGGCCATGCAGCAGGCCGCCGACCAGCTCAGTGCCCGCGCCGCCGACCTGGCGCGGTTGTGGCAGATTGCGGGCATGGCTGCCCGGCGCGTCTGAGGGCGGGCTATACTCCGGCGCAGAGACGCGGGAGGGATGTGGATGGAGCAGGGCGGCAAGTTGGTGAACTGGAACGACGCCAAGGGCTTCGGTTTCATTCAGCCCGATGACGGCAGTGAGCGGGTGTTTGCCCATATTTCGGTCATGCGCGGTGACGCCAGGCCGGTGACCGGTATGGCGGTGCGCTTTGTGGCCGTCGCCGACGAGCAGGGGCGACGACGGGCCGAGCACATGCGTGGTGAGGGGCTGGCGCTGGATCGCCCGGCCATTCGCCGCAAGCCGCGCGAGCGCAGCGCGCTGACGCCGACCCGCGGGGCCGCGCTCCGTACCGGGCGGCACCGGCACCGGGTACATAATCGGGGTGCCAAGCTGGTGGTGCTGGCGCTGCTATGCATACTGCCACTGTTCGGCAGCCTGCAGCTGTGGCTGGAACAGGGTCAGCCCTGGTGGCTGTTGGCCTACGCCGTGGTCAGCGTCGTCAGCTTTGTTCAGTATTGGCTCGATAAACGCAGTGCCGAGACGGGGCGCTGGCGCACGCCGGAAAAGACTCTGCATCTCTCTGCGCTGCTGGGCGGCTGGCCAGGCGCGCTGGTGGCCCAGCAGCTGCTTCGCCACAAGACCCGCAAGGCGTCCTTTCAGGTGCTGTTCTGGCTGATTGTTGTCCTGCACCAGCTGGCCTGGCTCGACCTGCTGGTGTTCGACGGCAGCCTTTTGGCGCTATTGCCCTTTGTATCGCCCTGACGGCGAACCGTCAGATCAGACCAGCACGCCCTGACTGCGCAGGTAGTCGTCGTAGCTGCCGGAGAAGTCGGTCACGCCATTTTCCGACAGCTCGATGATGCGGGTGGCCAGCGAGCTGACGAACTCACGGTCGTGGCTGACGAAGATCAGCGTGCCCGGGTAGTTCTCCAGCGCCAGGTTGAGCGCTTCGATCGACTCCATGTCGAGGTGGTTGGTCGGCTCGTCCATCAGCATGACGTTGGACTTGCCGAGGATCAGCTTGCCGAACAGCATGCGGCCCTGCTCGCCGCCCGAGATCACCTTGACCGATTTGCCGATCTCGTCGTTGGAGAACAGCATGCGGCCGAGGGTGCCGCGCACCAGCTGTTCGCCGCCCTGGGTCCACTGCGCCATCCATTCGAACAGGGTGCAGTCGTCCTTGAAGTCGTCGGCGTGATCCTGCGCGAAGTAGCCGATGTCGGCGCTTTCGGCCCATTTCACCTCACCGGCCATCGGTGCCAGTTCACCGACCATGGTGCGCAGCAGGGTGGTCTTGCCGATGCCGTTGGGGCCGATGATGGCGACCCGCTCGCCGGCTTCGATCTGCAGGTTCAGGCCCTTGAACAGCACTTCGCCGTCGTAGCCCTGGCTGACGTTCTGCAGGGTGACCGCCTGACGGTGCAGTTTCTTGAACTGCTCGAAGCGGATAAACGGGCTGACGCGGCTGGAGGGTTTGACCTCTTCCAGCTGGATCTTGTCGATCTGTTTGGCGCGGCTGGTCGCCTGCTTGGCCTTGGAGGCGTTGGCCGAGAAGCGGCTGACAAAGGTCTGCAGCTCGGCGATCTGCGCTTTCTTCTTGGCGTTGTCCGACAGCAAACGCTCGCGCGCCTGGGTGGCGGCGGTCATGTACTCGTCGTAGTTGCCGGGGAACAGGCGCAGTTCGCCGTAATCCAGGTCGGCCATGTGGGTGCAGACCGAGTTCAGGAAGTGACGGTCGTGGGAAATGATGATCATGGTGCTGGTACGCGCCTTGAGTACGTCTTCCAGCCAGCGGATGGTGTTGATATCCAGGTGGTTGGTCGGTTCGTCCAGCAGCAGCACATCCGGATCGGAGAACAGCGCCTGGGCCAGCAGCACACGCAGCTTCCAGCCGGGGGCGACTTCGCTCATCGGGCCAAAGTGCTGTTCCAGCGGAATGCCGAGACCGAGCAGCAGTTCACCGGCGCGGGATTCGGCGGTGTAGCCGTCCATTTCCGCGAACTCGCCCTCCAGTTCGCCGACTTTCATCCCGTCTTCTTCGCTCATTTCCGGCAGCGAGTAGATGCGGTCACGCTCGGCCTTGACCTTCCACAGCTCCTCGTGACCCATGATCACGGTGTCGATCACGCTGAACTCTTCGTAGGCAAACTGGTTCTGACGCAGCTTACCCAGACGCACGTTCTGTTCGAGCATCACCTGGCCGCCGGAGGGCTCCAGCTCGCCGCCAAGGATCTTCATAAAGGTCGATTTGCCGCAGCCGTTGGCGCCGATCAGGCCGTAGCGGTTGCCGTTGCCGAACTTGACGGAAACGTTTTCGAACAGCGGCTTGGGACCAAACTGCATGGTGATGTTGGCGGTGGCGATCACGGGAGAATCCTGGCTGAGCAAAGAAGCGGACTGAAAGGGCAGCCGCGTGGGCGGCGCAAAGCCGCGCATTGTAGCGGTTGCGTCGACGCGGCGACAGGGCCGCGCCGACCGAAGGTCGTTTGCTTTGCAGTGCTCTGATGCAGTATTTTTACAGGTGCAAACAATTATCGTTTGTAACGAGGCGCGCCGTGCAAGCATTTCACCCCCACATTCTGGCTATCGAGGACGACCCGGTTCTGGGTCTCCATCTGAAAACGTCGCTTGAGCGCGCGGGTCTCGTCATCACCGTTGCTGCCGATGGCGACAGCGGCCTGAACCTGGCGCAGCGAGTAGCCTACGACCTGATCCTGCTGGATGTGATGCTGCCCGGCATCGATGGGATGGAGCTGCTCAGGCGTTTGCGGCGCCAGCACGCCACACCGGTGCTGATGATGTCTGCCCAGGGTGATGAAGGGCACCGTATTGCCGGGTTTGACGGCGGTGCCGATGACTATCTGCCCAAGCCGTTCAGCACCCGCGAGTTACAGGTGCGGATTGCCGCCATCCTGCGTCGGGTGGCCTACGAGCGGGAGCGCGACTGCGTTGTGCCGCCGGCAGC
Organism: Halopseudomonas sp. MFKK-1; assembly: GCF_027474385.1. NCBI lineage: Bacteria > Pseudomonadati > Pseudomonadota > Gammaproteobacteria > Pseudomonadales > Pseudomonadaceae > Halopseudomonas > Halopseudomonas sp. MFKK-1. Next base: position 1,211,442 of record NZ_CP114836.1, read on the forward strand.
CAACGACGATCTGTTGGCGTTTGATGAGCCTGCCATGCGCGTGCGTTGCGGGGATTGCTGGTTGAGTGTCACACCGACCGAGTTTCGATTGCTGCAGGTATTGTACGAACAAATGAATGAGGTGCTGACCAAGGCCTTTCTGTACCAGCAGGTGCTGCGCCGCGGCTACGCCCGGCATGACCGGGTATTGGACATGCATATCAGCAACCTGCGTCGCAAGCTGACCCAGGCCGGAATACACAACCTGCGGCTGGAGTCGGTCTGGGGGCAGGGTTATCTGCTCAGTTGGCTACGCTGATGCCGGGGCAGCGTTCGCTATTCTGGCCGCTGGTGATTCTGGTGGCTGGATTCTGCCTGAGTCTGATCAGCGCGACCCATTACCTGAGCGCACGTATTGATCGTTATCTGTCCTTTCTGCCGGACCGGGCACTCGGTACCCTGCAGGGCTATGCCGCCGAGGCCGCGCAGGCGCTCGCTGAAGGGCCCGACGCTCTGGAACGCTGGCGCAGGCAACGCATTGAGGTGTCGCCGGAGTTGCTGGTGCTGGTGGACGAGGATCGACGACCGCTGGCAGGGCAGGCATTGACCGAGCGGCAGCGGCGCATGCTCGGCTTTGTCCGTGACTATGATGGGCTTATGAGCCGCCGCGGCGATGGTCGGCCGACCATCCGGGTGCCTCTGCCGGATCAGTCTCATTACCTGGTTCTGCGTTTGCCTGAGGCACTGGCACCCTGGGGGCAGCGCGCGCTGCTCAATCTGCTGCTGCTGTACGTGGTGCCCGGGTTGCTCGCGGTATTGTTCTGCGTGTTGCTTTACTGGCTGCTTATCTCGCCGCTCGAGCGCTTGCGTCGACAGGCCAACGCGATGCGTGCCGATCCCTTGCAAAGTCTGCTGCCGGCATCGCTGGCACGGCGTCGTGACGAACTTGGTGAGCTGGGGCGCTCGCTGGAGTTTCTGACCCTGCGCCTGCGTCAGTCGGTCGCCCAGCAGCGCCAACTGATGCGAGACCTTTCCCATGAGTTGCGCACCCCTCTGAGTCGGCTGGGTGTGGCAGCCGAAACCGAACTGCCGTTGCCCGAACTGCGTAACAGACTGGAGCGCGAAGTCGGCAACATGCGAGAGCTGGTCGACAGTACGCTGGAGCTGGCCTGGCTCGACAGCGTGCCCGGGCGGCTGGATTGCGGCGCGGTTGATGTCAATGCGCTCTGGGATGTATTGCGCGAGGACGCCCTGTTCGAGTCGGGCTGGCAGCCGGAGCGAATCGTGACCGCCTTGCCGCAGGGCTGCCAAGTGCTGGGTAATCTGAACGCGCTGGCGCAGGCGCTGGAAAACGTGTTGCGCAATGCCATTCGCCACTCACCGCCGCAGGGGCGGGTCTGTTTCAGTGCCGAGCAGGCCGACGGCTGCTGGACCCTGTGCCTTGCCGATCAGGGGCCTGGCGTGGCCGAGGCGGATTTACAGGTTATCTTTCGGCCCTTTGCCCGACTGAACAAGGCCCGGCCGGATGGCGACGGTTTTGGTCTTGGGCTTGCCATCGCGCAGCGTCAGATCAACCTGCAGCAGGGACATATCTGGGCTGAGAATGGTGAGCCCGGCCTGCGTGTGTGCATTCAGCTGCAAGCTGTATAGTTTGTAAATGCGCTTTACTCTCAAATAGGAATTATTATCATTTGTCGCGAATCGAGCTCTGCCGTCCTCTCTCGCGGGGGCGCAGCGCAGGGAATGGCTCGGTGACTGTCTGCTGAATTCTGTCATAGGGGAGTGAAGTGCATGGGAATGTTCAAGCGCCAGCAACTGGCTCTGGCGGTGGCGACCGCTGCGTTGGGGCTGTCGGTCAATGCGATAGCCGAGGATACGACAAGCGACGGAATGGTCGAGCTGCAGCCCATTACCGTGGTGACCGCCTCAGGCTACGAGCAGAACATCGCCGATGCGCCTGCCAGCATCTCGGTGATTACCCGCGAGCAGCTGGAGAAGCAGTCCTACTCCGATGTGACCGATGCCGTGCGTAACGTCCCCGGTGTGTTCGTCACCGGCGGCGGCAATATGCAGGACATCAGCATTCGCGGCATGGATGACACCTATACGCTGTATCTGGTCGATGGCAGGCCGATTTCCGCCGGCCGCATGGTCAACAGCAACGGTGCCGATGGCGGCAAGCAGATCGGCCTGCCGCCGATCTCGATGATCGAGCGGATCGAGGTGATCCGCGGGCCGATGTCCTCGCTCTACGGCTCGGAAGCCATGGGCGGGGTGATCAATATCATCACCCGTCGCGGCGGTGACGAATGGGCCGGCAGCATCTCGACCGAGTACACCGGCGCCATGAACGATATCAGCAGCGACTCGCAGCAGGCTGATTTCTATCTGGCCGGTCCGATCATTCAGGGCCTGCTCGGTGCGCAGTTCACCGGCACCTATGTCGGCACCGACGAAAGCGATTACATCGGTGGTGGCGATGCCGCCGCCAGCATGCCGGAGAGCACCCGCAAACAGGGTGGCGCCGAGTTCTACCTGACACCCAACGAGCAGAATCGCTTCAGCCTCGGCTACACCGCGTCCGAGCTGAAATACACCCATACCCCGGGCAAGAGCATTGCGGCTGACGCTGATCCGTCGACTTACCGCTACGAGAAGGATGTGTATGTCTTCAGCCATGATGGCAATTATGGCGACCTGATCATCAACAGCTTCCTGCAGCACGATGTGTCCGACAAGCCGGGCACCGGCAGCACCAAGCAGGAGGAGGTCAGCCTGCTCAATACCCAGGCAAGCTACTTCTGGGGTGATCACGTGGTGACCTTCGGCGGGCAATACAAGCAGGAGGAGTTTGTCGATGAAACCAACGGCCTGCTGATCTCCAACATTCCGGGAGCGGTAGAAAGCGTCGATCGCTGGATTGCTGCGCTGTACACCGAGGTGGACTGGGCGCTCACCGACGATCTGTCTGTTACCACCGGGCTGCGCTACAACGATGACGAGCTGTTTGGTGGCGAGCTGTCGCCGCGCCTGTATGGCGTCTACCGGCTGAACCCGGAGTGGGTGCTCAAGGGCGGCGTGTCTACCGGTTACCGCCAGCCGACCCTGTCGGATGCGACCGAGGGCTTTGGTCGCGGCACTGGTGGCGGCGGCTCGCCAGCGCCGCATCCGCGCGCGCTGATCATCGGCAACCCGGACCTGAAGCCGGAAACCAGCACCAACTACGAGATCGGTTACGTCTACGACAACGCCACGCTGGGACTCAATACCAGCGCGATGCTGTTCCACACCCAGTACAAGGACAAGATTGCCGAGGACCGCCTGTGCGAAAGCCCCAACGGTGATCGCAACGATCCGGCGACCTGGACCTGTTCGTTCGGTGGCACCAACTATTTCTTCCTCAGCACCCGCCAGAACATCTCCGAGGCCGTTATGCAGGGCGTCGAGCTGACGTTCGACTACCGCTTCCAGCCGAACTGGAACCTCTCCGGCAGCTACACCTTTACCCGTTCCGAGCAGAAGTCCGGCGAGTTCAAGGGCGAGCCTCTGAACCGGCAGCCACGCCATATGCTCAACGGCCTGCTGGAATGGGACGTCAATGCGCGCCTGAACGCCTGGCTGCAGGGTAACTATCGCAGCAAAACCTCCGATTACATGGGCCGCACCAGCATGTCGGACGGCACGCCCGGATACGGTTTTGTCGATATCGGCGCGGGCTATCGCCTGACCGACAACGTCAACGTCAAGGCCGGCCTCTACAACGTCGCCAACAAGGAAGTGACCAACGACAGCTACGGCGTGGTACTCGATGGCCGCCGGTTGACGGTGGGCATGACGGTCGATTTCTGATCCGCCGGTCAGACTGTCTGTCAGCCCGCCCGCTGAACCCGCTTAGCGGGCGGGCTGCGTTTTGCGTCAGGGCCCTCGCCCTGCAGGGGTGTGTTGGATGAATAAGCTGGTTTTCTCGACGACAGCGGTGTGGCCAAGGACCCTTGGCCGCCTTCTGCTGGCTGTTCCGGGCGGTTACCTGTTCGCCTACAGCGTGACCGCAGCTCTGGCCCGGTTGCTGCCGCTGGAGCGGGTCGATGCACTGATCAGCGCGACGCTGCTGTCGTTTGCGGTCTACACCTTGTTTGTGCTTTGGGTATTTGCCCGCCCGTTGCGGCGCGCGCTCTGGGCGCTGCCGGTGACGCTGGTATTGCTGCTGATCGGCTTTGGCCCGCACTGGTTTGCAGGGGGGGAGGTATGAGTCGCCACCCCTCGTTGACCCAATCGATGTCGGGGCTGCACACCTGGGCCGGTCTGGTGCTCGGCTGGCTGCTGTTTGCGATCTTTCTGACCGGCACCCTGGCGGTGTTTGATCGGGAGCTGAACTGGTGGATGCAACCGGAACTGCAGGACCGGCAGGTCGATCAGGCCAGTGCCGTGCAGGTTGCCCAGCGCTGGCTGGAAGCCAACCATCCGGCGGCGAGTGCCTGGAATATCGGCCTGCCTACGGCGCGCGATCCCTCGCTGAGCGTCTCGGCGGGTGAACAGCGGCGTGGCCAGCGCACGCTGATCGACGCCGAGAGCGGCGAGCAGATAACGCCGCGAGAGACCGCAGGAGGCAGTTTCTTCTTCCGTTTCCATTACACCCTGCATATGCCGCGCGTTATCGGTATCTGGGTCGTCGGGTTTGCTGCGATGGCGATGCTGGTGGCGATTATCAGCGGCATCATCATCCACAAGAAGATCTTCAAGGACTTCTTTACCTTCCGCCCGGGCAAGGGTCAGCGCAGCTGGCTGGATGGTCACAACGCCAGCGCCGTGCTGCTGTTGCCGTTCCATCTGATGATTACCTACTCCGGTCTGGTGATCTTCTTCCTAATCTACATGCCGGCCGCAACCGATGCGCTGTACAACGGCGATCGCGATGCGCTGCTGCGCGAGCTGCGCCCGGGCGCCCAGCAGCAACAGGGCGCGGCGCGCGGGGGTGAGGGAGGTCGGCCATCGCGTGAGGTGCCGGCGGCGAGCGCCGCCATGCAGCCGCTGGAGCAGTTCATTGCCCTGGGCGAAGCCCATTACGGTGCCGGCATGCTGTCCTCTCTGTCGGTCAGTCAACCGGGCCGCGTCAACGCGCGGGTCGAGGTGCGGCCGCTGCTTGGCAGTCGTCTGGAGCTGACCAAGGGCGAGGCGCTGGCCTTCAATGCGATCACCGGCGAGCTGCTGCGCGCGCCGCCGCCAACCCGCACCAGCCTGCTGGTGCAAAAAGTGATGGCGGGGCTGCATTTTGCCCAGTTTGGCGGTTACCCCATGCGCTGGCTGTATTTCATCTGTGGTCTGGTCAGCAGCGCCATGATCGCCAGCGGACTGGTGCTGTATACCGTCAAGCGGCGACGGCAGTCTGCGGCACAGGGCGTCTGGCTGCGTCAGGTGGAGTGGCTCAATCTGGCCTGCGTGGGTGGACTGATGCTGGCCTGCGTGGCGCTGCTGTGGGCCAACCGCCTGTTGCCGGCGGATCTGGCCGAGCGTGAGGGCTGGGAGTTGCGGGTATTCTTCGGCGCCTGGCTGGCAGCACTGCTGCATGCGCGGCTGCGCGCGCCGTTGCGTGGCTGGCTGGAACAACTGGCAGCGAGTGCGGTGCTGCTGCTGGGCGTGCCACTGCTGGATCTGCAAACCGCGCTTGCCGTTCCTGACCGCATTCGACTGGGGGTTGATCTGACCGGGTTTGGGCTCGGAGCCTTGCTGGCGCTGGCCGCGTGGAAAGTGTCAAAGCGGCCGGCGGCAACGGTTCGGGCTGCGCGACGAGCGCCTGCGGTGATGGCGGAGGTGCAGTCATGAACGCCAGTCTGCTGTGTCTGGCGCTGAGCGCCAGCTATGCCGGCATGCTGGCGCTGTGTCTGGGCACGGAGCGGCACTGGAAGCAACTGGCTGCAGCGGCGCCGCCGAGTTTGCGAGCCTGGTGCCGCCCGCTGGGCGTGTTGCTGCTGTTGCTGGCACTGCTGCTGAGTCTGCAGATCTGGCCAGCCAGCATGGCGCTGGTCGGCTGGCTGGGCATGCTGTCGCTGTGCGGCCTGGTTCTGTTACTGCTGTTGCCCTATGCGCCAAGGTTGGCGCTAGGCTTGCCACTGCTGGGCGTGCTGCTGGCGCCAGTGTTCATGCTGGGGTGAGTTCAGCCGGGGCGGTGCATGCGAAACAGCGCGCCCGCCTCGACGCGGAAGTAATCGGCCGGGCCACCGCCGCGCAGAATCGGCTCGGCGGCAGCGGTCTGGTAGACACCGTCGACCAGCAGGCGGCGGTCGATATGGACGCCAATCACTTCGCCGAGCACCAGCCAGGTATTGAGTGCATCGCCCGCAGCGCTCTGCAGCTGGATGATCTGGGTCTTGCGGCATTCGAAGGAGACCGGGCTTTCGCCTACCCTTGGTACGTCGATCTGGCGTGATGGCAACGCGGTCAGCCCCGCCAGCGCAAACTCGTCGACCTCGGGCGCCACCGCGGCGCAGCTTTGGTTCATCGCCTCGGCCAACGGCAAGGTAGCGAGGTTCCAGACGAACTCGCCGGTCTGCTCGATATTGCTCAGGCTGTCCTTGTGGCCAATGCTGGCAAAGCCGATGATCGGCGGTATGTAATTGAACGCATTGAAAAAACTGTAGGGAGCGAGGTTCAGGATACCGTCGCTGCTGCGGCTGCTGATCCAGCCGATCGGGCGGGGGCCAACGATGGAATTGAACGGGTCGTGGGCCAGCCCGTGGCCCTGCGCGGGTTCATAGTAGTAGCTGTTGTCCTGCATGTTGCCCCCATCCGGTTATCTGATTGGTTGCCTGCCATTGCAGCGCGCCGTGGCGGCGCGCGCAAGGGGTGGCTGTGGATCAGTAGCGTTCCAGCCAGTGGGCATAGGGTGCCGGCATGACCCAGGATGGGCGCTCCACCTTCAGTTCGCGGGCGGCGTGGTAGGCCCAGTGCGGGTTGGCCAGATGCGCCTTGCCGACCATGACCAGATCCAGTTGACCGTCCTGTACTGCTTTCTCGGCGATATGCGGCTCGCCAAAGCCCCAGGCCGAGGAGACCGGCACGCCGGCTTCATCACGCACGCGCTTGGCAATCGGGCCCATGAACGCCGGAGCCCAGGGGATTTTGGCGGTGGGGATGTTAAATCCCATGCTGACGCTCATCATGTCCATGCCGGCGGCCTTGAAGCGGCGGGTGAGGTCGATCGACTCGGTCATGGTCTGCTCGTCATTGCCGTCGAACTCGATGACGCCAAAGCGGATGGTCAGTGGCAGATGTTCCGGCCAGACTTCGCGCACGGCGGCCAGGGTTTCCAGCAGGAAGCGGCTGCGGTTATCGGCGCTGCCGCCGTAAGCGTCGGTGCGCTGGTTGGCGTGCGGTGAGAAGAAGCTTTGGGCCAGATAGCCGTGGGCGAAGTGCAGTTCCAGCCACTCGAAGCCGACTGCCAGGGCGCGGCGTGCGGCCGCAACGAAATCGGCCTTGACCCGCTCGATGTCCTGCAGGGTCATTGCTTCGGGAACTTTCGGCAGGTGTGCGCCGAAGGGGATGGCCGATGGGGCGATGGTCTGCCAGCCGTTGGCCGCGTCATTGGGGATATGGTCGTCGCCTTCCCAGGGGCGGTTGGCGCTGGCCTTGCGCCCGGCGTGGGCAATCTGGATGCCCGGCACCGCGCCATTGGCCTTGATGCCGCGCACCACCGGGACGAACGCTTCGGCCAGCTGGTCGTTCCAGATACCGGCGCAGCCGGGGGTGATGCGGCCTTCCGGTGAGACGGCGGTGGCCTCGACGATCACCAGACCGGCGCCGCCACGGGCCTGACTGGTGTAATTGGCGAGGTGCCATTCATTGATCAGGCCGTCGTTGGCCGAGTACTGACACATTGGCGGGACCGCGATGCGGTTGCGCAGGGATACGTCCTTGAGAGTAAAGGGTTGAAACAGGGCTGACATGGATAACCTCCGACAGCAGGATTGGAATATGGATTGATTCAATAGTTCGATAATATTGGAACTATGGATCGGAAGTAAACCTCTGTGTATGATCTTTGTCCATGCGACCGTTCAAACACCCCCCTGCCAGCGACCTGATTCTCGAGCGTGTGCTCTACGCCCTGAGCGATCCGGTGCGACTGGAAATTGTCCAGCGTCTGGCCGAAGTCAGTGAAGCCAGCTGTGGCGAGCTTGATGGCGGTCGACCGAAGTCGAGCATGTCGCATCATTTCCGCGTGTTGCGCGATGCCGGGCTGGTCATGACCAAGAGTGTCGGCACGACTCACATGAATTCGCTGCGCCGGTCCGATCTGGACGCGCGCTTCCCCGGCCTGCTGGACGCAATTCTCGCCCAGCGCAGCTGATTCTTTACCGGATCGCCGGCAGCGGCTATCGTTATGGTCTGGTGGCATGGAGCCATCTTGCAGGAGTCAGGGATGCCTCGTCGTCAAAGTAGTACTCCCCTCGAACAGGCCGTGCTGGTCCGTCACCTCGTGCCGTGGTGGCTCTACCTGCTGCTGGCCGCATTTTGCTGGCTCGGGCTGCGGGCCATCGCCCAGTGGGCGCTTCCTTCCAGCCGTATCGGTGATGGCTCGGCTACCTTGCTGCACAGCTTTGCGCTGGTCGGTCAGGTGTTGCTGCCGCTGGCATTGCTGTGTGCCGGCGTCGCTGACCTGTTCAACCGGGTGTCCTGGCGGCGGCGGCTGGATCGGCTGCGACAGGAACGGGCGGCTGACTCGCTGCTGGAGCAGCTCAGCTGGCAGGAAATGCGTGATCTGATTGAGCTGACCCTGGAGACCGAGGGATATGAGCCGGTGATTGGTCCCATTTCGGGTAGCGATCTGCTGCTGCAGCGACAGGAGCAGAAAGTGCTGTTGGTCACCGAGCATTGGCGCGATCCCGTGCTGGAGCCCGCGCAACTGGAGCGAGCCGTCGACCGCGCCGACCGGGTGGATGCCGAGGGTGTGATCCTGGTCTGTGGCGGACGAATCGGTGCGCCCGCGCGCGCTGCTGCACGGCGACGCGGCATTCGTCTTATTGATCGGGGGCTGATGCTGCAATGGTTGTCGCAGAGCGAGACGACGGCGGGCCGGCAGCCTGACTGAGCAGCGCGACCGCCTTGATTTGAGCCCACAGCGTCTGGCCCGGGTGCAGCTCCAGCTGGTCAGCGGAGAAGCGGGTTACCCTGGCCAGCAGGGGCTGACCCTGAACATCCAGCCTGACGAGTACCTGTGCAGCATCGGCAATGGTTTCGACGGCGCAAACGGTTGCCGGCAAGCGGTTGAGCATGCTGCTGTGCTGCGGTTGCTCCAGCACCAGACTGACGTCCCGAGCCTGCACCGCTACCCGCACCCGCGTCCCCGGCGGCAGTTCGCCATGGATAACATGCAAGTGCTCGTCGCCAGCCAGCCGCAGGCTGAGCAACTGATAGGCTGAGCGGTAGCCGCTGACCACGCCTTCAAGCACGACACGAGCGTCGTCGCTGTGTGCCAATGGCAGATCCAGACGGGGCAGCAGCGCCTGCAGCGGGCCGCTGGCCTGCATCCGACCGTTGTTCAGCAGCACCAGGTGGTCGGCCAGTCTGGCGACCTCGTCCGGCGCGTGACTGACATACAGCAGCGGAATGTCCAGCTCGGCGTGCAATCGCTCCAGATACGGCAGGATCTCGGCCTTGCGCTGCGGGTCGAGGGCGGTCAGCGGCTCGTCCATCAGCAGCAGCCCAGGGCTGCCAAGCAGGGCCCGGGCAATACCGACGCGCTGGCGCTCGCCGCCGGACAGCCCGGCGATGTCACGTTTCAGCAAGTGGCCGATACCCAGCAGTTCAACGATCTGCGCAACCTGTCCTGCGTCTGCCGGGGTGCGGCTGCGGCGCCGGCCGTAGTCGAGGTTGCCCTGCACATCGAGGTGTGGGAACAGGCTGGCCTCCTGAAAAACGTAGCCGAGTGCGCGCTGGTGGGGCGGCAGCCAGACAGCGTGCCCGCTGTCCTGCCAGCTGATGCCGTTGACCTCGATTCGCGCCTCGGCCGCCCGCTCCAGACCGGCGACGCAGCGCAGCAGCGTGGTCTTGCCGGAGCCGGAGGGGCCGACGATGGCGGTGACGCCGCGACCGGGCAGGGTCAGGTCCAGATCGAGGGTGAAGTCGGCCAGCCGCTGTTTCAGCTGCAGACGAATCATGCGCGGGCCCCCGGCATGACGCTCGGGCGGCCGCGCCGGTTGAGCAGCAGCAGAATCAGAAACGAGCAGATCAGGACGCCGCCGGCTAGCCAGTGGGCACTGGCGTAGTCCATTGCCTCGACGTGATTGAAAATCTGCACCGAGACCACCCGGGTGCGCTCGGGAATGTTGCCGCCAATCATCAGCACTACGCCGAACTCGCCAAGGGTGTGGGCAAAGCCGAGCACGCTGGCGGTAATGATGCCGGGGCGGGCCAGCGGCAGGGCGATGGTGAAAAAACGGTCCAGCGGGCTGGCACCGAGGGTTGCTGCCACTTCGAGGGGGCGCTTGCCGATGGCTTCAAAGGCGTTCTGAATCGGTTGCACCACAAAGGGCATGGAGTAGCACACCGAGCCGATCACCAGTCCGCTGAAGCTGAAGGCGAGGGTGCCGAGACCCATTTTTTGGGTTAGTGCACCAAGCGGACCGTTCGGCCCCATCGCGACCAGCAGATAAAAGCCGATCACCGTCGGCGGCAGCACCAGCGGCAGGGCAACCAGCGCGCCGATCGGCCCCTTGAGTCGTGAGCGGGTATGCGCCAGCCACCAGGCCAGCGGCGTGCCGACCAGCAGTAACAGCACGGTGGTCAGCGCCGCCAGCTTGAGCGTCAGCCAGATGGCGGCGAGGTCGGCACTGTCCAGCGGTAGACTCATGCTCAGAGCCCGTAGCCGTAACTACGGATGATTGCGGCGGCGCGTTCGCCTTTGAGGTAGCTCAGCAGTGCTGCCGCTGCCGGGTTGTCGGCGCCCTTGTCGAGCAGCACGGCGTCCTGATGGATTGGCTCATATAGCTCTGCCGGCAGCTGCCACGCCGAGCCAGTGGTGATCTCGCCGTTGCGGTAGACCTGTGAGAGCGCAACGAAGCCAAGCTCGGCATTGCCGCTGGCGACAAATTGATAGGTCTGGCCGATGCTCTGGCCCTCGACCAGCGTGTGTGCCAGCGCCGCGCTCAGCCCCAGCCGCTGCATGACCTGTTTGGCGGCCAGCCCATAAGGGGCGGTTTTCGGGTTGGCGATGGCCAGGTGCTGGAAGCTACCGCTGCGCAGCAGTTGCTCGCCATCGCTGATCAGGCTGGCGTCAGCCGACCACAGCGCCAGCGCGCCGGTGGCGTAGGTGAAGCGCGTACCGGTGACCGCGAGGCCGTCCTGCTCGATACGCGCCGGCGTCGTGGCATCGGCAGCCAGGAAAACCTCGAACGGCGCGCCGTGGCTGATCTGGGCGTACAGTTGGCCGGTCGAGCCGAAGGCGGCGACGACGCGGTTTCCGGTGTCCTGCTCGAATGCCTGGGCAATCTCCTGCATCGGCGCGGTAAAGTTGGCGGCGACCGCGACCTGCACCTCGTCGGCCAGCGCCAGCGGGTTGACACTCAGGCAGGCGATGGCGGTGATGAGCAGCGGCAGACGCATGGAATCTCCTTGGCAGTGGACGGCGACTGACCGTTATATTATTCGTTATATAGCGTTTGGCAACGGGTCGCAGGTAATGAAACTTGAAGGACAGGTCTGGTTTTCCCATCAGGGTCGCCCGCTGGCGGGGCAGGATCGCATCGAGCTGCTGGTCTGCATCAGCGAAACCGGCTCTATCAGCAAGGCGGCCAGCGCGGCGGGCATGAGCTACAAGACGGCGTGGGACGCGGTCGATGCGATGAACAAGGCGTCTGGCAGCCCGCTGGTAGAGCGCTCGGTTGGCGGACGTGGCGGCGGTGGTACGCGGCTGACCGGGGCTGGCGAACAGTTGGTCGCGGCGTTTCGGCGCTATCAGCAGGAGCACGCGGCTTTCCTGCAACGGCTCAGCGAAGACGACAGCCTCGACCCCTACCTGCAGGTGATGAACCGGCTGCGCCTGCGTACCAGCGCGCGCAATCAGCTGTTTGCCCGGGTTGCCGCCCTGCGTCCGGACGGATTGAACACGCGGGTGGAGTTGACCCTCGATGGTGGCCATGCGCTTACGGCGGTGATCACGCGTAACAGCGGTGAACGGCTTGGATTGTGCGAGGGTGCGGAGGTATTTGCGCTGATCAAGGCGCCCTGGGTAAAGCTGGCGGGCGACGTGATGTCTGGTAACCGACTGACCGCTACGGTAGTGGGCCGGGAGCAGGTTGGCGATCAGCTGGCGCTGGAGGCAGAGCTGCCCGGTGGCGTACTGCTGGTGGCCTCACTGGTTGATGATCTGTCTGTGCCGGGGCTTGGCGAATCGATAACCCTGTGGATTGACCCTGAACAGATCATCCTCTGCGCACTATAGTGCTTGTATCCCGTTGGCCAAGGAGTCAGCCGATGACCACGCCCAAGCAAGGCAAAACCGAATCCGCCGCGGCAGGCGCAGTGCCTGGCACCCATCACTTTCGCTTTCACCGACCGAACATGCATCTGGACTCGGTATTCGGTGATGGCTGGTTTGCCCTGCGTGCCGAAGCCTTTGCCCGCTTCTTCGGTACTCCGGTGTTTCTGATCGCGCAGACCCTGATCGTCGCGCTGTGGATCACCATCAACGTTTCCGATCTGGTCAGTTTTGACCGTTACCCGTTTATTCTGCTGAACCTGGCGTTCAGTTTGCAGGCGGCCTACGCTGCGCCCCTGATCCTGCTGGCGCAGACCCGTCAGGCAGACCGTGACAAGGCATCGGCGCAGGCTGATGCATTGCACCGTGAGGCCCTTGCCGAGGCCAGTGAGCAGCGCGCCGCCCACGCCGCCGAGCAGACCGAGCAACTGCTGCTGTTACTTGAGCAAAACACCCGGCTGACCGAGACCGTTCACCAGCTGAGTCAGCGTATCGAAACCCTGACCAGCGAGATTCACCGCGGGGTTTGTCAGCGTCCTGCTCAACCGTGACGGCGTGGCAGTCGCAGCACCAGCAGGCCCAGCAGCAACCCCCAGAAGGCACTGCCGATGCCCCATAGCGCCAGCCCTGATGCGGTCACCAGAAAGGTCAGAAAGGCTGCCTCGCGTTGCTGATCATCGTGCAGTGCGGTAGCCAGCGCGTTGCCGATGGTGCCAAGCAGTGCCAGACCGGCAATCGCCATCACCAGCGCCTGCGGGAAGGCGGCGAACAGACTGGCGACGGTCGCGCCAAACAATCCGGTCAGCAGATAGAAAAAGCCACCCCAGGCACTGGCGCGAAAGCGCTGGGCTGGGTCCGGGTCGGCATCTTTACCGGCGCAGATTGCAGCGCTGATCGCGGCCAGGTTGAAGGTGTAACCGCCAAAGGGCGCCAGCAGCAGGCCGGTGATGCCGGTGGTGGTCATCAGCGGCGAGGCGGGCAACTGATAGCCATTGGCGCGCAGTACTGCCATGCCCGGCACGTTCTGCGACGCCATGGTGACGATAAACAGCGGAATGCCGACCCCGAGCAATGCCGGAACCGACAGCGCCGGGGTTGTCCAGACCGGCTGAGCCAGTGACCACTCCAGCTGCTCCAAGTGTAATTGTCCAGCCAAGGCGGCAACCAGCACGCCGACCAGCAGAGTCAATGGAATCACATAGCGCGGGAACAACAGCTTTCCGGCCAGGTAGCAGGCCAGCATCAGACCAACCAGCAGGGTTTGCTCCTGCAGTGCGCCAAACAGGTTGAGCCCGAACGGCAGCAGCACGCCGGCCAGCATGGCGCCGGCCAGCGGCGCGGGAATCAGTCGCATGATGCGATCGAACCAGCCGAGCAGACCGCACAGAGTGATCAGCACGGCATTGAACAGAAACACCCCAATGGCCTCGTTCAGGCTGAACCCGGGCAGCCCGGTAGCCAGCAGCGCGCCGCCGGGGGTACTCCAGGCGATCAGCACCGGGGCGCGAAAGCGCAGCGAGAGGCCGATGCTGGTAACGGCCATGCCGATGCCCAATGCCCACAACCATGAGCTGATCTGGTCCGGCGAGGCGCCGGCCGCCGCGGCGGCCTGAAAGATGATCACTGCCGAGCTGGTGTACCCCACCAGCACGGCGATAAAACCGGCGGCAATGTGGAACGGGTTGAACCAGGCCTTCAGCATGTGGCGATCCTCAATCGGCGGGTTGTGCGTTATAGCGCACGGTTGGCCGATCCTAGCATCGTGCGCTATAACGCACAAAGGGAAGTTGCTATGCTGTGCGACCCTCAACTTAGCGGACCTGTGATGCAGGAAATCAGCCAGTACCTCGCCGATACCCTCAGGCAGCTGCGCACTGACCGTGGCTGGAGTCTGGATCGTGCGGCGACCGAATGTGGCGTCAGCAAGGCGATGCTCGGCCAGATCGAGCGCGGCGAATCCAGTCCGACGGTGGCGACACTGTGGAAGATTGCCTCGGGCTTTGGTACGTCGCTGTCGAGCTTTATCGAGCCACCGCCGGCCGAGCAACGTGGCGTTACCCTGCGCAGTGCCGACACCCTGCGCCAGCGCCCGGCCGCCGATGCCATGCTGATTGCACCGCTGTTTCCGTTTGACGCGCGCTACGGCTTTGAGCTGTTCGAGCTGACCCTGTTGCCGGGTTATGAGCGGCTGTCAGAGCCGCACAGTGAAGGCGTCGTTGAGCATGTAATCGTGGTGCGCGGGGTCATGGAGCTGCTGGTGCGGGGCGTCTGGCAGCAACTGAAAGAAGGTGAGGCGGTGCGCTTCGCCGCGGATCAGCCGCACGGTTATCGCAACGCGGGCACCGAGCCCGCGGTATTTCATGATTTGATCTACTACCCGCCTCAGTCGCGGTAGAACACCTGCACCAGGTGGTAGCCGAACTGGCTCTTGACCGGGCCGTGCACCACTTTCAGCGGCTTCTTGAAGATGATCTGGTCGATGGCGCGAACCATCTGACCGGGACGTACCTCGCCCAGATCGCCGCCGCGCTTCTTCGACGGGCAGGTCGAATATTTCTTTGCCAGCACATCGAAGGCTTCACCGGCGGCGATGCGTTTCTTCAGCGCGGCGGCTTCGGCTTCGGTCTTGACCAGAATATGGCGGGCCATGGCGACGGGCATGACGGGGGTCCTCTCGGTTCAGCGGGATTCGTACCAGGGGCGGCTACGGTTGATGATACCGACCAGCCAGAGCATCAATGGTACTTCAATCAGCACGCCGACGACCGTTGCCAGTGCGGCGCCGGAGTTGAACCCGTACAGCGCGATGGCTACCGCGACGGCCAGCTCAAAGAAATTGGAGGCGCCAATCAGGGTCGAGGGTGCCGCCACGTCATGGCGTACCCCAAAGCGCCGGTTCAGGCCGTAGCCGAGCGCGGCGATAAACAGCGTCTGCAGCAGAATCGGGATGGCCAGCAGGGCAATCACCAGTGGTTGCTGCACCAGCGCCTCGCCCTGAAACGAGAACAGCAGCACCAGCGTCGCCAGCAGCGCACCCATCGACAAGGGTGCAATGGCGCTCAGCGCCTGCTCCAGCGCCGCCTTGCCGCGGCGCAGCAGCAGGTAGCGGGCGGCCTGGGCAACGGCCAGCGGCAGCACGATATACAGGCCGACCGACAGCAGCAGGGTATCCCAGGGCACGACGATATCGCTGACGCCGAGCAGCAGCGCGACGATCGGCGCAAAGGCGACCACCATCACCGCGTCGTTCAAAGCCACCTGACTCAGGGTGAACTGCGGGTTGCCGCGGCACAGGTTGCTCCAGACAAACACCATTGCCGTGCAGGGCGCAGCACCCAGCAGGATCAGACCTGCGACGTAGTGATCGAGCTGCTCGGCCGGCAGCCAGCCGGCAAACAGATGACGAATGAACAGCCAGGCAAACAGCGCCATCGAGAAGGGTTTTACCGCCCAGTTCACCAGCAGGGTGATGGCAATGCCGCGGGTCTGCTGCCGCACTTCGCCGAGCGCGGCGAAATCGACCTTCATCAGCATCGGGATGATCATCACCCAGATCAGCAGACCGACCGGCAGGTTGACGTTGGCCACGCTGAGTGAGCCGAGCGCCTGCATGGGGGCCGGCAGCAGCACGCCGAGCAGGGTGCCCAAGGCGATACAGAGGGCAACCCAGAGCGTCAGGTAACGTTCAAAGCGGCCCATGGGTGAGGGTTGGCGGGTGGATTCAGCGCTGCTGTGCATGGGCGGACCTTGTCTGGTGTCACGAAATATTCACTTTCCCGTATATACGGAATTTCATATATATTGCCCGCAGGCTGATTGTACAAGTGAATTTTATGTTGAATGACCCTTTGACGCCGCCGGCACTGTTCAAGGCGCTGGCCGATGACACCCGTGCCCGCATCTGCGCGCTGCTGGTCGACAGCCCGGAACTCTGCGTCTGCGAGCTGACCGGCGCGCTGGCCCTGTCGCAGCCGAAGATATCCCGGCATCTGGCGTCGCTGCGCAAGCTGAATGTGCTGATGGATGAGCGGCGCGGGCAGTGGGTCTATTACCGGCTGCACCCGGATTTGCCGGCTTGGGCGGGCGAGGTGGTCAGACAGGCCGCGCACAGCCAGCCGGGCTGGCTGGAGGCTGAGCGGGCCCGTTTGGCGGGCGCTGCGGCCACCTGCTGTGAGCCGCCCACGCGCCGCTGAGCCGCGCCAGGGACTATTCTGAGAACAAGGGCCCGCCGCAATCGGTGCGGGTCAACCGGAGGGACGCAACATGACCATCAAGGTAGGTATCAACGGCTTTGGCCGCATCGGTAAACTGGCGCTGCGCGCCGCCTGGGACTGGCCCGACCTGGAGTTTGTGCAGATCAACGACCCGGGCGGCGATCCGGCAACCCACGCCCATCTGCTCAACTTCGACTCGGTACACGGGCGCTGGCAGCACGAGGCACAGGCCGATGGTGATGCGATTGTCATTGCGGGCCGCCGGCTGCCGCTCACCCGCAACCGGGCGATTGCCGATACCGACTGGTCGGGCTGCGATCTGGTGATCGAGGCCAGCGGCGTCAACAAGACCCGCGCTGCGCTGCAACCCTATCTGGATCAGGGCGTACGCCGGGTGGTGGTGAGCGCGCCGGTCAAGGAGCCGGGCGTGCTGAATATTGTGCTGGGCGTCAACGATCAGCTGTTCGACCCGGCCGCGCACCCGATTGTGACCGCCGCCTCCTGCACCACCAACTGCCTGGCCCCGGTGGTCAAGGTGATCCACGAGGCACTGGGCATTCGTCACGGCTCGATCACCACCATTCACGACCTGACCAACACCCAGAGCATTCTCGATCAGCCGCACAAGGATATGCGTCGCGCCCGTGCCTGCGGCATGAGCCTGATCCCGACCAGCACCGGCTCGGCAACCGCGATTGCTGAAATCTTCCCCGAGCTGCGCGGCAAGCTGAACGGCCACGCGGTACGGGTGCCGCTGGCCAACGCTTCGCTGACCGATTGTGTGTTCGAGGTCGAGCGTGCGACCACGGTTGATGAGGTCAACGCGCTGTTCAAGGCCGCCGCCGCGGGCCCGCTGGCGGGGATTCTCGGTTACGAGGAACGGCCGCTGGTGTCGATCGATTACCGTACCGATCCGCGCTCCTCGATCATCGACGCGCTCAGCACCATGGTGGTCAACGGCACCCAGGTGAAGATTTACAGCTGGTACGACAACGAGTGGGGCTACAGCAACCGCCTGGTCGAGCTGGCGCGCAAGGTGGGGCAGGCGGGCAATTGATGCGGCGACTGATGCAGTTGCCGGCGGAGGTTCGACAGTATCTGGTGGTTACCGGCAACTACTGGAGCTTCACTCTCACCGACGGGGCGCTGCGCATGCTGGTGGTGTTGCACTTCCACCAGCTCGGCTACAGCCCGCTGCAGATCGCCGGATTGTTCCTGTTCTACGAATTCTTCGGTGTGGTGACCAACCTGCTTGGTGGCTGGCTGGGTGCGCGGATCGGGTTGAACCGCACCATGAATATCGGCCTGGCGTTGCAGGTGCTGGCGCTCGGCATGCTGGCGGTGCCGACCGGCTGGCTCACGGTGGGCTGGGTGATGGCGGCGCAGGCGCTGTCGGGCATCGCCAAGGACCTGAACAAGATGAGCGCCAAGAGCGCGGTCAAGCTGCTGCTGCCAGACGAACAGCAGGGCGCGCTGTACCGTTGGGTGGCACTGCTGACCGGCTCGAAGAACGCGCTCAAGGGCGTTGGCTTCTTCCTTGGCGCGGGGCTGCTGGCGCTGCTCGGATTCCGTGGTGCGGTGCTGGCGATGGCCATCGCGCTGGCGCTGGTCTGGCTTCTGAGCTTGCGCCTGCTGCGCCGCGATCTGGGCCGCGCCAAGGGCAAACCCAAGTTTCGTGACCTGCTGTCCAAGAGCCGGGCGATCAACCTGCTGTCGGCCGCTCGGCTATGCCTGTTTGCCTCGCGTGACGTCTGGTTTGTGGTCGCCCTGCCGGTCTATCTGTCGGCGGTATTTGGCTGGGATGTCTGGTCGGTGGGTGCCTTTATGGCGCTCTGGGTAATTGGTTACGGCGTGGTGCAGGCCCGCGCACCAGCCGTGACCGGGCGCGGCAGTGGTCACCAGCCGGGCGGACGCGCAGCGGCTGGTTGGGCGCTGGCGCTGGCCGTGGTGCCGGCGCTGATTGCGCTTGGGTTGATGCTGGATGGGCAATCGCGCTGGGCGCTGCTCGGCGGCTTGCTGGTGTTTGGCGTGGTGTTCGCGCTCAATTCGGCGCTGCACAGTTACCTGATCGTATCCTGGGCTGCGCGCGATGCGGTGTCGCTGGATGTAGGGTTTTACTACATGTCCAATGCAGCGGGGCGGTTACTTGGCACCTTGTTGTCCGGCTGGATCTATCAGCAGTACGGGCTGGTGGCCTGCCTCTGGCTGTCGGCGGTGCTGGTACTGGCAGCCGGTCTGATTTCGCTGGCGCTGCCTGAGGCGGCTACTCGCCCAGCTCGCTGCGACTAGCCTTGTTCGACAGGCGCAGGCCGCGCAGGCTGCGCTTGACGCTCTTGAGGTGGTTGACCAACTCCGGGCCGCGGCGCATGGCCATGCCCATCGCCAGCACATCAATGACCACCAGATGGGCGATGCGTGACGACAGCGGCGTGTAGATATCGGTGTCTTCGGGCACGTCGATCGGGATGTGCACCTGGCCGAGTTCGGCCAGCGGCGTTCGGCTCGGGCACAGGCTGATCAGGGTTGCGCCGGTTTCCACCACCAGACTGGCCGAATGCAGCAGGTCCTTGGTGCGTCCGGTCTGCGAGATCGCGACCGCCACATCTTCCGGGCCCAGGGTCACGGCAGACATGGCCTGCATGTGCGGGTCGGAATAGGCGGCGGTGGAGACCAGCAGGCGGAAGAACTTGTGCTGGGCATCGCTGGCCACGGCGCCGGAGGCTCCAAAGCCGTAAAACTCTACGCGGCGGGCGTGGGTCAGGGCGCTGATGGCCTGTTCGATGGCGGCAGGATCAAGGCGTTCGCGCACATCCATCAGGGTGGCCAGGGTGGTGTCAAAGATCTTGTGCGACAGGGTGTCGACGCTGTCGTCCTCGCTGATCGAGAACTGCCCGAAACTGGCACCGGCGGCGAGGCTCTGGGCCAGTTTCAGCTTGAGATCCTGAAATCCGCTGCAGCCAATTGCCCGGCAGAAGCGTACGATGGTGGGCTCGCTGACGCCGACCTGCTGCGACAGGTCGGCCATCGATGAGTGCATCACCTGCGCGGCCTGCGCGATGACAAAATCGGCGACCTTCAGCTCGGACTTTCTGAGCTGGTCACGGTGGGCAGCGATGTGCTGGAGCATGTTCATGATGGCATGATGTCTGGCAGCGAATGAGGGGCAGCTTGGCTGCCGTATCTGGGATAGTTCGATCACCCGTGGTGTAGTAATGCTTGTAGTTATACTACAAAAACGGTCGGGGTGTGGCGGGCAGGAGGATTTGACGTGGCTCGGGCGGGAATCAGGTGTGACATGGTGGTGTTCGGCGGCACCGGCGATCTGGCCATGCGCAAGTTGCTGCCAGCGCTCTATTACCTGCATCGCGACGGTCATCTGCACCCGGAGACGCGGATTCTGGCGCTGGCCCGCGCCGAGCACAGCCTTGAAAGCTATCGCAAGCTGGTCAAGCGCCATGTTGGTCAGCATGTCTCACGCCGCGATTTTGACCAAAGCGTCTGGGAGGTGTTCGCCGAGCGCCTGGACTACCTGTCGCTGGATGTCAGCCAGCGGGTGGCCTTTCCGCGGCTGACCAAGGTTCTCAAGCCTGGCACCGGTCGGGTTCGGGTGTTTTATCTGGCGACCCTGCCGAATCTGTTTGCGCCCACAGTTCAGCACCTGGCCTCGGTTGGCCTGGTAGACGAGCATGCCCGCGTGGTGCTGGAAAAGCCGCTGGGCGAGAGCCTGCAGACGGCGAACATGATCAACGAGCAGATAGGCCAGGTGTTTGATGAGTCGCGGGTGTTCCGGATCGACCACTACCTCGGCAAGGAAGCGGTACAGAATCTGCTGGCGCTGCGTTTTGGCAACGCCCTGTTCGAGCCGTTGTGGCGCAATGCGCATATCGACCATGTGCAGATCAGCGTGCTGGAAAGTGTCGGCGTGGAAAATCGTGGTGACTATTACGACCGCGCCGGGGCGATGCGTGACATGGTGCAGAACCACCTCTTGCAACTGCTCTGCCTGGTGGCCATGGAAGCGCCGGTGCATTTCGAGCCGGAGGCGGTGCGCAACGAGAAGCTGAAGATTCTCGAGGCGCTGCGGCCGATTACCGGTATGGACGTCCAGGACCGCACCGTACGTGGCCAGTATGCTGCCGGTGAGCATGCCGGTGAGCGGCTGCCGGCCTACTACTTCGAGAAAAGTGTCGACCACGACAGCAACACCGAGACCTTTGTTGCCCTGCAGGTCGAGATCGACAACTGGCGCTGGGCCGGTGTGCCGTTTTACCTGCGCACGGGCAAGTGCATGGCGCAGCGCAAGTCCGAAATTGTCATCCAGTTCAAACCGGTGCCGCACAAGCTGTTCCCGCAGCATGGCGACAGCCCGGAAAACAACCGGCTGACCATCAGCCTGCAGCCGGATGAGGGTATTCGTCTGTCGCTGATGGCCAAGTCGCCCGGCCGCGGGATGGGATTGCAGGAAGTGGAGCTGGACCTGAATTTCGACGAGGCCTTTACCCGTCGCCGCTGGGACGCCTACGAGCGGCTGCTGCTGGATGTCATCGAAGGGGACGCTACCCTGTTCATGCGGCGTGACGAAATCGGTGCCGCCTGGCGCTGGGTTGATCCGATCATCGACGGCTGGCGTGACTGCTATCGGTCACCCAAGCGTTACCCCGCTGGCAGCTGGGGCCCGGAAGCGGCCGACAGCCTGCTCGAGCGGCGCGGTCACCGCTGGCTGGACCAGCGCTAGGCGGGCGTCAGCGTCCGAGCGTATCGAGCAGGTCGCGGGCGGGCTGGCTCTGCTCCAGCAGGGTGGTAAAGGCCTCGGCGTCGATCGGCCGGCTGATCAGGTAGCCCTGGACATCATCGCAGCCGTTTTCCTTGAGGAACTGCAGCTGGGCCTCGGTCTCCACGCCCTCTGCCACGACCTGCAGCGACAGGCTGTGGGCCATGGCAATCACGGCGCGAACAATGGCATCGTCGCCGGGCGCGTCGTTAAGCGCTGCGATGAAGGCCCGGTCGATCTTCAGGGTGCTGATCGGGAAACGCTTGAGGTAGGCCAGTGACGAATAGCCGGTGCCGAAGTCATCGACCGACAGGCTGACACCCAGCGCCTGCAGTGCGTTGATATTGTCGACGATCGCCTCGCTGTGCTCGGCCAGCATGCTTTCGGTCAACTCCAGCTCCAGCAGACGGGCCGGCAGGTTATGGCGTTCCAGCGCCTGTCGGACGCGGCTGGCAAAACCCTCCTGACGCAGCTGCTGAACCGACAGGTTGACCGATACGACGACCGACGCCGGACCCTGATGGCACCAGCGGCTGGCCTGTGCGCAGGCTGCATTCAGCACCTGCTCGCCCAGGGCGACGATCAGACCGGTCTCCTCGGCGATACTGATGAAGTCGCCCGGCATCATTATTCCGCGTATCGGATGCTGCCAGCGCACCAGGGCTTCGGCGCTGCGGATGCGATCGCTGGCCAGGTGCAGTTTCGGCTGGAAATGCACCATCAACTGCTGTTCGTCGATGGCCTTGCGCAGCTGGTTTTCCAGCTGCAGGCGGTCAAGGCTGTAAGCGCGCAGCTGGCGCGTGTAGAACTGCCAGCGGTTGCCGCCCAGGTGCTTGGCGTGTTGCATTGCCTGGTTGGCCTGGGTAATCAGCTGCAGGCTGTCGCGTGCGGTTGCCGGGAACAGGCTGATGCCAATGGACGCGGTGACCACCAGTTCGTGCTCGGCGATCAGCATGGGCTGGCTCAGGCGCTCAAGGATCTGGTCGGCCAGCGCTCCGAGGGCATCGCTGCAGTCGGCCTGCTCAACGATGACGACAAACTCGTCAGCGGACAGCCGCGCCAGGCCGTGTGTGTCGCCCAGCAGTGTGCTCAGCCGGTGGGCAACTTCCTGCAGCAGGGCATCGGCTACGGCATGGCCCAGTGTCACGTTGATGTGCTTGAAACGATCCAGATCGATGTGCAGCAGGGCCAGCTGGCTGTCGTTCTGCCGGGCGCGGGCAGTGGCTTCCTGCAGGTTCTCGCTGAAGCGGCGACGGTTGGCCAGCTGGGTGAGCGGGTCGTAGTTGGTCAGGTACTGCAGCTGCTCCTCGGTCTGCCGGTGGGTGGTCAGATCGGCGAAGAACCCGACATAGTGGGTAATCTGCGCCGCGGCGTTGCGTACCACGGTCATCTGCAGCCAGATTGGAAAGGACTCACCGCTGCGGCGACGGGCGGTCATTTCTCCCTGCCAGCGGTCCTTGCTGTTGAGCATGCTCTGCAGGTGCAAAAACTGCTGGCGCAGCTCATCCGACCCGCTGAGCTCGAGTATGTTGCGGCCCACGGCATCCTGCTGCTGCAGGCCGGTAATCACGCTGTAGGCCTGGTTTACTGCCAGGATGTCCAGCGCCGGGCTAAGAATGAAGATACCTTCGCTGGAGGCTTCGAATACCGTCGCCGAGAGCTGGGCCTGCTCATCCTGCAACTTGCGGGCGCTGATGTCGCGGCGGGTACCGATCATCCGCAGAACCCGGCCGTCGGGGTCGCGCTCTACCGCGCGACCGCTGTCCTCGACCCAGAGCCAGTGACCATCGGCGTGGCGCACCCGGTATTCCATGCGGTAGGCGACGGTCTTGTTCTTCATGTGCTGGGCGAGGGTCTTGCGTACCATGGTTACGTCGGCCGGGTGAACCAGCGGGCGCAGGTCCTCCAGCATGCTGGGCACGGCATCCTCGGGCATGCCGAACAGCGGCTTGAGGCGCGAGTGATAGACCTTGTCGGTGGTCAGGTCCCAGTCCCACAGCCCCAGCTGGCTGGCTTCCATGGCCAGGCTCAGCTGTGCCTCGCTGGCGCGCAGGTTATGGGTGGCCGCTTCCAGCTCCGCGGTACGCTGCCTGACCCGTTCCTCCAGCTCAATGTGGCTGTCGCGCAGCGACTGCTCGGCCTGCCGGCGCTGGGCAATCTCGCGGGTCAGTTGCTGGTTCAGCTCTTCGGTTCGCTGGTGCGCGCTGCCCAGATTGGCCAGCAGGGTTTCATTGCGCAGGTTGGTGATCATCGCCTGACGCATGGTGCGATGGATCAACGCGGCGGTCAGCACGATGAACACCAGCATCAGGCCCGACATTATCGCCCAGTTCTGGCTGCTTGCGCTGCCGTCGTACACCAGCCAGGCCAGCGGCGGCAGCCAGGCCGGCAGCAGAAACGAGGCAAAGGCACTGAAACGGGTGGCGTAGAGCACACCGACACACAGGCTGACGCCGCCGGCGATGCTGTACATCAGCGTCTGCCGGGCGAAGTCGTCGAGCGGTGTCAGCGCAATGTAGACCCAGCTCAGGCAAAGGCCCGACGCCAGATTGCCGAGATGAAAGAAAAAGCTCCAGCGACGGCGCAGGCGGTCCTGGGAGGGGGTCTGCCAGTAGCGGCGAACCAGCATCTGGCGCAACAACGCCAGCAACACCAGGGCTCCCAGCCAACTGAACAGATTCAGCGCGGATGCCTGGTTCCAGACAAGGGGCGTGACCATCAGCGCAGTGCACAGCAACAGCCACTGCGGTAGCCGTGACTGGGCGTACAGCTGGTTCATCTGCTGCAGGCGCAGATCACTGTGCGAGATGGGGCTGAACGTGGCTCGGCTGCCAGTCATGGCTGTTTTGCGCTCCGTTGGCCCGTGATTGTTATTGTTATCATGCGTGCTACATCGGGTGTTACTGTCGGATCAGGCTCATCACCTTACACCAGCCCTGCCGTTCGGCACAGTCCCTCGGTCGCAAAATATGACATCCGAAGCGTCTGCCATGCGGTTTAGCCGCGCGGCTTCCGGCGCGGGACGGCGGGCTGCTAGAATGCCGCGATGGATATCTCCCACCTGCTTAATTCGCTCAATGATGCTCAACGTCAGGCCGTGACTGCCGCGGTCGGCCAACAGCTGGTGCTGGCCGGCGCCGGCTCCGGCAAGACTCGGGTACTGGTTCACCGTATCGCCTGGTTGGTGCAGGTCGAACAGGCCTCACCCTGGAGCATTCTCTCCGTCACCTTTACCAACAAGGCCGCCTACGAAATGCGCGCGCGGATCGAGCAACTGCTCGGCATTGCGCCGCAGGGCATGTGGGTCGGCACCTTTCACGGCCTGGCACATCGACTGCTGCGCGCGCACTGGCGCGAGGCCGGGCTGGCCGAACAGTTCCAGATTCTCGACAGCGACGACCAGCAGCGGCTGGTCAAGCGGGTTATCCGTGAACTCGGTCTGGACGAGAACCAGTGGGCGCCCAAGCAGGCCCAGTGGTGGATCAACGCCCAGAAGGACGAAGGCCTGCGCCCGCAGAATATTCAGCCGGCCGGTGATCTGTACCTGAGCACCATGGTGCGCATCTACGAAGCCTATGAGCAGGCCTGCAACCGTGCCGGGGCCGTCGACTTTGCCGAGCTGCTGCTGCGTTCGCTGGAACTGTGGCGCGATAATCCGGCGCTGCGCGAGCAGTATCGGGCGCGCTTCAAGCACATTCTGGTCGACGAGTTCCAGGACACCAACGCGGTGCAGTACGCCTGGCTGCGCCATCTCGCGGGCAAGACACCCAGCCTGATGGTGGTCGGTGACGATGACCAGTCAATCTATGGCTGGCGCGGCGCGCGGATCGAAAACATCCAGCAGTTCCAGACCGACTATCCGAATGCCGAAATGATCCGTCTGGAGCAGAACTACCGCTCCACCGCGACCATTCTCAAGGCCGCCAACGCGCTGATCGGCAACAACTCGGGGCGGCTCGGCAAGGAACTGTGGACCGACGGCAACGAAGGCGAGCCGATTGCCCTGTACGCCGGCTTCAACGAGCAGGATGAAGCGCGCTTTATCGTCGAACGGATCGAGCAGGGCATTCGCGACGGGCTGGCGCGCAGCGAGATGGCCATACTCTACCGCTCCAACGCCCAGTCGCGGGTGCTGGAAGAGGCCCTGCTGCGCAGCGGTATTCCCTATCGTATCTACGGCGGTCAGCGCTTCTTCGAGCGCGCCGAGATCAAGAACGCCATGGCCTACCTGCGGCTGATGGCCAACCGCGGCGACGACGGTGCGCTGGAGCGCATTATCAATCTGCCGACCCGCGGCATCGGCGACAAGACGGTCGAGCTGCTGCGCCAGCAGGCGCGCGAGCAAGATGTCTCAATGTGGCAGGCGGCATGCGACCTGATCGACAACAAGGGGCTGCCGGGCCGGGCGGCCAACGCGGTGCAGGGCTTTCTGGTGCTGATCGAGGAAATGGCCGAGCGTGCCGAAGGGTTGCCGCTCTACAGCCAGACCCAGATTGCCATTGAGCACAGCGGCCTGCTGCGCTTCCATGAGCAGGAAAAGGGTGACAAGGCGCAGGCGCGGGTCGAGAACCTGGAAGAACTGGTCTCTGCCGCCCGTGGTTTCGAGAACGATATGGCGGACGAGGAAGAGGAAGGCGATGTACTGCTGGCCTTCCTCGCCCACGCCTCGCTGGAAGCCGGCGAAACCCAGGCTGACCGCTTTGAAGACAGCGTACAGCTGATGACCCTGCACAGCGCCAAGGGCCTGGAGTTCCCGTTGGTATTCATGGCCGGGGTAGAGGAAGGGCTGTTCCCGCACAAGATGAGCCTGGAAGATCCGGGCCGGCTGGAGGAAGAGCGCCGGCTGGCTTACGTGGGCATTACCCGGGCGATGCAGCAGTTGGTGATTACCTGGGCCGAAACCCGCCGCCTGTACGGCAGTGAAACCTTCAACAAGGTGTCGCGCTTTGTCCGTGAGATTCCACCTGAACTGATTCGTGAAGTGCGCCTGGGCAGCCAGGTCAGCCGACCCTTTGGCCCGGCCAAGGGCAATCTGTTCGCCAGCGAAGCGACCGAAAGCACCGGCTTTGCCCTCGGCCAGCGCGTCGAACATGCGCTGTTCGGTGAAGGGGTGGTGCTCAATTATGAAGGCCACGGCGCGCAGGCACGGATACAGGTCAACTTTGATTCGGAAGGCAGCAAGTGGCTGATGGTGGCGTATGCCAAGCTGCAGGCGCTGTAGCGCCTGCAGTTTGGAGCGGCAAGCTTCAAGCTATAAGCCGCAAGTGGTTTGTGCGTGCGGGAAGTGCGTTGCCAACTTGAATGAATCGGTGGCTGATGGTTCGCCGCAGGAGCGCGCGAGTCGACGCTCCCTGCACCAATATAGAAGTCCGCAGCGGGCAGCTTGCAGCTTGCCGCTTACAGCTTGGAGCTAAAAGAATGGATAGACGTGAATTGTTGACGGCCGCCGGTCTGGGTCTGGGCGCGGCGGCGCTGGCCGGCTGCAAGGACGACAGCGCGCCTGCCGGCAGTGCGCCGGCGGCAGCCGAACAGCGCTTTCGCTGGAAGATGGTGACCTCCTGGCCGGAGAACTTTCCGGGTCTGGGCACCACCGCCCAGCACTTCGCGGACACGGTTGAGCGGCTGTCCGATGGCCGGTTGAGCATTCAGGTGTTTGCCGCCGGTGCTCTGGTGCCGGCGCTGGAAGTCTTTGACGCTGTTTCTGGCGGCACCGCTGAGCTGGGCCACAGCGCGGCCTATTACTGGAAGGGCAAGAGTGCGGCGGCGCCGTTCTTTACCGCCGTGCCGTTCGGCATGAACGCCCAGGAGATGAATGCCTGGCTGTACGAGGGCGGCGGGCTGGAGTTGTGGCAGAAGGCCTATGACCCGCTCGGCGTAGTGCCGCTGCCGTGCGGCAACACCGGCGTGCAGATGGCCGGCTGGTTCAACAAGGAGATCAACAGTCTGGACGACCTGCAGGGCCTGAAAATCCGTATGCCGGGCTTTGGCGGCGAGGTGCTGTCGCGTGCCGGCGCCACTACGGTCAACCTGCCGGGAAGCGAAATCTTTACCTCGCTGCAGACCGGGGTGATCGATGCGACCGATTGGGTCAGCCCCTATAATGATCTGGCCTTCGGTCTGCACAAGGCGGCGCAGTTCTACTATTACCCGGGCTGGCAGGAGCCTTGCGCAGTGCTGGAGTTGACCATCAACAAGCAGAAGCTGGCCGAGCTGCCGGACGACCTGCGCAGTATTGTCATCAATGCGGCCCGCTCGACCAACCAGGCCATGCTGGATGAGTATGGCCGGCGCAATGCCGAGGCGCTGCATACCCTGGTCGACGAGCATAACGTCCAGCTGCGTCGGCTGCCTGATGCGGTGCTGGAGCGCCTGCGCGACATCAGTGCTGATGTGCTGGAAGAGACCGCCGCGATGGATCCGCTGAACCGCGAGGTGTGGGATTCCATGCAGGCCTTCCGCGAGAAGATCCAGGCCTGGCACGCGATCAGCGAAAAGGCCATGTACGATCTGCGTAGCTGATTCATCCCCTTCCCGGTCCCGCGAGTGCGCCGGTCAGGCCTCGCGGGGTCTCAACAGCGTCCGCTGCGGAGGAAGCACAATGCCCGGTATCCATATCAAGCGCGCCAGTGCGGCGGATGCCGAGCGGGTGGGCGAGTTGTTCGATCTGTATCGCCAGTTTTATCAGCAGCCGACCGATCGGGCGGGCGCGATCGACTATCTGCGGCTGCGTCTGCAGCGTGGCGACTCAGTGGTGCTGATGGCGATGGCCGGCGAAGGCGAGCTGGCCGGATTCTGTCAGCTGTATCCGACGTTCTGTTCGGTCGACATGGCGCCAATCAGCATCTTGTATGACCTGTATGTCGGCTCCGGCTATCGTCGTCAGGGCGTTGCCGGAGCCCTGCTGGCGGCTGCCGAAGATCAGGCGCGTGCGCAGGGCGCGGTGCGCATGGAGCTGGCAACCGCGACCGACAACACTTCGGCGCAGCGATTGTACGAAGCCAGTGGCTGGGAGCGTGACCGGCAGTTTCTGCACTACAGCAAGCTGCTTGGGTCAGGTTGACGCCGGCACGTCTCCTCCATCTGAACGATTTGTTTCCCGAGAGGCTCGGGCAGGCTTTGCTGAATTCATTGTGAGGCTGAACATGAACAGCAAGGAACTGGTTGAGCGTTATTTCGATTCGGTAGAGGGGCGCAGTGCGGCACCGATTACCGACTATCTGGCTGCGGATATTCGCTGGCACCTGCCGCCGGCGCACCCTTTCGGCAGCGATTTTTCCGGTATTGACGGTGTTCTCGGGATGAATGCCAAGGGGGCCGGCTGGCTGGATTTTGCTACCCTGCAGATCCGTCGCCATGCGCTGATATGTGAAGGCGACAATGTCGTCGTGCATTTCGAGCTGACGGCGCAGACCTGCAGCGGTGAGCCCTATCTGAACCAGTATCTGCTGCGCTTTCGCTGCTGCGACGCAAAGATCTGCGAGGTGTGGGAATTCCTTGATACCTACAGCCAGTACCGGGCCGGACTGTACCAGCAGGTGATCTGACATCTGCCGCTGGCGGCTGTTATGCTCGGGGAGTGTTCCCGGCTGCAATTGCAAAGGATAGATCGTGCCCGCCCCCATCATTCTGTTCGACGGTGTCTGCAAGCTCTGCAGTGCCTGGGCCAACTTTATTATCGAGCACGATGCCGCGCGCCGGTTCCGGCTGTGCAGCGTGCAGTCGGCGGCGGGGCAGCGGCTGCTCGCGGAGCACAACTATCCGACCGATACCTTTGAGACCATGCTGGTGGTGGATGGCGAACGCCGCTTCGAGAAGAGCGCGGCGTTCTTTGTCGTCATGCATCGGCTTGGCTGGCCATGGCGCGCTCTGTGCGTGTTTCATCTGATCCCGCGCCCGCTGCGCGACTGGCTGTACGACCGTATTGCGCTGAATCGCTACCGGCTGTTTGGTCGCTATGACCTGTGCCGGCTGCCCTCGGCCGATCACGCGGGGCGCTTTGTCGATGAATAACCCGGACCTGTTGAAGATGGCCCGCTGGTGCCGCTGGATGCTGGCATTTGTGTTCATTTATCACGGCCTGGTACCCAAGCTGCTGTTTCCCAGCCCGGTCGAAGTACAGATGATCGAGGCGTCCGGTCTGGGGCTTGATGCACAGGTGATTTCATCACTGGCCGGGGTGGCCGAGGTACTGCTCGGGATAGTGATTCTGTTCGGCTGGTTTGGCTGCTGGCCCGTGGTCGCCGCCGTACTCGGGTTACTCGGCCTGCTTGCCGGCGTTGCCCTGGTTGCCCCGGCGCTATTGGTCGGTGCATTCAACCCGGTAACGACCACGCTGCCTGCGCTGCTGCTGTGTGTGTTGATCATTCGCCTTGAAGCCGGTTGCAACACGGCCGCCTGATTGTGGTCATAACGCTCTGATGGGCCGCGTTGGCCCTGTATGCAAGGAGCTGTTGTGCCGTCACCCTGGAAACCCCGCCTCTGGCTGACTGTGCTGCTGGGTATCGTGCTGCAGCCGTTCGTGTTTCTCTACGTCAATCGCCCGCGTCTGTTCTGGGGTTATCTTCCGGTGACGCTGGTGGTCGCCGGGATCGACTGGTACTTCGAGTTGGCCCTGACGCTGGTGTTCAGCGTGATCTGCCCGCTGCATGCGGTGCTGATCGTGCGGTGTTACAACCCGCAGACGCCGCGCCGCTGGTTCAACCGGGCGAGTGTTGCGGTCGGACTCTATCTGGCAGTGATGCTCGCGATTCTGGGTGCGCGAACCTTCCTTTACGAGCCTTATCAGGTGCCGTCGGCCTCGATGCACCCGACGCTGGTTGAGGGCAATCTGTTTGTGGCGCAGAAGTGGGGCTTTGCCCATCGCAGCCTGTTTGGCTTCACCCTGCCCGGCAGCGACCGCCTGGATGCGGCCCGCCTGCAGCGCGGCAAGGTCTACGTGTTCTATCCGCCTGACCACGACATGCTCTACGTCAAACGGCTGATCGCGCTGCCCGGTGACGTGATTGCCCTGACGCCGGATGGGCTTGTGATCAATGGTGAGCACCTGCCGCGCGAGCTGCTGTCAGACACCGATGGGGTACGAATCTACCGCGAGCAACTTGGCGGGCAATCCTATCGGGTGCAGCAGCTGGACAGTGCGGCGCAGCAGCCGATTCAGACCTTCCGGGTGCCGGAGGGGCATTACTTCTTCCTCGGTGACAACCGCGATAACTCCAACGACAGCCGTTACTGGGGATCGGTCGCTGCCGAGCGGGTGGTTGGCCAGATGGTCTGGCTGATCAGCAAGCCGGACCACCCGGCATCCTGATGGCTCAGTCTTCCAGCTGCGCGACCCGTTGATCGATCCCACCGCTCTGGTGGTGCCACCAGTCGCTGACATGACACAGCGCCAGCACGCTGGTGCTGCAGCTGCCGCCGTCGATTGCGGCGCGCACGGCCGTTACGTCGACCCGATTCAGGTAGCCGACCGCATCGCTCATCAGCTCTCCGTCGCCGAAGCCGCCTTCGAGCATCTCGGCCAGCGCCTGTTCGCGGCTCCAGCCCTCGAACACCATGCGGTACATGGCGGCCATCAGCCCGGTGCGGTTTTGCCCGTGCTTGCAGTGGATCAGCACACCACCCTGTTGCTGGCCGGCGCGGATCGCGCGCAGCACGCGGATCACGTCGGTGTCGGTTACCCGGTCGGCGTGCAGTGGTTCGTGGATGGCGGTCAGCTCGCTGCCGTCGAGCCAGTCGTCGTTGCGCTGGTAGAAATTGATCACGGTATGGATACCTTGCGCCTGCAGGGTCGGCAGGTCGCCGCTGTCCGGCAGGGCGCTGCGATACAGGTTGGGCCCCATGCGATACAGACGCAGCTGCGGATCAATCGGGGTGGCCCAGTTGGCCGGACGTGCCTGCCCGGCGCTGAGGGTGGGAGCCGGCATGTCGACGTGGTCGCTGCGCAGTACATCGGGTCGGGCCAGGGCGATGACACCCAGCAGCGCCAGCGGCAGGCCGGTTGCGAGCAACAGATTACGCGGCTTCATGGCGGAGCTCCCCTGCCTGGCTGACGTTATGCGCTGCCACGGCTGGCCGATACAGCAGCAGCCGGTAACAGAGCAGGCAGATGCACCAGTCGAACAACAGGGTCCAGACGTTGTGCGAGAGGAAATGTGCGCCCTGCATGGTGCGCCCGAGTGACAGCACGGTGCCGAGCGCCAGTGCGCCGATCAGGGCGCCGCGGGCGGCCCGCGGAAAGCGGTCACGCAGGGCAAAGAACAAGGCCAGCAGGGAGAACCCGGAGGAGGCATGACCGCCGGGCCAGCAGCGTCCAGCCTTGTTAGTGTCCGGGCGGGCTGACAGCAGCGGTGTGTGAATCTCTGTGCCGCCGTATTGCACCAGACTCCAGGGGCAGGGCACGTTGGTCAGCTGCTTGAGCGGGGTAACCAGGCTGGTAGCCAAGGCCAGCGACAGCACCAGATAGCTCAGCTCCGGCCGCCAGCGCCGCAGCCGGGTCGGCAGCAGGCTGAGCACAAAACCGATAATCGCCAGCACGCCGATCACGATCACCGCCTGCTTGACCCGGTCGTGCAGGATATCTTCGAGGAAGAAACTGTGGCGGCCGACGAAGCCGTCGCCCGGTACGTAGAACAGGTCGGAGAACCAGAAATCCAGCGCGCTGGTGTCAAACACCAGCATCAGCGCCATGACCGCAGCCGGAATCAGCAGCCAGCGACCGACCGGAAAGGGGCGCGTTGGGCGCGCGCTGCGGCTCATCGCTGGCTTACCTGACGGACAGGGTGGCTGCTGGAAGGTTGCCACGCCAATAGCTGGTGGCCGTAGTCGTAGCTGGCGCCCTCGTAGTAGGCGATGGCGCGGCGGACCAGCGGATCAGTGGCCTGCGCGGTCTTTTCCACGCTTAGCCCCATGGCGTCGTCGTGCCTACGGATCAGGCCGCGTGGGCTGAGGATCGCCAGATCCTGACCGTCAAATAGGCCCAGATGCTGATAGTTACCGATCAGCGCCCGCCCCGGGCCGGTATCCGGGCGCAGCAGGTTGTGGCCGAAGAAGGTCGAGGTGTAATCCATGTTCAGCAGGCCCATCAGCGTCGGTGCCAGATCGATCTGGCTGGCGACCCGACTGTCCTCGCGGGCGTCGATCAGGCCCGGGGCGTAGACGAACAGCGGGATGTGGTAGTTGTGCACCGGCAGGTCTTCCTTGCCGGCGCTGCCGGCGGTGTGGTCGGCAACGAACACGAAGACGGTGTCCTTGAACCAGGGTTTCTCGCGCGCCTGCGCGAGGAACTGGCCGATGGCGTAGTCGGTGTATTTCACCGCACCTTCGCGGCCGGTGCCGGACGGGATGTCGATGCGGCCTTCCGGATAGCTGTAGGGGCGATGGTTGGAGGTGGTCATCAGTTGCAGGAGGAACGGCTTGCCCGCAGCGGCATCGGCGTCGGCCAGCTTCAGGGTCTGGTTGTAGAGGTCTTCGTCGCTCATGCCCCAGGCGTTGGTGAAGGTCACTTCCTCGTCAGGCACGCTGGCCTGATCGACTACCCGGTAGCCGTTGCCGGCGAAGAAGGCGTTCATGTTGTCGAAGTAGCCACGACCGCCGTAGACAAACACGCTGTCGTAGCCCTGCGCGCCGAGTTGCTGGCCGAGGCTGGCAAATCCGGTTTCGCGGCCGATGCGCTTGACGATCGAGCGGCCGGGGGTCGGCGGGATCGACAGGGTGATGGCTTCCAGGCCGCGGGTGGTGCGGGTGCCGGTGGCGTAGAACTGGCTGAAGTAGAGGCTCTGCTTGCGCAGGGCGTCGAGGTTAGGGGTCAGATTGCGGGCATCGCCTTCGCTGCCCATGTATTTGGCGCTGAGGCTTTCGATGGTGACCAGAATCAGGTTCAGCTTGCGCGGCTGGCCGGGGTTGTCGATCTGCCGGCGAACGCCCATCGGGTCGGTGTCGACAAAGCGGGCATTTGCTTCGCTGACTTCCTCACGCAGGGCGCTCGCAGCGGTGGCCTCGGGCAGTTGCGGGTAGAACTGGGTGTAGTCCAGTTCGTTGTTACGGAAGGCGGCAAAGAACTGGTACGGCCCGTTGCTGGCCAGTTCGTGCTGATAGGCGTTGCCGCCGCTGCTGCGCGGAAAGCCCTGCCCGACCACCAGAATGCTCAGGGCGACGGCTGTAACTGCGCCTGCCAGGCTGATGCCGCGTTCCGGCCAGCTCAGCAAGGGGGCGGCGGCGATGCGACGAACCCGTGGTTGCAGCAGCGCGGTGGTGATCACGGCGATGACGGTCAGCGCTGCCAGCAGCGGATAGACCGGGTAGGACTCGAGGATGTTGTTGATCACCTCGTCGGAGTAGACCAGATAGTCGACCGCGATGAAGTTGAAGCGCACCCCGAACTCGTCCCAGAACAGCCATTCGGCGACCGCAGTGAACAGCATCAGGAAGACGCCGAAGGTCATGGCTGCCTGCAGCAGACGCAGATGCCAGCGCTTGCGCCAGAGCCGGGCAGGGCACAGCAGCAGGTACAGTGCCAGTGGCGCGAAGGCGTAGAGCAGGAAGGTCAGGTCGTAGATCATGCCTTCGCCATACAGCCGCAGCACACCGCTGGCGCTGAGCTGCGCTTCGCCCAGGTGGGTCAGCAACAGGATCGAACGGGTGACAACGAAAACACCGAGCCAGAGGGCTGCGAGCAAGCCAAGGAAACGGGCCTGGGCGGATTTGAGCAGGGGCATGTGACAGTCCATGGTTGAAATCGACCGTCGCAGTGTGGTGATCTTGCTGTCGGCGCTGCGTCAACGCGCTGTGAAAATTTCGTCAAGCCGTGTGGTTTTCTGGAGAGCTCCTGCATGCGTATTCTGGTCATCGAGGATAACCGCGACATCCTCGCCAACGTGATGGACTACCTGCAGCTCAAGGGTTACACGGTGGACTGCGCCCAGGATGGGGTTTCGGGGCTGCATCTGGCGGTCAGCGAGCACTACGATCTGATTGTGCTGGATATCATGCTGCCGGGCATGGACGGCTATCAGCTGTGTCAGCGGCTGCGCGAGGACGCCGGTCGGGACACGCCGATTATCATGCTGACCGCGCGTGATGCGCTGGACGATCGGCTCAAGGGCCTGAAGGTTGGCGCCGATGATTACCTGCTCAAACCCTTTGCGCTATCCGAACTGGTAGCCCGTATTGAAGCCATCCTGCGCCGCAGCAGCGGTGGCGGTCGTCATCGACTGGAGGTCGGCGATCTGAGCTATGACCTTGATACCCTGCAGGTCAGCCGTGCCGGCAAGGCGCTCAAGCTCAACCCGGTCGGGCTCAAGCTGCTGGAAGTGCTGATGCGCAAGAGCCCGGCGGTAATTCGCCGCACTGTGCTGGAAGAGGCGCTCTGGGGCGACGAACTGCCCGACAGCGATAGTCTGCGCAGCCATATTCACCAGTTGCGTCAGATCGTCGACAAACCCTTTGAAACGCCGCTGATTCACACCGTGCACGGGGTTGGCTACAGCCTTTCGGAGCCGGCGCAATGATTCGCAAGCAGCCGCTGCGCCGGCGTATCGTAATTGCCTTCACGCTGATGACGCTGGCGGTCAGCGGGGTGTTTTCGCTGGGGATTGTCGGCATTGTGCATTTTGTCGAGGAGCATCTGGTCTCCCAGGAGATGAGCGAGGAACTGACTGCCGTACTGGAGCAGGACCTGGCCCGTGGTCAGCCGCCCCGGCTCGACAGCAAGACCCGGCTGTATGCCTCGCACATGCCGGGCTACGAGATACCGGAGTCGCTGCGCTCGCTCGAAGGGGGCTTCAGCGAACTGGTGGGTGACGATCAGGCTGCCTATGTCTACGTTCGCGAGATTGGCGCGCAGCGTTTTATTCTGGTGCAGGAGCAGGCCGAGTTCGAGGCCCGCGAGCGGGTGCTGTTTGCCGTAGTATTTGCCGGCTTCCTGCTGAGTGTGCTGCTGGGCTGTCTGCTGGGTTTGCTGATGGCACAAAAGATTCTGGCGCCGATCATCCGGCTGGCCGGTCAGGTGCGACACCGGGATCAATTGCTGCCGCTGGCGCCGCCACTGGCGCCGGAATACCCGGACGACGAGGTTGGCCACCTGGCCGAGGCCTTCGATTCCACCCTCAGCCAGCTGCGCCTGTCGCTGGAGCGTGAACGGCTGTTTACCGGCGATGTCAGTCACGAACTGCGCACGCCGTTGATGATTATCGCCACCTCGACCGAGCTGCTGGAAGCGGCCGATTTGGGCGAGCGCGAGCAACGGCAGGTCGAGCGCATTGCCCGTGCTGCCGAGGAGATGCGCGAGCTGGTTGGCACCTTCCTGCTGCTGGCGCGAGCCAAGGGCCAGCCGGTCAGGATGACCGGCAATGCGTCCTTGCTCTCGGTTGCGCAGGAGCAGGTCGAGCGCTGGCAGGGCGCCTTTGCCGACAAGGGCCTGGGCTTTGAGCTGATCGTCGAGGCGGAGGATAGCGGCCAGTATCATCCGGGATTGCTCGGCACGGTCATGTCCAATCTGCTGCGCAATGCGCTGCACTACACCGAACAGGGGCAGGTTCGATTGCTGCTGGGGGCGGGCTGCTTCCGCGTGGAAGACACCGGGCCCGGGGTGCCAACCGACCAGCAAAGCGACATCTTCGAACCCTTTGTCCGTGGCAACCAGGCCCGTGGTGAAGGGCTGGGGCTGGGGCTGTCGCTGGTCAAGCGTATCTGCGCCCATCAGGGCTGGTCAGTCAGCATGCATTCGCTGGCCGCCGGCGGCAGCTGTTTCGATGTGCGGCTGGGTTGATTGCCCGCTGCACCGCCGAGCGCGCGGGCCGATATCGCTCGGCCTCTGGCTTTTCACGAAATTTTGACATCGCTTTGACACGACCTTGATCCGTGGGCGCCTAGTCTGGCAGCACCTACTCCCACCAGGGTTATTGTCATGTCCGAAAGCAAACCGATCGAGCTCGCGTTCTCCGACAAGTACGACCGCGGTCACTCACAACAGTATTTCGACAAGCATCAGGCCGGTTTGTCGCGCCGTTTGTCCAACTGGCGTGACATGCAGCTGGCTCGCCGCGCGCTGAAAGACGCCGGTGACCCCAATCTGGTGCTGGACCTGCCCTGCGGCGCTGGTCGTTTCTGGCCGTTGCTGGCCGAGGCGCCGAATCGGGTCATTCTGGCTGCCGACAATTCGGCGGACATGATCCAGACCGCACTGGCCGGCCAGCCGACGGAGGTGGTAAGGCGGGTCAAGGCGTTCCAGACCTCCGCCTTTGATATCGATCTGGGCGATAACGCGGTCGACAGCATCTTCTGCATGCGGCTGATTCACCACGTTGCCGATCATGAGCACCGTCTTGCCCTGCTGCGGGAATGCGCCCGTGTCACCCGCGATACCCTGATCATCTCGCTCTGGGTCGATGGCAATTACAAGTCCTGGAAGCGCAGTCGTCTGGAAGCGCGCCGGGCGAAGCGAGGACGGGCCGGTCAGAATCAGAACCGCTTTGTGGTGGCCCGCGAGGTCATTGAAGCCGAGTTTCGCGAGGCGGGCTTCAGTGAAATCAGCCACCACGATTTCCTGCCCGGCTACGCCATGTGGCGGGTCTACGTGCTGCGCAAGGCGGACGCATGAGCGCCGTGATCTCGGCCCGGGGCCGATTGCCATCCTTTGGTCAGGCACGCTTCGAGCGTTGGTGGGAAATGGACGGCAAGTGGGTAGAGGAGCCGAATCAGCGCCGCGGTGGCCAGAGCGGGGTCAAGTTGCTGCCGCCCCAGAGTCGCGGCTTGCCCCGCTTGTACAGCAAGCGTCAGGTTGGGCATGTCTATCGTACCTGGTTGCACCCTCTTGGTCGGCCCACGGTGCTGAGGGAGGAGCTGGCGCTGCGTGCCTGCGAGCAACTTGGTGTGCCGGTACCCAAACTGGTTTTTTGTGCTGCCCGTGAGCATCAAGGACAGTGGCAAGGGTTGCTGGTGACCGAAGAGCTGACTGGTTTTGTCAGTCTGGGCCAGTGGTACGCCAGCGAGGAGACAGTAACCAGGCGACGTGCCGTACTGCAGCAGTTGGCTGTGGTGCTGCGGCGGCTGCACGGGGGGCGCCGTCAGCACGGTTGTCTGTACGCCAAGCATATCTATGTCCGGGTTAACGGCGACCGGGCCGAGGTCGCACTGCTGGATTTGGAGAAGAGCCGTCGTCGCCTGCTGCGCAGTCGAGCGGTGCGGCATGACCTGGACCAGCTGTGCCGCCACCGCGAAGGGATGCCTGACGAGGATTGGCAGTATTTTCTGGCCTGCTATCAGAGCCTGACCGGCGGTAACGGGGACAGCCGTCATGCGGCCTGAGCCCCTGTCCGGCGCTGACGATGCGCTGAAACTGAAAAGTCGTGGAGGTGTGGTCCGGATCATCAAGGCGGCGGGTTACTCGCTCGCCGGCCTGCGGGCAGCCTTGACCTTTGAGGCCGCCTTCCGCCAGTTGCTGTTTTTGGCCGTAGTGCTGATCCCGCTGGCGTTCTGGTTGCCGGTCAGCGGCGTAGAGCGCGCACTGATGGTCGGGGTGGTGCTGCTGGCACTGATCGTTGAGTTGATCAATTCGGCCGTAGAGGCGGTAGTGGATCGTATTTCGCTTGAGCTGCACCCGCTGTCCAAGCGCGCCAAGGATCTGGGCAGCGCCGCACAGATGCTGGCGTTGCTGCTGATCACCAGCGTCTGGAGCCTGATTCTGTTCTCGCCCGCCTGAGCGGGCCTGTCTGTGGAACCTGTTTGATGACCCTCTCTATTGCTCCGGCCAGCCGGCCGGTGGTTGGCCTGCGCGGTCAACTGATATTTATCGTTGGTGCGCTGGCGGCACTGACGCTCATGCTTACCCTGCTGCGCGGCGCGCTGCTGGCCTGGAACTGGGAGCTGGCCGCCGAGGTAACCCGTGGCGATTTGCTGGAAGCCTTCTTCAACGGCCTGCGTTTCGACCTGCGGGTCGTTGTTATCGTCGGTGCGCCGCTGATGCTGACCGTCCTCAGTGCGCGGCTGATGGCCATGCGCACGCTGCAGTGCCTGTGGCTGACGCTGGCAACCGTGCTGCTTTGCCTGCTTGGCACTGTCGAGCTGAGCTTCTACCGCGAGTTTCACCAGCGCCTGAACACGCTGGTGTTCCAGTATCTGCAGGAAGATCCGGCGACTGTACTGAGCATGCTCTGGTATGGCTTTCCGGTGGTGCGCTTGCTGCTGGGTATGGCGCTGGTCAGTTGGCTGATGTATCGCGGTTTTCGCTGGCTGGACCGCCGTACCAGGCTGCCCGCGACCGCAGCGAACCGTCGGCACAGCCGTCTGGGTGCGCTGGCGGCTCGCATCTCGGTGCTGCTGCTGTTGCTAGTCAGTTCAACGGTTCTGGCTCGTGGCACCCTGCGTCAGGGCCCGCCGCTGCGCTGGGGGGACGCTTTCACCACCGATTCGACCTTTGCCAATCAACTCGGCCTGACGCCGGCGCTGACCCTGTATTCGGCCGCCAAGGCGCAGTTCTCTGATCATCGCAATAACGCCTGGCTTGGTTTGATGGACGATGACCAGGCGACCGGGATTACCCGAAGCCTGCTGTTGACCGAACATGACCGGCTGATTGACGCTGAGCTGGCGCCGGTGCGTCGCGTATCTGAACCCGCTGTCGATAGCGTGTTGCCGGTGCGCAATGTGGTGGTGGTACTGATGGAGAGCTTTGCCGGCTACTACACCGGGGCGCTGGGCTCGCCGCTGGGCATTACCCCCGAGTTCGACAGGCTGAGCAGGGAGGGGTTGCTGTTTACCCGCTACTTCGCCAACGGCACCCACACCCATCAGGGCATGTTCGCGACCATGGCCTGCTTCCCCAACTTGCCGGGCTTTGAGTACCTGATGCAGGAGCCGGAGGGTGGTCATGCGTTTTCCGGCTTGCCGCAGCTGCTGAGCCAGCGCGGTTTTGACGACCTGTATGTCTATAACGGCGACTTTGCCTGGGACAATCAGAAGGGCTTTTTCGGCAAGCAGGGCATGCGCCACTTCATCGGCCGCAATGACTACGTCAATCCGGTCTTTTCCGACCCGACCTGGGGCGTATCCGATCAGGACATGTTTGACCGCGCTGTCACCGAACTGAATGCGCTGGATCATACGCGCCCGTTCTACGCGCTGCTGCAGACCCTGTCCAACCATACGCCTTACGCGTTGCCAGACCCGCTGCCGGTAGATGCCGTGAGCGGGCAGGGTGTTAACGACGAGCACCTGACCGCCATGCGCTATGCCGACTGGGCGCTGGGCCGGTTCTTCGATCAGGTACGCAACCAGCCCTGGTACAAGGACACGTTGTTTGTGGTGATCGGCGATCATGGCTTCGGCACGCCGCGCCAGCTGACCGATCTGGACCTGTTGCGCTTCAACGTGCCCATGCTGCTGATCGCGCCCGGTATCACCGAGCGCTTTGGTACGCACAATGACATTGTCGGCACCCAGGTTGACGTAGTGCCGACCATCATGGGGCGGCTTGGCGGCGCGGTGCAGCACCAGTGCTGGGGGCGTGATCTGCTGACGTTACCCGCGGATGACCGGGGCTTTGGCGTGATCAAGCCATCAGGCGGCGGCCAGACGGTGGGGCTGTTGCGTGGCGATGAACTGGTGGTGCAGCCGCGTGGTGAACAGCCCCGCGCCTACCGCTACCAGCTCGGTCCGCAGGCCAGTGTGACCGAGCAGGCAGAGGTGTCGGGCGAGCTGCAGGCGCAGCTCAAGGCCTATGTGCAGACCGCGACCAGCGCGCTGCTGGAGGATAGGGTGGGTGTTGAGGTGGCTGCCGGCAAGGATGGCTGAGCTGCTGCAGGCAACCGGGCGGGTGCCCGGTTGTGCCGCTGCTACTGGGCCAGCAGCCCCGGCAGCCAGGTCACCAGGCCAGGCCAGCAGGCGGCGATCAGCAGCATGAGCAACTGAATGAAGATAAACGGCAGCACCCCGCGATAGATCGCCGAGGTCGGCACGCTGGCCGGGGTGACGCTGCGCAGATAAAACAGCGACAGGCCAAAGGGCGGCGTCAGGAATGAGGTCTGCAGGTTCAGCGCGATCATCACCCCGAGCCAGACCGGGTCGATGCCCATGCTCAGCAGGACCGGGCCGACAATCGGCACCACCACAAAGGTGATCTCGATAAAGTCGAGGATAAAGCCGAGCAGGAAGATTGCCAGCATCACCACCAGCATCGCGGTGAAGGCGCCGCCGGGCAGGGCGTGGAACAGGTCGTGGATCAGGTCATCGCCGCCGAAGCCACGGAACACCAGCGAGAAGATCGAGGCGCCGAGCAGGATCATGAACACCATGGCGCTGATTTCGGCGGTCGCCTGCGCGACCTCACGCAGCTTGCCAAAACTCAGTTGGCGTTTGGCCAGGGCCAGAATTGCTGCGCCCAGCGCGCCAACGGCGGCGGCCTCAGTGGCGGTGGCAATGCCGCCCAGAATCGACCCCAGTACCGCCATAATCAGCAGCAGCGGCGGCAGCAGGCTGCGCAGCAATTGGGGGATCGAGACGGCGGCGCGCTCCGCGTCGGTTGGCGCGGGCAGTTTGCCGGGCTGGCGCCAGGCGACAAAGGCCAGATACAGCAGATACAGCACGACCAGCAGCAACCCGGGCAGCAGGGCACCGACGAATAGGTCGCTGACGGTGACCGTCTTCGGAGAAAAGATACCGAGCCGTTGCTGCGCTTGCTGATAGGCGTTGGACAGCACATCGCCCAGCAGCACCAGAATGATCGACGGCGGAATGATCTGCCCGAGGGTGCCGGTTGCCGCCAGCGTGCCGGTAGCCAGCGCCGGGTCGTAGCCGCGGCGCAGCATGGTCGGCAGCGCCAGCAGGCCGAGGGTGACCACGGTGGCGCCGACAATGCCGGTACTCGCCGCCAGCAGCGCGCCGACGATGCAAACCGAGAACGCCAGCCCGCCGCGCAAACCACCGAACAGTCGCGCCATGGCGTCGAGCAGATCCTCGGCGATGCGTGATTTCTCCAGCATGACACCCATGAACACGAACAGCGGCACCGCCATCAGTGTCTGATTGGTCATGGTGCCGTACAGGCGGCTCGGCAGGGCGCCCAGGAAGCTCGGCTCAAACAGGTCAAAGATGATGCCGATACCGGCGAACAGCAGCGAGATGCCGCCCAGGGTGAAGGCCACCGGGTAGCCGGCCATCAACGCCAGACAGAGACAGACGAACAGCGCAATCGCCATGAATTCCCCGCCCATTACAGGTGCTCCTCATGACTGGCTGGCAGGTGTCCGGGCCGGACGCCACTCAGTACCGCCAGCGTTTTGAGGATCTGTGCCACGGCCTGCAGCAGCAGGCTGGCGACCAGCAGCAGGATGAGACTCTTGTGCAGATAGACCCAGGGCAGACCGCCGGCATCGGCCGAGCGCTCCTGTCGTTGCCACGACATGCCGACGTAATCCCAGCAGTTGTACGCCAGAAACAGGCACATGGGCAGCAGAAACAGCAGGCTGCCGGTCAAGTCGACCAGCGCCTTGCCGCGCTGCTG
The DNA here is from genome assembly GCF_027474385.1 of Halopseudomonas sp. MFKK-1. Lineage (NCBI taxonomy): Bacteria > Pseudomonadati > Pseudomonadota > Gammaproteobacteria > Pseudomonadales > Pseudomonadaceae > Halopseudomonas > Halopseudomonas sp. MFKK-1. Next base: position 1,253,372 of record NZ_CP114836.1, read on the forward strand.
CAGGCGGCGGAAGAAAATGTCGACGCGTACATGGGCATCGCGCTGCAGAGCCCAGGCCGCGGCGCCGAGAAACACCAGCGAGTGCGCGTAGAGAATGAGTTCCTGGGTAGCAGTGGCGCCGATATCGAAGCCGTAACGCAGCAGCACCACGGCGCAGGTGAGCAGCACCATGAGCAGTGTCAGCCAGGCAACGCTGCGCCCCAGCAGGCTGGTGGCACGGTCGATGAGGCAGGCCAGTGAGAGGCCCGTGGCGGTAAGGCGTTGGAACATGTGACAGCAGTCCGTCAGGGCCGCCGGGCAGCCGTCTCGATCAGGACGGGATGACCCGGGTGCGGCCGCGATCGTCGATGGCAACGAAGACGAAGGTGGCCTCGGTTACCTTGCGGCTTTCGTCGTGGGCCAGATCTTCGCTCCAGACTTCGACCAGGATCTTGATCGAGCTGCGGCCGATATCCAGTACCTCGCCATGGAACGCGAGCTGGGCGCCAACCGGAACCGGCACCATGAACCCCATGCGGTCAATCGCAACGGTGGCAACGCGGCCGCGTGCTATGCGGGCCGCGATACTGGTGCCGGCGGTATCCATCTGGGCTACCAGCCAGCCACCATAAATGTCGCCAAAGCTGTTGCAGTCCCGCGGCAGGGCGGTAATTTTCAGCGCCAGTTCGCCCTGTGGCACGGGATCGGTATCTAATTCGTGCATTGGTAGACTCGACAGTGGTCTATTGTAATTGTTGTGCCAAGCTTCGGCGGAACGCCGACCGCGCGGCAAGCCGCCTATGGTAAGGGATTGGGGGCAGGCTCTCAATCGTTGTGTGAGCGCGTTGTGCCCGCTATCTCGCGGAGTTTGCGCCCTTCACACAATTGTCATAATTCCTGAATAGAGTTGTCACATCGCATCCCAATACTGAGTCGCGTGTTGCAAACACTACCTCAACAGGAGAATGACATGAAACTCAAGCGCTTGTTCGCTGCTGTGACCTTCGCTGCCGCCGGCGTCGCCGCCAGCTCCAGCTTTGCCGCCGTTGATCCGGCCCTGGAAGACTACCAGCGTGTCGGCGGTGTATCCGGCAACCTGTCCAGCGTCGGCTCCGATACTCTGGCCAACATGATGACCCTGTGGGCCGAAGAGTTTAAGCGCCTGTACCCCAACGTCAACATTCAGATTCAGGCAGCAGGTTCGTCCACTGCGCCGCCGGCTCTGACCGAGGGTACCTCCAACCTGGCTCCGATGAGCCGCATGATGAAAGACAGCGAGATCCAGGCATTTGAAGAGCGTTATGGCTACAAGCCGACCGCTGTTCCGGTTGCTATCGACGCCCTGGCTGTGTTCGCTCACAAGGACAACCCGATCGAAGGCCTGACCATGGCTCAGGTTGACGGTATCTTCTCCGCTACCCGCCTGTGCGGTGGTGAAGATCTGGATACCTGGGGCAAGCTGGGTCTGACCGGTGCATGGGCTGATCGCGACATCCAGCTCTACGGCCGTAACTCGGTTTCCGGTACCTACGGTTACTTCAAGGAAAATGCGCTGTGCAAAGGTGACTTCCGCAGCGGCGTGAACGAACAGCCGGGCTCTGCTTCTGTCGTTCAGTCGGTCAGCCAGTCGCTGAACGCGGTCGGCTACTCCGGTCTGGGCTACCGTACCTCCAGCGTTCGCGCCATCCCGCTGGCGGCAGAAGAAGGTCAGCCGTTCATCGAAGCCAACGAAGAGAACGCTATCGCCGGTACTTACCCGCTGTCGCGCTTCCTCTACGTTTACGTGAACAAGGCCCCGAACGGCGAGCTGGCTCCGCTGGAGCGCGAGTTCGTCAAGATGATGCTGTCCAAGCAGGGTCAGGAAGTGGTCTTCAAGGACGGTTACGTGCCGATGCCCAAGCGCGCTGTGGATAACGTCCACGAGCAACTGGGCTTCTAAGTTCGCAGCTGTCGGGCACGGATGCCGGGCAAAAAAGGGGGGTGTCACTGACACGCCCCTTTTTTGCCGTCATCAGGCTGTAATCAATTCGTCACATTGACCCTGTAGGGTGTGCGCCATGACTACCCAATCCCCATCCAAGACGTCCAGCGTCGACTTCAATACTCCGGCGATGCAGCGCCATCGGGCCATGCGTCATTTCAAGGACCATTTTACCCGTTGGTACGTTGCGGTCGGTGGTCTTGGCGTTATTGTCGCTGTCCTGCTGATTTTCCTCTATCTGCTGTATGAGGTGCTGCCGCTGTTCGGTGGGGCCGAGATTGAGGAGCGCGAGCGTTACAGCGCAAGCTGGGTGCAGGCCGACGATCCGCCGCTGATGCTGGCGATGGAAGAGCAGGGCGAGGTGGCGATTCGCGTGGCCCGGAGCGGCCAGGTGAGCTTTTTCAATGCCCGTGACGGCAAGGCGGTGCTGCAACAGCAGCTGCCGATTCCGGCCGGTGCGCAGGTGACCAGCTTTAACGTGGAAACCCCCAATTCCCGTCGCTTTGTGGTGGGCCTGAGCAATGGCCAGGTGCTGATTGCCCAGCATGACTACAAGGTGACCTATCCGGACGATGTGCGGCTGATTACGCCCAGCCTGAACTTCCCGTACGGTCAGGAAGCGATCACCCTGGACGAGCAGGGGCGTGCACTGGATCAGGTCGCCATGAGCAGCGACAGTAACGGTCTGACCCTGGCCGGCAGCATCGGCAGCGATCTGGTGGCGACCAGTGTCAGCATCAAGCGCAACATGATGACCGGTGCCGAAACTCGCAGCGAATCCCGGTTGGCACTCGACCCCGCTCAAGGCGAGGTCACTCGCATCCTGATCGATCCGCTGCGTCAGTGGATGTATGTGGTCAACGGTGAGCAGCACATTGATGTGCTGGCGCTGCGCAAAAAGGGCGAGCTCAATGGTCGCTACAAGGTGGTTGAGGGCATGGGCACCTCGATTACCTCGGTCAATCTGATGCTCGGCGGTATCTCGCTGATTGTCGGTGACAGCAGCGGCGAGCTGAAACAGTGGTTTATGGTGCGCGGCAACGGCCACCCGCTGCTGACCGAAGTGCGTGATTTCGATCAGCAGCAGGGCGAGTCGATTGCGCTGATTCAACCGGAAGAGCGTCGCAAGGTGTTCCTTGCTGTCGATACGGCTGGTCAGTTGGGCATCTACAATTCGACCGCGCACAACAATCTGCTGGTCGAGCCGCTGGGCGAGGGTACGGTGAGCGCCGTAGCCATCGGTCCGCGTGCCGATCATCTGCTGGTGGAGCACGGTAACGGCGAGTTGAGCTACTGGGACGTGCATAACGAGCACCCGGAGATTTCCTGGAGCTCGCTGTGGGGCAAGGTCTGGTACGAAAGCTATCCGGAGCCGGATTACGTCTGGCAGTCGACCTCGGCCACCTCCGAGTTTGAACCCAAGCTGAGCCTGGCGCCGCTGACCTTCGGTACCCTCAAGGCGGCCTTCTACGCCATGCTGCTGGCAACGCCGCTGGCGATCGCCGCTGCGGTCTACACCGCCTACTTCATGGCGCCGGCGCTGCGCCGCAAGGTCAAGCCGATCATCGAGCTGATGGAAGCGCTGCCGACGGTGATTCTCGGCTTCCTCGCCGGTCTCTGGCTGGCGCCTTTGCTGGAGGACAACCTGCCGGGTATCGTCTCTCTGCTGATCCTGACACCGATCGTGTTTATCGCCTTTGCCTACGGCTGGAGCCGTCTGCCGGCACGTATCCGGCTGCGGGTACCCGAGGGCTGGGAAGCGGTGCTGTTGATCCCGGTGGTGATGCTGCTGGGCTGGGCCTGTTTTGCCATGAGCGTCTATATCGAGGCCTGGTTCTTTGGTGGCGACATGCGGGTGTTCCTGACCCGCGACATGGGCATCAACTTCGATCAGCGCAACTCACTGGTGGTGGGTCTGGCCATGGGCTTTGCGGTGATCCCGACTATCTTCTCGATTGCCGAAGACGCCGTATTTAGTGTGCCCCGCCACCTGACTCAAGGCTCGCTGGCGCTTGGCGCCACCCCGTGGCAGACGCTCAGTCGCGTGGTCATTCTGACCGCCAGCCCGGGTATCTTCTCCGCGGTGATGATCGGCATGGGCCGTGCGGTAGGTGAAACCATGATCGTGCTGATGGCCACCGGCAACACGCCGATCATGGACTGGAACATCTTCGAAGGCATGCGCACCCTGTCGGCCAATATCGCGGTCGAAATGCCGGAATCGGAAGTGGGCAGTACCCATTACCGGGTGCTGTTCCTGGCAGCGCTGGTGCTGCTCAGTTTTACCTTCCTGATGAACACGGCGGCGGAGCTGATTCGTCAGCGCCTGCGCAAGAAATACGCCTCTCTCTGACCACAGGACTCTAGACAGTGAAACAAGGCAACTTCACAACCTGGTTCAAATCGGGCAGCCCCTGGGTCTGGATGAATGCAGGCGCGGTCGCCATCGCGGTGATCATGACCCTGGGTCTGCTGCTGCTGATCGCTGTGCGCGGTCTGAGCCACTTCTGGCCGGCTGACGTCATCGAGGCGGAATACACCATACCCGGTCAGCCGACCATTACCCTGATCGGTGAGGTCACTACCCGCGAACAGGTGCCGACCGAGCGTCTGCATGGTGCCGGCCTGCCGGTGGATCCGGAAAAAACCGAGTTTATGGATCGCGAGCTGCTGAAAGTCGGCAATCGTGACCTGTACGGCGCGGATTTCCGCTGGATCGTCGCCGACTGGCTGGAAAACGAGCGCGCGCCCGAGGATATCGTCGTTATCGAGCGTCGCGAGTGGGGCAACTTCTATGGCTATCTGCTGCAGGTCAAGCAGGCCGGTCAGGTCATCGCCGAAGGCGATCAGGCCTGGACAGCACTGCAGCCGGCGGTCGATCGGGCACTGGGTATTTACGATGAGATCCATGCGCTGGAGACCGGCGCCATTGGCAAGATCAACGCCGAGCTGGAGCGCATTCGTCTTCGCGAGCGTGGCTACGAACTGGACAATGCGCTGACCGATGACCGCAAGGCGCAGCTGGAAGCCGAGCGCAAGGTTCAGAATGATCTGTATGCGGAGCTGGAAGCCAACCTGATCGACCTCTATCGGGAGTTCAATCGCGACAGCATCCGCGTGCGAGCGATGGACGGCCGCGAAAAGGACATCAACCTGAGTGCGGTAGTTCGGGTATTCCAGCCCAACGCCATGGGCCCGACTGCGAAGGTTGGTCACTATTTCAGCAAGCTGTGGGAGTTCGTCAGCGATGAGCCCCGTGAGGCCAACACCGAGGGTGGGGTGTTCCCGGCGATTTTCGGTACCGTGATGATGGTGCTGCTGATGTCGATCATTGTCACCCCGTTCGGTGTGCTGGCTGCGGTCTATCTGCGCGAATATGCCAAGCAGGGTGCGGTGACACGGACCATCCGCATTGCGGTGAACAACCTCGCTGGTGTTCCCTCGATCGTTTACGGCGTATTTGGTCTCGGCTTCTTCATCTACCTGCTCGGTGGCAATATCGACCAGCTGTTCTTCCCCGAGTCGCTGCCGGCGCCGACCCTGGGCACCGGCGGTCTGCTGTGGGCCTCACTGACCCTGGCGCTGCTGACCGTGCCGGTGGTGATTGTGGCGACTGAAGAGGGCCTGACCCGGATTCCACGGTCGCTGCGAGAGGGCTCGCTGGCCCTCGGTGCAACCAAGTCGGAAACCCTGTGGAAGGTGATTTTGCCGATGTCCAGCCCGGCGATGATGACCGGTCTGATTCTCGCCGTTGCCCGCGCCGCCGGCGAGGTGGCACCGCTGATGCTGGTCGGTGTGGTCAAGCTGGCACCGACCCTGCCGCTCAATGGCAACTATCCCTATCTGCACCTGGATCAGAAGTTCATGCACCTGGGCTTCCATATTTATGACGTCGGCTTCCAGAGCCCCAACGTCGAGGCAGCGCGGCCGCTGGTATATGCCACTGCGCTGCTGCTGGTGGGCGTCATTGCCGCGCTCAACTTTGCTGCGGTTTCGATTCGCAACCACCTGCGCGAAAAGTACAAGGCGCTGGAAAACTGATCACTCTTTCTAGGCGGACGCACACTTATGTCTAACACCACCAAAACCCATGCCATGGATATGAGCGCCCTGGGGCGCTCCCAGCAGGAACTGAACATGGACAAGGAGTCCATTGCGCTGGAAGTGCCGGACCTGTCCCTGTTTTATGACACCAAGCAGGCCCTACACAACGTCAGCATGAGGATTCCGCGTAACCGGGTAACCGCGTTCATCGGCCCGAGCGGCTGCGGCAAGTCGACCCTGCTGCGCTGCTTCAACCGCATGAATGACCTGGTCGACAGTTGCCGCGTGGACGGCGAAATCCTGCTCGACGGCAAGAACATCTACGGCAAGGACGTGAACGTCACCGAACTGCGTCGTCGCGTCGGCATGGTGTTTCAGAAGCCCAATCCGTTCCCCAAGTCGATCTACGAGAACGTCGCCTACGGCCTGCGCATTCAGGGTGTAAATAACAAACGCACGCTGGATGAGGTAGTCGAGTGGGCACTCAAGGGTGCGGCGCTGTGGGATGAGGTCAAGGACCGTCTGAACGAGTCTGCTCTGGGCATGTCTGGCGGTCAGCAGCAGCGTCTGTGTATCGCCCGCACCATCGCCGTGGAGCCGGAAGTGCTGCTGCTCGACGAGCCGGCCTCGGCGCTTGATCCGATCTCGACGCTGAAGATCGAAGAGCTGATCAACGAGTTGAAGTCCAAGTTCACCATTGTGATCGTGACCCATAACATGCAGCAGGCGGCGCGGGTGTCTGACTACACTGCCTTCATGTACATGGGCGAACTGATCGAGTTTGGTGACACCAACACGCTGTTCACCAATCCGTCGAAGAAACAGACGGAAGACTACATCACCGGTCGGTACGGCTAACCGAGGGAGACATGCATCATGCCGTCAGATAAAGAAGCGTTTACTCAGCATATTTCCCAGCAGTTCAACGACGAGCTGGAGGAAATCCGTACCCACCTGCTGGAAATGGGTGGCCTGGTCGAGAAGCAGATCAACGATGCCATCGTTGCACTGGTTGAAGGCGACGCCAGGCTGGCTCAGCAAGTCCGTGAAAAGGACGATGCGATCAACCAGATGGAGCTGGATATCGACCAGGACTGCCTGCGTATCCTGGCGCGTCGCCAGCCCGCTGCCAGCGACCTGCGTCTGGTCGTGAGCATCAGCAAGATTATCGTTGATCTGGAGCGCATCGGTGACGAGTCGTCGAAGATCGCCAAGCGTGCGCTTGATCTGGTGGAGGAGGGGCAGGCACCGCGTGGCTACGTCGAGTGTCGCCATATCGGTCACCACGTGCGCCGCATGGTGCAGGAAGCGCTGGATGCCTTCGCCCGCATGGACACCGAACAGGCGTTTGCCGTTGCCCGCGAGGACAAGGCGGTTGATCAGGAATACAAGACCGCGATGCGCGAGATGGTGACCTTCATGATGGAAGATCCGCGTTCCATCGGCCGGGTTCTGAACATCCTCTGGGTGCTGCGCTCGCTGGAGCGGGTCGGTGACCACGCGCGTAACATTGCCGAGCACGTCATCTATCTGGTCAAGGGTACCGATGTCCGTCACATCGGCCTCAAGCGCATGGAAGCCGAAGTGAAAAAGGACGGTGCCGACGAGTGAGTCGGTATCCGAGCCAACAAAAAACCCGCCTGGTGGCGGGTTTTTTGTTGGAGTTTTGTTATTACTGGCTGAGCACCCACTCGGCCAGAATACGGGCTTCCTCGTCGGTCACCTGGTTGGCCGGCATCGGAATCGGCCCCCAAAGGCCGGAAATGCCGTTCTTGATGTGGCCGGCCACGGTTTCCACCGCACCGTCCTGCCCGGCATACTTGGCGGCGACGTCCTTGTAGGATGGTCCTACGACCTTGGTGTCGATCTGATGGCAGGCGACGCAAGCCTTGGTCTTGTAGAGGGTTTCGCCGTCGGTTGCGAACAGCGAGCCTGACGCCAGCAGTGCTGCTGCGCCCAGGGCAGAGATCATCAGGTGTTTCATCAGGTGTTCCTCACGGGCTGTTATGTGCAGGTTGGCCTGCTTGTGTAATCGTACCGGTATGAGTCCCTAACATGGACGCTGCGCGTTGCTTTGACAAGTGCTCTTTTGTCGCAGCAAGCATGGACGAAAGAGGCAGATTTGAGTATGTTGCGGGACATAATTGCATTTTGTATCTTGCGTTTGCCCGCACCCGAAGACCAATAAAAAACAGGCGGGCGCCAGTGGCGGACGTCTGCACCCATAAAAACCTGATAATTCGGAGATACCATGGAGATCAAGTCTTACAGCATGAACTGGCATTACCCCACCGCCGTGCGCGTGGGTGCAGGGCGCATCAGTGAGCTGCCGAAAGCCTGCCGCCAGTTGGGCATGACCTCTCCGTTGCTGGTCACGGACCCGGGCCTGGCGGCCCTGCCGATGGTTGAGGCTGCGCTGCAGCTTTGCCGTGACGCCGGCCTGCAGGTCGGGCTGTTCAGCGCTATCAAGGGCAACCCTACCGGTGGCAACGTGGCCGATGGCGTAACCGCTCTCAAGGCCGGCAGCCACGACGGCGTCATCGCCTTTGGTGGCGGTTCCGCCATTGACGCGGCCAAAGCCATTGCGCTGGTTGCCCATCAGGATTGCACGCTGTGGGAAGCGGGCCCCGGTTCGGTTGATGCCAGCAAGATGCTGCCGGTGGTCGCCGTGCCGACTACCGCGGGTACCGGTTCCGAAGTGGGTCAGGCGGTGGTGATCACCGACGACGAAAACCACGTCAAGCGGGTCATCTTCCACCAGAAAATGGTCCCGGGTATCGTGTTGCTGGATCCCGAGCTGACCGTTGGCCTGCCGGCCAAGCTGACCGCCGCTACCGGTATGGATGCACTGGCGCACAACCTGGAAGCCTTCTGTGCGCCGGTCTACCACCCGATGGCGGAAGGCATCGCGCTGGAAGGCATGCGTCTGGTCAAGGACTTCCTGCCGCGCGCGACCAAGCAGGGCGATGACATCCAGGCCCGCCTGCAGATGCAGGTCGCCTCGAGCATGGGTGCGGTTGCCTTCCAGCGTGGTCTGGGTGGTATTCATGCTGTTTCCCACAGCCTCGGCGCTGTCTATGACGCCCACCACGGGTTGCTGAACGCGATTGTCATGCCCTATATGCTGCAGGCCAACCGCCCGGTGATCGAAGAGGAAATGGCGCGCGCCGCTCGCTATCTGGGTCTGCAGAAGCAGAACTTCGATGGCATGCTGGACTGGGTGCTGGATCTGCGTGCCGACCTGGGTATTCCGCATACCCTGGCCGAGATCAACATCGACGATGCCCAGGCAGAAACCATTGGCGCGATGTCTGCCAAGGATGTTGCCGGCAGCACCAACCCGCAGCGTTACAACGCCGAGCAGTATCAGGCGATCTTCCTCAAGGCGTTGCGCGGCGAGCTGTAAGCGCGTCATACCGAGAAAGCCGGGCGTTTGCCCGGCTTTTTTTATGTCGTGTGTTCAAGGGCAAAACGATTTTGGCAACTATCACGGGGCCGATGCGGCACATACGGCTCCGGTTGCAAACGCAATACGAAGTGCGGTTTTTTCTCCAGTCTGCGTTAAGCTAGACGCAGCACTTCAGGAAAATTCACTATGTCGAAAGTATCGGTCCTGGTCGTCGATGATGCGCCTTTTATCCGCGACCTGGTCAAGAAAGCACTGCGCAGTTACTTCCCGGGCCTGCAGATCGAGGAAGCGACCAACGGCCGCAAGGCACAGCAGATGCTGGCGCGAGCGCAGTTCGATCTGATTCTGTGCGACTGGGAAATGCCGGAGATGAGCGGGCTGGAATTGCTGCAATGGTTTCGTGCGCAGCCCGACGGCGCGGGTGTGCCGTTCGTGATGGTGACCAGTCGTGGTGACAAGGCCAATGTTGTTGAGGCTATTCAGGCGGGTGTTAGCGACTATGTCGGCAAACCGTTCAGCAATGAGCAGTTGATTACCAAGGTTAAAAAGGCGCTGCATCGTGCCGGCAAGCTGGCGCAGTTTCAGGTCGGTGGAGCGCCACGGCCAAGCACGGGAATCGCCGCGGGATCGGTCGCGAACCTGACCGCCGGTCGCCCTGCCGAGGCGCCTTCCGCTCCGGCGGCAGCACCGGTCAGCTCGCCGTTGCTGAACAGTAATCGTGCGCCGGAAAAGGCCGCGCCTGCCACCAGTACCCAGTCTGTACGCGGGCAGGGCCAGCTGCGTCTTGCCGGCGAGCAATTCGCCTGTGTAATCAAGACCCTCAGCCTGCGTGATGCCCTGGTTGTGGTACGTCGTGGCGACCGGCTGCCGCAGGTGTTTGAAAGCGGGGTGCTGGATCTGGAGCAGGATTCGGATCGTTCGGTTGCGCGTATCAATGGCTATGTGCACGCGGTGGCAGCGCTGGAAGCGAAGATGGACTGCGAGTGGGTCAAGGTGACGATCAAGTTCGTCGATCAGGACCCGGAGAAGCTGGATTACCTGTCGCGCCTGATCGCCTCCGGCACCGCCCAGTCACATTATTCGCCCAGCGCCTAGGCAGCGCGGCCTGGCGGGAAGTGGCAGCTGAAGGTGCTGCCCTGCTCCGGCACGCTGGTGATCTCCAGTCGGCCCTGATGACGCAGCAGCACATGCTTGACGATGGCCAGACCCAGACCGGTGCCGCCAGTGGTACTGTTGCGGCTGGTATCGACCCGGTAGAAACGCTCGGTCAGCCGGTTGATATGTTGCGGTGCGATACCGACACCGTTGTCGCTGACGCTCAGATGCTGGCCCTGCTCGTCACTCCACCAGCGCAGGGTAATTTCGCCGTGGTCCGGGGTGTATTTCACGGCATTGAACGCCAGATTGGAAAACGCGCTGCGCAGTTCGCCTTCGATGCCGTGCATGCGGGTATTGCCCTCAATTTGCAGGGCGATGCGGTGACCGCGTTCGCCGGACAGCGCCTCGGCATCCTTGCGGATATGCTCCAGTAGCGGGCGCACATCAACCCGCTCCTGCTCGCCGGGATTGTCCGACGTTTCCAGTCGGGCCAGCAGCAGCAAGTCGTGCAGCAGCGCCTGCATGCGGTTGGCCTGTTGCTGCATCTGCTGAAGGGGTCGTTTCCAGCGCGGATTGAGCTCGTCCTCCAGATCCAGCAAGGTTTCCAGGTAGCCAACCACCACCGTCAGCGGGGTTCGCAGCTCGTGGGAGACGTTGGCGACAAAGTCCTTTCGCATCTGCTCCAGATTGTGCAGTCGGGTGACGTCGCGCACGACCATGAGCCGATCACCGGGGCCGTAGCGGGTGATGGCGTACTGCAGCTGAACGTTGAGGTTGGTTGGCGCCGGAATTTCCAGTGGATCACGGAAATCACCGCGCTCGAAGTATTCGATGAAGCGCGGATCGCGGATCAGGTTGCCGACGTGCTGGCCGCTGTCGTCCGGGGTGCGCAGCCCCAGCAGGCGTTCGGCGGCGTGGTTCCACCATTCCAGGTGCCCTTCGCTGTCGATCATGACCACGGCATCACGCAGAGCGGAGGTAGAGCTCTGGATGCGGTCGATCACCGCCTGCAGTCGCGAGCGCATCTTGTTGTCGCGGCGCTGCAGGTGGTAGATGCTGTCGAAGATCTCGCCCCATACGCCACGGGCTTCCGGCGGCGGGTCGTTGGGGTGCGCGCTGAGCCAGTCGGAGAAGCGGGCCATCTGGCGCAGGGTCCAGACCAGATAGCCACCCAGGCCGATAACCAGCGCCCAGGCTGGCTGGCCGACAATCCAGCCCAGCAGCAGACAGATCAGTACCAGCAGCAGGACCTGGCCGAGCACACGACTGAAGCTATTCTTGGCCACTGAAGATCCTCTTCAAAACAACGGCATCCCGATCAGGGTAACGGCCTGTGTCGCGGCCTGGCTGTCAGGCTTTGGTGGAAAACCGGTAGCCGGTGCCGCGCACGGTCTGGACCAGGTGTTCGTATTTCTCACCCAGCGCCTTGCGCAGGCGGCGGATGTGGACGTCCACGGTACGCTCTTCCACATAAACATTGCCACCCCAAACCTGGTCCAGCAACTGGCCGCGGGTGTAGGCACGTTCCTGGTGGGTCATGAAGAATTGCAGCAGGCGATATTCCGTCGGGCCCATTTCGGCGGCGGCATTGTCGATGGTTACCCGGTGGCTGACCGGGTCCAGCATCAGTCCGGCCACCTCGATGGGGGCCTCGCTGTCGACCGGGCCGGCGCGACGCAGCACTGCCTTGAGGCGTGCTACCAGCTCTCGGGGAGAGAACGGTTTGGTGATGTAATCGTCGGCACCGACCTCCAGGCCCTGGATCTTGTTATCTTCCTCACCCTTGGCAGTGAGCATGATAATCGGCACGTCGGCAGTCAGCTCGTCACGCTTGAGGCGCCTGGCCAGCTCGATACCGGTGGTGCCAGGCAGCATCCAGTCGAGCAGGATCAGATCGGGCTTGCTGTCGACGATACAGGCGTGGGCCTGTTGTGTATTTTCAGCTTCGAGGCAGGTGTAGCCCGCCATCTCCAGGGCCACCGCGATCATTTCGCGGATCGGAGCTTCGTCATCAACGATCAAAATGCTTTTGCCAGACATGGTTCACCGTCTTGTTGCCGCTGTGAGTCATGCGCCGATTAGATAACACTTTTATTTCAGTTGTATGACGCCGCAACGACGGGCTTTTATTGATGCAGCGGCTCCGGGTCAGCCAAGCCAGTAGTTCAGTGCGATTCCCATGAAAACCAGCATGCCCGCCCAGTGGTTGGCCAGAAAGGCGCTGAGGCAGGCGTTACGGTCCCGGTCGCGGATCAGCCAGTGCTGCCAGGCAAAGCCCAGCGTCATGCCCAGCAGGCCGAGGTAGTAGTATAGCCCCAGCTCAAAACGCAGCCCGGTCAGCAGCAGGCAGATGAGAGTCAGCCCCTGCAGCAGGCCGATGATCAGCTTGTCGGCCTCGCCGAACAGGATGGCGGTCGACTTGATGCCGATGCGCAAGTCATCTTCGCGGTCGCACATGGCGTATTCGGTGTCGTAGGCCACGGTCCAGAGCAGATTGGCGAGAAATACCAGCCAAAGCGGAAGCGGCAGCGCCTCGGCCTGGGCCGCAAAGGCCATCGGAATCGCCCAGGAGAAGGCCGCGCCCAGAATCACCTGCGGATAAAAGGTGAAGCGCTTGCAGAAGGGATATAGGGCGGCCAGGGCTACGCCAACGAAGGCCAGCTTGATGGTCAGGGCGTTGGTGAGCAGCACCAGCAGGCCGCTCAGTGCGACCAGAATGGCGAAGGTGATCAGGGCCTGGCGTTCGCTGATACGCCCTGTGGCCAGCGGGCGCTCTCGGGTACGTTGGACGTGGCCGTCGAAGTGGCGGTCTGCGTAGTCGTTGATGACGCAGCCTGCGGCGCGCATCAGGATGACGCCGACGACGAAAATGATCAGCGTGCTGATATCCGGAACCCCCTCGGCGGCCAGCCAGAGTGCCCAGAGTGTTGGCCAGAGCAGCAGGTAGGTGCCGATCGGGCGGTCCAGCCGCATCAGCTGAATGTAGTCATTGACCTTGGGGTTGATGCGCGCAATGGGTTTGATCAGCAGGCCAAGCAAAAGCGGTTCTCCCGTGAGAAGACAGACACTCAGGTGCCGGCCAGCGGCCAGCCCTGCAAGAATACTTCACATACCAGCAGCTGCAACTTGCCATCCGAGAAGTGCGAGCGGCGTGCCCACAGGCCCTCGCTGCGCCAGCTAGCCGGCAGCCGGTCGGCGGGGTAGCGGCTGATCTCGATCGGCCCCCGGCGGATCTGCGGGTTACGGAACAGCAGGTGACCCAGGCTGGTTGTGCCCAGACTGTCGAGCTCCACCGCTGCATTGCCCAGCGCACTGGTCGGTGCAACCGAGCGGGCGTAGACCCGGGGCGCTCCCGCCGTATGCAGCAACACCTCTCTGGTCCAGACCAGGGTCCCGGGAGACAGCCCGAGGGCTGCCGCTTCGTCATCATGGGCGGGCTCGGGTGCCTGCTTCAGCAGTTCGACACGAAAGTCCTGGTCGCCGGCCTCGGTCAATCTGAGGGTGAGCGATCCTTCGTGGCAAAGCCAGTCGAACAGGGGAGCATCCGGAGGCGCGGGGTGGCGCTTGGCGGGATACCAGTCAGGCAGCATATCGGGCATGGGTGACGCGCAGGCAGCGTGGAAAAAGTGGGTAAAGGGTACCACGAAAGCCCTCTGCGGCGGGCACGGTCCGGCTGGCCTTGGACTTGCAAGGTAATTGCGGTAGTGTCGCGAAACCTTAATTCTGAACACCGTGGGAAACAAGCATGAAGAAGTGGCAGTGTATCGTGTGTGGGTTCATCTATGACGAGGCCGAGGGCTGGCCGGATGACGGTATTGCCCCCGGCACCCGCTGGGAAGATGTACCTGCGGACTGGATGTGTCCGGACTGCGGCGTCGGCAAGGAAGATTTCGAGATGATCGAGATCGGCTGAGCCTGCCTTTGTTCCAACTCATGTCACTGCAGGAGATGCCACGTGTCTGACAACGCCCCCCTGGTCATCATTGGCACAGGTCTGGCCGGGTATAACCTGGCCAAGGAATTTCGCAAGCTCGATGCCGAGCGCCCGTTAATGCTGATCAGTGCCGATGACGGCCGGTTCTATTCAAAACCGCTGTTGTCGACCGGCTTTGCCAAGGGCAAGGAAGCCGATGAGCTAGCCATGCAGGATGCCGAGGCCATGGCCGAACAGTTGGGTGCCCAGGTGCTGACCGGGCAGCAGGTGACCGCCATCGATACCCGTGAACGCCTGGTTCGCCTGGGTGACCGCAGCCTGCCCTACAGTGATCTGGTGCTCGCGACCGGCGCGCAGGTGCGCACACTGCCCTGGCGTGAGGCGCTGGGCGAACGTCTTCTGTCGATCAATGATCTGGCCGACTATGGCCGGTTCCGTGCGGCGCTGAACGGGCGTCGGAGTGTGCTGATCGTAGGTGCCGGCCTGATCGGTTGCGAGTTTGCCAATGACCTGCGCCTAGGCGGTTTCGAGGTGACTGTGGTGGCGTCCGATCCCTGGTTGATGCCGCAACTGTTGCCGGAGCAGGCTGCCGCTGCAGTGCAGGCCGGACTGGAAGAACTTGGCGTTGAATTTCATCTCGGTTGTGCGATCGAGAACATGGCGCTGGAGGGCGACGGCCTGCGGGTGCGGCTGGACTCCGGCGTTGAGCTGGTCGCTGATCAGGGGCTGTCGGCGATTGGCCTGGTTCCGCGCTCGGAACTGGCTGAAGCCGCCGGGCTGTCGGCAGGGCGCGGCGTGCAGGTGGACAGGCAGCTGCGCACCAGTGATCCGCATGTCTATGCGCTGGGCGATTGCGCCGAGGTGGCAGCCCTCAACCTGATGTACGTGATGCCGCTGATGACCTCGGCGCGGGCGCTGGCAAAAACCCTCAGCGGCACGCCGACCGAATTGAGCTATCCGGCGATGCCGATCATGGTCAAGACGCCGGCCTGTCCCCTAGTGGTAACGCCGCCGTTGAGTGGCGTTGCCGGAAGCTGGCAGTGCGACGCCGAGGGGCGTGACGTACGCGCGCGTTTTGTCGACGCCAACGGTCAGCTGCATGGCTTTGCGCTGACCGGTGCCGCTGTTGCAGAGAAGCTGCAGTTGACCCGCGAATTGCCCGCCTGGCTGGGCTGATCCGACCTACAATGTGGGACAGTTTGGCCTTTTGTCGGGAAAAACCGTGATTTCGCCCGGCTTCAGGCCTGCGACGACTGGCGAAACGAATTCAGTCGTGCCATGCTGGGCGAGCCTTGGCAGACGGCCCGACCGGGCTCGGGAGCGTCTGGCAGGCCCGCCCCGAGGACGCGGCGGTCACAACAAAAACAACAGACAATGAGGCTTTATATGCGCAAACCAGATCTCGCAGCGGCGATTGCCGAAAAGGCGGACCTGAGCAAGGATCAGGCTAATCGAGTACTCAACGCCGTACTGGACGAAATTACCCAGGCGCTGAGCAACAAGGACTCCGTAACACTTGTCGGTTTCGGTACTTTCCTGCAGCGTCATCGTGGCGCACGCACCGGCAAAAATCCCCAGACCGGTGCACCGGTCAAGATCAAGGCCAGCAATACCGTTTCCTTCAAGCCGGGCAAAAGCCTGCGCGACGCGGTCAACTGAGTCTGATTTCCGCGCCAGGGGCCCAGTCGGGCCCCTGCCACCCGGCTCACGTCAGTCCCGGGCATTGCCCTGATAGCGGCTAACCAGTGAGCGCAGCGCATCGCGCGCATCCAGCACCTTGTGTACTACCTTGTCTGCGCTTTCCCGTTCCAGCCCGAGGCGTTGCAGCAGTGCATCCGCAATGGGTAGTCGTGGACCGCTGCCGATACCGTGTTCGCTGAGCAGCGCCAGTGACAGGTAGATCAGGTTGGCGTACACGCAATCGTCGCCTGCGTAATGGGCGTTGTGCTGCTGACGCAGGGCGGTGCAGACCTCGTCTGGCATGTCCCAGTAGCGCATCAGCCAGCTGCCGATCTGGTCGCGGGTAACGCCGATCAGGTGCTGCTCGATCTGGTGAGGCTGGACATGCGGATTGGCTTCGATGTGGCGGCAGATCAGCTGGAAGTAGGGCGGAAAGATATATGCCAGCACCAGATAGCCGAAGTTGTGCAGCAGGCCACACAGGTAGTTCAGGCCCATTTCCGGGCGCCGTTCCCGCGGCATGGCCTTGGCCAGTCCTTCGATCACCGCGGCCGTGTAGATGGCCTGCTCCCAGTAAGGGGTAGCGCGGTCAGGCGCATCGTTGGGCAGCTTGAAGGTCTTGCCCAGCGCCAGACCAACCGCCAGATTGATTACCAGATCAAAGCCCAGCACCCGGCCGATGGCGTCCTCGACCGAACGAATCTTGCCCGGAGCGGCGTAGTAGGGTGAAGCGGCCCAGCTGACGACCTGCGCCGCCAGGCTCGGATCGGTTTCGACCACGTCGGCCAGATCGTCTACACCGGCATCCGGGTTGACCCGCAGCTTCATCACCTTCTGCGCGGTTTCCGGCAGGGGCGGAATCTCGATGGTTTCTTCCAGGCGCTGCTTCATGCGCAGGGCAGTGAAGTTCTGCACGGCGTTGCTGAGGTCCTGATCATCCTGCGCGGTGCTGATTGCCCGGGTATCCAGGCTGGCCAGCGGGACCGCAAACTGGGCCAGACTGACCTTGGCCAGCAGCGTGCGGGCATCGGCCTGATTAAGTACCAGGCTCCAGCCATCCAGCCCGCTGTCGAGAATCAGCTCGCTGTGATCCAGCAAGCTGCGCTCACAGACACAGGGCGAGTTGAACAGGATTGGCAGGCCCGGCAGCTGGTTCAGCTGATGCTTGCTGAGGATGCGCTGCAGTTCGCGGTTGCGTACCGGCTCCAGCTGGCGTCCGAGCAGGGCGCCGAGGGCCTTGAGGTCGAGCAGGTGGTCTTTCGGGATCAGGGTCAGCACGGTGCCAACGCTGTCGCATAGCAGGCTCGCCTGAATACGCTGCGAGGCAGGCCAATTGCCGTTGGCGGGGCGCAGCTGATAGGCGATCCCCTGCTGTTGCAGCAGTTTTTCAATCAGATCGGGCAGGCTGGCGCCAAGTGGCTCGGAAGCGGCGGTATTATTCATTATCTGTTCCTTGCTGAGTCAGGCGGTGCTGGTGCCCCGGTGTTGCAGGATGCTTGCTTGATTCTAGCGGCTCGTCTGAGTGCAGCATAGCTGCACTCAGACCTGGGCAAAATGCTGGCCGTCGGCTATCCAGCGATCCAGCAGCGGTTGTACCCGCTCCGGGTGGCTGCGCGCGAGTTGCTGCGCCGCCTGCTGGACGTCCGGCAGCAGATCGGCATCACGCACCAGATCGGCAATCCGGAACTGCACCAGGCCGGTCTGCCTGGTCCCCAGTACCTCGCCGGGGCCGCGCAGGGCCAAGTCCTTTTCGGCGATGACGAAACCGTCGGTGCTTTCGCGCATGATGCCCAGTCGCTCGCGCCCAAGGGCCGATAACGGCGCATGATAGAGCAGCACGCAGTGGCTGGCGGCGCTGCCGCGTCCGACCCGTCCGCGCAGCTGGTGCAGCTGGGCCAGGCCCAGACGTTCCGGATTTTCGATAATCATCAGGCTGGCGTTGGGCACATCCACGCCAACCTCGATCACCGTAGTGGCGACCAGCAGGTGCAGGTCGCCTTCCTTGAAGGCGGCCATGATCTCGGCCTTTTCAGCCGGCTTCATGCGCCCGTGAATCAGGCCGATGGAGAGTTCCGGCAGGGCTTCGCAGAGCGACTCCCAGGTTGCCTCTGCCGCTTGCGCCTGCAGTTGTTCGGATTCTTCGATCAGGGTGCAGACCCAGTAGGCCTGTCGACCCTCGGCGCAGCCGGCGCGAACCCGCTCGATGACCTCCGCGCGGCGGCTATCGGAAATCAGTACGGTATTGACCGGGGTGCGTCCGGGCGGCAGCTCGTCGAGGATCGAGGTGTCCAGGTCGGCGTAGGCGCTCATGGCGAGGGTGCGCGGGATCGGTGTGGCGGTCATGATCAGCTGATGCGGCGAGACACCGCCCGCGGCACCCTTGTCGCGCAGCGCCAGGCGCTGCTGGACGCCAAAGCGATGCTGTTCGTCGATGATCGCCAGGCCCAGATTGCGGAACTGCACGTCGTCCTGGAACAGCGCGTGGGTGCCGACAATCATTACCGCCTCGCCGCTGGCAATCAGTTGCAGCTGGTTGCTGCGCGCCTTGCCCTTCAGTTTGCCGGCGACCCAGGCCACTGACAGGCCGAGTGCGGCAAACCAGCGCTGGAAGTTGTTGAAGTGCTGTTCGGCCAGAATCTCGGTCGGTGCCATCAGCGCCACCTGCCAGCCGGCTTCGATGGCCTGCAGCGCGGCGAGCGCGGCAACGACGGTCTTGCCGGCACCGACATCACCCTGCACCAGACGCAGCATGGGCCGTGGTTGGGCCAGATCAAGCAGGATCTCGTCAGCCACCCGGCGCTGGGCGCCGGTCAGCGGAAAGCCCAGCTGCGCGACAAAACGCTCGGCTAGCTCACCGGCAGCGCGCATCGGCGGCGCCTTGTGCGCCCGCATCTGGGCGCGCAGCCGCAGCATGGCCAGTTGATGGGCCATCAACTCCTCGAACGCCAGTCGGTGCTGGGCCCAGTGGCGGCCGTCCTGCAGGGCCTCGAGGTCGATGTCCGCCGGCGGGCGGTGCAGCAGCTGTACGGCTTCGCGCAGCGGCGGCAGCTGATAGGCCTCGGCCAGCTCCGGCGGCAGCCATTCGGTCAGGTGATTGCCTTTGGCGAGCCAGGCCAGCGCCGCGTCACTGAGACTGCGCAGACGCTGTTGCGACAGCCCTTCGGTGGCGGGGTAAATCGGTGTCAGGGTATCGCTGACCGGCAACGCCTCGGCGCCGTCGAGGTTGTGCAGCTCTGGGTGATAGATTTCCAGTCCGGAGGCGCCCGGCCGTACTTCGCCATAGCAGCGCCAGCGGCTGCCGCGGCTGAGGTTGGCCTTGAGCGCGGCGGAAAAATAGTAGAAGCGCAGGCTGAGGGTACCGCTGCCGTCCTGAATGCGGCAGAGCAGGCTGCGGCGCCGGCCCATGACCACCTCAGCGCCGAGCACTGTGCCTTCGATGACCGCGTCGAGCCCGGGGCGTAACGCGCCAATCGGCGTGACACGGGTGCGATCCTGATAGCGCATCGGCAGGTGAAACAGCAGATCCTGTACCGATGACAGGCCGAGCCGGTCCAGTTTGTCCGCGAGGGCTGGACCAATCCCCTTGAGCACGGTCAGCGGTGTCTGTTCACCCACGCTGTCTCTGGCTCCGTATCAGCTTGACGGTTGATTGACCGAGCACAGACGAATCGAGTCGCTGAGCAGCTCAATGGCTTTCGGACGCGGAAAGCTGGCACGCCAGGCAATGGCGACGGTGCGATACGGCGCTGGTGCCTTGAACGGCTTGGTAACCAGCAGGTCGGAGCTGTAATAGCGGTCGTCGGCAGCAGACATCGGCAGCACGGTCATGCCGATCCCCGAGGCGACCATGTGGCGGATGGTCTCCAGTGAGCTGGATTCGACGGTGGTGTGCTTGTGCTGGTCGTCGCCCTTGCGCAGGGTCGGGCAGGCTTCGAGCACCTGGTCGCGGAAACAGTGCCCTTCACCGAGCAGCAGCAGCTTGTTGTCGTCCAGTTCGTCCAGGGTCACGCTGTCCCGTGCCGCCCAGGGGTGGCTGGCCGGCATCAGCAGGCTGAACGGCTCGTCATAGAGCGGCTTGGTCAGCACGTCGGGCTCCTGGAATGGCAGCGCGATGATGATCGCATCAAGCTCGCCATTGCGCAGCTTGTCGCGCAGTACGTGGGTGAAGTTTTCTTCGATGTACAGCGGCATTTCCGGTGCGACCCGGTGCAGCTGCGGTACCAGGTGCGGGAACAGATACGGCCCGATGGTATAGATGGCTCCGACCTTGAGTGGCGCGGCCAGCTGGTTCTTGCCGGCGGTCGCCAGTTCGCGAATGGCCAGCGCTTCCTCCAGCACTTTCTGGGCCTGGGCAACGATCCGTTCACCGATGGGGGTGACGCGAACGGCGCTTTTGCTGCGTTCGAAGATCATCACGCCCAGTTCTTCCTCCAGCTTCTTGACTCCCACGCTGAGGGTCGGCTGGGACACATGGCAGCGTTCGGCGGCGTGGCCGAAGTGCTGTTCCTGGGCAAGGGTGACGATGTAGCGGAGTTCGGTCAGGGTCATTGGCTGCAGTCTGTCTGGCTACGGAAGAGGGTCAAACAATGGGCTGTAGCATAGCCGGTTGGTTGATAGAGTAAAACAATCGAAGTGCCCTTGCTGGCGGTGTGGCCGTCGGCCTCCGGCTGGTACAGTGGCGCCTTGCGGACACAGAATGGGAGAAATCGATGCGGCGTGTGGTCATTGCCGGATGTGGGGATGTGGGGTCGGCGCTGGCGGTGCGGCTGCTGGCGCGTGGCTGGCAGGTTTACGGTGTGCGTCGTGATGTCACCAGGTTGCCGGACGGCGTACTGCCGATTGCGGCGGACCTGTGCGTTGCCGAGTGCCCTGCGGACTGGCCGGAGAAGGTCGATTATCTGGTGTTTTGTCCGGCAGCAGGCAAACGCGATGCCGAGCTGTACCAGCGTCTGTACGTGCAGGGGCTGGCGCATGTGATCGATTGGCTGGGGCAGGGCAAGCGTGGGCTGCGCCATCTGCTGCAGGTTTCCAGCACTGGTGTCTATGCCCAGCAGGATGGTGAGTGGGTCACCGAGAACAGCCGTGCCGAGGCCGACAGCGAGACCGGCAGGGCCCTGCTGGCTGCGGAAGATGTTGCCCTGCGCAGCGGTGTGCCGGCGTCGGTAGTGCGGCTGGCGGGCATTTACGGGCCAGGTAGAAACCGGCTGATCGAGCAGGCGCGTGCCGGCATGACGGTTCCGGCCGAGCCGCCGCAATATACCAACCGGATTCATCGTGATGATGCCGTCGGCTTGCTTGAGCACCTGCTGCTGCAGGCTGAAGCACGCGAGTTGTTGGCGCCTTGTTACCTTGGCGTGGACGATGAGCCGGCACCGCTGCACGAGGTCGTCCAGTGGCTGCGCGAGCAGCTCGGTGTCGAGGCTCGGGATGACGGCCCGGCCAGTACTCGAATGGGCAGCAAGCGCTGCAGCAACGACCTGGCGCGCGAAAGCGGCTGGGCACCGCAGTATCCGACCTATAGAGAGGGATATGCGACGCTGCTGGATCACTAGCAAGCTACAAGCGGCAAGCTACAAGCTACAAGCGGCAAGCGGCAAGCGGCAAGCAAAAGCAGGTTTGTGGTAGTGGGGCCGAAAAAAAACCGCGCAGGTCGAAACCGCGCGGTTTTTTCTTGTAGCTTGTAGCTTGCCGCTCGGGGGATGGGCGTTAGCCCACCACCATAATCCCGTCCATCTCGACCGGCACGCCCTTGGGCAGCGCGGCTACGCCGATGGCGGCGCGGGCCGGGTAGGGCTTCTCGAAGTAGCGTTCCATGATTTCGTTGACCTTGGCGAAGTTGCCCAGATCGGTCAGGAAAATGTTCAGCTTGACGATGTCCTGCAGCTTGCCGCCAGCGGCTTCAGCAACGGCGCTGAGGTTGTCGAATACGCGGCAGACCTGCGCTTCAAAGCCGTCGACCACTTCCATGGTAGCCGGGTCCAGCGGGATCTGGCCGGACAGGTATACGGTGTTGCCGACCTTGATTGCCTGGGAGTAAGGCCCAATGGCAGAGGGGGCGTGTTCACTGGTAATGACTTGCTTGTTCATGTGTTCTCCGACGGAATTCAGTTTTTGAGACGGGTAATGCGCATCACGCCCTTGAGGTTGCGGATGCGCTTGATCAGTTGCGACAGATGCAGGCGGTCGCGTACCCGAACGACCAGCTGTACGACGCTGACGCGTCCGTCGCGTTCGTCGACGCTGATCTTGTCGATGCTGGCGTCGGCGACGGTGATGCCGGTGGCGAGTTGCGCGATGATGCCGCGCTGGTGTTCCAGTTCGACGCGCAGCTCGACGGTAAATTCGCCGCTGACGTCCTTGTCCCAGGTCAGTTGCAGGGTCTTCTCGCTGTTATGGCGGTTATCCGCCAGATTTCGGCAATTCTCCTGGTGGATGACCATGCCCTTGCCGGAGGACAGATAGCCGACGATCGGGTCGCCCGGGATCGGGTTGCAGCAGCGGGCGAAGCTGACCACCAGCCCTTCGGTGCCGCGGATCGCCAGCGGCTTCTCGCTGTTGTCGGCGTTGCTGTCGGGGCTGATTTTCTGGGTGTCTTCCTCTTCGCTGGCGCCTTCGGCGGCCAGCAGGCGCCGGGCGACCACGTATGCCATGCGGTTGCCGAGGCCGATATCCGCCAGCAGATCTTCCATCAGTTCCATCTGGCAATCGGTCAGCACCGCCTGAATGCGCGCTTCCGGAATGTCGCTGAGCTGGGTGCCGAAGCTGGCCAGTACCTTATCGAGCAAGCGTTCACCGAGGGCGATGGACTCGGAATGGCGCTGGTGCTTGAGGAAGTGGCGGATGTTGCTGCGGGCCTTGCCGGTAATCACGAAACTGAGCCAGGCCGGGTTCGGGCGGGCGCCCGGGGCGGTAATAATCTCGACGGTTTCGCCGCTTTCCAGCGGCTCGGACAGCGGCGCCAGTCGTCGGTTGACGCGGCAGGCGATACAGCTGTTGCCGATGTCGGTATGCACCGCGTAGGCAAAGTCGACCGGGGTCGACCCCTTGGGCAGCTCCATGATGCGGCCCTTGGGGGTGAAAATGTAGACCTCGTCCGGGAACAGGTCGATCTTGACGTTCTCGATGAACTCCAGCGAGTTGCCGGCGTTCTGCTGCAGCTCCAGTACGCTTTTCAGCCACTGACGGGTACGGGCGTGGTTGCCGTTGATGACCTCGTCCTTGGACTTGTAGACCCAGTGCGCGGCAATGCCGTTGTTGGCCAGCTCTTCCATCTCGTCGGTACGGATCTGGATTTCGATCGGTACCCCGTGCATGCCGAACAGCGTGGTATGCAGGGACTGGTAGCCGTTGGCCTTGGGGATGGCGATGTAGTCCTTGAAGCGGCCGGGGAATGGCTTGTACAGGCTGTGTACTGCGCCGAGCACGCGGTAGCAGGTATCCGGCTTGTCGACGATGATGCGGAAGGCGTAGACGTCCATGATTTCATTGAACGACTTCTTCTTGCCGCGCATCTTCTGGTAGATGCCGTACAGGTGCTTCTCGCGGCCCATTACCTTGCCCTGAAGACCCTCGCGTTCCAGGCAGGCCTGCAGCGACTCGAGAATCCGGTTGAGCAGTTCCTTGCGGTTACCTCGGGCGTTGCGCACGGCGCGGTCAATCAGCATCGAGCGCATCGGATACATGGCCTTGAAGCCCAGGTCCTCGAACTCGGTGCTCAGACTGTGCATACCCAGACGGTTGGCAATCGGCGCGTAAATCTCGAGGGTTTCCTTGGCGATGCGGCGGCGCTTCTCCGGTGCCAGCGCACCCAGGGTTCGCATGTTGTGCAGGCGGTCGGCGAGCTTGACCAGAATCACCCGGATATCGCGGGCCATGGCCAGGGCCATCTTCTGGAAGTTCTCGGCCTGGGCTTCGGCCTTGCTCTCGAAGGTCATCTGGGTCAGCTTGCTGACCCCGTCCACCAGCTCGGCAACGGTGTCGCCAAACTGCTCGACCAGAGCATCCTTGGGAATGCCGGTGTCTTCGATTACGTCGTGCAGCATGGCCGCCATCAGGCTCTGATGGTCCATGTGCATGTCGGCGAGGATATTGGCTACGGCAAGGGGATGGGTAACGTAAGGCTCGCCGCTGCGTCGGGTCTGGCCGTCGTGGGCTTGCTCGGCGTAGAAATAGGCGCGCCGGACCAGGTTGACCTGATCCGGCTCAAGGTAATTGCCAAGGGTGTCGGCAAAAACTTCTATCGCAGACATGCAGCTCTCCCGCACCCGTGGTAACGGGTGATGACCTCAGGAATGCCCGGCCTGCGCAATCCGTTTACTCGGCCAGTTCGGTAGTTTCCAGCGAGTACAGCGGCTCCTGCTGATCCTGCAGGGCTTCTTCGGCGAGGATTTCATTGGAAACCAGGCCTTCGGCGACTTCACGCAGGGCAACGACGGTCGGCTTGTCATTTTCCCATGCTACCTTGGGCTCCTTGCCGCCGGTGGCCAGCTGACGGGCGCGCTTGGAGGCCAGCATGACCAGTTCAAAACGGTTATCTACATTTTCCAGGCAGTCTTCAACGGTGACGCGGGCCATGGGGTACTCCGGAAAGGTAACAAGTGAACAAATCGACGCGCCCGGCACGGGGCCGGACGCAGGACCTGACAGTTTACTGGCTGAGGCTTCAGTCTGACAAGAGCGCCTGTAGCAGGGAGGCGTGACGCGCGCTCTGGGCAGTGGTCTTTAGTCGGTAGCTGCGGACGATGGCCTTGAGGTCGTCGAGGGCGTGCTCGAAGGTGTCGTTGATGACCAGACTGTCGAACTCGACGTAATGGCTCATCTCGGCAACGGCTTCGGCCATGCGGCGATCAATCACGTCGTTATCATCCTGGCCACGGGAATCAAGGCGGTAGCGCAGCGCTTCGAGTGACGGCGGCAGGATGAAGATCGAGTGTGCCTGCGGAAGCTTGCGGCGAACCTGTTCTGCGCCCTGCCAGTCAATTTCCAGAATGATGTCATGCCCACGGGCCAGGGCCTGTTCTACGGCGGTTTGCGAGGTGCCGTAGAGGTTGCCGAACACTTCGGCGTGCTCAAGGAAATCACCGGCTTCCACCAGTTTGAGGAAGTTGTCACGGTCGGTGAAGTGGTAGTTAACACCATCAGTCTCGCCCGGGCGCATCGGGCGGGTGGTGTGCGAAACCGAGACGTGCAGGTTGGGTGTCTGTTCGATCAGTGCCTTGACCAGGCTGGTTTTGCCTGCTCCGGACGGGGCGGAAATGATGTACAGCGTGCCGGTGGCATGGGTCATCGGACAGGGTTCCTGCGGTGCGTAATGGGTAAGCGCGCAATTATAGGGATTTCGTGCGGTGGCGTCATGGCTGGTCGTCGCTTCCGCTAAGCTGTTGGTTGAGGTCGAAACCGGAGGAAGGAGCAGGGATGATTTCAAAATGGCAATGGCTGCTGGCGCAGTTGACCCGCACGCTCTGGGTGCGTGCTTCCCTCTATGCCCTGCTGGCGGTGGTTGCGGCGCTGCTGTCGATTCTGGTCCAGCGGCTGCTGCCGGGCCCGTTGCCGGTCACCATAGGGGCTGATGCGGTTGAGCGCATTCTCGACATTCTGGCCTCCAGCATGCTGGCGGTGACCACTTTCTCGCTGAGTGTCATGGTGGCGGCATACAGTGCAGCGACTGCCAATGCGACGCCGCGGGCAACTCGGCTGCTGATGCAGGACACCACCACGCAGAATGTACTGGGAACCTTTATCGGGGCGTTTCTGTTCAGCCTGGTGGGGTTGATTGCGTTAAGCACGGAGGCATACGACGAGAACGGACGCGTTGTGCTGTTTGCCGTAACGCTGCTGGTGATTGTGCTGATCGTGGTCACCATCCTGCGCTGGATTGAGCACCTGTCGCGCTTCGGGCGGGTCGGTGATACCAGCGCCCGGGTCGAGGCGGTCACCCGCATGGCGCTGGCGGATCGCATAGCCAATGCCTGCCTTGGTGCCCGTCTGCTGGATCCGCAGCGGCTGCCGTCCAGCGCCAGGCCGCTGTATCCCTGTGATGCCCTCTATCTGCAGCATCTGGATGTCGGCGCGCTGGCCGATTGCGCGCAGGAGCACAGCCTGCGTTTGTATGTCGTTGTGCAGCCCGGCTGCTTCGTGCATCCGGCGGCGCCCGTGTTGTGGTTTGAAGGCGATGCCGACGAAACCGTGCAGTCGCAGCTGCTGGACGCCTTTACCCTGGGCGACATGCGCTCCTTTGATCAGGATCCCCGCTTCGGGTTGTCGGTTCTGTCGGAGATCGCTTCACGCGCGCTGTCGCCGGCGGTCAATGATCCTGGCACAGCCATCGACATTCTCGGCCGTGGCGTGCGTCTGTTGTCGGCCTGGGTGGATCATTGCGAGCCGCAACCGGATGAGGTGCGCTATCCGCAGGTCTGGCTGGTGACGCTGGCGCTGGACGATCTGTTTGATGACCTGTTTGGCCCCATCGCCCGTGATGGCGCGGCGCGGATTGACGTTCAGCTGCGCTTGCTCAAGTCGCTGCAGGCGCTCGCCGCTCGGGATGAGCGATTCGTTGCGCCCGCCCGGCGGCTGGCGCACGAGGCCCGATCGCTGGCTGACCAGCTTATGCCGCTAGCTGTCGACCGCGAGCGGTTAGGCGCGGAGGTCGAGCGGCTGGAAGCCGGCCAGGACGTTCTGCGGCGCCAGTTATAGCGCCGCATTCGGCATCTCGGGGTAACGGCAATATCGCCGTTACGGGTGTTATCGTGGACCGACCCCGCCAGACCGTTAAAACAAATAGTGGAGTTCTGCAGCATGATTCGAATCACCGTTGCCTACCCCGCGCAGGACAATGCGCGTTTTGACCACAGCTATTACCAGCAGCAGCACGCCAGATTGATCCATGAGCAGCTGGATGCACACGGCCTGCTAAAGCTCGAAGTGGACCAGTGCCTGGCCGATGGCGCGGGGCAGGCGCCGCAGTTTGTGGCCTGCGCGCATCTGTTCTTTGCCGATATGGCGCAGTTTCAGGCCGCTTTCGCCGCCGGCGGCAAGGCGCTGAATCAGGACATGGCCAATTACACGGACATCACGCCGGTTGTCACTATCAGTCAGGTTGTTGCCTGATTCTCCCGCTGGCCGCGCCTGATCATCGGGCGCGGATCAACTGGCAGCATCCGTTGCCCTGAACCCGCTACAATAGGGCCGCCTTGCCCTTTCATCCTGTCGAGGAAACCCCCTGATGACCGCACGTCGGGTTGCATCAGCGTTGCGCGCTGCTGACAAAAGAGCTGTTTCCAGAACGCCAGCCTCCGGTGCTGGCGCTCTGCGTCAGGATCGAATCTATCAGGCCATCAGCGACGCCATCATCGAGCACCGCCTGCAGCCGGGCGCGCGCTTGCGCGAGGATGCGTTGGCCGAGGTGTTCGGGGTCAGCAGGACCGGTATTCGCAAGGTGCTGCAGCGCCTCGCCATGGATCAACTGATTACCCTGACCCCCGGCAAGGGCGCCAGTGTCACCCGGCCTTCCGCCGAGGAGGCGCGGGAAGTCTTTGATGCGCGGCGGATGGTGGAATGTGGCCTGATGCGGCAATTGGCACCGCAGATTGATGAGGCGGCACTGGCGGCCTTGCGCGCGCTGGCCGAGCAGGAGCAGCAGGCATTGGCGGCGCGCGATCAGAGTGCGGCGATCAAGTGCTCGGCGGAGTTTCACAGTCAGCTGGCGGTGCTGGCCGGCAATCAGACGCTGGCGAGTTTTGTCGTCCAGCTATGTTCGCGTTCATCGTTGATTCTGGCGGTGTACGGCAACGCCGGGAATCTGGGCTGCGACTGCACCGATCACGACCGCCTGATCACGTTGCTGGAAGGTCGGGATGGTGAGGCGGCTGCCGCCTTTATGGCGCAGCATCTGGATGCCATTGAGGGCTCGCTGGCGATTGCCGACTCGCCGCAGACCACGCCGGATCTGCAGAATATCTTCGCCGCCTATCGCGGCTGATGACGCCGACGGTGCAGGCACCGTCGGCAGCCTCGGGGCTCAGCGGCGGAAGCGCTGGCAGGGACCCCAGTATTGCATCAGCAGATAGTAGCTGAGCCCGGCCGGAATCAGGCTGGCATACCACGACACGCTGGATACGTTCAGCGCGACTGCGGCACCAATGGCGGTCGCGATCAGCGCGGCGTAGTTGACCCCCTGATACGGGCCGTTGGCGTCGTACAGGTGCTCCAGATTCAGCGTGCGCTTGCGAATCAGGTAATAGTCCACCACCAGAATCGCGAAGATCGGACCGAGGAACGCCGAGTAGGTCTGCACGAATACCTGCAGGCCGGCGGCCGAATCCTCGCTGACCAGTTTCCACGGAAAGGTGGCGAAGGCCAGCAGGCCGACGATGACGGTGGCCGGGCGGAACTTCAGCTTGAATACATCCATCAGCACGTAGGTCGGCGGCACCACGTTGTTCAGTACGTTGGTGGTGACCTGGGCGAAGGCGATGAACAGCAGGGTGGTCATCAGCAGCGGAGTGTTGTCGACCGCGTTGGCAAACACCTGGATCGGGTCGGCGACGCCGGTAGCTTCGGAGACCATGTAGCCGATCAGGCCCATGAACAGGGTGCAGGGCAGAATCGACATCGAGTAGATGGTGGTCAGCAGGCCCGGGCCGGTGCCGTGTTTGTGCTCGCGGGCGTAGTCACTGACGTTGAGGATCATGGTGCTGTAGATGCCGAGGAACAGCATGGTCGCGCTCCAGAACGGCAGGCCCCATGAGCCCTGCATGGTCAACAGGCTGCTCGAGAGTTCGTCGCCGTAACGCTGCACGGTGCTGTAGAACATGTAGACCAGCGAGGCGAGGATAAAGGCGCTGCCGACATTCTCCAGCCACTTGATGCCCTGAAAGCCCATGACCGACAGGCCGATCTGCAGGAACTGGAAGGCAATAAAGAAGAACACCAGATTGTCGAAGCCGAACAGGGTGGCGGACACCATGTTCAGGGCGCCGGCACCAATCCAGCTCTGGAAACCGTACCAGACGATTGCCGGTACCGCGCGCACCAGACCGGGCAGGCGGGTGCCGGTAAAGCCGAAGGCGCTGCGCGCCTGCACCATGAACGGGATGCCGTACTTGTAGCCGGCGGCGCCGTTGAGCACCAGCGCAATACCAATGACGAAACAGCCGATGGCGATGGTGGCCTGAATCAGGTTGAGGCTGCCGACCACGCTGGAGCCCATGGTAAAGGTGCCGATGGAAACGCAACCGCCAAACCAGGCCAGCAGATAGGACAGGCGCCCCATGATGCGGACTTTCTGGGGCGCAAGAGACTCCTCGCCGGCGGCCTTGGTTTCGTTGCTCGGCTGGCTGCCGGCGGTGAGCGTGCTGGCGTCAGTGTTCATGAGACTCCCCCGTGGGCTGTGTTATGCATTGTTGTCTCCCCGGATCATCCGATCCTGCGGTTTCTTGTGTGCCCCGCGGGGCGTGCTGTCACCTGATCAGCCGTGGGCCAGATCAGAGTACTCGGCAAAGCGTCCGGTGAAGCGTTTGCTGCCCGGAAACGCCAGATCGCCAAATTTGCTGGTACCCAGCCCCAGCCCAACCACGGCTTCGGCCAGCTTCACTGCCGCGGTCACGCCCTCCACCACGGGCAGACCGACCGCATCGCTGATCTGCGGGGTGAGGTCGGCCATGCCGCCGCAACCCAGCACGATGGCACCGATGTTGTCTTCGCGCTTGGCCTTCAGGCACTCGTCGATGATGCGCTCAAGGGCGATATCCGGGTTCTCTTCCAGATCCAGCACCGGAATGTCGGCCGCGCGCAGGCGTCGGCAGCTGTGGCGGAAGCCGTAATTGTCGAGCAGGTGCTCGGCGATGATCAGGGTGCGCGGCAGGGTGGTAACCACCGAGAAGCGGGTGCTGATCAGGCTGGCAACATGGAAGGCGGCTTCGGCGATGCCGATCACCGGGGCGCGGGTCAGCTCGCGGGCGGCATACAGCCCGGGGTCGCCAAAGCAGGCAATGATGTAGGCGTCGGTGCCTTCGCGCTCACCCGCGCGTACTTCCTCGATAACGCCCAGAGCACTGACCGCCTCGTCGAAATGGCTCTCGATCGACACCGGGCCGCTGTCTGGCTGGCTGGCGGTGATCCGCGTGCCGGGTGCGGCAACGGCTTTGGCCGCCGCGCCGATGGTCTCGGTCATGGCGTGGGTGGTGTTCGGGTTGATGACGCGAATATGCATGAATCTGGCCTGCCAATGTATGTACACAAAACAATAGACTAATTGTATACAATCGCTCGAGTCAAAAAATCAAAATGCCCTGCAGTTATCGCGCGTAATAAGCGCTGCGTGGTCGAATTGCGGGCTTTCTTCAGCGAAAGAGGTGTCTTAATGAGCGATAGCGCTGTGTATCCACGCGATCTGATCGGCTACGGTCGCACCCCGCCGGAAGCCCGTTGGCCCGGCCGTGCGCGGATCGCCGTTCAATTTGTGCTCAACTACGAAGAGGGCGGTGAGAACTGTGTGCTGCACGGCGACAGTCACTCCGAGCAGTTTCTGTCGGAAATCATTGGTGCGGCGGCGTTCGATGATCGCCACATGAGCATGGAGTCGATTTACGAGTACGGCTCGCGGGTCGGTGTCTGGCGCCTGCTCAACGAATTTGAGCGGCGCGGCCTGCCGCTGACCGTGTTTGGCGTGGCGATGGCACTGGAGCGGCATCCGGAAGTAGCCCAGGCGTTCCATGAGCTGGGCCACGAGATCGCCTGCCACGGCTGGCGCTGGATTCACTACCAGAACATCCCCGAAGCGGTTGAGCGCGAGCATCTGCAGCGGGCACTGGACATCTTCCAGCGCCTCTACGGCGCCCAGCCGGAGGGTTGGTACACCGGGCGGGACAGCCCCAACACCCGGCGCCTGCTGCTGGATCAGGGCGGCTTTCTGTATGACAGCGACTATTACGGTGATGATCTGCCATTCTGGACCCGTGAGGCGGACAGCGCCGGCGCGCTGCATAATCACCTGATCGTGCCCTACACGCTGGATACCAACGACATGCGCTTTGCCTCACCGCAGGGCTTCAATACGGGCGACCACTTCTTCCAGTATCTGAAAGACGCTTTCGACGTGCTCTACGCTGAGGGTGAAGATCTGCCGAAGATGCTGTCGATCGGTCTGCACTGTCGGCTGATCGGCCGTCCCGGCCGCTTCCGCGCGCTGCAGCGTTTTCTTGATTACATCGAATCCCATGATCGGGTCTGGGTTACCCGCCGTGTCGATATCGCCCGCCATTGGGCCGAGCATCATCCCGCACAGAACCAGGAGTCAGTATGAGCAAGCAATCCGCACCCCGCAGCTACTACGCGCCAACCGGCGGGCACCCGCCGCAGACGCAGCTGACCACCGACCGCGCGGTCTTCACCGAGGCCTACGCGGTGATTCCCAAGGGCGTGATGCGCGATATCGTTACCAGCCACCTGCCGTTCTGGACCGGTACCCGTCTGTGGGTGCTGTCGCGTCCGCTCAGCGGTTTTGCCGAGACCTTCTCGCAGTACATCATGGAAGTGCAACCGGGTGGCGGCAGCGACAAGCCGGAAACCGACGCCTCCGCCGAAGGTGTTCTGTTCGTGGTGGAAGGCGAAATGACGCTGATCCTGAACGGTCAGCAGCATCTGATGAAAGAGGGCGGCTACGCCTTTATTCCGCCGAGCAGTGACTGGCAACTGCACAACAACAGCGGCGCTGTGGTGCGCTTCCACTGGATCCGCAAGGCCTATCAGAAGGTGGATGGCCTGGATGCACCGAAAGCCTTCGTTACCAACGAGAACGACATCATCCCGCTGGAGATGCCCGGCACCAACGGTGCCTGGAGCACCACCCGCTTTGTCGACATGAACGACATGCGCCACGACATGCACGTGAATATCGTCAACTTCCAGCCGGGCGGCGCGATTCCCTTCGCCGAGACCCACGTCATGGAGCATGGCCTCTATGTGCTGGAAGGCAAGGCGGTCTACCTGCTGAACAAGGATTGGGTCGAGGTCGAAGCCGGCGACTACATGTGGCTGCGCGCCTTCTGCCCGCAGGCCTGCTACGCCGGTGGCCCCGGCCCGTTCCGCTACCTGCTGTACAAGGACGTCAACCGCCACATGAAACTACCGGCGCTTGACCGTTGAGGAGCAGGAGATGAGTGCTGACGTGTTGCAGCTGACGGCTCAGCCCCTGACACCGGAGGCCTTCGAGGCCTTCGGTGAGGTGATCGACTCGCGCAGCTCCGCGCATTTCATGATCAACGCGGGCCGTACCCGTCGCCATCATGATCTGGCCAGGGTTGAGGTGGCCGGTGAATCACCACGGGTGCTGATCAGCATCTTCGTCAGCCAGCCGGTCACCGTGCCGCTGGAGCTGACCTTTCTGGAGCGCCATCCGCTCGGCAGCCAGGCGTTCATGCCGCTGCACGAGGAGCAGTTTCTGATCGTGGTAGCGCCACCCGGCGATGCGATTGATCCGGCCGAGGTGCGCGCCTTCATCACCGACGGCCGGCAGGGCGTCAACTACCGCATCGGCACCTGGCATGCCATCCAGTCGGTGCTGGAGCGTGAAGGGGAGTTTCTGGTGGTCGATCGCGGGGGTGCCGGGCACAACTGTGACGAGTACCCGATCAACATCCGGGTGACGCTGGCGTGATCCTGCGCTGACGTTGCTGCCGCTCCGCAACGGAGCGGTATGGGCTTACTCGATATTCTGGATCTGCTCGCGCATCTGTTCGATAAATACCTTCAGATCGACCGCCGCCTGGGTGCTGCGCGTATCGATGGCCTTGGAGCCGAGGGTGTTGGCTTCGCGGTTGAACTCCTGCATGAGGAAGTCCAGGCGGCGGCCGATGGCGTCCTTGCTGTCGAGCACGCGGCGGGTTTCGGCGACGTGGGTATCGAGGCGGTCGAGTTCTTCTGCCACGTCGATCTTCTGCGCCAGCAGTACGATTTCCTGCTCGACGCGGGTGCTGTCCAGCTCGAGTTTGGCGTCGTTGAAGCGGTCGATCAGCTTCTGCCGGTGGGTGGTCAGCAGGGTCGGCATCATTTCGCGGATTACGGCGGTGCGCTCGCTGATGCTGCTCAGGCGGTCCTCGATCAGTTGCTTCAGCTCGGCGCCTTCGCGCGCGCGATGTTCCTTCAGTTCCTTGAGGGCCTGATCGAACAGCTGGCGGGCCTGCTTGACCAGGTCACCCTGGTCCGTTTTCTCGCCAATCACCACGCCCGGCCAGGCCAGCAACTCGAGCGGGTTGACCGGGCCGGCGTTCTGCAGGCGGGCGCTGAGCTGCTCGGTGGTGCGGATCAGCTGGTCGAGCAGTGGCTGGTTAAGGCTGAGTTCGCTGGACTGCTGCTCGACCGGGTTGAAGCGCAGGGTGCACTCGACCTTGCCGCGGGCCAGCTGCTTGCGCAGCAGCTCGCGCAGCGGGCCTTCCAGTTCGCGGAAGGCTTCGGGCAGGCGCAGGGTGACTTCCAGATAGCGGTGGTTCACCGACCGCAGTTCCCAGGCCAGGTTGCCCTGATCGGTGCTGAGTTCGCTGCGGGCGAAGGCGGTCATGCTGTAAACCATGCTGATCCTCTGTCTGGTTGGTTGGCCGGTAGGCATTGTAGCGCCTTGCGGCGGTCCGGGGGTATCGTCGGGGTGCTATACTCCGCGGTCTTCCCACCTGCAGTACAAGGATTCCAGATGATGAAACGCCCCAGCGAACGCGCCGCCGACCAGATGCGCCAGGTTACCCTGACCCGTCACTACACCAAGCATGCCGAAGGCTCCGTGCTGGTCGAGTTTGGCGACACCAAGGTCATCTGTACCGTCAGTGTCGAGGCCGGGGTGCCGCGCTTCCTGCGTGGCAGCGGTCAGGGCTGGATCACCGCCGAATACGGCATGCTGCCGCGCTCTACCGGCTCGCGCATGCAGCGTGAGTCGAGCAAAGGCAAGCAGGGTGGTCGCACACTGGAAATTCAGCGCCTGATCGGCCGTTCGCTGCGCGCTGCGGTTGATTTGAAGACGCTGGGTGAAAACACCCTGTACATCGACTGCGATGTTATTCAGGCCGACGGCGGTACCCGTACCGCGTCGATCACCGGTGCCTGCGTGGCGCTGGTCGATGCACTGCGGGCCATGAAGCAGCGCGGTGCGATCAAGAAGGTGCCCGAGGTGCAGATGATTGCCGCGATCTCGGTCGGCATCTATCAGGGGGTGCCGGTGCTGGATCTGGACTATCCGGAAGACTCGGCTGCCGATACCGACCTGAATGTGGTGATGACCGACAAGGGCGGCTTTATCGAAGTGCAGGGCACCGCCGAAGCGGCACCGTTCAGTGCCGAGGATCTGAACGCCATGTTAACGCTGGCGCGCAAGGGGACTGACGAGTTGTTCGCGCTGCAGCGCGCTGCGCTGGAAGACTGATTGCTGGCCTGTAGTTATATCGATGAGGGTCGCCACCGAGCGGCCCTTTTTTGTGCGGCATGCACGCTGGCGCGGGTAGCGCCATAGGCAGGGTGTGTAAACTCTGCTAAAACTCGCCTGAATCTGTTTTGACGCCAAGGAGTGCCTGCGATGACTGATCCCGTAACCCAAGTTGACAACACGCCGCCACCGCCGCCCGGTGCCCCTGGTCCGGAAGCGCGTCAGTGGGCGTTGTTCGTGCACCTGTCAGCCCTGCTCGGATTCATTATTCCGTTCGGTAATCTGGTTGGTCCCTTGATTATCTGGCAACTGAAAAAGGACATGGATCCCTTCGTGGATGATCAGGGCAAGGAAGCGCTGAATTTTCAGATCACGGTCGCCTTGCTGATGCTGGTCTGTCTGCTGCTGGCGCTGGTGGTTATCGGCCTGCTGCTGATGTGGGTCGTAGGCGTGGGTGCGCTGGTGCTGACCATCATTGCTGCGATCAAGGCCAATGAGGGTCAGGCCTATCGCTATCCGTTCTGCTGGCGGTTGATTAAATAGCCGAAGCAAAAAAACACCCCCGCAGCCAGCGGCTCCGGGGGTGTTTTTCGTTTATGCAGCTAATTCGGCTGACTCGGTTGCGCGAAGGCTGGTATCACCTAATCATCGCTTGCTTCCAGCTTCCAGCTTCCAGCTCTCAGATACTCAGCGTCCAGTCATAGTCGATAATCACCGGCGCGTGCTGCGAGAAGCGCACATTGCGCGGAATCTTGGCCTGTTTGACGAAGCGGCGCAGCCCCGGGGTCAGGAACTGGTAGTCGAAACGCAGACCAAGATTGAGGTTTTCCGCCTGCTCGCTGTTCGGCCACCAACTGTACAGCTCGGATTCGCGGGTGACTTCGCGCAGGGCGTCGACGTAGCCCATGTTGCCGAAGATCTCGTCCATCCAGGCCCGTTCGGGCGCCATGAAACCGGGCTCGTTCTGACAGTCGCGCCAGTTCTTCACGTCCAGCTTGAGATGGGCAACGTACAGCGAGCCGCAGTAGATGAATTCGCGGCGCTTGCGACGCTGCTTGTTCAGGTAGTTGGCGAAGTCTTCCATGAACTTGAACTTCTGGTTCAGGTCGGCATCGCCGTCGCGGCCGGATGGCAGCAGCAGCGAGCCGATGCTGAGCTTGTCGAAGTCGGCCTGCATGAAGCGGCCGTAACGGTCGGCAGATTCAAAGCCCAGCCCCATGATGATTGCCTTGGGCGCCGTGCGGGTGTAGATCGCAACGCCGCCCTGGGACGGGGTTTCGGCTTCGAAGCAGTACTGCCAGTAGCCATCCAGCCAGTACGGGTCCTGCTCCAGTTCGGGGGCGGTGACGCGGATGTCCTGCAGACAGATGACATCGGCATCCTGGGTGCGCAGCCAGTCAAACAGGCCACGCTCGGCGGCGGCCTTTACTCCGTTGACGTTGAGACTGATGATTCGCATGCATGGTCCCCCAAAAAACCAGCGTGTATGATACCCGAGCTTGAGGGTCTGTTGTAGTTTCGTTAACCCGCTAGGTGCAGCCGGTAAAGCTGCCGGGCAGGAAACGAGACGCCTGGTTTGGTCATTCCGGACAGGCGACGAGTGTCGCCGGATGACCCCGGCGTCAGCAGCCCCCGGTCCTTTTGTTAATGATGAGGGTGTAGATGCACGAATATCAGCGGGAGTTCATTCGGTTTGCGCTGGATCGCAATGTCTTGCGATTTGGCGAGTTCACTCTCAAGTCAGGGCGCAAGAGTCCGTACTTTTTCAATGCGGGCTTGTTCAATGATGGCGCCTCACTGAGTCGACTGGGCCGCTTCTATGCCCAGGCCCTGGTGCACAGCAGCCTGCCGGATGTCGACGTCATTTTCGGGCCCGCCTATAAAGGCATCCCGCTGGCGGCGGTGACCGCTGTCGCCCTGGCCGACAGCTTTGACCGCAACCTGCCCTACTGCTTCAATCGCAAGGAAGCCAAGGATCACGGCGAGGGCGGCTCGCTGGTGGGCGCGCCGCTGGAAGGCCGCGTGCTGATTATCGATGACGTGATCACTGCCGGTACGGCGGTACGTGAGGTCATGCAGATCATTCGCCAGGCTGGAGCCACTCCGGCAGCGGTCATGATCGCACTGGATCGTCAGGAGCGGGGCCAGGGCGAACTGTCCGCCATTCAGGAGGTTGAGCGTGACTTTGGCATTCCGGTGATCAGCATTGTCAGCCTGAATCAGGTGATGGCCTTCATCCAGGATGATCCGGAATTGCAGCAGCATTTGCCGGCCGTACAGGCCTATCGCGCCGAATACGGAATCTGATCACAGTCTCGCCTGCGCGCGGAGGATGGATTAACGGTTTGGCGTCTGCGGTCGATATACTGCCAATTGGCCATCTGGCCGGCATTGATGTTCGCAAGGAACGCTGGAACGGATGAGGAGCCGCCTGCGATGAAACGGATCTTGAGCTGTGTTGCACTGACCTTGACGGTACTCCCGTTGTCGGGGGTTGCCGAAGAGCTGTACCGCTATACCGATGATAACGGTGTGGTGGTGCTCGACCGTCAGGTGCCGCCCCGTTTCATTGCCAACGGATACGAGGTGCTGGACAGCCATGGCCGAGTCAAGCAGGTGATTCCGCCGGCGCCGACCGTCGAAGAGCGTGAGGCGCAGCGACGAGAGCAGGAAGCCCGCAGGAAACAGGATGCCGAAGACGCTACCCTGCTGCGGCTTTACAGCAGTGTCGCCGACCTGGATCGGGCTCAGGCGCGCCAGTTGCAGCAACTGGACAACCAGATTGCCGTCGCCCGGGCCAATATTGCCGAGCTTCAGGTGGAGCGCGAAACATTGCGCTCGCAGGCCGCTGATCTTGAGCGAGCCGGACGCAAGGTGGAGCAGGGGATCATTGACCAGTTGGCGACAGTGGATGCCGAAACCCGTCGCCAGCAGCAGCGAATCGAGCGCACCCAGGCTGATATCGAGGCGGTCAAGGCAGACTATGCCAGTCAGCGAGCACGTCTGGCTGTGCTGCTCGGTGTGGAGCCGGCTGCCCGGTAGCAGCTGGCCCCTGGTTGTGGTTCAGCCCTGAATGGCCGCGCCGGACTCCTCCGGAAGGCAATGTTCGAAGCCGCGCACTGCCGCCTTGAATGCTTCCGGAATGGGCGTTGGCCGACGTGTCTGCTGATCGGCATGCACATAGACAATCTCGCCGCTGACCAGCAGGCTGTCCTCCCGATAGATTCCCACCAGAAAGGACATGCTGGAATTGCCGAAGCGCGAGACCCGCAGATGAATATCCAGCAGATCATCGAACAGCGCCGGTGCCTTGTAGTCGAGTAGCGTTCTGGCGGCAAAAAACTCGCTGCCATCCAGCCCTTCGCCAGGCTTCACGCCCGCGGCGGCGCGCAATGCCCGGTAGTACTCGGTCACGCCAACGTCGGCAAAGTTCAGGTAGTGGCCGTTGAAGACGATGCCCTGAGGGTCCGCTTCAGACCAGCGCACGCGCAGCGGCGTGCTGAAGCGGAAGTCGGCCCTGTCCATTACTCGCCCCGTGCCTGATTGGTGATCAGGGTGCCGACGCCGGTGTCTGTGAACAGTTCCAGCAGCACTGCGTTGGGTACCCGGCCGTCGACGATGATGGCACTGCCGACACCACCCTGAACCGCATCCAGTGCGCAGCGAATCTTCGGCAGCATCCCGCCATAGATAGTGCCATCGGCGATCAGCGCATCAACCTGGGCGGTGCTCAGGCCGGTCAGTACCTTGCCTTCCTTGTCCATCAGTCCGGCGATGTTGGTCAGCAGCATCAGCTTTTCGGCGCCCAGCGCTTCGGCGACCTTGCCGGCCACCAGGTCGGCGTTGATGTTGTAGGAGGCGCCATCGGTGCCGACGCCGATCGGCGCGATTACCGGGATGTAGTCATCGGAGACCAGGCGGTTGATCAGGTTGGCGTTGACGCTGGAGACCTCGCCCACATGCCCGATGTCGATAATCTCGGGCTTGTCCATGCCGGGGGTGTGACGGCTGACTTTCAGCTTGCGGGCCTTGATCAGACCGGCATCCTTGCCGGTCAGGCCGATGGCGCTGCCGCCGTGCTGGTTGATCAGGTTGACGATGTCCTTGTTGACCTGGCCGCCAAGGACCATCTCGACCACATCCATGGTCTGGCTGTCGGTCACCCGCATGCCTTCGATGAACTGGCTTTCGATGTTCAGTCGCTTGAGCAGATCACCGATCTGCGGGCCGCCACCATGCACCACCACCGGATTGATGCCGACCGTCTTCATCAACACGATGTCGCGGGCAAAGCTGTTTTTCAGCTCATCGTTTTCCATGGCGTTTCCGCCGTACTTGATGACGATGGTTTTGCCGGTGAAGCGCTGAATATAGGGCAGGGCTTCGGTAAGAACGCGTGAAACCTGGGCGGCGGCGTCGCGACTCAACATGGTGGTCTGGTGTCTCCTGTGGTAATTCAGAACGTAGGTTGCAGGTCAGGGGCAATGCTTAACAGCTGGGAGCGGAACAGGTCCTGCACGCGGATCAGTTCGTCTTCGCTGTCGGCCTCGAAGCGCAGTACCAGCACCGGGGTGGTGTTGGAGGCGCGAATCAGGCCCCAGCTGTTGGCGAAGTCTACACGGATGCCGTCGATGCTGGTGACCTCGCCGTCGCCCCAGTCACCCTTTGCTGTCAGCGCCTCGATGATCTGGAACTTGCGTTCCTCGCCGACCGTAAGGTTGATTTCCGGGGTGCTGATGCTGGCCGGATAGCGGGCCATCACCTGATCGGCGCTGTCGGGCTGCAGCGACAGCAGCTCCAGCAGGCGGCAGGCGCTGTAGAGGCCATCGTCAAAGCCGAACCAGCGTTCCTTGAAGAACAGGTGGCCGCTCATCTCGCCGCCGAGCAGGGCGCCGGTCTCTTTCATCTTGGCCTTGACCAGTGAGTGTCCGGATTTCCACATGATCGGGCGGCCGCCGGCGCGGCTGATGACCTGCGGCAGCTGGCGTGAGCATTTGACGTCAAAGACGATATCGGCGCCGGGGTTGCGGGTGACGATGTCCTCGGCAAACAGCATCATCAGTCGATCCGGGTAGATCATTTCGCCGCTGTTGGTGACAAAGCCGAGGCGGTCGGCATCGCCGTCAAAGGCAACGCCGAGATCGGCGCCTTCGCGCTGTACGGTCTCGATCAGCGCGGTCAGGTTCTCCGGCTTGCCCGGATCCGGGTGGTGGTTGGGGAACAGGCCGTCGACGTCGCAGTACAGAGG
Organism: Halopseudomonas sp. MFKK-1; assembly: GCF_027474385.1. Classification (NCBI taxonomy): domain Bacteria; kingdom Pseudomonadati; phylum Pseudomonadota; class Gammaproteobacteria; order Pseudomonadales; family Pseudomonadaceae; genus Halopseudomonas; species Halopseudomonas sp. MFKK-1. The sequence goes on from NZ_CP114836.1 coordinate 1,293,151, forward strand.
AATCACCTCGCAGCCGATCCCTTCGAGCAAGCGCTCGGCAATCACGCCGCCGACGCCGTTGCCGCAGTCGACCACCACCTTGAGCGGTCGTGCGATCAGGACGTCTTCAACGATGTGGTTCAGGTAGTGATCGAGTATCTCGAGGCTGCTGCGGCTGCCGCTGCCGCTCAGCAGTTGATTCTGCTGCAGGCGACGGTGCAGCGCGGTGATCTGCTCACCGGACAGGGTCTGCCCGGCGATGACGATCTTCAGACCGTTGTAGGCCGGCGGGTTGTGGCTGCCGGTGATCATCACGCCGGAGCTGGCGTCGGTGGTGTTGGTCGCGAAGTAGACAACCGGCGTCGGCACCATGCCAAGGTCGGCGACCTGACAGCCGCTGTCGACCAGGCCCTGAATCAGCCGCTCGCTCAGCGCCGGGCCGGACAGGCGACCGTCGCGGCCAACCACAACCCGCGGCTCGCCGGCGTCGAGCGAGGCGCTGCCGATGGCGCGGCCCAGCCAGTAGACACCTTCTTCGGTCAGGCTTTTGCCCACAACACCGCGAATGTCGTAGGCGCGAAAGATTTCAGCCGGCAGCTCGGGGATGCTGACGTGTTGGGTGCCGCTATCGGCGTCGGGTATCTGCATGTTGAAGGGGTCGTCTTCCAGGATGTCGATATCAAGCACGTCGCCGTCCGGCAGTGGCGACGTGGCTGGCTTCGCCGGCGGGCTGTCCGGTTTGCCTTCGGGTGTGCTGTTGCCGCTTTCGGGCGCGCGCTTGAGCAACTGCTGAATGTTGCTCGGCAGTGGCTCCAGCGGGCCGAGCTTAATGCTGTGTGCCTTGTGGCCAAGGGTCAGCTGGGTCAGGGTGCTGGCGTCGGCGCGCAGGGCACTGCTCCAGCTGCGTTGCAGCAACAGCAGCCCCAGCAGGCTGCCTAACAGCGCAACCAGACCGGCTGTGGTCAGCATCAGCCGATTTGGCGTGCTGGCCGAGACGGCCGGTCCCGGGCGGAATTCCAGGCGCCAGGCGGGGTTGTCGGTTTCCAGGGTAAGCGCGTTGCCGCCACCCTCGCCGCGTTGCAGCAGAACCTGTTCCGGGGCGTTGGGGAACTGTTGTACAAGGCGAACCTGACCCGTTTCAGGAGGCAGCTCCGGCAGGGTTGCGGTGATTCGGGACAGCTTCATCACCGTGGTCAGGGTGCCGCCGATCGGAGCATTGTCGGAGGCGCGTAACGGCTTGACACCATAGATCAGCCATTGGTCACCGACCCGATGTGCTTCAATCGGCACGGCTAATCCGCGCTCCGCCCGGCGAATCATGTCCAGCGCGGCGAAGCTCAGCGGTGCCTCGTTGTCCTCGATGCGTTCTGCACGGCCGTTGGCGTTAGTGTAGATCGCCAGCGTGTCCGCACCGTGATAGCGCAGCAGGCGTTCCAGCGGGCTGCTCAGCGACACCTGCAGTTGCGGATTGGCGGCCAGGCGGGCGAGGTCCCGGTCCAGCTGGGCCATGCTCTGGTTGAGCGCGCTTACCTGCTGCTGGGCATAGCCGGATACCAGTTCGTCAGTACGCTGCGTGGCGTAGTCGGATACCACCAGCCAGAGTACGGCTGCCGCCGCTGCGATTCCGGTAAGGCTCAGTGCAATCGGCAGTCCGATGCTGGGCAAGCCCGGTTTGCTGCTGGTTTTTCGGGTCAGTTTCATTGTTGTTTCTGAGCCTCCCTGCACCGACACGCCGATTGCGCGATCAGTGGCTTCCTGTGTGACCGAATCCGCCAGCACCGCGCTGGCTATCATCAAAACTGTCAACAATCTGCAGTTGTGCCTGCAATACTGGGACCAGCACCAGCTGTGCGATGCGCTCGCCGGGGTTGATGGTAAAGGCACTGCTGCTGCGGTTCCAGCAGGACACCATCAGCTGGCCCTGGTAGTCGGAGTCGATCAGGCCCACCAGGTTGCCCAGCACTATTCCGTGCTTGTGGCCCATACCTGAGCGGGGCAGGATCATTGCCGCCAGCCCCGGGTCGGCGATATGAATGGCCAGCCCGGTGGGCAGCAGCTCGGTCTGGCCCGGCGCAAGGGTCAATGGAGCATCCAGCATGGCGCGCAGGTCCAGCCCGGCGGAGCCTTCGGTGGCGTAAGCGGGCAGCGGCCACTCGGTGCCGAGGCGGGGGTCCATTACTTTGGCTTGCAGCGCGTGCATCGGGGCTCCTCAGTTACTGTCCTGCTGGTCCAGCAGGGCGGCCAGACGGCTGATGATGTCGCGGGCCAGCTTCTGCTTGCTGGCCTGCGGCAGGGTAGTCGTGGTCAGTTGTTGATCGATCAGGGTGACCGCGTTGTCGTCACTATTAAACCCGATCCCACTCTGGCTGACATCATTGGCGATGATCAGGTCGAGGTTCTTGCGCTGCAGCTTGTCGCGGGCGTAGCCCAGTACGTCCTGGGTTTCGGCGGCAAAGCCGACGCAGCAGCGCGGACGCTGCACGCCGGTCGCCAGGGTCGCCAGAATGTCGGGGTTGCGGATCAGCGTCAGGGTCATGCCGTCGTCGCTGCCCGGTGTTTTCTTCAGTTTCTGGTCGGCGCAGGCATCGGGCCGATAGTCGGCAACGGCTGCCGAGGCAATGAACAGATCCGCCGGCAGGGCGGCCAGGCACGCATCAAGCATCTGTTGTGCACTGACGACGTCGACTCGCTGAACCCGTGCCGGTGTCGGCAGATTGACCGGGCCAGCCACCAGGGTGACCCGTGCGCCCGCTTCGGCGGCTGCTTCGGCAAGGGCGAAGCCCATCTTGCCGGAGCTGTGATTGGAAATATAGCGCACGGGATCGATCGCTTCCCGGGTCGGGCCGGCGTTGATCAGGACGTGGCGGCCGGCAAGCAGGCCGCGCTCGAAACATTCGGCGGCCCGCGCCGCGATGTCGGTCGGTTCCAGCATGCGACCGGGGCCAACGTCGCCGCAGGCCTGACCACCGTCACCGGGACCAAACACCTTTACGTCGCGCTCCAGCAGCAGCGCCAGGTTGTGCTGGGTTGCCGGGTCGCGCCACATTGCCTGATTCATCGCCGGGGCAATGGCAACAGGCGCATCGGTAGCCAGTACCAGCGTGGTCAGCAGATCGTCACCACGGCCCTGGGCCAGGCGGGCCATCATGTCGGCGGTTGCCGGAGCAATAAGCACCAGGTCGGCCCAGCGCGCCAGTTCAATGTGGCCCATCGCGGCCTCGGCGGCGGGGTCCAGCAGGTCGCCGTGTACGGGGTGCCCGGACAGCGCCTGCAGGGTCAGAGGGGTAATGAACTCGCGGGCCGCGTTGGTCATGACAACACGTACCTCGGCGCCGGCGTCGCGCAGGCGTCTGATCAGCTCTGCACTTTTATAGGCAGCGATGCCACCACTGACACCAAGCACCACCTGCTTGTTAAATAGCGACTGCATTGTGAACTTCCCCTCATGCTGCGGGCGGGGCTGTGCGGGCCCTGCGAAATGCCCGCTACGATAGCACAGCGGTGGATGCCGCGCGCCTGTGAGCGAAGGGTTCGCAGGTGTTCAGGGACGGTCCGAGAGTGCGGAGAGGGAGTATGGCGATAACCGATTGGCCCGTGGCTGAGCGGCCCCGGGAAAAACTGTTGGCGCAGGGTGCCGGGGCGTTATCGGACGCCGAGCTGCTGGCGATTTTTCTGCGTACCGGTCTGCCCGGCTGCAGCGCTGTGGACCTGGCCCGGCGGTTGCTGGCCGGCTTCGGCAGCCTGCGCGCGTTGCTGCAGGCGGATCTGTCCACGTTCTCGGCCCACGCCGGGCTCGGGCCGGCCAAGTATGCGCACTTGCAGGCGGTACTGGAAATGGGCCGACGGCACCTGTTCGAGGATCTGAAACGGGGCGATGCGCTGACGTCGCCGGGCACGGTAAGACAGTTTTTGCGCAGTCGTCTGGCAGCGTTGCCGCACGAGGTCTTTGCCTGTCTGTTCCTGGACAGCCAGCATCGGGTGATCGCGTTCGAGGAGCTGTTTCGCGGCACTATCGACAGTGCCAGTGTTTATCCGCGCGAGGTGCTCAAGCGGGCGCTGGCACTCAATGCTGCGGCGCTGATTCTGACCCACAACCATCCGTCGGGCGTGGCAGAGCCCAGTCAGGCGGACCTGCAGCTGACCCGGCGCCTGCGCGACAGTCTGGCGTTGCTGGATATCCGCGTACTCGACCATCTGGTTATCGGTGATGGCGAGCCGGTTTCCATGGCCGAGCGGGGGCTGTTGTAAGGCTGGTCATAATTGCGCGCAGAATGAAAAAGCGTTGCTTGCAGGCACGCATTTTGGTATAAAGCTCCGCTCTTCTCGGGGCTGCGCCTGTTTAGCGTGTTTCAGGCAGGTTAAATCCACTCGCCCCGGCTGGACAACAGATTCTTTTATGGCTTCCAACCAGTTCGGGTTGGGCAAGTGGTTGGAGAGGGTTAACCATGTCTCGAGTATGTCAGGTGACCGGTAAGGGTCCGGTTACTGGGAACAACGTTTCCCACGCTAACAACAAAACCAAGCGTCGTTTTCTGCCTAACCTGCAGTACCATCGTTTCTGGGTTGAGTCGGAAAAGCGTTTCGTCCGTCTGCGCACTACTGCCAAGGGCATGCGCATCATCGACAAGCGCGGTATTGACGCGGTTCTGGCCGAAATCCGCGCCCGCGGCGAAAAAGTCTAAGGAGCATCATCATGCGTGAATTGATTCGTTTGGTGTCCTCTGCCGGTACTGGTCACTTCTACACTACCGACAAGAACAAGCGCACCACTCCCGACAAGATCGAAATCAAGAAATTCGATCCGGTTGCACGTAAGCACGTGACCTACAAGGAAGCCAAGATCAAATAAGATCTTCGCTTGCTGTCAAAAAACCCGCCTTGAGCGGGTTTTTTGTTGTCTGTGATTCAGGGTCCGGCGAGCGAGGTGTCAACAGACCTCAAGCTCAGGGTTCGCCGCCGATAGCAAAATTCGGCAGGCTGTCGACCGGCTGGGCAAACTCGAAGGGGATGGACACCGTTTGCAGACCGACATTCTTCTGCACGACAAAGTGCAGGTGCGGGCCGGTGCTGTTGCCGGTGTTGCCCGATAGCGCCAGCAGCTGACCGGGGTGGACTCGCTGTCCCTCGCTGACCTGAACTGAGCCGCGCTTGAGGTGCAGGTACACGCCCATGGTGCCGTCATCGTGCAGCAGGCGCACAAAGTTGCCCGAGGGGTTGGTGCCGCGGCCGGTCTGGTTGTTTTCGATCTTCACCACCTGGCCGGCGCGGGCCGCCACGATGGGGGTGCCAACCGGCATGGCAATGTCGAAGGCATAGCGACCCTTGGGGCCGGTATGGCTATAGCGGCCGCCCGGGCCCTGGGTCATGCGAAACGGGCCGCCACGCCAGGGCAGCGGGTAGTGCGTGAGCGTCTGCTGCGCGCGCGGATCGCCAAGCGCGTGCTCCAGCCGGTAATCGTAGTGCGGCTCGCCGTCGCCGGTGGGTTGCAGGGTCACGAGGCGGATCTGCTGGCGTGGTGGTAACACCCAGTTGATCGGGGCGGCGGGCACGCCAGTCACGTTGCGCGCGTTGCTGATGCTCAGGCGAACTTCGACCGGGGCGAACAGGTCATTGTGAACAATCAGGGTTTCACCGCCGGCGTGGCGCTGCTTGGTGACGTAGACCTCTCGATCGACGTTCTCGACCATGGCGTCGCGGAAGACGATGACCTCGGCACCTTCAACTTTCCGGTCGGTATAGGTCGTGACACCGTTGGCGTCGGTGTATTTGTAGATATTGCCGGCCAGCAGCAAAGGGCTGGCCAGCAGCAGGGTCAATGGCAGTAAGGCTCGCATCCGCTGCTACCTGTCTTGTTCGTGCTGGCAGAGGCTGAGTCTAGCGCCTTGTGCGGATCATGGCGAGCCGCACAAGGACGGCTCTATTCAGGCCATATTCGGTCGCAGCGAGTAGCTGCGCAGGTGCCAGGCAAAATCCTGCAGTGCCTTGATACCGCTTTCCTCTGCCTGATGACACCAGTCTTTCAGTGCCTGCAGCATTTCGTGGCTGTTGGCGCTGGTACGTCCCCAGATCTGCTGCAGTGCAAGGCGCTTCTCGTAGATCACCTTGAGCGCCTGGCTGTGATCCAGCATGGCCTGGATGCGGGCCTGATGCCTGTCGTCCAGCAGGCTGGTTTCGCGACTGAGCAGACGCTTGGCGCGGCGGAACAGATGGTGCATCGAGGCGTCGAGACGCGCGATCTCGCTGCGCACCAGCGGCTTGATCACATGCTTGCGGTACTGCGCCATGATCTGGAAGCGGTTGTTGAGAATCGCCATGGCGGTGTCCATATCCAGCGTCTGCTTGCCGCGAATCTTGTGGGCGATCGGCGCGGTACGACGCACCTCGGCCAGACCCAGCAGGCTGAACAGGCGAATCCACATCCAGCCCATGTCAAACTCCCACTTCTTGACCGACAGCTTGGCGGAGTTGGGATAGGTATGGTGGTTGTTGTGCAGTTCCTCGCCGCCAATCAGAATGCCCCACGGCAGCAGATTGGTGGCCGCGTCGCGGCATTCGAAGTTGCGATAGCCGACGGCATGGCCCAGGCCGTTGATCACGCCCGCGGCCAGCACCGGAATCCAGAGCATCTGCACTGCCCAGACGGTAATGCCGAGCACGCCGAACAGGGCGATGTCGATCAGCGCCATCAGGGTGACGCCGGCCAGCGGGAAGCGCTGGTAGAGATTGCGTTCGATCCAGTCATCCGGGCAGTTCTTGCCGTAGATGCGCAGGGTCTCTTCGTTTTTTGCCTCTTCCATGTACAGCTCGGCGCCCTTGCGCAGCACGGTCAAAAGCCCCTTGTGTACCGGGCTGTGCGGGTCGTCAGGTGTTTCGCACTTGGCGTGGTGCTTGCGGTGAATGGCGGTCCATTCGCGGGTGTTCATGCTGGTTGTCAGCCACAACCAGAAACGGAAAAAATGCTTGAGCGCCGGGTGCAGTTCCAGCGAGCGGTGCGCGGAATAGCGATGCAGGTAGACGGTGACGCTGACGATGGTGATGTGGGTCAGGACCAGAGTGGCCGCCAGCAGCTGCCACGCCGACCAGTTGAGAATGCCGTTGTACCACATAAATCTGCTTTACCTCGTTAGAATACGCGGGCAAAAGCCCGTTTCCCGGTGATTATGGACCAACCGATGTGTGATGAACATGACCGCGGGTCGCTCCGCACCACCTGCTATAGTTTCCGAATGTTGATGAACTGCTCCGGAAAACCGGTATGAGATCCAGCGCTGGCGCCCTGACGGTGGCCCTGTCCTATGTCGTCATGGCCACGGCCTGGATCCTGTTCAGCGACAGCCTTCTTCAGTTGGTTGATCCCGCGCTGCAGACGCGGTTGCAGAGCATCAAGGGTACGGCCTTTGTGCTGGTGACCGGTTCTGGGCTGTATTTTCTCGTGCGTTACCACCTGCGTCGTCGGCGCCAGCATGAAGAGGCGCTCAGACGCAGTCAGGAGCGCTTCAATCTTGCCCTGATAGGGGGCAACGATGGTCTCTGGGACTGGGATATCGCCAGTGGCGAAATGTATGTCTCGTTGCGCGGTCGGGAAATTCTCGGACTTGCCCAGCAGGGCGCCTTGCTCCCGGACTGGCTGGAGTTGCTGTATCCCGAGGACCGCGAGCTGGCCCGCCGGGAGCTGGTGCGTCATCTGCGAGGGGACTCCGAGCGCCTGGATGTCAGCTATCGGATTAGCCGGCAGAATGGTAACCGCTGGATTCAGGTCGGCGGCAAGGCAGTGCGCGACGAAAGCGGTCGCGCCGTGCGGCTGGTGGGCATGCTGCGTGATGTTACCGAGCAGGTTGACCGTGAGCAGCGCCTGCGCCAGGCCGGTGTGATGTTCGACTGCACCAGTGAGGGGATGCTGATCTGTGACGTCGACCAGACCATCCTGGATGTCAACAATGCTTTCTGCAAGATCACCGGCTACGAACCCTCCGAGGTGATTGGTCGGCAGCCGCGCATGCTTGCCTCCGGCCGGCATGATCGCACCTTTTATCGTCAGCTCTGGCAGCAATTGCATGCCACCGGGCGCTGGTCCGGGGAAGTCTGGAATCGGCGCAAGAACGGCGAAATCTATCCGCAATGGCAGAACATCATCAGCGTTAAGGACCATCGTGGCGAGCTGAGTCATTATGTGGCGGTGTTCGCGGACATGAGCGTGATCAAGCGCAATCAGCAGGAAATCGATTATTTGGCGCACCACGATCCGCTGACCAAGCTGCCCAACCGGCTGCTGCTGAACGAACGTCTGAGCACCGCCATTGCCCGCTCGAGGCGAACGAAAGGAGAGCTGGGTCTGCTGTTTATTGACCTTGACCGCTTCAAGGGCGTCAACGATAGCCTTGGCCACAGCGCTGGTGACCAACTGTTGCAACTGGTCGCCCAGCGGGTGCTGCAGGTCTGCGAGGAGAGCGACACGCTGGCCCGGCTCAGCAGCGACGAGTTTGCCCTGCTGCTTGAGCGCGATGTCTCGGCAAGCCAGATGGGCAAGCTGGCCGAGCGCATCCTGCGCCTGCTGCAGAAGCCGTTCGAGTTGTCGGGCCAACTGCTACACATGAGCGCCAGTATCGGTCTGGCGCTGTTTCCGCAGGATGGTCGGGATGGAGCAGAGCTGCTGAAAAATGCCGACTCTGCCATGTCGCTGGCCAAGCAGCGGGGGCGCAACGGTTATGCCTTCTACACCCAGGAGCTGACCGAATTGGCGCGTCGCCGCCTGAGTCTGGAAACCGACCTGCACGAAGCGATCAGATACAACCAACTGCGTGTGTATTACCAGCTGCAGAAGGACCTGCGCAGTGACTGCTTTGTCAGCCTCGAAGCGCTGGTACGCTGGCAACATCCAACCCAGGGGCTGGTAGCTCCCAACGAGTTTCTGCCGGTCGCGCGCAACGCCGGTCTGATGAGCGATATTGATGAGTACGTGCTCAATGAGGCCTGCCGACAGTTGCGGTGCTGGATTGATGCGGGCTATCCGCTGAAGGCCGTTGCGGTCAACATGTCCGGCTACTGGATGGAGCGCGGTGATGTGTTTGGTAGTGTGTCGACGGTGCTCAGACGCTATGGACTGCCTGCCGAGTGTCTTGAGCTGGAGGTAACCGAAGACGAGGTCATGCACTTTAACGCAGCGGGCGTTCAGCTGCTGGATCGGCTGTCGGAGTTGGGTGTCGGCCTGGCAATCGATGATTTTGGCACCGGCTACTCGTCGTTGCTGCGGCTCAAGCGCATGCCGGTCAACAAGTTGAAAATTGACCGCGGCTTTGTCTCCGATCTGCCGGGCAGTGACAGTGACAGCGCGATGGCGCGTGCCATCATCGCGCTCGGCAAGAGCCTGCAGCTGAAAGTGATTGCCGAGGGTGTGGAAACCGAGGAGCAGGAGGCCCTGTTGAGCGGTCTCGGCTGCGATATGGGGCAGGGTTACCTGTTCAACCGTCCGTTACCGGCCGACGAAATCGAGAAGCTGTTGGGAGAGCCTGGCCATGACTGAATTTCAGCCGCTGCGCATGGACCGTCGACTGCCCTGTCGGGTCGGCCCGCAGGATCAGCACTGGCAGGCGGCGCCGCAAGCGCCGATCAGGCGCTGGCAGCTGGAGCGTGAGGCGCCGGAGAGCGGACAGGTAACCAGTCTGGTGGAATATCTGCCGGGTGCACGTTTCCCGGTTCATCGGCATCCGGCCGGAGAAGAGATTCTGGTGCTGGAGGGCGTGTTCAGCGATCAGTCGGGTGATTATCCTGCCGGCAGCTATCTGCGTAGCCCGGCGGGGTCAGAGCATGCGCCGTTTTCGCAGCCGGGCTGCCTGATTTTCGTCAAGCTCAATCAGTTCGCCGAGGACGATCAGGCAACCGTGCGTCTGACCGCTGACAGCGCGAACTCGGTGACCTTTTGTGCTGGTGTCAGCGGCAGCTTGCTGCACCAGCACGGCTGCGAGCGTACCTGGCTGCTGGATTGCCGGGCCGGGGCGGAGCTGCGCTGGCAGGGTGACCCGGCGGGTGAGCTGCTGGTGGTCAGCGGCGGTCTCGCCGAGGCGGGGCAGACTCACCGCGCGTTCAGCTGGTTGCGAGATACCCGCCTGGGCGAGCTGGGGCTGCGCGCCGCCGAACCGAGCCGGCTGTTGCTCAAGTTCGGCGCGTTGCGCGGGTTACAGGAAGACCCAGAGCAGTAGCACGCCCAGCACAATGCGGTAGATCACAAAGGGCTGCATGCCGATCCGCTTGATGAACGCCAGGAAGTAGTGGATGCACAGGTAGGCGCTGATACCGGACAGCAGCACACCGGCCGCCATGTGCAGCCAGTCGACGGCCACCTTGCTTTCGATCAGCTCGATGGTTTCCAGCCCGCAGGCCAGTACGATCACCGGAATCGACAGCAGGAACGAGAAGCGCGCCGAGGCTTCGCGGCTCAGGCCCAGCATCAGCGCGGCGGTCATGGTGATGCCGGAGCGCGAGGTGCCGGGAAACAGCGCCAGCGCCTGCGCGCAGCCGATGAACAGCACATCCTTCCAGGTCATCTGGTGCTCGCTGCGGCTGCCGCGGTGGCGCCAGTCGGCCCAGCCCAGCAGCAGGCCGAAGGCAATCAGGCCGATCGACAGATAGATGGGCGAGCGCAGCACGGTCTCGATCGTGTCTTTGAGCAGCAGCCCGGCCAGCCCTACGGGAATGGTACCGAGGATCACCGCCCAGGCCAGTCTTGCGTCGTCATCCAGCTGGCGGGTGGTCAGTGAGCGGCCCCAGCTGACAGTCATGCCGAGGATGTCGCGGCGGAAGTAGATCAGCACGGCGGACAGGCTGCCCAGATGCAGGGCAACGTCAAAGGCCAGCCCCTGATCGGGCCAGTCGGTCAGCACCGGCACCAGAATCAGGTGGGCCGAGCTTGATACCGGCAGAAATTCGGTGATGCCCTGAACTATTGCCAGAATGAAAACCTGCAGCCACTCCATCGTCAGCCTGTGCTCCGCTAGTTGAAAAGGCGCAAGTAAAGCACGCCGGACGGTGCTGGCGCGACCCTCGTTGCGATTATGCGCTGCCAACACCGGTACTGATTCGTGTGGCAGACAATGGTTCACCGCGCGGTTGTCATGTCATTGTCGGATGACGCACTACAACAAGGAGAATCACATGCGTTGGCAACATCGACCCGAGGGCTCCAACTGGGGCGATTTTGGTCCGGACGACGAGCTTGGCCGTCTCAATCTGCTGACCCCCGAGAAGGTGCTGCAGGGCGTTGCAGAAGTGCGCGAGGGGCGCAGCTTCTGCCTCAGCCTGCCGCTGGACTATCCCGGCGGTAATGCCCTCAACCGCCTGCGGCACCCGCCCAGACGCTTTACCGCCGGGCGTGCCGACAAGCTCAACTACAACTTCGAGCTGCAGCGCCTGAATCCGAGTTTTACCGACGTGGTCAGTGACGATGCGGTATTGCTGTTTACTCAGTATTCAACCCAGTGGGATGCGCTCTCGCACGTGGGCGGGTTGTTCGACGCCGACGGTGACGGGGTGGCCGAACCGCTGTATTACAACGGCTGGAAGGCGGGCGAGCATATTTGCGGGCCTTCCGGTCACGAGGACGGGCTGGAGGGCGTAAACGCCACCCGGCTGGGCATCGAGAAGATGGCCGAGACAGCGGTGAGTGGTCGCGCTGTGCTGATTGACCTGGAGCGGCACTGCGGTCGGGAGCGGGTGCTGGTCGACTATGCGCGGCTTCAGCAAATCATGCAGGCAGACGGCGTGGTGGTGGAGCCGGGGGACATGGTTTGTCTGTATACCGGGTTCGCCGACGTGATTCTGGAGATGGACCGTCAGCCCGAGGCGGCGCGGCTGGCATCCAGCTGCGCGGTGCTGGATGGCCGCGATCCGGCGCTGCTGCAGTGGATTACCGATAGCGGCCTGAGCGTGTTGATTGCCGACAACTACGCGGTTGAGGCCTATCCGGCGAGAGAGGGGCAGGGATGTTGTGCTGCCTTGCCGCTGCATGAGCATTGCCTGTTCAAGCTGGGGGTGCATTTGGGCGAACTCTGGTACCTGACCGAGCTGGCGCAACATCTGCGAACCGGTGGCCGCAACCGGTTCATGTTGACGGCGCCGCCGTTGCGCTTGCCGGGCGCGGTGGGATCGCCGGTTTCGCCGGTTGCACTGGTCTAGTGCTCGTAACACGCGGAGCCGGCCGGACAATCTCGCGAAAACCCGACCATTCGGACAGGTAGTGCTCGATATTGGTGCGCGCGCGCAATTAAGGGGCGAATGCTGCTTTATCGTGGTGCGCATCTGATGGCGGTGCAGTCATCGTGCTCATACGCGAGCTGCATGATGACGCGGTGCCATGCTTTATGGTGTGAATATTGCTTCGGGCCTGGTTCGACTGAAGCTGGAGATTGCCACCATGAGCCTGAAAAGCGACCAAATGAACCTGTCAGTGTCGGAGCGGCGGTGGCTCCCGTGGTTCGGGCCAGCCGGTAAACTCGCCATGGGCTGGGCCTGCCGGGTCAACCGCAACCGTTACGGCCAGCTTGAGTCCATTTTCGACAGTCTTGCCGCAACAAGGGTGCGGTTGTTGCAGCAATGGTGCGAGAACCAGTGGGCCGGGCTGCAGGGCATTGGTCAGCAGCTGAGCGACGGCGGTGCCGAGGCGAGCGAGGCACAGTTGCGTAAACTGCGCAGCAAGCTGCCGGATGCCTCAGAGCTGCTGCTGCTCGGCGCCGACGGTACCGTGTTGGCCAGCAGCGCCGGTCAGCTCAGCGACTTGCAGCTTGATGCCCAGGCGGTGCGGGCGGGGCTGCAGCATCGTTTTTTGCACGGGCCGTATGTCGATCAGCGAACCCTCAAGTTGGGGCCCTCCACTTCCAGCTTCCACGATGCCGTCACCCTGATGTTCTATTTGCCATTGCACGGTCCGAACGGCGAGGCGCTTGGTTGCCTCTGTGCACGGGTACCCAACGATGTGCTGGGTGATCTGATCCAGCGTGAGGCCGGACATATCTATCAGGAGTCGGGTGACAACTACATCTTCATGGTCGAGTCACGCTTCAGTCCCTCGATTGAGCCGGGCCGTGCGTTGTCTCGCTCGCGCTTTGAAGACAACACCTTCAGCCACGGCGACAACCTCAAAAATGGTATCCGGACGGCGTGGGGCACGGTCAGTGTGCGCGAGCATACCGAGTTCGAGGTGCGCTTTACCGATCCGGCCACCGGCGAGCTGCACCCGGGGGTGCGCGAGACTATTCGCAAGGGTGAGAACACCTACGTCAAATACCCCGGCTATTCCGACTACCGCCATATACCGGTGATCGGCAAGGGCGTGACCTTCAGTCTGCCCGGCTCGCCGGACCGCTGGGGCATGATGTGTGAAGCAGACCTCGAGGAGGTCTATCGTTACCGCTCGCTCAGCTACAACCTGATGAAGGACTTCTGGGTTCTTGCCGCACTGGTCTTTGTTGCCCAGCTGGGTTTCGATCTGATCGGTCTGGATGGCTGGCCAGCGCTGGCCGCTCACGTTGGCGTGCTGGGCCTGGCGGGCCTGTGGTTTTGGCACAGTGCCACGAACAAGCTGGCGCGTCGGCTGGGCCGCATGACTGAAATCATCCGCAATATTGCCGAAGGCGAAGGCAATCTCAGTCAGCGCATGGACACCAGCCGCCTGGTGCCGGATGAGACCGGCGAGCTGGGGCGCTGGATCAACAGCTTTATCGACAACCTCGACACCATCGTTGGTCGGGTCAAGCAGGCCAGTCGTCACGCTCTGCAGAACAGTGAGCAGATGCTGGGTCGCAATCAGCAGGCCAGCGATACCGCAGAGGAAGTGACCAGCAATATCCAGCAGATGCTGGGCATGATTGAAGCACAGCTGCAGACAGTCAATGCGGCCTCGGAAACCGCCGCGCAGATGAAGGTCAATATGGCCTCCGTGGTCGAGGCTGCGCGCGCCCGGCTGGATACGGTGACCAGCGGCACCCGCAAGATTCGCGATATCGTCGAGAGCTCGGCGGCCAGTGTGCAGGTGCTGGACAATCGCACCGGCGATATCGTCGGCATGGTCTCGCTGATTACCGACATTACCAGCCAGACCAATCTGCTGGCGCTCAACGCCGCTATTGAGGCCGCCCGTGCGGGCGAGCATGGGCGTGGTTTTGCGGTGGTGGCGGACGAGGTCAGGGCGCTGGCAGCTCGAACCGCCAAGGCCGCCGACGAGATCAGCCAGGGGATTACCAGCATCCGCGATGCAACCCGGGAAACCGTGGTGGTGATGGAGCGCGGTGTTGCTGATGTAGACCTGCAGCTGCAACAGGCGGCCAGCGCGTCGGATGACAACGACTTGCTGTACCAGACCGTCGAGGAGCTGTTCGAGGTGATCTCGGTGATGGACACCAACAGCAAGGAACACGGTCGTCAGGCCGGCCACGTGGCTGAGGCGACGCGCTCAATGAGTCAGGTCATTACCGCACTGCGCGCCAGCTCGGGGCAGGTGAAGGAAACAGCGTCACGTTTGCATCAGCTGTCGGATACCTTTCAGGTCAGCGCCGACCGGTAGGCCAGCGATGCTGGCCTGGCGGTCAGCTGCAAGCTGCAAGCTTCAAGCTACAAGCTACAAGCTACAAGCTACAAGCTACAAGCTACAAGCAAAGGCAAAGGCAAACCCCCTAGCCTGCGCGAGACTGGGGTTCTCTTGCCGCTTGTGGCTTGTGGCTTGAAGCTGAGCAAAGAAAAACCCCGGCTCTCACGAGACCGGGGTTTTTCTTGCAGCTTGCCGCTTAAAGCTTGCGGCTGCTGTAACCGCGCTTCGCGCCGGTTACAGCTTACCTTCCAGCTCCGGCACCGCCTCGAACAGGTCGGCAACCAGGCCGTAGTCGGCCACCTGGAAGATCGGCGCTTCTTCGTCCTTGTTGATCGCAACGATCACCTTGGAGTCTTTCATGCCGGCCAGGTGCTGGATCGCACCGGAGATACCGACCGCAACGTACAGCTGCGGTGCAACGATCTTGCCGGTCTGACCGACCTGCATGTCGTTCGGTACGAAGCCTGCGTCAACCGCGGCGCGCGATGCACCCACAGCAGCGCCCAGCTTGTCGGCGACCTTGTACAGCATCTCGAAGTTGTCGCCGTTCTGCATGCCGCGACCACCGGAGATGACGATCTTGGCACCCGCCAGTTCCGGACGGTCGGACTTGGCCAGCTCTTCACCAACGAAGCTGGAAACGCCAGCGTCGTGGGCAGAGGCAACCGCTTCAACCGCAGCGCTGCCGCCTTCGGCAGCAACGGCGTCGAAACCGGTGGAGCGAACGGTGATGACCTTAATCGCAGCACTGGATTGCACGGTGGCAATCGCGTTGCCGGCGTAGATCGGACGCTTGAAGGTGTCAGCGCTTTCAACGCCGATGATCTCGGAGATCTGATCAACGTCCAGCAGTGCTGCAACGCGCGGCAGGTAGTTTTTGCCGTTGGTGCTGGCCGGAGCCAGGATGTGGCTGTAACCCTTGCCCAGTTCAGCGATCAGCAGGGAAACGTTCTCCGGCAGCAGATTCGCGTAGGCAGCGTTGTCAGCCAGCAGGACCTTGTTGACGCCAGCGACCTTGGCAGCAGCGTCGGCAACAGCGGCACAGCCTGCACCGGCAACCAGCACGTCGATGTCGCCACCGATGGCCTTGGCGGCTGCAACGGTGTTCAGGGTAGCTGCGTTCAGCTCGGCGTTGTTGTGTTCAGCAATAACCAGAATGCTCATGTTCAGATCACCTTGGCTTCGTTCTTGAGTTTGTCGACCAGTTCGTCAACGCTCTTGACCTTGATGCCAGCGCTGCGGGCAGCCGGGGCTTCAACCTTCAGGGTGGTCACGGTCGATGCGGTGCTCACGCCCAGATCTTCCGGCTTGACGACTTCCAGCGGCTTCTTCTTGGCCTTCATGATGTTCGGCAGCGACGCGTAGCGCGGCTCGTTCAGACGCAGGTCAGTGGTAACGATGGCCGGCAGCTTCAGTGCAACGGTCTGCAGACCGCCGTCGATTTCGCGGGTGACCTTGACGCTGTCGCCTTCAACAGCCACTTCAGAGGCGAAGGTGCCCTGAGCGTAGCCGGACAGCGCAGCCAGCATCTGGCCGGTCTGGTTGTTGTCGGAGTCGATGGCCTGCTTGCCGAGGATGACCAGCTGCGGCTGCTCCTTGTCGACAACGGCTTTCAGCGCCTTGGCGATGGCCAGCGAGCTCAGCTCGTCGGCGGACTCGACCAGAACGGCGCGGTCAGCACCCAGTGCCAGCGCGGTACGCAGTTGTTCCTGGGCGGCGGTCGGGCCGACAGTGACAGCGACGATCTCGGTAGCAACGCCTTTTTCTTTCAGACGTACTGCTTCTTCTACGGCGATTTCGCAGAAGGGGTTCATCGACATCTTGACGTTGGCCAGGTCAACACCGGAGTTATCGGCCTTGACGCGAACCTTGACGTTGTAATCGACCACGCGCTTAACGGCAACGAGGATTTTCATGGACGTTAGTCCTCCACAAGTCTTGAGACGCCCGCGGGCGCATGACATTAAAAGGGCTGCATAGGATACCGGGCAGAGTGAGCGCCCGAAAGTACAAATTGTCGCTTTGCTGGACAAAAATGCCGGGCTGGCGACCGATTGACGCCAGCCCGGCTGTCCGGAAGGAACTTACGCGACGCTCAGTTGCGCAGCATAGGCTTCCAGGTGGTGGTCGTCATCACCGAACTGGTGGCTGATCATGACCAGACGCTTGGCGTAGTGAGCACCGTTGTATTCCCAGGTCATGGCGATACCGCCATGCAGCTGGATGCACTGTTCGGCGACATAACGGCCAGCGCGGTTGATGACGAACTTGGCGGCGGCCAGCTTGGCACTGCGCTCGGCGCTGTCTTCGTCGTCAGCCAGACAGGCTGCCAGGATTGCCATGGAGGTGGCGCGTTCCAGTTCGCTGATCATGTCGACCATGCGGTGCTGCAGAACCTGGAACTTGCCGATCGGCACGCCGAACTGCTTGCGGGTCTTCAGGTAGTCCAGGGTCAGGTCGCAGGCGGTGCGCATGGCGCCGACCGCTTCGGCACACAGGGCGGCGATGGCGCGGCCGCTCTGGTAGCGAATGGCGTCATAGGCATTGCCGGCTTCGCCCAGCAGCTCGCCCTTGACGTTATCGAGGAACAGCTCGCATGCCTTGCGGCCGTCAACGGTCGCGTAGACACGGCGGCTAACGCCGGCTGCACTCGGGTCGATCACGAACAGGCTGATGCCCTGTTCGTCGCGGTTGTTACCTGCGGTACGGGCAGAAACCAGGATCTTGCCGGCAGTCTGACCGCCGATCACCACGCCCTTGCGGCCGTTCAGGACCCACTCGCCGCCCTGCTCGGAAGCCGTGGTGGTGACGTTGGCCAGATCGTAGTGACTGTTCAGCTCGTCCAGCGCAACCGCAGCCTGCAGTTCGCCGGTGGCGATGCCGCCCAGCAGCTCTTCTTTCTGGGCGTCGCTGCCCAGCTGGCCGATCAGGCCACCGGCCAGAATGACCGATTCCATGTAGGGTTCCAGGCAGATGCCCTTGCCCAGCTGTTCCATGATCAGCATGGTCTCAACGCCGGTGCCGCCGAAACCGCCCAGCTCCTCGGAGAAGGGAATGGCGGTCAGGCCCAGCTCACCCAGCTGTTGCCAGAATGCAGTGCTGAAGCCGGCTTCGCTCTCGCTGAATGCCTTGCGGCTTTCAAAGTCGTAAACGTCGCGAACCAGGCGTTCTGCGGTTTCCTGCAGCATCTGCTGCTCTTCAGTCAGTTTGAAATCCACGGTCAGCCTCCTCAGAGCTCAAGAATCATTTTCGAGACGATGTTCTTCTGGATCTCGTTGGATCCGCCGAAGATCGACAGTTTGCGCATGTTGAAGTACTGCGAAGCCGGGGAGGCAGCGTAGTCGTCGACCAGCATTTCGCCATCGAAGTCCAGGTCCAGCTCTTCCGGCAGGAAGGGCAGCGCGTACGGGCCCAGTGCCTTGCGCATCAGGTGCGTGATGGCCTGGCGGATTTCGGTGCCCTGTACTTTCAGGATGGAGCTTTCCGAGCCCGGTACGCCACCTTCGGAGGCGGCTGCGACGATGCGCAGGGTGCTCATTTCGGCGGCCATCAGCGACATTTCCACTTCCGCGATCTGGCTGCGGAACAGGGCGTCTTCGATCAGCGGCTTGCCGTTCTTCTGCTGCTTGGAGGCGATGCGCTTGAGGTTGGTCAGCGCGGCCTTGGATGCGCCGATACCTGCCAGGCCGGTACGCTCGTGGGTCAGCAGGTACTTGGCGCAGGTCCAGCCCTTGTTCTCTTCGCCGACCAGGTTCTCAACCGGAACCTTGACGTCGTCAAAGAAGACTTCGTTGACTTCGTGATCGCCGTCCAGGGTGATGATCGGACGCACGGTGATACCCGGGGTGGCCATGTCGATCAGCAGGAAGGAGATACCGCGCTGCTGCTGGGCTTCCGGATCGGTACGCACCAGGCAGAAGATCCAGTTGGCGTGCTGGCCCAGAGTGGTCCAGGTCTTCTGACCGTTGACGATGTAGTAGTCGCCATCGCGCACGGCGCGGGTCTTCAGCGAGGCCAGGTCGGAACCGGCGCCCGGCTCGGAGTAACCCTGACACCACCAGTCGGTGCCGTCGAGGATACGTGGCAGGTACTTGGCTTTCTGCTCTTCGGTGCCGAACTTGATGATTACCGGGGCAACCATGTTGACGCCGAACGGCACCAGACGCGGTGCGCCGAAGGCGGCGGACTCTTCGTCAAAGATGTGCTTCTCGATCGGGCCCCAGGTGGTGCCGCCGTGCTCGACCGGCCAGCCCGGCGCGTACCAGCCACGCTTGGACAGAATTTTCTGCCAGCGCTCGTGGTCGGCCTTGTGCAGGTGCTTGCCCAGTTTGACCTTGGCAGCGATGTCGGCAGGCAGTTCCTGCTTGAGGAATTCACGCACTTCGTCGCGGAAGGCGAGCTGTTCGGGGGAGTAATGGATTTCCATTTTGTGTCCTCGTTGTAATACGGGTATCTGGCGACCGGTATCGTCACCGGTCGCGCTGATTCATCACAGATCGGCGAACTTGCGCCCTTCCTTGGCCAGTTTTTCCAGCAGGGCGGCCGGTTTCCACCAGGCGCCGTGTTGCTCGTGAAACTCGCAGATGCGGGCGTACACGCGATCCAGGCCGATCGCGTCAGCATAGAACATCGGGCCACCCTGGTGGGCCGGGAAGCCGTAGCCGTTCAGGTAGATGACGTCGATGTCGCTGGCGCGCTGGGCAATGCCTTCTTCCAGGATCTTGGCACCTTCGTTGATCAGCGCATAGATGGTGCGCTCGATGATGTACTCATCGCTCAGCTCGCGGCGCTCAATGCCCTGTTCCTTCGAGGCGGCTTCCATGATGGCCGGCAGCTCGGGGTTCGGCAGCGGAGTACGCGAGCCCTTCTCGTAGACATAGAAGCCCTTGCCGGTTTTCTGACCCAGCAGGCCGGCTTCGGCCATCTTGTCGAGTACCGTCGGCAGCTTGAATTCGGCCGGCAGGGTTTGACGCTGACGGTTGCGAATGGCCAGACCGATGTCCAGACCGGACAGGTCGCGCATGGCGAACGGGCCCATGGCCAGACCGAACTTGCGCAGGGCGCCGTCGATCTGCTCCGGCGTGCCGCCTTCCTCCAGCAGGAACTCGGACTCGCGACCGTACTGGAACACCATGCGGTTACCGACGAAGCCGTCGCAAACCCCAACCGGGACAGAGACTTTCTTCAGTTTCTTGCCGATTGCCATGGCCGTAGCTAGTACTTCGAAGCTGGTTTTCTCGCCGCGCACGACTTCCAGCAGACGCATGACGTTGGCCGGGCTGAAGAAGTGCAGGCCAACCACGTCTTCCGGGCGCTTGGTGAACTGGGCGATCTGGTTCAGATCCAGCGAGCTGGTATTGGAAGCCAGAATGGCGCCCGGCTTGCAGTTGGCGTCCAGTGCTTCGAAGACTTTCTGCTTGACGCCCATGTCTTCAAAGACGGCTTCGACAACCACGTCTACGTCGGACAGGTCAGCGTAATCGGTTACACCGCTGATAAGGCTCATGCGCTTTTCCAGCGCGTCCTGGGTCAGGCTGCCGCGCTTGACGCTCATGCCGTAGGTGTCGCGGGCGCGCTCCAGTGCCTTGTCGCGGGCCTCTGAGCTGATTTCCAGGATCTTGACCGGGATGCCGGCGTTGGCAAAGCAGATGGCGATGCCAACACCCATGGTGCCGCCGCCGATGACCGCGGCGGACTTGATGTCGCGCACCGGGGTATCCTTCGGCAGGTCGTTGATCTTGGAGGCCTGACGCTCGGAGAAGAAGGCGTGAACCAGGGCGGCGCGCTGCGGCGACACCAGACACTCGGCGAACAGCTCACGCTCGCGCTTCAGGCCCTCGGCCAGCGGCAGAGCGAAGGCGGCTTCAACGGCAGAGACGCAGCGCTGGGGCGAGAACAGGCCGGGCATCTTCTTCTCGATCTCGGCGCGCTTGGCAGCGACGGCTGCGGCGTTGTCGACGCCTTCCAGTTTGTCGGTACGCTCGCCGGTGCGGCGCGGGCCCTTGCCTTCGGCCAGCAGCTTCTCGGCGAAAGCGATACCTGCAGCGGTAAGATCGCCTTCAACCAGTTCGTCGATCACGCCCAGGTCGTGCGCTTCCGCGGCACCGATCGGGTTGCCGCTGACGATCATGTCCAGTGCCTTGGCTACGCCAACCAGGCGCGGCAGACGCTGGGTGCCGCCGGCACCCGGCAGCAGGCCGAGTTTGACTTCCGGCAGACCGACCTTGGCGCTCTTGACGGCGATGCGGTAATGGCAGCTGACGGCGACTTCCAGACCGCCACCCAGCGCGGTGCCGTGGATGACCGCAACGCTCGGCTTGCTGCCCGCTTCGATACCGTTGACGACTTCAGGCAGGCTCGGCTCCTTCGGCGGCTTGCCGAATTCCTTGATGTCCGCGCCGGCCATGAAGGTCATGCCTTCACAGACCAGTACGATTGCCTTTACGTCCGGATCGGCTTCGGCAGCGTTGAAGCTTTGCTGCAGACCTTCACGCACGGCAATACCCAGCGCATTGACCGGTGGGTTGTTCACGGTGATAACCGCGATGGCGCCTTTGCGCTCCAGAGTGACCACGTCCGACATGCTTGACCTCCGTCAGGATTGGGGATGGCGTTTCACTATGCGAAATAGTGAAACCGCGTTTCGCTAGGCAAAATACAAAAAATAAAACCGCTTGTCGATGCCCCCGGTGGGGGAAATGGCGGTTTATTAGTTAAGGTGATGAATCCAGCGGTCGCTAGCGACCGCTGGATTCATCACAGCTGCAAGCTGCAAGCTGCAAGCGAGAAGCTTCAAGCTTCAAGCTTCAAGCGAACCCCGAACCCCGAACCCCGAACCCCGAACCCCGAACCCCGAACCCCGAACCCCGAACCCCGAACCCCGAACCTCGAACCCCGAACCGGGGAAGACGTTGTTTCAGGTGGGCACAAAAAACCCGGCTCACACAGGTCCGGGTTTTTCTTGCCGCTTGAAGCTTGAAGCTTGAAGCAGGGGTCAAACCCCAAGCCGCTCGATATCCCGCGCCAGCATGGCGAGTTGGTGGGCGAGCTGGTTTTTGACCCGCTCTTCGGACACCAGGTAGGAGGGTGCGCCGCAGGTCAGGACCATCAGGCTGCCGTCCTGCAGGTGCAGGGGGACGCCGGCGGCGTTGACGTTGCGGTCCCAGTCGCCGAGCGACAGACAAAAGCCGTGCTGCTTATACTCGTCAAAGCTGCGTTGCAGGGAGGCCTGCAGTTCGGGCCAGGTATCCGGGTTGCGCGCCTGGATGGCATCGAGCAGGTGGCTGCGCTCGTCTTCCTTCATGGCTGCAAGGTAGGCCCGGCCGGCGGCGGTGGTGGCCAGCGGCAGGCGTTCACCCACATCCATGCGCAGCGAGGTGGATTCCGACGGGCGGCAGTTTTCGACGTAGATCATCGACAGACGATCTCGGCAGGTCAGGCCGACCGAGGTATTGGTGTTGCGGGCGAATTCGTCGAGATAGGGCTTGGCGAGCTGGCGTACCCGCAGGTTGGACACATAGGCATATCCCAGTGCCAGCACCCCGGAGTCGAGCTGGTATTTTTCCAGCTGGGTTGAGTAGCTCAAATAGCCGAGCTTGGTCAGGGTATAGGTCATGCGCGACACGGTCGGCTTGGGCAGCCCGGTGATGCGGGCGATGTCCTGATTGCCCATGACCACCGAGCCCTGACTGAAGGCGCGTAACACGTCCAACCCACGAGAGAGTGCTTCGACGAACTTGCGGTCCTTGGCAGGGGATTCCTTTACTGTTGCTTCCAACTCATCTTTCATTGGGTTGTATACCTTGTGGCCCATCGGAGGGTGCGGCCGAATGTGATTTGATGCTTTCTTTTATTGTTATGGTCAGAGCGCGGAACGATATCACGATCAATGGTTCTGCACAGTGACACACTGACACTCTGTTGCTGTTTTGTTACCGGGGGCAATGCCGACTGTCTCGATCATTGCACAGCCTGCCTCGAATAGAATAGCATCTTTTTGGTATTTCATTTCGCAGTGCAAAACAATAGTTCAAAAACAAGAGGCTGAGATGTCTACTCCTGAGCATTACGCCGTCAGCGCACAACTGGCAGAGCTGGGTCACACCACGATCTTCGATATTCTTGACCAATCCTGCCGTCGTTATGGCGACCAGCCTGCGTTCTCCTGCGGTGCCGACACTCTGACCTTTAACCAGCTTCGTGGCAGGGCCGATGCCTTTGCTCGCTACCTGCGTCAGCATGCCGGCCTGCAGCCGGGTGACCGCCTGGCCATTCAGTTGCCCAACCTCCTGCAATACACCATTGCCATCTTCGGCGCGCTGCGCGCCGGCCTGGTGATCGTCAACACCAACCCCCAGTACACCCCCTACGAAACCCGCCACCAGTTCGCCGACTCCGGCGCCCGTGCGGTGGTGGTACTCGACAAGTTGATCCCGCTGGTGCGCAAGATCCAGGACGAGACCGAGATCGAAACGCTGATCGTCACCAGTATGGATGACTTCAGCAACCCGCAGTACGACGCGAGTGCCGCCGATGAAGTGCGCTTTATGCAGGCGCTGCGTCTGGGTGACGAGCTGGCCCCGGTGACTATCGATCGCGAACTGGACGACCTGGCGCTGCTGCAGTACACCGGCGGTACTACCGGTGTCTCCAAGGGCGCAATGCTGACCCACCGCAATATTCTCTGTAACGTGCTGCAGGCAGTCAGCATTCTGAAGGAAGGCGACGTGACTTATGGCGGTGAGGTGCGAGTCTCGCCGTTGCCGCTGTACCATATCTTCGCCTTCACCGCGAACTGCATCGCCTCGGTGTTCACCGGGTTCCATACCATTCTGATCACCAATCCGCGTGATCTCGATGGCATGATCGCCGACCTGAAACGCCATCCGTTCACCTTGCTGACCGGTATCAACTCGCTGTTTGTATCGCTGATGAATCACCCGGACTTCGACAGTGTCGACTTCAGCCGGCTGAAGTGGGTCAACTCCGGCGGTGCGCCGCTGAACACCGAGATCGCCCGCCGCTGGCAGGAGCGCACCGGCAGTGTGGTGCGTGAAGGTTACGGCCTGACCGAAACCTCTCCTGTGGTGGTCGCCTCGACCTCGAAGACCCCTTACAAGGAAGGTTTTATCGGTCAGCCGGTAATCGATACCTGGGTCAAGACCGTAGATGACGACGGTAAGGAAACACCGCGTGGTGAGCCGGGCGAAGTGCTGATCAAGGGGCCGCAGGTGATGCAGGGCTACTGGCACCGTCCGGATGAGACGGCCGCAACCTTTACCGAAGACGGCTGGCTGAAGACCGGCGACGTTGGCCTGCTGGACGAGGAGGGCTTCCTGAAGCTGGTGGACCGCAAGAAGGACATGATTCTGGTCTCCGGCTTCAATGTCTATCCCAACGATGTTGAAGACGCGGTCATGCGTCATGCCAGCATTCGCGAGTGTGTAGCCGTCGGCGTGCCGGACGAACGGACCGGCGAGGCGATCAAGATATTTGTCAGCCTCAACGATGCGACTCTGGATGAAGCGGCCATCATCGCCCACTGCCGCGAGAACCTGACCGGCTACAAGATTCCCAAGCATGTCGAGATTCGTGACGACCTGCCCAAGTCGACCGTCGGCAAGCTGCTGCGCCGGGTGCTGCGCGACGAAGCGCGCGGTGAGGCCAAGGCGTGAGCGCGCCGCTGCAGCTGACCATTGCCGATGGCATTGCCGAAATCCGGTTGGACGACGGCAAGGTCAACGCGCTCTCGGAAAGCATGCTGGAACAGTTGCTCGCGGCCATTGCCAAGGCGGCGGAGGCGGACGCCGCGCTGTTGATCAGCGGCCGTCCCGGCGTGTTCAGCGGCGGCTATGACCGCAAGCTGATCGATGCTGGTGGGCCGGCCTGTGATGCCATGCGCGCAGCCGGTGACCGGCTGACGCTGGCGCTGCTCGACTATCCTGCGCCAGTGGTGATTGCTGCTACCGGTCATGCCATGGCCAAGGCCGCCTTTATGCTGCTGCTCGCGGACTATCGCCTGGGTACCGAAGGTGATTACCGGGTGTCGCTGAATGAGGTGGCTATCGGAATGACCATGCCGGACGGGGCCATGCTCCAGGCGCGGGCCCGGCTGTCGCCGCAGTGGCTAAACCGCTGTGTGCTGCAGGCGGAGGTCTTTGCCGCGGCCGGCGCGCTGGAAGCCGGTTTCTTCGACGAGCTGCAGCCGGCGGAGCAGCTGCTTGAGCGCGCCCGCGCCAAAACCCGTCAGCTGGCGGGGCTGGATCGTCGCGCCTACCGCGAGACCCGTGCGCTTTTGAATGCGCCGCTGCGTGAGGCGTTTGTCGGTCTGCTGGGCTGAACCAGCGGGGCGCAGCATTCGAGAGTAGCGCCATCCCGGGGCACGGCGTGCCGTGCCCGAGGTCAAGATTGCACGGAACGATACCCGCCCACGAGATAGCGTGCTGACCACACGGGCACAGCACGCTGTGCCCCTACGCTTGGGGGCGATCCTTGTGGGTCACTCCTTGAAATACGCCACCTGGGTGGTGGTCAGCAGTAGCTGGCCGTCATCGCTCCACAGGTGCGCGACCTGATCCGAATAATTGTTGTGCATACGCGTCGCTCGGGCGTGGCCAAGCAGGTGGCGATCGCCCGCGCGTGCCAGTTGATCGGTATCGGCGTGGAAGTAATGGGTCAGCGACACCGTGCCGGCGGGAGTAAAGCGCTGACGGCGGTGGAAAATCCGTGGCGCAAATACGTCACCCAGCGCGGTCAGTGACGCGAAGTCCAGCGGCCGGGGCGGATTATCTCGGGTCCACAGCAGGGTTTCGCTGTGGGCGTCCTCTGGGTTGCCGTCACTGCGGTTGGGGTCAAACAGGCCTGAAACGTAACGGAAATCATAGTTTCGAAACCAGTTGCGCTCGCCACGTTCCACCCGCGGCAGGCTGTCAGCGGCCGGTGCTGCAGGCATGTCGTGCTGCTGTTCGGACCAGGTCTCTCGGCGGGTGGCGAAGCAGGCGGTACCGCTGGTGACAACTTCGCCGTTCTGTTTCTGCAGCAGCAGCCAGTGTTGGGTCGAGCGGTTAGTGCGCAGGGGGATGGCTTCCAGCTCGAAGTCGCCGAGCTGGACCGGGCCGGCAAAGTTGATGGTCAGCGAGATCGGCTCGCCGATACGTTCCGGGTGCTGCAAGGCGCCGTTGAGCAGGATGGCTGCGGTCACGCCGCCGAATGGCCCGACCATGTTCTGAAAACTGTCGTCGACGTTGCCCTTGAACAGGTTGGGGCCAGCCGCGGTCAGCGCAATGGCACGGTCAAAGGCATGGTTGTGAGGGGTTGCTTCGGTCATCTGCGGGATTCCGTTACGGCGGGAACGATTGAATATGATGGTCATAATAGGCCGCTGTTGAATGCGCAGACCAGCAAGCTTGATGCTGTGAATCCGTTGCTATCGACCGGGGAGAAGCGGGGCGGGAGGTGATTCGGTACGACTCTCTGGCAGCGTTGCGGCACCCATTGCAGGTGCCGCAACAGGGGAGTTAGCCGCGCTGATAGGTGCCAATCAGGCGGTTCATCGCGGTAGCGTGTGGCTCGATCTTCTCGAGCAGTTGCCACAGGGTCAGACCGGCCGGCAGATTCAGCTCGGCGTCCAGCGCGATGATCCAGAAATAGTACTTGTGCTGGCCGTGACCTTCCGGCGGCAGCGGACCGTTGTAGCCGCTGTTGCCAAAGTTGTTCACACCCTGGGTGTAGTCGGCGCAGCCTTCGGCGAGTTCGCTGACGCTGGCCGGAATGTTGTACAGCACCCAGTGTACAAAGCCGTAGGTGCCGTTGGCGGAAATCAGCGGGGCATCCGGATCGTGACAGATGACGGCAAAGGATTTGGTACCCGCCGGTGCGTTCTTCCAGCTCAGGGCGGGAGATACGTCAACGTCGTCGCCGGTGTGCCTGGCAGCGATCGCGCCGTTGTTGGCGAAGGCGCTGCTAGTCAGTTCCAGTTCATTGGAAAATGCGAATCCCATGGTGTTCTCCTCAGATTTTTAGCCGAAAACTACCGAAATACTACTATGCACCGGTCTGCCGACAAGCGCGTGTCAATTGATCAGGGCGCTCAATAGCCAGAGCCCGAGCAGGACCCAGATGATCCCCAGTACGATCTTGCGGCGGATAAAGGCCCGCACGCCGGTGTAGATCAAAAACAGGCCGAGAATCACCGCGGCGATGCTCAACAGGTTGCTGTTGACGCCCAGGGCACGGGAAAAGCCGTTGATGAAATCGGAGCTGGCATTGCTCAGCATGGTAAACAGCCAGATCAGGCTGTCGATAACGACGCGGACGACGCTGCCGATGGCGGAACCGAGCCATTCAAAGGGGCTGCTGGAGTTGAGCTGCATGCAAGGGGTCGCTGACAGGGAATGAGGGGTAGAAGCTATCAGCTTCAAGCTGCAAGCTTCAAGCAGAACGCGCCGCGTTGGGCTGGAGGCGAAAGGCTTGAGGCTGGAAGGTCGGGCGGCGGGACGGTGGCTGGGTAGTGTGACGGGCACAAAACGCTGACACACTACCTTCAGCCTTCAGCCTTCAGCCTTCAGCCTTCAGCTTGTAGCTCCGCGAGCGCGTTAAACGCGCTCGATCACCGCCGCCACACCCTGGCCCAGGCCGATACACAGGCTGACCAGTGCGTAACGCTTGCCGGTGCGCTCCAGCTGGCGCAGGGCGGTCAGGGTCAGGCGTGCGCCGGAGGCGCCGAGTGGGTGGCCGACTGCGATGGCCCCGCCGTTCGGGTTCAGGCGCGGGTCGTCGAAGGCGATACCCAGCTGCTTGGCGCAGCCGAGGACCTGGGAAGCGAAGGCCTCGTTGATCTCGATCACGTCCATGTCATCCAGTGTCAGGCCGGCGCGGCTCAGTGCCTTCTTGCAGGCTTCGACCGGACCCAGGCCCATGACGCGCGGCGCAACACCGGACACGGCGCCGGCCAGGATGCGGGCGCGCGGCTTGATGCCGTACTTCTGACCAATGGCTTCGCTGCCGATGATCAGCGCAGCGGCGCCGTCGTTGACGCCAGACGCGTTGCCTGCGGTAACCACGCCGCCCTCAAACAGCGGGCGCAGACCGGACAGGGCAGCCAGATCGCTGCTCGGGCGCGGATGTTCGTCCTGATCAATCACCTTGGCCGGCTTCTTGCGACCCTGGGAAACCTCTATCGGGTGGATCTCTTCGGCGAAGAAACCGTCGGCGCGAGCCTTCTCGTACAGCGCCTGGCTGCGAGCAGCGTAGGTGTCGGCTTCCTCACGGGTGATGCCCAGATCGGCAGCGACGTTGTCGGCGGTCTGCGGCATGGTGTCATCGCCGTACTGCTTCTCGACCTTGGGGTTCGGGAAGCGCGCGCCGATGGTGCTGTCGAAGGCGCGGAAGTCGCGGCTGTAGGCGCTTTCGCTCTTAGCGATAACGAAGGGCGCGCGGCTCATGCTTTCCACACCACCGGCTACGAACAGGTCGCCTTCACCGGTCTTGACCGCACGGGCGGCGTCGAGAATGGCCGCCAGACCGGAACCGCACAGGCGGTTGACGGTAACGCCGGCGACTTCCTGCGGCAGACCGGCCAGCAGGCCGGCATGACGGGCGACGTTGCGCGCGTCTTCACCGGCCTGGTTGGTGTTGCCCATGACCACGTCTTCGTAGTCCTGACCCTCGAAGGGGTTGCGGGTGACCACAGCGCGAATGACTTCGGCCAGCAGGTCATCGGGACGCACGCTGGCCAGGGCGCCGGCGTGGCGGCCGAAAGGTGAACGTAGGCCATCATAGATATAGGCAGTCATGCTCTTACTCCTGGAAATCGGGTGTGGTCAAAGGCAGTTCCAGCTGTACGCGACGACGCAGCCAGGGGCTGGGGCGGTAGCGCGGCTCGCCATAGTTGGTCTGCAGGTTGTTGAGGACGGCAAGAATGTTGGCTGCGCCGTAATGCTCACCGAAGGCCAGCGGGCCCTTGGGATAGCCCAGCGCCAGTTGAATGGCGCGGTCCAGCGTTTGCGGGGTGGTAATGCCCTTCTGCACGATTTCGCAGCCCAGATTGACCACGCTGGCGATCAGGCGCTGGATGACAAAGCCGGGAGAGTCGTTGATCACCTCGACGGGTACACCATCGGCGCTGAGGGCCTGGCGCGCCTGGGCGACAACATCGGCACTGGCGGCGGGCTGGCGCATCAGCGTGCGGCGTTTTTCCCAGTTGGCAAAGCTGTCGAGTGCCAGCGTGCGTTCAGCCGGCAGACCCAGTTGGGTCAGCGCGGTGCTGCAGTCATCGCCCAGCGGGGTGACCAGGCAGATGGCGTCGTCCGACGGCTTACTGCCGGTTTCGAGGGTGGCACCTGCCTTGATCAATACCTCTGCGACCTGATTGCGCAGCGCGTCATCATCAGTTTCCAGCCAGAACGGACGAGTGATCAGCACGGTCTCGGGCTGCGGCTCGTTCGGCTCGATCTTCTGGCCGTCTTCGTAACGGTAGAAGCCCTGACCGGTCTTGCGGCCCAGCAGGCCGGCGGCAACACGCTGGGCTGCAATAAAGGATGGGGTGTAGCGCGGGTCGTGATAGAACTGCTCGTAGACCGATTCCATCACCGCGTGGGAAACGTCCAGACCGGTCAGATCAAACAGCTCGAACGGCCCCATGCGAAAGCCCGGGCCGTCACGCAGGATGCGGTCAATCTGCTGCATGCTGGCAACGCCTTCGCTGAGCATGCGCAGGGCCTCGGTACCGAAGGCACGGCCGGCGTGGTTGACCAGGAAGCCGGGGGTGTCCGGGGTGATCGCCGGGAAGTGACCGGCCTGTTCGGCCAGCGCTACCAGAGACTGAATGTGACACTCGTCGGTGCGCTCGCCGCGCACGACCTCGACGATCTTCATCAGCGGCACCGGATTGAAGAAGTGGAAGCCGGCTACCCGCTCAGGATGCTTGGCCGTGCTGGCGATGCGGGTGACCGACAGCGAGGAGGTGTTGGTTGCCAGCACGCAGTCTGTGCTGACAATGGCTTCCAGGTCAGCGAACAGCTTCTGTTTGACTTCCAGCAGCTCGACAATGGCCTCGATTACCAGGTCGCAGTCGGCCAGATCGGTCAGCTTGGCGGCCGGCTGCATGCGCGCAACGGTGGCTTCCAGCTCGGCTTCGGTCATCTTGCCCTTGGCCTGGGCGCGCTGCAGCAGGTTGCGGTTGAAGGCCAGTGCATCGTCGATGGCCTCTGCACGGGTATCGAACAGCAGAACCTGCTGACCACTGCTGGCGAACAGCTGGGCGATACCACGCCCCATGGCTCCGGCGCCGATGACGCCAATCCGCTTGAACATGCTTTGCCTCCTGAAGTACGCTCTGTTTCGCATGGCGAAACGGTATTTCGTTTAAAGTGCTGCGAGATTAAATCCTGCGCTGTAGGAGTGCAAGTTTGGCGACAGTCTGGCGCCGCTTGCGCGTGGCATACTTGCGCTCTTCAAACTGGCCGTTATTGCGTGCCGGGCAGGTTCGCCCGTCGCGGTCTCCCGCTGGCCAGCCAGATCGAGTGTAGTGAATAAAAGGTGTCGCACCCGTGAATCAAGATGAACGTCAGGCCATTGCCCGTACCGTTACCGGCTTCTTTCAGGAGCTTGGTGCCCAGCTGGAAGAGTACTCGGAGGGGCGCGCTGTTGTCGGCCTGACCCTGACCGAAAAGCACATGAACAACGCCAGCTCGTTGCACGGTGGGGTGACCGCCAGCCTGCTTGATATCGCCATGGGGCTGTGCGGCACCTGGGCGGCATCGCCGCAGGAGCGTCGGGTTGCCATTACCCTGTCGCTCAATACCAACTTCACTTCAACCGCTCCGGTCGGCACCCATGTGCGTGCCGTTGCCACCTGCCGCAACGCGGGGCACAAGATTTTTATGGCCAGCTGTGACCTGCTGGACCAGAACGACAGGCTGATCGGCTTTGGCGAAGGTGTATTCAAGAAGGGCGCTTACCGCAAGGATCTGCCGTGAGTGCGGCGCTGCTGCCGCTTGGCGTTGCTCTTGAGCTGGCGGGGCTGCTCAGTCACCAGCACTGGTTGAGCTGGCTTGCGGCTGGCGCCTTTGCTGTCTATTTCCTGCGCTTTTTCACCCGCCTGAATCCCTATCCGCGCTGGCTTGGGATCGGCACGCTGGCAGTGCTGGTGGCGGCCATCGTGCTGGCAAGTCCAGGTGCCGAGCTCTGGCCAAAGCTGGCCAGTTCGGTGGCTTACTACACCAGCTTTCTGGGTGCGCTGGGGTTGATGCAGTTGCTGGCGCAGCGTCTGCCGCAGTTGCGCGAGCTGCACAAGGCGCTGCTGTCCGGCTCCAAGGTCGTGCTGTATCCGCGTTACGTGCTGGCTGCCGGCAGCATTGGCTCGATTCTCAATTTCGGCATGATGAATCTGCTCTGTGGCACCCTGAGTGAGCATCTCAAGCGCTATTCGCTGAGCGAAGAGCAGCGCCGTGCGGGTCTGCGCAGCGTCATGGTGACGACGTTGCGAGGGTTTGCTCTGGTGCCGCTGCTGGCGCCAACCAGCGTGACCATCGCCATCATCTCGCGGGAAATGCCCGAGCAGTCCTGGAGCACCATGGTGCCTTACGGGGCGGTTGCTGCGCTGATGATGATCGTGGTCGGCTGGCGCCGGGAAACCCGCGGATTGCTGGCGCTGCGCGACAATATTGGCGACAGCAGCAAGGCTGATGGCATGCCCCAGTTGTTGGTTGGCAGTCTTCTGGGGCTTGGTGCCATCGGCCTGCTGGCTTCCGTGACAACACTCAGCGCGTCGCAGGCGGCGATGGTGCTGGTGCCGGCTGGTGTCATCAGCTACCTGCTGTGGCGCGAACGCAAGCCTGCGCAGGTGCTGCAGGAAGTGACCGACAATATGGTCAGCATGCACAACGAGATGTTCATCTTTGGCTGCGCCGCGTTGCTGGGCGGAGTGCTGGGCGCGGTAGCACCGCTTGAGCAGATTGCGGCGTGGCTTGCGCAGGAGCCCAAGTACAATGTGCTGCTGGCGATCGGCAGCCTGTTCAGTACCATCATTTTGGCAGTGCTGGGGCTAGCGCCCATTGTGTCGCTGTCGCTGACGGCGGGCCTGCTGGCGCAGCTGTCACTGCTGGGCGTGCCGATCATGACGCCGGCTGTGGGGCTGATGTGTGGTTTCTCTCTGGCGATGATCTTCTCGCCCTTCGGTCCCTCGACCCTGATTCTGTCGCGCTACAGTGGCGAGTCACCCTACCGGGTCGCCTTTGGCTGGAATGGGCGCTTTGTCGCCAGTGTTCTGCCGTTGCTGTTGTTGCTGATTTTCGTTACCTACTGGTTGCAGAGCTGACATGCCTGAATTACCTGAAGTTGAAACAACCCGTCGAGGGATTGCACCTCACCTGGAAGGGCGCAGGGTGACGCGTCTTGTCGTGCGTGACCGCCGTCTGCGCTGGCCGATTCCGGAGGATCTGGCGATCCAGATCGAGGGGGAGTTGTTCGAGCGTATAGATCGTCGCGCCAAGTACCTGCTGATGCGCATTGGTGGCGGCACCCTGATCGGCCATTTGGGCATGTCCGGCAGCCTGCGAATGGTGCCGGCGGGTACGCCGGCGGGCAAGCATGATCATGTCGATATCGAGCTGGATTCGGGCATGGTGCTGCGCTACACCGATCCGCGCCGTTTCGGCGCACTGCTCTGGGCCCGAGCGGACGAGCCGCATGCACTGCTCGGCAAGCTGGGTCCCGAGCCGCTGTCCGACGCCTTTGACGGTGAGCGCCTGTATCAGTTGTCACGGGGCAAGAGCATGGCCATCAAGCCGTTTATCATGGATAACGCGGTGGTGGTCGGGGTCGGCAATATCTATGCGACTGAGGCGCTGTTTGCGGCGGGCATTGATCCGCGGCGCGAAGCCGGGCGTGTCAGCCGTCAGCGCTACCAGCGCCTGGCTGAGGAAATAAAGCGCATTCTCGCCAAAGCCATCGAGCAGGGTGGAACGACCCTGCGTGACTTCGTAGGTGGTGATGGCCAGCCGGGCTATTTCAAGCAGGAGCTGTTTGCCTATGGCCGCCGCGGCGAGCTGTGCAAGCAGTGCGGCACGACGCTGTCGGAATGTCGCCTTGGCCAGCGCAGTACGGTGTTTTGCCGACAGTGCCAGCGATAGCGCTGTCCGGCGTGGCGGCCTGGTTCGCAAATTTTGTCTGGCACGTTCCGTAATGCCGGGATTGTGCCTACAATGAGGGCGATGCCGTGAGTCCGCAGGAGTTCGGACCGGCCACCAGATCAATGCCTTTCGGGCCACAACCAGGGATTAATTATGCGCCTGTTACGTCATTCCACCGCACTTGTTGCCGGTCTGCTTATGAGCGCCAGCGTCATGGCGGCCGATTCCTACAACGATTACCAGCAGGACAAGCCTGGCTACTTCGCCATGATGGGTGACCTGATCATTGCCCGTCCGCTGCTGCTGGGCGTGACGGTCGTCGGGGCCGGCGCCTTTCTGGTCAGCTTGCCGTTCAGTGCCATGGGTGGAAATGTTTCGGAAGCCGGTCATGAACTGGTTATCCGCCCGGCGGAAGAAACCTTTGTCCGCTGCCTGGGCTGCACCCGTGCCGGCTACGGTCGCCAGCAGCAGGAAGAGATTCGCTGAAATTGATTGACGCGCCAGGAGTATCGACGTTGGCGCTGATTTCCCCCCTGTCGGGGGCTGCTGATGGCTAATGCGCTCAATGCCGGTCGGCTGCTCCGCTCGCGATTGGCGACGCTGCGCCCGCTTGGCATGGCTTTTGGGCTGGTGCTGGTTGTCCTGCTGTTTCTCAAGCAGCAGTCGATGGCCCAGCTCTTCGCCGGCGTGGCGCTGTTTCTGCTCGGCATGCGCTATCTGGAAGATGGCTTCAGGGCCTTTACCGGCGGCGCTCTGGAGCGCTGGCTGGCTGCCAGTACCGATCGTCTCTGGAAAAGCCTCGCTTTTGGTACCGTCAGTACCGCGCTGGTGCAGTCCAGTTCGCTTATAACCCTGCTTTGCATTGCCTTTCTCAGCGCCGGGCTGATCAGCCTGACGGCGGGGATTGGTATTGTTTTCGGTGCCAATCTGGGGACCACTACGGGTGCGTGGCTGATTGCCCTGGTAGGTTTGAAAGTCGATCTGGCCCAGGTTGGCATGCCGCTGCTGGTACTCGGCGTGCTGTTCGAGCGCAACAGCTCGGCGCGCTGGCGCGGTACCGGTCAGGTGTTGCTGGGTGTTGGTCTGCTGTTTCTCGGCATCGACATGATGAAGCTTGGTTTTGCCGGCATGCAGGAGATCTTTGATCTGTCTGCCTACCGGGTAGGCGGCTGGCAGGGCGTGTTGCTCTATGCCTTGCTGGGTACCCTGGCGACCGTGCTGATGCAGTCCAGTCACGCGACCCTGATGATCACTCTGGCGGCACTGGGCAGCGGCCAGCTGGATTACGGTAATGCCCTGGCGATGGCCGTTGGTGCGAATCTGGGGACTACGGTAACCGCGCTGATTGCCGCTGTTGGCGCCAATAACGCCGGACGTCAGCTGGCGGCGGCGCATATCCTGTTCAATCTGCTGACCGCCGCTGTAGCGCTGTCCATCCTGCCGCTGCTGGCCCAGCTGGTGGACACGCTGTCGGCCTGGCTGGGCATCATGGAGACGGCCTTTACCCTCAAGCTGGCGCTATTCCATACCCTGTTCAATCTGCTCGGGCTGGCGCTGATGCTGCCCTGGGTGCCGCTGCTGGTGCGCGTGCTTGCCCGGCTGCTGCCGCCGCCAACTGAACCGGTCAACGACGAGCTTGCGGAGCGTCCGCGTTCGCGCGCACTGTATCTGGACGGCGCCGCCCGGCTGCATGCGGACTCCGCAGTCAGGGTGTTGCAGCAGGAACTCGGGCACCTTGCTGCGACCAGCCGGCAGGTCATTGCGTCGGCGCTCTATCTGCCGAGCGAGTTTCGCCAGGACATGACCCGCGAACCCGCGCTGGGTGAGGTGCTTTCGGTGCCGCCACTGGCCGAGCGAGAGGACGCCGATGCGCTCTATCATCAGCACATCAAGGGTATTTACGCTGATATTGTCGACTTTATCGGGCATCTGGATTGCGAGCTGCTGCCCGAGCAGCAACAGGCGTTGATGGATGTGAATCTGGCAGCACGGGATCTGGTTGATGCGGTGAAGGCGGCCAAGCACCTGCAAACCAATCTGCGCAAGCATGTTGAGAGTCCGCGGCCGGCTCTGCGTGAGGGCTACCGGTTGCTGCGGGAGCAGGGGCGATTACTGCTTGGCAGTCAGGCACGGCAAGAGTCGGACTCGCTGTCGGGGGCTGCCGACCAGCAGCAGTCGGCGGACTACCTGGATCAGGAGCAGTTGTTCCGCAGTCAGTTTGAGCAGCGTCTCCAGCAGCAGTTGCGCTCTGGCGAGCTGGACGGCTGGCAGGCGACCAGTCTGATCAACGACCTGCATTACCTGCTGGAGATCAGCAGCAATCTGCGCGCCGCGCACGACATGATCTACACCCGTACGGCATTGACCGCCGCTGCCTGAGCTGCAGCGCCGGACGTTCGGCGGCCGTTTTCAGTGGCTACATTCCAGGCATGGCAGGCATAAAAAAACGCCTGATGCACTGCATCAGGCGTTTTTTGTTACTACCGAGTAACGCGAGCCTTAGTTCTTGGCTGCGCGCTTCTCTTTTTCCTTCGCGATCACGGCTTCGGCAACGTTGGCCGGGCACGGTGAGTAGTGCGAGAACTCCATGGAGAACTGGCCGCGACCGGAGGTCATGGTACGCAGGGTGCTGATGTAGCCGAACATTTCTGCCAGCGGTACATCAGCCTTGATGCGGACGCCAGTTACACCGGCTTCCTGGCCTGCGATCATGCCGCGACGACGGTTCAGGTCGCCGATAACGTCACCAACGTGGTCTTCAGGAGTGAACACGTCAACCTTCATGATCGGCTCCAGCAGCTGCGGGCCGGCCTTCGGCATGGACTGACGGAACGCACCCTTGGCCGCGATTTCGAACGCGATGGCCGAGGAGTCAACGGCGTGGTAGCCACCGTCGGTCAGTTCAAAGGAAACGTCCAGAACCGGGAAGCCAGCCAGCGGGCCAGTGCCCATCAGAGAGGCGAAGCCCTTCTCGATGGCCGGGAAGTATTCCTTCGGAACGTTACCGCCAACAACGCTGGACTTGAAGGTGAAGCCGGAGTTCGGCTCGCCGGGACGGATGACGTAGTCGATCTTACCGTACTGACCGGAACCACCAGACTGCTTCTTGTGGGTGTAGCTGTCGGCGATTTCGCGAGTGATGGTTTCGCGGTAGGCAACCTGCGGCTGACCAACAACCAGTTCAACGCCGTAGGTACGCTTGAGGATGTCGACCTTGATGTCCAGGTGCAGCTCGCCCATGCCCTTGAGGATGGTTTCGCCGGAATCCGGATCGGTTTCAACGCGGAAGGTCGGATCTTCTGCAACCATCTTGCCGATCGCGATACCCATTTTCTCGGTGGAGCCCTTGTCTTTCGGCTCAACGGAGATGGAAATTACCGGCTCGGGGAAGACCATCGCTTCCAGGGTGCACTCGTTGTTCGGGTCGCACAGGGTGTGACCGGTCTGAACGTTCTTCATGCCGACGATGGCGATGATGTCACCGGCCTGGGCGCTGGTCAGTTCGTTACGCTCGTTAGCCTGCATTTCTACCATGCGGCCGACGCGCTCGGTCTTGCCGGTGAAGGAGTTCAGGATGGTGTCACCCTTGGCCAGCTTACCGGAGTAGATGCGGCAGAAGGTCAGGGCGCCGAAACGGTCGTCCATGATCTTGAACGCCAGTGCGCGGAAGGGCTCGTCCGGAGACACGATGGCGAACTTGCCGGTCGGGTTGCCTTCTTCGTCGGTCAGCGGCTGAGGGTTGACCTCAGTCGGGGACGGCAGGTAATCAACAACGGCGTCGAGAACCAGCTGCATGCCCTTGTTCTTGAACGCGGAGCCGCAGTAGGTCGGGAAGAACGCCAGATCGCGGGTACCCAGGCGGATGCAGCGCTTGATGTCGTCGATGGCCGGCTCTTCGCCTTCCATGTAGGCCATCATCAGGTCGTCGTCCATTTCCACGGCAGTTTCGATCAGTTGCTCGCGGTACATTTCGACGTCGTCGACCATGTCGGCCGGGACTTCCTGGATGCTGTAGTTTTCCGGAATGCCGGTGTCGTCCCAGACGTAAGCCTGGCGGGTCAGCAGGTCAACCACGCCAGTGAAGGTGTCTTCGCGGCCGATCGGCAGGGTCATGATCAGCGGCTTGGCGCCCAGTACGTTCTTGACCTGCTCGGTTACGCGCAGGAAGTCGGCACCGATACGGTCCAGCTTGTTGACGAAGATCAGACGGGAAACTTTGGAGTCGTTCGCGTAGCGCCAGTTGGTTTCGGACTGGGGCTCAACGCCGCCGGAACCACAGAATACGCCGATACCGCCGTCGAGAACCTTCAGCGAGCGATACACTTCTACGGTGAAGTCAACGTGGCCGGGGGTGTCGATGACGTTGAAGCGGTGGCCTTTCCAGAAGCAGCTGACAGCAGCGGACTGAATGGTAATCCCGCGCTCGGCTTCCTGTTCCATGAAGTCGGTGGTGGACTCGCCCTCGTGTACTTCACCCAGCTTGTGGATACGGCCGGTGAGTTTGAGGATACGTTCGGTAGTGGTGGTCTTACCGGCATCAACGTGGGCGAAGATACCAATATTGCGGTAAAGGGATAGATCAGTCATGGCACTCTCTGATAGCCGGGTTTGAAAATAGGGCGACACTATACAGGATTCTTGGGCGATACGCTCTGCTTTTGCGATGAAAAGCACAGCGAGCCCCGGCAGCGCTCTGCAACGCACCGTGGAAGGTCTCGCCAGAGCCGGTCGGACGCGCAAGGGAGCTGCGCAGGTGTGACAGGTAACCTCTGACGGGGTGGAGCAGTGAGACCCGCGTGCAGCTTAGCAGTATCAACGCTGGCCGTAATGTCTTTTCGTCGTCCGCTAATCAGCCTCTCAGGGGGCAACAGGCTGCGCAGGGGTAGCCGGTCGGACTTCGGCGCTGCCAATACCGCGCGGATCGCTGGCGGCGCTGACGCTGTTGTCAGCCTTGTTCCATGACACCGCATGCATGTTGCCGTAGTCCCGACCAACCGGCTCGATGCGGTGGCCCATGGCTTCGAGCGCCT
Organism: Halopseudomonas sp. MFKK-1; assembly: GCF_027474385.1. Classification (NCBI taxonomy): domain Bacteria; kingdom Pseudomonadati; phylum Pseudomonadota; class Gammaproteobacteria; order Pseudomonadales; family Pseudomonadaceae; genus Halopseudomonas; species Halopseudomonas sp. MFKK-1. The sequence goes on from NZ_CP114836.1 coordinate 1,330,866, forward strand.
TGCGCTGCTGCGCATTGAAGGCGCTGTATTCGACCTGAATGTGGTCAGGCAGATATTGATGGTGGAAGCGCGGACGGCTGACCCAGCGCTCGACCGGCTCGCCGTGCATCGCTTCCAGTGCGCCGAGCAGCACCATGGTAATGATGCGGCTGCCGCCCGGGGTGCCGAGTAATGCCAGTTGGCGGTCGTTCTCCAGCATGGTCGGGGTCATGCTCGACAGCGGGCGCTTGCCCGGAGCGATGGCGTTGGCTTCGCTGCCGGCCAGCCCGTAGGCGTTGCTGCCGCTGGGGTCGGCGGCAAAATCGTCCATCTCGTTGTTAAGCAGCACGCCGGTGCCGGGCGGGGTAAAGGCCGCGCCAAACGGCAGGTTGATGCTCAGGGTGGCCGATACCGCATTGCCATCGGCGTCCATCAGCGAGAAATGGGTAGTGTTGGTGCCTTCATGGAAGTCACGCAGCGGGCCCAGGGCGCTACTCGGTGTGGCGCGCTCGGGGTCGATATCCCGGGCCATGGCCACGGCGTAGGCCTTGGAGGTCAGTTCGGCAACCGGGACCGGGACGAAGTCGTTGTCGCCGAGCAGCATGGCGCGGTCGCGGTAGGTGCGGCGCATCAACTCGACCAACTGGTGGGTCTGCTGGATCGAGCCATTGGCGCTGGCCGGCAGGGCGGGCAATGCCTGCAGAATGCCCGCCAGGGCAATGCCGCCGGCCGACGGCAGCGGCGCGCTGATGACCTGATAGCCGCCGCTGACAAAGCGGATCGGACTGCGCTCAATGACACGGTAGTTATCCAGATCCTGCTGCTGCCAGACGCCGCCGGCGGCCTGCACGCCGCTCAGCAGTCGTTCGGCAACCGGGCCGCGGTAGAAGCCGTCGCGGCCGTTGCTGGCAATCGCCCGCAGGGTCGCTGCCAGTTCCGGCTGGGTGATCAGGGTGCCGACCTCGGGCGCCTGGTTGTTGCGCAGAAACAGTCGTGCGGTCTCGGTGTCGCGCTGCATGGCTTCCAGTCGATACCCGACCAGGGTGCGGTAATGCTCGCTGCTGGTGAAACCCTGTTCGGCGGCGTCGATGGCCGGGGCAAGCGACTGGGCCAGCGGCAACCGACCATAGTGGCTGGCCAGGTGCACCAGCGCGGCCGGGATGCCCGGAATGCCGGCGGCGAGCGGGCCGTTGATGGCCGGGTCGCGCTGAACTTCGCCTTTGGCGTCGCGGTAAAGGTCGCGACCCGCCTTGCCCGGTGCGGTCTCGCGGGCGTCGATGAAGCGGTAGGGCTGGTCGGGGTTGCCGGGTTGGCGCAGCAGGAAGAAGCCGCCGCCACCGATACCGGAGCTGTAGGGCTCGACCACCGCCAGCGTGGCGGCGACGGCGACGGCCGCATCAAAGGCGTTGCCGCCGTCGGCCATGATTTGCAGGCCCGCCTCGGTGGCGATCGGGTGGGCGCTGGCAACGGCGTTGTGGCCGGGGCCGTCGGCGGCCAGCAGCGGCGCAGCGAGCGCCAGCAGGGCGGTCAGGCCGAGCAGGCGGGGGAGTTGTCGCACGCTGAGACCGAGCATGGTCAGGCCTTGCCGGTGAGGATCCGGTATTTTTCCATCAGTTCCTCCTGGCTCTCGACGTTGTCCGGGTCGAGCGGGATGCAGTCGACCGGGCAGACCTGCTGGCACTGGGGCTCGTCGAAGTGGCCGACGCACTCGGTGCACAGGTTGGGGTCAATGACGTAAATTTCTTCGCCCTGGGAGATGGCGCCGTTGGGGCATTCGGGCTCGCAGACGTCACAGTTGATGCAGTCATCGGTGATGATCAGGGACATGGGCCTACTCTCCGCAGCTTCAGGCGTGATAGCGCTGAATCAGCGCCTCATTGACAACCGGATGAACGAACTTGGTGACGTCGCCACCCAGCGCGGCGATCTCGCGCACCAGGGTAGAGGAAATATAGGAGTATTTTTCCGACGGCGTGAGGAACAGGCTTTCAACGTCCGGCGCCAGGACCCGGTTCATGTTGGCCAGCTGAAATTCGTATTCGAAGTCGGATACCGCGCGCAGGCCGCGCAGCAAGACATTGGCGTCGACCTCTTTGACGAAGTGCGCGAGCAGTGAGGAAAAGCCCACCACTTCGACGTTGGGCAAATGGCCCAGTACGGTTTGTGCCAGTTCAACCCGCTGCTCGAGCGGGAATGCCGGGTTCTTCTTCGGGCTGGCGGCGACGGCGACGACGACCCGATCAAACAGCCGTGATGCCCGCTCGACCAGATCGGTATGACCTTTGGTGATGGGATCGAAGGTGCCGGGGTAGAGTACGGTGTTCATGCGTGATCGGGTCCTGCGGCTGGGTTGATGAGAGGTTGTCGAGAGGCAGATGGTAGCTCAACAACCAGCGAAAACCCAGATGCAGAGCGGCGGCACCCATCAGGCACCGCCGCTTTGCCGGTTAGCCCAGGTCGCTTGCCAGCTGGCTGGCCAGGCGGGCTGCAAGGCCGTAGACCGACAGCTGCGGGTTGGCGCCGATACTGGTCGGGAACAGTGAACCGTCGATGATCGACAGGTTTTCCAGCTGATGATGGCGGCCCTGGCTGTTGACCACCGCCCGCGTCGGGTCCTCGCCCATGGCGCAGCCACCCATGACGTGGGCGCTGGCTAGGCGCACGTCGTGCAGGCGGTAGCTCAGGCCGGCAACTTGCTCCTGATAGTCCGCCCAACTGGTGCTCAGCCGGCCGTGGGCGTGGCTCGGCATCACCGCCCTGGCGCCCGCGGCAAACTGGATTTCGCCCATGCTGAGGAAGGCGCGGCGAACGCCATCCCAGAGGTAGTCGGTAACGGGGTAGTCGAGCAGCGGATCGCCATTGTCGCGCAGTGCCACGCTGCCGCCCTGGCTCTGCTCGTGGAAACCGTCACGCAGCAGTGCCAGCAGGATATTGCTCTGCGGCAATGAGGCCATGTGGTGCAGATGCTGCAAGCCGAAACCGCCCATCAGGGTCGAGGTCATGCTGGGCTGCATGGGAGGCACTTCGAGCTTGTAGCCGACCGGGCCGGTGGTGCCCTGATCCCACTGGAAATGATCCGAGTAGATTGACTGTGGCGCGCCGTAATAGCCGTGGATATCGCGGTCGTACTGGGCCAGCGTCAGGTTGACCGGGTGCAGGAAGGTGCGTTTGCCGACCCGCTGGTGCGGGTCCGGCGCTTTCGAGCGCAGCAGCAGCGCCGGGTTGTTGATGCCGCCACCGGACAGCACGATATGACGGCCACGCAGGCGCAGGCGTTGCCCGCTCGGTTGGCTCAGGGTGGCGTCCATCGCCCGGCACTCCACTTCGCTGACACGATCACCCTCGAAGACCAGGCGCTCGGCACGGGCGCTGTGTACCAGCACCGCGCCCTTCTCCAGCGCTGCGGGCAGGGTCGTGACCAGCATCGACTGCTTGGCATTGGTTGGGCAGCCGGTGCCACAGTAGCCAAGGTTCCAGCAACCGCGCACGTTGCGCGGAATCACTTTCCAGTGGTAGCCGAGTTTCTCGCAACCCAGGCGAATCACATCGTTGTTGGCATTCGGTGGCACTGCCCAGGGGGCAATGCCGAGGCGTTCTTCCATGCGGGCAAACCAGGGCGCCATGCTGGCGCTGTCGAGGCCCTTGACGTCGTGCGCCTCAGCCCAGTGGGCCAACGTCTGGTCCGGAGTGCGGAAGCTGCTGGTCCAGTTCACCGTGGTGGTGCCACCGACGGTGCGGCCCTGCAGGATGCCAATACCGGCATCGGCGGTCGCCCGGGCGGCACCTTCCTGATACAGCTCGGCGTAGGCCTTGCCTTCGTCATTTTTGAAGTCGCTGGAGGTTTTCAGCGAGCCTTCTTCCACCAACAGCACACGCAGGCCGGCGTTGGCCAGAATTTCCGCGCTGGTGCCGCCGCCGGCGCCGGTGCCGATGATCACGACGTCGGCTTCAAGGGTGGTTTCCTGGGCGAGGGCGCTGGCGTCGATGACCTGCCAGCCGCGCTCAATTCCCTGCAAAAACAGATCGGGTACGGGCATGGTAATTCCCTGCAGTCGAAATCAGATAATGGGCGGGCCGGGGTAGCCAACGGCAGCCCAGGACTGGGGTGTGGCGTACCAGGCCATGTGCAGCAGTTGCAGCAGGCTTTTGTGCCCCTTGCGCAGCAGCTCGAAGCGGCTGTCACGCCAGCGCAGCAGGAAGGCCTCGAGCTGGTCCGGGCTGGCCGTGGCCAGGTCGCCCCAGATGCCGGTCAGCGGGCCGCGGGTCAGCGGCATCGAGAGCATGCCCAGCAGGTTCAGCACCTCGCTCTGAACAAACGGCGAGCTGTACTGCAGGGAACGGTCCAGCTGGGCGATGGCAAGGTCGATGGCATTGCTGTTTTCGCTAAAGGCGGGGTGCGGGCCGACTGCGGCGGGAAACAGCGCTGCCAGCAGGGGCAGGTCGGATTCGCGCAGCACCGCCATTTTGCCGGCAGGGCCGGAGGAGCTGCAGCCGCTCAGGGTGGCGGTCAGGCCTGCGGTGCCAAGCATCAGGCTGGCACCGAGACCGAGCTTGAGCAGGCTGCGCCGGTCGAGATTGGGAGAGGTCGTGTCTGACATGTTCTGTCTTCTTGTTGTTGCCGGCAGGGCGGGCCTGCCGGATTTCATCGGCGCCGTGTCAGCGCAGGAACAGTTTGTACACCAGTTTCAGCAGTGCGCCACCGTAGGGAGGATAGATGGGTTTGGCGCCGTTGTAGCGCTGCTTGATGTACACGCCCTTGGCCTTGCTCATGGTGAGAAAACCCTCGTGGCCATGGTAGTGGCCCATGCCGGAAGCGCCAATGCCGCCGAACGGCATGTCATCCTGGGCAACGTGCAGCAGCGCATCGTTGATGCACATGCCGCCGGCGTGGGTCTGCTCCATCAGCCGTCGCTGCTCGGCCTTGTCGTAGCCGAAGTAGTAGAGCGCCAGCGGGCGCGGGCGCTCGGCGATATAGTCGAGCGCGGCGTCCAGGCTGTCGTACGGCAGGATCGGCAGCAGCGGCCCGAAAATCTCGTCCTGCATGACCTTCATGTCGTCGCTGACGTCGAGCAGCAGGGTGGGGGCGATGATGCGGGTGTCGCCGAGGTCTTCGTTGGCCGGGTTGACCGGCAGGATACGTGCACCTTTCTCGGCCGCATCGCTCAGGTAGCCCTGCAGGCGCTGATACTGGCGCGGGTTGATGATCTGGGTGAAGTCGGCGTTATCGCGCAGGCTCGGGTACATCTGCGCAAACTGCCTGAACAGCGCCTGGGTAAACTCCTCCACCCGGTTGCGCGGGCAAAGAACATAGTCCGGCGCGACGCAGGTCTGACCGGCATTGACGCCCTTGCCAAAGGCGATGCGCTCGGCCGCGTCGTTCAGCGGTACGTCGGCGGAGATGATCGCCGGCGATTTGCCGCCCAGTTCCAGGGTGACCGGTGTCAGGTTATCGGCGGCCGCGCGCATCACGTGGCGCCCGATGCTGGTGGCACCGGTGAACAGCAGATGATCGAACGGCAGTTTCGAGAAGGCAACGCCAACATCGGCTTCGCCCGTGACGACGGCGACCTGCTCTTCGGGGAATATCTCGCTGAGCAATTGCTCCAGCACCTCTGCAGTGCGGGGGCTGGATTCGCTCATCTTGATCATCGCCCGGTTGCCGGCCGACAGGGCAGTGACCAGCGGGCCGATGGCGAGAAACAGCGGATAGTTCCACGGCACAATGATGCCGACCACGCCAACCGGCTGGTATACCACCTCGGCCTTGGCCGGCTGAAATGCCAGGCCGACCTTGCGCCGGGAGGGCTTCATCCAGCGCTTCACATGCTTGCAGGCGTAGTGGATGCCTTCCAGCGAAGGCATGATCTCGGCCAGGCGGGTTTCGTCTGCCGAGCGGCGACCGAAGTCTTCGCTGATGGCGGTGATGAGTGTTTGCTGATGTTTCAGGATGGCCTGTTTGAGTGCTTTCAGGTGCCGGATACGGTCGTCGGCCGAGGGCATGGGCGCCTTGCGGAAGGCCGCGCGCTGTGACTCGAATAATGCCTGCATGCGGCTGATGGACTGCTGTTGCTCTTGCAGATAAGCAATATCGGCTACCATGGGGCCTCCCGTGGGCTGACCTGTGGTTTTCACCACTGTTGTTGTTTTTCGGCTGCCGGTTGAGCTGTAGTTCCCGCCAGCCAGGGGTATGGGATGTAAGTTTTAGAGTAATTGCTCTAAAGTGTCAAATATTCAGCAAGCGAAGCCGATCTATTGCCATGAAAACCCGCGACCGTATTCTTGAAGCCAGTCTGCAGCTGTTCAACGAGCAGGGCGAGCGCGCTGTCACCACCAACCACATCGCCGCTCATCTGGGGATGTCGCCGGGCAATCTCTATTACCACTTCCGCAACAAGCAGCAGATCATCGCCGAGCTGTTTGATCACTACGAGCGCGAGCTGGAAGACAGTCTGGCGCTGCCAACCGACCGCGGGCTCGATCTGGATGACAAGGCACGCTACGTCGAGAGTCTGAGTGAGTCGCTGTGGCGCTACCGTTTCCTGCAGCGCGACCTTGAGCACCTGCTGGCCAGCGATGCGCAGGTGGCCGAGCGTTACCGCCTGTTTTCGCGGCGGGCACTGCGGGCGGTTGAGGGGATCTTTCAGGGCACCATCGACGCCGGCATTCTCGATGCCCGTTACGCCAATGCCGAAGTGCTGGCGCTCAACAGCTGGTTGCTGATGAACAGCTGGACCAACTTTCTCTGCACCACCGTCCTGACGGACCCGCAGGCCCAGCTGACCCCGCAGATGCAGCGCCGTGCGGTCTATCAGGTGCTGGCGCAGGAACTTGGGTTGTTGAGTGACGCGGCGCGGCCGCGGGTTGAGGCGATGCTGCGCGAGTATTACGCCGAGCTGCCTGAGGCCTGAAGCTGCAGCGCCAGCCAGTCGGGAATGCGCCGCTCAAGGTAGTAGCGTGGGCGCCACGGCAAGCCTTCGATAAAGCCGACGTGACCGCCGCCCTGGTGCAGTTCAAATTCGGTGCGTGGCCCCAGCTCGCTCAGCTGCGGCAGGCTGCGGGGGTAGACAAAGGGATCGTTGGCGGCCTGAATCAGCAGGCAAGGCACCTGGATCGAGCCGAGAAAATAGCGGCTGCTGCAGCGCCGGTAGTAGTCCTCGGCACTGGCAAAGCCATGCAGCGGTGCGGTCACCCGGCCGTCGAAATCCCAGAAGGTATCCATCCCCTCCAGTGAGCCCAGCGCATCCAGCCGCGCGTGCTCGCTGTGCCAGCCGTGATGGCTGAACAGCCGTTTCTTGTTGCTGACGTAGGCCAGCATGTCGCGCATGAAGCGGCTCTGGTAGACGCGGGAAAAGCCGACACTGATGCGGTCGGCGCATTCATCCAGACGAAACGGCACCGACACCGCGACCGCGGCCTGCAGCGGGCATTCATGCGCGCACTCACCCAGATACTTCAGCAGCACGTTGCCCCCGAGGGAAAACCCGGCGGCAGCGAGCGTGCGGCCGGGGTAGCGCAACAACACATGATTGACGACCTCGGCCAGGTCGTCGCTGGCGCCTGAGTGGTAGGCGCGGGCGCTGTGGTTGGGCTCACCCGAGCAGCCGCGCCAGTTGACCGCGACGCTGCGCCAGCCGAGTTTGGCCAGCTGCTGTTGCTGGCCGAGGATATACAGCGAGCTGGAGCTGCCGGTCAGCCCGTGCAGCAGAATCACGCAGGGTTGCCCGGCGTGATCCGGGCCGAACCAGTCCAGATCGAGAAAATCGCCGTCGGCCAGCGTCAGCCGTTCGCGCTCACGCTCGAGCCTCGGCGGGCGTCGCAGCAACGGGCCAAACAGGGTCTGCAGATGACCGCCGGGCAGCCAGCGCGACGGTCGGAAGCTGCTCAAGCCTGCCGATGCCACAGGCTGTACCAGACCTGACCGGCGCGCTTTTCGCGGTGCAGCTGCCAGTTGCCCGGCAGCGCCAGCTGACTTGGTGGCTGTTCGCTTTCGATGTAGATCTGCGCGTCGTCGGCCAGCCACTGGTTAGCTTCCAGTGCCGCGCAGGCCGGCTCCAGCAGTCCCTGACGGAACGGCGGGTCGAGAAACACCAGATCAAAGCGCCGTGGTGGCGTGCCGGCCAGCAGTGACAGGCCGTCCTGCTGGATTACCTCGGCACGGTCGCAGTTCAGTGTTTGCAGATGGCCGCGCAGGGTGTGTACCACGTCGCGGCTGAGGTCGCCGGCCAGTGCGCTGGCGGCGCCGCGCGACAGCGCCTCCAGGGTCAGCGCGCCGCTGCCGGTGAACGGATCAAGGCAATGGGCGCCGGGTACGTCGCTGCTCAGCCAGTTGAACAGGGTTTCGCGTACCCGGTCCGGGGTCGGACGCAGGCCCGGCTGTTCGGTAAAGGTGAAGCGGCGGCTGCGCCACTCGCCAGCGATGATGCGCAGCTGGCTGACTCTGGCCTTGGCCTGGTTGGACTTCATGCACTGGGCTCCTGCTCTGCCGCCGCGCTCGGCTGGTCGGCATTGTCTTCGGGTTCTGCGGGTGGTTGCGGCGGCCCTACGGTGATCACGACGCGCTCGCTGGCGGGCAGATGCCGGGCGAAGGCCTCACGGATGTCCGTTGCGGTCAGCGCCTGAACACGGTCGAGGAACAGCTGCATGTGGTTGAGTGGCAGGTCGTAGAAGCCGATGGCTGCCAGTTGCGCGACGATCGCCGAATTGCTCGCGGTGCTGAGCGGGAACTCGCCGAGCAGCTGCTGCTTGGCGCGGTTCACTTCGGCATCGGTCGGACCTTCGCTGGTAAAGCGGTCGAGGGTCTGGTTGACCACCTCCAGCGCCTGTTCGGCCTGATCGCTGCGGGTCTGCAGCGAGATCACGAACGGGCCGGGGGCCTGCATCGCGCTGAAGTTACTGCCGACGCTGTAGGACAGCCCACGTTTTTCGCGCACTTCCTCGACCAGTCGCGAGCCAAAGCCGCTGCCACCGAGGATCTGGTTGCCGAGGTACAGCGCGGCGTAGTCCGGATCGGTTCTGCTCATGCCCTGCTGGGCCACCAGCACATGGGTCTGGCTGCTGGCAAAGTCGATGTGCTGGCTGCTGGCTGCGATTTTTTCCGCTGGTGGCGTTGGCTCGGCAGCAGGTCCTTGCGGCATGGCATCGGCCAGGTGCTGAGCCAGTTGCTCGGCCCGGGCGCGGTCGATATCGCCGACCAATGCGATCACCGCATTGCCAGCGCTGTAGTAGGTCTGCTGGAAGCGCTGCAGATCGTCCCGACTGATGGCCTTTAGGCTGTCTTCGGTTCCATCTGGCGGGATGCCGTAGGGGTGATCCGGGTACAGCGTGCTCCACAGCGCCTCGCTGGCCTGGCTGCCGGGGCGCTGGCGAGCGTAGCGCAGGCCGGCCAGCAGTTGCTCGCGGATGCGCTCCAGCGATGCCTCGGGGAAACTGGGTTTGGACAGGGTCTGCGCAAACAGGGTCAGTGCCGGATCCAGCTTGTCGGCAGCGGTCAGGGTGCGCAGGCTGATCAGGCCCATGTCGCGGTGCGAGCTGTTGCCGAACTGCGCACCGAGGCGCTCGAAGCCGGCAGCAATATCACCGGCATCCAGGCTGCCGGTACCCTCGTTGAGCATGGCGTTGGTGAACATGGCCAGCCCGGGCAGCTCACCGTCGCGGCTGGCGCCAGCGGCGTAGAGCAGTTGAATGTCGAGCATCGGCAGCTCGCCGGCGTGCATGAAGTACACCGGCGTGCCCTGACGGGTTTGCCAGTGCTGCAGGTCCAGCCCGCGGCGGGCGGGCGGGGTGTCCAGATCGAGCTCTTCCAGCGAACTCAGCGCCGGCAGTGGCGAGCCGAAGACCTCGGTGGCGGTATCGGCCGGGCCGTCGTCAGGTGCCTGGGCAACGGCGGGGGTATCAGGTGCAGGCTGGCTGTCAGGCGCACGCTCCATCAGCAGAAACAGCATGCCACCAAGGGCTGCCAGGGCGATCAGCCAGCGCAGCACGGAGAAGGGTTTGCTCTGGCTCATGGCTGCTGCTCCTCACGGGCGTTCGGCAGGTTGTAGCTGCGGGTCAGACGTTCGCGCACCAGATAACGGCGGGCGACCTCGCTGACCTGCTCGGGGGTAACCGCTTGCAACGCTTCGATATCGTTGTCGACCAGCTGCCACGGCAGGCCGACGGTGACCAGTTCGCCGATACGGTTGGCCTGCTGCATGATGTTGTCCTGGGCGTAGACCAGTCCGGCCACCACCTGGGCCTGCACACGGGCCAGCTCCTCGGCGCTCGGCGGGGCTTGCTTGATTGCGTCAATCTCTTTCCAGATGGCGGCTTCCAGCGTGGGCAGGTCGATGTCGCGCGCCTCGTTGGGAATGCCGCTGAAAACGAACAGGCTGTCGCCGCGGGTAAAGGCGTCGTAGCCGGTGCCAACCGAGGTGGCGATGGCGTCGCCGCGCTCCAGGTGGCTTGGCAGGCGGGCGCTGTAGCCGCCGTCCAGCACGGCGTCGAGCAGACGCAGAGCGTGGGCTTCCCATGGCTCGCTGACGGTATTGAGCGAGGGCACATTGAAACCGAGCAGCAGGCTCGGCAGCTGCAGATCCAGATGCTGGGTCAGGCTGCGCTCGCCAATGACCGGCAGCTCCAGCGGCTTGCGTACCACCGGCAGCGGGCCGGCCGGCACCGCGCCGAAGTAGCGCTCGACCAGCGGCTTGACGGTTTCCGGGTAGACGTCGCCAACAATCACCAATGTGGCGTTGCCCGGCACGTAGTGGCTCTTGTACCAGGCGCGCAGGTCTTCGATCTGCATGCGGTCGAGGTCGTGCATCCAGCCGATCACTGGCTGGGCATAGGGGCTGGCGGTGTAGGCCTGGGCGAGGAAGCGCTCGTAGGCGACGCCGTTCGGGTTGTCGTCTACCCGCATGCGACGTTCTTCCTTGATGACCTCGATCTCCTTCAGGAACTCGTCTTCCGGCAGGGTCAGCAGGTGCATGCGCTCGGCCTCCATCTCCAGTGCCACCGGCAGCTGATCGCGGCTGAGCATCTGGTAATAGGCGGTGTAGTCGCGGTTGGTCATGGCATTTTCGCTGGCACCAAGACTGCTCAGCAGGCGCGAGGCCTGGCCGGGTTCAAGGTGTTCGCTGCCCTTGAACATCATGTGTTCCAGCGCATGGGACAGGCCGGTCTGCCCCGGTGGCTCGTCGACCCCACCGACCTTGTACCAGACCTGCGAGACTACCACCGGCGCGCGGTGATCCTCGCGGATGATGACGTTCAGCCCATTGTCGAGGGTGTAGCTATGGGTCGGTTGCCGGCTGTCGGCCATGGCCGTCGGCGCGAGCAGTGGAAGCAGCAGCAGGAGAGTACGCAAGCGCAACATGCAGGTGTCCTGTTATACAGCGCGGTAATCGTGAGACCCTGCGCGCAGACCGGCGTACCGCCTGCCGCTGGGTCATACCGCCGTTGGCGGAAGTGGGGTAGGATAACCCAACCTTCAATATGGCGAAGCATTCGCCGTCGAACTCAGATAGTGACTCTTCATGTTTGGTTCCAAAGACAAACCGCAAAACCCCGATGCCAAGACCTCCGCCAAGCCCGAAAAGAAAGGGCTGTTCGGCTGGGCACGCCGCCGGGAAGAGCCGGCGCAGAGCGAGCCGCAGGCCGATGCACCGGCGCCGCTCACTGGCGACCTGAATACCGTTGAGGGCCGCGAAGCCGCGGCCCGTGAGGCAGCTGCCTCGCTGTTTTCCGAACTGGGCCAGAAGGCGCCGGTCGAGGAAACCCCGGAACCGGTTGCCGAGCCGGAGGCCAAGGGCTTCTTCGCGCGCATGCGTCAGGGCCTGTCCAAGACCAGCGTCAACCTCGGCGAGGGCATGGCGAACCTGTTCCTCGGCGAAAAGGAAATCGACGACGAACTGCTGGAAGACATGGAAACCCGGCTGCTGATGGCCGATGTTGGCATTGAAGCCACCACCATGATCATGGAAACCCTGCAGCAACGGGTCACCCGTCGTCAGGTGTCCAGCCGCAAGGCGCTTTACCGTGCCCTGCAGGATGAGCTGGAAGCACTGCTGGCGCATGTCGCCAAGCCGCTGGAAATCGACAGCAGCAAGAAGCCCTACGTGATTCTGGTGGTCGGTGTGAACGGCGTCGGCAAGACCACCACCATCGGCAAGCTGGCCAAGCGGCTGCAGAGCGAAGGCAAGCAGGTGATGCTGGCCGCCGGCGATACCTTCCGCGCTGCCGCGGTCGAGCAGCTGCAGGTCTGGGGTGAGCGCAACCAGATCGGCGTGATTGCCCAGCACACCGGTGCCGATTCCGCTTCGGTGATCTTTGACGGCCTGCAGGCCGCCAAGGCCCGTGGCGCCGACGTGCTGATCGCCGACACCGCCGGCCGTCTGCACAACAAGGACCACCTGATGGACGAGCTGGCCAAGGTCAAGCGCGTGATGGCCAAGCTGGACCCCGACGCGCCGCACGAAGTGATGCTGGTGCTCGACGCCGGCACCGGCCAGAACGCCATTTCCCAGACCAAACTGTTCGACCAGGCGGTTGGCCTGACCGGTCTGACCCTGACCAAGCTGGACGGCACCGCCAAGGGCGGGGTGATCTTTGCCCTGGCCAAGCAGTTTGGTTTGCCGATTCGTTTCATCGGTGTGGGCGAGCAGATCGACGACTTGCGCCCCTTCACCGCGCCGGATTTTGTTGCCGCGTTGTTTGGACAGAAGCCATAAATGATTCGCTTCGAGCAGGTCAGCAAGCGCTATCCCAACGGGCATCAGGGGCTGGATAACCTCAGCTTCCATATCCGGACCGGCGAGATGGTGTTTATTACCGGCCACTCCGGCGCGGGCAAGAGCACCCTGCTCAAGCTGATCATGTGCATGGAGCGCCCCAGCAGCGGCGCCGTGCACGTCGGTGGTCAGAACCTGCGTGATCTGGGCAGTGACGACATTCCCTACCTGCGCCGCCAGATCGGTGTGGTATTTCAGAACCACCAGTTGCTGTTCGATCGCACGGTGTTCGACAACGTCGCGCTGCCGCTGATCATCAACGGTACCCCGGCCGACGAAGTAGGGCGCCGGGTGCGCGCCGCGCTCGACAAGGTCGGCCTGCTGAGCAAGGAAAGCAGCTATCCGATCGCGCTGTCCGGCGGTGAGCAGCAGCGGGTCGGTATCGCCCGCGCGGTGGTCCACAAGCCGGCGCTGCTGCTGGCGGACGAGCCGACCGGTAACCTCGATCCGGAACTGTCGGCGGAAATCATGGCGCTGTTTGAAGACTTCAATCGGGTCGGCGTGACCGTGATCATCGCCAGCCACGACCTGCCACTGATTGCCCGCCTGCATCACCGCACCCTGACGCTGGATCAAGGCCGTCTGCTGGCCGATGGAGAGTCCTGATGAGCGCCAAGCAACCCCAGCCCGGCCGCCGCAAGACACCCAGCGGGGCGGCGCGCTCCCAGCGCGACTGGCGTCACCCGCTGCGCAGCTGGTTCGGCAGCCACCGTGACAGCGCCCGTCAGGCGCTGGTGCGGGTGCGGCATTACCCGTTCAGCAGCGCCATGACCGTGCTGGTGATGACCATCGCCCTGGCGCTGCCGATGGGGCTCTCGGTGCTGATTGGGCAGGTCAAGCAACTGGGGGTGAACTGGCAGGAAGCGGCGCAGATCTCCGTGTATCTGGCCGATGACGTCAGCGCCGAGAAACAGCAGAGCCTGACCGAGCAGATACGCCAGCTGGCCGGTGTGGCGCAGGCGCAGCTGCTCGACAAGGATCTGGCGCTGGCCGAGTTCCAGCAGCACGCGGGTATGGGCGATGCCCTGCTGCAGCTCGACTACAACCCGCTGCCGAGCGTGATTGTGGTCACGCCACTGAGTATCGACGGCGGTGCCGCGGCGCTGGAGCCACTGCGTGACCGCCTTGCCGCCATTGACGGCGTTGAACAGGTGCAGATTGATCTGCTCTGGGTCGAGCGGCTGGCGGCCATTCTGGCGATGTTTGAGCGCTTTGCCGGCGGCCTTGGCGTCTTGCTGATCATTGCTCTGTTGCTGGTTATGGCCAACACCATCCGGCTGGCTATCGAAAGCCGCCGGGACGAGATTCTGGTGATCAAGCTGGTGGGCGGCACCGATGCCTTCGTGCGTCGCCCGTTCCTCTATATTGGCGTGCTTTATGGCCTGCTCTCCGGGGTGCTGGCCTGGATACTGCTGGCGCTCGGTCTGGCTTGGCTGAATGTCACCGTCGAGCGCGTTGCCTCGCTTTATCAGAGTGAGTTCGCCCTGTTCGGCATGCCCTTTACCGATGGGCTGGCGCTGGTGTTTGGTTCCATGGTGCTCGGGCTGGCGGGCGCCTGGCTGGCGGTCGGGCAGCATGTAAGAGCGATTGAGCCGCAATAAGGCAGCCGCAAGCGGCAAGCGCAACCCGCGACGCGTCTAGTGGCGCGTTTACCCGTCGAGTGCGGCGCGGCAGTAAACGCCGGGATAAGCCGTTCACCGGCCGCCCGCCGGAAACATCCTGGTTGGGCTTGCCGCTTGCCGCCACGCTGAACTTTAGGTTACGTTCACAGTCCTATTTTGCGGTGATACACTCAGCCGTCTTTATTTGGGGAGTTCGAACATGAGCACTGCATTGCAGCCTGTTCATACCTTGGCTCCGGGAGCCAATCTCGAAGCCTACATTCAAAGCGTCAGCGCCATTCCGATTCTCAGTGCGGAAGAGGAGCGGGTGCTGGCTGATCGCCTGTACTACCACGAAGACCTGGAAGCTGCCCGTCAGCTGGTCATGTCTCACCTGCGTTTTGTCGTGCACATCGCCCGCAGCTATTCCGGTTACGGTCTGGCGCAGGCCGATCTGGTGCAGGAAGGCAACGTTGGCCTGATGAAGGCGGTCAAGCGTTTCAATCCGGAGATGGGCGTGCGCCTGGTATCCTTCGCGGTGCACTGGATTCGCGCGGAGATTCACGAGTTCATCCTGCGCAACTGGCGGATCGTCAAGGTCGCAACCACCAAGGCCCAGCGCAAGCTGTTCTTCAACCTGCGCAGCGCCAAGAAGAAGCTGGCCTGGCTGTCGCAGAATGAAGTCGAAGCAGTTGCTGCCGACCTGGGCGTTGCCGAGCGTGAAGTCCGCGAGATGGAAAGCCGTCTGTACGGTCAGGACCTTGGCTTTGATGGCGCGCAGGACGATGACGACGATGCGGCCTACGCACCGGTGCATTATCTGGAAGACAAGCGCTATGATCCGGCTGCCCAGCTGGAGTCGGCCGACTGGTCCGACAGTGCCAGCACCAGCCTGCTGACCGGTCTGGAGGCGCTGGACGAGCGCAGCCGCGACATTCTGTACCAGCGCTGGCTGGCCGAAGAGAAGGCCACGCTGCACGAGCTGGCAGCCAAGTATCAGGTCTCTGCCGAGCGTATTCGTCAGCTGGAAAAGAACGCCATGAACAAGCTGAAGAAGAACCTCGAAGCCGAGGTTGAAGTCTGACGCTTGCAGCACTGATCGCAAAGGGGCATCCGCAGGATGCCCTTTTTGTTGGTGTTGCAGGTACCCCGGTTTAGGTTTCTCGTGTTGTACCGAGCTGTAGGGCCACGGCATGCCGTGGCCGCTGACACCGCCAGCGGCGAGAAAAGCACATTTTCCCGTTTCCATAACAAGATCAAGGAGTACCGCATGACGCGCCGTCAGGGTGTGCGATTGGCCACACTGTTCACCGTGGTGATTCTCGCTTTCTATGCCTTCGGTTACTGGCAGTCGCGGCCGGCAGCGCCGGAGCCGATGGCGTGGTACGGGCAATATCAGGACACCCTGCTCAAGCCCCTGCAGGCCCAGCGCCTGACCCTGGCAGACGCCGGCGCCGCGCTGGGCCACGGCACTCTGTGGATGATCAGCGCTGAAGGCAAGCCGCTGCTGGTCAGCCGCTACACCATGGAGAGTGACGATCTGAGCTGGCGCGTGCAGGCGGTCATCGGTCTGACGCCGGAGCAGACCGAGAGTCTGGTGCAGGCACAGGCCTGGCAGCCGGAGTTGCCCGATCAGCCGATCAGTTCGGCGGTGGGTGATGCCCTGAAAGACCGTCAGGTCGTGCGCCTGAGCCTGATCCCCAACGAGCCGATGTCACTGGCGCAGGTGCAGGGCACCTTCGGCAATCCGGATCTGCGTCTACCGGTCAGCGAGGGCGAAGCCTGGGTTTATCCGAAGGAGGGGGCGGTGGTTGCCGTTGGTGAAGAGCAGGCGCATTCGATCATGTTTGGGTTGCGCGACGCGTTGCCGGCGGAGCAGTAAGCCGCCGGGCTCAGATATCCAGTCGATTGCGCCAATACCGCACTGTCAGCCAGTCCGGCAACGGCTTGCCTGCTTCCATTCGATCCAGATAGTGGCGCCCGCCCAACTGTCTGCTCTGGCGCTGAATCCAGTTGGCGCGGCGCAGGGCGTGGGGTGGCGGGCTGGCCGCGTCCCAGTTGAGCGGGCTGGGCAGCACCGCGGCCAGTTGCGCAGCCTGCTGGCTGGACAGATAGCTGGCGCCGATTCCAAAGTGGTGGCGTGACGCGGCCTCGACGCCGTAGACGCCCTTGTCCCACTCGGCGATGTTCAGGTACATCTCCAGAATCCGCTGCTTCGGCCAGAGCAGCTCGATACCGGCGGTAAACCAGACCTCCAGCCCCTTGCGCAGATAGCTGCGGCCCGACCAGAGGAACAGGTTCTTCGCTACCTGCTGGCTGATGGTGCTGGCGCCGCGCAGATTGCCGCCCTGCATGTTATGTTCGACGGCGGCGCGAATGGCCTTGAGGTCAAAGCCGTAGTGGTCGGCAAAGCGCTGGTCTTCCGCGGCGATCACCGCCATTTTCATGCTGTCGGGGATCTGCTCGTACGGCCGCCACTGGTACTGGCGGCGGTAGTCGGCGTCGTCACGCTGGCTGATCCAGCGCTCGACCATCAGCATCGAGCCTGGCGCAGGCGCCCAGCGCAGCACCAGCACGGGCAGCAGGCTGAGCAGGGCGACAATCAGGAGCCACTTGGCGGTCTTGCGCAATATGAGTTTGAACATGGGAATCCGGCCAGTGAGTTGGTCCGGAGTATAAACCGAGGGGGCAAAGCATGGCCAAATGGCTGCTGTTACTGGCGTCACTGAGTGGTTTCACCGGCGTAGCACTGGGCGCGTTTGCTGCCCACGGGCTGCGCGGCAAATTGTCCGAGAACATGCTGAATGTGTTTCAGACCGGCGTGAGCTACCAGCTGTGGCACACCATGGCGCTGATTGGCGTGGCGCTGCTGCTGCTTCGCAGCCCGGACAGCACTTTGCTCAAAGCCACCGGCGTGCTGTTTGCGCTGGGTATCGTGCTGTTTTCCGGCAGTCTCTATCTGCTGACGCTCAGCGGCATCGGCAAACTGGGCATGATCACGCCGCTCGGCGGCGTGCTCTGGCTGGTGGCCTGGCTGTGTCTGGGGCTTGCCGTCTGGCGCACGCTCTGATCCGCCGTGGTCAGCGGGTGGCAAAGGGCGTTATCATAGCGCCCTTGTCGCCGGTCAAGATTGACCGCGCCGAGCTGCCCTATCATCTCCATCCGTCGTTGCCGAGCCGCCCATGCAGATTCATTTGAACGGTGAGCCCTATCACCTCGACCAGCCGCTTACCCTGACTGAGCTGATCGCCCGCCTGGGACTGACCGGCAAGCGTCTGGCGGTTGAGCTGAACCTCGATATCGTGCCGCGCAGTCAGCACGCCGAAACCCGTCTGGCCGAAGGGGATCGGGTGGAGATCGTGCATGCCATCGGTGGCGGCTAACCCAATCTCTTCGCTGGAGAACCTGATGACTGATATGACCCAGGACGCGCTGGAAATCGCCGGCGTTCGTTACCGTTCCCGTCTGCTGGTCGGCACCGGCAAGTACAAGGACCTGGACGAGACCGGCCGCGCCATCGAAGCCTCGGGCGCCGAGATCGTGACCGTTGCCATCCGCCGCACCAACATCGGCCAAAACCCGGATGAGCCCAACCTGCTGGACGTGGTATCGCCGGATCGCTACACCATCCTGCCGAACACCGCTGGCTGCTATACCGCTGAAGAGGCGGTGCGCACCTGCCGGCTGGCCCGTGAGCTGCTTGATGGCCACAAGCTGGTCAAGCTGGAAGTGCTGGCCGACCAGAAAACCCTGTTCCCGAACGTGGTGGAAACCCTCAAGGCGGCCGAAGTGCTGATCAAGGACGGCTTCGACGTCATGGTCTACACCAGCGATGACCCGATCATCGCCCGCGAGCTTGCGGCCATGGGCTGCGTTGCGGTCATGCCGCTGGCCGGTCTGATCGGCTCCGGCATGGGCATTTGCAACCCGTGGAACCTGCGCATCATTCTGGAAGAAGCCTCCGTACCGGTGTTGGTGGATGCAGGGGTTGGTACCGCCTCCGACGCGACCATCGCGATGGAGCTGGGCTGTGCCGGTGTGCTGATGAACAGTGCCATTGCCCACGCCGATCACCCGGTGCTGATGGCCCAGGCCATGCACCACGCCGTTGTGGCCGGTCGCGCTGCCTATCTGGCTGGCCGCATGCCGCGCAAGTTGTACGCCTCGGCCTCATCGCCGCTGGACGGCACCCTGCGCTGAGCAGGCTATCCTTTTGTCAGGCGCCCTGCGGGGCGCCGTCTCATCCGAATCATTACCGAGTTGCCCATGTCTGATACTCCCGAACTGCCCGAAAGCGCAGACACCCCGAACCCCGAGAGCCCACCGCGCCGCGCCATTCGCAGTTTCGTCATGCGTGCCGGCCGCATGACCGAGGGTCAGCAGAAGGGGATTGATCAGGGCTGGCCGCGTTTCGGCCTGAGCCTGGATCAGGGCATGCTCGATCTGGACGCCCTGTTTGGTCGCAGTGCGCCGCGTACGCTGGAGATCGGCTTCGGCATGGGCCACTCGCTGCTGGAGATGGCAGCGGCTGCGCCCGAGCAGGATTTTATCGGCATTGAAGTACACCGCCCGGGTGTGGGGGCGCTGCTCAATGGTCTGCTGACCAGCGGCCTGAGCAACGTGCGGGTATTTGACTGTGATGCGATCGAAGTGCTCAACCGCTGCATTCCGGACGGCAGCCTGGATCGGCTGCTGCTGTTCTTCCCGGACCCCTGGCACAAGAAGAAGCACAACAAGCGCCGCATTGTGCAGCCGGCCTTTGCCGAGCAGGTGCGCCGCAAGCTGAAAGTTGGTGGCGTGTTCCACATGGCCACCGACTGGGAGCACTACGCCGAGCACATGCTTGAGGTGATGAGCGCCGCGCCGGGGTATCGCAACCAGGCAGGTGACGCCGGTTACGTGCCGCGCCCGCAAGAGCGCCCGGTGACCAAGTTCGAGCGCCGTGGCGAGCGCCTGGGGCACGGCGTCTGGGATCTCAAGTTCGAGCGGGTCGAGTGAGCCGCTCAGGCTGATTGCCGCAGGTACCGCTGCTCAAACTCCAGTCTATCCACCGGTTTGCCATGCAGATAACCCTGGGCGATGTCGCAGCCCTCTGCGGCAAGCCAGTTGTGCTGCTCCTCCGTCTCCACGCCTTCGGCAATGATCTCCAGGTGCAGGGCCTTGGCCAGGGCGATGATGGCCCGCAAAATGGAGTTGCCTGGCCCTTCGGCCGGCTGAATGCGGCGGACAAAACTCTGGTCGATCTTGACGATGTCGAGCGGCAGTTGTTGCAGATAACTCAGGGAAGAGTGACCGGTACCGAAGTCATCCAGTGCAATGCTGACGCCGGCTGCCCGTAATTGCAGAATTTCGGCCATCGCCTCGCTGGACCCTTCAAGGTCGACCGACTCGGTCACCTCGACTTCCATCAATTGCGCGGGTATGTCGTATTTGCCGAGCAATGCAAGAATCTCCTTTGCCAGGCCGGTGACGCGCAGGCTGAGCACGGACAGGTTGATCGAGAGTTTCAGGCTGAAGCCCGCCCGGACCCAGGCGGCCTGCTGGATCGCGGCCTGTTCCATTACAAAACGGTCGAGCAGCCCTGACAGACCGGCCTGTTCGGCCAGCGGAACAAATTCCGCCGGACTGATGTCGCCAAGCTGCGGGTGCCGCCAGCGCAGCAACACTTCTGCCCCGGTCAGGTGTCGGTCAACCAGTGAAAACTGGGGCTGAAACACCAGTCGCAGGTCGCGTTTGCTTTCCAGTGCCAGCCGCAGTGCCTGGGTCAGGCCGGTCTGGCGCTCCAGTTCGGTGCGCATGTTGTCGTCAAAGCAGGTGACCTGGTTGCGTCCGCGGTACTTGGATCGATACATGGCGATTTCGGCGTTTTGCAGCAGCAGGCGGGACTCGGCCCCGTTCTGTGGTGACCAGACCACGCCAATGCTGGCGGTCAGCAGCAACACGTAGTGTTCGATCTGTAGCGGCGCCGCTGCCGTGCTGAGCAGCTGTCTGGCGTGCTGAATAATCTCGTTTGCCGACGCCGAGGGCATCATGACGACAAATTGGTCGCCCGCCACACGCACCAGCATATCCTGCGGGGTCAGTGAGTCAGACAGACGCCGTGCGATGGCCACCAGCACTGCGTCGCCGATTTTGTGTCCCAGCGTATCGTTGATGTGGCGGAAGTTGTCGAGATCCAGTGAAATCAGGGCAAAGGAGCCGCCTTGCTGTTTAATCTTCCTGCAGCTTGCGTTCAATGGTTTCGGTCAGTTGCAGTCGATTTCCCAGGCCGGTCAGGTCGTCGGTCAGTGCCCTCCTGCGCCAGCGCTCGGCACGTACGACGCTCTGGTTGATGCCGAGCTCCATCCAGCCTGCCAGCAGCGCGCCAATCATGTTCAGTATCAGCAAGGGCAAGACGGCGTCCCTCAGCGCCAGGGCGCGCTGGGGTTCCGGGAATAGCATGATAGTCCCCAGTGACAGCTGCAGCAGGGCACCGAACACCAGAAAGCGCCAAGACGGCCCCCAGCTCAGGCGCGCCTCGAACTGCCGCCAGGCCAGACCGATCAGCGGCGCCATGAGCAGCGTCAGACAGCCGATATAGGCGCCTGCACCGCCAATCAGCAGACGTGCTGGCAGGGTGATCATCAGGGCCGCCAGCGCTCCGCGCCAGCCTGCCAGCAGGGCGGCAAAGCCCATCAGTAGCACCCGCGCATCGAGCAGCACACCGTTGCCCACATCGACCGCCGAGAGCATGACAAACAGGCTGCCCAGCCCCATCAAGGCGCCCAGCGCCCATTATTCGTCGCGCGGGCTGCGCAGGCGCTTCCACAGGTAGTGATGGTAGAACAGCACAATCGCTGCAAAGGTGAGCAGGCCAAATAAAACGACCAGGAAAAAATCCAGCATGGGGCATCCTGCATTCAGTAATCACCATCAGTATCGGACACTCTGCACGATCCTGCCTGTGCTCCTGCCCCTTTGCTGGCGAAGAGTGCCGGTTTGGCCAGAGCAGACAGGTGTAATCGGCTTGTTGGCGGGGCCTGGACGTGGGTAAAGTGTGCGCCTTCCAGCGTTGGCAAGGCTCTGCCGACGGCCGAATCAACGGAAGTTTCCAGCTGGACGAATGACTATGGGATTACTGCTTACCCTGCGCCCGCCGTTTCTGTTGCTGGCACTGGTTACCGTCGCCCTGGCCGCGGCGCTGACCCCGCCGGCGTTGCTGCGAGAGAGTGACTGGCTGCTGGTGTTGCTGGGCGCGCTGGCGGCACATGGCGCAGTCAATGTGCTGAACGAGTACGCCGACTTTCGCAGCGGCCTGGATCTGCACACCGAGCGCACGCCCTTCAGTGGCGGCAGTGGCTACCTGCCGGCGCACCCGCACGCTGCGCCGGCCGCCCTTGCGCTGGGGCTGACGCTGTTGCTGCTGACCGGGCTGATCGGCCTGTGGCTGAGTTGGCGGACCGGCCCCGGCCTGTTGCCGCTCGGCATCGCCGGCGTGCTGCTGGTGGCCGGTTATACCCCGTGGATTACCCGCAATCGCTGGCTCAGTCTGCTGGCGCCGGGTACCGGCTTCGGTCTGCTGATGCTGCTCGGCAGCCAGCGCGTACTGGCCGGTGAATACACGGCCGCCGGGCTGGCGGCCGGCGTGGTGTTGTGGGCGCTGATCAATAACCTGTTACTGCTCAACCAGCTTCCCGATTGCGACGCCGACCGCCGCGTCGGCCGCGACAATCTGGCGCTGCGCTATGGGCCGGCGCTGGCCCGCCGGGTCTACGCGGCCAATTGGTTGCTGGCTTTGCTGGTGCTGTTGCTGGCCGTGCTGGCGGGCTGGTTGCCGGTTGCCAGTCTGC
The DNA here is from genome assembly GCF_027474385.1 of Halopseudomonas sp. MFKK-1. NCBI lineage: Bacteria > Pseudomonadati > Pseudomonadota > Gammaproteobacteria > Pseudomonadales > Pseudomonadaceae > Halopseudomonas > Halopseudomonas sp. MFKK-1. The sequence continues at coordinate 1,353,039 of NZ_CP114836.1, forward strand.
TGGCCTTGCCGGCTTTCGCGCTGGGTTTGCATAGCCTGTGGCTCTGTCGTCCGGATGGCGACCTGTTGCTGGCTCTGCGCAGCAATGTGCTGCAAAGCCTGCTGGTACCGGCGCTGATGGCGCTGGGTATCTGCCTGGCGCGCTGAGTTGACGGCGGCTCTCTGCCGCTTTCTTACCGTCGCACCCACACCTCAACCCGCCCATTACGACGCGCGCCACTTTCTCCGCCGGCTGAACCGACCGGCATGTAGTGTCCGTAACCGACATACCCCTGTACCCGAGTGCCCATTTCCCGCAGCGCCTTGGCGGCAGACAGCGCGCGCAGCTCGGAGATCATCTGCGCCCGCAGTTCGTGACTCTGCTGATCGGCAAAACCGATCAGCATCAGGTCGCGACCGGACTTGCCGGTGTCCTCCAGATACTGCTGTACGCGTTGCAGGTCACGCCGGGCCTTGTTGTCCAGCTGGGTGCGTCCCTCGGCAAAGCGGAAGTTGACCGACAGGCGCTGGTAATTTTCGGTCAGGCGCCTGAAGGTATCGGGCACACTGGCATCCGGCGGCAGATCGACGGCAAAGGGGGTCTGCGAAAAGAAGCCGGATTCGGCCACAATCGCCTGTCCCGTCGGGCTCTGAACGTACTCGATAAACTGCCTTGCCAGTGGCTCGCCGGTGTTTCCTGCCGTGTACAGATACAGCCGGCGTGCCAGAGGATAATCTTCGGTAGCCACCGACAGCGCGCTCGGTTTCAGCGCCGGGGCGTTGCCGTCGGCAATCGCCAGCAGCTTGCTGTTGCCCGCCGAGGCGAAGCCGGCAAAGCCGATACCGGACGGGTCGTTGCTCACGTCGTTTGACAGCTGGTCGTTCGACTCGTAACGCTGCGCGCTCGGCGTCAGGTTGTAGCGTCCGGCCAGCACCAGCTCCTTGAAGGTATCCCAGGTGCCGGATTGCTCGTCTCGGGCATAGATCCGAATTGGTCGATCCGGGCCGCCAACCTCGGACCAGTTGCTGATTTCGCCAGCGAATATGCGCGCCAGCGTATCGATATTGAGCTGCTCGACCGGGTTGGAGGGGTGTACCAGAATCGCCAGGCCATCAATTGCAATTACATGCTCGCTGTCCGGGCTGGTCATGTCGGCCCGCGAGGTCATGGCCTCGCGCTCGCTGCCCTTGACTCGACGTGATGCGGCCCAGATATCGGCGTGATCCGCCGCCAGCGCGCCGAAGCCAGTGCTCGTGCCATGCGCCGCGACCAGCACTGTCATCGGTTTGCCGTTGTAGCTGGTGGCAAGCACCGTCTCGTTGGCTGTCCCGGTTGGCCTGGCTGTCACCGGGTTGCCGGTCAGTTGCTGCAGAAAGCCGGTCATCAGCATCGGCGCAAGCGTAGCGCCGATGGTATTGGAGCCGTGGATCTCCAGTGCATGGGCGCTGGCCAGGCCGGGTAGCAGGGTGAACGAAAGCCACAGGTGGCGCAGATAGCGGCGAATTGAAGGCATGAGGGTCCTCGTTTCAACGGGCAGCGTGTGAGTCGGCTGCCAGAGTGCGACAAGGAGATAACATCCAGGTTACAGCCGGATGACGGTTGGCTGTCGGATTGCCAGGGTGTAGAGCCGGTCACACTGCCGCGATGCCGCGTTACGGCTGAACGCTGCGCCGGCAGGCTAAAAAGTGGCAATCCGCCACTCTTTCCGTGCCCTTACCCCATCCATGGAACATAATAAGAAAGAACCCGATGACGACGTGCACTCGATGGATGTAACACCCGTATACGATCCCGGTACCCTGATCATGCTGACCAGCTTGCTGATGGCTGTGATGGGTATCGTTCTGCTATTGATGGGGCGCGCCAGCACTCCTGCTATTGCGGGGTATCGTCACTGGGCGGCCGGCTCGCTGCTGGCCATGTTCTCCGGGCTGCTGATCAGTTTGCGTGGCGAGGCCCTCGACTGGCTTACCTATACGATCCCGAATACCGCCGCCATGCTGGCCTATACCCTGTACTGGATCGGCAGCGCCCGCTACTTCGGTCAGCAGCCGAGACTCAAGGGTTGGGTGGTGCTGTTTGTTGTTGCCTGGATCGGCCAGGCCTACTTTACCCACGTCGAGGACAGCCTGCGTGGGCGTTACCTGAGCCTGACCGGCTATGTGTTTGCCGCCAGCCTGATGCATGCCATCGTGTTTGCAATGGCGATCTTCCAACGCAGCAGCGATCACCGGCAGTATCTGCTGGGTGTCACGTTCACCGGTTTCTGGGTCTGCTTCTCCACCCTGGTATTTGGTGCGCGCTGGGTACATGCGGTGTTCCAGCCGCAGGACGGCCAGGGCATGCTGGATACCTCCTGGATGCAGGCGCTGTATCTCGGTACCTTCACCTTCGGACTGGTGATCGTCAATATCGGTTTTTTGCTACTCGTGTCCGAGCGTATCCGCAGCAATTTTGAAGACCTTGCCATGGTCGATACGTTGACCGGCGTGCGCAGCCGCCGCGCAGTGGCCAATGCCGCCAGTGACCTGTTCCGGCGCAGCAGGCGGAGCGGAGAGCCTTTCTCAGTCCTTTCGCTCGATCTGGACCACTTCAAGGCGATTAACGACCAGTTCGGTCATCAGACCGGTGATCGCGTCTTACAGGTCTTCTGTCGGCATGTGGAAGATGCCCTGCGCCAGTCTGATGTGTTCGGCAGGGTAGGGGGCGAGGAGTTCATCGTTCTGCTGCCGGCAACCACCATGGCTCAGGCCGGTGAGCTGTCCGAACGGCTGCGCCTGGCTGCCCTCATCAGCGAGCCGGGCTTACCCGGTGTGACCGTCAGCATTGGCTATACCGACTGGCGCCCGACAGATGCCGGTGTTGATGACACCTTCAAGCGTGCTGATCGCGCTCTGTATGCGGCGAAGGATGCGGGGCGCAATCGGGCGATGCACTGCTAGAACCTGCGTGCAGAGCCCGGGGCTGAACTCTGAGTGCGCGTTTGTCCGGGCGTTGGCGGTATGTCTGGTCGTTGTTTGGACAATCCTCATGATCGTGAGGATAACTACTGCTTTGTTTGCCAGCCGCAAGTTATCCGCACGCGCGTGAGGTTTGCTGCTCCCTGCCATCCACACCGCCAATACCCTCACATACGCCACGGTAACTCAACTGGTTACCGTGACTGGCCGGTTCTACACTGGGCGGCATTTGACCAAACAGGAAGAGCTCCAATGACTTACGAGACCCTCGATTACCAGGTGGAGGACGGTGTCCTCACGCTGACGCTGAACCGTCCTGACCGCATGAACGCCTTTAACGGCCTGATGCGTCGTGAGCTGATTGCCGCCTTTGATGCGGCGGATGCCGATGATGCGGTGCGTGTGGTGATCATGACTGGTGCGGGCCGTGCGTTCTGTGCCGGTGCGGATCTGGAGAAGGGCGGTGACACCTTCAACCGCCACAAGCGTCAGGATCAGCCCGAGGGTGATGATCTGCGTGATGGCGGCGGTACTGTCTCACTGCGTATCTACGAGTGCATCAAGCCGGTCATCGTTGCCTTCAACGGCGCGGCTGTCGGCGTCGGTGTGACCATGAGCCTGCCGGCGGATATTCGCATGGCCTCGACCAATGCCAAGTTCGGTTTCGTGTTCGCCCGTCGCGGCATCACCATGGAAGCCTGCTCCAGCTGGTTCCTGCCGCGCCTCGTTGGCCCGATGCAGGCCGCCGAGTGGGTCTATACCGGCCGCGTCTTCAGCGCCGAAGAAGCGCTCAAGGGCGGTCTGCTGCGCAGCGTCCACGAGCCGGACGAGCTGCTGCCGGCGGCGCGCGAGCTGGCCCGTGAGATTGCCGACAACACCTCGGCCATGTCTGCCGCGCTGAACCGTCAGCTGCTGTGGCGCATGATGGCGGCGGATCATCCGATGGAAGCGCATATCATCGACTCGCGCGCGATTGCCTTTATGGGTGAGTCCGAAGATGCGAAGGAGGGCGTCAGCTCGTTCCTGGAGAAGCGCGCGCCGGAGTTCAAGCTGCGTCCGAGCTCGGACAAGCCTGAGTTTTTCCCGTGGTGGGAAGAGCGCAAATTCCGATAAAAGCTACCTGCGTTGGCATTGCTGCGTTGAAGCAAAGGCCAAAAATGCTCACTTACTCTTTGTAAGGTCGGGCGCGACTCCGATCGCTTTTTGGTCTTCACTTCGCCTTGCACTGCCTGCCTCGGTGACGCTTTTATTGTTTGCCGGCAGCACGGCGTAATGCTGACCGGATACGACGCCCGCGCAGGTTCTGTGTGCGGGCGTTTCAGTGTTAGGCTTTGGCTTTTTCTACCCAATGGGAGCTGTTGCCATGAGTCGTCACTTTGAATCCGCCCCGGGCCTGTGCGAGAACCGCGATCCGGCTACCGAGGGGTTTGTCTTCAACCAGACCATGCTGCGCATCAAGGACCCGAAGGCGACGCTGGATTTCTATACCCGCGTGATGGGCATGACGCTGGTGAAGAAGCTGGATTTTACGGCCGGCAAGTTTAGTCTGTATTTTCTGGCCGCTGTCGACAGTAACGCGCTGGACAGCTGGTCTGACGATCCTGTTGAGCGCACCCACCAGACCTTCGGCCGTCCGGCCATGCTGGAGCTGACCCACAACTGGGGCACCGAAGACGATCCGGAGTTCAGCTATCACAACGGTAACGAAGAGCCGCGCGGCTTCGGCCACATCGGCTTTGCCGTGCCGGATCTGGAGGCGGCCTGCGCGCGCTTTGAGGAGCTGGGTGTGTCCTTCGTCAAGCGTCCGCAGGACGGCAAGATGCACAACATCGCCTTTATCCGTGATCCGGATGGGTATTGGATTGAGATCTTTGCGCCGGGCGGGATGGCCTGACGGGAGCGTTAAAAGCTACCTGCGTTGCCATCGCGGCGTTAAAAACCAGCTCGGCATGCTCATTTACAGCTCGTAAACTCCGCTGCCTCGCTGGTTTTTGCCTTGCGCTGCCTGCCTCGGCAACGCTTTTACCTGCCCCCGCTCTTGCTGTGGTCCTGCGGGTGTCAGGGGAAGTGCGCGCCTTCCAGCGTCCCCTGCTGGGTGCGCTTGTCGTATTCGCGGTCGTCGACGGCGAGCTGTTCCAGCAGGCGGCGGCCGGCGGCGTTGGCGGCTTGTTGCAGTTGCTCGCAGGAGGCTGCTGGCGGCAGATTGAGAATCGCCTGCTCGATCTGTCTGGCGGCATTCATCGCCAAATCCACATGACCATCCTGATGCAGCTGCAGGGCGAGCAGGTAGCTGTCCCATTGCTGCTGCACGCTGGCGGCGCGCTGCGGGTCGGGTTGCAGCCGCGGTAGGTAGGCCGTCACTGTGACGTCCGTGGTCGCTTCGGTGATGCGGCACTGACCGGGCGTGGACTCCCAGCGGAAGTTCCAGTTGACCCGGTTGGCGCTGTGCTGACGATTGCGGTTCAGGCTGGCGCGGATGGTGTCGACGGTCGCACCGCTGACATCAAAACTCTCCACCCGGCTTTGCAGTCGGGGCTCGGCACTGCTCGGGCCTGCTGATATCAGCAATGGGCCGAGCAGCAGCGGTAACAGCAATCGTTTGTGCATCAGATCGGGTCCATCAGGCGCTCAAGGGCGGCGCGGCAGCGGTTGGGGATCGGGAAGGCGGTATTGCTGGCGCGGTCCACGAATACATGGACGAAACGGCCCGCCGCGCAGGCCTCGTCACGGCCCTGCTTGAATACGGCCAGTTCGTAATGTACCGAGCTGCTGCCTAGGCGCGCGACCTTGACGCCAATCTCGATGGCGTCAGGAAAGGCGATGGGCGCGAAGTAGTCGCAGTTGGAGCTGACCACAAAGGCGACCTGATCGCCGGTATGGATGTCCAGCCCGCCTTCGGCGATCAGCCAGCTGTTCACCGCGCTGTCGAAGTAGCTGTAGTAGGTCACATTGTTGACGTGACCGTAGATGTCGTTGTCGTGCCAGCGGGTGGTGATGGCGTGCAGGTAGGGGTAATCGCTGCGCGTGGGCTTGCTCGTACTCATGAATGCTCCGCTTGGCTCAGTAAGCCTGGTTGTAGATGGCCAGCGCGTCCGCTTCGGTGACCTCGCGTGGGTTGTTGACCAGCAGACGCTGCTGCAGCATGGCGTCCCTGGCCAGCATTTCCAGTGCGTCCTTTGGCACACCGGCGTCGCGCAGACGGCTCGGCAGGCCACAGCGCGGGCTCAGCTCGGCCAGTGCGCTGATCATCTGCGCGGTCAGGCTGTCGGTGTCACCGGCAACCAGGCCGGGGCCGACGATCAGCGGTGCCAGTTCGGCATACAGCGGCGCGGCGGCCGGAGCGTTGAATTCAACCACCGTTGGCAGCACCAGCGCGTTCGACAGGCCGTGCGGAATGTGGAAGTGACCGCCAAGCGGGTAGGCCAGTGCGTGGACCGCAGCGACCGGCGCGTTGGCGAAGGCCTGGCCGGCGAGCAGGGCGCCGAGCAGCATGGCCTGGCGGGCTTCGCGGTTGCCGCCGTCCTCCACCACCGCATCCAGGTTGCCGGCCAGCAGGCGCAGGGCCTCGCGGGCGAGCATGTCGGACAGCGGGTTCTTCTTCAGTTTGCTGGTGTAGGCCTCGATGGCGTGCACCATGGCGTCGATGCCGGTGGCGGCGGTGACGTGGGCGGGCAGCCCGAGGGTCAGGTCGGCATCCAGCAGCGCCAGATCCGGCAGCAGAATTGGTGACACCACGCCCATCTTGGTGGTGGCGCCGGTGGTGATGATCGCTATCTGGGTGACTTCCGAGCCGGTGCCGGCGGTGGTCGGCACCTGAATCAGCGGCAGGCGCTGGCCGCGGGCATTGCCGACGCCGTAGATGTCCTGCAGGGTTTGGCTGCAGCTCGGGTGTGCGAGCAGGGCAACCAGTTTGGCCACATCCATCGAGCTGCCGCCACCGAAGCCGATGATCAGCTCGGCCTGCATGGCCTTGGCCTGTTCAACGGCCGCTAATACCACGGATTCCGGCGGATCGGCCTCAACCTGATCGAATACCTCAACAGCAATGCCGGCGCTGCTCAAGGTTGGCAGTACGCCGCTGAGCAGGCCAATCTTGGTAATGCCGGGGTCGGTGACAATCAGCACGCGGTGGGCGTCGCGGACCTTGCACAGCTCGCCGAGCTGGCTGGCGGAACCGGATTCGCAGAGGATCTGCGCGGTGGTGGCAAAGCTGAAGGGATTCATCGGGCCTCCGGGTTAGGTGCGGGTTCGATCTGCTGCGTGCCCGTGGGCCGCGGTTGTTGTGTGGTCGTCGCCGGATGATGACCGGCTGGCGAGATCGAAATCAGTTTCCAGACTGAGTCAATTCTGCTGACTGTGCGTTCATGCGGCAAGGGCTATTGATGTTGGCGATGGTCACTCACAGCCCGGTGATAGTGGAGCGCTCTTGTTGGCCGAGCCGGAACGCGGCCTTCCCAAGCGGTCTAGAGGAACATCTCCAGCAGGTCGTTGAGGAACAGCCGGCCGCGTTCGGTCGGACGCAGCTGCTGGCGCCAGGGCTCGAGCAGGCCCTTGGCTTCGGCCTGGTTCAGGGTATCGGCGATCTGCTCCAGTGACTGGCCGGTGCGTTCGGCGTACCAGGCACTGGGCACGCCATCGACCAGCCGCAGGGCGTTCATCAGAAAGTCGAACGGCAGCTCGTCGGTGTCCAGCGTCTTGCTGCCTGCCAGATAGGCCTTGTCCGGGTTGAGGTAGTCCTTGGGCAGGCGAGTCTTCCAGTAGCGCTGTACCTTGCCATTGGCGTCGGTCAGCTTGCCGTGGGCGCCGGCGCCCAGGCCGAGAAAGTCGCCGTACTGCCAGTAGTTGAGGTTATGGCGGGCGCGGCGACCACCCTTGGCATAGGCCGAAATCTCGTACTGGGCGTAGCCGCCGGCGGCCAGACGCTGTAGCCCGGCTTCCTGAATCGACCAGAGAATGTCTTCCTCAGGCAGCGTGGGCGGGCGCGAGTAAAACACGGTGTTCGGCTCCAGCGTCAGCTGATACCAGGACAGGTGCTCCGGGGCGAGCGCCATCGCCTGATCCAGATCGGCCATCGCCTGGGCGTGCTCCTGATTCGGCAGGCCATGCATCAGGTCGAGGTTCAGGTTGTCGAAGCCGGCGCGGCGCGCCATCTCGACAGCGCCGAGGGCTTCACGGTCGTCATGGATGCGGCCCAGCGCCTTGAGGTGCTCGGCGTTGAAACTCTGGATGCCGATCGACAGGCGATTGATGCCCGCCAGCCGGTAGTCGCGAAACTTGGCCTGCTCGAAGGTGCCGGGGTTGGCTTCGAGGGTGATTTCGATGTCGCTGGCGAACGGTACCCGCTGATCCAGCGCCTGCAGGAAGCGATCCAGCGCCGCCGCCGAAAACAGACTCGGCGTGCCGCCACCGAAGAAAATCGACGTCAGCGGTCGGGCGGGCAGGCCGTCGAGCAAGCGCAGATCCTGCTCCAGATCCTCGATCAGGGCGTCGACGTACTCGGTCTCGGGCAGGGCATCCTGACTGGTGTGCGAATTGAAGTCGCAGTAGGGGCATTTCTTTACGCACCAGGGGATATGGACATACGCCGCCAGGGGCGGCGGCTGCAAGCCACAAGACGGGGGCGTTGCCCCCTCAAGCTGCAAGCGGTCCGTGCTGGCGTTTGGGTTTGCTTGCCGCTTGCCGCTTGCCGCTTGTGGCTTCACAGGCCCAGCCTGGTTTTCAACAGCGCCATGGCGCGTGCCCGGTGGCTCAACTGATTCTTCTCTTGCGGACTGAGTTCGGCGCTGGAGCAGTCGCGCTCCGGCACCCAGAACAGCGGATCGTAGCCAAAACCGTGCTCGCCGCTGGGCGCATGCAGGATGCGGCCTTGCCAGGCGCCTTCGCAGATGACGGGAATGGGATCTTCGGCGTGGCGCAGCAGGGCCAGTGCGCAGATGAACTGGGCGCCGCGCTCGGCGTCCGGTACGTCCTTCAATGCTTCAAGCAGCTTGGCGTTGTTGGCGGCATCACCGCCACCGCCGGCGTAGCGGGCAGAGTAGATGCCGGGTGCGCCGCCCAGGGCGTCGACCGCGAGTCCGGAGTCGTCGGCCAGCGCCGGCAGGCCCGAGATGCGGGCGGCGTGACGCGCCTTGATCAGGGCGTTTTCGACGAAGGTCAGGCCGGTTTCCTCGGCTTCGATATCGGTAAAGTCGCTTTGCGGGCGGACGGTGATGCTGTCACCCAGCATGGCCTGGAGTTCAGCGAGCTTGCCCTTGTTGTTGCTGGCGAGCACCAACTCACTGAAGGGCAGGGCAGTTTTATTGGTCATCGGGGAAGAATTCCTGCTGGAAGCTCAGGCTGTGCACCATGGCGCCTTCTTCGGCCTGGATATCGACCTTGAACAGCAAAATGCCGCGCTGGGTAGAGGTGTAGTTGGCGACAAAGTAGATGGCGTCGCCTTCCTGAATGCGGTTGAAGTCGAGCGCGACCGGCTGGCCGATCAGGCTGCGCACTTCGCCCTTGAGGATAGCGTCGACCGCGCTGCCGTCCGGCCGCTGCACGGCGACGTTGATCACGCCGTGGGTCGGGCCGCGCTTGAGGCCGGCGTTGGCGGCGATGTCGGGCTGCAGCAGGGTGCTGTTGAATACGTTGTGGTAGACCACCAGATCACCGAAGCGAGTGGGCTCGGGGCCGGCGAACACGTTGAGGCTGAGCAGCATCAGGCTCAGCAGGCAGAGACGACGAAACATGGCAGTTCTCCTCGAAAGTGGACTAGCGACTGACCCGGTAGATCGCGACTTCACCCAGCATGTTGGGCCACAGGCCGCTCAACCAGCTGCTCTGGTGGGTCTGGTCGACCACCAGGCGGTTCAGCACCTTGATGTTGCGCTCCCGGCACAGCTGCTCGAAGTCCTTGAAGGTGCAGAAGTGGATGTTCGGGGTGTTGTACCAAGTGTAGGGCATGAACTCGGACACCGGCATGCGGCCCTTGGTGCCCAGATACCAGCGGCATCGCCAGTGGGCAAAGTTGGGGAAGGTCAGAATGCCTTCGTGGCCGATGCGCAGCATGTCTTCCAGTACCCGGTCGGGGTAGTGCATGGCCTGCAGTGACTGGGTCATGACCACGGTGTCGAAGCTGTTGTCCTCGAAGTTGTCGAGGCTTTCGTCGAGGTTCTGCTCCATCACGTTGACGCCGTGTCGGATACAGCTGCTGATCTTGTCCGGGTCGATTTCCAGGCCGTAGCCCTGCACCTGCTTGTGATCGCGCAGGTGGCGCAGCAACTGGCCCTCGCCGCAGCCCAGGTCGAGTACCCGGCTGCCCGGGCGAATCCACTGCTGGATGATCTCCAGATCGGCGCGCAGGCTCATTGGTTCACCTCGATGCGGTTCATGTAGCCACTCAGGGCCTCGATATAGCGGGGAATCGGCAGCAGGAAGGCGTCGTGGCCCTGGGCGGCTTCGATCTCCAGATAGCTGACGTCCTTGCGGGCGGCGAGCAGGCCGTCGACCAGTTCGCGCGAGCGCGCCGGCGAGAAGCGCCAGTCGGTAGTGAACGACATCACCAGACAGCGAGCCTGGACCACCGCCAGTGTGCGCGCCAGATCACCACCGTTGGCCGCGGCCGGGTCAAAGTAGTCCAGCGCCTTGGTCATCAGCAGGTAGGTATTGGCATCGAAGCGACCGGAGAACTCCTGACCCTGATAGCGCAGGTAGCTTTCCACCTCGAACTCGACGCTGGTCAGGTCGTAGTTGAGCTGATCGGAGCGCAGATCGCGGCCGAACTTGGCGCCCATCGAGTCGTCCGACAGGTAGGTAATGTGGCCGACCATGCGCGCCAGCATCAGGCCGCGCTTGGGGATCACGCCAAAGGCGGCGTAGTCGCCGTTGTGGAAGTCCGGATCGGTAATGATTGCCTGCCGGGCCACCTCGTTGAAGGCGATGTTCTGTGCCGACAGCTTGGGCGCGGTGGCAATGGCCACGCAGTGACGCACGCGCTCCGGGTAGCTGATCGCCCACTGCAGCGCCTGCATGCCGCCAAGACTGCCGCCCACCACCGCAGCCCACTGCTGAATGCCCAGCACGTCGGCCAGCCGGGCCTGACTGTGTACCCAGTCTTCGACGGTAACGACCGGAAAACTGGCGCCGTAGCTCTTGCCGGTTTCCGGGTTGATGCTGGACGGGCCGGTGGAGCCGTGGCAGCCGCCGAGGTTGTTCAGGCTGACGACGAAGAAGCGATTGGTGTCGATGGCCTTACCGGGGCCGATGCAGTTGTCCCACCAGCCCGGTTTGCGATCGTCGGCGCTGTGGTAGCCGGCGGCGTGGTGATGGCCGGACAGGGCGTGGCAGATCAGCACCGCGTTGCTGGCGCTGGCGTTGAGCTCACCGTAAGTCTCGTAGACCAGCTCGTAGCTGTTCAGCGGCGTGCCGCAGGCCAGGGGCAGAGGGTCGGTAAACGTCTGGCGCTGGGGGGTGACCAGGCCGACGGAGTCAGCAGGTAGTCGGGACATCGGTAACCTGTTCCTGTGTCGCTTGGCCGGACTTCGTAGGGAGGATCACTCCCGGGATACAGCAGGCAGGCGAAGGGCCAATTATGGATGCGCCAGTCTAAAGAGGGCGTTGGTCTGGCGCAACATTCAGCCGCGGCTGATACCCAGATCCTCGGGCAGTTGCTGCGGCTGCTTTATCAGCAGGCGTTTCTGCCGGCTGGTCTGGCCGCTGAGCAGGCTGACCTGCTGGCGGCTGACCGCAAAGGCGTCGGCCAGAAAGCGCATCAGCGCGTCGTTGGCCTTGCCGTCGACGGGCGGTGCGCTGATGCGGATCTTCAGCCGTTCGCCATGCTGGCCGGCAAACTCGGCGCGCTTGGCGCCGGGCTGCAGATGGCAGTCGAGGATCAGGTCCTCGCCTTGCCAGTGGTAGAACGGCACTGGCGTCAGAGTGCCAGCGTCAGGCCACGGGGCATGCTGGCCGCGGCTGCCAGGTTGGCGATGACCAGCATGTCGAACAGCCGAATGGCGATAAAGGCAAAGATCGGTGACAGGTCCAGCCCGCCCAGTGCCGGCAGGATCTTGCGGATCGGTGCCAGCAGCGGCTCGCACAACTGGTTGATCAGCGTTACCGCCGGGTTGTAGCTGCCCTGGGCGACCCACGACAGGATTACACTGATGATCAGCGCGAAGAAGAAGATCTTGGCGAACAGCGCGAGGATGCCAATGGCCGACCAGGCGACCAGCAGGATAATGTTCGGCAGCGCGTAGCCCATCAACTTGATGATCAGCACCATCAGCACCAGCTGGATTGCCAGCGCCAGGACCAGCGAGGCGAAGTCCAGCCCGCCGTAACCGGGAATAATCCGGCGCAGCGGCATCAGCAGCGGCTTGGTGGCACGGACGATGAACTGCGAGATCGGGTTATAGAAGTCGGCGCGGACCAGCTGCAGCAGAAAGCGCAGCAGTACTACCAGCAGGTAGAGATTGCCGAGGGTTTGCAGCAGGTAGATGGCGGCCGTGTTCAGGCTGTTCATGGGCAATCAATCCTCAGGCAAGCTCGCGGGACATTTCGGCTGCGCGGTCGGCACAGGCCTGCATGGCGTCGTCGACCAGCTTCGGCAACCCCTGGCTGCGGAAGGTTTCGATGGCGCGTTCGGTGGTGCCGTTGGGTGAGCAGACGCGACGGCGCAGCTCGGCAACGTCGACGTCGCTGTGTACCGCCATGTCGGCGGCGCCCAGGCCGGTGAACAGGGCCAGACGTTCGGCGGTGTCGCGCGGCAGGCCAAGTTTTTCGCCGGCGTCGATCATCGCTTCCATCAGGTAGAAGAAGTAGGCCGGGCCACTGCCGGAGACCGCGGTGACGGCGTCGATCAGCTTTTCCTCATCCAGCCAGACACTGATGCCGACCGCGTTGAGGATGCCTTCGGCCTGCTCACGCTGCTCGTCGCTGACCGCGGCGTTGGCATACAGGCCGCTGACGCCCTGGCCGCGCAGCGACGGCGTATTGGGCATGCAGCGGACGATGGCGGTACCGGCGCCGAGCCAGTTTTCCAGGCTGCTGCAGGTGATGCCGGCGGCAATCGAAATGATCAGCTGGCCGGGCTTGCGGCTGCGTGGCAGGGCGCGGCAGACGTCCTGCATGACCTGCGGCTTGACTGCCAGCAGCAGGATGTCGCACTCGGCGGCCAGAATGGCGTTGTCGGTCGCGGTGCGAATATGAAACTGGCGCTCCAGAGCAGCGCACTGCTCGGCCTTGGTGTCGCTGGCGATCAGGTTTGCCGGCTTGACGTTTTTCTGCAGCATGCCGCCGATCAGGCTGGTGGCCATGTTGCCGGCGCCGATGAATCCGATTACGGGTGCGGTCATTTGGGAAACCTCGTTCTGCATGCGTTAGGTGTTGGGGTACTGGCGCTGCCCGAACAGGGCGGTGCCGATACGCACTATGGTGGCGCCTTCCTGCACCGCTTCGGTCAGGTCGTCGCTCATGCCCATCGACAGGGTGTCCAGGTCCAGCGGCAGGCTTTGGGCAGCCTGGCGCAGCGCAGCCAGCGGCGCGCGGCGTGCCTCGCTGGTCTCGGCCGGGGCCGGAATGGCCATCAGCCCGCGCAGCCGGAGGCGCGGCAGCGCCGCGACCGCGGCAGCCAGCTCGGGCAGTTCGGCCAGCGATACGCCGGATTTGCTGTCTTCGGCGCTGATATTTACCTGCAGGCAGACATTCAGCGGCGGCAGATGTTCCGGGCGCTGGTCAGAGAGGCGCTGGGCGATTTTCAGGCGATCGACGCTGTGCACCCAGTCGAAGTGCTCGGCGATGGGACGCGTCTTGTTCGATTGAATGGGGCCGATGAAGTGCCAGTGCAAGGGCAGATCACTCAGCTCGGCCATCTTGTCGAGGGCTTCCTGCAGGTAGTTTTCGCCGATATCCTTCAGCCCGGCGGCCCAGGCGTCGCGAATGGCGCTGGCGGGCCGGGTCTTGCTGACGGCCAGCAGGGTGATCGCTTCCGGAGGCCGTCCGGCCGCCTCTGCAGCCCGCCGGATGCGCTCACGAACGTTTGCAATATTCTCTGCTATCGTGGACATTACGGACGTTAATACCTTGCCAATGGAATAGACACTGCGGGCATTCTACATGCATGCAGGTTGTTATGGGGAACCCTATGGATATTACCGAGCTGTTAGCCTTCAGCGCTAAACAGGGCGCGTCGGACTTGCACCTGTCGGCAGGATTGCCGCCCATGATCCGTGTTGATGGCGACGTGCGCCGGATCAACGTACCGGCGATGGAGCACAAGCAGGTTCATGCGCTGATCTACGACATCATGAACGACAAGCAGCGCAAGGACTACGAGGAGTTCCTGGAGACCGACTTCTCGTTCGAGGTCCCCGGCGTAGCCCGGTTCCGGGTTAACGCGTTCAACCAGAATCGTGGCGCAGGCGCGGTGTTCCGGACCATTCCTTCCAAGGTGCTGACCATGGAAGATCTGGGCATGGGCGATGTGTTCAAGAAGATTTCCGATGTGCCGCGCGGGCTGGTGCTGGTGACCGGGCCGACCGGCTCGGGCAAGTCCACCAGTCTGGCGGCCATGCTCGACTACATCAATTGCAACAAATACCAGCACATCCTGACCATCGAGGACCCGATCGAGTTCGTTCACGAGTCGAAGAAGTGTCTGGTCAACCAGCGTGAAGTGCACCGTGACACACTTGGCTTTGCCGAAGCATTGCGCTCGGCACTGCGGGAAGACCCGGATATCATTCTGGTCGGCGAGATGCGCGACCTGGAAACCATTCGCCTGGCGCTGACTGCGGCAGAAACCGGTCACCTGGTGTTCGGCACCCTGCATACCACCTCGGCGGCCAAGACCATCGACCGTATCGTCGACGTGTTCCCCGGTGAGGAAAAGGCCATGGTGCGCTCGATGCTGTCCGAGTCACTGCAGGCGGTAATTTCCCAGACGCTGCTGAAGAAGATCGGCGGCGGCCGGGTCGCCGCGCACGAAATCATGATCGGCACACCGGCGATCCGGAACCTGATCCGTGAAGACAAGATTGCGCAGATGTACTCGGCGATCCAGACCGGCGGCAACCTCGGCATGCAGACCCTCGACATGTGTTTGAAGTCGCTGGTCGCCAAGGGCCTGGTCAGCAAGGAAAGCGCCCGTGAGAAAGCCAAGGTCGCCGACGGATTCTGAGTTCAACAAATAGTGCCGGCGGCGGTGTGCCTGCCGCCATGAAGGAAAGTAGAGGCAACCCATGGAGTTCGAGAAGCTGTTGCGGTTGATGGTCGAGAAGGGTGCGTCCGACCTGTTCATTACCGCCGGTGTGCCACCGAGCATGAAGGTGAATGGCAAGATCCTGCCGGTTACCAAAACCCCGCTGTCGCCGGAGCAGACCCGCGAAACCGTGCTGGGCGTGATGACCGAAGCGCAGCGTCGCGAGTTCGCCGAGAAGCGCGAATGCAACTTCGCCATCAGTGCGCGCGGCATTGGCCGGTTCCGGGTCAGCTCGTTCTATCAGCGCAATCTGGTGGGCATGGTGTTGCGCCGTATCGAGGTCAACATTCCGACCATGGAAGAACTGCGGCTGCCGGAGGTGCTGAAGCAGCTGGCCATGACCAAGCGCGGTCTGGTGATCTTCGTCGGCGCTACCGGTACCGGCAAGTCGACCTCGCTGGCCTCAATGATCGGCTACCGCAACAAGCACTCCAGCGGGCACATCATCTCCATCGAAGATCCGATCGAATTCATTCACCAGCATCAGAACTGCATTGTTACCCAGCGCGAGGTCGGTATTGATACCGACTCGTTCGAGGTGGCGCTGAAGAACACCTTGCGTCAGGCGCCGGACGTGATTCTGATCGGTGAGGTGCGGACCAAGGAAACCATGGATCACGCGGTGGCCTTTGCCGAAACCGGCCACCTGTGTCTGGCTACCCTGCACGCCAACAACGCCAACCAGGCGCTGGACCGCATCATTCACTTCTTCCCGACCGAGATGCATCAGCAGGTCTGGATGGACCTGTCACTGAATCTCAAGGCGATTGTTGCCCAGCAGCTGATTCCCACGCCCGATGGCAAGGGCCGTCGGGCTGCCATCGAAGTGCTGCTTAATACGCCGCTGGCCGCCGACATGATTCGCAAGGGTGAGGTGCATGAGCTCAAGCCGTTAATGGCCCGCTCCAATGAATTGGGCATGCAGACCTTCGATCAGGCGCTCTACAAGCTCTACAGTGCCGGCGAGATCACCTATGAAGATGCGCTGTTGCACGCCGACTCGGCGAACGACCTGCGTCTGATGATCAAGCTGGGCTCGGAAACCGACGGTCAGCACCTGATGCAGGACCAGCTGAGCCACGGCCTGTCGCTGGAAGAAGAGGAAGAAGTCGCCTCGCGCACGCGGCGGTTCTGAGTCGCTGACGGTCGGCTGACTAGCCGGCCGTCGCGGTATGCAGCTGGTTGCGCCCGCCGCGCTTGGCCTCCAGCAGGGCGTGATCGGCCTGGCTGATGGTGTCGGAATAGCTGTTATTCGGGCTGTGCTGTGCGATGCCGATACTGACGGTCATGCCGACCGACTCGTCCTGCACCCGGATGGTCAGTCGCTCGACAGCGGACCGTACCCGCTCCATCACCAGGGTCGCCTCGGCGGTACCGGTTTCCGGCAGCAGAATCAGGAACTCTTCTCCCCCCCAGCGACCGCACAGGTCGCTGTCCCGAATTTCGGCATCCAGCACTCGCGCCAGCTCAATCAGTGCGCCGTCGCCAACTTCGTGGCCATAACGATCATTGATGCTCTTGAAGTGGTCGACATCCAGCATGGCGATGCTGAACGGGCGCTGATAGCGGATGAAGCGCTCGGCTTCCTTCTTCAGGCGGTCTACCAGCAGGCGGCGATTACCCAGGCCGGTCAGTGCGTCGTGGGTGGAGGCTTCGCGCAGCGCCTCGTTCAGGTCGCGCATCATGTTCTGATAGCGGTCCGAGATGCGGGCCACCTTCTCCAGTTGACGCAATTGCTTGTTCAGTCGCTCGGTCAGCGACTGCTCGCGCTGCCGGGCCATGCTCTGGAATCCGTCGGAGATGTGACTGATGCGGTCGATTCGACGGGCCAGATCCTGATGGGCTGACCACAGCTCGTTCAGCGGCGCATACAGAGGACTCTGCTGGAGCTCGGTTTGCTCCAGTAGCCGTGGAATCTGCGCTTCGAGGTCCTCTTTGTTTCCTTTCATGGCGTGCTCAGGGGTGACTGATGATGTTGAAATTGAAGGTACAGTCTTCCTTGAATTCTTCTGCCAGCTCGGCGACACGCTCGTTCTGCGGGTCGTAGTACCAGTTGACCGCAACTTGCTTGCCGTCCTGATGGGCGGCTTCCAGCAGGTCGAAAACGTCCATCATGGCCTTCACGCTGCTGGTGTTCAGGTACAGCAGACGCAGCTCAAGGCTCAGTGGAGCGCCTGCCTGATCGAGATAGGACTCGATCCAGTCGAACACCTGCTGAAACAGGTCAAAGGAATTTTCCGGATAGGAGTCGCCGGCCATATGCAGATGGCCGGCGTTCCAGTCGCTGCGTACTTCCGGTGTAGATTGCGAGCTGGGGATGCTGAAATCGTTCATAGGTGCTTGGCTCTTGGTTCGGTCAGATCACGGCGCGCAGGCTGAAAAAGCTGCGACCGTTGGCGACGGGCTGCAGCGAGGCCTGCAGCGGGGCGCTGGATTTGCGGGCAATGTCAATCAGGCCCAGGCCCGCGCCGGAGGGGCGCTCGGCGTCGCGCGGGCGACGCAGTTGCTCCTTGTAGGCTGCCTTCAGGCCGGCTTTGTCCAGTTCTGCCAGCCGGGCAATCGAACTGACCAGATTTTCCCCGTCGGCGCTTTCGATCAGGTTGCCTGCCGACACGATATACCGTCCGTCCTCATCCCGTGATACGACCACGGTGGCGCCAGCCTCCTGCTCGTTCCAACCCTTGGCCCGGGTGTAATGGCTGATATTCTGGGTCATTTCGATGTAGACGGCAAAAACATCCATGGCAGCGGAAGTCGGTGCGCTATCGGCGGCCAGATAGTTACGCAATGCGTTGCCGATCTCTTCGATCAGGCTGCGCGAGATGGGGCCGTTGAAGCACAGCAGGATCTGCTGGCTGTTGAATTGTTCGCGCATCGCGAACAGGTCGATATGGTCCATTACAACTCCTGTGCGGTCGGGCGTTTGCTCAGTCAAATCGGAAGCACAGCATGGTGATGTCATCGCGCTGCGGATAGTCGCCCTGATAGGCGGCCAGTGTATCGCTGAAGGCGGCACTTTGCTCGTTCAGTGGCAGACTGGCATGGCGGCGCAGCATATCGGCGAATCGGCTGTTGCCGAAACCGAACCCGCGCTCGCCGCCGGCCTGGTCAAGGAAGCCATCGGTGCACAGATAAAAGGTGCGCCCGGGCTGCAATGCGATCTGCTGGTTATGGTAGTCGCCCTGTCGCTTGTCGCCGAGCGCACGGCGCGCTCCCGGCAAGTGGGAAACCGTACCACCGTCACAGTGATATAGCGCTATCTTCGCACCGGCGAAGGTGACCTGGCGTTGCTCCAGATCAACATAGGCAAGGCCGACGTCCATATTGGTGGCAACCGACTTGGTCTCCGGCGAGTCGCTGAGCATGTGCCGGACGATCTGATCGGTACGGCGCAGGATCGCTGCCGGGTCGTGCATGCCGCAATCGTTGATGGCCTGGTCCAGCGCTGCGTGCGCCAGCATGGTCATCAGTGCGCCGGGTACACCGTGACCGGCGCAGTCGACGACACCGAACAGGCAGTGACTTTGCTCATTGCGGAAGATGTAGAAGTCGCCGCCGACCACGTCCCGCGGGCGCCAGAGCACGGCGTGATGTTCACCGAGCGCATTGACCAGTTCGCGGTTGGGCAGGATCGAGCGCTGGATCAGGCTGGCGTAATCGATCGAGTCCTCGATCTTCTTGCGTGCCGCATGCATCTGCTGGTTGACCTGCTCCAGATCACAGGTGCGCTCCTGAACCCGCTGTTCCAGTTCCTGGGTGTGACTGCGGACCTTGGCCGCCATGATGCCGAAAGCGTCGCTCAATTCGCCGATCTCGTCGTCGCGGCCGGCCGGCATGGCAACGTCGTAGTTGCCTGCAGCCATCGCCTGCGCGCCGCGCTTGAGCTGGCGCAGCGGGCCGAGCAGCAGGCGCTCGATAGCGACCGCAAAAATCAGCACCAGCAGGATCAGCAGGGCGGCCAGCCCGATCAGCAGCGGTGTCAGCCAGGTGCTGTCGATGACTTCGGCGGTAGTCAGGTCGATGGCGTTGACCACGTACCAGTTCAGCTCCGGGATAAAGGTCAGGGCCAGCAACTCGGTGGTGCCCTGCAGCTCTACCGGCAGGGTGCGGACTCCGCCCGGGTCGGTGGCGACCTCGGCAATGGCTGCGGCAACCGCTGCACGGTCACGTTCGCTGACCAGACTGAGCAGATTGGCGCCGCTGCCCTTGTTGGCGTCGGCACCCGAGTTGAGGGCGATCAGGCTGCGATCGCTGTGCGCCTGGATGGCACCGTCGGCATCGATGATCATCGGGGTGACGCCCGGATCATCGCTGGTGATGAAGTCGCGAATGAAGGTGGACAGATCCAGCCCGGATCCCGCCAGCGCCAGCACGCTGCCGTCGTCATCCTTGACCACCATGTTGAGCCAGACCTTGGTGGTGTCCAGCTCGGGGTTGGTGTCGACGTTGATGTTGTAGTTATCTGTGTTGCGCAGGGTGCTGAAGAACCAGCTGTCGGCGTCGGATTCGGGATTGAGGATATAGCGTGGCTCGGTACTGGGGGGCTGGTCGCCACCGTTGAAGTAGTAACCGAGGCTATCCAGGCGGCCGATAAAGTAGGCATGGTCGCGGAAGTCGGCTCGGTACAGCTCCGCTTCACGGAAGAACAGATCAGCCTTGGTCGGATCATCCGGATCAAGCAGCCACTGACGGGTCACCGCAGAATTGGCGAAGCGCAACGACAGCGCCAGCTCGCGGCTGATCGGCGCGCTGATCTTTTCCCGGCTCAGCAGCGTCGCATTGCGTGCGTAGGCCTCGCCAAAGTGTTCGTGAATGCCGTTGAGTACCGACCAGCCGATCAGGCCGGCAGGTACCAGTGCCAGCAGGCAGGCCAGCACCAGGGCCAGCAGTGATTTGCCACGCAAGCCGAATGCGGCCATGCCAGGGCTCCTTCCAATCGCTTAGTGTTGTGTCATGCGCGGCGTTCGACCGGCGTTCGGGTCAATGGGTCTGATATACCAGCTTTCCGCCGTACAGGGTGTGGGTGACGGCCACCGGCGCACCTTTGCCGATGAACGGGCAGTTGGCCCCGCGGGACAGCCAGTTGCGGCCGATTTCGCAGGCCTGAGCCGGGTCGAACAGGGTGATGTCGGCAGCGCCGCCCAGCGACAGCTGGCCGGCTGACAGTCCGAGCGCAGCGGCCGGTCCGGTGGTGACCCGGGACAGCGCTGCAGGCATTTCCAGCAGGCCGTCGGCCACCAGCGTCATGGTCAGCGGCAGAAGGATCTCGACGCTGCTGATGCCCGGTGCCGAGGCGGCAAAGGGCACCCGCTTGGCTTCGGCTTCGTGCGGCTGATGATGCGATGCGATGGCCTGCACCACGCCGCTCTGCACGGCCTGGCGCAGAGCACGCCGGTCGTCGGCGGAGCGCAGCGGAGGCATGACGTGCAGCTGGCTGGAGAAGCCGGTCAGGTCCTCGTCGCAGAGCAGCAGTTGGTAAGCGGCAACATCGGCGGTCACCGGCAGGCCGCGGGCCTGGGCGTCGGCCAGCATATCCATCGCGCGGGCGCTGGTCAGGCCGCTGAAGTGGGCGCGTACACCAGTTTGTTCGATCAGCAGCAGGTCACGGGCCAGGGCAACGGTTTCGGCGCTTTCCGGAATGCCCACCAAACCCAGCCGCGAGGCCGTCGGACCCTCATGGGCCATGCCGCCTTCGGCCAGGTCGGCATCCTGCGGGGTGAAAATGATGGTCAGGCCGAAGGTCGCCGCATATTCGAGCGCGCGGCGCAGAATACGGTTGCTCCCCATCGGGCGCAGCCCCTGGGTAAAGGCGACACAGCCGGCGTCGCGCAGGGCGACCAGTTCACTCAGTTGCTCGCCCTCCAGTCCCTTGGTCAGGGCGCCGATGGGCAGGACGCGGGCGTTGCCGGCAGCCTGGCTGCGATCCAGAATCAGCTCGGCCACGGCCGGGGTGTCCAGCACCGGGCGGCTGTCCGGCGGGCAGCACAGGGTGGTCACGCCACCGGCGGCGGCGGCACGGGTCTCGCTGGCGATACTGCCCTTGCGACTGTAGCCGGGCTCGCGCAGGGAAACGTTGAGGTCCACCAGGCCCGGGCAGGCAATCAGGCCGCGGGCGTCAATGCGCTGGTTGGGGCTGAAGCCCTCGGGGGCAGCGCCGAGGGCCAGAATGTGGCCGGCGGCGATATGCAGATCGGTAATTTCATCAAACTGGCTGGCGGGGTCGATCACCCGGGCGCCTTCAATCGTCAGTCGCATGGTTCAGTTCGCTTCCTGGTTGAGCTGGCGCTGGGTGGTTTGTCCGGTCATGGCCATCGACATGACGGCCATGCGCACGGCGATGCCGTAGGTCACCTGCTTGAGAATCACCGATTGCGGGCCGTCGGCGACTTCCGATTCGATTTCGACGCCGCGGTTGATCGGGCCCGGGTGCATGACCAGCGCATCGGGCTTGGCCAGCGCGAGAGTCTCGCGGGTCAGGCCGTAGAGTTTGTAGAACTCGCTCTCGCTGGGCAGCAGGCCGCTCTGCATGCGCTCCTTCTGCAGGCGCAGCATGATGACCACGTCGACGTCGCGCAGCCCGACACGCAGATCGTTGAAGACCCGTACGCCGTACTGGTCGATGCCTTCGGGTAGCAGGGTGCGTGGGGCGATCACGCGGATATCCGGGCAGCCAAGGGTTTTCAGGGCGAGCATATTGGAGCGCGCGACCCGCGAATGCAGGATGTCGCCGACGATGGCGACCGAAAGGTTCTCGAAGTCGCCGCGGTGGCGACGGATGGTCAGCATGTCGAGCATCGCCTGGGTCGGGTGCGCGTGGTTGCCGTCGCCGGCGTTGATCACGGCGACGTCCGGGCAGACCCGCTCGGCGATAAAGTGCGCCGCGCCGGAATCGCCGTGACGCACCACGAACATGTCGGCCGCCATCGCCTCCAGATTCTGCAGGGTGTCGTAGAGGGTTTCGCCCTTGCTGGTCGACGAGGTCGAGATATTCAGGTTGAGTACGTCGGCCGACAGCCGCTTGGCCGCCAGCTCGAAGGTGGTGCGGGTCCGGGTCGAGTTCTCGAAGAACACGTTGCAGACCGTCTTGCCGCGCAGCAGCGGGACCTTTTTGACCGCACGTTCACCGACTTCGAGGAAGGAGTCGGCGGTATCGAGCAGTTCGGTCAGCAGCTCGCGCGATAGCCCTTCAATGGTCAGGAAGTGGCGCAGCTGGCCCTGTTGGTTGAGTTGCAGGTGATGCGGCGTCAGGCTCATGGCGATCTCAATTGGTGGCGGCGTCGGTCAGGGTCAGGTGCAGCGGGGCGGGTCCGGTCAATTTTACCCGCTGGCCTTCTGTCAGGGCCAGAGTGGCGCCAAGGATGTCGGCGCGGATCGGCAGCTGGCGGGCGTCGACGTCGATCAGGGTGACCAGGGTTACCGAGGCCGGGCGGCCGTAATCGAACAGTTCGTTGAGCGCGGCGCGGATGGTGCGTCCGGTCATCAGCACGTCGTCGACCAGAATGATGTGACGGTCGTCGACACCGAACGGCAGCTCGGACGGGCGTACCCGTTGCGGCAGGCCGTGCTGCTCGAAGTCATCGCGGTAGAAGGCGATATCCAGCGTGCCCATCGGCGCCTCGGGTGCGACGGCAGCATGCAGGGCATCGGCAACCCAGACACCGCCGGTATGAATGCCGACAAAGGCCGGGTCGCTGATCTGCCGCGCGTCCAGATGGGCGCGCAACTGGTCGGCCATGCTGCTCAGCAGGCTGTCGACCGCGGGAAGTGTACTCATGGTGTCTCCTTGCTCTGGCCGCTCAGCCAGGTCTGCAGCAGCAGGGCGGCGGCGAGGCTGTCGACCGGGTCATCCCGGTAGCTGCTCGGTGTGCGTCCCTGCGACTTGAGGTGTTGTTTGGCTTCAAAGGTACTAAGGCGCTCGTCGACGGTCTCGACCGGCAGTTGAAAACGGCCGTTCAGGCGGCGGGCGAAGCGAGCGGCACGTTCGCTCATATCGCTGGCGCTGCCGTCCATGTTCAGGGGCAGACCGACGACCAGGACGTTCGGCTCCCACTCGCGAATCAGTCGGGCGATCTGCTCCCAGTCCGGCACGCCGTCACGGGCGCGCAGGTTGGTCAGTGGCTCGGCGCTGCCGGTCAGGGTCTGGCCGACGGCAACGCCGATCTGCCGGGTGCCGTAGTCGAATGCCATGGCGCGGCGATGGGCGGTCGGCATCAGGCGTGGCCCGCCTGGCTGGTCAGCAGGCTCCAGTCCACCCCGAGCGAGCGTGCGGCGGCGGTCAGGCGCTGCTCCCAGGGCAAATTGAACAGGATGCCGTGATCGGCCGGGCAGCTCAGCCAGACGTTTTCGGCCAGCTCCTGCTCCAGCTGGCCGGCACCCCAGCCGGCGTAGCCAAGGGTAATCAGCACTCGATCCGGGCCATCGCCCCGCGCCATGGCGCTGAGAATGTCGCGCGATGTGGTCAGCTTCAGCGGGCCGAGATCCACGCTCGACTCCCAGTTGCGCTCACCGTCGTGCAGCACGAAACCGCGCTCGGTTTCCACCGGGCCGCCATTGAGTACGGTGACGTCGATACCCGCGGTAACATCTGGCGCCAGCTGGTCGAGCAGATCACTGAGGTTGAGTTCGCTTGGCTGGTTGACTATCAGGCCCATGGCGCCTTCCGGGCTGTGCTCGCAAAGGTAGATGAGGCTGTGATCGAAACGCGGATCAGCCATATGCGGCATGGCGATCAGGAAATGGTGGGTGAGGTTGCTCGGTGTCGTCTGCATAATGCCCATAGTATTGGGTCGAAGGCCGGGCAGGGCAAGGACCGAATTGCCGGTCTGGCCGCTGGTTTTCCGGTCAGAAACTGGATACCCGGTCGCCCGGCTCGAAGCGCCAGGTGCGAATGATCTCCAGCACGTCGATATCCATCAGGTCGCCGGTAAAGGGCATGAAGGGCGCGGCCAAGCGTACGATGCGCATGGCGGCCTGATCCAGAACCTGTTCACCGGAGGACTCGAGGATCTGCACATCGCGCAGGGTGCCGTCGCGGTTGATCTGCACCAGCAGGCGCAGGCTGCCGTAGATGCGGTTGGCTCGGGCTTGCGCCGGATAGTTGAGGTTGCCAACCTGCTCTACCTTGCGCCGCCAGGCATCCTTGTAGAACGCCCCCTTGTCCTGCATGGTCGATGCGGCATTGAGGCGCAGGATGCGCGGCCGTCTGGCGTAGGCCTGTCGCTCCTCGGCGAGCTGGGCTTCCAGGCTGGCGATTTCGCGTGACAGATCATTCATGTCGAAGCGCAGTTGCGCTGCGGGTGCCGGCAGCGGCTTCGGGCTGGGCGGTGCGGTGGTTACCCGCTGCTGACTCGGCGCGGTAGTCGTCACCGTCTTTTGCTGCACCGGCGCGGGCGGCGGCGCGCTGACCTGCGGCGGCGGGCTGATCCGGTTGATTTCGCTGTCCTGGAAGGGAGCTTCCTCGGTGGTGCTGGGGGCAGCCTTTTCTTCGAGTGTACCGCTGCCCTGCTGGTTCATCTGGGCGAGGTAGTCGGCGTCCTCGGGGGGCGCTTCGCTTTGCTGGGTGGCCAGGGTGATTTCGAGGCTTTTCGACAGCTCGCTGGGGGTCGGGATATCGAAAGTAATGCCAAGGATGACCAAAGCGTGCAGGACCGCAGCCAGAAACAGGGTGAAGCCGAGACGGTCACGGGAGGTGACGGTCGGCGGGCTGTTGCTGGCAAGGGGCGGTGCTGCGTTGTTCATGCGATCCATGTGCTGGGTGCTGTCACTGTCCGGTGAAGTCTGCCCGCGGTGGCCGCAAAAGTCCATGTGCTGCGTCACGCCGCCGAATCTTGCTGTCCGGCGGCGTGAGGGCGGTCAGCGGGCCTGCAGCAGTTCCTCGATGGCATCCATCAGGCGGCCGCCGATATCGGTATCGTAGGCGGCGTCGATCTCTCGGATGCAGGTCGGGCTGGTCACGTTGATCTCGGTGAGATAATCGCCGATGACATCCAGGCCGACAAACAACAGCCCGCGTTCGCGCAGCGCAGGGCCGACCTGCTCGGCGATCCAGCGGTCGCGCTCGGTTAACGGACGCGCCTCGCCACGGCCGCCGGCGGCCAGGTTGCCACGGGTTTCGCCCTGCTGGGGGATGCGTGCAAGGCAGTAGGGCACCGGCTCGCCCTTGATCATCAGGATGCGCTTGTCGCCATCCTTGATCTCCGGCAGGTAGCGTTGAGCCATGATCTGCTGGGTGCCATGCACGGTCAGGGTCTCGATGATGACGCTCAGGTTGGGGTCGCCCTCCCTTATACGGAAAATCATGGAGCCGCCCATCCCGTCGAGCGGTTTGAGAATAACGTCACGGTGCCGGGTGGCGAATTCGCGGAGAATGTCCGCGCGGCGGGTCACGATGTGATCCGGTGCACATTGCGGGAACTGGGTGGCGAACAGTTTCTCGTTGCAGTCGCGCAGACTGGCCGGGCGGTTGACGATCAGTACACCGTCGCGCTCAGCCGCTTCCAGGATGTGTGTCGCGTAGAGGAATTCGTTGTCGAATGGCGGATCCTTGCGCATCAGGATCACATCAAGGGAGTCCAGCGGGGCCTGTTGCTGTTCGCCCAGGTCATACCAGTGATCCGGGTTGGCGTGTACCTGGAGCGGACGAAGGCAGCCCATGGCCTTGCCGTTGGCGAGGTAGAGGTCCTGGGGCTCCATGTAGAGGAGCTCCCAGTCGCGGGCGGCGGCGGCCAGCAGCATGGCCAGAGAACTGTCCTTTTTGTATTGGATCGCGCTGATGGGATCCATGACGATACCGAGGCGAATGCGCATAGAATGTGTGCTTTCCTGGCTGTTTCGGAAGGGAGTCGAGTGTAGCGCCAGACGGTCTGCGCAGCCAGTGCGGACAGGAGTGCAATGTTGTCTCGGTGGCGCTTCTGCTTTATAGATTGACCGCCGAATCTATGCTAAAAGTACGCGGAAAGGGAATTGGCTGGTCGAGGGGTGCCGCGCAGCAGCCTTCTGAATCGACCCTCCATCAATAACAAAGGCTGGTCTTATGGAAGAAAATTTCGAAAGCCTCAAAGTCATGGTGATTGATGACAGCAAGACGATCAGACGCACGGCCGAGACCCTGCTGAAGAAGGTCGGCTGTAATGTAATCACGGCGGTTGACGGCTTTGACGCGCTGGCCAAGATTGCCGACAACCACCCGGACATCATCTTTGTCGACATCATGATGCCGCGCCTTGACGGCTATCAGACCTGTGCCCTGATCAAGAACAACAGTGCCTTCCGGGCGACACCGGTGATCATGCTGTCCAGCAAGGACGGTCTGTTTGACAAGGCCAAGGGCCGGATCGTCGGTTCCGATCAATACCTGACCAAACCGTTCAGCAAGGAAGAGCTGCTGGGAGCCATCCGCGCTCATGTCCCGCAGGGCGGTCATGTTGCGGGCGCCGCTGGCGCCTGAGCACTAACTCATTCGAAGAACAACCCGGGGGAGTCTGATGGCTCGCATTTTGGTAGTAGATGATTCGCCGACCGAGCTGTACAAGCTGACCGGCATGCTGGAGAAACACGGTTACGAGGTCCTCAAGGCCGAGAACGGTGCCGATGGGGTGGCGCTGGCCCGGCAGGAAAAGCCCGACGCGGTACTGATGGATATCGTCATGCCGGGGCTCAACGGTTTTCAGGCGACGCGCCAACTGACCAAGGATCCCGAAACCAATCATATTCCGGTCATCATCGTGACTACCAAGGATCAGGAAACCGACAAGGTTTGGGGTACCCGGCAGGGCGCCAAGGACTATCTGACCAAGCCGGTAGATGAGTCCACCCTGATCAAGACGCTGAAAACCGTGCTCGGCAGCTAGTTACCGGCGCCTTCTGTGCCGGATAAGAATGAGAACAGGGACGGCATGTCAGACACTCAACATCCTTTTGAACTGCTGCAGCAACTCGCTGACCAGTGCCGCCTGCAGGCGGCCGGCCTTCCATCGCAGGATGAGGTCAGCGAAACCTGGAGTGGTGTCGGCTTTCGCCTTGCCGGTCACGTCATGCTGGCCGCAATGGGCGAAATCACCGAAATTCTTCACGAACCGCGCTACACCGCACTGCCCAGGGTCAAGGCCTGGGTTCGGGGCGTGGCGAACGTGCGTGGACGCCTGTTACCGATCATCGATCTGAGCCGTTTCTTTGGTGTGGCTGCCAGTGGCGGGCGTAAGCAGCGCCGGGTGCTGGTGCTGGACCGTGACGATCTGTTTGTCGGTCTGCTGGTGGATGAAGTGCTGGGGATGCAGCACCTGCCGGTCAGTACCTTCAGTACCGAGCTGCCGGAGCTGGAGCCGCGTGTGCGGCCCTATGTTGTTGGGGGATACCAGGGCGAGCGTGAAGCGCTGGTGTTCAATTTTCGCGCACTGGCACGTGATCAGGATTTTCTCGATGTAGCCATCTGATCGGAATTGGCGCGACCGGTGCTGAACGCCGGTCGCGCCGGAGCATGTTAGCCAGAAAAAAGCCGTAGGCCAGGTAGGGGCCAGTAAAATGAAGATACTTGATACACAGACGCTGTCTTCCTTGCGAAGCAACCGGACGGTACTTGGCCTGGGTGCCATTCTGCTGCTGTCGCTGGTGTTGCTGATCGCCAACTTCCTGTACCTGAATACGCAGAGCTCCCGTGATACCGAATACATTGGTCACGCCGGCGAGCTGCGGGTTCTGTCCCAGCAGATCTCCAAGTCGGCAACCGAAGCTGCCACCGGTACGCCGGAAGCCTTCGGTCTGTTGCTCAGCGCGCGTAACGACTTCCAGCAACGCTGGGACTATCTGGTCAAGGGGGACGCCGCCTCCGGTTTGCCACCGATGCCGGCCAGCATGGCCGGGCAGCAGGCCCAGTTGCAGGCTGACTGGGACAAGGTGCGTCGCAATGCCGACGCGATTCTCGCCAGTCAGGGCACGGTTCTGTCGCTGCACGAAGTTGCGGCAACCCTGTCCGACACCGTGCCGCAGCTGCAGGTCGAGTATGAAGATGTGGTAGACGTGCTGATCGCCAGTAATGCGCCGGCCGATCAGGTCGCTATTGCCCAGCGCCAGTCGCTGCTGGCCGAGCGGATTCTTGGTTCGGTGAACCGGGTACTGGAAGGTGACGAAGACGCGGTGATGGCGGCCGACAGTTTCGGCCGCGACGCCAGCCTGTTCGGGCGCGTACTGCAGGGCATGATCGAGGGTAACGCCAGTATCGGGATAACCCGGGTGGCGGATGCAGACGCCGCCAGCCGGCTGCAGGAAATCCAGTCACTGTTCCGCTATGTGTCCGATTCGGTTGACCAGATTCTGCTGACTTCCCCTGAGCTGTATCAGGTACGTACCGCCGCCAACGATATCTTTACCGACTCGCAGTCGCTGCTGGAGAATGCATCCAGTCTGGCTCAGGCTTTTGAAGCCAATGCCGATGGACGCGTTGCCAACACCATCCTGGGTTACGTGCTGGCCGCCATCGCGCTGACCTGTTTGCTGTTGATCGGTATCCAGCTGACCCGCGACACCCGTTTGCGTCTGGACGAGACGCTGGAAAAAACCCAGCGCGACCAGGCCGCGATTCTGCGACTGCTCGACGAGATCGGCGATCTCGCCGACGGTGACCTGACGGCCCAGGCGACGGTAACCGAAGACTTTACCGGTGCGATTGCCGACTCCATCAACGAGTCTATCGACCAACTGCGTGCGCTGGTAGGCACCATCAACCATACCGCCCAGCAGGTAGAGCGCGCCGCGCAGGAAACCCAGGGCACAGCGATGCATCTGGCCGAAGCCTCCGAGCACCAGGCACAGGAAATTGCCGGCGCCTCGGCGGCGGTAAACGAAATGGCGGTCTCCATTGACCAGGTATCGGCCAACGCCTCCGAGTCGGCCGCGGTAGCGGAGCGCTCGGTAGCCATCGCCAACAAGGGTAACGAGGTGGTGCAGAACACCATCGTGGGCATGGATACCATTCGCGAGCAGATTCAGGACACCTCCAAGCGGATCAAGCGTCTTGGTGAGTCGTCCCAGGAGATTGGTGACATCGTCAGCCTGATTAACGATATTGCCGACCAGACCAACATTCTGGCTCTGAACGCGGCGATCCAGGCCTCCATGGCCGGTGACGCCGGTCGAGGCTTCGCGGTGGTTGCGGACGAAGTTCAGCGCCTCGCAGAACGTTCCTCCGGTGCGACCAAGCAGATCGAAGCGCTGGTTAAAACCATTCAGACCGATACCAACGAAGCGGTTATCTCGATGGAGCAGACCACCTCTGAGGTGGTACGTGGTGCACGCCTGGCTCAGGACGCGGGTGTGGCCCTGGAAGAGATCGAAAAGGTATCGACCAGTCTGGCGGCGTTGATTCAGAACATCTCCAACGCAGCACGTCAGCAGGCGTCGTCCGCTGGTCACATTTCCAACACCATGAACGTGATTCAGGAAATTACCTCGCAGACGTCTGCCGGTACGACCGCGACCGCTCGCAGCATTGGCGAGTTGGCGAAACTGGCCGAGGCGATGCGTCAGTCGGTCGATGGTTTCACCTTGCCGCAGCAGGGCGACTAAGCTGATACGGGTGGCACCCGGTGCCACCCGAGGACGCTGAGTACGAGGGGCTTACGTGCAGACAACGCAAAACTGGTCGTTGCAACCGCTGCCGGAAATGGATGGGCAGCAGTTTCGTCAGTGGCAAACGCTGCTGGAGGCGCGTACGGGCGTGTGCGTCAGCGACCAGCGCAAGACCTTTCTGCAGACCAGCCTGGGCGCGCGCATGCGCGAGCTCAACCTGGCCGACTATCAGACCTACTTCGAGTACGTCACCAACGGCGCTGCTGGCGCCGTCGAGTGGTCGGCACTGATCGAG
Source organism: Halopseudomonas sp. MFKK-1 (assembly GCF_027474385.1). NCBI lineage: Bacteria > Pseudomonadati > Pseudomonadota > Gammaproteobacteria > Pseudomonadales > Pseudomonadaceae > Halopseudomonas > Halopseudomonas sp. MFKK-1. The sequence goes on from NZ_CP114836.1 coordinate 1,383,070, forward strand.
CGTCTGACCGTGCGCGAAACCAGCTTCATGCGCCATCGCCCGTCCTTCGAAGCGGTGGGGCGCCACCTCGACCTGCTGCTCAAGGGGCGCGACAAGGAGCGGCCGCTGCAGCTCTGGAGTGTGGGCTGCGCCAGTGGCGAAGAGGCCTACTCGATGGCCATCATGGTCGAGCAGAGCCTGCGCCGGGCAGGTGGTCATCCGGGCGGCTACGGGATCTGGGCAACCGATATCAGCCACAAGGCGCTGGAGCAGGGGCGTACTGCCGTGTATCCGGGCGCCCGGCTGGGCGGACTCAACGAACGTGAGCGTCGGGAGTGGCTGCAGCCGCTGGCCAACGACCGTTATGAAGTGGCCTATGCCCTGCGTGATCGGGTCTGTTTTGCCCGCGTCAATATTCTTGAACTGGCCCAGGCTCCGATTCAGGACCTGGATATCATTTTCTGCCAGAACCTGCTCATCTACTTCCGTCGCTGGCGTCGTCGCGACCTGCTGAACCTGCTCGCCAGACGGTTGGCTCCAGGTGGCATGCTGGTTATCGGACTGGGTGAAATCGTGGACTGGAACAACCCGCTGCTTGAGCGTCTGCCTGATGATCAGGTGCAGGCCTATGTGCGGCGGGAAAGCAACGGACGTCTGGAGTGAATATGGGTGATCGGCATGATTATGTCGCGCTTGACTGGGTCAAGGGCGAGATATCCGAAACGCTGAATCAGGCGCGTCAGGCGCTTGAAGCCTTTGTCGAAAATCCCGAGGACTCGACCCGGTTGCGCTTTTGCCTGACCTATATCCATCAGGTTCATGGCACGCTGCAGATGGTCGAGTTCTATGGCGCAGCCCTGCTCGCCGAGGAAATGGAGCAGCTCGCCCAGGCGCTGATGAATGGCTCGGCCAGCCGCGAGGGCGAGGCACTGGAAGTCTTGATGCAGGCCATCCTGCAGATGCCGGCGTACTTGGATCGGGTGCAGAGCGCGCGACGTGACCTGCCGATGGTACTGCTGCCACTGCTCAACGACATGCGCACCGCCCGTGGCGACAAGCTGCTGTCCGAGAATGCGGTTTTCAGTCCGGCGCTGGACGGTGCAGAGTCCGCGTCTCGCGGTGCCGCTGTCGCCGATTTGAGTGATGAAGCCAGTGTGCGCCAGCTGCGCAAGCTGCGACAGGCGCTGCAGATGGCGCAGGCCAATGTGATCCGTGGCCAGGATGTGCCCCAGAATAGCCGGCACTTGCGCAATGTGTTTGTGCGTCTTGAGGCGCTGTGTGCGGATGCCCCCTATGCCCAGCTCTGGTCGATTTTTGCCGGCGTTGCCGAAGGTCTGGAAATCGGCAGCATCGACAACAGCGCGGCGGTGCGCCAATTGCTGCGCCAGGCTGATCAGGAGCTGCGTCAGTTGATGGCACGGGGTGCGACGGCCCTGCAAAGCGCTCCACCCCGTGAGTTGCTGCGCAACCTGCTGTTTTATGTTGCCAAGAGTGCCGACGGCAGCCCCCGGCTGGATGCCCTCAAGGAGCGTTATCAGCTCAAGGGCAGCTGGAACGAAGAGCAGCGCGGCGCCGGTGATCGGCTGGTCGGTCCGGATCGTGAGGCCATGCAGTCGGTCGCACTGGCGCTGGGCGAAGAGCTTATGCAGGTCAAGGATCAGCTCGACCTGTTCGTACGCAGTGATCGTCGTGACCTGACCGCTCTGGAAGGCATGTTGCCGGTGATGAAGCGCATTGCCGACACGCTGGCGATGCTGGGGCTTGGCCAGCCGCGGCGGGTGCTGACCGAGCAGATCGAACAGGTCATGCGGTTGGCGTCGGGCCAGTCGGCGATCACCGATGCAGCCCTGATGGATGTTGCCGGTGGCATGCTCTACGTGGAAGCCAGTCTGCAGGGCATTCTGGGCGTTGACCGCAGCGATCAGGACGGTGCTGCCGACAGCGATATGCAGGGGCTTGCTGCAGCGCAGGATATCGCGCTGGTCCATCAACTGGTGGTGCAGGAAGCGCGTAACGCGCTGGAAGAAACCCGCGAATCGATCAATGCCTTCATTGCCAATCAGTGGGATCACAGCCAGCTGGCCCCTGTCGATGCCCTGCTTACCAGCGTGCGCGGCGGTCTGGCCATGGTGCCGCTGGCCCGCGCAGCCGCGGCGATAGCGGCGTGCCGTCGCTATATCACCGAACAGCTGATTGGCCGCTCTCTGGTGCCGGACTGGCCCGCGCTGGACGCGTTGGCTGACGTCATCACCAGCATTGACTACTACCTCGAACGCCTGGCCGAGGACGATAGCGGTCGCGGTGACAGCATTTTGGATGTCGCAGAGGAGCGTCTTGGCCTGTTGGGCTATCACCCGCAGAACCTGCCCGAAGAGGAGGTCGCCGAGCAACCGGCGTCGGTCGAGGACGCGGAAGAGGCCGAATCCGAGGTGTCGATATCGGATGAACCGCTTGCCGAGGCAGCCGAGCAGATGCAGCCTGCAGAGCCAGAGCCAGAGCCAGAGCCAGAGCCAGAGCCAGAGCCAGAGCCAGAGCCAGAGCCAGAGCCAGAGCCAGAGCCAGAACTGCAACCGGTGGCGCCGCCCAGCCCGCCGCCGGCGGCGGAAGAAGACGAGCTTGATGAAGAACTGGTAGAGATCTTCGTCGAAGAGGCCGGGGAAGTACTGGAAACCCTGGGCGAGTATACGCCCCAATGGCAGGCCGATCTTGAGGATGACAAGGCGCTGGCCGAGGTGCGGCGTGCCTTCCACACGCTCAAGGGCAGTGGCCGCATGGTGCGTGCAGGGGTTCTGGCCGAGCTGGCCTGGGCCGTAGAGAACATGCTCAATCGCGTGCTGGATCGCAGCATCGAAGCCGATGGTGCCCTTTTCCAGGTGGTGAATGCCGTTCGCGGACTGATGCCGCGACTGGTAGAGGACTTTGCCGCAGGTCGGCAGCAGGCGTTGCCGGAGGTCGGGCGCCTGACGGCTCAGGCCGAGGCGTTGGCCCGGGGTGAGGCGTTGCCGGACGCGGGCCCGCCGGCTGCCGATGTCGGCATAGCCAGTGAAGATGCGGCTGAAACGCTTGACCCGATGGTCTCCGCAGACACACTGAATGCCGAAGCCGAAGCCGAAGCCGAAGCCGAAGCCGAAGCCGAAGCCGAAGCCGAAGCCGAAGCCGAAGCCGAAGCCGAAGCCGAAGCCGAAGCCGAAGCCGAAGCCGAAGCCGAAGCCGAAGCCGAAGCCGAAGCCGAAGCCGAAGCCATTGAGCTGGTCGATCTGAGCGAGTTCGAACTGCCGGAGCTTGAAGAGTCCGCAGCGCCGGAAGACGACGCCTTCACCTCGCTTGATGATGAGCCGGTGTTGGATGACGCCGAGCACACCTCCAGCCTTGACGAGGCACCGCGGGCCGTCTCCGAGCCAGGCGATCGCGAGGCAGTCGAGCTGACGAATGAGATCGAGCCGGACGAGTCCGTCGGCGCCATCGACGAGTCGGCCGGGGATGAAGAGGCTCCTGTTTGGTCGAGCGCAGCTGACAGTGACGGACTGGGCGTTGTGGCTTCGGAGCCCGAGCCTGAACACGAAGCAACTGGCGGCATGGATCCGGTGTTGCTGGATATCTTCCGTAACGAAACCCGTAACCATATCGATCAGATCAACGCCTACCTGCGTGAGTGCCACGAATACGGCACGCCGCGCGCGTTGAGCGATGCATTGCAGCGTGCCCTGCATACACTCAAGGGCAGTGCCCACATGGCGGGCATTCAACCGATTGCCCTGTTGGCTACGCCGCTGGAAAAACTGACCAAGGATTTCAAGGCCAACCTGGTGCCTGCCGATCAGGCGCTGGTCGAGCTGCTGGGTGATGCCGTGACCCTGTTCGAGGCCGGGCTTGAGCAACTGGTGCAGGCGCCGCAGGCACCGTTGCCTGGCACCGATGCCTTCCTGCGGCGGATCGAGCAACTACGCGAGCAGGGCCTGAGTGCCCGTGACAGCGGCCGCACCGATCTGGATCGGGCGGCCGGTGCGGATCTGATGTCGATTTTCCTGACCGAGGGCATCGATCTATTGCTCGACGTCAGTGACGATCTCAACATGCGCTCTGCCGGCAGCACGCCGGAATTCGACAGCGGCGAGCTGGCTGCCAGCCTGCGTGCCCTGGCCGAGGTGGCAGCGGAGGTCGAGCTGGCGCCACTTGAACGTCTGGCCGATACCCTTGAGCAGGTACACGAGCGGCTTGGGGCCGGTACGCTGGCGCTGGACGAGGCGGTGCTGGATGCACTGGCAGCGGCCCATGAGCGGCTGATCAGCATGATGGATCAGGTTGCTGCCCATCAGCACCTGTTGCCGGCTGATGCCGAGCTGCGCGCGCTGCAGGTATTGATCCCCGGGGCGCTGGCTGAACAGCCGGCCACGGCTTCGGCGTCCGCGCCGGCAGCTCCGGCAGGCGGCAGCTGGAGCCTGAGTGAAGCGGGTACCGATGCCGAACTGGTTGATATCTTCCTCGAGGAAGCGCAGGAAATCATCGACAGCGCCGCAGCCAGCTTGCAGCAGTGGATTGCCGACCCCGGCAACACGCTGGCAGTGGAAGCATTGCAGCGTGATCTGCATACCCTCAAGGGCGGTGCGCGTATGGCCGAGATTCGCCCGGTAGGCGATCTGGCCCATGAAATGGAGTTTGTCTACGAAGGTCTGTGCGACCAGCGCTATGAGCCCAGCGATGGTCTGATTGCGTTGCTGCACGCCTGCCATGATGCCCTCGCCGAGATGATTGAGGGGGTGGTCGCGTCCAGGCCGATCAGTGATGGCGCAGCGCTGATCGCTGCGATCAATGGTTTCCGCAAGAATCCGAATACCGTACCGACACTGCCGGATAACGAGGCGGTGGCCAGCCCGCAGCCGGAAGAAAGGCCGCTGGAGTCGCCTGTTGCATCGCCGATGCAGGGCATGCTCGGCATGTTTGTCGAGGAAGCCCGCGAGCTTCTGGCTCCCTGCGACGGGTTGTTTGCGGCGAAGGACAACGACGCCGCCGCTGCGGCGAATCTGCTGCATCGTGTGCAGACCCTCAAGGGCAGTGCGCGCCTGGCTGGTCAACATGCCCTGGCCGAGCAGGCCAAGCGCCTGGAAGGGGCGCTGATAGATGGCTCAGCGCAGGCATCCGAACTGGCTGCTCTGCATGGTGCCGTTGCAGACCTTGCTCCCGAGGCGGAGGAGCCGGCGTCTTTGCCTGCATCAGCGCCAGCAAGCTCACCGGTGACGTCGCCCGTTGCATCCGCGCCCCAGCGCGATGTTCCGGCAGCGCCCGCAGAAGGTATGTCGCTCGCCGAGGTTAACGCGGTCCTGAAGCAGGCGATGGAGTCTGCAGGCCCGACAAGCGCCGACAGCAGCAAGCGCGCGGCTGCGCAGGAAAGTGTCAAGGTTTCTGCTGCGCTGCTGGAGGAACTGGTCAACCTGGCGGGTGAAACGTCTATCTTCCGCGGCCGTATCGAGCAGCAGGTCACCGACGTTGCGCAGATCCTCGAAGACGTGGAAAGCACCATCGACCGGGTACGTGATCAGCTGCGCCGTCTGGACATGGAGACCCAGGCGCAGATTCTGTCGCGCCACCAGGATCAGATGGGGCCTGGCTATGAGGACTTCGACCCGCTGGAAATGGACCAGTATTCCCAGCTCCAGCAGCTGTCGCGCTCGCTGTTCGAGTCCGCGTCCGACTTGCTCGACCTGAAGGAAACCCTGGCCACCCGCAGTCGTGACGCCGAAACCCTGCTGCTGCAGCAGGCGCGGGTCAATACCGAGCTGCAGGAAGGTCTGATGCGCACCCGCATGGTGCCGTTCGAGCGGCTGGTGCCGCGTTTGCGTCGGGTGGTGCGTCAGGTTGCCAGCGAGCTGGGCAAGCAGGTCGATATTGTCATTGGCAACGCCGAAGGCGAAATGGATCGCAGTGTTCTGGAGCGCATGATCGGGCCGCTCGAACACATGCTGCGCAACGCGGTGGACCACGGTATTGAAGCGCCCGCGCAGCGTGAGGCTGTGGGTAAGGCGCGTGAGGGCCGAATCCGTCTGGACCTGCAACGTGAGGGCGGCGAGATTGTGCTGACCCTGCAGGATGACGGCGCCGGTATCAATCTCGAAGCGGTGCGCCGCAAGGCCATCGAGCGCGGGCTGATGGATGCCGACACCGAGCTGACCGATCAGGAAGTGCTGCAGTACATCCTTGAGGCGGGCTTCTCCACGGCAGAGAAGGTGACCCAGATTTCCGGCCGCGGTGTGGGCATGGATGTGGTCAACGCCGAGGTCAAGCAGCTTGGCGGGAGCATGACGCTGACTACCGAGCCGGGCAACGGCTCGACCTTCACCATCCGACTGCCGTTTACCGTGTCGGTCAACCGGGCGCTGATGGTCTATTCCGGCGAAGATCTCTACGCCATTCCGCTGAACACCATCGAGGGTATTGTGCGGGTCTCCGGTTATGAGCTGGAGGCTTACTACGCGCCGGATGCACCGCCGTTCGAGTATGCCGGCAAAACCTATGATCTGCGCTATCTCGGTGACCTGCTGGTGACCGGGCAGCAGCCCAAGCTGTCCGGTCACAGTCTGCCCTTGCCGGTGATTCTGGTCCGCGGTGCCGAGCACAGCGTTGCGGTTCAGGTGGACGCGCTGGCCGGCTCGCGCGAGATCGTGGTGAAGAACCTCGGCAAGCAGTTTGCGGTAGTGCCGGGTATTTCCGGTGCGACCATTCTGGGTGACGGCCGCGTGGTGGTGATTCTTGATCTGCTGGCGGTGATCCGTGCCCAGCAGGCGCAGCAGGCCCAACTGCAGCTTGCCGCCGAGCGCGCCGCGCTGGTTGGCGAGTATGAAGAGGAACGGCCGACGCTGGTGATGGTCGTCGACGATTCGATCACTGTGCGCAAGGTGACCAGCCGTCTGCTCGAGCGTAATGGCATGGAGGTGGTTACCGCCAAGGATGGGGTCGAGGCCATTGCCAAGCTCCAGGACATTACCCCCGACATCATGCTGCTGGACATCGAGATGCCGCGCATGGACGGCTTCGAGGTGGCCACACTGGTACGCCACGATCCGCGTCTTGAGAAGCTGCCAATCGTGATGATCACCTCGCGGACCGGCGAGAAGCACCGTGAAAGGGCGCTCGGCATCGGCGTGAATGTCTATCTGGGCAAGCCTTATCAGGAGTCCCAGCTGCTCGAGGTGATCGATCAACTGGTAGAGAGTGGTGACTGATCAGGCACCCGGGATCGCGCTGCTGGCCTGTGATGCGGGCCAGCGTCAGCAACTGGTACAGGTGCTGAGTACCTTCGGCTACCGCATTGTGTCTGCCGAGGACCCTGCGTCACTGCAGCCCGAGGATCTGGCCCAAATCACGGTCGATGCCTGGCTGCTTGAGCTGGCGGATGAGTCGCCGCTTACCGAATGGCTGCTCGAGCACAGCGATGTGCCGGTGTTGCTGGGTGCTGGCGAGATTCCTGCCGCTGATTGCGAGGACTATCCGCGTTGGCAATGCCGGTTGTATGGCAAGCTGCAGCCGCTACTGGGCACGCCGGCTCAGGGCCAGGCTCCTTCGCTTGCGGCGCCACCGACGCCAAACCCGGAGGCGCATCCAATCTGCGTCTGGGTGCTGGGCGCCTCCCTGGGTGGGCCGTCAGCAGTGAAGCGCTTTCTCGACTCGCTGCCGGCGAGTCTGCCGCTCGCTTTTGTCTACGCCCAGCATATTGATCCCGGATTCGAGCAGCAGCTACCCCAGGTGATTGGCCGGCAGAACGACTGGAAAATACTCAACTGCCGGCCGGGCAGCCGATTGCAGGCCGGCGAGGTGCTGGTTGTGCCCATCAACCGGCAACTGGGTTTTGCCGAGGATGGCACCCTGGCCGTCAGTGACGAGCCCTGGCCCGGCCCTTATCAGCCGTCGATAGAAACAGTACTGGATCTGGTTTCCCGGCAATTCGGGCCGGCGTGCGGGGCGATTATTTTCAGCGGTATGGGCGAGGATGGTGTTGCTGCCTGCGGACGTCTGCGTCAGCAGGGCAGCGAGGTCTGGACCCAGGATACCGTCAGCGCTGCCTGTGCGACCATGCCGAGCGCGGTTCTCGATGCCGGCTTCAGCCACCGCCAGGGCTCTCCCGAGGAACTGGCAGCTGCGCTGGAGCGCTGGCTGGCAAGGGAATGGTCGGCAGCAAGCTGAGCACTAACTTTGATCATCTTGAGGAAATGCGGACATGGCGTCTGATGCGCTTGAAACACTGAACAGTCTGATCGTGCCGTTGCGTGAGCGGCTGTTGCTGCTGCCCAACGTGGCGGTAGCAGAACTGGTGGGTTATCGTCTGAGCGAAGAGGCAAGCGGCGGGCCAGACTGGTTTCTCGGGTGGACACTATGGCGGGATCAGCCGGTGCCGATGGTCGATCTTGACCTGTTGATGGGCGAGGCTGCGGCAATCCCGCAGGTGCAGCCGCGGACGCTGATTCTCAACGCCATTGGCGGTACGCCGGGCGTGCATTTCATCGCTCTGCGGGTCTGGGGCATTCCCCGGGCGCGCAAGTTGCAACGTGCCGATCTGACGGCGACCGCTGGTGCAACCGAGTGGACATTGCAGCAGGTGAGCCTGAGCGACGAGCCGGAGGACCTGCTGATTCCCGACCTGCAGGCACTGGAGCGGGTGCTGGATCAGGCCGGGCTGTTGCGCCGGGCAGCTTGAGCGACCGGGTTCAGTCGGTCAACGGGAAGCTGAGGCGCGCCTCGGTGCCGCCGCCGACGCGGTTCAGCAGTTGCACGCGGGCACCGTGGCTGTCGGCAATGCGTTTGACGATGGCCAGGCCCAGGCCGGTCCCCTTGGTCGAACGGGCCTGATCGCCCCGGATGAATGGGCTGAACAGGGCATCGTTCTCCAGAATCTCCACGCCGGGGCCGCGATCCAGCACGCTGACCGTAAGCTGGCGCTGGGCGCCGACGCGATTGACGTAGGTGCAGACCTCCACACCCTTGCCGCCATGCACCAGTGCATTGTCGATCAGGTTGATCAGCACCCGCTTGAGTGACAGTCGGCGAAAGGTCAGCAGCGGCACCTCGGCCAGGCACAGTCGCACGACCTCGCCGTTACTGTTCAACGGCGCCACCACCTCACGAATCAGCTCGTTGATATCACCTTCCTCAGTCGGCTCGGCGCTGCCGTCACGGATGTAGCTCATAAACTGTTCGAGGATGGCGTCCATGTCCTCGATATCGCGAATCATGCCGTCAGTCAGCTCGGGCTCTGCATCCGACAGCAGCTCGGTCGACAGGCGCATCCGGGTCAATGGCGTACGCAGGTCATGGGACACGCCGGCCAGCAGCATGGTGCGGTCGCGGTTGGCCTGCTCGACATCCTGGGACATCTGGTTGAAGGCTCGGTAGACCTCGGAAATCTCCGCTGGCGCGCTGGTGTCCAGCAGCCGCACGCTCTCGCCGCGGCCGATACGCTGGGCCGCGCGCTCAAGCATCTTCAGCGGGTGGTTGAGCTGACGGACCAGCAGCCAGGCAGCGGCTGTTGACAGCATGCCGATCAGTACCAGCCAGGTGACTACCAGCCAGACCCGTTGGCCGCGCAGGGGATGGGCATACAGCGGGACCTTGAGCCAGTAGTTGCCATAGATCGGCTGGTGGATCCAGACCGCCGGATGGTCCTGGGTTTGCACCCGTACCTCGGTCTGGTCGCCCAGTTCGTCCCGCAGCTGGTGGGTAAAAATGCCGGAATAGGGCCAGTGCACTTCCCCCTGCGGGACCTGCTCGGGCACCGTGATGCGGATGCCGGTCATCTCTTCGATATCGCGGCGCGCATCCGGACCGCTGGCCCAGTAGGCGCGGACCAGCATCGCGGTGCCGTGACTGTACTGACGGTCGACCAGCAGGTCCTCGTTGCTCAGCAGGTAGAGCAGCGTGAGGATCTGCGAGAACAGTGTGACCATCAGTACCAGCAGAATGGTCCGACCGAAAAAACTCCGTGGCAGCAGCGGGTGCCAGCCGGGGCCGCCCTTCACGTATTCTTGCCGTCCGGCACAAAGACGTAGCCGACGCCCCAGACCGTCTGGATGTAGCGCGGCTTGGACGGGTCGGGCTCAAGCATGCGGCGCAGGCGGGAAATCTGCACGTCGATCGAGCGTTCCAGCGCATCCCACTCCCGGCCGCGAGCCAGCTGCATCAGCTTGTCGCGGGTCAGCGGCTCGCGCGGATGACGCACCAGCGCCTTGAGCACGGCGAACTCGCCGGTGGTCAGCATGTTGACCTCGTCGCCGCGGGTCAGCTCGCGGGTGGCCAGATTGAGGGTGAACTCGCCAAAGGTGACCTGGTCGTCGTCGGTGCTCGGGGCGCCCGGTACCTGGGGTGCCTGCCGACGCAGCACGGCCTTCATGCGGGCAACCAGCTCGCGCGGATTGAACGGCTTGGGCAGATAATCGTCGGCACCGATCTCCAGACCCTGAATCCGGCTGGTCTCATCGCCCTTGGCCGTCAGCATGATGATCGGCGTGGTGTTGCCCTCGGCCCGCAGGCGTGCGCAGGCGCTCATGCCGTCTTCGCCGGGCAGCATCAGATCGAGCACGATCAGCGAGTAGATTTCACGGGCCAGCAGACGGTCCATCTGCGCCACATCTTCCACGGCGCGAACGCGATAGCCCTGCTCGCCGAGAAAGCGCTCGAGCAGCCGCCGCAACCGCACATCGTCATCGACAATCAGGATTTTTTCGCCTTCGTCAGCCATGTATCACCTATTGGAGTGAATGAGCCTGCATTGTGACCCAGCCCCCGTAGCTTGCGGGCTGGCCATTGTTACAAGAGGTTTCTTTTTACCCTGTTATGGCGCCATCATCCAGCCGCTTTATGAAGGCCGACCAGAGCCTCTGTGTCGGGTATACTGCCCGCCCTGTCATAGCCAAGAGTGGAAGTGTCCTACCATGCAGAGTATCGCCTCGCGCATCGCCAGCGAACTGGCGGTTCGCCCCGAGCAGGTCGCCGCTACCGTCAGCCTGCTGGATGAGGGCGCCAGCGTTCCGTTTATTGCCCGTTACCGCAAGGAAGTAACCGGCAGTCTGGACGACACCCAGTTGCGCTACCTCGAAGAGCGCCTGCGCTATCTGCGTGAACTGGAGGACCGTCGTGCTGCGGTGCTGTCGAGCATTGCCGAACAGGGCAAGCTGAGCCCCGAGCTGGAACGCGACATTCGCGAGGCGGACACCAAGACCCGGCTGGAAGACCTGTACCTGCCCTACAAGCCCAAGCGCCGTACCAAGGGCCAGATCGCCATCGAGGCAGGCCTGGAGCCGTTGGCTGACGCGCTGTTTGCCGACCCGACGCTGGATCCGGAGAGCACTGCTGCCGGTTATGTTGACGCCGACAAGGGCGTAGCGGACGCCAAGGCCGCTCTGGACGGGGCCAAGTACATCCTGATGGAGCGCTTTGCCGAGAACGCCAGTCTGCTGGAGCGTCTGCGCAGCGCGCTGCGTGACGACGGTCGGGTGGTGTCCCGTGTGGTCGCCGGCAAGGAGCAGGAAGGCGCCAAGTTTGCCGACTATTTCGAATACGACGAGCCGCTGAAGAAGGTGCCGTCCCACCGCGCGCTGGCGATTCTGCGCGGCCGCAACGAGGGTGTATTGAGCATCGCGCTGGAGCTGGGCGACGCCGAACCGGCACCCGGCACCATGCATCCCTGCGAAGCGCTGGTGGCCGAGACCGTTGGCATCGTCAATCAGGGACGCGCCGCTGATCGCTGGCTCAACGAGGTGGTGCGCTGGACCTGGCGGGTCAAGCTGCTTGGTCACCTCGAAACCGAATTACTGGGCGAGCTGCGAGAAGCCGCCGAAGACGAGGCGATCCGCGTATTCGCCAGTAACCTGAAAGACCTGCTGCTGTCGGCGCCGGCCGGCCCGCGCGTTACCCTCGGGCTCGACCCGGGCTTGCGTACCGGGGTCAAGGCGGTAGTCGTTGATGCTACCGGCAAGCTGCTCGACACCGCCACCATCTTCCCCCATGCGCCGCGCAATGACTGGGACCGCTCGCTGGCAACCCTGGCAGCGCTGTGCAGCAAGCATCAGGTTGACCTGATTGCCGTCGGCAACGGCACGGCATCGCGTGAAACCGACAAGCTGGCTGCCGACCTGATCAAGCTGTGCAGTGGCCAGAAGATGCAGAAGGTGATGGTCTCCGAGGCGGGTGCGTCGGTGTACTCGGCGTCGGAGCTGGCGGCACGCGAGTTCCCGGATCTAGACGTGACCTACCGTGGCGCGGTGTCCATTGCTCGTCGCCTGCAGGATCCGCTGGCCGAGCTGGTGAAGATCGAGCCCAAGGCGATCGGTGTTGGCCAGTATCAGCACGACGTCTCCCAGGTGAAGCTCGCGCGCGGGCTGGACGCGGTGGTCGAGGACTGTGTGAACGCCGTTGGGGTGGACCTGAATACCGCGTCCGCGGCGCTGCTGACCCGGGTCTCCGGCCTGAACCCGAGCATCGCCCAGAACATCGTCGATTACCGCGACAGCCACGGCGCTTTTCGCAACCGTCGCGAGCTGCTCAAGGTCAGCCGCCTCGGTGAAAAGACCTTTGAGCAGGCCGCGGGCTTCCTGCGTGTGATGAACGGCGATAACCCGCTGGATGCCTCGGCAGTGCACCCGGAGGCCTATCCGCTGGTCGAGCGGATCGCCGAGCAGACCGGCCGCGATGTCCGGGGTCTGATTGGCGACTCGGCGTTTCTGCGCAAGCTTGAGCCGGCGCGCTACACCGACGAACACTTCGGTATCCCGACCATTACCGACATCCTGCGCGAGCTGGACAAGCCCGGTCGCGATCCGCGCCCCGAGTTCAAGGCGGCCGAATTTCAGGAAGGGGTCGAGAGCCTGAAGGACCTCAAGCCGGGCATGACGCTGGAAGGGGTGGTTACCAACGTCGCCAACTTCGGTGCCTTCGTCGATATCGGCGTGCATCAGGACGGTCTGGTGCATATCTCCATGCTCTCGCACCAGTTCGTCAAGGACCCGCGTGACGTGGTCAAGGCCGGTGATATCGTCAAGGTCAAGGTGCTCGAGGTGGATATCCCGCGCCAGCGCATCAGCCTGACCATGCGCCTTGACGACAAGCCTCAGCCTGCCGGTGAGCGTCAGCAGCCAGGTGAGCGCAATCGTGGCCGGCAGAGTGCGCCGCGCGGTAATGCCGGCGGCAACAATACCCGCCCGACCGACGCGGGCGGCACCTTCGCCAACCTGTTTGCCAATGCCAAGAACCTGAAGAAGAAATGATCCCATGAGCGAATTGCATCCGGCATTGGCCGCCTTTGCTGCCGAGCGCAGCAGCGCGTTCACCGCCCTGGTGGGCATCGAGTTTGCGGCCATCGAGCGCGGGTTGTGCACTCTGCGTCTGCCGATCGACGACAAGCACTTCAATTCCACCGGCCGGGTGCATGGCGGTGTGGTGTTTACCCTGCTGGACTCGGCGATGGGCGCCTCGGCGTTCAGCGTGCTGGAGCCGCATGAAAGCACCGCCACCATCGAGTGCAAGATCAACTACACCCGAGCAGTCACCGGCGGTGTGCTGGAATGCACCGGCAAGGTGATGCATGCCGGTACGCGCACCATCGTCGTGGACGGCGAGGTGTGGCAGGATGGCGTGCTGGTAGCCAAGTGCCTGGGCACCTTCGCCCGTATCTGAGCGAGCCCCGGTGGCCTTTCTATACTGATCAAACGGATCGACGGCATGCGTCGATCCATTGCCTGAGGAGTGACGCCTTGTCACCACTGCTCCGTGAACGCCTCGCCCTGCTGGCGACACCCGCGAACCGCTCATTGCTGAGCGAATGTCAGCACGGTATCGAAAAGGAAAGTCTGCGCATCTCCGCCGACGGGACGCTGGCGCAGACGCCGCATCCGCCGGCGCTGGGCTCGGCGCTGACTCATCCACGGATCACCACCGATTACTCCGAAGCGCTGCTGGAACTGATCACCCCGGTCAGCCGGCAAATCGACGAGCTGTTCGGCCAGCTGGACGAAATTCACCGCTTTACCTACAGCGCTCTGGGCGAGGAGCGGCTGTGGACCGAGTCCATGCCCTGTCGTCTGCCAGCCACCGACGAGGAGATTCCGATCGCCTGGTATGGCACCTCCAACGTTGGCACCCTGAAATACGTCTACCGGCGCGGGCTGGCGGTGCGTTACGGCAAGGCCATGCAGTGCATCGCCGGCATTCACTACAACTTCTCGCTGCCGCCGCAGCTGTGGCAGGTTTTGCAGGCACAGGAGGGCGACACCCGCAGCGCGCAGGACTATCAGTCCGAGCGTTATTTTGCGCTGATTCGCAATTTCCGCCGCTACGCCTGGTTGCTGATGTACCTGTTCGGCGCCTCTCCGGCGGTGTGTGCCAGCTTCCTGCAAGGGCGTGATCATCGCCTGCAGCCGCTCGGCGAGCAAAGCCTTTACCTGCCCTGGGCAACCAGTCTGCGGATGAGTGATCTGGGCTATAACAATAACGCCCAGTCCGGCCTGAACGTCTGCTACAACAGCCTCGATAACTACATTAGCAGCATGCTGGACGCAATCAGCCTGCCTTACGCCCCCTATGCGGCGCTGGGTACCCACGACGCCAGCGGCCAGTGGCAGCAGCTCAATACCAATCTGCTGCAGATCGAAAACGAGTTCTACAGCCCGATCCGTCCCAAGCGGGTTGCCAACAGCGGCGAGAAGCCGGTGCATGCCCTGCGTGAGCGCGGAGTCGAGTATATCGAGGTGCGCTGCCTGGATATCGACCCCTTCGTGCCGCTCGGAATCGAGCCGGCGACGGCCCGCTTCCTCGACAGCTTCCTGCTGTACTGTGCTATCAGCGACAGCCCGCAGCTGAGCGACAGCGAATGTGAGCACGCTGCCAACAATTTCAGTCTGGCGGTCAAGCGGGGGCGTGAGCCAGGCCTGATGCTGAACGACAACGGTCGTGAGCGCAGCCTGACTGAATGGGGTGAAGCGCTACTCGACGAGATTGCCGGGTGCGCTGCGCTGTTTGATCAGGCCCAGGGCGGCTCGGTGTTTGCAGAGGCGCTGGCGATCCAGCGTGCCAAGCTCAAGGACTCTTCCCTGACGCCCTCGGCCCGGGTGCTTGCGGCGATTGCCGAGCAGGGCGACAGTTTCTTCCGTTTCGCCCTGGCGCAGTCGCAAGAGCACGATGCGTACTTCCGCAATCGCCCGCTGGACGCCGAAGCGCAGGCGCGGCTGGCCGCCGAAGCGGCCGCGTCACTGGCCGATCAGGCCGCGATTGAGGCGGCCGACGATGTTGACTTCGATACCTTTGTGGATCGTTATCTGAGCCAGCAGGCCTGAGACACAGGGGCGCAAGCCCCTGCTGCCGTCACTGCACGATCAGGTTGGTGAACAGCAGGTCGTCAACCAACGGCGCACCTTCTTCCTCTTCCAGCACCGATTGCACGACGGCAAGCGCACTGGCCCGCAGGGCTTCCTTGCCTTCCAGCGTTCCCAGGTTTTCCGGCAGCTGTTCGCTGAACAGAAACACCAGTGCGTTGCGGATCAGCGCATCATGGTAGTGGATGCGCTCCACTGCCGCGGCGTCGTTGGTGCGCAGCGCAACGTCGGCCTTGAGGTACTGAATCTTCGGGCCGCCTCCCAGGGTGCCGACAAACGACGGCTTGAGTTCGACGTATTGGGCGGTCGGTGCGGCGGCGTCTTCTTCGGCCAGGGCCGGGGTAGCTGTCAGCGTCAGGGCCAGCAGCAGGGCATACAGCGGTTTGCAATGCATCGGGTTGAAACTCCATGAAAGTCCGCACAGGATAGCCGAGCCGCCGTTCAGCGCCAAATGCCCGTGTCTTCGGTCTTATGCGTACCTATCACCTCGGGGCATGGTGATTGACCCTGTGGCCCGGTTCGCGACTAGACTGTGGTCAATGTTCAGCTTTAGCCAAGGAGACAACAATGAAAGCGGTACTGTGCAAAGCCTACGGTCCTGCCAGCAGTCTGGTGCTGGAAGAGACCGCCGATCCGGTTGCCAAGAAAAACGAAGTCGTCATCGACATCCATGCTGCCGGCGTCAACTTCCCTGACACCCTGATCATCGAAGGCAAGTACCAGGTCAAGCCGCCGTTTCCGTTCTCTCCGGGTGGCGAAGCGGCTGGTGTGGTTGCCAGCGTTGGCGAGAACGTCAAACACCTGAAAGTCGGCGACCGTGTGATGGGCCTGACCGGCTTCGGCAGCTTTGCCGAGAAGGTGGCAACCGATGCGATGCGCGTGCTGCCGATGCCCGCTGACATGGACTTTGTCACCGCCGCCGGTTTCAGCATGACCTATGGTACTTCCATGCACGCGCTGAAGCAGCGCGGCGAGCTGAAACCGGGCGAAACCATGCTGGTGCTGGGCGCCTCCGGTGGCGTGGGTCTGGCTGCGGTTGAGCTGGGCAAGGCCATGGGCGCGCGCGTCATTGCTGCAGCCTCCAGTGCTGAAAAGCTGGAAGTCGCCAAGGCGGCTGGTGCCGACGAGCTGATCAATTACAGTGAAGTCAGCCTCAAGGATGCGGTCAAGGAGCTGACCAACGGCCAGGGCGCCGATGTGATCTATGATCCGGTCGGTGGTGACCTGTTCGACGAAGCGGTGCGCTGCATCAACTGGAAAGGCCGTCTGCTGGTTGTCGGCTTCGCCAGCGGCCGTATTCCGGAGTTCCCGGTCAACCTGGCGCTGCTGAAAGGCTCGTCCATCGTTGGTGTGTTCTGGGGTGCCTTTGCTGCCCGCGAGCCGCAGGTCAATCTGGAAAACTTCCAGGAAATGTTCCGCTGGTACAGCGAAGGCAAGCTCAAGCCGCTGGTTTCCAAGACCTTCGAGCTGAACGAGTACGAAGCCGCGCTGAACATTCTCAGCACCCGTCAGGCGGTAGGCAAGGTGGTGGTCAAGACCCGCTGACGCCAGCCGCAGGCTGGCCCTGGCGGGAAGCCACAAGCCACAAGCCACAAGCGGCAAGCTACAAGAAAAACCCGTGCGGTGCTGAATCGCGCGGGTTTTTTCATGGGCCGCGAGGGCACTCTAACCGGTAAATATCATTTGGCAGCATCAGTGTCAGGGACACACTGAGCGGCTTGCGGCTGGGCGCGCTCACAGCGCGCCGTCGTACCCCTGCTGGCGCCAGGCTTCGTAGATCAGGATCGCGGCGCTATTCGAGAGGTTCAGGCTGCGGCTGTTGGCCTGCATCGGGATGCGCAGTACCTGATCGGCTGGCAGGGATTCGCGTATCTCTGCCGGCAGGCCGCGGCTCTCCGGCCCGAACAGGAACAGGTCGCCCGCCTGATACTCGGGCTCACTGAACCAGCGGGTGCCTTTGGTGCTCAGGGCGAACACCCGGTTCGGCTGCACCTGTTCCAGACAACTGGTCAGATCCGGGTAACTGCGCACGGCCGCGAATTCGTGATAATCGAGCCCGGCGCGACGCAGGCGCTTATCATCCAGCTCAAAACCGAGCGGCTCTATCAGGTGCAACTGGCAGCCGGTATTGGCGCACAGGCGGATGATGTTGCCGGTGTTCGGCGGGATTTCGGGTTCGAGCAGGGCGATATGGAACATGGCTGGCGGCTACGCAAGGGCGGAGCGGTAGGCTACCCGGTTCAAGCTTCAAGCTTCAAGCTTCAAGCTTCAAGCCGCAAGCAGTCCGTGGTGCTGCGAGCCTTGGTGTTGGTCTGAAGGCTAGAGGCTGGAAGGGTTTGGGGTTGGGGTTGCTTGTAGCTTGTAGCTTGAGGCTTGCCGCTTGCAGCTCAAAAAAAAGGCGACCCCAGCCTGCCTGAACCGAGGTCACCCCAAATACACCCATTAGTCATTTAGCATCAAGCGTGCCAATTTCTCCGTGGGTGTGCGTTATTCACTTTCATCGTCGTCGGAACCGTCGACATTCATGCCCAGTTCCTTGATCTTGCGGGTCAGGGTATTGCGGCCCCAGCCCAGTAACTGCGCGGCATCGCGGCGTCTGCCGGCGGTGTGCTTGAGGGCCGTTTCGATCATGATGCGCTCGAATGCGGGTACCGCGATATCCAGCAGGTTGGTCACGCCACGGGCCAGTTCCTGGTCGGCCCAGGTGCGCAATCCGTGCTCCCAATGGCCGTCCGGCGCACTGTCCTGGTGCTGGGTGAGCAGTTCCGGGGGCAGGTCCTCGATCAGCACTTCTCGGCTGGATGCCATGACGGTGATCCAGCGGCAGGTATTTTCCAGCTGGCGCACGTTGCCGGGCCACGGCAGGTTGCGCAGATAGTCCTGGGTTTGCGGCTTGAGGGTCTTCGGTTCGACGGCCAGTTCCTGTGCGGCGCGCGCGAGGAAGTGCTGTGCCAGCGCCGGGATGTCCTCGCGGCGTTCGGCCAGCTTGGGAATATGAATGCGGATGACATTGAGGCGGTGGAACAAGTCCTCGCGGAATTTGCCGGCCTGCACCAGGCCTTCGAGGTTCTGGTGGGTGGCGGCAATGATGCGGACGTCGACCTTGATCGGGGTATGACCCCCGACCCGGTAGAACTCACCGTCAGCCAGCACGCGCAGCAGGCGGGTCTGGGTCTCGGCGGGCATGTCGCCGATCTCGTCAAGGAACAGTGTACCGCCGTCGGCCTGTTCAAAACGGCCGCGGCGCTGCACGGCGGCGCCGGTGAACGCGCCTTTCTCGTGACCGAACAGCTCGGACTCCATCAGATCCTTCGGAATCGCGGCCATGTTCAGCGCAATAAACGGGTTGCGCGCACGCGGGCTGTGGCGGTGCAGGGCGTGGGCGACCAGTTCTTTACCGGTACCGGATTCGCCGTTGATCAGTACGGTGATGTTGGAGTGCGACAGGCGACCGATGGCGCGGAAGACTTCCTGCATTGCCGGCGCTTCACCGATGATTTCCGGCGTGCGAGTCTGCAGGATTTCCTCTTCCTGCGCCTCCTGCTCATGGGTGTGGGCCAGTGCGCGGCGGACCAGGGCAACGGCTTCGTCCACGTCGAACGGCTTGGGCAGGTATTCGAACGCGCCGCCCTGGTACGAGGCGACGGCGCTGTCCAGATCGGAATGGGCGGTCATGATGATGACCGGCAGCTTGGGGTAGCGCTCGCGCACGGTGGCCAGCAGGTCCAGCCCGCTGGTGCCGGGCATGCGAATATCGCTGATCAGCACATCCGGATGCTGGCGCTGCAGGCGCGCCAGTGCGGCGTCTGCGCTATCGAAGGCGACCGGATCCATGCCTTCCTGTTGCAATGCCTTCTCCAGTACCCAGCGGATGGAGCGATCGTCGTCAACGATCCAGACATTCTCGGCGCGATTCTGTGAGCGGGTCATAAAGCAGTTCTCCAGGTCCGGTCCAGCCGGCAGGCAGTTGAGGCATTGCGCAGAGGCAGGCATGCGTAGGATCGAGCTGCCGGCGGGGCAGCTGTCGTTGTTCTTCGGAGGCGGCTGGTCATGTCAGTCGGCTCCCTCCTGTTCCAGTGGCAGAAACAGGGTGAAAGTGGTTTCTCCCGGTACGCTGTCGCACTCGATCAGCCCCTGATGCTGGCTGATGATGTTCTGGGTAATCGACAGGCCGAGGCCGGTACCCTCGGCGCGACCGCTGACCATCGGGTAGAAGATGCTTTCGGCAATATCGGCCGGGATGCCGGGGCCGTTGTCGATGACTTCGACCCGGCACACCAGTCGGTAACGGGTCTGGCCGATCGTGAACTGGCGCAGCGTCCGGGTGCGCAGGGTGATCTGGCCCTGTTCGAGCGGGCCGTTGGCGGCGAGTGCCTGCATGGCGTTGCGGACAATATTCAGCAGCGCCTGAATCAGTTGCTCGCGGTCGGCCTGCACGTCCGGAATACTTGGATCGTAGTCGCGCTTGATATGCAGCGCGCCCTGGGTTTCGGCCTCGATCAGGCTGCAGACGCGCTCGGTAATCTCGTGAATGTTGATCGGCCGCAGCGCCGGTGGCCGGTACGGGCCAAGCATGCTGTCGACCAGATTACGCAGGCGGTCGGCCTCTTCAATGATGACGTCGGTGTAGTCCTTGAGACCGTCTTCCGGTAGTTCCCGGGCCAGCAGCTGAGCGGCGCCGCGAATGCCGCCGAGCGGATTCTTGATCTCGTGGGCCAGGCCGCGAACCAGCACTTTGGTTACTTCCTGTTTGGACAGCTGTGCCTCTTCCTTGGTGATGCGCAGCAGGCGATCACGCGGGTACAGCTCCATCAGCAGCCAGTTGCGATTGGCGGCTATGATCGGCGTGACCGAGTAATCCGCCATCATGCTTTGTCCGTTGCTGAGGGTCAGTTGGGCTTCGCGCTTGGTGAAGGGGTGTCCGTTCTCGACTGCGTTGTGCAGTGAGTCCAGTGCCGCTGCACTGTCGGTGAACAGGTCCTGCACGGGCTGCTGATACACCCTTTGCCCGCTGACAGCGAGCAGCATTTCCGCCGCGGGGTTCATGAAGCTCAGGCGCAGGTCGCTGTCCAGCAGCAGTACCGCTGTGGTCAGGTTATCGAGAATCTGGCGTAGAAATCGGTCTGGCAGCATGGCTATATCCGTCGTTTGGGCAGGGAAATGCAAGAAGCGAACCAATTCGGGGCGCA
The DNA here is from genome assembly GCF_027474385.1 of Halopseudomonas sp. MFKK-1. NCBI lineage: Bacteria > Pseudomonadati > Pseudomonadota > Gammaproteobacteria > Pseudomonadales > Pseudomonadaceae > Halopseudomonas > Halopseudomonas sp. MFKK-1. The sequence continues at coordinate 1,403,588 of NZ_CP114836.1, forward strand.
TTCGGGGCGACGCGGGCAATCGCTTGCCCATTTGTTTGTCGGCTTGCGTCTGCCATGCCCGGGGGCGTGCGCAGGCCCTGTATTTACTGGCTTTCTTGTTATCGCCGGCTGGCGTTGACAGAGGCTTTAGCCGTTCGTCGGGTTAAGCGTTGTCGGTCAGGCGCATTGCAACGGTGCGCGAATTGGAGTCGCGAGCGACGAGTATGCACCGAAATGGTGCGCTCGTCATTCGCGCTGAGGAGGGTCACGGGGTGCTGGCGGGTGGCTTGGGTACGTTGGGCGCTGTGGGGGCTGCCGGTGCCCGTGGCGCCTGATTCGGTGAGTTGATCCTCCCCGGCTGGTTGAGCGAGGTGCGTTGCACATGCACGGTAATGGGGCTGCTGGCGCTCAGTTCCTCGCCGCTGGTATTGGTGATGACGGCTTCAATCTGGTGCGATCCCCGGTCGAGGTTCGGCAGGGTCAGGCTGGCTTCGGTCTGACCCGAACCCGGCAGCGCCTGTGCTGACAGGGTGCCGTCGACCCGGGCGCGCAGCAGCGCACCGGTGCGCAAGGGAGGATCAATGGCAATGCCGAGAATCAGGTTGCCGTCATTGGCGCGCACGGCACTGTCGTTGGCAGGGCTGGTGATCTCCAGTCGCCGGTAACGGCCCTGGGCGGCAGCCGAGTTGCTGCTGCTCTCGTCGGGCTGATTGTAGGATGGTGAGGGGCGTGGCGGCTCCATTGCGTTTGGGGCGCTGACCTCAATGCGTCTGGCATTGGGTGAAGGTTGGTCCGAGTAGACGGTATTGCCCTCGGCATCAGTCCAGGTATAGATCTCGGCGGTGGCGCTCTGGCTGAAGATCAGGGCACTGCACAGGGCATAGATAAGCGTGCGCGGCATTGTCGTACTCTCCTTGAGACATGCCCCCATGCTGGCACCGTCCGGGAGGGCTGGCAACTGCTCCGGTCTGCCTTGGCGACAGACGTAAAAAAGGGGCGCCCGACCGGGCGCCCCTTTTTGCTGTGACAGTTGCCTGTCTCTGGATCAGACGCTGTAGTACAGGTCGTATTCCAGCGGGTGAACGAAGGTGCGAACCTTGATTTCTTCGGCGCTCTTCAGGTCGATGTAGGCGTCGATGAACTCGTTGGTGAACACGTCGCCCTTGGTCAGGAATTCGCGGTCTGCATCCAGCGATTCCAGTGCTTCCTTCAGGCTGCCGCAAACCTGCGGGATCTGTGCGGACTCTTCCGGCGGCAGATCGTACAGGTTCTTGTCGGCTGCATCGCCAGGGTGGATCTTGTTCTGGATACCATCCAGGCCGGCCATCAGCAGTGCAGCAAAGCACAGGTAGGGGTTGGCTGCCGGGTCCGGGAAGCGCGCTTCGATGCGGCGTGCTTTCGGGCTGGAAACGTACGGGATACGGATGGAAGCAGAGCGGTTGCGGGCGGAGTAGGCCAGCATGACCGGCGCTTCGAAGCCGGGAACCAGACGCTTGTAGGAGTTGGTGGCCGGGTTGGTGAACGCGTTCAGCGCCTTGCCGTGCTTGATGATGCCGCCGATGAAGTACAGGGCGGTGTCAGACAGGCCGGAGTAGCCTTCGCCAGCGAAGGTGTTGGTGCCGTCTTTGGAAATGGACATGTGAACGTGCATACCGGAACCGTTGTCGCCGTACAGCGGCTTCGGCATGAAGGTAGCGGTCTTGCCGAACGCGTCGGCAACGTTGTGCACGCAGTACTTCAGGGTTTGTACTTCGTCGGCCTTCTTCACCAGGGTGTTGAACAGCACGCCGATTTCGTTCTGGCCGGCAGTTGCCACTTCGTGGTGGTGAACTTCAACGGTCAGGCCCATTTCTTCCAGTGCGTTGCACATGGCGGTACGGATTTCGTGGTCGTGGTCGACCGGCGGAACCGGGAAGTAGCCGCCCTTGACGCCAGGACGATGACCTTTGTTGCCAGTCTCGAAATCGGCGTCGGTGTTCCAGGAAGCTTGTTCAGAGAAGATCTTGAACATGGAGCCGGAGATGTCGGACTTGAATTTGACTTCGTCGAATACGAAGAATTCCGGCTCCGGACCAACGAATACGGTGTCACCGATACCGGTGGACTTCAGGTATTCCTCGGCGCGCTTGGCGATACCGCGCGGGTCGCGCTCGTAGCCCTGCATGGTGGAGGGCTCAATGATGTCGCAGACGATGATCAGCGTCGGCTCTTCGGTGAACGGGTCCAGAACGGCAGTGCTGTCATCGGGCATGAGGATCATGTCGGAGGCTTCGATGCCTTTCCAGCCGGCAATCGAGGAGCCGTCGAACATCTTGCCGTCTTCGAAGAAGTCATCATTGACATCACGTGCCGGCATGGTGACGTGCTGCTGCTTGCCCTTGGTATCGGTGAAGCGCAGGTCTACCCACTTCACGTCATGCTCGTTGATCAGTTGCATCGCTTTCGACATGGTTTCCTCCAACAGGAATCTTTTGCCAGACAGCGGGTCTGGCGCCTCATATAACGTCTAGCGGACAGGCCGCCGTTCGGTTGCATTACAAGTGAGCAAAAGGTGTGCCATTTCGGAGCATTGGCTGAAAGCCCCATTCTTGACATCTTCTGCTCCATAAATCGATGGTTCGCACCATTCTGGAGCACCTTGTTGGTGCAGTTGGTGTGGCTAGCGACCCAACTTGGTGCACGTTGCACGCGGCAGTTAGCCGAGCGCCGAGCGCCTGCTGCGCGTATAATGCAGCGCTTTGCGCACGATACGCCAGCCCCATGAAACTGATCATCAAATTTTTCCCGGAAATCACCATCAAGAGCCGCCAGGTTCGTAAACGCTTTGTCGCACAATTGAAGGGCAACCTGAAAAAGGTGTTGTCGGCGGTCGACCCCCAGGCCCGGGTCAACGGGAACTGGGACAGTCTTGAAGTCAATCTGGGGCCTGATGCGGCGCTGCAGCAGCGCTGCATTGAGCGTCTGCGCAATACGCCGGGTATTTCGCACTGCTTCGAGGTGCACGAGTATCCGCTTGGCAGCATCGATGAGTTGATTGAGCTGTGCGTGTCCAGCGTGGGCGAGCAGCTGCGCGGCAAGACCTTCGCGGTGCGCTGCAAGCGGGTGGGCACTCATCCGTTCTCCTCGCAGGACGTGGCGATCAAGGTTGGCAGCGCGCTTAACAGCCGCTGTGGCGCGGCAGGTGTGTCGCTGAAAGATCCTGAAGTAGAAGTGCATGTGGAGATTCGGGATCAGAAAATATATCTGATCCAGGCGCGTCATGAGGGCATGGGCGGCTTCCCGCTGGGCACCATGGAGCCGGTGCTCAGCCTGCTTTCCGGGGGGTTCGACTCCACTGTGGCGAGCTATCAGATGCTCCAGCGCGGTCTGCTGCCGCATTTCGTGTTCTTCAACCTGGGCGGTAGTGCCCATGAGCTGGGCGTGCGCCAGGTTGCCCATTACCTCTGGGAGCGCTACGCCAGCAGTCATCGCCTGCGCTTTGTCAGTGTTCCGTTCGAGGGCGTAGTCGCCGAGATTCTGCAGAACGTTGAAAACAGCCAAATGGGTGTAGTGCTCAAGCGCATGATGCTGCGGGCGGCGGACCGTGTGGCCTACCGTCTGGGTATCGATGCGCTGGTCACCGGTGAGGCCATTGCCCAGGTTGCCAGCCAGACGCTGCCGAATCTGAGCGTTATCGACAAGGCGGCCGAGCGGCTGGTCATTCGTCCGCTGATTACCACCAGCAAGCTGGATATTATTGATGTTGCCCGCCGCATCGGCACGCTCGAGTTTTCCAGCAGCATGCCTGAGTACTGCGGTGTTATCTCGGTGAGTCCGGCCATTCGTACCACGGTGGCGCGGGTTGAAGCGGCCGAAGCATCGTTCAACTTCGAGGTGTTGTCGCAGGCCATTGAAAGCGCGGTTTACAGCGAATGCAGCGAGCTGGGCGAGATGCTCGAGGGTGGTTCTCCGGTCGAGATTGTCGAGCAGGCGCTGACCGGGCAGATCGTGATCGATATCCGTCACCCCGACGAACAGGAACTGCGCCCAGTGCAGCTGGATGGCATCGAGGTGCTGTCGATTCCGTTCTACACCCTCAACAGCCGTTTTGCCGAGCTCGACCCTTCGCGCGCCTATCTGCTCTATTGCGAGAAAGGGGTGATGAGTCAGTTGCATGCCCAGTATCTGCTGGATGAGGGATATGGGAATGTGCGGGTGCTCAGGCCGAAGCGCTAGCGCTAGCGCTCGCGCTACCGCTTGAGCCGCAAGCCGCAAGCCGCAAGCCGCAAGCCGCAAGCCACAAGCCACAAGCAAAACAGGGCGTGCCGGGAAGAAGGGCCGGCAAGGGTTGTCAGGCTCTTAATTGGCTTCAACGCTGCAAGAAGCTCTCAGAGGTCAAGAGCGAGCCGGTTTTGCTTCCAGCTTGTGGCTTGCTGCTTGAAGCTCGCGCGCCCGCTTGCACAAAAAACACACACTGTAACCCCCATATCTGTATAATGCCTCCCTCTTTTTTTCAGTATGCCGGCTGTCGCCGCATCACCCAGGACGCCCACAGTGATCGAGAATCTCCGCAATATCGCCATCATCGCGCACGTTGACCACGGCAAAACCACGCTGGTCGACGCTCTGCTGCGTCAATCCGGTACCCTGGATCGTAAGGAACTGGATTCCGAGCGGATCATGGATTCCAACGACCAGGAAAAGGAACGCGGCATTACCATTCTGGCGAAGAACACCGCCATCAAGTGGAACGGCTACAACATCAACATCGTCGACACCCCCGGCCACGCCGACTTTGGTGGCGAGGTTGAGCGCGTAATGTCCATGGTTGATTCGGTACTGCTGCTGGTTGATGCGGTTGACGGCCCGATGCCGCAAACCCGCTTCGTAACCCAGAAGGCCTTCCAGGCCGGTCTGCGTCCGATCGTGGTGGTAAACAAGATTGACCGTCCGGGCGCTCGCCCTGACTGGGTAATCGATCAGGTATTCGACCTGTTTGACAGCCTGGGTGCGACCGACGAGCAGCTGGATTTCCCGTTCGTCTACGCCTCCGCGATCAACGGCATCGCGGGTATGGACCCGGACGAGATGGCCGAGGATCTGACCCCGCTGTTCCAGACCATCGTTGACCGTGTGCCGTCCCCTGACGTTGACCTTGACGGTCCGTTCCAGATGCAGATCTCGGCGCTGGACTACAACAGCTTCCTGGGTGTGATCGGTATCGGCCGCATCCGTCGCGGCAAGGTCAAGACCAACACCCCCGTCACCTCTATCGATGCGCAGGGCAAGAAGCGCAACGGCCGTATCCTGAAGATCATGGGGCACCACGGTCTGCAGCGCGTTGAAGTGGAAGAAGCGCAGGCTGGCGACATCGTCTGCATCAGTGGTTTTGATCCGCTGTTCATCTCCGACACCCTGTGCGACCAGCAGAACGTTGAAGCCATGCCGGCACTGACGGTCGACGAGCCGACCGTAAGCATGACCTTCCAGGTCAATGACTCGCCGTTCGCCGGCAAGGAAGGCAAGTTCGTCACCAGCCGCAACATCAAGGAGCGTCTGGAAAAGGAACTGCTGCACAACGTGGCTCTGCGCGTTGAAGAGGGCGACAGCGCCGACAAGTTCAAAGTTTCCGGTCGTGGCGAGCTGCACCTGTCGGTACTGATTGAAACCATGCGTCGTGAAGGCTTTGAGTTGGGGATCTCCCGTCCTGAGGTAGTCATCAAGGAAGTGGATGGCGAAAAGCAGGAGCCCTACGAGAATGTCACCATCGACATTGAAGAGCAGCATCAGGGTCCGATCATGGAGCAGATGGGCCTGCGCAAGGGTGATCTGGGTAACATGGTTCCGGATGGCAAGGGCCGTATTCGCCTGGAGTATGTTGTTCCGGCACGCGGCCTGATCGGCTTCCGTAACAGCTTCCTGACCATGACCTCGGGTACCGGCATCATCACCAGCACCTTCAGTCACTACGGGCCGATCAAGCAGGGTGACGTGGGCCACCGTCAGAACGGCGTGCTGGTCTCCATGGCAACCGGCAAGGCGCTGACCTACTCGCTGGAAACCCTGCAGGATCGCGGCAAGCTGTTCCTGGAGCCTGGTCAGGAGATCTATGAAGGTCAGCTGGCCGGTATTCACAGCCGTGACAACGACCTGGTCATCAACCCGACCAAGGGCAAGAAGCTCGACAACATGCGTGCTTCCGGCAAGGATGAGACCATCCAGCTGGTACCGCCGGTCAAGTTCACCCTGGAGCAGGCGCTCGAGTTCATCGATGACGACGAACTGGTTGAGGTAACGCCGAAGTCCATTCGTCTGCGCAAGAAGCTGCTCAGCGAAACCGACCGCAAGCGCGCCAGCAAGAACTAAAGGCTGCCGCTGGTAAAGAAACCCGCTCCGGATTCCGGCGCGGGTTTTTTTGCGTCCAAAGGTCGGGGTTGGCGCAATGCCCGACCAATGGCTAGCTTATAAAGGCAAAACAAAAAACTCAAAGTGATATCATTGTGATATCAGATTTTGCGTAACGTACTGCCGTGGGGGCGGATGATGGCTGAAACTAATCGGGTTGGGCTGCAGCGCTGGATATGGCGCGCGTTTGTTCGCAGTGCGCTGATTCCGCTGGTGCTGGTTGAAGCGGCCCTTATTGCCATCTATCTGTTCAGCAACGCGGCCATTCGTGACGAGCAGACTTCCTACCTGCGCCAGGCGGCGCTGACCGAGTTGAGCAGCGCCGCGCAGCTTGAGACGCGTGTCATCAACAGCCGTCTTGAGCAGTTGGCCGCGCTGACCGATGGTTATCGCAATCTGGTAGCCGAGGCGCTGGCAAAACCCATGACGTTACCTGATGTCGAGATCGATCGCACCGACAGCGGCGTGATGTTCAGTCCTCGGGATGCCGGCGGCGCTGCGGTTTTCTACTCGGGCGCAACGGCGCCAGAGCGGCAGGACCTGGACAAGGTTCGCCGGCTAACGACGCTGGACCCGGTCATGCGCGAACTGCAGCGCAGCAACCCGCTGATTGCCAGCGTCTACTTCAACAGCTGGGACAGCCTCAATCATATCTACCCCTGGTTCCATACGGCGGAGCAGTATCCGCATGATATGGTCATCCCGGATTACAATTTCTACTATCTGGCCGATGCCGAACATAATCCCAGTCGCGGCGTGGTATGGACCGACGTCTATCTCGATCCGGCCGGGCAGGGCTGGATGATGTCGGCCATTGCACCGGTCTATCGTGGGGATTTTCTCGAGGGTGTGGTGGGTATTGACGTAACCGTCGACGGTATCCTGAGTGAGATCAATGGTCTGCCGGTGCCTTGGGATGGCTATGCCATGCTGATCAGTTCGGACATGAATATCATGGCCATGCCACCGAAGGCAGAGCAGGATTTTGGCCTCCAGGAGCTGACCAGTCACACCTACCAGGAGGCAATTCGCCGCGAGATTTTCAAGCCGGCGGACTTCAACCTGGCGCAACGCACGGAAACTGCCGGGCTGGCCGAGGTGCTGCAAGCCCGTGATCAGGGTGTTGAGCAGTTAAAGCTGAACGACCGGGCACTGCTGGTCGGCTGGGAACGGGTTGAGCAGACTGGCTGGCGGCTGCTGACGGTGGTTGACGAGGAGACTCTGTTCGCCCAGACCAACTCGTTGGCCGAAGAGTATCGCCGCGTCGGTATGTGGCTGATCGCGGGGCTGGTGGCCTTCTACATTGTCTTCTTTGCCTTTCTGTGGGTGCGGGCCCGGGGCTTGACAGCCCGGCTGCTGGCGCCGATCGACGGTATCTCGCGGATGATGACCGATATTGGCGCCGAACGCTGGCGGCCTGCTCCGGTGCGTTCGGAGATCGCCGAGCTGGACGGCATGGCGCAGCATACCCATGAGATAGGCCTGCAACTGGAGCAAAGCCAACAGCACAATCGTAACGCCCAGCAGCGTATTGAGCTGGTACTCGACAGCACCACAGAGAGCATCTGGGAGTGGCATGTTAATGAAAACCTGATCGAGTTGCGCGGACGCTTCTGCGAGCGTTTCGGCTTGCCCCGGGGGTTGATCCCATTCGAGCAGTTCCAGCTGCGTATCCACCCGGATGATCGTGCCCGCGTGCGGGACGCCGAGCAGCTAGCCTTGCGCAGCGGTGGCCACTACGCCGCCGAGTTCCGCTTTGCCGACGAGCAGGGGCTGTATCACTGGCTGCTGAGCCGCGGACGGATACTGGAGCGTGATCCGGATACCGGCCAGATCGTGCTGGTTGCCGGCACCCACGTTGATATTGACGACCTCAAGCACATCGAAAGTGACTTGCGCTCGGCTACCCACGAAGCAGAAGCAGCCAACCTGGCCAAGGCCCGCTTTATCTCCAGCATGAGCCACGAGCTGCGCACGCCATTGAATGCGATTCTCGGTTTTGCCCAGCTGATGGAACTGGATAGTCAGGAGAAGGGCCAGCCCTCGGAGCATGTCGAAGAAATCCTGCTCGCCAGCCGGCACCTCAACACCTTGCTCAGCGACATTCTCGATTGGTCGACGATCCAGGTGGACGCGCGAAGGGTCGAGCGGGTGCCCACCGATGTGGGGCAGATCATGAGTGAAAGCGCCGAGATGGTCCGGCTTGCGATCAGTGAGCAGGGGCTGTCCTTCGAGGTAACGCCTGCACCTGAAGGGTTGACCGTGATGGCTGATCCGCGGCGGCTGCGGCAGGTGATGATCAATCTGCTATCGAATGCCAAGAAGTACAACAGTATCGGCGGGGCGGTGCGGCTCTACTGTGAGGTGCTCGGTAGCCGCCTCCGGCTGGTAGTCGAAGACACCGGCATGGGCATCAAGCCCGAGGATCAGGCGCTGCTGTTTGAGCCGTTCCAGCGCCTGGGTCGAGAGAATACGGCCATTCAGGGTACCGGAATCGGGTTGTCTATCTGCCGGGAATATACCCGTGCCATGGGCGGAGAGATTGGCGTGGACAGTGAGCCGGGCAGGGGCAGTCGATTCTGGGTGGAGCTGCCGCTCAGTTCGGTGCAACCGCTGCCCTCAAGCCACAGGCCGCTCATTTATTGCCTCAGTTCGGATTCGCAGTTGATTGAGCAGATACGTCAGGCGCTGTCGGAGCGGGCGCAGCTGCAGGTCGGCAATGCGGTGACCCTGCTTGATCATGCTGGTGGACAGCCTGTTCCCGCGCTGCTGCTGATTGACAGCGCGGCACTGGATGCCTCGACATTGCCGATGCTCAGGCGCCTGCGGCAGCAGCTGCCGGCCCCTGTACCACCGGTGCTGCTGCTGGCCGATACGCTCGGCTCGGAACTGGTAACCCAGTTGATGAGCGAGTGTCAGGGCCTGGTGCGCAAGCCGGTGGATAGCGATGAGCTTGACGCGCTGGTGAGTGCGCTGTTGACGAAGGGGGAGACGGGCGATGCCCAATGAGGTTTTTCGGCAGGCCAGGGTGGTGGTGATCGATGATGTGCAGGCCAATCTGAGACTGCTTGAATCAAGCCTGCGGACTATGGGGCTGGGGCAGGTGCATGGTTTCAGTGATTCGGCGCTCGGCCTCGAGTGGTTGCAGCAAAACCCCTGGGATCTGTTGCTGCTGGATCTGGACATGCCGGCGCCGGACGGTTTCGCGATTCTGCAGACGCTGAGTGAGCGCGATCGTACGGCTCAGCAAGTGATTCTGGTCACCGCGCTTGGCGACGCCGCCAGTCGCCGCCGCGGTCTTGACCTGGGCGGGAACGACTATCTGACCAAGCCGGTTGATCTGCCGGAGTTGCTGTTGCGGGTGCGCAATTGCCTGCAACTGAGTTATGCCCACCGCCAGCTTGAGCAGGAGCGCGCGGCGCTGGAGGAGCGCGTGCAGGAGCGTACCGCTCGGCTGCGCGACAGCTATCAGGCGGTGATCCGGGCGCTGGCGCGGGCAGCTGACTACAAGGATAACGAGACCGGCAATCACATCATGCGCATCGGCGAGACCGCAGCGCTGATGGCCCGGCAAATTGGTGCGCCGGAAACCTGGGTCGAGCTGCTACGGCTGGCTGCACCCATGCACGATGTCGGCAAGATCGGGATCCCGGACCACATTCTGCTCAAACCGGGCAAGCTGACGCCTGAAGAATTCGACATCATGAAGCAGCATGCGCGCATCGGGCACGCCATTTTGGCTGACAGTGGGCGTTCATCGCTGCTGGAGTTGGCGGCGGAGATTGCCCTCAATCACCATGAAAAGTGGGATGGCAGCGGATATCCTGCCGGACTCAAGGGGGAGGAAATTCCCATCTCTGCGCGTATTGTCGCCCTGTGTGACGTCTATGACGCCCTGCGCAGTTCTCGTCCCTACAAGCAGGGCTGGAGCGTAGAAAAAACGCAGGCATTCATTCTTGAACAGTCCGGCAAGCACTTTGACCCCAGGGGCGTGGAGATCATGGCCGGGCTGTTTGATGAAATTGAGCGCATCAGGGATTCGTTGCGCGACCCCTGACGGGGTTTGGGGCGGCAGCGGGACGGGGGTGGCAACCTGAGGTCCGGCGGCGGGCAACGGGATTCGTTTTCTGCAGACAGAATGCTAGTTGGCCGCCGCCGGAGCGGCCATCGCCCGAAAGGGTGGATTTGCCCGAGAGTCACCTGAATGGGTGCTGGTGTTGGGCGGGAGCGGCGCTAGAGTAGCGCTCAGGCAACCCGAGGTCCGAGACGGCGCAGGCCGGATCGTGATGTACCAACAACAAAAACCACGCACGATTCATGGAGGCTACACCTCATGCCATTTAACAAGAAAAGCGTTCTTGCCCTCTGTGGCGCTGGCGCGCTGCTGTTCTCGATGTCTGCCCTGGCCAACAACCCGGCACCGACCGATCCGGGTGATTCGGGCGGTGGTTCCGCCTATCAGCGCGGTCCGGATCCGTCCGTCAGCTTCCTCGAAGCCGATCGCGGTCAGTACAGCGTCCGTTCCAGCCGTGTCTCCAGCCTGGTCAGCGGCTTTGGTGGCGGCACCATTTACTATCCGACAGGCACCACTGGCACCATGGGTGCGGTCGTTGTAATTCCCGGCTTTGTTTCTGCCGAGTCTTCGATTGACTGGTGGGGCCCGAAACTGGCGTCCTATGGTTTCGTGGTCATGACTATTGATACCAACACCGGCTTTGATCAGCCGCCGAGCCGTGCGCGTCAGATCAACAACGCACTGGATTACCTGGTAAGCCAGAACAGCCGCAGCTCCAGCCCGGTTCGCGGCATGATCGACACCAATCGTCTGGGCGTCATTGGCTGGTCGATGGGCGGTGGCGGTACCCTGCGTGTTGCCAGTGAAGGCCGTATCAAGGCAGCCATTCCGCTGGCACCCTGGGATACAACCAGCTACTACGCCAGCCGCTCGCAGGCACCGACTCTGATCTTTGCCTGTGAGTCGGATGTGATCGCGCCGGTCTTCCAGCATGCCTCACCGTTTTACAATTCCCTGCCTTCCAGCATCGACAAGGCCTTTGTGGAAATCAACGGTGGCAGCCACTACTGCGGTAATGGTGGCAGTATCTATAACGATGTACTGAGCCGGTTCGGGGTGTCCTGGATGAAACTGCATCTGGATGAAGACAGCCGCTACAAGCAGTTCCTCTGCGGCCCGAACCACACTTCCGACTCTCAGATCTCTGATTATCGCGGCAACTGCCCGTACTAAGTTCCGGGTTCAAGGAGCAGGCGTCGGCCCATCGCTGGGTCGGCGCCTTTTTTGTGTCCAGCTATCAGGGTTTGGGGCGGTAGGCGCAGAAACCGGGCCGAGGACCGATTTGCGGGTGGTTGCGGCAGGTTGCGGGGCGTTTGTCGTAGACGGTGCAGCGGCGGCTGCGGGTATCGAGAAACAGGCAGTCGTCATTGCTCATGCGACTGAGCGTGAAAATGCCACTTTTCTGGTGAAAGCGCCCGACCACACCCTCCTTCTGCAAGCGTTTGGCGATGCGGCTGAGTGGCTCGCCGCGCTCGAATTCATCCACCAGTCCCAGGCGAATCAGGTCGTCCAGGCGAACCTCGACCGGCAGGGTGCAGCAGCCGGCGTTGCAGGTGTCGCACAGGCCCTTGCGGTACTTCTGCCAGGTATCGAGCCGATCAATGTCGGCTGCGGGAATCAGTTGTGGTTTCATGCGGCGCCTCAGAAATGAGGCGCGCAGTATAAAAGAGCCCGGCGCTGTGCTGAACCACCGGGCGTCGTGGTGTTATTCGTCGAAAAAGAAGCGTTCTTCGCCGAAGGCGGGCTGCAGGTGGTTGAGCCAGGTGGCCTGCTCATCATATTTGGCAAAGAATGGGCGCTGTACCCAGTCGGGGTTGCGGCCCTGAATCATGCGCAGTGCGATGACCTTCTCGCCATTGATCTCGGTGACGCCCTGAACCTCAACCTTGCCAGGGTGCGAGCTCATGGAAGGACCGCGCGCGGTGCGGGCGATGCCGGATACCTGCTGCATGGCGTCGCGGTAAATCTCCCAGGCTTTGACCAGCGGCACTTCGAAGTAATGGCGGGCCCCGGTGTCGCGCTCAACGAACATGTAATAGGGGATGATGCCGAGCTCGACCTGGGTCTGCCAGAGGCGGGCCCAGACGCTGGCGTCATCGTTGATATGCGCCAGCAGCGGACCCTGGGCTCGAATCTGGGCGCCGGTCTGGCGGACCCGGCGAATCGCTTCGCGTGCGACTTCCGGTTCCAGCTCCTTCCAGTGGTTGTAGTGCGCCATCAGCGCCAAGTGTTTGCCGGCGGCCTGGATTTCGGCAAACAGGGCCAGCAGGTCCTCGGCATCGTCATCACTGACGAAGCGCTGTGGCCAGAATGTCAGCGCCTTGGTGCCGATGCGGATGGTGCGAACGTGAGCGAACTCGTCGCTGAGCAGCGGTTCGAGGTAGGCGCGCAGGTTACGGGTTTTCATCACCATCGGGTCGCCACCGGTGACCAGTACGTCGGTTACCTCTGGGTGCGCGCGCAGGTAGTCCTGCAGCTGATTGGACTCACGGGCAGCAATCTTCAGATCCTTGTCGCCGACAAACTGGGCCCAGCGAAAGCAGAAGGTGCAGTAGCTGTGGCATACCTGGCCGGAGCTGGGGAAGAACAGCACGGTCTCGCGGTACTTGTGCTGCAGGCCTTCCACCACCTCGCCATCCAGCTTGGGGATGTTGTGTTCCAGTTGGCCTGCCGGATGGGGATTCAGCTCGGCGCGGACCTCGCTGATCAGTGCCTTCAGGTCAGCGGCACCAAGCTCGTTGCGCATGGCATCGGCAACCCGCTGGTAGTGCTCGGGCTTGAGCATGCCGCGCTGCGGGAAGGTGAGTTGAAACATGGGGTCAGTCGGTACCTTTTGCCAGTCGATCAGCTCGTCAATGACGTACTGGTTGACCCGGAACGGCAGGACGCTGGCGACCACCTGCATTTCAAAGCGTTGTTCTGCGCTCAGTTGCTGTAGCTGCGGAATCTGGTCGAGTTGCTTGGCGGTGTAGACCTTGAAGCGCTGGTGGCTAAGCTGATTGATGTCGAAGTGATCAGGTGTGATCGACGTAACGGCGAGAAGATTGGATTTTGGCATAGCGGATCGTCTGTATCTTTCTTGTCAAAAGCAATAGGTCGCATCGGGCTGACTGCTGACAGGCAGTGCGCGAGCATGAAAGTAAGCCGATAAACTGGATTAAACGGCAAAAAACGCGTCGATCATTGGCTAAGTTGCAATGATCATAGTGATGGGCTGAATATTCAGCAGGCGCGCATGATAGCGAAATGATCTATTGATGTCTAAAAAATGACCTGATGCGTTGCCCTTGGTTATGTCGAGCAGCATGGGTGCGCGTGGAGAGACGAGCATGTTTACCTACATCACGCTGGGTACCAACAACCTGCCGCGGGCGGTCCGGTTTTACGATGAGCTGATGGCCACACTGGGGATCGAGCGCGTGCGCACGCCGGGCGAATCCAACTGGGACGGTTGGGCCGGCTGGGGCTACTACGAGAATCGGGGCGCCCGAGAGCTGGCGCTCTGGCTGTGCGAACCCTTTGATGGGCGGCCCGCATCTGTCGGCAATGGTGTCATGGTCGCCTTTGCGGCGCCCGATTGGAAATCGGTACGCGCCTTCCACGCCGCCGCGCTGGCGAACGGCGGCAGCAGTGACGGCGAGCCCGCGCTGCGCGAGCACTATAATCCGGACTTCTACAGCGCCTATGTGCGCGATCCCGATGGCAACAAGCTGGCGGTGGTGTGTCGAGGTTATTTGCACGAGCCTGGCGAATGAGGTGACAGGCGTCAGGCTGCCCGACGTACCCCGATTCAAGGAGATTCCATGCTTTACGCACAGCTCACCATGTTGGCCCAATACAACCGGTGGATGAACCAGCGGCTCTACAGGCTCTGTGCCACGCTGGACGATGCCGAACGGCGCGCCCCCCGTGGTGCCTTTTTCGGCTCCATTCATGGGACCCTCAATCACCTGCTGCTGGCCGACCACCTGTGGATGGGGCGCTTTACCGGCCAGCCTTTCTCTGCTCCGGCGCTGGATGCTGAACTGTACGCCGACTTTACCGAGCTACGCGACGCGCGGGAGGTGATGGACGAACGGATAATCGAATGGGTAGGCAGTCTGTCTCCTTCCAGCCTGGATAGTGAGCTGCGCTATACCAGCCTGGTCAATCCGCAGCCGCGCTGCTATCCGCTGTGGTTGGCATTGACTCACTTTTTCAACCATCAGACCCACCACCGAGGCCAGCTCACTACGCTGTTATCGCAGTCGGGAACCGATCCGGGCGTGACTGATCTGATCCAGATGCCGGGAGTCAGCCCGGCCTCTGAAGTGATCAGTCAGGAGACGGTGATGACGGCGGCGGATGAAGTACTCGAATTCTGGTTTGGCGAGTTGCGGCCGGCCCAGTGGTGGCAAAAGGATCCGGCGCTCGATGGTCTTATTCGCAGTCGCTTTGGCGACCTGCACGAACGTGCGGTGCGCGGTGAACTGATGAACTGGCGGGCCAATGCGCTCGGGCGGCTGGCCGAGATCATCGTGCTGGACCAGTTCTCGCGCAATATCTGGCGCGATACGCCGCGGGCATTCGCCAGTGACGGTATGGCGCTGGTGCTGGCGCAGGAGGCGGTTGCCGAAGGTGCTGACCAGCAGCTGCCGGTGAAGTGGCGCGCCTTTTTGTACATGCCGTTCATGCATAGCGAGTCGCTGCGCATGCATGAACAGGCGATGAAACTGTTCAGTGCGCCGGGCCTGGAGGACAATCTGCGTTTCGAGCAGAGGCACAGGGATATCATCGAGCGTTTCGGTCGCTACCCTCACCGTAACGCGATTCTTGGCCGGCCATCGACGGCAGAAGAGGCGGCGTTCCTGCGCACCAAAGGCTCGAGCTTCTAGGCAACTGTATCGCCAGCAATGCAGCAAATTGTGCCGGGACGCCCCTGTGCCGGATCGCGTAAGTTGAACCTTTTTTACCGGAGACGTCTCATGCAACTGCCGATCTATCAGGTCGATGCCTTCACCGACATACTGTTTGGTGGCAATTACGCTGCCGTTGTGCCGCTGGCCGACTGGCTGCCGGCCGAGCTGATGCAGGCAGTTGCGGCCGAGAATAACCTGTCTGAAACCGCTTTTGTGGTCAGGCAGGCCGACGGCGGTTATGCCATCCGCTGGTTCTCGCCGTTGGCCGAGATTGATTTCTGCGGCCACGCTACGCTGGCCGCCGCGTTTGTTCTCTTCCGCTTGAACGCGGACGTTCCGGTGCTGCGCTTTCGGGCCGCAGCGGTCGGCGAGTTGAGTCTCAGCCGTGAAGACGATGGCCTCATCCATATGGATGCGCCACGGCTGGCGCCAGAGCCGGTAGCCGAGCCGCCGGCGCTGTTGTTTGATGGTTTGTCGATCAGGCCGGATGCAGTGCTGGTTAGCCGCCAGGCGTGGTTTGCAGTCTATGCCGATGAGGGCCAGGTGCGAGCGGTCGAGCAGGATCCGGAGCTGATCCGGCAACTGGCACCGCGCGATGTGGTGGTCACCGCGCCCGGGCACGATGTGGACTTTGTCTCCCGCTATTTCTGGCCGGCCAATGGTGGCCTGGAAGACATGGTAACCGGCTCGATTCATGCCGGGCTGGCGCCCTACTGGGCGGAGCGACTTGGGCGTAACGAGTTGAAAGCGCTGCAGGCTTCGACCCGTGGTGGTGTGCTCTATTGCAAGGTGGAGGCGGAGCGGGTCCGCATCAGCGGCTACGCGGTACTCTACCTCGAAGGCTGTATTCATGTGCCCGACTGAGTCCCTGGTAACCCCGCCGGGAAAGTCGGATAGCTATGCTTGCAGCATTGAAATGAACACGGAGATGCAGAATGACATCAACAAAGGCGGCCCTGGCAGCCGGGCTGATCAGTGCAGTGTCACTGGCAGGCTGCAGTAACCTTGAGTCAACGGAGCCGGCTGTGGCCGCATCCGAGCAGGGTATTCCGCAGCGCGGTGTGATGATTTTGCAGTGTGGCGGTTCGCCGGTTCGGGTCACCCTGACCGGCGAGCAGGCGCTGATCGAAGCAATGCAGGGCCGCTTCCTGCTGGAGCGCGTGGTGACTGCCTCGGGTGCCCGGTACGAAGCGCCTGATGACAGTTCGACCAGTTTCTGGAACAAGGGCGACAAGGGCCTGCTGACCATTCGCGGTGAAAGCCTGCCCGAGTGCGAGCCAGCCGGTGCACTGGTGCTGCAGGCCGGTGAATGGGTCGTGGAGGACATCAATCGCGGGGGCATCATCGACCGCTCACGAGTGACGCTCAACTTCGGCAACGACGGTCGCGTGTCGGGTCGGGCCAGTTGCAACAATTATGTCGGTGCCTATCAGGTTGATGGCCGCACTCTGCAACTGAGCCAGTTGGCGACCACCCGGCGAGCCTGCGCGCCGGCGCTGAACGAGCAGGAGACCCGCTTTGTGCAGACGCTGGAGCAGATCAGTCGTTTTCATCTGGATGAAACCGGTGCGCTGATCCTTGAGGGTGATGAGGGCGGTTCCCTGAAGGCTCGGCTGGAGTAAGATGGCAGCGTCCGGCCCGGTAGCGGGCCGGTTCACCAAAACCATAACAACGGAGTACCGTGATGCTGCTGCTGATTCTGGGCCTGATTCTGTTTCTGGGCATGCACTCCGCCCGCCTGTTTGCCGCTGAAAAACGCGCGTCCTTCATTGCCGCCAGGGGACCATTGGCCTGGAAGGGTATTTACGCACTGGTCTCGATCATCGGTTTTGTACTGATCATCTGCGGCTACGGCCAGGCCCGCGTGAGCCCCACCTGGCTGTGGATCTCGCCGGTGTGGACGCGCCATCTGGCTGCGCTGCTGACCATCCCCGCATTTATTCTCATCGCTGCGACCTATGTTCCCGGCTCCTGCATCAAGGCGCGGGTTGGCCATCCGATGCTGCTGGGCGTGAAGTTCTGGGCGCTGGCGCACCTGATTGCCAACGGCACGTTGGCGGATCTGCTGCTGTTCGGCGGCTTCCTGGCATGGGCCACCGCGCTGTTTGTGGTCTCACGCAAGCGTGATCGTGCTGCCGGTGTCGGCTACGGCAAGGGCAAGCCGGTGATGGACGCGGTGGTTGTGGTGGTCGGTCTGGTGGCCTGGGCGGCCTTTGCTTTCTACCTGCATGGCGCCTGGATCGGGGTCAAGCCGATGGGAGTGTGATTCCGGCAGACATAAAAAACCCGCAGTGATGCGGGTTTTTTGTTGTTTGGTCGGGAGCTTCAAGGTGATCTTCCCTTTCGTTTGACCGTTTCCTGCACTTAGCTGTTGCCGAGTTAGACTTTCGCCTTCCCGGCGAGCCAAGGGGGGCTGCTTGCCCAGCCCCCCTTAGCAATCCCCCCGGGCACCCGACTACGCGGCCCTGCGGGTTCGCTGCGTTGCTCGATTTATCGGGGAGCCACAAAACTCGGGGGCTCCGCCCCCTCAGACATCCTGTGGCTCTTTTTCCCGACAAATCTGCGCTACTCGCCCGCGTAAACGGGATGAACCCCGGTGCCCACTCCACCATGCGAGCATTTGGCAAATCGCCCTGGATTTGTACTACGGTGCATCTCCTGTGCCTGATCGGAAAATCAACAAAAAACCGCATCACTGCGGTTTTTTGTTGGCTAGGACAGCTCCGGTCTTATTGTCCGGTCTTGATCCGGTTCCAGGCACGGGTACGCACGCGCTCGGCGGCCAAAGGCAGCGGTTTGAGGGTAAACAGGCGGGCCTGTACCTCGGCCGGCGGATAGGCGCCGGGGTTGTTGCGCAGGCTTTCGTTAACCAGTTCGGTTGCCGCAGCGTTGGGGTTGGCGTAGCCCACCAGGTTGCTGATTTCGGCAACCACTTCGGGTTTGAGCAGGTAGTTGATGAAGGCGTGGGCTGCAGCCGGGTTGGGTGCGTCCTTCGGAATCGCCATCAAATCGAACCAGACCTGTGCGCCTTCCTTGGGAATCCGGTATTCCAGATGAACGCCGTTATTTGCTTCCTGAGCACGGGAGTTGGCCTGCAGGATGCTGCCGGACCAGGCGACTGCTACGCAGATTTCGCCGTTGGCGATGTCGTTGAGAAAGCGCGAGGAGTTGAAGTAGCGCACATACGGCTGGATCTTGCTCATCATGGCGACTGCGGCGTCGTAGTCTTCGCTTCGGGTGCTGTTCGGGTCCAGACCCAGGTAGTGCAGCGCGCCCGGCAGAATTTCTGACGGCGAGTCGAGGAAGGCAACGCCGCACTCGGCCAGCTTTTCCATGTTTGCCGGGTCGAATACCAGCGCCCAGGAGTCGACCGGGGCGTCGTCACCCAAAACGGCGCGGACTTTCTCCGGGTTGTAGCCGATACCGTTAGTGCCCCACATGTAGGGCACCGCGTACTGGTTGCCCGGGTCGCTGCCTTCGAGCACCTTCATCAGGTCCTGATTGAGGTTGCCAAGGTTTGGCAGCAGGCGCTTGTCCAGCGCCTGAAAGGCGCCTGCCTGGCGCTGCTTGGCGAGAAAGCTGTCGCTTGGCACCACCACGTCGTAGCCGGACTGGCCCGACAGCAGCTTGGCTTCCAGCACCTCGTTGGAGTCGAAGGTGTCGAGTGTCGGGGCGATACCGGTTTCCGCCTGGAAGCCGTCCAGAGTCGCCTGCGGGGTGTAGTCGAACCAGTTGTAGATCTTCACCTGATCGGCTGCCAGCGCACTGAATGACAGCGCCGCCAGCGGGGCGATCAGCCCCAGTTTGCTTGCCAGTTTCATTGTGCTTCTCCTTGAGTTGTGACGGTTGCGTCAAAAGCGGTGAGGACGTTGACAGCGTTGATGCCGATCTCTTCCACGGCGTAGCCGCCCTCCATGACAAACAGTGTTGGCAGCCCCAGCCCGGCAATCAGCTCGCCCATCTTCAGATAGTCGGGGCTGTCGAGCTTGAAGCTGGAGATCGGGTCGGCCATGTAGGTGTCTACGCCGAGCGAGACGATCAGATAATCTGCGCCGAAGCCGACGATTTGCCGCAGCGCGTCGCGCAGGGCCTGCGACCAGACACTCCAGTCGCTGCCGGCAGGCAGAGGGTAATTGTGGTTGTAGCCGAGGCCGGTACCTTCACCGCGCTCGTCGGCGTAGCCGGCAAAGCACGGATACTCGTTGCGCGGGTCGCCGTGAATCGAGGTGAACAGCACGTCCGGGCGCTGATAGAAGATGTCTTGGGTACCGTTGCCGTGGTGGAAGTCGACATCAAGGATGGCGACCTTGCTGGCGCCCTGGTCGAGCATGGCCTGGGCGGCAATCGCCGCGTTATTCAGGTAGCAGTAGCCGCCCATATAGTCGATACCGGCGTGGTGCCCGGGTGGGCGACACAGGGCGAAGGCGCTCTGGGCGCCCGCACACAAGTGTGCCTGGGCGCTGAGCGCGACCTGCGCGCTGCTGTAGATCGCCTGCCAGCTGCCGGCGGTCAGCGGCGCACCGGCATCAAAGCTGTAGTATCCGAGCTGGCCGTCGATGTCATCGGGGCAGCGCGGCGGCATGCGGCGCGGTGGCCAGGCCAGCGGCAGCATGTCGTGGCTGCGGCCCAGTGCACTCCAGCGTTGCCAGGCGTGCTGGATAAAGTCGACAAACTCCGGGCTGTGGATGCGCTTGATCGGAGCCAGACCGAAGTCCTGCGGCTCGCAGATTGGCCCCAATCCGGTTCGCTTCACCTGCTCCAGCACCATATCGGCGCGCGAGGGTTTCTCGAAGCAGGGCATAAGCTGGCCATTGTTCAATTCGGCGTTGGCGTGGTGCAGGCGATGATCGTCGCTGTAGAACGTCCGCATGATGAATCCTGTGGCTGGTGAGTCGGTTGCCTTCGATCATGGCGTGCACCGTAGCCTCGGGAAATGCTGCAGAGGGACAGAAAAGGGATCGAAACGGACAGGCGATTGACCGCCGAGGTCCGCTTGTGCCCTGGTCAGAATGGGGCGTGCTGGTGTGGCTGACTCTGACGCCAGGCCCGCGGCGTGGTCCCGGACCAGCGCTGGAAGGCGTGGCGGAAGCTGGCGGTTTCGCTGAAGCCGAGCTGTTCGGCGATGGCGTAGATCGGCAGCTGCTCGCGGTTGAGCAGCAGCTTGGCGCGCTGGAACCGCAGCCGGTCAAGCAGTTGCTGGTAGCCGCAGCCGGCACGCTGCAGGTGCCGACGCAGGGTGCGGGTGGTGCAGTGCATCTGATTGGCCAACTGCTCCAGCGTTGGCGGCGCTTCGAGCTGTTGCTCCAGTTGCGCGCTGAGCTGACTGACCAGCGCCGAGGGTTCCGGCCGGAAACTGTCCTGCACGGTCTGGCAGTGGCGTTTGGCTTCAAAGTGGGTGACGGGTTCGGCCAGTGGCAATGTCGCATTCAAGGTGTCAGCGGCAAACACCAGGCGCTCGGCGTCCTGGTCGCACAGCAGGGGGCAGTCACCCAGATAGGTCCGATAGTGGTCACTGTGAGCAGGGGGATTACTGCTCAAGTGTACGGCCTCCAGTTGCAGCCTGGCACCCAGCGCATCATCCAGCATGGCCTTGATCGAGGACAGGCACAGCTCGACGTTGAACAGCCGCAGTGCCGGTGATTCGTGATAGTGATCGGCGCGCAGTGCCAGTTGGCCATTCGGCAGGGTTTCCAGCTGCAACCGGAAGTAACTGCCGAGCAGCACCGGAAAGGCCAGCATGACTTGCAAGGCATCAAGCAGGGTCGGTGCCGACAGCATCGCGTAACCCAGTTGGCCATAGGCCGATACCCGCATGCGCTGGCCGAGCTTGAGGCCGATCAGCGGGTCGCCGGTCAGTGCGACCGTATTGGCGAAGACGGCCTGCTCCTGCTCAGGGGTGATCAGCAGGGCGGGGGTTTGCAGGTCCGCCGAGCCGAGCCCGGAACCGGCCAGGACAGGTTCAACAGGCAGATGGTGTTCTTCCAGCCAACTGGCGATCAGGCAGGTGCTCTGCAGGCTGATCAATCTGCGGTCGGGTGCCTGGCAGGCGGTATCGGGTCGAATCATGTGACTGCACTCGTGTGATGCCTGTTGCCAGTGAAGCACAAAGAGTGCCAGTCATTCTGTTTGTTCGGTAAAGCCGATAAGCAAAACAGGAATTATGCGCTTATATCGATATTAAAGATCATTAGAATGAAATGGAATTTATCGCTGGAGTGCCGCCATGCCCCGCATGCCATTCAACACCCTGTGCTACCGCCCGCTCGTGCAGTTGAGCCACCCAAGGGAGGTCGTTCGTCAGTTCACCCCAAACTGGTTTGCCGTCACCATGGGCACAGGCATTCTGTCGGCTGCGCTGCCGCACCTTGGGTTGCCGGGCGCGGCATTACTGGGTCAGACGCTGTGGCTGCTGAACCTGCTGCTGTTTGCGTTGTTCTTCGGGCTGTATGCCGCCCGCTGGCTGCTGTATTTCAATGAGGCGCGGCGTATCTTCGGCCACGCTACCGTATCGATGTTTATCGGTACCATTCCGATGGGGTTGGCCACCCTGATCAACGGCCTGCCGAGTCACGGTGTCGTCCTCTGGGGCGAGGCCGCGATGACGCTGGCGTTGCCTCTGTGGTGGCTGGATGTGGCGTTGGCGTTGGCCTGCGGTGTTGGCATTCCCTATCTGATGTTCACCCGCCAGGAGCACAGTATCGACCAGATGACCGCGGTCTGGCTGTTGCCGGTGGTGGCTGCCGAGGTCGCCGCGGCGAGTGGCGGATTGCTGATTCCCTGGCTGGCAGCCGAGCAGGCCTATGCGGTACTGGTGACCAGCTACGTGCTCTGGGCCTGCTCGGTGCCGGTCGCCCTGAGTATTCTGGTGATCCTTCTGCTGCGTATGGCGGTCCACAAGTTGCCGCACCGCAATATGGCGGCCTCCAGTCTGTTGGCATTGGGCCCCCTGGGGACCGGTGCGCTCGGGCTGTTGCTGCTGGGTCAGGCAGCAACAGAGGTCTTTGCCGCTCAGGGGCTTTCCAGCGTCGGTGTGGTGGCACACGGCCTTGGGATAGTCAGCGGGTTACTGCTCTGGGGGCTGGGTTTGTGGTGGCTGTTGCTGGCGCTGCTGATCATTTGCCGTTACCTGCGTGAGGGCATGCCGTTCAACCTCGGCTGGTGGGCCTTTACCTTTCCGCTCGGGGTGTATGCGCTGGCGACCCTGACTCTGGGGCAAATGCTGCAGCTCGCCTTTTTTTCGCGCCTTGGAGCCGGGTTGGTCGGCCTGCTGGCACTGCTCTGGGTGCTGGTGATGGCTGCAACCCTGCGTGGCGCCTGGCGTGGCGAGCTTTTTGTCTCGCCCTGCCTTGCCGATCAGGTGGGAGTGCCGGTGCGCTGACCGTGCAGCGCCGCAGCGGATATGTTATCAATCCTCAGGCGCGATGCCCCTGCTGATAAGGATGAGTCCATGCAACCGACTGCGATTCCAACACGTTATCTTACCTGGCTGTTGTGCGTGCTCGGTGCGTTGATCAGTCTGGCTCTGACTGCATTGTCGGCACTCTGGTGGCTGCTGGCGGCACCGCTGCTGGTGTTGGCCCTGGTCGGGCTTTGGGACGTAACTCAGCGTCGGCACACGATCAGCCGAAATTACCCGGTGCTGGCGCACCTGCGCTATCTGCTGGAGTCGATCGGGCCTGAGCTGCGCCAGTACTTTATCCAGTCCGACACCGATGAGCTGCCGTTTTCCCGCGAGCAGCGTAACGTGGTCTATCAGCGCGCCAAGAATGTGCTGGACAAGAAACCCTTTGGCTCGCTGATGTCGATGAACGCAGAGGGTTACGAGTGGCTCAATCATTCGCTGGCGCCGGTACAGATTGCGGACAGCAACTTCCGGGTGCGGGTTGGCAGCCATCCGAAGACCACCCAGCCCTATGATGTCAGCGTATTCAACATCTCGGCGATGAGCTTCGGCTCGCTGTCGGCCAACGCGATTCTGGCGCTCAATACCGGAGCCAGGAAGGGCGGCTTCTACCACGACACCGGCGAGGGGTCGATCTCGCGCTACCACCTGCGCCCCGGCGGTGATCTGGTCTGGGAAATCGGTTCCGGCTACTTCGGCTGTCGCACTCCGGATGGCGGCTTTGATGCCGGGCTGTTTGAGCGCAATGCCCGGTTGCCGCAGGTCAAGATGATCGAAATCAAGCTGTCCCAGGGCGCCAAACCCGGGCATGGCGGCATTCTGCCCGCGGCCAAGGTCTCCGCCGAGATTGCCGAGGCCCGGGGTGTGCCGCAGGGGCAGGATGTGGTGTCGCCCGCGGCCCACTCGGCGTTTCATACCCCACTGGAATTGATGGCGTTCATTGCCAGGCTGCGTGAGCTGTCGGGCGGCAAGCCAGTAGGCTTCAAGCTGGCCATCGGGCACCCGTGGGAGTGGTTCGGCATCGTCAAGGCGATGCTGGAGACGGGTGAGCATCCGGACTTTATCGTGGTCGATGGCGGTGAGGGTGGCACTGGTGCTGCGCCGCTGGAGTTCATCAACCGGCTTGGGACGCCGATGACCGATGGCCTGCTGCTGGTGCATAACACCCTGGTCGGGGCCAATCTTAGGGAAAAAATTCATATCGGTGCTGCCGGCAAGATCACCTCGGCGTTCAATATTGCCCGTACCCTGGCGATCGGCGCCGACTGGTGCAATGCGGCCCGTGGCTACATGTTCGCCCTGGGCTGTATCCAGAGCCTGAGCTGCCACAGTGGCAAGTGCCCCAGCGGTGTCGCCACCCAGGACCCTAGCCGCAGCGCTCGGCTGGATGTGGCCGACAAGAGCGAACGGGTCTACCACTTCCACCGCAATACCGTGCTGGCGCTGGCGCATATGCTGGAGGCAGCCGGGCTGAAACATCCGAGTGAGCTGGGCCCTGAACATGTGATTCGGCGTGTGTCGCGCTACGAAGTACGGCCCTATAGCGAGTTGTTCGAGTTTCTTGAGCCGGGCGTATTGCTGGATGGCCGGGCAGAACTGCACCTGTTCAAAAAGTACTGGGCCCAGGCCCGCGCTGACAGCTTTGCGCCGCCGGACTACATGCTCAAGCTGCGGGAGACCAAGCTGCGCTGAGCGTTGGCGTCACGCGTGCTCACTGGCCGCTTGCTGCGCCAGCATGGCAAAGGTGGCCAGCCAGTGGCTGCCCATGTAGTCGTCCTCAAGGTGATTGATTGCCGCGGCGAGATGGGCTTCGGCCACGGTCAGCAATGTGGGCCGTGCGGCTGATAGCTGAAACCAGCACCAGGCTCGGCTGAGGTTGAGGCCATCGAGATGGGCAAGCTTGCCGTCGCTGCGCTCACTGACGCTAACCGGCCGGAACAGGGTGGCTGGCTGCTGTACGACCAGGTCCGGCAGAAAGGCATCCAGCCAGTCGGCGAAGGTGTTCCCGTCCATGACTTGTTGCATCAGCACCGCCTGCTGCAGTGTCGGAGAGAGAAAGTCCTCACCGCTCGGCTCGCCCCAGGCCGGGCAGCCGCGATCGTTGGCAAACCACGTCAGGCTGCGCTCGCGCAGCAGGCGCTCCAGTTGCTGGTCCTGCGCCATTCTGGCGTATTCGAGGTAGAGCAGCAGGGCGAAGGCGGTGTTGTTATGCTGACCGCTGCGGATGGGGTAGAGCAGGCGCGGCAGGTAGTCCAGCAGGCGCCGACGAATCAAGTCTGCCAACGGTTGCAGCGTTGCTGCGCCGCGCCGCGCTGTCGGCTCGCTGCTGCGCAGCAGTTCGGCCTGCAGCATCAGCAGCCAGGCCCAGCCGTAGGGGCGCTCAAAGCCTTGTCCCTGACGCTCGAAGGTGGTTATTTCAGCGGCGACTGCGTCGTCAGTGATCTGCTTGAGGCGCTGGCGAATGGCGACTGCCTCGGGCAGGTCGGGGGCTCGGTTCAGCACCCTCACCAACAGCCAGTGGCTATGCACGCAGGAGTGCCAGTCATAGCTGCCGCAGAACAGCGGATGGGCCTGCTCGGGTGGCTGCCAGTCGGCTGCACAGTTCAGTCGTTGCGGGCCGCTGTGCGGATAGACGCGGGTGATATGAGCAAGGGCGATGCGTGCCAGAGCGGCGTGATCCGGCTTGGCTGGCATCTCAGCGTACCGGTTGCCAGTTGATGTCACGCAGCAGCCAGCGGCCGTCGACGTCCTCCCACAGCAGGCGAATATCATACTGGCCGGCGCTGTTGGGGATCAGCCGCTCGGCGCCGGTCAGGGTGACGCGGGCCTCGCTTTCGGCACGTTGTTCGTAGCCTGGGTCGATCTCGGTGCGCTGCTGGGTGACCAGCACGTTGATGCGCTGATTGCGCAAGAACATCAGCCGCAGGGTGCGGTCGGCCCAGTCCTGGTCGTACTGACTCTGGGCGATAAACTCGGGATGCAGCAGGTCCATGACGGCGCTGCGGTCGCGCTCCTCGATCCCGCTCTGCAGCTGCTCGATGGCCTGATTCAGGCGCTGGTCCGGGCTGGAAGCCCCGCACCCCAACAGGCTCAGTGCAAGCAGGGCGGCAAGCAGAAAACGCATAGGTGACAGCGGCCTCGCGGGTCAGTAATGTTGGGGCTTCCAATGTAAGGAGCGCGGCGCACTCGTGCCGGTTCAGGGAGCCATCATGCAGCTGTTGTATCCGGAGATCAAACCCTACGCCCGCCACGAACTGGCGGTCACCCCTCCCCATGTTCTCTATGCCGATGAAAGCGGTCAGCCCGATGGCCTGCCGGTAGTATTCATCCATGGCGGACCCGGGGCCGGGTGCGATGCGCTCAGTCGCCGCTTCTTCGATCCGTCGATCTATCGAATTGTCACCTTTGACCAGCGCGGCTGTGGCCGCTCCACCCCGCACGGCAGTCTGGAGAACAACACCACCGCCGATCTGGTCGCCGATATGGAAACCCTTCGCGAGCACCTTGGGATCGACAAGTGGGTGCTGTTCGGCGGTTCCTGGGGCTCGACGCTGGCACTGGCCTACGCCCAGGCGCACCCGGACCGGGTAATGGGCATGGTGCTGCGCGGCATCTTCCTGTGCCGCGAGCAGGACATCCACTGGTTCTATCAGGAGGGCGCCAGCCATGTGTTCCCCGATTACTGGGAAGACTATCTGAGCCTGATTCCCGAGGAAGAGCGTGCCGATATGGTGGCCGCCTACTACCGCCGGCTGACCGGTGACGACGAGATTTGTCGCATGCACGCGGCCAAGGCCTGGTCGGTCTGGGAGGGGCGCTGCGCCACGCTCAGGCCCAGCCCGCAGGTGATCGAACGGTTCAGTGACGCACGCCGCGCCTACGCGATTGCCCGCATCGAGTGTCACTACTTCGCCAACAAAACCTTCCTGGCCCCCAACCAGCTGCTCGACAACATGGACCGGATTGCCCATATCCCGGGCATCATCGTGCATGGCCGCTACGACATGGTCTGCCCGCTGGACAACGCCCACGCGCTGCATCAGCGCTGGCCGGGCAGTGAGCTGAACATCATTCGCGATGCCGGCCACGCCGCCTCCGAGCCGGGCATCGCCGACGCGCTGGTGCGTGCTACCGGCGATATGGCGCGCCGGCTGCTCAATCTGACGCCGCAGGCCGAGTGACATGAAGGGATTGCTGCAACGGGTCAGTCAGGCCCGGGTCGAGGTTGAGGGAGAGATTGTCGGCTCGATTGATCAGGGCCTGCTGGTGCTGGTCGGCATTGAACCGCAGGACGACGAGGCCAGCGCCGACAAACTGCTCAAGCGACTGCTCGAATACCGGGTATTCACCGATGTCGACGGTCGCATGAACGACTCGCTGACCGACGTGCAGGGCGGGCTGCTGTTGGTATCACAGTTCACCCTGGCCGCCGACACCCGCAAGGGCCGCCGCCCCGGTTTCTCCACAGCCGCGCCGCCGGATCGCGCCGAGGTGCTGTTCAACTATCTGGTTGCCAGGGCGCAGGCGCTGCATCCGCAGGTCGCAACCGGTCGTTTTGGCGCCGATATGCAGGTGCATCTGGTCAACGACGGGCCGGTGACGTTTCTGCTTGAGGTCTGAACCGCTGGCGTCGGGACAACGCCGCGCGGGCAGGTTGCGTTACTAGCGTAGGGTGGACAACGCCAAAGGCTTGTCCACCTATTACTGCTGCGCTGACACCAACTGCTCAGACAGCCGGGTAGGTTCGCGTCCAGACGGTCAGCAGCAAGCCGGCCGCCATCGCCCACGCCAGAGCACCGACGGTCAGCGTCACCACCAGCGTGAAGCGTTCGCTCAACAGCACAATCGTGAACAGATACGCCGCATAGGGCAGCAGCGACCAGAGGCCGAAAATGGCGGTGCTGCGCAGATCGCTGGCCAGCCGCTCGCTGCCGACGATGTAGTGGGCGATGATCGCGAAGGTTGGAAACAGCGGCACCAGGCCGGCAATGTAGAAGCTCTTTGTCTTCGCCAGCAGCGCAATCAGCAGCACTGCGAGCGCACCCAGGACGCACTTGAGGGCAAGGGACAGCATGTGGATAGATCCGCAAAGGTAGGGACAGGGAATCCCTGAGCAGGGGCAGGACGCCAGAACGCTGCTCATCGGCGCGAATGTATGCCGCGCCGAGATGGCCGTCAATTGGCTGCAAAGCAGGTTTTGACGGCAGCCGACCAACGGCACCGGAGAGGGTGCCGCCGGTCAGTCGGATCAACTGCGCGCGGCTGCTTCGACCCAGTCCAGGCGGTCCTGGCCAAAGAACATCTCGCCATTGACAAAGCAGGTCGGCGCGCCGAAAACGCGGCGCCCGATCGCTTCCTCGGTGGCACGCTTGAGCTGCTCCTTTACCGCCGGGTCACTGGCTTTGGCCATCACCTCTTCAGGGTCAAACCCGGCCTCGACCAGCACCTTGCCGACGATCTCGGGCTCGCCCATGTTCAGCTCGCTGATCCACATGGCATTGAAGATTGCCGTCAGCAGAGGCTCGAACTGTGGTGTGCCCTGATAGGCGGTAACCGCGCGCATCAGTTGCAGGGTGTTGATCGGGAAGAAGGGGTTCTGGTTCAGGGTGACGCCATAGCGGTTGGCGAAGCGCTGCATGTCGATGCGCGAATAGGCGCCCTTGGCCGGCACGGTTGCCGGGGAGCTGTTGCCGGTGGCCATAAATACGCCGCCCAGCAGCATGGGTTTGTAGACCAGGGTGGCCCCGGTGCGCTGGGCAATCGCCGGCAGCTGGCTCCAGGCCAGATAGCTGGCCGGGCTGCCGACGTCAAAATAAAACTCGATGGTCTTGCTCATGTGTCTCTCTCCGGAGCGGGATTAAAAGGTTTCCATCCACGGACGCAGGTCCAGCTCGTGGGTCCAGCTGTCACGGGGCTGGGCGTGGAGGGCCCAGTACTGGTCGGCAATGTGGTCGGGGTTGAGGATGCCATCCTGGTCCTTTAGCGCATAGCGCTCGGGGAAGTTGTCGCGGATAAAGGCGGTATCGATGGCGCCGTCGATGATGGGATGGGCGACATGGATACCCTGCGGCCCCAGTTCGCGGGCCATGCTTTGGGCCAGTGCCCGCAGCGCAAACTTGGCGCCGGCAAAGGCCGAGAAGCCCGAACCGCCACGCAGCGACGCCGTGGCCCCGGTGAAAATAATGGTGCCCTTGCCGCGCGGCAGCATCACCCTGGCGGCTTCCCGGCCGGTCAGAAAGCCGGCGAACCCGGCCATTTCCCAGACCTTGCGGTAGACCCGGGCAGTGGTCTCGGTAATGCCGAAGCGCACGTTGGCACCGATGTTGAAGATCGCCACTTCAACCGGGCCGATCTCCCGCTCGATGTGCTCGAACAGACCCACCATCTCCTCTTCGCTGCGCGCATCGCAGCCGAAGGCGTGGGCCTTGCCGCCGTCTGCCTCGATCTGGTTGACCAGCTCGCTCAGGCTGTCGGCATTGCGACGGGTCACACAGAGGGTAAAACCTTCCCGGGCGAAGCGACGGGCAATGGCGCCGCCGGTGGCATCACCGGCGCCGATCACGACCGCTACGGGCGCAGTTGCTGTCATGGCATGATCCTCGTTATCTATGGTTCTTTTTTGGAACTGACATGATAGTGGGTTTCATTTTGGAACTTGTCAAGCTACCCTGAGCACATCAACTGGAGGGTCAATACATGCGCTGGGAAGAACTGGGTGAGCAGCCCTGCTCCATGTCTCGCACCTTGGCGGTGGTGGGTGACCGCTGGACGCTGCTGATTCTGCGCGACTGTTTTCTCGGCGTGCGCCGCTTCGACGCGTTTGAACGGCGTATCGGTCTGACCCGTCACCTGCTGGCTGATCGGCTGAAGAAACTGGTCGAGCACGAGGTGCTGGCCAAGGTGCCTTATCAGCAGCGGCCGCTGCGCGAGGAGTATCGGCTGACCGAGAAGGGCATGGCCTTGCACCCGGTAATTTTGTCGCTGGTCAGCTGGGGCGATACCTGGATGGCGGACGAACGTGGTGCGCCCATCGAGCACTATCACAAAGGCTGCGGCCAGCGGATGAAACCGGTGATGGTCTGTTCCGAATGCGCCGAGCCGCTGGGGCCGCGGGATGTGGATGTGCGGCCGGGTGCGGCCTTTGGCGAAGAGGCGGAGAAGTTGCTGGCGGGCTGAGCGGGAGGCTTCAGTGCCCGGCGGTGTTGGAAAACAGGTTGATGACCATGACGCCGCTGATGATCAGCCCCATGCCGATTAGCGCAGGCAGGTCGAGCCTCTGGCCGTACAGGAGCCAGGCCACGACCGATATGAGCACCACGCCCACCCCGGACCAGATGGCATAGGCAATGCCCACCGGAATGGTCTTGAGTGTCAGCGAAAGAAAGTAAAAAGAGACCAGATAGCCAATTACCACAACCACCGATGGCAGCGGTTTGGTGAAGCCAGTGCTGGCTTTCAGGGCGGAAGTGGCAATCACTTCGGACACAATGGCTGTGATCAGGTAGACCCAATGGTTCATGCGTATCGCCTCGGTTGGTCAGGCGATGTTACGCAGGCCGCTGGCGCAGGAACAGACTGTTTTTTTGCGGCGGGTTGTGCGCAATCCGGCGGCTGCGAAAGCCGCCGAACTGCTCAAGGGAAGGGCTTGCCTCAGGGCATGCGATACATCGCACACAGCTTGTTGCCGGCCGGGTCGCGCAGGTAGGCCAGATACAGCTTCATGCCGTTGCCTTCACGTACGCCCGGCGGATCCTCGCAGTCGGTGCCGCCAGCTGCCAGACCGGCTGCGTGCCAGGCATCAGCCTGTTCCGGGCTTTCCATTGCGAAACCGATGGTGCTGCCGTTGCCGCAGCTGGCAGGTTCGCCGTTGATCGGTTTGGTGATCGCAAAGACGCCGGTCGGTGTCATGTAGAAGACGCGGCCCTTTGGATCGGCAAAGCCGGGTTTGCAGCCGATAACGCCCAGAGTGGCGTCGTAGAACGCCTTGGATTTTTCCAGATCATTGGCGCCAAGCATGATGTGACTGAACATCGGGTGATCCCTTTTCGTTGGTGTTGTTTTTACTGGTACGTCAACGCAAGCCTCCGCGTAAGCCGCGCTGCCGTCAATGCCTCCGTAGGGGGAGATTGATCGGCCATAAGGCGTATTTATTGATCAGTCACTGCCGTGCAGCGCGAACAGTTCGTCGCCGGTCAGTTGCTCGGTGCGCTGGGCGAAGCAATAAAACTCGGGTCTCTGGTCAATAAACACTTCTCGGGTCAACTGCCAGTCCTGCTGGTCGTCAAACAAGCCGACCGGAATAGCGTAGAAAGGTTGATCAAGCAGGCGGTAGAACAGGTGGGTGCCGCATTCCTTGCAGAAGCCGCGTTCGGCCCAGTCCGATGAGGCGTAGACGCTGATCTGCTGTGCGCCGTCAAACGCTACCGGCTGGTCGCTCTCGATTGCGAGTAGCGGACCGCCGCCCCAGCGTCGGCAGGTTGCGCAATGGCAGGCGCCTACCTGACTGTGGTTGATGGCGGCGCGCAGGGTGACGGCCCCGCACAGGCAGTGGCCTTCAAGTGTTTTGATCGCTGACATGGCAGGGCTCCCGCTGCTGATACTGGACAGGTTTCAGAATAGCCGAGCCTGCCCGATGCTGCGGCAGGCTGCGTATTTGTCGCCAGTGAAGCAGTGATCCGGATCAGGCGATCAGATCAGCGAAGGGGGTATCGCCCCGATAGAGCTCGTAGGTGATGTTACGGCTTTGCCCGGTCCTGATCACATGGGCAATGATACGCGCGGTATCGGCACGGGAAATATGCTGGCGTTCGGCGTCTTCAGGACGACGGGTGGTGATGCAGCCGGTCGCGGCGTCGTCGGTCAGACGGCCCGGACGCAGGATGGTGTAGGGCACGCCGGAGCGCTGCAGATATTCATCGGCGAAGCACTTGGCTACCAGATAGGGTTTGATTGGCGAGTGGCCGCGATCCGGGTTGTCGGCACCGCGTGAACTGACCATGACAAAGTGCTTGAGGTGGTGCTTGAGAGCGTAGTCAACCGCCTTGCGGGCGGCCCACAGATCGACCAGCAGGGTTTTGTCTGCACCGGTGCTGGCGCCAGAGCCGGCGGTGAAGATAACCCGTTCGCAGCCGACAAAGGCGTGCTCGAAGTCGCTCTCCAGATCGCCTTCGATGATCTCCAGCCCCGCAATGCCGGCCAACTTACCGGGGTTGCGAGTCAGGGCAACGACTTTCAGACCTGCCTGCTGCAGCAGCGGCAGCAATTGCAGGCCGATCTGACCGGTACTGCCGATAACCAGTGTCTTGCTCATGGACAGACATCCTCACGCAAGTGTCGCACCCTCTGCGCGGGTGCGTTTGTTGTTATGGGTGCACCGCCGCCCCTGAGGGTCAGCGGATGCGGGTAATGCGTACCAAGCGGTTGCCTTCGAACTCAAGGCTCTGGTAGTTGCCGTGAATCTGGTAGATCCACTCCTCGATATTCATGACCCGGATACGGTCGTTCAATTGCACGCTGTCGACGTAGCCGATGACCTCGCGCGAGATCGGCTCGCCGCAGGCCTGCAGCACCTCGAACTTGAGGTCGCCCTCATCAACGATACTGGTGCCGCAGCGCAGTGCATGTGCCGGCAGGCTGAATAGCAGGGCCAGGAGCGCTGCAAACAGTGCCCGACGACGCGATCGACTTAACATCCCTAACCTCCTGTCAGTGGGAGTTCGTTTGTCGATACTCCCACCGGCTCCGGCCCGGATGCAAGGGCCGCAACACCAGCAGATGCGCGCCAGTAACCAAAATCAGAGCGCAGCGGCCTCTGCCTCGTAGTTGGCATAGGAGTGCTTGAGGGTGGCGTGGTTGAGCAGCATCTCGGCTTTGAGTACCTCGCCGCTGGCGTCATAGATGCGCGTCAGTACCCAGTAGGACTCGGTGCGCTTGCTCTCGGACAGGGCGACGATCTCGCGGCGGATCAGATAGTCCTCGCCGACCAGCAGCGGGCCGTCGATCATGCGGATTTCCTGATCGGCGAACAGGCCGATAACCGGTTGCTTGACCGGGAAGGCGGCGTCTTTGCTGGTGTACTCGGCGAGTACGCTGACCATCTCGGTCGGAATCACCGCGCGGCCCCAGGGCGTGCTGCTGCCATCGGAATACCAGGGCGAGTTCTCGGTGATGCCGGCCAGCTTCTGGTTCAGCGAGAACGGGTAGAGCTTGCCCATGTGCTGGTCCGGGTCCATGCGGACCTTTTCGTCTACCGCACCCTTCATGCCAACGTGCAGGTCCGACAGAATCACCAGCTTCTCCGGTGCCCGCAGTTTGGCCATGCGTTCGTACAGCAGGCTCTCGCCCGGGGCGGCATCGATGCTGGCGCTGGCCTCCAGGACCGGCGTGCCGTCTGCCTTTTCGGCCCAGCAGCGCACGCGGGTCTGACCCGGAGCGGGGCGCTCAACAAAGGCGCGTACCTGTTCGCCTTCGACCACCATGTTCTGGAAGTGCGAGGAAAAGCAGCCGCGCTCAAACCAGGCCTGGCCCCAGATCTCGACCAGCAACGGGGTGAACTGGCTGAAGTGGGTGGGACCTTCGATCGGGCCGGCGCGAAAGCCCAGTTTCTCGGCCATGCTGTCGTCGTGAATCGAAGAGTGACCGCTGTACTCCTGGTCGGCCAGCATCTGCTTGGGCTCGCGCAGCGGGCCGCAGAGGTAGAGGGGGGTATCGAAACTCATGGGCGGTGTTCCTGAAAAGGGTGGATAGCTGCACGGCGACGGGCACGTGCCTGACTGAACGACCGAGTTTAGGCGGCAGTTCCGGATCGCGGCAAATGCTCTGTGGCGCGCTATTCATCGGGGTTATCGGCGCGGCGCCGGGCGCGCATTGCAGGGTTTGGATAGCAGGTATGGCGGAGTATGATGGCCAGCACGCCGCGGCTGCGGTCTTTGTACAAGGAACTTCACATGAAACTGATCAAGTACAGTGCGCTGCTGGTTGCGGCCGCGCTGCTGAGCGCCTGCGGCGGTCACGACTTCGAGGGTGTCTACGAGAGCCGTGCCGGTTCCAGCAACGACGTGCTGAACGCCTTTGCGGAGATGGCCGGGGCTGACCGCATTGTGATCGGCGACGACTACATCGAGTCCGAGGGCCGGCGCACGACCTTCGACGATATCTTCGAGCGCGAGTCGGCGGGCAAGCGCTATCTGGTGTTCAAGAGCGGCGAAACCGAAGAGGTCTGGACCATCGTCGACGACAAGACCCTCATGCAGGGTAATGAACTGGTCAATATCAAGCTGGTGCGGGTGGAGTAATTCCGTTGTGTCGGATGGCGATTTGAATCGGTAAATACGGGGTCAGCCGCGTGACAACTTATCCACTGCCGTAAGCAGACCGAGCTGGTTTCAATGCTGGTTCACGCGTTGGGTTAAGGTTGTTGGTAGTTGAGCAGCTGCTGGCTGTACTCAAGGTCTGCTGCTGTCGCCTGCGGCTGCATCGACGGGTTGAGCGGGTAGCCCTGGTTGGTTGCCTTCAGTACCACATCTCCGACGCCCTTGGCGTGCACGATCAGGTCCTTCCAGCCGGCGGTCTGCTGCGCTGATACGGCCAGTGGCAGTTGCACAATGGTGGTTTTCGACAGCAGCTCGTAGCCTTCTGCGCTGCCCTTGAATACGAACAGGGTAAAACCCGCGGAGCCGCACCAGTCTGGGCCGAGCGCGTACACCAGCGCGTCATCGAAGCCGTCGGCGTTGAGGTCGACCGTCGCGCTTTGATGGGCCGGGATAGCCGCGTCGAACTGATCGGCAAGCGCCTGCTCAAGCGGTGTTTCCTGGGCGACGCTGGTGCAGGCGGACAGCAGCAGCGCTGTGGCCAGTCCGGTGTACTTCAGGCTCTCTCTCCTCAGCTCCGGACTATGGGTAGCGGATCAGGTTGCGGCGCGGTTCCGCAGTAGCTCGGCGGCCTGCGTTCAGTGCCTTGCCAGGCCTTCATTCCGTTTCTGCATCGGGTTCAGCCGGCCCTTTGAGTTCGTACAGGTTGAGCCGGATGTACAGCGCCATTAATGCGTTCAGCACACTGCTGCAGGCCAGGACGATGTCGCCGGTTTTCAAGCTGGCAGTGATGCTGATAAACGAAGCGACCATGACGGCAGCGTAAGTAAACGGATGTTTGAACCACAGCCCGACGGTGAGCGCCGCGCTGATGACAAATACAATCGCTGCGGCTGGGTAGATGAAGGTCATTGCCAGCGCCAGCAGCGTTGTTGCTCCCTGGATAAGCATAAGGATGCTGTTAAGCACACGCGGTAATGGTGGCAGCGCGAATCTGTCCATGAATGGATTGCTCCTTGTGTGGCCCGGGCTGGCCTTTTGTCTTGCTGCGAGGATAGCCCAGCACAGGGAAGCAGCAAAGTAGCCCTGCTACAGGCCTGCATTCAGCCGGCTCGAGTCAGTGCGTTCTGATGTTCGAGCCTTGTCGCTAGTCGATGTGTCCGGAGCAGGCGTGCAATACTCGTCCCGTGTGATGTGGCCGTTCCGCTGCAAAAAGCGGGGCTGGTTTCAGAACAGGCGTGATATCAGCGCGGTGACCGCCGTCTCCACCCGCAGGATACGGTCGCCCAGTTGCACCGGCTGCATGCCGGCCTCGATCAGTTTGTCGACCTCATAGGGAACCCAGCCGCCCTCGGGGCCGATGGCCAGCGTCAGCGGCTGGTCGATGCCGCGTGGGCAGGCCGGGAAGTTGCCGGGGTGGGCAACCAGCGCCAGACGGTCGTCGATGATGCCGGGCAGGCTGTCCTCGACGAAGGGTTTGAAGCGTTTCTCGATGCGCACCGCCGGCAGCACGGTATCGCGCGCCTGCTCCAGGCCCAGCAGCAGGTTGTCGCGCACCACCTCCGGTTGCAGGAATGGGGTCTGCCAGAAGCTCTTTTCCACCCGCACGCTGTTGAGCAGGATGATCTCGGGTACGCCGAGGGTGGCGCAGTGCTGCAGAATGCGGCGGAACATCTTCGGGCGGGGCATGGCCAGCAGCAGGGTCAGCGGCAGTTTGGCGGGTGGTTGTTCGTTCAGCACGACGTTGAGCAGAGCGCTGTTCTTGTCCAGATCCAGCACCGTGCCCTGGCCCATCAATCCGTTGATGCGGCCGACACGCAGGGTGTCGCCAACGCCGACCTGCTGGATGTCCAGCATATGGGCCAGGCGGCGGCCGCTAAGGCGAACATGGTCCGCGTCGATGAAATCAGTCTCTTCAAGCAGCAGCAGGTTCATGCCTGCGGGCTGTCCTGCTGATCTTCTGACGTGCGCGGGCGAACCATTCGGCTGAACAGGATGCCGACTTCATACAGCAACCACATCGGTACCGCCAGCAGGGTCTGGGAGATCACGTCCGGCGGAGTCAGTACCATGCCGACGGTGAAGCAGCCGACGACCACGTAGGGGCGCGCCTTGCTAAGGCTTTGTACGTCAACGATGCCGACCAGCACCAGCAGCACGGTGGCGACCGGAATCTCGAACGACAGGCCGAAGGCCATAAACAGCGTGAGCACGAAGTCCAGATAGCTGTTTATGTCGGTCATCACCGCCACGCCATCCGGCGCGGCGCTGGTGAAGAAGCCGAACACCAGCGGAAAGACCACAAAGTACGCGAACGCCATGCCGCCGTAGAACAGCAGGATGCTGGAGACCAGCAGCGGGATGGCGATGCGCTTTTCATGCTTGTACAGCCCGGGTGCGATAAAGCCC
Source organism: Halopseudomonas sp. MFKK-1 (assembly GCF_027474385.1). Taxonomy (NCBI): domain Bacteria; kingdom Pseudomonadati; phylum Pseudomonadota; class Gammaproteobacteria; order Pseudomonadales; family Pseudomonadaceae; genus Halopseudomonas; species Halopseudomonas sp. MFKK-1. Next base: position 1,440,044 of record NZ_CP114836.1, read on the forward strand.
CAGATCTGATGCAGCACGAACGGCATGGCGATAAACAGCGCGCTGACCAGGGTCAGTTTGAACGGGGTCAGAAACGGCGAGGCCACGTCCGTGGCGATCATGCTGGTGCCGGGCGGCATCAGCGCCCGCAACGGTTCGGAAATGAACGCGTAGATGTCGTTGGCGAAGTAGAACAGGCCGGCAAAGATCAGCAGCCAGATCAGCACGATGCGCAGCAGGCGCGAGCGCAGCTCGGTCAGGTGCGCGACCAGCGGCATGTCACCGGCAGATTTGGCTGGTGGCAGTTCAGGGTTGCTCATGGCGGGTGTCTTGCTGCTCATTGACGGGCTCGGCGCTGGATTTATCGGCGGTCGGGCCAGTTTGCGACGACTGTGTGACGGGCTTGTTACCGCTGGCAGTGTGCAGCTGATTGCTCGGGCTGCCGGCGTTCAGGCCCTGTTTTTCCAGTTCGGCGAGGATGCGCTCGTTGTGCAGCTGCTGACGAATTTCGTCGGCACCGATCTCACGCTCGACCTGGCTGCGCACCTCGGAGAAGCCGCGCTTGATCCGTCCTACGGTCAGGCTGACGGTGCGGATGGCACCGGGCAGCCGTTCGGGGCCGAGTACCAGCAGGGCGATGATCGCCACCACCAGCATTTCCATAAAGCCGATGTCGAACATGAGACGGAACCTGTCGGCGAATTACTGCTTGTTGGACGGAGCGTCCTGCTTGTGCTCTTGCGCCTTGGCGTCGAGCGTTTCTCCCGGCTTGTTTTCGACCGAGGGTTTGTCCTCATCGTTCATCGCCTTGCGGAAACCCTTGATTGCGCCGCCCAGATCGCCGCCGATGTTCTTGAGCCGCTTGGTACCGAACAGCAGTACCACGATGACCAGTACGATCAGCAGTTGCCACAGACTAATGCCACCAAAACCCATGTTTGCCTCCGGGGCCTATTGCCCAGTTTATTTGCTGCGGGACGCCTTTTCTTCCAGACCGGAGAGGTCGAAGCGGCGTGCCAGTTCGTTCAGGATGTCGTCCGGACCGAGGCCGAGATGACTGAGCATGACCAATGAGTGGAACCACAGGTCAGCGGTCTCGTAGATCAGGTCGGACTTGTCGTCGCTGTGCTGACAATCCTTGGCGGCTAGCAGTGTCTCGGTGCACTCTTCACCGACCTTTTCGAGAATCTTGTTCAGGCCCTTGGCGTGCAGGCTGGCAACGTAGGAGGTGTCGGCAGACGCCTGCTTGCGTTGTTCCAGTACGGCAGCCAGTTGGCTCAGGGTGTCAGACATGTTTTGGGTGCTCGTATAACGTTTTCGGGTCCTTGATGACGGCGTCGACGGTTTGCCACTGGCCGTCCTTCAGAACCCGGTAGAAACAACTCTCACGACCGGTATGGCAGGCAATGCCGCCGATCTGCTCGACCTGCAGGATGATCACGTCGGCGTCGCAGTCCAGCCGCAGCTCGTGCAGCTTCTGCACGTTGCCGGACTCCTCGCCCTTGCGCCACAGGCGCTGACGCGAACGGGACCAGTAAATGCCGCGGCCTTCCTGCACGGTCAGCTGGAGGGCTTCGCGGTTCATCCAGGCCATCATCAGGATACGCTGGGTATGTACATCCTGGGCAATGGCGGGAACCAGGCCGTCGGCATCCCAGTGGATGCTGTCGAGCCAGTCACTGGCGGGGGTCGAGTCGGTCATGGCGGGTCGTCTTTGAGTTAATGTCGCAAGTTTGCCAGTTCTGCGGGGTGCTGACTATCCGCGGCGCAGAATCAGCCAGCTTCCCAGTGCGATCAGGCCCCACTGGGCCGGGGCGGCGTCAAGCCAGAGCGCCGGGTCCGCGCCGCCCAGAGCGCTGGCGCCGAAGACCAGCAGAGCGATCCCGGCCAATTGCAAAGGCCAGCGCGAACGCTGTTGCGCACGGGGTTGCTCGGGCGCTCTGGCCAGCTTTCCCAGCGCCTGGTTGGTGGTATCAATCAGGGCCGGTACGCGTTCCAGATGCTGTTGCCAGGTCTTGAGCTGATGCTGCGGCAGCATGCGTTCGCGCATCCAGCGCTCCAAGTAGGGCTGGGCGGTATTCCACAGATCCAGATCCGGATACAGCTGGCGGCCCAGACCTTCGATGTTGAGCAGGGTTTTTTGCAGCAATACCAGTTGTGGCTGCACTTCCATGTTGAAGCGGCGTGCGGTCTGGAACAGGCGCAGCAGCAGCTGGCCGAAGGAGATATCCTTCAACGGGCGCTCGAAGATCGGCTCGCAAACACTGCGGATCGCTGCTTCGAACTCGTTGACCCGGGTATCGGCCGGCACCCAGCCCGAGTCGATATGCAACTGCGCCACGCGCCGGTAGTCACGCTTGAAAAATGCCATCAGGTTGCGCGCCAGATAGCTCTGGTCTTCCGGCGTCAGGCTACCGACGATGCCGAAGTCGATGGCGATGTACTGCGGCTCCCACGGGTGCTTGCGGGAGATGAAGATGTTGCCCGGGTGCATGTCGGCGTGGAAGAAGCTGTCACGGAACACCTGGGTAAAGAAGATTTCGACGCCGCGTTCGGCCAGTTTTTGCATGTCGGTGCGCTGGTCTGCGAGGGCGGCCAGATCGGTCACTGGAATGCCGTCGATCCGCTCCATCACCAGCACCTTGTGGCGACACCAGTCCCAGTGGATGCGGGGGATATATAGCAGCTCGGAGCCCTCGAAGTTGCGCCGCAGCTGCGAGGCATTGGCGGCTTCGCGGTGCAGGTCCAGCTCGTCGAAGATGGTCTTTTCGTAATCCTCGACCACCTCGACCGGGCGCAGACGACGACCATCGGCAGAAATGCGCTCCAGCAGGCGCGCAGCCAGAAACAGCCACTGGATATCCTGATCAATGGTTTCGCCAATGCCCGGGCGAACCACCTTGACCACCACCTCACTGCCATCTTTCAGGCGGGCAGCGTGGACCTGGGCTACCGAGGCGGAGGCCAGCGGCTGGTCGCTGAACTCGGCGAAGACATCCTCAATGCGTTGACCGAGCTGCTCTTCAATCCGTGCCCGGGCCCTGGGGCCTGGGAAGGGCGGTACCTTGTCCTGCAGACGGGCCAGTTCAAGGGCGATGTCTTCGGGCAGCAGGTCGCGGCGGGTAGACAAAATCTGGCCGAACTTGATGAATACCGGGCCGAGGTCTTCGCAGGCCTTGCGCAGCCGCGCGCCGCGGCTCAGGTCGCGCGGGGCCGGTCGCAGACGCCAGGGGCCGAGCTGCAGCGCCAGGCGCGCCAGCCACGGCAACGGCAATGCCAGCAGGATCTGGTCCAGACGGTAGCGGGCGAAGATATGCAGGATGCGCAGCAGGCGCGAAAAGGCGGTGAGTCTCATGCGTCGGGCGAGTCCGGTGCGGTAGGAGTGAGCAACGCAACCCGGGCTTCCAGGCGGTCGAGTTGCAGGCGCAGTGCGTGCAGCTGTTCGGCGCGGGCGCGGGCCTCGGCCTGGCCGACCAGCTGACGGCTCTCTTCGGTCAGGTACTCGGCCAGGGTCTGGCGCAGGCTTGCGCGGCTTTCGCGGCCCCATTGGTGGCTGCGGCGCAGCGCGCTGCCGATGGCGTGACCGGCGACCGGGCCGAGCCAGCGGGCCAGTTCGGCCTCACCGTCGAGCCTGAGGTCGGTCATGATGTTCTGCAGTGTGACCAGCACCTGGCTGTCGCCGACCAGCTCGACGTCCGGCTCCTGCAGCAACGCCTTGCGGTCGCTGCTGATCAGCAGGCGGGCAAGCAGGGCACTGGGCGCGTGCAGTTCGCAGTCGGCGGGCTGTTCGCTGGCGTTGCGCAGGGCAATTTCGCCCTCGGCCGGCAGCAGCCAGAGTTGCCAGCCCGGGTCACGGGCCGAGATCAGCACAGATTTGCCCTGCAGTGCGCCGAGCCGTCTGGCGGTCACACTGTCACGGGCCAGTGCCGCAGCAATGCTGCGCTCGGCCGCCTTGAGCAGCGCAGCCGACAGCATCAGGGTTTGATGCCCCGGTGCAGGGCGACGATGCCGCCGGTCATGTTGTGGTAGGTCACCCGGGCAAAACCGGCTTCTTCCATCATCGCCTTGAGGGTTTCCTGATCCGGGTGCATGCGAATCGACTCGGCCAGATAGCGGTAACTCTCGGCATCGTTGGCGACCAGCTTGCCCATCAGGGGGAGGAACTTGAAGCTGTACTGGTCATAGACCTTGGACAGCAGCTCGCTCTTGGGTTTGGAAAACTCCAGCACCAGCAGTCGGCCGCCGGGCTTCAATACGCGCAGCATTGAGGCGATGGCGGTATCCTTGTGGGTGACGTTACGCAGGCCGAAGGCGATGGTGATGCAGTCAAAGTAGTTGTCCGGGAACGGCAGGGCCTCGGCGTCGGCCTGGACGAAGCGCACGTTGCCGGCGACGCCCAGATCGAGCAGACGGTCACGGCCGACCTTGAGCATGGAGGCATTGATGTCGGCGAGGATGACTTCACCGGTCGGGCCCACCCGTTTGGCGAAACGGCGGGTCAGGTCACCGGTGCCGCCGGCAATGTCGAGCACCCGGTTACCGGTGCGTACACCCGACAACTCGATGGTGAAGCGCTTCCACAGGCGGTGAATGCCGCCGGACATCAGGTCGTTCATGATGTCGTACTTGGCGGCTACCGAGTGAAAGACCTCAGCGACGCGCTGGGCCTTTTCGGACTCGGCGACCGTCTGATAGCCGAAGTGGGTGGTTTTGTCGCTGTCGTGTCGATCGCTCATGGATTCCGTCTGCGCTGGAAAATGTGCCCCATTCTAACCATTTTTTGCCCCCGGAAGCGCTGCCCATTTGCCGCGCCCGGGTTTTGCCGCGGGTGATGACGCCTGTCTTCATTTGCGGCATGCTGACGAGCTTTGCTAACAACACTGGATGGAACAAGCGATGCCGACCGTAGACATTACCCGCGAACACAGTCTGGGCAAGGAAGAGGCGCGTCAGCGCGCCCAAAAGCTGGCCGACAAGCTGGTCCAGAAGCTGGACGCCAAGTGCAGCTGGGAAGGTGACCGCTTGACCTTCAAGCGCAGCGGCGCGGATGGCTGCATCACCGTGTCTGATGCCGACGTGCGGGTACAGGTCAATCTGGGCATGATGCTCACGCCGATGGCCGGCATGGTGAAAAGCGAAGTGCAGAAGGCACTGGACAAGTACCTGGTTTAATTGCTGTGTCATCGTGTCGCAGGCTCCGGCTGTAACGGCTGTCCCAGAGCCTGCGTGCACGTCCTCGCGGACAGGCTGCTCTGCCCGGTCCCGGTTTTTAGTATGTGTTTTCTAATTTTGCTGGGTAAGTTCGTCTTCAAGGATCGGTAACCGGTCCATTGCAGTATCCCAATCTACTGAACTGGAGTTACGAACATGGCCAAGAACACCGCAAAGAAAATTGAAGAAAGCACCGCTGGTTTTGCTGCTGACGTGAAGAAATACGCCCATCAGATCTGGCTGGCAGGCCTGGGTGCCTATGCCAAGGCCGGTAAAGAAGGTGCGGACTATTTCAAGGCGCTGGTAAGCGAAGGCGAAGCCGTCGAGAAACAGGGCAAGGAACTGGTCGCCAGCCAGGTTGAAGCCGCCAACAGCCGCATCGAAACCTTCAAGGAAAAGGTGCAGGAAAAGACCGGCGGTCGCTTCAGCAAGGTTGAAGAAGTATTCGACGAGCGCGTTGCTTCCACCCTCGGTCGCATGGGTATTCCGAGCAAGAAAGATATTGATCAGCTGTCTGCTAAGCTGGATGATCTGAGTGCTGCACTCAAGTCGCTGCAAAGCAAGTAAGGTCACAGAGGAGTTGCTCCATGGCGGGTAAAAAGAAGGACAAGGATCCAAGTTGGGTTGCGGATATCGAAAGTTATTCGCGGCAGATCTGGCTGGCAGGTCTGGGTGCCTACGCCAAGGTCGGGAAGGAGGGCGTGAAGCTCTTCGAAACCCTGATCAAGGACGGAGAGGTTGCCGAGAAGAAAGCCAAGGCCGAGATCGACAAGCAGGTCGACACCCTCAAGGGTAAGGCGAAAGCCGGCAAGAGCCCGCTTGATGAAGCCAAGTCCAAGGCCGAAAAGGCCAAGGGCAAGCTGACAGGCAAGTGGAATGAGCTGGAAGAAGCCTTCGACAAGCGTCTCAACAGTGCTGTTTCCCGCCTTGGGGTGCCCTCACGTGATGAAGTGAAGGCGCTGAACGACAAGGTCGATGAGTTGACCAAGCTGATTCAGGGTATGGCTTCCGGCAAGGCGCCGGCTGCCAAGGTTGCGCCGAAAGCCAGCCCTGCGGCTGCCAAACCGGCGGCGAAACCTGCTGCCAAGCCGGCAGCCAAGCCGAAGACCGCAGCTGCCAAGCCCGCAGCGAAACCGGCCGCCAAGCCAGCCGCGAAGGCCGCACCGAAGCCGGCTGCCAAACCGGCGGCGAAGACTGCTGCGGCCAAGCCGAAGGCACCAGCCAAACCGAAAGCCCCGGCCAAGCCGAAGGCGACTCCGGCTGTTAAGGCACCCGCTGCGGCGACCCCTGCTCCGGCACCTGCAGCGCCCGCTGCGGCACCGGCGGCGGACAAGCCCACCGACGCCTGATTGCGCTCAGTCGTACCGGACCCCGCACTGCTTCGGCATTGCGGGGTTTTTTATTGGCTGCTTGAGAGTGGGCGATCAGTTGTAGCGGTCGATCAGCAGCTGCATCCATTCGGCGGTCTCCTCGTCGAGGCAGGGGCGCAACAGGCCGAGCATCTGCTGTACGCCGCCGGCGGCATCGACTTCGCCGTCTCCGGCGACGCGCTGGTAGTCGAGCCAGAACAGGGTGGTCTGGCACAGCGCGTCAAGCAGCCGTTGCTCCGCGTCCTCATCGCAGATCAGATGGCCACTGTTGCGCAGGGCCCGCAGCACCTGATTCAGTCGGCTGCGCAGCGCCGCCAACCACGGGCGCATGGCATGGCGCAGGAACGGATAGCGCCCCATCAGGTTGGACAGATCCTGGAACAGGAAGCGGTGAGTGGCGATGGCTTCGAAGAGCAGGTGCAGCAGCAGCCAGAGGTCGTCGGGTGAGGCATCGTCGGGTTCTTCTGGGCTGACCAGCAGGCTGTGGGTGGAAAGCAGAAAGTCATCGACCAGCGCCTCCAGCAGTGCTTCCTTGCCCTTGAAGTGGTAATACAGGTTGCCCGGACTGATCTCCAGCTCGTTGGCGATGTCCAGGGTGGTGACGTTGGGCTCGCCGTCGGCATTGTAGAGTTCCAGAGTGCAGAGCAGGATGCGATCGCGGGTCTTCATCGGTTACTCATTGCTGTTGAACGTATTGGCCGGGCGCCGGGCCGTGGCCGCCATCGGCGTGAGTCGGTGCGCTGATCAGATCGCCGCTGTAGCGCTTCAGCCAGCCAGTCCAGGCCAACCACCAACTGCCCTGCTGTGCTTCGGCTGTGGCCAGCCAGGCGTCGGCAGAAGCGCAGGTGACCTGGCCGTGCTGGAAGTGCGCGCGTGGATGGCCGGGCGGGCACAGCAGGCCCTGAATATGGCCACTGTGGCACAGATTGAAGACTTTCTCGCCCCCCAGACGGGTACCGGGGTAGGTGTTTTGCCAAGGCACGATGTGATCCCGCCGCGCGGCCAGATGCCAGCTGGGCAGGGTCACTGCGCTGAGGTCGATTGCTTCACCGTTCAGCTGCAGGCTGCCGGGCTGGCCAAGCGGGTCGCGGTCGAACAGGTCGAGCAGGTCCTCGACCAGTTGCGCCGGCAGGCGGGTGTGATCGTGTCCCCAGGTGCTGACCGGGCAGTCCTTCAGCTCGCGGCCCAGCCCGTAACGGGTGACGGCCGGTATCCAAACCAGTTGTTCCGGCCGCATCCAGCCGAACAGGGCGCCGCTGCTGCGGGCGTCGAGGTAGCCGTCGCGCCAGACCCGCTGGCGCAGGCGCTGTCGGGTTGCCGGGCCGCTCAGGCGCATCAGGTCGGTCTGCAGGCGAGTATCCAGCGGGGTCACCAGCAGACTGAGTGCATTCAGTTGGCTAGGGCGGCCTGCGGCCTGCTGCCAGGCGCAGACCAGGGCAGCGATCAGGCCGCCGCTGCAGACACCGGTGAGTGTTGCCTGGGGGCTGGCGCTGTGCTGCAGGCACTCGCTCAGCGCGCGCTGGCTAGCGCTGACGTAGCGGCCCAGCCCCCAGTTGCAGTGGCTGGGATTGGGATTGCGCCAGCTGATCAGGTAGACCTGCAGCCCCTGTTGCAGGGCATGGCGGATCAGACTGGTGTCCGGGGTCAGATCAAGCAGGTAAAAGCGGTTGATCGGCGGCGGAACGATCAGCAGCGGAGTGTTGTGGACGCGGTCAGTCAATGGCTGATAGCAAAGCAGCTCGAACTCGGCGTGGCGGGCGATTACCTGGCCAGGGCTGCAGGCGATGTCACGCCCGAGCAGGTGACGGGTATCCAGATTGGGTTGGGCAAAGGGGCGACCGCTGGCCAGGTCGGTCCAGAGGTTATGTGCGCCCCGGCACAGGCTATGACCCCGGCTTTGGCGGGCGGCGTCGAGCACCTCAGGGTTGAGCAGGCTGTTGCTGGGTGCTACGGCGGCAGCCACTTGCTCCAGCAGCCAGCGCAGTTGCGCGCGCTCGTGCTCTGCCATCTCCAGGCCGTTGAGCCATGCGTTCAGCGGCTGCTGCCAGGCGTACCAAAGCTGCAAAATGCGTTGTGGCATGGTTGCCTGCCAGCCCGGGTGGCTGAAGCGGGGGTCGCCCTCCGGTACGTCGATATCCAGCTGGCCGAGCAATGCTTGCAGGGCCTTGCCCAGGGTTTGGAGCAGGTAATCTGCATGGTGGCAGGGTTGTTGGCTCAGGCTGCGCAGCAGTGCCAGCAGACTCTGCGACAGGTCTCGCCCGATAGCGCTTTGGCGCGTTCGTCCTTGTGAGTGCTCGGGCATCCAGCGTTCCTGATCCAGATCCGTGTCTCGTGTCGCAGTCTAACGCAAGCAGGCCCTGTACGGGGCTGTGTCGAGGGTGCCTTGCTGGCGTTGGCGCTGTGCCTGATCAGCCATGCCCGGGAGCCTGCTTGATGGAGGCAGGGTGCCGGATGACGGCGGGCTGTTTCTCCTCTGACAGAAACGCCATGATCATCGGAGCGACACTCTGTGCGCGCGTCACCAGAAACAGGTGGCCGTCGTCGATCACATGCAGCTCCGAGTTGGGAATGCGCCAGGCCAGCAGCTTCATATTGATCAACGGAATGATCGGGTCGTCGTCACCGGCCAGAATCAGCGTCGGCTGCCGGATCTTGTGCAGCCAGTGCACGCTGGTCCAGCCCAGCCCCGCGAACAGTTGCCAGTAGTAGCCCAGCTTGCCGGAGGATCGCACCTTGGCTGCGTGCTTCTCGGCCAGATGCGGGTCGCGGCGGAATGCGCCGCCATAGATATCGGGGGCGATGGTGACGCCGTGCGAGGGCTGAATGTAGCGCCGCGGGCTGGCCATCTTCATCAGTACGGCCGGCCGACCGGGGACCATTACGGCTCCAGCCGAGGTAGCCGCCAGAATCAGCTTCTTGCAACGCTCGGGGTGGCTGTAGGCAAACTGCTGCGCCAGCGCGCCCCCCCAGGACACGCCGATGACGTTGACCTGGGAGTAGTCGAGGTAGTCGAGCATGCGTGCGGCCAGCTTGGCCAGACCGGGGAACCGGAACGGCGTCATCGGCGTGGATGAGCCGCCGACACCGGGCACATCGAAGGCGATGACCTCCAGGTCCGGGTCCAGCGCTTCGATGAACGGAAACACCAGTTCCAGGTTGGCGCCAATGCCATTGAAGATCAGCAGCGGAGGCAGCGAGCTCGAGCCCGGGCGAACGGCTGTACGCAGGTACTGACCGTCCAGCTCGATGGTGCGAAATATGATGGACTGCGGCATGGGCTGCTCTCAGTTTTGCGCCGATCAGCGCTCGTGTACGTAAGTGCCGGGTGCGGGCTCCAGCGCCGGATACGACTGGTTGCCAAGCACCGCAGGGGCCGGCTTGCGCTTGCCGCCGCGGGCATGCAGCCAGTCCCGCCAGTATTGCCACCAGGAGTCGGACTGTTTGGTCGCGGTTTCCAGCCAGTGTTTGGCATCGCCACTCATGTCGCCGCTGGTAAAGAAGCGCGCCTTGGGGTTGCCTGGCGGATTAAGAATACTCTGGATGTGGCCGCTGGAGGACAGTACGAATTCACACTTGCCGCCCATTAGTTTGGCTGATTTGTAGCACGATTCCCATGGCGTGATGTGATCGTTTAGCCCGGCAATGACAAAGAAGTCGCTCTTGACCTGCTTCAGGTCGATCGGCGTGCCGCTGACTTCCAGTGCGCCGGGGCGGGTCAGCGGGTTGGTCTTGAACATCTCCAGGAATTCGCCGTGCAACGCGGCCGGCAGGCGGGTGGTGTCGTTGTTCCAGAACAGGATGTCGAATACCGGCGGTTCGTTGCCCAGCAGGTAGTTGTTGACCCAGTAGTTCCAGATCAGGTCGTTGGGGCGCATCCAGGCAAAGATGCGTGCCATGTCGCGGCCTTCCAGTACGCCGCTCTGGTAGGACATGCGGCGAGCGGCCTCAATTGAGCGCTCGTCGGCAAACAGCGCGACCTGGGTCTTGAGTTCGGTATCCAGCACGCTGACCAGCAGGGTGTAGGAGTGGACCTTCTTTTCCTTCAGCGCCGCGTAGTGGCCGAGCAGGGAGACGGTGGTGATGCCGCCGGAGCAGGCGCCAAGCATGCTCAGGTCCTTGCTGCCGGTCACGTCCAGTACCACGTCGACGGCTTCCTTGAGGGCGTCGATGTAGGTACTCAGACCCCACTCACGATGGCTCTTGGTCGGGTTGCGCCAGCTGACCACGAAGCCCTGCATATGGTTGCTGACCAGGTAGCGGGCCAGGCTCTTGTCGGGTGACAGATCGAAGACGTAAAACTTGTTGATCTGCGGCGGTACCACCAGCACCGGGCGTTCATAGACTTCTTCGGTCAGTGGCTTGTACTGGATCAGTTCCAGCACCTCATTGCGGAAAATCACCGAGCCGCGAGTGGTGGCCAGGTTGCCGCCGACCTCGAAGGCATTCATGTTCACCTGGCTTGGCATGCCACCGTTGTGGGCGATGTCCTTGGCCATGTGGGTGAGACCGTCGAGGATGCTCTTGCCGCCGGTCTCGAAAAAGCGCTTGAGTGCAGCCGGATTGAGTGCGGTGTTGGTCGGCGACATAGCCTCGGTCATCAGGGCGATGACAAACTGGGCGCGGCTTATGTCCTGGGCCGACAGATCGGAGCTGGTAATCCAGCTGTTCAGTTCCTTGCGCCAGGCCAGATAGGTCTGCATGTAACGGCGGTACAGCGGGTTCTGGCTCCAGGTCGGATCGACAAAGCGGCGGTCGTCGGCACTGGGAGCCAGTTGCGAGCGACCGAGCATCACATCGGTCACCGCCATGCCGAGGCGACCCAGATGGCGAATACTGTGCAGCGGTTGTTTGACAGTTTGCCTCAGCACCATGCGGGCAGTGCTGACAAGATCACGTGCCGGAACACCAACCACGGGGTTGGGGCCGAGAATATGTTCGCTGGCCTTGTTGGCCAGATTTTCATTATTGGTTTTATCGCCCATTTTCAACGCTCCAGTCTGAGGCAGGGAAGCCGCTCCGAATGCAGTCCAGCAAGAATTGAACCAGCTTGTTGGTGTCGCATTCTTGAGACACGTTAGCATGCGGCTTGATTGCTGTTAACGCCTTTTTAGGCAGGTCAACTAAATCAGAGCCATATGTCAAACAGGTGTTGAGGCGAGCGCCCTGTCAGGGGATGAAGCGGATTGCGCTGACGTCAGGGTCGCGCGATGCACCAGTCTGGTGCAGCTCGTCAAGGTAGGCTTGCCAGCGCTGCGCCTGTTCGGTGGCGAGGCGGTAGAGATAGTCCCAGCTGTAGAGGCCGCTGTCGTGACCGTCATCAAACACCAGCTTCAGGGCGTAGCGCCCGGCTGGCTCGACGCCGACTAGGGCAACGTTGATCTTGCCGGTCTGCAGGACGGGACGGCCATGTCCGCGCACCTCGGCAGAGGGTGACAGCACGCGCAGGTATTCGGCGGGCAACTGATAGCTGCGACCGTCGGCATATCCCAGCTCCAGCGTGCGCGAGGCCTTGTGCAACTTGATGCGGGTCGGGATAGGTGCAGGCATGGCAGAGTCCTGAGCTTCAAGCAGATCGCATGGCGCGCACGATCTGCTGTTCGCTTGCCGCTTGAAGCTTGCGGCTTGAGTTAAAGAATATAGCGTGACAGGTCTTCGTTGACGGCCAGCTCACCGAGGTGACTGTCGACGTAGGCGGCGTCGATAACCAGCGGCTGATCGTCGTGCTTGGCGGCCAGATCGGCGGCGCTGAACGAGACTTCTTCCAGCAGGCGCTCCAGCACCGTGTGCAGACGACGGGCACCGATGTTTTCAGTCTTCTCGTTGACCTGCCAGGCGATTTCCGCGAGGCGGCTGACGGCATCAGGGGCGAACTCGATGTTCAGGTTCTCGGTCGCCATCAAAGCGCGATACTGCTCGGTCAGCGAGGCATCCGGTTCGGTCAGGATGCGCTCAAAGTCGCTCGGCGTCAGCGATTGCAGTTCAACCCGAATCGGCAGGCGGCCCTGCAGCTCGGGAATCAGGTCCGAGGGCTTGGTCAGGTGGAAGGCGCCGGAGGCGATGAACAGGATGTGGTCGGTCTTGACCATGCCGAACTTGGTGTTGACCGTGCAGCCTTCGATCAGTGGCAGCAGGTCGCGCTGTACGCCTTCGCGGGAAACGTCGGCGCCGCTGCCGCTGTCGGCCCGCTTGCTGACCTTGTCGATCTCGTCGAGGAAGACGATGCCGTTCTGCTCGACGGCGTTGATCGCGCGGGTCTTCAGGTCGTCTTCATTAACCAGGCGCGCAGCCTCTTCATCGCGCACCAGCTTGAGCGCATCGCGGACCTTGAGGGTGCGGGTTTTCTTCTTGCCCTTGCCCAGGTTGGAGAACATGTCGCGCAGCTGGCTGGTCATCTCCTCCATGCCCGGTGGGGTCATGATCTCGATGCCGGCCGGCGCATCGGAAACCTCGATCTCGATGTCCTTGTCATCCAGCTCGCCTTCGCGCAGGCGCTTGCGGAACAGCTGACGGGTGCTGCTGTCGGTGCGCTCCGGCTGGTCGCCGGTAGCCGGGCGGGCGCCGGGCAGCAGGGCGTCGAGGATGCGCTCTTCGGCAGCGTCTTCGGCGCGGTAGCGAACCTTGGTCATCTCCTGTTCGCGCAGCAGCTTGATGGCGGCATCGACCAGATCACGGATGATGGATTCGACGTCGCGGCCGACGTACCCCACCTCGGTGAACTTGGTGGCTTCGACCTTGATGAACGGTGCCTGGGCCAGTTTCGCCAGGCGACGGGCGATTTCGGTCTTACCGACACCGGTCGGGCCGATCATCAGGATGTTCTTCGGGGTGACTTCATTGCGCAGCGCCTCGGGCAGCTGCTGACGGCGCCAGCGGTTACGCAGGGCGATGGCGACGGCGCGCTTGGCATCCTGCTGACCGATGATGTGTCGGTCCAGCTCGTGCACGATCTCACGGGGTGTCATGGACATGGGGTTGAATCCGGTCGCCTCAGGTATTGGCGTCCAGCTCCTCGATAGTCAGGTTGCGGTTGGTATAGATGCAGATGTCGCCGGCAATGTTGAGGCTGGTTTCGACGATCTCGCGAGCAGACAGCTCGGTGTGCATCAGCAGGGCGCGCGCGGCGGATTGCGCGTAGGGGCCACCGGAACCGATGGCGATCAACCCTTCTTCAGGCTCGATGACATCGCCGTTGCCGGTGATGATCAGCGAGGCGTCCTTGTTGGCGACGGCCAGCAGGGCCTCAAGCTTGCGCAGGGCGCGGTCGGTGCGCCAGTCCTTGGCCAGCTCGACGGCGGCGCGGACGAGGTTGCCCTGGTGTTTTTCCAGTTGGGCTTCAAAGCGTTCGAACAGGGTAAAGGCATCGGCGGTACCACCGGCGAAACCGGCAATGACCTGATCCTTGTAGAGGCGGCGTACCTTGCGGGCGTTGCCCTTCATGACGGTGTTGCCGAGGGATACCTGGCCGTCACCACCGATCACGACCTTGCCGTGGCGGCGTACGGATACGATTGTAGTCACGCGCAACTCCTGGTTGGCTGTGGGGGAAAAAGTGGCAGGATCGCTGCCTTGCATCCTGATCTGGGGGCACTGATCAGGATTTCAAGGCAAAGCTGGATGCGCCCGAGCAACGGGCGCGAGAGGCTCAGCGCTGTTGCGGCAGCAGGTTGCTGAAGCCGTTGCCGCTGAGGGTGCGCTGGGCCTGGGTCATGCTGTCCTTGTTGTTGAACGGGCCAACCTGAACGCGGTACCACTGGTCGCCATTGATGGTGGCGTTCTCCAGTTTCACGTCCATGCCCAGCAGCAGGATCTGCGCGCGCAGCTGGTCGGCATCCGAACGCTGGCGGAAGGAGCCCGCCTGCAGGTAATAGGATGGCCCGCTTGAGGCCGGTTTGCTGGCCTCGGGCGCCGGTGTTGGTGCCGGCGTAGTCTGCGTCGCCTGCTGCGGAGTGCTGACCTCGGACTCCGGCAGCAGTGTGTAGAAATCGTACTGCGGCTTGGGCGTCGTTGGGGGCGCGGCGGGTGTGTTGCTTGGCTTGGGTGGCTCGGGCGAGCGTCGGACCCCCTCGCGGCCCGGTTCGAGTTGCAGCAGGAAGGTAACGAACACACCAATCACCAGACCGCTGACCAGCCACAACCAGCCGGGAATGCCTTTGCGCCGTGGCGCTGATTGCGCGCGGCTGGCGCCGCGGCGAGGGGCTTTGCGTCCTTTTGCCATGCCCTTACATACGCTCCAGAGTGTTGATGCCCAACAGGTTCAGACCCTGCTTGAGGGTACGGCCGGTCAGTGCTGCCAGGCGCAGACGGCTGTCGCGCTGGGTCTCGCTGTCCGCTGCGAGGATCGGGCACTGTTCATAGAAGCTGGAGAAGCGACCGGCCAGCTCGTACAGATAGGTGCAGAGTACGTGCGGGGTGCCTTCGCGAGCAACGTAATTCAGCGTGGCGTTGAATTGCGCCAGATGCGCGCCCAGCTCGGTCTCGGCCGGCTCGACCAGAGCCATAGGTGCCAGATCGGCGACCGAATCCATGCTGCGTTCCAATTTGCGGAATACGCTGGCAACACGGGTATAGGCGTACATCATGTAGGGCGCGGTATTGCCCTCGAAGCTCAGCATCAGGTCGAAGTTGAAGCTGTAGTCGCTGCTGCGGTGCTTGGAGAGGTCGGCGTACTTGACCGCGCCGATACCCACGGCGGTGCCGATGGCGCGCAGCTCGTCGGACGGCAGCTCCGGGTTCTTCTCTTTAACCAGGCGCAGAGCACGCTGCTCTGCCTCGTCGAGCAGGTCGACCAGCTTGACGGTGCCGCCGTCGCGGGTCTTGAACGGCTTGCCGTCGGCACCGTTCATGGTGCCGAAGCCCATGTGCTCAAGTTGCATGTCGGCGGGAACAAAGCCGGCTGCCCGGGCCACGGCAAACACCTGCTGGAAGTGCAGCGCCTGACGCTGATCGACAAAGTACAGCACGCGATTGGCGTGCAGCTCGGCATGGCGGTAGCGCATGGCGGCCAGGTCGGTGGTGGCATACAGATAGCCGCCGCCGGCCTTTTGTACGATCACCGGCAGCGGGTTACCCTCTGCGTTCCTGAACTGCTCGAGGAATACGCACTGGGCGCCATCGCTCTCGGTCAGCAGACCGGCGCTGCGCAGATCGGCAACGATGCCCGGCAGATCGGCGTTGTAGGCGCTTTCGCCGCGCACATCTGCGGGCGTCAGGCTGACGCCGAGGCGGTCGTAGACGGCCTGGCAATGGCCGAGGGAAATGCTGTTGAAGCGTTCCCACAGAGCCAGACAGGACGGCTCGCCAGCCTGCAGGTCGACCACGCGCTGGCGCGCGCGGGCGGCGAAGTCTTCGCTCTCGTCGAAGCGCTTCTTGGCCTGGCGGTAGAAATTCTCCAGATCGCCCAGCTCGGCTTCGGCGTCGACGCTGTGCTCTTCCATATAGGCCAGCAGCATGCCGAACTGGGTGCCCCAGTCGCCCACATGATTCTGACGGATCACGGTGTGGCCGAGGAATTCGAGGATGCGGGCAACGGCGTCACCGATGATCGAGGAGCGCAGATGGCCGACGTGCATCTCCTTGGCCAGGTTTGGCGAGGAGTAATCGACGACGACGCGCTGGGCGGGAACCTCGGCGCGCACGCTCAGTTGCGGGTCGGCCAGCGCGGCTTCAAGCTGACCGGCCAGCCAGCCGGCATCCTGGAAGAAGTTGATAAAGCCCGGGCCGGCGATGTTGACCGACGCCACCGCCTGATGGGCGGGCAGGGCGGCGATCAGCTTCTCGGCTAGATCGCGCGGCTTCATGCCGGCCGGCTTGGCCAGCATCATCGCCAGGTTGCTGGCGAAGTCGCCGTGGGCCTTGTCGCGCGCGTTCTCGACCTGAATGGAGGGCGAAAGGTCGGTCGGCAGGACGCCGTCGGCCTTGAGGCGGTCTACAGCATCGGCAAGCAGTTGGCTGATCAGGTTCTTCATTTAATGGAGTATCCGGCAGGTGCCCAGTGAAAACCCGACATTATCCGTTTTATGGGGCGGCTTGCCAAACCCTGTGGTCGGTTGGGGTTTGTCGTTGCGGCTGGCGCGGGCTTTATGTAGCTCTGCGGTGGCTGCACAAGGGTGATCGTTCTCTGCAAGGTGCTTTTGTCGAGTTTGCTTTTCGCCTTTTACGGCGAGCCAAGGGGGGCTGCTTGCCCAGCCCCCCTTAGCGATCCCCCGGGCACCCGGCTACGCGGCCCTGCGGGTTCGCTGCGTTGCTCGGCTTGGCAGGGGCCGGCAGAACTCGGCTCTTCGAGCCTCAAACAGGCTGCCGTCCTTTTTCCTGCCAATCCTGCGCTACTCGCCCGCGTAAACGGGGAGTGGGTCCGTGCAGTCTTCACGCATTGCGCCCTCTTTCTGATGGCTCAACCGCAGCGCGATGCAAATACCGGGCGATGGTTCTTTGTCTGTCAGCCTGCCTGATATCAACCTTCTAAAACATATCCAGCGGATCAATATCAATCGACCAGCGCACCTTGCGCGCCTGCGGGTGCTGTTCCAGCATTGGCAGCAGCATGTGCACCAGTTGGTGCAGGGCTGAGCGCTGGGCCGCTTGCAGTAGCAGTTGGGCGCGGTGGCGTCCGGCGCGGCGTTCCATGGGTGAGGGGACCGGGCCGAGCAGGTCGATATCCGGCAGGTTGTGTTGGCCGATCAGCATCTCGGCCTGCTCCAGCGCGGCTTCGAGAAAGTCCTCGGCGGCGCTGGCCTGATTGGCTTCGGCGCGCAGCAGCGCCATGAAACGATAGGGCGGCAGCTGGGCCATTTCGCGCTCGGCCAGTTCGCGCTCGGCAATCGCCGGGTAGCCGCGTTCGGTCAGTTCGATCAGCAGCGGGTGCTCGGCCATGTGGGTCTGAATGATCACCTGCCCCGGCTTTTCGGCGCGTCCGGCGCGTCCGGCGACCTGGGTAATCATCTGTGCCATGCGCTCGGGGCCGCGAAAGTCGGCGGAGAACAGCCCCCCGTCGGCGTCCAGAATGGCGACCAGGGTGACGTTGGGGAAGTGATGCCCCTTTGCAAGCATCTGGGTGCCGACCAGAATGCACGGCCTGGCGCTCTGGATGGTGTCCATCATGTCCTGCATGGCGCGCTTGCGGCTCATGCTCTCGCGATCGATGCGCAGTACGTCGATGTGCGCAAAGCGTTCCTTGAGGAACTCCTCGGTGCGCTCGGTGCCGGCACCCAGCGGGCGCAGGTCCTCGCTCTGGCATTTGGGGCAGTGGCGATCGAGCGGGCGCTGGCTGTTGCAGTGATGGCAGTGCAGGTGCGGCGGCGACTGGTGCACGGTCATGCGCGCGTCGCAGCGCCGGCACTCGGCAATCCAGCCGCAGTCGTGGCACATCAGGGTCGGGGCAAAGCCGCGGCGGTTGATGAACACCAGGACCTGATTGCCGCGCTTGAGGTGTTCGCCGACCAGCTCGGTCAACGGGCGGGAGAGGCCGCCTTCCAGTGGGCGACTGCGGATGTCGAGGCACTGGAAGGTTGGGGCCTTGGCATTGCCGGCGCGAATGGTCAGGCGCAGGTGCCGGTAGCGGCCCTGTTGCACGTTGTGCAGGCTCTCGAACGATGGCGTCGCCGAGCCGAGGATCACCGGGACCTGTTCCAGATGGCCGCGGTAGACCGCGAGATCCCGCGCGTTGTAGCGCAGACCGTCCTGCTGTTTATAGGAAAGGTCGTGTTCCTCATCGACGATGATCAGGCCGGGCCGCGCCAGCGGGGTGAAGATCGCCGAGCGGGTACCAATAACAATGGATGCGTCGCCGTCGCGGGCAGCGATCCAGGCATCCAGTCGCTCGCGATCATTCAGGCCGGAATGGAGAATCACCACCGGTGCGCTGAAGCGCTGTTGAAAGCGGCTCAGGGTTTGGGGGGTCAGGCCGATCTCCGGGATCAGTACCAGCGCCTGGTGGCCGCTGAGCAGGCAGCGCTCAATGGCCTGCAGATAGACCTCGGTCTTGCCGCTGCCGGTTACCCCTTCCAGCAGCCAGGTATGAAAGCCCTCGGCACCGAGAATCGCGTCCAGTGCCGCCTGCTGTTCGGCGTTGGCAGTAAGGTGCGCCTGCCTTAATAAAGGCAGCGGTTCGGCGACATGGTGAGGTGAGCGCTCAATGCGCTGTACCAGGCCCTTGCTCTCAAGGGTAACCAGCGTGTCGCGGCTCAGCCCCCATTGACCGATCAGCGCGTGGGACAGGCCATGCGGATGCTGGGCGAGAATCTGCACCGCCTGCTTTTGCTTGGGCGCACGTTGCACCGCCGGGTGCTCGGGGTAGGCGCCGGGCTGCAGCTGCCAGAGCTGGTCCTGACGGGCTAACGCCGGTTCGCCCTGGCGCAGCAGGACCGGCAGGGCGACACTGAGAGTATCGCCCAGGCCGTGCTGGTAGTAGCGCGCGGTCCATAGACACAGGCGCCAGAGGCTGTCGGGCAGAACTGGCGTCAGGTCGAGTAGTGCCTCGGCGGGCTTGAGTCGATTGGCCGGTACCTCGGTGTGGTCACTGATGCCGGCAATCATGCCCACCATGGCGCGATTGCCGAACGGTACGCGAACCCGCTGGCCCACCTGCAGGTCGGCCGCACTGACTCCCCGCGGCGCGCGGTAGTCGAACAGGCGTCTCAGCGGTGAGGGCAGGGCAACTTGCAGGATAGGTCCGGTCACGCAGATCACTCCATGGGGCGTGGCGCTGATGTTACCACCGACGGGCGCAAAACAATGGTGCTTGCTTCGCTGGCGGATTCTGTTATCATCGCCGGCCTATTTTCCGGTCACTCTGTATGCGCCGCTTGTGGCATGCAGTCACTTGGCTGGTAGAACAGATTCAGAGTGCGGTGCCCGATCAGGTTGATCCGGTGGCGGCACAAACCAACCGAGGACATACCATGAAAGCTGATTTGCATCCGAAGTACGAAGAAATCGAAGCGACCTGCAGCTGCGGCGCGGTGATCAAGACCCGTTCCACCCTGTGCGCTCCGATCCACCTGGACGTCTGCTCCGAGTGCCACCCGTTCTACACCGGTAAGCAGAAGGTTCTGGACACCGGCGGCCGTATCGAGCGCTTCAAGGCTCGCTTTGGTGCGGTCAGCAGCAAGTAAGTTTGCCATGCAGGCCCTTGTGGTTCTGGCGAACGAAAAGAAGGCGTCCCTTGTGGGCGCCTTTTTTCTTGCCTGCAGTTTACTGGCTGGCTGCGTTCAGGCTGACCCGCCACAGGCTTCCTGCGTCATGCCGCCGGGCGTTGAGACGGTGTCTGTACGCAGCGTTACTGATGGCGACACCTTGCGTTTGACCGATGGTCGCCGGCTGCGGCTGGCGGGTATCAATACCCCCGAGATCGGGCGTGACGGCAAGGCGTCGGAGCCCTGGGCGCAGGCCGCGCGGCGCGAGCTGCTGGCGCTGGTCAGCGGCGAGTCGCTGCAGCTCAAGGTCGGTGATGATCCGCGGGATCATTACGGTCGTACGCTGGGCTACCTGTTCGACAGCCACGGCCGCAGCGTTGAGGCGGAGCTGCTGCAGTCCGGTCTTGGTTATGCGGTCGTCATTCCGCCCAATGATGCGTTGGCCGAGTGCCACCTGGCGGCTGAGGCGAATGCGCGTCAGGCTCGGCGAGGGCTCTGGCAGTCTGGTGTGGTGCGCCCGGTGACGCACCTTGATCGTGGTGGCTTTCAGTTGCTGCGTGGCAGCGTCGTTGCGGTCAGTCAGGCCCGTCAGGCGATCTGGATCGACTTGGAAGGGCCGCTGACGCTCAGGCTGGCCCGCCGGGACCTGGTGAACTTTGCGTCTGCGCCGGGCGCCAGTTGGGTTGGGCGAGAGATTGAAGTGCGTGGCTGGGTAGTTGACCGTCGCGAACAGCAAAACGGTTTTCGCCGCTACATGATCAGCCTGCGCCACCCCGCTCAGCTACACCTGTTCAGCAGTGACTGACAACGTCAAGATGACTCAAAGTTGTAAGAGAATGTCCTTGACATTGATCTCGTGAATAACCTTGCGAGGGTGTTTCGTTTTATGTACTCTCCGTCGTCCGCATGAGCAACCTGACCGGAAAATAGTGACCATGTCTGATTTGAGAACTGATGCACTCGCCTATCACGCCAACCCGCGTCCAGGCAAACTGAGCGTTGAACTGACCAAGCCGACCGCGACTGCCCGCGATCTGGCTCTGGCGTACAGCCCGGGTGTAGCAGAGCCGGTGCGTGAAATCGCCAAGGATCTGGAAAACGCCTACAAATACACCGGTAAGGGTAACCTGGTTGCCGTTATCTCTGACGGTACTGCCATTCTGGGTCTGGGTAACCTCGGCCCGCTGGCGAGTAAGCCGGTTATGGAAGGCAAGGGTGTTCTGTTCAAGCGCTTTGCAGGCGTTGACGTATTCGACATCGAAGTTGAAGCCGAAAGCCCGCAAGCCTTCATTGATACCGTCAAGCGCATTTCCTGCACCTTCGGTGGTATCAACCTGGAAGACATCAAGGCGCCCGAGTGCTTTGAAATCGAGCGCGCGCTGATTGAGCAGTGCGACATTCCGGTATTCCACGATGACCAGCACGGTACTGCGATCGTAACCGCAGCCGCGATGATCAACGCGCTGGAACTGGCCGACAAGACCATCGAAGACGCCAAGATCGTCTGCCTGGGTGCCGGTGCTGCTGCTATCGCCTGTATGAAGCTGCTGGTCAGCATGGGCGCCAAGACCGAAAACATCTACATGCTCGACCGCAAGGGCGTGATCCACGCTGGCCGTGATGACCTGAACGAGTACAAGGCCATCTTCGCCACCGAGACTGACAAGCGCACCCTGTCCGACGCCATGAAAGGTGCTGACGTATTCGTTGGTCTGTCTGGCCCGAATCTGCTGCAACCGGCTGAGCTGAAGCTGATGGCT
The DNA here is from genome assembly GCF_027474385.1 of Halopseudomonas sp. MFKK-1. Taxonomy (NCBI): domain Bacteria; kingdom Pseudomonadati; phylum Pseudomonadota; class Gammaproteobacteria; order Pseudomonadales; family Pseudomonadaceae; genus Halopseudomonas; species Halopseudomonas sp. MFKK-1. The sequence goes on from NZ_CP114836.1 coordinate 1,461,494, forward strand.
GAAAATCCGATCGTGTTTGCCTGCTCGAACCCGGATCCGGAGATCGATCCCGAGCTGGCTCACGCTTCGCGTCCTGACGTGATCATGGCTACTGGCCGCTCCGACTACCCGAACCAGGTTAACAATGTTCTGGGCTTCCCCTTCATCTTCCGTGGTGCCCTGGACGTTCGCGCGACCCGCATCAACGAAGAAATGAAGATCGCTGCGGTTCACGCTATCCGCGAACTGGCCAAAGAGCCGGTGCCGGACTACGTTTCCGAAGCGTACGGCGGGATTGCTCTGGAATTCGGTCGTGAGTACATCATTCCGAAGCCGATGGATATTCGCCTGATCGAGAAGGTGCCGGCTGCCGTTGCGCAAGCTGCCATCGACTCCGGTGTGGCGACTCTGCCTTATCCGGCGCACTACCCGCTGAAGTCTGTTGAAGACGTGAAGTAAGCGCTTGGTGCAAGAAAAGCCCGCTTCGGCGGGTTTTTTTGTGCCTGCGCAGTCGTCTCGTTGTTCGGGTGGGTGTGAGTTGCGGGTTGCAGGTTTGGTCTGCGGCCGGACTGGTCGTCGCAGGCGCAACGCCTGCAAGCGGCTTATTTATCGTTCGGTGTGAATTGCTGAAAAAAGGCTTGACGGAAAATCTGACGGGCCTATAATTCGCCTCCTCGTCGGGCAGGATGCTTCGCTTAAAGCGCTTATTAATCAATAAGTTAGCTTTAAAATGAAGCTTGACAATCCAGCGAGATGGCGTAGAATGCGCCGCCTCGAAAGGGTTGTTCGAAAGACGCCAGTTCGAGTGAGATGAGAAGTTCTCATCAGGTTGTTTGGAAGGTGTTGACAGCAGGGTTTGATCCTGTAGAATGCGCCTCCCTGACCCGGAAAGCGAAGGCTTTTCCAGGTTGCTCAAGCGGGTTTTGAAGCGGTTAAAAACTTCAAATAAAAGCTTGACAGAACATAAGGTTAGCGTAGAATTCGCGGCCTTGGTTGAGCGGAAACGCTGACCGAATCGCTCTTTAACAATTTGAATCAAGTAATTCGTGTGGGTGCTTGCTGAATGTGCTCGATGATCAGAAAGATTATCAGCCTAGCAAGTAACTCTGTGAATTCATGAGTTTTTTGTAAAGCTGAGCCAAGTTTAGGGTTTTCTCAAAACCCAATCAGTATTTAACTGAAGAGTTTGATCATGGCTCAGATTGAACGCTGGCGGCAGGCCTAACACATGCAAGTCGAGCGGATGAAGGGAGCTTGCTCCCGGATTTAGCGGCGGACGGGTGAGTAATGCCTAGGAATCTGCCTGGTAGTGGGGGACAACGACTCGAAAGGGTCGCTAATACCGCATACGTCCTACGGGAGAAAGTGGGGGATCTTCGGACCTCACGCTATCAGATGAGCCTAGGTCGGATTAGCTAGTAGGTGAGGTAATGGCTCACCTAGGCAACGATCCGTAACTGGTCTGAGAGGATGATCAGTCACACTGGAACTGAGACACGGTCCAGACTCCTACGGGAGGCAGCAGTGGGGAATATTGGACAATGGGCGAAAGCCTGATCCAGCCATGCCGCGTGTGTGAAGAAGGTCTTCGGATTGTAAAGCACTTTAAGTTGGGAGGAAGGGTTGTAGTTTAATACGCTGCAATCTTGACGTTACCAACAGAATAAGCACCGGCTAACTCTGTGCCAGCAGCCGCGGTAATACAGAGGGTGCAAGCGTTAATCGGAATTACTGGGCGTAAAGCGCGCGTAGGCGGCTTGATAAGATGGGTGTGAAATCCCCGGGCTTAACCTGGGAACTGCATCCATAACTGTCTGGCTAGAGTACAGTAGAGGGTGGTGGAATTTCCTGTGTAGCGGTGAAATGCGTAGATATAGGAAGGAACACCAGTGGCGAAGGCGACCACCTGGACTGATACTGACGCTGAGGTGCGAAAGCGTGGGGAGCAAACAGGATTAGATACCCTGGTAGTCCACGCCGTAAACGATGTCTACTAGCCGTTGGAATCCTTGAGATTTTAGTGGCGCAGCTAACGCACTAAGTAGACCGCCTGGGGAGTACGGTCGCAAGATTAAAACTCAAATGAATTGACGGGGGCCCGCACAAGCGGTGGAGCATGTGGTTTAATTCGAAGCAACGCGAAGAACCTTACCTGGCCTTGACATGCAGAGAACTTTCCAGAGATGGATTGGTGCCTTCGGGAACTCTGACACAGGTGCTGCATGGCTGTCGTCAGCTCGTGTCGTGAGATGTTGGGTTAAGTCCCGTAACGAGCGCAACCCTTGTCCTTAGTTACCAGCACGTTATGGTGGGCACTCTAAGGAGACTGCCGGTGACAAACCGGAGGAAGGTGGGGATGACGTCAAGTCATCATGGCCCTTACGGCCAGGGCTACACACGTGCTACAATGGTCGGTACAGAGGGTTGCCAAGCCGCGAGGTGGAGCTAATCCCATAAAACCGATCGTAGTCCGGATTGGAGTCTGCAACTCGACTCCATGAAGTCGGAATCGCTAGTAATCGTGGATCAGAATGCCACGGTGAATACGTTCCCGGGCCTTGTACACACCGCCCGTCACACCATGGGAGTGGGTTGCACCAGAAGTAGCTAGTCTAACCTTCGGGAGGACGGTTACCACGGTGTGATTCATGACTGGGGTGAAGTCGTAACAAGGTAGCCGTAGGGGAACCTGCGGCTGGATCACCTCCTTAATCGAAAGATCTCGGCTGTTCCTCAAGCACTCACACGAATTACTTGATTCAGAAAGAAAGGCGATTGGGTCTGTAGCTCAGTTGGTTAGAGCGCACCCCTGATAAGGGTGAGGTCGGCAGTTCGAATCTGCCCAGACCCACCAATTGTCGAGGTGTAAGGTCTGAACGGGGCCATAGCTCAGCTGGGAGAGCGCCTGCCTTGCACGCAGGAGGTCAGCGGTTCGATCCCGCTTGGCTCCACCAGGACGACGCAGCACACGCCATAGAATGGAACTCAGAGTTCATATATGAACAATCAAGCCCTTGATTGTTGATATCTGGTCTCTGAACCAGACGCTCTTTAAAAATTTGGATATGTGATAGAAGTACAGACACATGGCATGTTTCACTGCATGCAATGTGGCTAAGGTAAACTTGTAATCTCAAGTGCAAGTTCCGGAATTGTCGTTAATTCTGTTTTAAACCGATATCACTGAATAATCTGAGTTAAGTAATTAACTTAAGATTGTTTGGGGTTATATGGTCAAGTGAATAAGCGCATACGGTGGATGCCTTGGCAGTCAGAGGCGATGAAAGACGTGATAGCCTGCGATAAGCTTCGGGGAGGTGGCAAATGACCTTTGATCCGGAGATCTCTGAATGGGGAAACCCACCCAGCATAAGCTGGGTATCACACACTGAATACATAGGTGTGTGAGGCGAACCAGGGGAACTGAAACATCTAAGTACCCTGAGGAAAAGAAATCAACCGAGATTCCCCAAGTAGTGGCGAGCGAACGGGGACCAGCCCTTAAGCAGTTTTGAGTTTAGTAGAACGCTCTGGAAAGTGCGGCCATAGTGGGTGATAGCCCCGTATACGAAAGACTCTTAGCTGTGAAATCGAGTAGGTCGGCGCACGTGAAACGTTGACTGAACATGGGGGGACCATCCTCCAAGGCTAAATACTCCTGACTGACCGATAGTGAACCAGTACCGTGAGGGAAAGGCGAAAAGAACCCCTGTGAGGGGAGTGAAATAGAACCTGAAACCGTATGCGTACAAGCAGTGGGAGCAGACTTGTTCTGTGACTGCGTACCTTTTGTATAATGGGTCAGCGACTTATATTCAGTGGCGAGCTTAACCGTCTAGGGGAGGCGTAGGGAAACCGAGTCTTAATAGGGCGTTTAGTCGCTGGGTATAGACCCGAAACCGGGCGATCTATCCATGGGCAGGTTGAAGGTGCCGTAACAGGCACTGGAGGACCGAACCGACTACCGTTGAAAAGTTAGCGGATGACTTGTGGATAGGAGTGAAAGGCTAATCAAGCTCGGAGATAGCTGGTTCTCCTCGAAAGCTATTTAGGTAGCGCCTCGTGTATCACCACTGGGGGTAGAGCACTGTTTCGGCTAGGGGGTCATCCCGACTTACCAAACCGATGCAAACTCCGAATACCAGTGAGTGTCAGCACGGGAGACACACGGCGGGTGCTAACGTCCGTCGTGAAAAGGGAAACAACCCAGACCGTCAGCTAAGGTCCCAAAGTTATGGTTAAGTGGGAAACGATGTGGGAAGGCTTAGACAGCTAGGAGGTTGGCTTAGAAGCAGCCATCCTTTAAAGAAAGCGTAATAGCTCACTAGTCGAGTCGGCCTGCGCGGAAGATGTAACGGGGCTCAAACCATACACCGAAGCTACGGGTTCATCGTAAGATGAGCGGTAGAGGAGCGTTCTGTAAGCCTGTGAAGGTCAATTGAGAAGTTGGCTGGAGGTATCAGAAGTGCGAATGCTGACATGAGTAACGACAAAGGGAGTGAAAAACTCCCTCGCCGGAAGACCAAGGGTTCCTGCGCAACGTTAATCGACGCAGGGTGAGTCGACCCCTAAGGCGAGGCCGAAAGGCGTAGTCGATGGGAAACGGGTTAATATTCCCGTACTTCTAGTTACTGCGATGGAGGGACGGAGAAGGCTAGGCCAGCACGGCGTTGGTTGTCCGTGTTTAAGGTTGTAGGCTGGTGACTTAGGTAAATCCGGGTCGCTAAGGCCGAGAGCTGATGACGAGTGTTCTTTAGAACGCGAAGTGGTTGATGCCATGCTTCCAGGAAAAGCTTCTAAGCTTCAGGTAACTAGAAATCGTACCCCAAACCGACACAGGTGGTCAGGTAGAGAATACCAAGGCGCTTGAGAGAACTCGGGTGAAGGAACTAGGCAAAATGGCACCGTAACTTCGGGAGAAGGTGCGCCGATGAGGGTGAAGCATTTACTGCGTAAGCCCATGTCGGTCGAAGATACCAGGCCGCTGCAACTGTTTATTAAAAACATAGCACTCTGCAAACACGAAAGTGGACGTATAGGGTGTGACGCCTGCCCGGTGCCGGAAGGTTAATTGATGGGGTTAGCTTCGGCGAAGCTCTTGATCGAAGCCCCGGTAAACGGCGGCCGTAACTATAACGGTCCTAAGGTAGCGAAATTCCTTGTCGGGTAAGTTCCGACCTGCACGAATGGCGTAATGATGGCGGCGCTGTCTCCACCCGAGACTCAGTGAAATTGAAATCGCTGTGAAGATGCAGTGTATCCGCGGCTAGACGGAAAGACCCCGTGAACCTTTACTATAGCTTTGCACTGGACTTTGAATTTGCTTGTGTAGGATAGGTGGGAGGCTTTGAAGCGTGGACGCCAGTCTGCGTGGAGCCAACCTTGAAATACCACCCTGGCAACTTTGAGGTTCTAACTCTGGTCCGTTATCCGGATCGAGGACAGTGTATGGTGGGTAGTTTGACTGGGGCGGTCTCCTCCCAAAGAGTAACGGAGGAGTACGAAGGTGCGCTCAGCACGGTCGGAAATCGTGCGTAGAGTATAAAGGCAAAAGCGCGCTTGACTGCGAGACCAACACGTCGAGCAGGTACGAAAGTAGGTCTTAGTGATCCGGTGGTTCTGTATGGAAGGGCCATCGCTCAACGGATAAAAGGTACTCCGGGGATAACAGGCTGATACCGCCCAAGAGTTCATATCGACGGCGGTGTTTGGCACCTCGATGTCGGCTCATCACATCCTGGGGCTGAAGCCGGTCCCAAGGGTATGGCTGTTCGCCATTTAAAGTGGTACGCGAGCTGGGTTTAGAACGTCGTGAGACAGTTCGGTCCCTATCTGCCGTGGACGTTTGAGATTTGAGAGGGGCTGACCTTAGTACGAGAGGACCGGGTTGGACGAACCCCTGGTGTTCCGGTTGTGTCGCCAGACGCATTGCCGGGTAGCTACGTTCGGAAAAGATAACCGCTGAAAGCATCTAAGCGGGAAACTTGCCTCAAGATGAGATCTCACCGGGAGCTTGACTCCCCTAAAGGGCCGTCGAAGACTACGACGTTGATAGGTTGGGTGTGTAAGCGCTGTGAGGCGTTGAGCTAACCAATACTAATTGCCCGTGTGGCTTGACCATATAACACCCAAGCAATCTGGTGTTATCGAGCCAAACAGAATCAAACAACTTCGCGAACTTGCGAGATTGCAAGCACCTTAGCTTCTGTCACACATCCAAGCTTTTTAAGCTGCACGCCTAGCGGGCAGCAACAAATTGCTTGACGACTATAGAGCATTGGAACCACCTGATCCCATCCCGAACTCAGAAGTGAAACGATGCATCGCCGATGGTAGTGTGGGGCTTCCCCATGTGAGAGTAGGTCATCGTCAAGCGCCTATACCGAACACCCCGATCAGTCATGGTCGGGGTGTTCTTCTTTGCGCGCACGGAAAATTCGCCTGGGTCAGCGCTGCTGCGGGCGGCAGGATCAGGTCGATAATCCGGACGCCTGAACCCGTCAATTGCTTATGTCTTAGCGTTAGATGGAATAAGCAAATCCGTCTAAGCCGAATGTTGTTCTAAGTCTTTGCGGCTTGTAATCTTGGCGTCCTATTCAAAAAGGCGCCTTGTGCGTGTGGAGGATGCAATGTTTCAGTCACCCGGCAAACTGATCAAGCGATTGGTAGTTACTCTGGCCGTTACCGGTAGTGTGGGCATGGCAAATGCCCAGGCAGCTGACCAGGAGATTCTGAACTCCTCCTACGATATTGCCCGCGAGCTGTTTGCCTCGTATAACGAGTTGTTCACACAGCACTGGCTGGATGAAACCGGCAAAACCGTCGAGATCAAACAATCCCACGGTGGCTCTTCGAAGCAGGCACAGGCAATCATTCAGGGGCTGCGTGCGGACTTGGTTACTTACAACCAGGTTACCGACGTGGACATTCTCCACCAGCGCGGGAATCTGATTCCGGCCGACTGGCGTAAGCGGCTGCCGAACGCGTCCTCGCCTTACTACTCGACCATGGCGTTTCTGGTGCGCAAGGGTAATCCGAAAAACATCCAGAACTGGGACGACCTGGTGCGTGACGATGTCAGCTCTGTTCTGCCAAACCCGAAAACCTCGGGTAATGGTCGCTATACCTATCTTGCGGCGCTTGGTTATGCACAAAAGACGTTTGGCGACGATCAGGCTGCCATTGACGAGTTCCTGCGTGACTTTCTCGGCAACGTCGCTGTATTTGATACCGGTGGGCGCGGTGCGACCACCACCTTTATCGAGCGGGGCATCGGTGACGTGCTGCTGACGTTTGAGTCGGAAGTTAACAACATTGCTGCCCAGTATCCGCCGGGTGAGTACCAGGTCGTAGTACCTAAGGTCAGCTTCCTTGCCGAGTTTCCGGTTACTTGGATAGATCGCAACGTTGAGCGTAACGGCACGGCCGATGTTGCCAGGGAATATCTGGAATACCTGTATAGCGAAGAGGCTCAGCGCCTGATCGCCGGCTTTAATTACCGCGTCCATGACCAGGCGGTGCAAGCCGAGTTTGCTGATCGCTTCCCCGAGCTGGAGCTGCTGCCGATCGAGGAGATTGCCGGCGACTGGGAGACGGTTATGACCGTTCACTTTGGCAGTGGCGGCAAGCTGGATCAACTGCAGCGCAGGTAAACAAGCACTATGAATCGTAGTTCCAGCGGTTGGTCGCTGTTTGATGCAAAACCCGGCAAGCGAGTGCTGCCGGGTTTTGCGCTCAGTATGGGTATCTCGCTACTGTTCATCAGCCTGGTGCTGCTGCTGCCGGTGACGGGGCTGATTGCGCAGACAGCTGATATGTCCTGGTCGCAGTACTGGGCTGTCATCACAGACGAGCGTGTGGTCGCCTCCTACAAGGTCACGCTCTGGGCTGCATTCTTTGCCTCACTTTTCAACGGTGTTGTAGGGCTGTTGCTGGCCTGGGTGCTGGTGCGCTACGAGTTTCCCGGCAAGCGTATCATTGACGCGCTGATCGACCTTCCGTTTGCCCTTCCTACTGCGGTTGCCGGGATTACTCTTGCGGCACTGTTTGCCGAAAACGGTTGGTACGGCCAGATGCTTGCGCTATTGGGCATTAAGGTGGCGTTCACGCCGCTGGGTATCATTGTCGCGATGGCTTTTACCAGCTTGCCGTTTGTAGTCCGCACGGTTCAGCCGGTGCTCGAGGATCTGGCGCCTGAGGATGAAGAAGCGGCTGTGACCATGGGGGCTTCGGATCTCACGGTGTTTCGCCGTGTCGTGTTTCCCGCCCTGTGGCCGGCACTGATGACCGGTGTTGCGCTGTCGTTTACGCGCAGTCTGGGTGAGTTTGGAGCAGTGATCTTTATCGCCGGCAACATGCCGTATGTCAGTGAGATAACCAGTTTGATGATCTTTATCCGGCTGCAGGAGTTCGACTATGCAGCCGCGAGCGCGATTGCGTCCGTTGTGCTGATGGCCTCGCTGGTGCTGCTGTTTTCGATCAATATCTGGCAGGCGCGTTATCTGCGTCGGCTGCACGGCCGGTGAGAGTCCAATATGCATAAGCAGGCACGGTTGCGTATCGCCGATCAGGCATGGGTCAAGTGGTCTCTGGTGAGTCTGGCTTTGCTCGTTGTTGCGCTGGTGCTGGTGGTACCGCTGGCGATCATTTTTGTGCAGGCGTTTTCCGCCGGCGCTGAAACCTTCTGGGCCAATCTGACGGATGAATACACGCTGAGTGCGATTGGTCTGACGCTGCTTGTCGCGGCGCTTACGGTGCCGATCAATCTGGTGTTCGGTATCTTTCTGGCCTGGCTGGTTACCCGTTTCGAGTTTCCCGGCCGCAAGGCATTGATCACCCTTATCGATATTCCGTTCGCGGTATCCCCGGTGGTCGCCGGCTTGTTGTACCTGTTGCTCTACGGCAGTAACGGCTGGCTCGGTGGGTGGCTGATGGATTACGACATGCAGTTGATGTTTGCCTGGCCAGGCATCGTCATGGTCACCGTGTTCGTGACGTGTCCGTTCGTTGCGCGTGAGCTGATTCCGTTGATGCAGCAGCAGGGGCGCGAGGAGGAAGAAGCGGGTGTTGTTTTGGGAGCCAGCGGGTGGCAGCTGTTCCGGCGCGTTACCTTGCCCAACATCCAGTGGGCGCTGATTTATGGTGTTGTGCTGACCAATGCCCGGGCCGTTGGCGAATTCGGTGCGGTGTCGGTTGTCTCCGGTAACATCCGCGGCGAAACCAACACGCTGCCGTTGCACGTTGAGTTGTTGTATCAGGACTACAACGCAGTCGGGGCATTTACCAGTGCTTCGCTGCTGGCCGGTATTGCGCTGCTGACGCTGCTGGTCAAAAGCATGATCGAATGGCGTCAGGCTCGTCAGCAGGCGACGCCGGCGCTACAGACGGATTCACACTGATGAGTATTACCCTCGAGAACATCGACAAGTCATTCGGTAGCTTCCGTGCCCTGCGCGACATTTCGCTGGAGATCCCGGATGGAGAGCTGGTTGGTCTGTTGGGGCCGTCCGGCTCCGGCAAGACCACGTTGCTGCGGATTATTGCGGGGCTGGAAAGTGCCAATGCCGGACGCATTCTGTTTCACGGGCAGGATGTAACCCGTCTGCACGTGCGTGAGCGCAAGGTCGGTTTCGTCTTCCAGCACTATGCGCTGTTCCGCCACATGACCGTTGCAGACAACGTCGCCTTCGGGCTGGATGTACTGCCGCGCCGCCAGCGTCCTTCGGCAGCGGAAATACGCAAGCGCGTTGGTGAGTTGCTGGAGATGGTGCAGTTGTCTCATCTGGCGGGCCGCTATCCCTCTCAGCTATCAGGCGGACAGAAGCAGCGAATCGCCCTGGCGCGAGCGCTAGCGATGCAGCCGCAGATACTGCTGCTGGATGAGCCCTTTGGTGCGCTTGATGCGAAGGTGCGCAAGGATCTGCGCAGGTGGTTGCGAAACCTGCATGACGAATTGAACTTCACCAGTGTGTTTGTGACCCACGACCAGGAAGAGGCGCTGGAGCTGTCTGATCGTGTTGTGGTGATGAGTGCGGGCCAGATCGAGCAGGTCGATCAACCGCAGGCGCTGTATGCCCGTCCGGTCAGCCAGTTTGTATTCGACTTTCTCGGTCATGTAAATGTGCTGACGGGCGAGATAGCCGATCAGCGAATTGCTCAGCGCGATGCCTGGATACGCCTGCCCGAGGCAGTTCCTTCCGCGGCAGCTCAGCTGTACTTGCGCCCCCACGAGGTTCGCCTTCAGCTCCATCCTGTGGATCACGCGCATTTGCCGCTGCAGGTGGAGTCGATCAGTCTGGTGGGGGCTGAAGTGCGACTCGAGTTGCGGCCTTGTGGATGGGATGCGCCTCAGCTTTGGGAGGTGGGCATTACCCACGCCGAGTACAATGGCTGGCAACCGCAACGGGGTGATCGCTGCTTCGCTGTGCCGGATGTAGGCCACCTGTTCCGGCCTGATTGCGCAAGTCCGGGCACCTTCTATTGGGGTTAGTGCTGACGGAAGCCCTCGGCAATATGCTCGGCAAGACATTCGGTAACCGGTGACTGGCTGCGCGGGTTACGCAGCAGCACGATGCTTGCCATGGGCATGTCTGGTAATCCTTCTTCCTTACCGATGATGCGCATGTCAGCCGGGATAAGACTCCGTAGCTGTGCCGTGATCGCCAGCCCTGCTCCGACCACGGCCAGAATCGCCGACAGACTCGGGCTGCTGTAGGCCACGCGATAATCGCGGTTCAGGGTGTCCAGCGCATTACAGGCCCAGTTGCGGCAGAAGCAATCTGCGTTGAACATCGCCAGCGGCAGGGTGCTGCGCTCGTGCAGCATGGCGTTTTCTGCCTGCGCCCACACCACCTCTTCCTGACGCAGCAGTTGGCCGATTTCCTTGCCTGGCTCTCGAGTGACGATGGTCAGATCGAGATCCTGGCGCTGGAGTAGCTGAAACGATGGCTCGCAGTGCATCTCGACTTGCACCAGTGGAAATGCTTGCGCAAAGCGGGCCAGTACGCCCGGCAGGAAGCGCGTAACGTAATCGTCGGGTGTGCCGATGCGTACCAGGCCGACCATGTGCGGTGCGCGCAGGCTGTTCAGCGCTTCCCCCTGCAGGCGCAGGATTCGTCGTGCGTAGCCCAGCAATAGTTCGCCTTCGGCGGTAAGCAGCATCTGACGTCCGTTGCGCTGAAACAGGCTGCGCTGTACCACGTCTTCCTCTAGCCGTTTCATCTGCATGCTTACAGCAGATTGCGTGCGATTGACCTGTTCCGCTGCTCGGGTATAGCCGCCTTGATCTGCAATGGCGACGAAGGTGCGAAGCAGCTCGCTGTCGATAGTTGGGTAACTGGCCATTCATCAATCCTGAAGATGGTTTGCATAAAAAGCATTCGTTGGATTGATGCTATGCCGATCGGGACAATTTCTCCAGTGCGATCTGGAGGAATGCTTATGTGCAAGTGTGTTGGACGAGGTGGGTGTGCTGCGTTGGTGTGGCGAGCGGGAAGGCGCGCGCTTGGGCGCTGGCGACGTTGGTGCTACGAGCGCCGTCTGTTGGCGACGATGACTGAGGCAGAGATGAAGGATGTGGGTATCAGTCTCGCAGATGCTCACGAGGAGTTGCGGCGTCCATTCTGGTCGCGTCGGCCGAGAGGATAGCGACGGTCGGCCGCCAACGGTATCATGTGCCGTTCATTGCCACAGGTACAGCCAACCATGCTCAGCGAGATACTTGCATTGCTAGCCGACGGGCGCTTTCACTCCGGCGAGGCTATCGGCTCAGAGCTGGGAGTTAGTCGCGCTGCAGTCTGGAAGGCTCTCAAGCGGCTGGAGGACGATGGCTATCCGCTACAGCGCGTCCGCGGCAAGGGGTATCGGCTGCCTCCCGGTGCGAGCATGCTCAATGCCGGGAAAATACAGTCATTGCTGCCGGCAGAACTTGCAGCGCGCTGGCGGTGGTTTGTGCATGAACAGGTTGACTCAACCAACGCGCAGGCGCAGCGCGCTCTGGATCCGCAGCAGCCCCTGCCGCTTATCGTGCTGGCGGAGCAGCAGCTGGCTGGTCGCGGGCGGCGCGGACGGCAATGGGCAAGTCCGTATGCCCAGAATATCTATATCTCCCTGGCCGAGCCTGTCTCTGCTGGCGGTGCGGGGCTCGAGGGGCTCAGCCTGCTCGTCGGATTATGTCTTGTGCAGGCGCTTGAAGATGTCGGCTACCGAGGTTGCCAGCTCAAGTGGCCGAATGATGTGTTGCTTGATAATGCCAAGCTCGCCGGCATTCTTCTCGAAATCTCGGGTGACCTTACGGGCGACGCCGTTGTCGTCATTGGCGTGGGCGTCAACGTGCTACTCGACTCTGCGGCCAGTATTGATCAGGCATGGACGTCGCTTTTGCGCTCCGGGCAGCATGCGACGCTGGATCGCAATGAGTTGATTGCTGCGCTCCTTCGGCGCTTGGCTCCAGCGCTGGACGCTTTCCATCGCCAGGGCTTTGCTCCGTTCCAGCAGCAATGGATGACGCGTAACGCATGGGCGGGCAAGGCCGTAAAAGTGGTGTCCGGGAGTAATGAGCTCTATGGAGTGGATGCGGGTGTCAATGCCCGGGGCGCGCTGCTGCTGCATACCGAAAGCGGTGACGTTGAAATCAGCGGTGGTGAAGTGAGTCTGAGGTTGAACCATGCTTCTTGAGTTGGACTGCGGCAATACCCTGATCAAATGGCGGCTGCTGGATCGGGAGGGGCGCGTCCGTGACCGGGATATGGCGCCCGACCTGGTCGAGCTGCAACGGTTGCTGGGTGGTCAGGAGCGAGAAATCCACGGCTGCCGGCTGGTCAGTGTTCGTTCCGCCGAAGAGAACCAGGTCGTAATGGATCAGCTTACAAGCTGGCTGAAGCTGCATCCGGTGCTTGCGCGTAGCGCCCAGGAGTTGGCGGGTGTGCGCAATGGTTATGCGGATTTCAGCAAACTCGGAATGGATCGCTGGCTGGCACTGGTGGCCGGCTACAATCTGTGTCGCCGTGCCTGTGTCGTGATTGATCTGGGAACCGCGGTGACGGTCGATTTTGTCAACGCGGCGGGCCAGCATCTGGGGGGATACATTGCGCCGGGCAGCAAGCTGCTGAGGGGAAGCCTCAAGCGTCACACCAGACTGATCCGCTATGAGCAGTCACTGCGCGGCGATCTTGCGCTGCCGCAGCCGGGTGAAAGTACCGCCGAGGCCGTGGAGTTCGGCTGTGATCTTATGCTGGTCGGCTTCGTTCGCGAGCAGCTTCGTGTCGCGCGCCACACGCTCGGCGAAGAAATGGTGGTAATTCTGACCGGTGGGGATGCCGAGCGAATGGCCGAAGCGCTGCCGCAAAACTGCCATATCATCAACGATCTGGTTTTCGATGGGCTGGCGCTGGCTTGTCCCATGGAGATTGATTGATGCGTTCGCTGTTCCTTTTTCTGCTGCTGCTAAACATTCTGTACGCACTTTGGCAGTTGCAGAGCGGCGAACTGGTGCCTGATCGCGAGCTTGACGTGTCGGCTCTGCCGGTGCCTGATTCCCTTGTCGAGTCATCGATGATCAGCTCGCACCCTGCATCTCTCTCAGGTGCCGATACTTCGCCCGCAGCGCTGTGCATTCGTCTCGGTGTCTTTGCAGATCGTGAGGAGGCGGCGCAGTTGCTTCAGCGGCTGCTTGCGCTGGACGTAACGGCGGAGGTGGTAGCGGATGAGATTGTCAGCAGTAGCGATTACTGGCTTGTAATGTCGGTAATGGGTGGGGCTTCGGGCGCACTGGCGAAGCTGTCGTCGCTGCAGGAGCGAGGGATTGATAGCTTTGTGATAACCGAAGGCCCTCTGGCTGGCAACATCTCTCTAGGTGTATTCAGTCGGGAGGATTATGCGGCCGCCCGACAGGCTCAGTTGCAGTCAGACGGTTACGACGTGCGTATCGAGCGAGTGGAAAAATTGCGCAGCCAATACAGTGTCCAGGTGGCTCCCGAAGCGCGCAGGCTGGTAGGCTCGGAGCTGCTGCTCAAGCTGCGGGAGGACTTCCCTGCAATGCAGCATCAATATCAATCGTGCGCACCCGTTGCCAATGAGCGCAACATCCCCTAGAATTGCGCCCGCTTCACGGCTCGGCAGTCCCGGACTTCCGGCCAGTCGGTAAAAAATATCTTCAAGTAAGTGTTTTTGCTGATAAAAGTGTTGACAGAGGGTCGCCAAGTGATGAAAATGGCGCCTCTTTTACGGAGGGGTTCCCGAGCGGTCAAAGGGATCAGACTGTAAATCTGACGGCTTAGCCTTCGAAGGTTCGAATCCTTCCCCCTCCACCAGATTTCGCGTAGTCAGGCTACTTGGCGGGTATAGTTCAATGGTAGAACCTCAGCCTTCCAAGCTGATGGTGCGGGTTCGATTCCCGCTACCCGCTCCAGTCTGACGATGTAATGGTTTGTAAGCTCATGTAGCTCAGTTGGTAGAGCACACCCTTGGTAAGGGTGAGGTCAGCGGTTCAAATCCGCTCATGAGCTCCAATATCAAGGCAGATATGCGAATATCTGCCTTTTATTTAATGGTCGCGTGACACGCGCATTGCTCTCACGAATAGGGGATCTCTCGATGGCTAAAGAGAAGTTCGAACGTAGCAAACCGCACCTGAACGTAGGCACCATCGGTCACGTTGACCATGGCAAGACTACCCTGACTGCAGCTCTGACCCGCGTTTGTGCAGAGTCCTACGGCGGCGCTGCCCGTGCGTTCGACCAGATCGACAACGCGCCGGAAGAGAAGGCTCGCGGTATCACCATCAACACCTCGCACGTAGAGTACGATTCTCCGACTCGTCACTACGCGCACGTTGACTGCCCTGGCCACGCCGACTATGTGAAGAACATGATCACCGGTGCTGCTCAGATGGATGGCGCGATCCTGGTTTGTTCCGCAGCTGACGGCCCGATGCCGCAGACTCGCGAGCACATCCTGCTGTCCCGTCAGGTAGGCGTTCCCTACATTGTCGTGTTCCTGAACAAGGCCGACATGGTTGACGACGAAGAGCTGCTGGAGCTGGTCGAGATGGAAGTTCGCGACCTGCTGAGCGCGTACGACTTCCCGGGCGACGACACTCCGATCATCATCGGTTCTGCTCTGATGGCGCTGGAAGGCAAAGACGACAACGAAATCGGTACTACTGCCGTTCGCAAGCTGGTTGAGACTCTGGATGCCTACATTCCTGAGCCTGAGCGTGCGATCGACAAGCCGTTCCTGATGCCGATCGAAGATGTGTTCTCCATTTCCGGTCGCGGTACCGTAGTAACCGGTCGTGTTGAGCGCGGTATCGTCAAGGTTGGTGAAGAAGTCGAAATCGTTGGTATCAAGGCGACTACCAAGACCACCTGTACCGGCGTTGAAATGTTCCGCAAGCTGCTGGACGAAGGCCGTGCTGGTGAGAACGTTGGTGTTCTGCTGCGTGGTACCAAGCGTGAAGACGTTGAGCGTGGTCAGGTTCTGGCCAAGCCGGGCACCATCACTCCGCACACTCGCTTCGAAGCTGAAGTGTACGTGCTGGGTAAAGATGAAGGCGGTCGTCACACTCCGTTCTTCAAGGGCTACCGTCCGCAGTTCTACTTCCGTACTACTGACGTGACCGGTTCCTGCGAACTGCCGGAAGGCGTTGAAATGGTAATGCCGGGCGACAACGTCAAGCTGGACGTTACCCTGATCGCTCCGATCGCAATGGAAGACGGTCTGCGCTTCGCGATTCGCGAAGGTGGCCGTACCGTTGGCGCCGGTGTAGTAGCCAAGATCATCGAGTAATATTGGTTGATCTTGAACTGTCGGGCCGGTAGTATTGCCGGCTCGACTGCGATTACAGGCCAGTAGCTCAATTGGCAGAGCGGCGGTCTCCAAAACCGCAGGTTGGGGGTTCGATTCCCTCCTGGCCTGCCAGATTAAAATCTGGCTTCCAAAACAGGACTTGAAGATTCATGAGTGCTAAGGCAGAGCTTAACGATAGCCGCTTCGATGTGATCAAGTGGGTTGTTGTGGCTTTAATTGTCTCCGTCGGTGTTTTTGGGGATTCCTACTTCTCTGCCGAGCCTGTTTTGTACCGCGCGATCGCGCTTGTTGTTCTTGCTCTGGTCGCGGGCTTCGTTGCACTGCAGACAAGCAAGGGCAAGGCGTTCTGGTCGCTGCTCAAAGAAGCGCGTATCGAAATACGCAAGGTCGTTTGGCCTACTCGGCAAGAAACCACACAAACAACCATGATCGTTGTTGCGGTGGTTCTGGTTATGGCCCTGATCCTCTGGGGGCTTGATAGCTTGCTGGGTTGGATCGTCTCTCAGTTCATTGGTTAAAGGTGCTCCGTGTCTAAGCGTTGGTACGTAGTGCATGCCTATTCGGGCTTCGAAAAGCATGTAATGCGCTCTCTCCAGGAGCGTGTCAGGCTGGCCGGAATGGAAGACCAATTCGGCGAGATTCTGGTTCCCACCGAAGAAGTGGTGGAAATGCGCAACGGTCAGAAGCGCAAGAGTGAGCGCAAGTTCTTCCCGGGGTATGTGCTTGTTCAAATGGAAATGAACGAGGGAACATGGCACCTGGTCAAGGATACTGCGCGAGTTCTCGGTTTTATTGGTGGTACCGCCGACAAGCCGGCGCCGATCACTGATAAGGAAGCCGAAGCCATTCTTCGTCGCGTTGCAGATGGCACCGACAAGCCGAAGCCGAAGACGCTGTTTGAGCCCGGTGAGGTTGTTCGTGTTACCGACGGTCCCTTTGCTGACTTCAATGGGGTTGTTGAAGAAGTTAACTATGAGAAGAGCCGTGTTCAGGTGGCTGTTCTTATTTTTGGTCGCCCCACGCCAGTGGAGCTAGAGTTCGGCCAGGTCGAAAAAGGCTGATCTCTCCTGATTTCCTGAGCCCTGCAGCGCCTAGCGCGTTGCGGGGCTTTGTTGTCGGTATCAGGGGCTGTTTTTAAACGGGAAGCCGCAAGGCGCTATTACCCTTCGGAGAAAGACAATGGCAAAGAAGATTCAGGCTTATATCAAGCTGCAAGTCAAGGCCGGTCAGGCCAACCCGAGTCCGCCGGTTGGTCCGGCTCTGGGTCAGCACGGCGTAAATATCATGGAATTCTGCAAGGCGTTCAACGCCAAGACTCAGGGCATGGAACCTGGTCTGCCGACTCCGGTGATCATTACTGTTTACAGTGACCGTAGCTTTACTTTTGAAACCAAGAGCACCCCTGCAGCCGTTCTGCTGAAAAAAGCAGCTGGTCTGAAGAGCGGTTCTCCGCGTCCGAACAGCCAGAAAGTGGGTACCGTCACCCGTGCTCAGCTGGAAGAGATAGTCAAGGCCAAAGAGGCTGATCTGACCGCTGCTGATCTGGAAGCTGCCCTGCGCACCATCGCTGGTTCCGCGCGCAGCATGGGCCTTAACGTGGAGGGTGTGTAATGGCTAAGCTGTCCAAGCGTCAAAAGGCAATTGCCGAAAAGGTACAGGCTAACAAGGCTTACACCTTCGAAGAAGCTGCAGCCGTTCTGGCTGACGTATCCAACGTCAAGTTTGTAGAGTCGTTCGACGTTGCTGTAAATCTGGGCGTTGATCCGCGTAAATCCGACCAGGTCGTACGTGGCGCAACCCTGCTGCCAAACGGTACTGGCAAGACTGTGCGCGTTGCTGTGTTCACCCAGGGTGCCAACGCTGAAGCAGCTCTGGCTGCCGGCGCTGACAAAGTCGGTATGGACGATCTGGCCGCCGAAATGAAGGCTGGCGATCTGAACTACGACGTTGTTATCGCCTCTCCGGATGCAATGCGCGTTGTTGGTCAGCTGGGTCAGGTTCTGGGTCCGCGCGGCCTGATGCCGAACCCGAAGGTTGGTACCGTTGCTGCAGACGTCGCCACTGCCGTGAAGAACGCCAAGGCTGGTCAGGTTCGTTATCGCACCGACAAGAACGGCATCATTCACTGCTCCGTAGGCAAGGTAGGCTTTGACGCCACCGCACTGAAGGAGAACGTCGAGGCGCTGCTGGCTGACCTGAAAAAGGCCAAGCCGTCCACCTCCAAAGGCGTATATATCAAGCGCGTAACCCTGAGCACCACCATGGGTCCGGGCGTACAGATCGATCAGGCTTCCCTGAACATCTGATGTTGTTGGAGTGCGCCGTATGCACGGTGCGCTCTTCTTTGATTGGGGTCCCTGCATGGCGGGGGCTGTCCAAGACCGTAGGCGGCGCAAGCCTTAAACCCCGGGAGTGATCCCTCAGGCCTACGCAGATGGTGCTCCCGATTCAGTGCAGGCTGGATCAGACACCAAAACACGCTGCCCGCAAGGGCGGTTAATGGTAAATCCAGGAGTAAAACCCGTGGCAATTAAGCTCGAAGACAAAAAAGCCATCGTCGCTGAAGTCAACGAAGCTGCCAAAGGTGCGCTGTCTGCCGTTGTGGCTGATGCCCGCGGTGTGACCGTTGCTGCTATGACTGGTCTGCGCAAGGAAGCACGCGAAGCCGGCGTTTACGTACGTGTTGTACGTAACACCCTGCTGCGTCGTGCGATCGAAGGTACTCAGTACGAGTGCCTGAATGAAACTTTCGTAGGCCCGACTCTGATTGCCTTCTCCAACGAACACCCGGGCGCTGCCGCTCGTCTGTTCAAGGAGTTCGCGAAGAATCAGGATAAGTTCGAGATCAAAGCAGCTGCGTTCGAAGGCAACTTCCTTGCAGCAGGTGAAATCGACAAGCTGGCTTCTCTGCCGACTTACGACGAAGCAATCGCACAGCTGATGAGCGTTATTCAAGGCGCCACCAGCAAGTTCGTTCGTACTCTGGCTGCAGTCCGCGATCAGAAGGAAGCCGAAGCTGCCTGATCGGCGCCTTCAGTTTCCCTTTAACGCTTTTTTTCGACGGCTCCGCCGTCCCCAATACAGGAATTTAGAGTCATGGCTCTGACCAACGAAGATATCATCAACGCCGTATCCGAAATGTCCGTAATGCAGGTTGTTGAACTGATCGCCGCTATGGAAGAAAAGTTCGGCGTTTCTGCTGCTGCTGCTGTTGTAGCCGGTCCGGCTGCTGGTGGCGCTGCTGCTGCTGAAGAACAGACCGAGTTTGACGTTGTTCTGACCGAAGCCGGTGAGAAGAAAGTTAACGTCATCAAGGCTGTTCGTGAACTGACCGGCCTGGGCCTGAAAGAAGCCAAGGCACTGGTTGACGGCGCTCCGGGCACCATCAAGGAAGGCGCTTCCAAAGAAGAAGCCGAAGCTGCCAAGAAGGCGCTGGAAGAAGCAGGCGCCAAGGTCGAGCTCAAGTAAGCTCGCCCGACCTTGCGTCGACAATCTGGTTCTATCCAATCAGATTGATGGCTGGTGGCCTGTGTGCCACCGGCCTTTTTCCGTTGTATCACGCCAAACTGGCGTACAACGCCCGCACTCCGAGGGAGTGAGCAAGACGAAGGGCTTGCACGCATTTTCAGGTTTTCCCGCGAAGCGGGGAGGCCAATCAAGCAGGTGACCAAGCTGGGGAACGCTGATGGCTTACTCATATACTGAGAAAAAACGTATCCGCAAGGACTTTGGCAAACTGCCGCATGTGATGGATGTGCCCTACCTGTTGGCCATTCAGCTGGACTCCTATCGGGAGTTTCTCCAGACTGACGCCGGCCAGGGCCAGATCCGTGATATCGGTCTGCACGCGGCCTTCAAATCTGTTTTCCCCATTATCAGCTATTCCGGTAATGCGGCCCTCGAATACGTCGGTTACCGCCTTGGCGAGCCGGCCTTCGACGTCAAGGAATGTGTGTTGCGCGGGGTTACCTTCGCGGTACCGCTGCGCGTCAAAGTGCGCCTGATCATCTTTGATCGCGAGTCGTCCAACAAGGCGATCAAGGACATCAAGGAGCAGGAAGTCTACATGGGGGAAATCCCCCTGATGACCGAGAACGGTACCTTCGTCATCAATGGTACCGAGCGTGTCATCGTTTCCCAGCTGCACCGCAGCCCGGGTGTGTTCTTCGACCACGATCGTGGCAAGACGCACAGTTCCGGCAAGCTGCTGTACTCGGCTCGCGTGATTCCTTACCGCGGCTCCTGGCTGGACTTCGAGTTTGACCCGAAAGACTGTGTCTTTGTTCGTATCGACCGTCGCCGCAAGCTGCCGGCGAGCGTTCTGTTGCGCGCACTGGGCTACCAGACAGAAGAAATTCTGGACATGTTCTACGACACCAACGTGTTCCAGGTTCAGGGTGAAAACCTGATGCTCGAACTGGTGCCCCAGCGTCTGCGTGGTGAGATTGCTACCTTTGACATCAAGGACAGCAAGGGCAAGGTCATCGTCGAAAAAGGTCGACGTATTACCGCGCGCCACATCAATCAGCTCGAGAAAGCTGGTATCACCAGCCTGGAAGTGCCGTTCGACTATCTGATTGGTCGTACCATCGCCAAGCCTGTGGTGCACCCGGCTACCGGCGAAATCCTGGTTGAGTGCAACACCGAGATTACCGCTGACCTGGTACTCAAGCTGGCCAAGGCGCAGGTTGCCCGTCTGGAAACCCTGTACACCAACGAGATCGACTGTGGTCCGTTTGTGTCCGACACCCTGCGTATCGACAACACCAGTACCCAGCTGGAAGCTCTGGTCGAAATCTATCGCATGATGCGCCCCGGCGAGCCGCCGACCAAAGACGCGGCTGAGACCCTGTTTGCGAACCTGTTCTTCAGCAGTGAGCGCTACGACCTGTCTGCTGTTGGCCGTATGAAATTCAACCGCCGTATCGGTCGCGAAGAGATCGAAGGCGCTGGCGTTCTCAGCAAGGAAGACATCGTCGAGGTGCTGAAGACTCTGGTTGACATCCGTAACGGCAAAGGCGTCGTTGACGATATCGATCACCTGGGTAACCGCCGTATTCGCTCGGTTGGTGAAATGGCAGAGAACCAGTTCCGCGTTGGCCTTGTGCGTGTTGAGCGTGCGGTCAAGGAACGTCTGTCCATGGCCGAAAGCGAAGGCTTGATGCCCCAGGACCTGATCAACGCCAAGCCGGTCGCTGCCGCAGTCAAGGAGTTCTTCGGTTCCAGCCAGCTGTCCCAGTTTATGGACCAGAACAACCCGCTGTCCGAGATTACCCACAAGCGTCGTGTATCGGCTCTTGGCCCGGGCGGTCTGACCCGTGAGCGTGCAGGCTTCGAAGTCCGTGACGTACACCCGACCCACTACGGTCGTGTATGCCCGATCGAAACCCCTGAAGGTCCGAACATCGGTCTGATCAACTCGCTGGCAACTTACGCGCGCACCAACCAGTACGGCTTCCTTGAAAGCCCGTACCGTCGTGTGAAAGACGCGGTCGTTACTGACGAGATCGTATTCCTGTCTGCCATCGAAGAAGCGGACCACGTGATCGCTCAGGCGAGCGCAAAGGTCGAGGGCGGCAAGCTGGTTGACGACCTGGTAGCGGTTCGTCACATGAACGAATTTACCGTTAAGGCGCCGGAAGACGTCACCCTGATGGACGTTTCGCCGCGTCAGGTTGTGTCCGTGGCTGCCTCGCTGATTCCGTTCCTCGAGCACGACGACGCCAACCGCGCACTCATGGGCTCGAACATGCAGCGTCAGGCGGTTCCGACCCTGCGTGCCGAGAAGCCGCTGGTCGGTACCGGTATGGAGCGCAACGTTGCTCGCGACTCCGGTGTTTGCGTTACCGCGCGCCGCGGTGGTGTGATCGATTCGGTCGACGCCAGCCGTATCGTTGTCCGCGTCAACGACGACGAAGTTGAAGCCGGCGAAGCGGGTGTCGACATCTATGTCATGACCAAGTACACCCGTTCCAACCAGAACACCTGCATCAACCAGCGTCCGCTGGTGAAGAAAGGTGACAAGGTTGCACGCAAGGATATCCTTGCTGACGGTTCCTCCGTCGACATGGGTGAACTGGCGCTGGGTCAGAACATGCGCGTCGCGTTCATGCCCTGGAACGGTTACAACTTCGAGGACTCCATCCTGGTGTCCGAGCGCGTTGTACAGGAAGACCGCTTTACCACTATCCACATTCAGGAACTGACCTGTGTGTCCCGTGACACCAAGCTTGGGCCTGAGGAGATCACCTCCGACATCCCGAACGTGGGTGAGGCGGCACTCGGCAAGCTGGACGAGGCGGGTATCGTCTACGTTGGCGCTGAAGTGGGCCCGGGCGACATTCTGGTTGGCAAGGTGACGCCGAAGGGCGAGACCCAGCTGACCCCGGAAGAAAAGCTGCTGCGTGCGATCTTCGGTGAAAAAGCCTCTGACGTGAAAGACACTTCCCTGCGCGTGCCGACCGGCACCAAGGGCACCGTCATTGACGTTCAGGTGTTCACCCGTGACGGCGTAGAGCGCGACAGCCGTGCACTGGCTATCGAGAAGGAGCAGCTCGACGAGATCCGCAAGGACCTGCAGGAAGAGTTCCGTATCGTTGAAACCGCGACCTTCGAGCGCCTTGCTGCCGCACTGGACGGTCAGATCGTCGAGGGTGGTGCCGGCCTGAAAAAAGGTACTGCACTGAACGCCGAGATCCTTGCTGGTATCGAGCGTGGTCAGTGGTTCAAGCTGCGAATGAGCGAAGACGCGCTGAACGAGCAGCTGGAGCTGGCTCAGGCCTATCTGGTTGACCGTCGCAAGTTGCTCGACGAGAAGTTTGAAGACAAGAAGCGCAAGCTCCAGCAGGGCGATGACCTGGCACCTGGCGTACTCAAGATCGTCAAGGTTTACCTGGCAATCAAGCGTCGCATCCAGCCGGGTGACAAGATGGCTGGCCGTCACGGTAACAAGGGTGTTATCTCGGTCATCATGCCGATCGAAGATATGCCGCACGACGAGAACGGTACACCGGTCGACATCGTACTGAACCCGCTGGGTGTTCCGTCGCGTATGAACGTCGGTCAGATCCTCGAAACCCACCTGGGCCTGGCCGCCAAGGGGCTGGGTGAGAAGATCAACCGCATGCTCGAAGAGCAGCGCAAGATTGCTGATCTGCGCAAGTTCCTCGATGAGGTCTACAACAAGGTAGGCGGTCGTCAGGAGAATCTGGACGAGCTGAGCGATCAGGAAATCATCGAGCTGGCGAACAACCTGCGCGGTGGTGTGCCGATGGCAACGGCCGTATTTGATGGCGCCGCGGAGAGCGAGATCAAGCACATGCTGCGTCTCGCCGATCTGCCGGACAGCGGTCAGATGCGTCTGTGGGATGGCCGTACCGGTAATGCATTCGACCGTCCGGTGACCGTTGGTTACATGTACATGCTCAAGCTCAACCACCTGGTTGATGACAAGATGCATGCACGTTCCACCGGTTCCTACAGTCTGGTAACCCAGCAGCCGCTGGGTGGTAAGGCGCAGTTTGGTGGTCAGCGTTTCGGGGAGATGGAGGTCTGGGCTCTGGAAGCATACGGCGCTGCCTACACCCTGCAGGAAATGCTGACAGTGAAATCGGACGACGTGAACGGCCGTACCAAGATGTACAAGAACATCGTGGACGGAGACCATCGCATGGAGGCCGGCATGCCCGAGTCCTTCAACGTTCTGGTCAAGGAAATCCGTTCGCTCGGTATCGATATCGAACTGGAATCCGAATAATCACCAACTGCCCACGTCTCGGGCGGCGAGCGCCGCCCTTGAGACACTGCGAGGAGTATAGGCCTTGAAAGACTTATTGAACCTGCTCAAGTCCCAGGGACAGATTGAAGAGTTCGATTCCATCCGAATCGGCTTGGCATCCCCGGAGATGATCCGGTCCTGGTCCTACGGCGAAGTTAAAAAGCCGGAAACCATCAACTACCGTACCTTCAAGCCGGAGCGTGACGGCCTGTTCTGCGCCAAGATCTTTGGCCCGGTGAAGGACTACGAGTGCCTGTGCGGCAAGTACAAGCGCCTCAAGCACCGTGGCGTCATCTGCGAGAAGTGCGGCGTCGAAGTTGCACTGGCCAAGGTGCGTCGCGAGCGCATGGGTCACATTGAGCTGGCTTCGCCGGTTGCCCATATCTGGTTCCTGAAATCGCTGCCGTCCCGTATCGGCCTGCTGCTGGACATGACCCTGCGTGATATAGAGCGCGTGCTTTATTTCGAGAGCTACGTTGTCATCGAGCCGGGCATGACTACCCTGGAAAAGGGTCAGTTGCTGAACGATGAGCAGTATTTCGAAGCACTGGAAGAGTTCGGTGACGACTTTGACGCCCGTATGGGTGCCGAGGCTGTTTACGAGCTGCTCAGCTCCATGGATCTGGCTCACGAGATCGGCAAGCTGCGTGAAGAAATTCCGCAGACTACGTCCGAGACCAAGATCAAGAAGCTGTCCAAGCGTCTGAAGCTGATGGAAGCATTCGACGGCTCCGGCAACAAGCCGGAGTGGATGGTTATGACCGTTCTGCCGGTACTGCCGCCGGACCTGCGTCCGCTGGTTCCGCTGGACGGTGGTCGCTTTGCAACCTCCGACCTGAACGACCTGTATCGCCGCGTCATCAACCGTAACAACCGTCTGAAGCGCCTGCTTGATCTGGCTGCGCCGGATATCATCGTGCGCAACGAGAAGCGCATGCTGCAAGAGTCGGTTGATGCGCTGCTGGACAACGGTCGTCGCGGCCGTGCCATCACCGGCACCAACAAGCGTCCGCTCAAGTCCCTGGCCGATATGATCAAGGGTAAGCAGGGTCGTTTCCGTCAGAACCTGCTCGGTAAGCGCGTGGACTACTCCGGTCGTTCGGTGATCGTGGTTGGTCCGACTCTGCGTCTGCATCAGTGCGGTCTGCCCAAGAAGATGGCTCTGGAGCTGTTCAAGCCCTTCATCTTCGGCAAGCTGGAGCACCGTGGTCTGGCGACCACTATCAAAGCGGCCAAGAAGATGGTTGAGCGCGAGCTGCCGGAAGTCTGGGATATCCTGGCTGAAGTCATTCGCGAACACCCGGTTCTGCTGAACCGTGCACCGACTCTGCACCGTCTGGGTATCCAGGCATTCGAGCCGGTTCTGATCGAAGGTAAGGCTATCCAGCTGCACCCGCTGGTCTGTGCGGCCTACAACGCCGACTTCGACGGTGACCAAATGGCCGTGCACGTTCCGCTGACCCTCGAGGCCCAGTTGGAAGCGCGTGCGCTGATGATGTCCACTAACAACATCCTGTCGCCGGCGTCGGGCGAGCCGATCATCGTGCCGTCCCAGGACGTGGTACTGGGTCTGTACTACATGACCCGTACCCGCATCAACGCCAAGGGCGAAGGCATGGCGTTCGCCAACGTCAACGAAGTCGAGATGGCGTACCGCAGCGGTCAGGTTGAGCTGCACGCGATGGTCAAGGTGCGTATCACCGAAACCGTCAAGCACAAGGACGAAAGCTGGACCACCGAGACTCGCATTGTCGACACCACTGTCGGCCGCGCGTTGCTGTTCCAGGTTCTGCCCAAAGGTCTGCCGTACGAAATGGTCGATCAGCCGCTGAAGAAGAAGGCGATTTCCAAGCTGATCAACCAGTGCTATCGCGTGGTGGGTCTGAAGGAAACCGTTATCTTCGCCGACCAGCTGATGTACACCGGCTTCGCCTACTCCACTATCTCTGGTGCGTCCATCGGCGTGAATGACTTCGTCATTCCTGACGAGAAGGCGCGCATCATTGACGAGGCGACCGAAGAAGTTAAGGAAATCGAAGACCAGTACGCTTCCGGTCTGGTAACCCAGGGCGAGAAGTACAACAAGGTCATCGACTTGTGGTCCAAGGCCAACGACGAAATCTCCAAGGCCATGATGGACAACCTCAAGACCACGCGCGTACTTGATCGCGAGGGCAAAGAGGTTGATCAGGAGTCCTTCAACTCCATGTACATGATGGCTGACTCCGGTGCGCGGGGTTCTGCTGCCCAGATTCGTCAGCTGGCCGGTATGCGTGGTCTGATGGCCAAGCCGGACGGCTCCATCATCGAAACGCCAATCACCGCGAACTTCCGTGAAGGTCTGAACGTACTGCAGTACTTCATCTCGACCCACGGTGCTCGTAAGGGTCTGGCCGATACCGCACTGAAAACGGCGAACTCCGGTTACCTGACCCGTCGTCTGGTCGACGTGGCGCAGGATCTGGTTATCACCGAGACCGACTGCGGCACCGACAAGGGTCTGCTGATGTCGCCGCACATTGAAGGTGGCGATATCGTAGAGCCGCTGGGTGAGCGCGTGCTGGGTCGAGTTGTTGCCCGTGACGTCCTCAAGCCGGGCAGTGACGAGACCATCGTGGCCGCTGGCACGCTGATCGATGAGCAGTGGGTTGAGTTCCTCGAGAAGAACAGTGTCGACGAGGTCATCGTTCGTTCGCCGATCACCTGCGACACCCACTACGGTGTGTGCGCGACCTGTTACGGTCGTGATCTGGCGCGTGGCCACCTGATCAACATCGGTGAGGCCGTAGGTGTTATCGCAGCCCAGTCGATCGGTGAGCCGGGTACTCAGCTGACCATGCGTACGTTCCACATCGGTGGTGCGGCAAGCCGGACCTCGGCTGCTGACAGCGTTCAGGTCAAGAACGGTGGTACCGTCCGCCTGCACAACCTGAAGCATGTTGAACGTGCCGACGGTGCCCTGGTTGCGGTTTCCCGTTCCGGCGAGCTGGCTATCGCAGACGAATACGGCCGTGAGCGTGAGCGTTACAAGCTGCCTTACGGTGCGGTTATCTCGGTCAAGGAAGGTGACAAGGTCGACGCTGGCGCAATCGTTGCCAAGTGGGACCCGCACACCCACCCGATCGTTACCGAGATCAGCGGTACCGTTGCGTTCTTCGGTATGGATGAAGGCATCACCATCAAGCGTACCGCTGACGAGCTGACCGGTCTGACCAACATTGAGGTCATGGACCCGAAAGATCGCCCGGCTGCCGGCAAGGACATCCGTCCTGCGGTGAAGCTGGTAGACGAGAACGGCAAAGAGTTGCTGCTGCCAGGTACCGATGTGCCGGCTCAGTACTTCCTGCCGGCCAACGCGCTGGTCAACCTGTCCGATGGCGCCAAGGTGAACGTGGGTGACGTTGTTGCACGTATCCCGCAGGAAACCTCGAAGACCCGCGACATCACCGGTGGTCTGCCGCGTGTTGCCGACCTGTTCGAAGCGCGTCGTCCGAAGGAGCCGTCCATTCTGGCGGAGATCAGCGGCACCATTTCGTTCGGTAAGGAAACCAAGGGCAAGCGTCGCCTGGTGATTACGCCGAACGACGGCAGCGACCCGTACGAGGAGCTGATTCCGAAGTGGCGTCACCTGAACGTGTTCGAGGGTGAGCAGGTTACCAAGGGTGAAGTTATCTCCGACGGTCCGAGCAACCCGCACGATATCCTGCGTCTGCTGGGTGTCAGTGCGCTGGCCAAGTACATCGTCAACGAGATTCAGGACGTTTACCGTCTGCAGGGCGTAAAGATCAACGACAAGCACATCGAAGTGACCATTCGTCAGATGCTGCGCAAGGTCGAGATCACCGAGTCCGGCGACTCCAGCTTCATCAAGGGCGATCAGGTCGAGCTGACCCAGGTGCTGGAAGAGAACGCAGAACTGGTGGCGCAGGACAAGTTCCCGGCCAAGTACGACCGCGTGCTGCTGGGTATCACCAAGGCCTCGCTGTCGACCGAATCGTTCATCTCGGCGGCTTCTTTCCAGGAAACCACGCGGGTTCTGACCGAGGCTGCCGTTACCGGCAAGCGCGATCACCTGCGCGGCCTGAAAGAGAACGTCGTTGTAGGTCGTCTGATTCCGGCCGGTACCGGTCTGGCCTATCACGCCGAGCGCAAGCGTCAGCGTATGGCCGACAAGCCGGTCAAGGTCAGCGCGAGCGAAGTCGAGCAGGCGCTGTCTGACGCACTGAACTCGAGCGAAGGTTAAAGGAAGGCCCGCTCCCTCCGGGAGTGGGCGCCTTGACGACAGGGGGCGGGGTCTATAGAATTCCGTACCCCTAAAATTGGCGGGGCACTATGTCCTGCCATTTTTTATTAACTATGTCTTACCGACATCAGTGGAGTTTGCTAGATGGCAACAATCAACCAGCTGGTTCGCAAGCCGCGTAAGCGCGTTGCTGAAAAGAGCGACGTACCGGCCCTGCAGAACTGCCCGCAGCGTCGTGGTGTGTGCACTCGCGTGTATACCACTACGCCGAAGAAGCCGAACTCGGCTCTGCGTAAAGTCTGCCGTGTTCGTCTGACCAACGGCTACGAAGTTTCTTCCTACATCGGTGGTGAAGGTCACAACCTGCAAGAGCACAGCGTCGTTCTGATTCGCGGCGGCCGTGTAAAAGACTTGCCGGGTGTGCGTTACCACACTGTTCGCGGTTCTCTCGACACCTCTGGTGTTAAAGACCGTAAGCAGGGTCGTTCGAAGTACGGCGCCAAGCGTCCCAAGTAATTCTATTTCATTTATCAGAGTCGATAAGAGTAAGGTCGGACGTAACCAGGTCGTTACAGTTCCGGGCTAACCTGAAGACCGTTTGAGGGCTTATCATGCCAAGACGTCGTGTAGCGGCAAAACGTGAGATCCTGCCAGAACCTAAGTACGGCAGCCAGATTCTCGCGAAATTCATGAACCACGTAATGGAAAGCGGCAAGAAGTCCACTGCCGAGCGTATCGTTTACGGTGCACTGGACAAGCTGAAAGAGCGTACCAAGACCGAAGATCCGGTCGAGCTGTTCGAGAAAGCTCTCGACGCTATCGCTCCGCTCGTGGAAGTTAAATCTCGCCGTGTAGGTGGTGCCACCTATCAGGTTCCGGTTGAAGTGCGTCCCTCCCGTCGCAACGCTCTGGCGATGCGCTGGCTGGTTGATGCTGCCCGTAAGCGTGGCGAGAAGTCCATGGCCCTGCGTCTGGCTGGTGAGCTGGGTGATGCCGCTGAAGGCAAGGGTGCTGCTGTCAAGAAGCGTGAAGACGTCCATCGTATGGCTGAAGCCAACAAGGCGTTCTCTCACTACCGCTTCTAAACGGCCAAGGAGACTGTTGTGGCTCGTACAACCCCGATCAATCTGTATCGCAATATTGGTATCTGTGCGCACGTCGATGCGGGCAAGACCACGACTACAGAGCGGATTCTGTTCTATACCGGCGTAAACCACAAAATGGGCGAGGTGCATGATGGCGCCGCGACCATGGACTGGATGGCGCAGGAGCAGGAGCGGGGTATCACCATTACTTCGGCGGCTACCACTGCCTTCTGGCAGGGTTCCGAGAAGCAGTACGACAAGCATCGCGTCAACATCATCGACACCCCCGGCCACGTCGACTTCACGATTGAAGTCGAGCGGTCGCTGCGGGTGCTTGATGGTGCTGTCGTTGTGTTTTGTGGTACGTCTGGTGTCGAGCCTCAATCCGAGACCGTGTGGCGTCAAGCCAACAAGTACGGTGTTCCGCGAATCGTCTATGTAAACAAGATGGATCGCCAGGGCGCCGACTTCCTTCGTGTCGTTGAGCAGATCAAGAAGCGGCTGGGTCATACGCCCGTGCCTATTCAGTTGGCTATCGGTTCGGAGGAGAACTTCGCCGGTCAGGTTGACCTGATGCGGATGAAGGCGATTCGCTGGGATGAGTCGGATCAGGGTATGAGTTTCGTGGAGGAGGAAATCCCCGCGGAGCTGCGTGATCTGGCAGAAGAGTATCGCGAAAAGATGGTCGAGGCGGCCGCGGAGGCCAACGAAGACCTGATGAACAAGTATCTCGAGGAAGGCGAGCTTTCCGTCGAGGAAATCAAGGCGGGGTTGCGTCAGCGTACGCTGGCCTGCGAGATCGTTCCGGCAGTGTGTGGTTCCTCGTTCAAGAACAAGGGCGTACCGCTGGTGCTGGATGCGGTTATCGACTATCTGCCTGCGCCTGATCAGGTTGCTGCCATCAAGGGCGTGCACCCGGATGATGAGGAGCGCACTGACGAGCGTCATGCCGACGACGCCGAGCCTTTCTCGGCGCTGGCGTTCAAGATTGCGACCGATCCCTTTGTGGGGACGCTTACCTTTGCTCGGGTTTACTCCGGCGTGCTGTCTTCGGGCGACGCGGTGCTCAACTCGGTGAAGGGTAAGAAGGAGCGCGTCGGGCGCATGGTGCAGATGCATGCCAATGCCCGCGAAGAGATCAAGGAAGTGCGCGCCGGTGATATTGCGGCCTTGATCGGTATGAAGGATGTGACCACTGGCGATACGCTTTGCGCTATCGACAAGCCGATTGTCCTGGAGCGCATGGACTTTCCTGAGCCGGTTATTTCGGTTGCGGTTGAGCCACGCACCAAGGCCGATCAGGAGAAGATGGGTGTCGCTCTGGGCAAGCTGGCCCAGGAGGATCCTTCGTTCCGCGTGCGTACCGATGAAGAGTCTGGTCAGACGATCATCTCGGGTATGGGTGAGTTGCACCTCGACATTATCGTCGATCGGATGAAGCGTGAGTTCAGTGTTGAGGCCAATATCGGCAAGCCTCAAGTTGCCTATCGCGAGGCGATTCGCAACAAGTGTGAAGTCGAAGGCAAGTTTGTGCGTCAGTCCGGCGGTCGTGGTCAGTATGGTCATGTGTGGGTTCGCTTCGAGCCTGCCGAGGGCAATGACGAGAAGCTTGAATTCGTCAATGAAATTGTCGGTGGTGTGGTTCCGCGTGAATACATCCCGGCCATCCAGAAGGGTATCGAGGAGCAGATGCAGAACGGCGTTCTCGCCGGCTATCCGCTGCTTGGCCTGAAGGCAACCGTGTTTGACGGTTCCTACCATGATGTCGACTCAAACGAGATGGCGTTCAAGATCGCAGCTTCGATGGCCACCAAGCAGTTGGCCCAGAAGGGCGGTGCTGTCCTGCTTGAGCCGATGATGAAAGTCGAAGTAGTCACCCCTGAGGATTATATGGGTGACGTAATGGGCGACTTGAACCGTCGTCGCGGTCTGGTACAGGGTATGGAAGATACTCCTTCCGGTAAGGTGATCCGCGCTGAGGTTCCGCTTGGTGAAATGTTCGGTTACGCCACGGATGTTCGCTCCATGTCCCAGGGACGTGCGAGCTACTCCATGGAGTTTTCGAAGTACGCCGAGGCACCCATGAACATCGCCGAAGCGATCATCAAGAAGCAAGGCTAACTTGAACCTAGGCTAATTAAAGAGGTTATCAACCGTGGCAAAAGAAAAATTTGAACGTAGCAAACCGCACCTGAACGTAGGCACCATCGGTCACGTTGACCATGGCAAGACTACCCTGACTGCAGCTCTGACCCGCGTTTGTGCAGAGTCCTACGGCGGCGCTGCCCGTGCGTTCGACCAGATCGACAACGCGCCGGAAGAGAAGGCTCGCGGTATCACCATCAACACCTCGCACGTAGAGTACGATTCTCCGACTCGTCACTACGCGCACGTTGACTGCCCTGGCCACGCCGACTATGTGAAGAACATGATCACCGGTGCTGCTCAGATGGATGGCGCGATCCTGGTTTGTTCCGCAGCTGACGGCCCGATGCCGCAGACTCGCGAGCACATCCTGCTGTCCCGTCAGGTAGGCGTTCCCTACATTGTCGTGTTCCTGAACAAGGCCGACATGGTTGACGACGAAGAGCTGCTGGAGCTGGTCGAGATGGAAGTTCGCGACCTGCTGAGCGCGTACGACTTCCCGGGCGACGACACTCCGATCATCATCGGTTCTGCTCTGATGGCGCTGGAAGGCAAAGACGACAACGAAATCGGTACTACTGCCGTTCGCAAGCTGGTTGAGACTCTGGATGCCTACATTCCTGAGCCTGAGCGTGCGATCGACAAGCCGTTCCTGATGCCGATCGAAGATGTGTTCTCCATTTCCGGTCGCGGTACCGTAGTAACCGGTCGTGTTGAGCGCGGTATCGTCAAGGTTGGTGAAGAAGTCGAAATCGTTGGTATCAAGGCGACTACCAAGACCACCTGTACCGGCGTTGAAATGTTCCGCAAGCTGCTGGACGAAGGCCGTGCTGGTGAGAACGTTGGTGTTCTGCTGCGTGGTACCAAGCGTGAAGACGTTGAGCGTGGTCAGGTTCTGGCCAAGCCGGGCACCATCACTCCGCACACTCGCTTCGAAGCTGAAGTGTACGTGCTGGGTAAAGATGAAGGCGGTCGTCACACTCCGTTCTTCAAGGGCTACCGTCCGCAGTTCTACTTCCGTACTACTGACGTGACCGGTTCCTGCGAACTGCCGGAAGGCGTTGAAATGGTAATGCCGGGCGACAACGTCAAGCTGGACGTTACCCTGATCGCTCCGATCGCAATGGAAGACGGTCTGCGCTTCGCGATTCGCGAAGGTGGCCGTACCGTTGGCGCCGGTGTAGTAGCCAAGATCATCGAATAATGATCTGAGGTGAAAGGCAAAGCCCCCGCCTAGCGGGGGCTTTTGTCTTTTGGTTGACAGTGGGGGTGCGCATCAGTAGAATTGCGCCTCCCTTGGACAGGCGTACCTGCAGTTGGGTGTGCCTGAAAACAGTTACTTGGAGTTTCTGGTCAAATGCAGAACCAACAGATTCGTATTCGGTTGAAGGCTTTTGACCATCGCCTGATCGATCAGTCTACCCAGGAAATCGTGGATACCGCGAAACGTACTGGGGCTCAGGTGCGTGGTCCGATCCCTTTGCCGACGCGCAAAGAGCGTTTTACCGTACTGATTTCTCCGCACGTCAATAAAGACGCGCGCGATCAGTATGAAATCCGTACCCATAAACGGGTTCTGGATATCGTTCAGCCCACCGACAAGACTGTCGATGCGCTGATGAAGCTGGACCTTGCCGCTGGCGTTGAGGTTCAGATCAGCCTCGGCTGATAGCCCCAAAACGGGGGCTAAAGGTCGTGTAACGCCCTGTGTTGGGCGGCCATAGCGGGTAATAGCCCCGTGCACTCATGAGGTTTACAAAATGACTATTGGTTTAGTCGGCCGGAAATGCGGTATGACCCGCATTTTCACTGAAGATGGTGTTTCCATTCCGGTTACGGTTGTAGAAGTTGAACCGAACCGCGTCACTCAGGTTAAAACCCTGGAAACTGATGGCTATCAAGCTATTCAGGTCACTGTGGGTGAGCGTCGCGCCAGTCGCGTTACCAAGCCGATGGCTGGGCACTTTGCCAAAGCCAGCACTGCGGCTGGTCGTCAGGTCTGCGAATTCCGCATTGAAGACGGCTCCCAGTATGAAACTGGGGCAGAGCTCACTGTAGCCCTGTTCGAAGCCGGTCAGAAGGTGGATGTAACTGGTCAATCCAAGGGTAAAGGCTTCGCCGGTACCATCAAGCGCTGGAATTTCCGCGGCCAGGACGCTACTCACGGTAACTCGGTATCCCACCGTGTACCCGGTTCCATCGGTCAGTGTCAGACCCCGGGCCGTGTATTCAAGGGCAAGAAGATGTCTGGTCACATGGGTGCCGAACAGGTAACCGTCCAGACTCTCGAGGTCGTTCGCGTAGACGCTGAGCGCAATCTGCTGCTCATCAAGGGCTCCGTGCCTGGCGCTACCGGCAGCGACGTCGTTGTTCGCCCGGCGGTCAAGGCCAAGGGTTAAGGGGGAGTTACCATGAATCTGAATGTAGCTGGTGCAAATGCGATCGAAGTTTCCGATCTGACCTTTGCTACCGAGTTTAACGAGACCCTCGTTCACCAGGCCGTTGTTGCTTACATGGCTGGTGCTCGTCAGGGTACCAAGCAGCAGAAGAACCGTTCCGACGTTTCCGGTGGCGGCAAGAAGCCCTGGCGTCAGAAAGGCACCGGTCGCGCCCGTGCCGGTACTATCCGTAGCCCGATCTGGCGCTCCGGTGGTACTACCTTTGCTGCCCGTCCGCAAAATCACGAGCAGAAGCTGAACCGCAAGATGTATCGCGGTGCAATGCGCTCCATCCTGTCCGAGCTGGTACGCCTGGATCGTCTGGTTGTCGTCGAGAGCTTCTCTGTTGATGCACCGAAGACCAAGGCTCTGGCCGGCAAGCTGAAGGATCTCGATCTGCAGAATGTGCTGATCGTTACCGACGGCGTTGATGAGAACCTGTACCTGGCAGCGCGCAATCTGCCGCACGTCGACGTTCGCGACGTTCAGGGTTCTGACCCGGTTAGCCTGATCGCTTACGACAAGGTGCTGATTACCGTACCTGCTGTTAAGAAGTTCGAGGAGATGCTGGGATGAACCAAGAGCGCATTTTCAAAGTACTGCTTGGCCCGCATGTTTCCGAGAAGGCAACTGTGCTGGCTGACAGCCGCAACCAGTTCGTGTTCAAGGTAGACACTACTGCGACCAAGCTGGAAATCAAGAAAGCCGTTGAGCAACTGTTCAACGTCAAGGTCAAGGCTGTATCGACCTTGAATGTAAAAGGCAAGACCAAGCGAACCGTTCGCGGCCTGGGCAAGCGTAATGACTGGAAAAAGGCGTATGTCAGCCTGCAGCCCGGTCAAGACATCGACTTCGCCAGCGCTGAATAAGACAGGGGTACATCATGGCTATTGTTAAATGTAAACCTACTTCCGCTGGCCGCCGCTTCGTCGTCAAGGTCGTTAACGCTGACCTGCACAAAGGTGCTCCTTACGCGCCTCTGGTAGAGAAGCAAGGCAAGTCTGGTGGTCGTAACAACAACGGCCGCATCACCACGCGTCATCGTGGGGGCGGTCACAAGCAGCACTACCGCATCGTGGACTTCCGTCGTAACAAGGACGGTATCCCCGCTGTAGTAGAGCGCGTCGAGTACGATCCGAATCGTACCGCTCATATTGCTCTGCTGAAGTATGCCGACGGTGAGCGTCGCTACATCATCGCCCCGAAAGGCGTTGTTGCTGGCGATCAACTGGTCTCCGGTGCCGATGCACCGATCAAGGCCGGTAACACTCTGCCGCTGCGCAATATCCCGGTAGGTAGCACTATCCACGCGATCGAACTGAAGCCGGGTAAAGGCGCTCAGGTAGCTCGCAGTGCCGGTGCCGCTGTCCAGCTGGTTGCTCGCGAAGGTGCCTATGTCACCGTTCGTCTGCGCTCTGGCGAAATGCGCAAAGTCCTTGGCGAATGCCGTGCGACTCTGGGTGAAGTGTCCAACGGTGAGCACAGTCTGCGCTCGCTGGGTAAGGCTGGTGCCAAGCGCTGGCGCGGTGTTCGTCCGACCGTTCGTGGTGTTGCCATGAACCCGGTAGATCACCCGCATGGTGGTGGTGAAGGTCGTACCTCCGGTGGTCGTCATCCGGTTTCCCCGTGGGGCTTCCCGACCAAGGGTGCCAAGACTCGGTCCAACAAGCGCACTGACAAGATGATTGTCCGTCGCCGCAGCAAGTAATTAGAGGGGATACGACAGTGCCGCGTTCTCTGAAGAAAGGTCCTTTTATCGATCTTCACCTGTTGAAGAAGGTCGAAGTGGCAGTTGAAAAGAACGACCGTAAGCCGATCAAGACCTGGTCGCGCCGTTCGATGATTCTGCCGCAGATGGTCGGTCTGACCATCGCTGTACACAACGGTCGTCAGCATGTGCCGGTTATCGTTACCGAAGACATGGTCGGTCACAAGTTGGGCGAATTCTCTGCTACGCGTACCTACCGTGGTCACGCAGCAGACAAGAAAGCCAAGCGCTAAGGGGTTAGAAGATGGAAGTAGCCGCTACTCATAAGGGCGCCCGACTCTCTGCCCAGAAAGCGCGTTTGGTCGCCGACCAGATCCGCGGTAAGAAGGTGGATGAGGCCCTGAACCTGCTGGCATTCAGCAACAAGAAGGCCGCTGCCGTCATCAAGAAAGTGCTCGAGTCGGCGATCGCCAACGCAGAGCATAACGATGGCGCAGACGTGGATGACCTGAAGGTCTCCACCGTGTTTGTTAACGAAGGTCGCTCTCTGAAGCGCATCATGCCGCGTGCCAAAGGCCGCGCTGATCGCATCGTCAAGCGGTCTTGCCACATCACGGTCAAGGTTGCTGACAAGTAGGAGTCGATCAAATGGGTCAGAAAGTACATCCGGTAGGCATTCGCCTCGGTATCGTTAAAGAACACACTTCGGTGTGGTACGCAGACGGTCGCAACTACGCAGACTATCTGAACACTGACCTGAAGGTACGTGCGTACATTCAGGACAAACTGAAAAGTGCCTCTGTCAGCCGCGTTGATATTCAGCGTCCGGCTCAGACTGCCCGCATCACCATTCACACTGCTCGTCCGGGCATCGTGATTGGCAAGAAGGGTGAGGACGTTGAGAAGCTGCGTCAGGAACTGACCAGCCAGATGGGCGTGCCGGTGCACATCAACATCGAAGAGATCCGCAAGCCGGAACTCGACGGTGCTCTGGTTGCACAAAGCGTTGCTCAGCAGCTCGAGCGTCGTGTGATGTTCCGTCGCGCCATGAAGCGCGCCGTACAGAATGCCATGCGCATCGGTGCCAAGGGTATCAAGATCCAGGTTAGCGGCCGTCTTGGCGGCGCCGAGATCGCCCGTACCGAATGGTATCGCGAAGGTCGTGTGCCGCTGCACACCCTGCGTGCCGACATTGACTACGCGACGGCTGAAGCCCACACCACCTACGGTGTGATCGGTGTGAAGGTTTGGATCTTCAAAGGCGAGATCATTGGTGGTCTCCAGGAAGAAACCAAAGCCGTCGCGGCCAAGAAAAAAGCTGCTAAGTAAGGGGTACGCACATGTTACAACCTAAGCGTACGAAGTTCCGCAAGCAGATGACCGGCCACAACCGTGGTCTGGCGCATCGTGGTAGCAAGGTGAGCTTCGGTGAGTTCGCTCTCAAAGCCGTAAGTCGTGGTCGTCTGACTGCACGTCAGATCGAAGCGGCTCGTCGCGCCCTGACTCGTCACGTTAAGCGTGGCGGTAAAATCTGGATCCGGGTCTTCCCGGACAAGCCTATCTCCAAGAAGCCTCTTGAGGTGCGGATGGGTAAAGGTAAGGGTAACGTCGAGTACTGGGTAGCCCAGATTCGTCCGGGTAAGGTCCTTTACGAGATTGAAGGTGTTTCCGAAGAGCTGGCCCGCGAAGCATTCGCACTGGCCGCAGCCAAGCTGCCTCTCGCTACCACCTTTGTTAAGCGGACGGTGATGTAATGAAAGCGACAGAACTTCGTGAAAAATCTGCTGAGCAGCTGAATGAACAGCTGCTCACCCTGCTGCGCGATCAGTTCAACCTGCGCATGCAGAAAGCAACCGGTCAGCTCGGTCAAACGCATCTGCTGAACCAGGTAAAGCGCGACATCGCTCGCGTCAAGACCGTGCTCAATCAGAAAGGTGGTAACTGATCATGGCCGAGAACAAAACAGTTCGTACCGTTACTGGCCGTGTTGTCAGTGACAAGATGGATAAAACCATCACTGTGCTCATCGAGCGTCAGGAAAAGCACCCACTGTACGGCAAGTACGTGAAGCGCTCTACCAAGCTCAAGGCGCATGACGAGAACAACGAATGCCGCATCGGCGATCTGGTGACCATTCGTGAGACCCGCCCCTTGGCCAAAACCAAGAGCTGGGCCCTGGTTCAGATCGACGAGCGCGCGGCGCAAGTTTAAGCCCGCGCAACTTAGCGGATTATTTAAGGGTCGGAGAAAGTTATGATTCAGACTCAATCCATGCTGGATGTGGCTGACAACAGTGGTGCACGTCGCGTTATGTGTATCAAGGTTCTGGGCGGTTCTCACCGTCGCTACGCCGGCATTGGCGATATCATCAAAGTGACCGTGAAGGAAGCGATTCCGCGCGGCAAAGTAAAGAAAGGCCAGGTGCTCAACGCGGTCATCGTGCGTACCCGTCACGGCGTACGCCGTACAGACGGTTCGCTGATCCGTTTCGATGGCAACGCTGCCGTTCTGCTCAACAACAAGAATGAGCCGATCGGTACCCGCATCTTTGGGCCGGTGACTCGTGAGCTGCGTAACGAGCAGTTCATGAAGATCGTTTCCCTCGCGCCCGAAGTGCTGTAAGGAGCCCGGTCATGCAAAAGATCAAACGCGACGACGACGTAATCGTCATTGCCGGTAAAGACAAGGGCAAGCGCGGCAAAGTCCTGAAAGTTGGTGACGATGCCCGCCTGCTGGTTTCCGGTGTCAACATTATCAAGCGCCACACCAAGCCGAACCCGATGGCTGGTGCACAGGGCGGTATTGTTGAGAAGGAGGCGCCGATCCACGTCTCCAACGTGGCAATCTTCAACCCCGAGACCAACAAGGCCGATCGCGTCGGCTTCAAGGTCGAAGACGGTAAGAAGGTTCGTATTTTCAAGTCGACCCAAAAAGCTGTCGACGCTTGAGAATCTAGGTGCTTACCATGGCGAGATTGAAAGAAACCTATCGCACTACCATCGCTCCGAAACTCCAGGCTGAACTGGGTCTGAATGCGATGGAAGTGCCGAAAATCACCAAGATCACCCTGAACATGGGTCTTGGCGAAGCTGTTGGTGACAAGAAAGTCATCGAAAACGCACTGGCTGACCTCGAGAAGATCACCGGCCGTAAAGGCATCGTGACCTATGCTCGCAAATCCATTGCAGGCTTCAAGATTCGTGACGGCTGGCCGATCGGCGTAAAGGTTACCCTGCGCCGCGAGCAGATGTACGAATTCCTGGATCGTCTGCTGTCGATTTCCCTGCCGCGCGTTCGTGACTTCCGTGGCCTGAATGCCAAGTCCTTTGACGGTCGTGGCAACTA
Organism: Halopseudomonas sp. MFKK-1; assembly: GCF_027474385.1. Taxonomy (NCBI): domain Bacteria; kingdom Pseudomonadati; phylum Pseudomonadota; class Gammaproteobacteria; order Pseudomonadales; family Pseudomonadaceae; genus Halopseudomonas; species Halopseudomonas sp. MFKK-1. Next base: position 1,500,021 of record NZ_CP114836.1, read on the forward strand.
CAGCATGGGCGTCAAGGAACAGATCATTTTCCCGGAAATCGATTACGACAAGATCGATGCCCTGCGTGGTCTGGACATCACCTTGACTACTACTGCGCGAACCGACGACGAAGGTCGTGCGCTGCTGCGCGCGTTCAACTTCCCGTTCCGTAACTAGGAGTCAGGACAATGGCAAAAGTCAGTATGAAGAACCGTGAAGCCAAGCGCGCCCGCCTGGTTGCCAAGTTTGCTGCAAAACGTGCAGCTCTCAAGGACACCATCGGTAACGTAAACGCTTCCGTTGAAGATCGCTGGGCAGCTCAAGTTGCCCTGCAGAAGCTGCCGCGCGACTCCAGCCCGGTCCGTCAGCGTAACCGCTGCCGCGTTACCGGTCGTCCGCACGGCGTATACCGCAAGTTTGGACTGAGCCGCATCAAGCTGCGTGAAGCAGCAATGCGCGGCGATGTGCCCGGCCTGGTCAAGGCCAGCTGGTAAACCAGACTTTTATTACTCAGTTTCAGGAGCACATAGCCCATGAGTATGCAGGACCCGTTGGCAGATATGCTGACCCGTATCCGTAATGCCCAGATGGCTGAGAAGTCCAGCGTCAGCATGCCCTCGGCAAAGCTGAAGGTGGCTGTCGCCAAGGTACTTAAGGAAGAAGGCTACGTTGCAGGCTACGAAGTAGTTGGCGACGTCAAGCCCACTCTGTCTATCGAACTCAAGTACTTCGAAGGCAAGCCGGTAATTGAAGAGCTCAAGCGCGTAAGCCGTCCTGGCCTGCGCCAGTACAAAGCCGTTGACCAGCTTCCGAAGGTCAAGGGTGGTCTGGGCGTTTCCATCGTCTCCACCAATAAAGGTGTGATGACTGATCGCGCTGCTCGCGCTGCCGGTATCGGCGGCGAAGTTCTCTGCACCGTATTCTGATAGGGGGTCACGATGTCTCGCGTCGCTAAGAACCCTGTCAAACTGCCGCAGGGTGTAGAAGCAAAACTGAACGGTCAGGAACTGTCGATCAAGGGTGCCAAGGGCGCTCTTAGTCTGAACCTGCACCCGACTGTTGAAGTTGTTCAGGAAGACGGTGAGCTGCGTTTCGCAGCGCGCGCCGGTAGCCTGAACATGGCCATGGCCGGTACCACCCGCGCCCTGGTCAACAATATGGTCATTGGCGTCAGCCAGGGCTTTGAGCGCAAGCTCCAGCTGGTTGGTGTTGGTTACAAGGCGCAGGCCAAGGGTCAGGTTCTGAACCTGGCACTGGGTTACTCGCACCCGATCGACTACCAGCTGCCTGAGGGTGTTTCTGTTGAAACCCCCAGCCAGACTGACATTATCATCAAAGGCATCGACAAGCAGCTGGTTGGTCAAGTAGCAGCGGAAATTCGTGATTTCCGTCGTCCGGAGCCCTATAAGGGCAAGGGTGTACGCTACTCCGATGAGGTAGTGCGTCGTAAAGAAGCCAAGAAGAAGTAGGGCATAGCAAATGAGCGATAAAAAAGTTATTCGTCTCCGTCGCGCTCGCCGTACGCGCCTGAAGTTGCGCGAACTGGAAGCCGTTCGTCTCTGCGTGTACCGCTCTTCGCAGCACATGTACGCACAGGTTATCTCGGCAGATGGCAGCCAAGTGCTGGCCAGCGCCTCCACTCTGGATGCTGAATTGCGTGCCGGTTCTACCGGTAACATTGAAGCGGCCAAGAAGGTAGGTCTGCTGGTTGCTGAGCGAGCCAAGGCCGCCGGTGTAACTCAGGTCGCCTTCGACCGTTCCGGCTTCAAGTACCATGGTCGCGTAAAAGCGCTGGCCGACGCCGCTCGTGAAGGCGGGCTGGAATTCTAAGGGTAGAGTTATGGCTAATTTCGATCAAAAGCGCGACGAAGGTTACATCGAGAAGCTGGTTCAGGTGAACCGCGTCGCCAAAGTAGTAAAAGGCGGCCGTATCTTCGCTTTCACAGCGCTGACTGTTGTCGGTGACGGCAAGGGTCGCGTTGGTTTCGGTCGCGGCAAGGCACGTGAAGTGCCTGCCGCCATCCAGAAGGCGATGGAAGCGGCACGTCGTAACATGATCCAGGTTGATCTGGACGGTACCACCCTGCAGTACCCCGTTCGTGCAGCTCACGGCGCCTCCAAGGTGTTCATGCAGCCGGCGTCCGAAGGTACCGGTGTTATCGCCGGTGGTGCAATGCGCGCCGTCTTGGAAGCGGCTGGTGTACACAACGTACTGGCCAAGTGTTACGGTTCCACCAACCCGGTTAACGTCGTTCAGGCTACCTACAAGGGTCTGAAGTCGATGCAGTCTCCCGAGTCTGTAGCGGCCAAGCGCGGCAAGACCGTCGAAGACATCACGGGGTAAGCGGACATGGCAAACGCAAAAATCAAGGTGACTCTGTTCAAGAGCGTCGCTGGTCGTCTGCCGAAGCACCAGGCCTGCGTTAAGGGTCTGGGTCTGCGCCGCATCGGCCACACCGTCGAAGTCGAAGACACTCCGTCGGTTCGTGGGATGATCAACAAGGTCTCCTACATGGTTCGGGTAGAGGAATAAGACATGAAACTGAATGATCTGCGTTCCGCGCCGGGTGCACGCCGTGAAAAGCTGCGCGTCGGTCGTGGTATCGGTAGCGGTCTGGGTAAGACCGCTGGCCGCGGTCACAAGGGTCTGACCTCGCGTTCCGGTGGCACCGTTGCCCCCGGTTTCGAGGGTGGTCAGCAGCCGCTGCACCGTCGTCTGCCGAAGTTTGGTTTTACTTCCAAACTGGCTATGGTCACTGCTGAAATTCGCACCAGCGAACTGAACGCAGTTGACGCTGAGGTCATTGACCTGCAGGCGCTGAAAGATGCCAACGTAATTGGCAACAAGTTTGTACGAGCCAAGATCGTCCTGTCCGGCGACGTAACCAAAGCGGTTACCGTCAAAGGTCTGGCCGTCACCAAAGGTGCTCGTGCAGCGATCGAAGCAGCTGGTGGCAAGATCGAGGACTAAATGGCTAAGCAAGGCGCTCTTTCTGGAATGAATCAAGGTGGCTTGAGTGAACTCTGGGGGCGCCTGCGCTTCCTGTTCCTCGCGATCATCGTTTACCGTATCGGGGCGCATATTCCGGTTCCCGGGATAAACCCTGATCGTCTGGCCGATCTGTTCAATCAGAATTCAGAGACGATCCTTAGCCTGTTCAACATGTTCTCCGGCGGTGCCCTGGAGCGAATGAGTATCTTCGCTCTGGGCATCATGCCGTACATCTCTGCATCCATCATCATGCAGCTGATGACGGCGGTTACCCCGTCGCTTGAGCAGTTGAAGAAGGAAGGGGAGTCCGGACGCCGGAAGATCAGTCAGTACACGCGTTATCTGACGCTGGTGCTGGCTTTTATACAAGCCATCGGTATGTCCGTTGGTCTGGCCAGTCAGGGTGTTGCGTTTGACACAGGGTTCAGCTTCTATTTTGTGGCTGTTACTACCTTTGTTGCTGGCGCAATGTTCATGATGTGGCTCGGTGAGCAGATCACCGAGCGAGGTATCGGTAACGGTATCTCGATGCTGATTTTCGCCGGCATTGTTGCCGGTTTGCCGGCAGCCATTGGACAGTCCTTCGAAGGTGCCCGTCTGGGTACCATCAACATATTTGCGCTGATTGGTGTTGGCCTGGTGGCTATTGCCATGATTGCGTTCGTCGTCTTCGTCGAGCGTGGCCAGCGCAGAATTACGGTCAACTACGCCAAGCGTCAGCAAGGTCGCAAGGTATTCGCCGCGCAGACCAGCCATTTGCCTCTCAAGGTCAACATGGCAGGTGTGATCCCGGCGATCTTTGCCAGCAGTATCCTGTTGTTCCCGGCCTCGCTGGGTACCTGGTTCGCCCAGGGTGACAACATGGAATGGCTGCAAACCCTGGCTCAGGCCATTGGACCGGGTAAGCCGCTGAATATCATTCTGTTTAGTGCAGGGATTATTTTCTTCTGCTTCTTCTACACAGCCTTGATGTTCAATCCGAAGGATGTTGCGGAAAACCTCAAGAAGTCCGGCGCGTTCATTCCGGGTATTCGTCCCGGTGAGCAGTCCGCTCGCTACATTGATAGCGTTCTGACTCGCCTCACCCTGTTCGGGGCCCTGTATATGACCGCTGTCTGCTTGTTGCCGCAGTTCCTGGTGGTGTCGGCGAATGTGCCCTTCTATCTGGGTGGGACATCGCTGCTGATCGTTGTTGTGGTTGTTATGGACTTCATGTCCCAAGTACAATCGCACCTCGTTTCTCAGCAGTACGAGTCTCTTTTGAAGAAATCTAACCTGAAAGGTTACGGCAGCGGCATGCTCCGCTGAGTCTTCGGGTTATAGGAGTCGGCTATGAAAGTTGCAGCATCAGTCAAGAAGCTTTGCCGTAACTGCAAGGTTATCCGTCGCAACGGTTGCGTACGTGTAATCTGCAGTGCTGAGCCCCGTCATAAGCAGCGCCAGGGTTAATTCCCGGTTCTGAATTAAGACTACGTCTCAGGATAACCGCCACCTGGCCAAATTTTGGTCAGGTGGTTGAATTTTATTTTTGTTAGCGCTACCCTACTGCACCCTTTTTCGAGCAACCTCTTTGGGTTGAGTCAGGTAGCTGTCAGACGGAGTAAATTGGATGGCCCGTATTGCAGGCGTCAACATCCCGGATAACAAGCACACTGTTATCTCTCTGACCTATATCTTTGGTATTGGTCAGACCAAGGCACAACAGATCTGTGCCGCCACTGGCATTGAGCCCAGTGTCAAAATCAAGGATCTGAGCGAAGAGCAGATTGATACCCTGCGCAATGAAGTCGCCAAGAGCAACACCGAAGGCGATCTGCGCCGCGCGATCAACATGAACGTCAAGCGCCTCATGGATCTCGGCTGCTATCGTGGCCTGCGTCACCGTCGTGGCCTGCCGGTCCGCGGTCAGCGCACCAAGACCAATGCCCGTACCCGTAAGGGTCCGCGCAAGCCGATCCGTAAGTAATTGCGAGGGAATCTACAGATATGGCTAAGCCAGCTGCTCGTGTACGTAAAAAAGTAAAAAAGACGGTCGTTGATGGGGTCGCCCACATCCACGCGTCTTTCAATAACACCATCATCACCATCACTGACCGTCAGGGTAACGCCCTGAGCTGGGCAACTTCCGGTGGCTCCGGCTTCCGTGGTTCCCGTAAGAGCACTCCGTTTGCTGCCCAGGTAGCTGCCGAGCGCGCCGGTCAGGCTGCTCTTGAGTATGGCCTGAAGAACCTCGACGTTTGCGTTAAAGGCCCCGGCCCGGGTCGTGAGTCGGCAGTTCGTGCACTGAATTCTTGTGGTTACAAGATCAGCAGCATCACCGATGTCACCCCTATTCCCCACAACGGCTGCCGCCCGCCCAAGAAGCGTCGCGTTTAATCAGGAGACGGTAAAATGGCTCGTTATATTGGTCCCAAGTGCAAGCTGTCTCGTCGCGAAGGTACTGACCTGTTCCTGAAAAGCGGCGTGCGCGCTCTCGACTCCAAGTGCAAACTGGAAACCCCTCCGGGTGTTCACGGTCAGCGCCGCGGTCGTCTTTCGGAATACGGTACTCAGCTGCGCGAGAAGCAGAAAGTCCGTCGTATGTATGGCGTTCTGGAGCGTCAGTTCCGCAACTATTACAAGGAAGCAGCCCGTCTGAAGGGCGCTACCGGTGAGAACCTGCTGCAACTGCTCGAGCGTCGTCTGGACAACGTCGTTTACCGCATGGGTTTCGGTGCCACTCGCGCTGAAGCACGTCAGCTGGTATCCCACAAGTCCATCAGTGTCAATGGCAAGACCGTCAATATCGCGTCTTACCTGGTTTCCCCGGGTGACGTAGTTGCTGTCCGTGAAAAGGCCAAGAACCAGCTGCGCATCAACAGCGCTCTGGAGCAGGCTGCTCAGCGCGGTGGTGCGGAGTGGGTTGAAGTAGACGCTGGCAAGAAAGAAGGCGTTTTCAAAGCCCTGCCTGCACGCAGCGACCTGTACGCCGACATCAACGAAAACCTGATCGTCGAGCTGTACTCCAAGTAAGCGACAGACAGCATAAAGGTGCCCCACATGCAGAGTTCGGTTACCGAGTTTCTAACACCGCGTCACATTGACGTTCAGGAAACTTCGCCCACGCGTGCCAAGATTACTCTTGAGCCGCTGGAGCGTGGTTTCGGTCACACCCTGGGCAATGCGCTTCGTCGCATTCTGCTCTCGTCCATGCCCGGCTGCGCCGTGGTAGAGGCCGAAATCGACGGCGTGTTGCACGAGTACAGCGCCATCGAAGGCGTTCAGGAAGACGTCATCGAGATCCTGCTCAACCTGAAAGGGTTGGCGATCACCATGCACGGTCGCGACCAGGTAACCCTGAACCTTTCCAAGAAAGGCCCGGGCGTTGTTACTGCCGCCGACATTCAGCTGGACCACGAAGTCGAGATCGTCAACCCGGATCACGTGATTGCCACGCTGTCCGACAACGGCGAACTGAACATGAAGCTCACTGTAGCTCGTGGTCGTGGTTACGAACCGGCCGATGCGCGTCAGTCCGATGAGGACGAGACCCGCTCTATCGGTCGTCTGCAGCTGGACGCCACCTACACTCCCGTACGCCGCGTTGCGTATGTGGTGGAGAGTGCGCGTGTCGAGCAGCGTACCAACCTGGACAAGCTGGTCATCGATCTCGAGACCAACGGCACTCTGGACCCGGAAGAGGCGATTCGTCGCGCTGCAACCATCCTCCAGCAGCAACTGGCTGCCTTCGTTGACCTGAAGGGTGACCAGGAGCCGGTGGTGGAGCAGCAGGAAGACGAGATTGACCCGATCCTGCTGCGCCCGGTGGACGATCTTGAGCTGACTGTCCGTTCGGCCAACTGCCTGAAGGCCGAAAATATCTATTACATTGGCGATCTGATCCAGCGTACCGAAGTAGAGCTGCTGAAGACCCCGAACCTGGGCAAGAAGTCTCTGACCGAGATCAAAGACGTTCTGGCCTCTCGTGGTCTGTCTCTGGGTATGCGTCTGGACAACTGGCCGCCTGCAAGCTTGAAGAAGGACGATAAGGTTTCGGCCTGATCGTCTCGACACCGAGGAATTGAGAGATGCGTCATCGTAAAAGTGGTCGTCACCTGAGTCGGACCAGCGCACACCGCAAGGCTATGTTCCAGAACATGGCTGTGTCGCTGTTCGAGAATGAACTGATCAAAACTACTCTGCCGAAAGCCAAGGAGCTGCGTCGCGTTGCCGAGCCGCTAATCACCCTGGCCAAGGAAGACACCGTTGCCAACCGTCGTCTGGCGTTTGACCGTACTCGCAGCAAGTCTGCAGTCGGCAAGCTGTTCAACGACCTGGGCAAGCGCTATGCAACCCGTCCGGGTGGCTACGTTCGTATCCTCAAGTGCGGTTTCCGCGCTGGTGATGCTGCCCCGATGGCTTACGTTGAGCTGGTTGACCGCCCAGAAGCGGTTGCAGCTGAAGAGTAAGTATCAGCGCTACAAAAAAACCGGCTCAGGCCGGTTTTTTTGTGCCTGCAGATCAGCCTGCTGCGCTATGAGCGGCCTCGAATGCACAGCGCTGGTGCTCTGCACAGGGCGGGGTCAACCATAGGCGCTTTCTCAGGCTGATGGTCGGCTATGTTTTACGCTGTGTAAATTAAGTTGCACGATTCTTGCTTGCCGTTCCGTGGAATTCATCTATGCGGAGCGGTGCCCCATGTCCTTGCGTTTCAAGTTGGCAATAACCTACCTGCTCGTTGGTCTGGTACCGGTGGCCGTAATGGCCGCTACCGTGTATTCGCAGGCGAGTAACGCGCTGCGAGACCAAACCCTCAACACGCTTCAGGCGGTTGCCAGCATCAAGCAGCGTCAGCTGCAGGATGGATGGGCGCAGCGGCGAAATCAGCTCGATACCCTGAGTCGTACGCTGAGCAACAGCTACCTTGGTCTGGATGCAGTCGCGCTGGTCAGCGCCAGCAGCTATGACAAGCCTACCTTTGAACATTTCATCGAAGCCTACGGGTATCGGGATCTGAAGATGGTCAGCCCCGATGGGCTGGTGTTCTTCAGTGTTAACCGCGGTCCTGCCTATCAGGCTTTACTGACTGATTCCGAGTGGGCAGATACACCGCTGGGTGGCGCCGTCGCGCAGGGGTTGTCAGATCCACGAATTCACATTGGCGACCTGGTTTCCGACCCCTTGAGTGCAGACTCGGTACAGTACCTGGTCGCGCCAATTGGAGCTGATGGGCTGTTACAGGCGCTGTTGGTACTTGAGTTGCCGATAGGTCCGCTCAATGAACTGATGCACGAACGCCAGGGTCTGGGTGACAAGGGTGAGACCTATCTGGTGGGCAATGATCGACGTTTGCGTTCCGATTCGGTGCGCTTTCCGGACCGGCGCGCCGGGGAGGGGCAGGCGCTTGGTGGCCTTGCGATCGAACAGGCCATGGCCGGGCAGAGCGGACGCCTGAGCGAATCCGGCCTTGATGGGGCTACGGCGTTAAAAGCCTTTGCGCCTGTCGAGTTCGACGGTCAGCGCTGGGCGCTGATCGCCGAAGTGGATTCCGAGCAGGCTTTCGCGCCGGTGCGTGCGCTGATGTGGCAGGTATTGTTGCTTGGGGTTTTTACCGTCGTTGCAGTATTGCTGGCGACGTTGCTGGTCAGTCGTAGTGTGATGCGCCCGCTCGGCGATGAGCCGCTGAACATGGTCAGCTTCGCAGAGAGCCTGGCGAGAGGTGAACTTCGCTCTGCGGGTAGGCAGGCGCACTCCGGAGGGCTGCTGCAGGCGTTACAGGAGATGGCGGCGGCCTGGCGCGGTGTGGTTCAGCAGTTGCGCGCTTCCAGCGAGGCGGTTGGTGGTGCCAGTGATGACATTCTTGATGCGGCGGGGCGTACCAGTGCCAGACTGGAGCAGCAGCAAGACGCCGTAGAAATGGTCGTCTCTGCTGTGGACGAGATGGCGGCAACCGTACAGGAAATCGCGAGCTCTGCATCCGCTAGTGCCGAGCGGACTGCCGGAGCGCGCAAGGCGTTTGGGGCGATGCAGAACACGCTGGAAGAGATGATCAGTCGTCAGGATCAGCTACTCGGCGGTCTGCGTAGCGCGGACACGGTGGTACAAACCCTTGCCGATGATAGTCGGCAGATTGGCGTTGTGCTGCAGGTGATCAACGGTATTGCGGAGCAGACCAACCTGCTCGCACTCAACGCAGCAATTGAGGCTGCCCGCGCCGGGGAGCAGGGGAGGGGATTTGCGGTGGTTGCCGATGAAGTGCGTCAGCTCGCGCTGCGTACCCGGACGGCTACTGAGGAGGTGGTCACTATAGTCGGCGCCCTGGATCAGTCCTCGTTGCAAGCGCTTGATCGCATGCAGGCCGCGTCATCGCAGGCACAGTCGCTCGAGCAGGAAACCCAGCTGGTGCTGGGCCGTCTCGGAGATCTGGACGGTGCGCTGCATGCGGTTCAGAGTCTGGCGTTTCAGATTGCCACCGCCGCGGAGCAGCAGGCCGCAACGACCGCGGACGTAAACCAGCATATGCACCGGTTGCAGGATATGACCGCTGAAAGTCGGGACACCGCAGTGCATACCCGCGATTGCGGCGAGCGGCTGCAGCGGCTGGCGGGCAGTCAGCTGCAGCTGGTCGCGCACTTTCAGCTGTAGGCTCAGGCGCGATCCCGTTCCAGTAGCGGGCCGAGGAAGCGGCCGGTATGGGATGCCGGTTCTGCTGCCACCTGTTCCGGGGTGCCGGTGGCAATGATCTGGCCTCCGCGTGAGCCGCCTTCCGGACCAAGGTCGACGATCCAGTCGGCGGTCTTGATCACATCCAGGTTGTGCTCGATAACCACCACGGTATTGCCGTGGTCACGCAGTCGGTGCAGCACGTCGAGCAATTGCTGGATATCGGCGAAGTGCAGGCCCGTGGTCGGCTCGTCGAGGATGTAGAGCGTCTTGCCGGTGTCGCGCTTGGACAGTTCGCGGGCCAGTTTGACCCGTTGCGCTTCACCACCTGACAGCGTGGTAGCGGACTGGCCAAGGCGGATATAGGACAGGCCTACATCAATCAGCGTTTGCAGCTTGCGGGCAATCGCCGGTACGGCATCGAAGAACTCGCGGGCTTCCTCGATGGTCATTTCCAGTACCTCGTGGATGCTTTTGCCCTTGTACTTGATCTCCAGGGTTTCGCGGTTATAGCGCTTGCTCTTGCACACGTCGCAGGGAACGTAGATGTCCGGCAGAAAGTGCATTTCGACCTTGATCAGGCCGTCGCCCTGGCAGGCCTCACAGCGTCCGCCCTTGACGTTGAAGGAGAACCGCCCTGCCTTGTAGCCGCGCGAGCGGGCTTCCTGGGTGCCGGCAAACAGGTCGCGAATCGGCGTAAACAGTCCGGTATAGGTTGCCGGGTTGGAGCGTGGCGTGCGGCCGATCGGGCTCTGGTCGATATCCACTACCTTGTCCAGGTGCTGCAGGCCGTCGAAGCTGTCGTAGGGTGCAGTCTCCAGCGTGGTCGCGCCGTTCAGTGCGGTCGCGGTAATCGGGAACAGGGTATTGTTGATCAGTGTCGATTTGCCCGAGCCGGATACCCCGGTCACGCAGGTCAGCAGGCCGACCGGGATCTCCAGGTTGACCTTCTGCAGGTTATTGCCGCACGCGCCCTTGAGGCGCAGCCAGTCCTTGCGCAGCGGGGTGCGTTCAGCCGGCACGGCAATCTTGACCTTGCCGGACAGGTATTTGCCGGTCAGCGAGGCGGGGTCGTCCATCACTTGCTGCGGCGTGCCTTTTGATACGACCTGACCTCCGTGTACACCGGCGCCGGGGCCGATGTCGACGACGTAGTCGGCCAGCCGAATGGCGTCTTCATCGTGCTCGACCACAATCACCGTGTTGCCCAGATCGCGCAGGTGCACCAGGGTGGCGAGCAGGCGCTCGTTGTCGCGCTGGTGCAGCCCGATCGAGGGCTCGTCGAGGATGTACATCACGCCGACCAGGCCGGCGCCAATCTGGCTGGCCAGACGGATACGCTGGGCCTCGCCGCCGGACAGGGTGTCGGCGCTGCGGTCGAGGGTCAGATAGTCGAGGCCGACGTTGACCAGAAACATCAGACGGGCACGGATTTCCTTGAGAATCTTTTCGGCAATTTCGCCGCGGCTGCCCTCCAGCGTCAGTTGCTCGAAGTATTCTGCGGCGCTGCCAACCGGCAGGGTGGTGACGCCCGGCAGGTTGCGGCCGTCGATCATCACGTGGCGGGCCTCGCGGCGCAGACGGGTGCCGTGGCAATCGGGGCAAGGCTGGGTGCTCAGGTACTTGGCCAGTTCCTCGCGCACGCTCTGGGACTCGGTCTCCCGGTAGCGGCGTTCCAGGTTCGGCAGGATGCCCTCGAACGGATGCTCGCGGCGCACCACGTCGCCACGATCGTTGAGGTAGCGGAACGGTACGTTGTCCTTGCCGGTGCCGCTGAGGATCAGCTTGCGGTGTGGCTCCTGCAGCTTTTCAAACGGCTGGTCGAGATCGATGCCGTAGTGCTCCGCCAGTGAGCTGAGCATCTGGAAGTAATAGACGTTGCGGCGGTCCCAGCCGCGGATGGCGCCCTCGGCCAGCGTCAGCTCGCCATTGACCAGGCGACGGGCGTCGAAGAACTGTTTCACGCCCAGACCGTCACAGCCAGGGCAGGCGCCGGCCGGGTTGTTGAAGGAGAACAGGCGCGGTTCGAGTTCGCTGATCGAGTGGCCGCATTCCGGGCAGGCAAAGCGTGCGCTGAAGGTAACTTCCTCGCCGTCCTCGCCCTCCATCGGGGCGATGATGGCAATGCCGTCGGCCAGGCTGATTGCCGTCTCGAATGACTCGGCCAGACGCTGCTGCAGGTCTGCGCGGACCTTGAAGCGGTCAACCACGACCTCAATGGTGTGCTTGCGCTTCTTGTCCAGCGCCGGCGCCTCATCCAGTTCGTGGATGCGGCCATCGATGCGGGCGCGGACGAAGCCCTGCGCACGCAGCTCTTCAATCAGGGCCAGGTGTTCGCCCTTGCGTTCACGCATGACTGGTGCCAGCAGCATCAATTTGCTGCCTTCCGGCATGGCCAGCACCTGATCGACCATCTGGCTGATGGTCTGGGCGGCCAGCGGCAGGTTGTGGTCCGGGCACATCGGGGTGCCGACGCGGGCAAACAGCAGGCGCAGGTAGTCGTAGATCTCGGTGATGGTGCCGACGGTGGAGCGCGGGTTGTGCGAGGTGGACTTCTGCTCGATCGAGATGGCTGGCGATAGGCCTTCGATGTGGTCGACGTCCGGCTTCTCCATCATCGACAGGAACTGCCGGGCATAGGCCGATAGAGACTCGACGTAACGGCGCTGGCCCTCGGCGTAGAGCGTATCAAAGGCCAGCGACGACTTGCCCGAGCCTGACAGGCCGGTAATCACGATCAGCTTGTCGCGTGGCAGATCAAGGTCGACGTTCTTCAGGTTGTGTGTGCGTGCACCCCGTATCTGGATCGTATCCACAGTACTCTCACCTCGCAGCCGACAAAGCGGAGAAGTATACGGCCTGCGCCGGTGTGGCGGCAAAGTTCGGCCGTCTTCATGCGTCCACTTGCATGGCCGTCCCGGTCACCGGAAAGGCATGATAAAATCCGCGCTTTTACCCGGAGCTGTCATGCATCAGGTTGACTCGATGAGTCCGCAGGAACGCCGCGCCTCGATCTCGCTGGCGCTGGTTTTTGCCTTTCGCATGCTGGGTCTGTTTATGGTGTTGCCGGTGCTGGCGACCTATGGCCAGCAACTTCAGGGGGCCACGCCGCTGCTGATTGGCATGGCTATCGGTGCCTACGGGCTGACCCAGGCTGTGCTGCAAATTCCCTTCGGCATGCTGTCCGATCGGATCGGGCGCAAACCGGTCATTATCTTCGGTCTCGTGCTGTTTGCGGCTGGGGGCCTGCTGGCGGCAGGGGCGGACAGCATTCAACAGGTTATAGCCGGGCGGATTCTGCAAGGGGCGGGTGCCATCGCAGCCGCCGTCATGGCGCTGGTTGCCGACTCGACCCGTGAACAGCACCGTACCAAGGCCATGGCGATGATCGGCATGAGTATCGGCCTGGCCTTTGCCGTCGCGATGGTGGCCGGGCCGGTCGTTGCCGGCATCGCCGGGCTGGGCGGCGTCTTTCTGTCGACCTCGATGTTGGCGATCGTTGGTATTGGCCTGGTGCTGCTGGTCGTGCCGACGCCGCAGCAGGTGCTTCACCACCGCGATGCCGGGATTGTGCGCGGTGCCCTGCGACCGGCGCTCGCCAATTCTGAACTGTTGCGGCTGAATTACGGCATCGCCTGCCTTCACGCCATTCTGATGGCGACCTTTCTGGCGATTCCGCTGGCGCTTCAGCAGCAGGCCGGCTTGCCAAAGGAAGAGCACTGGTGGGTCTATCTGGCGGCCTTGCTGCTGTCGTTCTTCGGTATGGTGCCGTTTATTATTTACGCCGAAAGGCAGCGTCAGATGAAGAGAGTGCTGCTGGGTGCGGTGGCCTTGCTGGTGTTGGTCCAGCCGCTGTTCTGGCTGACCCAGGCTTCGCTGCCCTGGCTGGTCGCCTGCATCATCCTGTTCTTTGTCGGTTTCAACCTGCTGGAGGCGACCTTGCCGTCGTTGCTCAGCAAGATTGCCCCGGCAGGCGGCAAGGGCACTGCTATGGGCGTGTATTCCACCAGTCAGTTTGCCGGGGCGGCACTGGGTGGCATGTTTGGCGGCTGGCTGTTCGCCCATTTTGGTCTGGGCGGGGTATTCGTCGGATGCGCGCTGCTGGCGCTGTCGTGGCTGGCTATTGGTGTTACCATGCGCGAACCGCCTTACGTAACCAGTTATCGGTTGGCCGTGTCCTCTGATCGCATCAGAGACGCAGGCCTGGCCGCCAGCCTGCTTGCTGTCGCAGGTGTGACCGACGTCGTGATTGTTGCCGACGAATCGGCTGCCTACTTGAAAGTCGATAGCAAACTGCTGGATCGTGAAGCGTTGGACCGGGTCGCAGCACCCGTTTGATCACCCAGGCATATCAGGAGAGTAGAATGGCCAGAGGCGTCAACAAGGTAATTTTGATCGGTAATGTCGGTGGTGATCCGGAAGTGCGCTACCTGCCCAATGGCAACGCAGTCGCCAACGTCACCCTGGCAACCACTGACAGCTGGAAGGACAAGCAGACTGGCCAGATGCAGGAACGTACCGAGTGGCACCGTGTGGTGTTCTTTGGCCGTATCGCCGAGGTGGTTGGCGAGTACGCGCGCAAGGGCTCCAAGCTCTACGTCGAAGGTCGTCTGCAGACCCGCGAGTGGGAGAAGGACGGCGTCAAGCGCTACACCACCGAGGTTGTGGTCGACATGGGCGGTCAGATGCAGCTGCTCGACAGCCGTCAGGGCGGTGGCGAACAGGGCATGGGCCAGTCCCGCCCGCAGCGTCCCGCGGCCCAGCCGCAGGCCGCCGCGCAGCCGCAGCAGGCCGCGCCGCAGCAGTCGGCACCGGATTACGACAGCTTTGATGATGACATTCCGTTCTAGAATGTAGCTGTCGCCGCAACCCGGCATGACCTAGGATCCTGTATCCCCGGTCTGCCGGGTTTTTTTATGGCTCGTGAAAGCTCCTGTGTCGCAGATGATGCCGGGCAGCGGGTTGCCCAATCACTCCAGCACAGAGAGAGCAACATGTCAGAGGTGTATTTCGTTCGTCACGGTCAGGCGTCGTTCGGCAGCGACAACTACGATCAGCTGTCACCAAAGGGGCATCAGCAGGCGCGGATGCTGGGCGAATACTTCGCGACCCAGCAGCTGCAGTTTGATCACATCCTGACGGGTGACATGGTGCGCCACCGCGAAACGGCCGAGGGCATCTGCGCCGGCATGGGGATTGAGGCCAGCGGCTTTCAGGTCTTTCCGGAGTTGAACGAGTTCGACTTTCACTCGATTCTGCACGCCTTTCTCGCTCAGCACCCCGAGCAGGCCTTGCCGGAAAAGCCGACCGTAGCCGATTTTTTCAAACGCCTGAAGCAGGGCATCGTGCTCTGGTCCGAAGGCGAATTGCAGGGGGAACTGCCGGAAACCTGGGCGAGCTTCGAGGATCGTATCCTTTCGGTGCGTGAGCACATCATGGCCAACTACAAGGGCAGCAAGGTGCTGGCTGTGAGCTCTGGCGGCGCTATTGCCATGCTGGTGCGACAACTGCTCGAGGCGCCCAGCCGGACCATGGTCGAGCTGAATCTGCAGACCCGCAACACCGCGATCATTCAGTGCGTATTCAATCAGCACAACATGCGCTTGAGCAGTTTCAACAGCGTTCCGCACCTGGATAACCTTCAGCACCGTGACCTGATTACCTATACCTGAGTTTCCACAGGTGACGTCGTTGGCCTGAGACTGCACAATACAGGCTGTCTCGGGTTATCAGGATCAAGGGTCAACAAAGCATGCGGATGCGGGTGTTGCTGCTGGGCAAGTCGTCACTCCTCGGGCGCGCACTGACGGTGCAGGCGGCAGCGGAAGACATTGAGTTTCTTACGCTGGACGAGGAGCCCGCCGATTGGCAACCGTCTGCTATCGCCGGGTGGCTGGATGCTTTGCAGCCGGATGCGGTTGTTGATCTGGCGTTCTACCACCAGCAGTTTCAGGTGCTGGCACCCACTGCCGAAGCGCTGGATCAGCATACGGCATTCGCCCGGCAACTGATTGCGGAATGCCGGCAGCGTGATCTGCTGTTGTGCATGCTCTCCAATACGCGTGTGTTTGACGGCAGCAAGGGGCAGCCCTACACCGAGAAGGATCCGTTGCAGCCAATTGGTCTGCACGGGGCACAGCAGGCTGCGCTGGACAGCTTGCTGGAGCAGTGCTGCTCCCGTCATCTGCTGCTGCGTTTCAGCTGGGTTCTGGATTCGTCCGAAGGCGGCCTGCTGCAGCGCCTTATCAGTCAGTTGTGCAGCGGTGAGACCGTCGTACTGGCCGAGGAGTGGCGGGGGAACCCGACTCCCGTGGCGGATATGGCGCGGGTAGTGTTGAGTGCGCTCAAGCAATTGGACTGCAACGCCCAGCTGTACGGGTGTTATCACTATGCAAGTGGAGAAATGGCCAGCTGGATCAGCTTCGCCCGGACATTGGCTCAGGAACTGGTTTCCTGCGGGCGAATCGAGCGCGAGCCGGGCATTGAGCCGGTTGCCTTCGAGACCCAGCCCGCCGCGGCAGTCGAACCGCGCAACGCGGTGCTCAGCGGTCGTCGCCTGCTGCATGTCTTTGGTATCAAGCCGCGCACCTGGCGCATCGGCCTGCCCGAATTGCTGGATAAAAAAATCCCCTGAGATCACAAGGATCCCAGGGGAAAGTGCAGCCGTGAGTGCGGGAGGAGGGCTTAGAACTTGTAGCCCAGGCTCACCATGTAGACCATCGGATCGATTTCGACGTCAACCTTGCCTTTATTGCCGTTCAGCTCGAAAGAGGCTTCGGTATCGATGTCGGCGTACCAGATGGCGCCGTTCAGAATCAGGCGTTCGCCAATCTGATAGTCAACGCCGGCTTCCAGGGCAAGACCGATAGAGTCATCCAGGTCCAGGTTGCTGAAACCGGCGGCCTTGTTGGCGCTGGTAAACTCTTCACTGAAGAAGGTGGTGTAGTTCAGACCGGCACCGACGTAAGGCTGCAGCTTGGAAGCACTGTGCATCGGGAAGTACTGCAAGGTGACGGTCGGTGGCAGGTGCTTGATGTCAGCCAGTTTGCCCACGCCGTTCAGGTTGATGCTGTGTTCGAACGGCGTAGCGCCCAGGATGCCGATGCCCACATGCTCGGTCAGCATGTATGTGCCGGTGATACCCAGCTGGACGTTACTGTCGACGCCGACATCGGTGCCGATATCAGCGCCATTGAGAGTCACGTTGCTGCTGTCTTCCTGCGGGTCAACGGCAACCGCGCCAACGCGAACGATGGCGTCGCCTGCCTGGTAGGCCTGAGCGGTTACCGAAACGGCCAGCAGTGCAGGGGCGAAAAGGGCTGCAAGGCCGAGGCGGGATGCGAAAGCTGACATGTTCTGTCTCCTAGTGTGTTGGACAGGTGCAACTGTACGAGCAAGCGCAGTAACGACTATTGATCTGGAGCAAGTTGCTGGCAGAGTTGAGTGCGGCAGGCTGCCGCAGGCTGTGACTGAGGTCACGGTTGCCCGCACTGCCAACAAAACTGACAATGGCTGTCTTTGGCCGTCTTCAGGTGGCCGGTGAGTTCGAGGAACGCTGGATGAAACCATTATGGCTGACGGTGGTGCTGCTGACATTGCCGTTGACGCTGCAGGCTCAGCAGTCTCTTGAGCAGGCGCAGCAGCAGAGTCAGGCGCTTGTTGATGATGCGGTCGCGGCGCAGCAGCGTATCAATGAGCTGGATCAGGCAACCCGCGCCGCGCTGGAGGCTTATCGCCACGCCGTGACCCAGGCCGATGCCCTGATCGATTACAGCGAGCGAATGCAACAGTTGGTCGCGAGCCAGGCAGACGAGATCGCCAGCCTGCAACAGCAGATCGACAGCGTCGCCGACACCCAGCGGGAAATGCTGCCGCTGATCCGGCGCATGATCGAATCGCTGGATGCCTTTATTGCTCTGGATCTGCCCTTCCTGCTGGACGAACGGGAGGAGCGGGTCGCCCGTTTGCAGGCCCTGCTGGTTGACCCCGATGTCAGCATCGCGGAGTTGTACCGTCGGGTGCTGGAGGCCTATCAGATCGAGAGTGAATACGGCCGCACGCTGGAGGCCTGGCGTGGCCCGCTCAATGATGGGGATCAGCAGCGGGTTGTCGCGTTTTTGCGGGTTGGTCGGCTGATGCTGTTCTTCCAGAGCCTGGATGGTCGGCAGCAGGGCTACTGGGACGCCGCCCATGGGCAATGGCAGGCGCTGCCGTCCAGCTATCGGCGTGCGCTGGACCAGGGGATGGCGATTGCCCGCAACGAGCAGACGCCGCAGATGTTGCGTCTGCCGATGCCGCAGGTCAGTGTGGAGGTGGCGCCATGAAGTGGCTTGCTTTCCTGTTTGTCTGTTTACTCGCGCCGCTGGTGCAGGCACAAACACTGGACAAGGACGCCCTGCTGCAAAGCATCCGTGATACCCGCAGCGCCGAGCAGGCAGCGATGCAGGCGCGGGAGCAGCAGTTTCTGCGCGAGCGTGATCAGCAGCAACAGCGGCTGGCGCAGGCGCGTGCGCGGCTGGCTCAGGCCCAGGCCCGGGCCGATCAGCTGGATGCGCAGTTCAAGGCCCAGGGTGAGCAGCTGGCTGCACTGAGAGAAGAGCTGACCCAGCGCAGCGGCAATCTCGGCGAGCTGTTCGGGGTTGTTCGCCAGAGCGCCGGGGATACCCTCGGGCAGTGGCAGGGCTCGCAGCTCAACAGCCGTTTTCCCGAACGGCGCGACGAGCTGGAGGCGCTGGCGCAAAGCAGCAGAATCCCCAGTGTCGAGGCGCTCGAGCAGTTCTGGTATCGGTTGCAGCAGGATATGACCGCCAGTGGCGAGGTCGCCCGGATCAGCGCATCGGTGGTTGATCGCCAGGGCCGCAGCGCGGCGACTCCGGTGGTGCTGGTCGGCCCGTTTGTTGCCCTCTCCGAACCGGGTTATCTGCTGTATCAGCCCGAGTCCAACAGCCTGCAGCTGGCCGCCCGTCAGCCGGGTGGCAGCGGGCTGGTTGCCGACTTTCTCGCGCCCCGTGAGGTGCCTGGCGATATTCTGATCGATCCTGCCCGAGGCCAGGTCATCGCCCAGCTGCAACGCACGCCGGACCTGCTGACGCGCGTGTCGCAGGGTGGCATCGTGGGGTATGTGATTGTGGCGCTGGGGGTGCTGGGCGTGCTGCTGGCGCTGGCGCGGCTGATCTGGCTGCAGCGGGTGCAGCGCGGCGTGGATCGGCAGATTGATGACCTGGACGCGCTGCGCAGTGACAATCCGCTGGGGCGGGTGTTGAGCGTGATCGGCAGCAAGCCGCGACTGGAGGAGCTGGACACCCTTGAGCTCAAGCTGGATGAGGCCATTCTGCGCGAGACGCCGGCGCTGGAACGCTGGCAGGGTCTGATCAAACTGCTCGCTGCGGTGGCACCGTTGCTGGGTCTGCTGGGTACCGTGACCGGTATGATCGCCACCTTCCAGGCTATTACCCAGTACGGCAGTGGCGACCCGAAACTCATGGCAGACGGCATTTCCCAGGCGCTGGTAACCACCGTTCTGGGCTTGCTGGCGGCCATTCCGCTGCTGTTTCTGCATACCCTGGTGGTGGCGCGCAGCAAAGCGCTGGTGCAGCTGCTGGAGCAGCAGAGTGCCGGTCTGATCGCGCTGCATCTGGGTGGTGGAGAGTCGCGTGACTGATCTGCTCTGGCGCCTGCTGGCGTTCCTCGACAGCGGTGGCTGGGTGCTGTGGACCATTTTGGTCGCCACCCTAATGCTGTGGACGCTGATGCTGGAGCGGCTGTGGTATCTGGCGCGGGTGTTTCCGCAGCAGGCGCGGGCGTTGCAGCAACGCTGGCTGGCGCGCGGTGAGCGGCGCAGCGCGGCGGCGCAGCATATTCGCACCGCCTGGCTGGCGCAGGCGCAGGCACAACTGACCCGGTTTCTGCCGCTGGTGCGGGTGCTGATCGCGTTGTGTCCGCTGCTCGGGCTGCTGGGCACGGTCAGCGGCATGATTCAGGTATTTGACGTGATGGCGCTCAGTGGCAATGGCAACCCCCGGGCGATGGCCGCCGGTGTGTCGCGTGCGACGGTGCCGACCATGGCCGGAATGGTGATCGCGATCAGCGGTCTGTTTTGTCTGGCACGGCTGGACCAGCAGTCGCGGCGTGCGCTGCAGCGTCTGTCCGACCGCCTGCAGCAGGATTAGGAGAGCAGCTGATGCGCATGCGCAGACATCACGCCGGTAGCGAAGACGAAGCGGGTATCGACCTGACGCCGATGCTCGATATTGTTTTTATCATGCTGATTTTTTTTATTGTCACCAGCTCCTTTGTGCGCGAAGCGGGCATTGACGTGTTGCGCCCGAGTGCAGACAGCGCGGTGAGCAAACCGCGCGCCAGCATCCTGGTCGCGGTGAGCGCCGATGGCGAGATCTGGATGGACGGCAAGCCGGTCGATATTCGTGCGGTGCGTGCCGGGGTTGAGCGCATGCGCGTCGATCAGCCGGACAGCACGGTGGTCGTTCAGGCTGATCGCGATGCCCGTACCGGCCTCGTGGTGCGGGTGATGGATCAGATCAGGCTGGCAGGCGTCAGTGACGTGGCGCTCGCCGCTACGGCAGGACAGTGATGCGGCTGATCGGCAGCTTTTTGCTGGCGCTGCTGGTCGCCCTGGCGCTGTTTGGCCTGATGCTGGCGCTGGTGACGCCACCTGAACGGGCGCAGATGCCGGAGCGCGAACTGGTGCGCATCGGCGTCACCCGCAGCGTTGCCGACAGCCGCAATGAGCATCACCCGCAGCAAGCGGTGCCGGAGCGCCCAACGCCACCCCAGCGTCCACCATTGCAGCCGCCTGCCGTTGAGGCGCTGCCATTGCCAGCCCCTGAACTGAAAATTGAAATTCCACAGTTGCAGGCGGACCTGCGCCTCAGCGCTGCCCCGGTGTTACCTCCGCTGGAGGCGGCTGCCGTCGGGCCCTCGGCTGCGGTCAGTGCACCAGCAGCGGCGGCGCCTGCCCATGGCGCTGTGGCGGGCAGTGCCGAGGAACTGGTGCCCCTCAGTGAAGTGCCTCCGGACTACCCGATGCGGGCGGCGGCGGCCGGAATCGAGGGTTCTGTGACCTTGCGGTTCACGGTCAATGCCGAAGGCCGGGTGGAGGATATCGAGGTGATCGCCTCGGAGCCGCCCGGTGTGTTTGATCGTGCGGCTCGGCGAGCAATCAGTCGCAGTCGCTTTGTACCCCGGCAGGAGAACGGCGTACCGGTCGCACGGGAGGCTACCAAGGTGTTCAACTTTGTCCTTGAGGGCAAGCACTGATGCGTGGCTGGCTGTTTGGCTGGTTGCTGCTGGCAACGCCACTGTCGGCTGCGCAGATTGATCCTGCCGTCTACAAGGCGCTGGACGACGCTCGGGCCGCTGAACAGCGCGGCGATACGACCGGCGCCCGGCTGCAGTTGCAGGCCGCTCTGCCGGCGAGCGCGGAGGGAAGTCTTGAGCGGGCGTTGCTGCAGCAGCGGCTGGCTTACCTGGCGATTGACGCTAACGACCCCGAGCACGCGATTCATTGGCTGAGCGAGACTCTCAAGCAGGATGCGCTGGGTGCCGAAGCGCAGGCGCAGGATCGTGCCAATCTGGCGCGGCTGTTGCTGCAGCAGGAGCGCTATCAGCAGGCGGCGGTTGAGCTGGCGCTGTTGCCACCGAGTGATGCTATCCGTCAGTTGCAGGTGCAGGCGTATCGCCAGCTTGGGCAGTTCGACAAGGCACTGCCGCTGGCAGAGCAGGTGGTACGCGAGCGCCCGGCGGCGGACGACAGCTGGTATCAGTTGCTGGTTGGCATGAATTACGAACTCAAGCGCTACGCAGCGGCGGCGCGCTGGCAACAGGTGCTCCTGCAGCGTGCCCCCGGAAACGCCGCCAGCTGGCGCCAACTGGCGAGTCTGCAGAGTCTGGCCGGTGAACAGGGCAAGGCGGCGGCGACCATGCGGCTCGCGCAGCTGGCCGGCGTCGGTCTGCAGGCGTCTGACATGGAGAGCCTGATTGCCCTGCACGCCCGTGCGGGCGCGCCATGGCAGGCAGCGCGATTACTCGAACAGCTACTCCGTGAGCGCCTGCTGCAAACGACGCTGGAGCGACAGCGCCAGTTGGCGCAGTTGTGGCAGGCAGCGCGGGATTACCCGCAGGCGCTGAAGGTCTGGCAACAGGTAGCTGGCGCCTCCGGGCAAACAGCGGATCGGCTGCAGGTGGCCTGGTTGCACTACCAGCAGGCGCAGTGGCAGGACGTGCTTGCTATGGTTCAGGGGATTCAGCCCGCCAGTGCCGCCCAGCGTCGTCAGCTTGCCAGCCTGAGGGCAGCGGCGCAGCAGGCGCTGGGTATGGATCAGTAGACAAACTCTTCGATCGCACTGGCCTCCAGCCGGTAACCGGCGCTGGCCAGTTCGCTTTCGCTCTGCTCAACCCGCAGCTTGCCGGTAATCCAGTACGGTACCCAGGTGGCGTCCAGCGCAATACCGATTTCGCTGTGGACCAGCACGATCTGGTTCGACGGCGGAGGCGGTACGTGGATGCAGGCACCGAAGTAAGGTACCAGCAGAAACTCGGTAACGCGCTGGCTGGGGTCTACATTCAATGGCACAACATAGCCCGGCAGCTTGACCTCCTGGCCGTCCAGCTCGGCGACGGTCGGTGCGTTCGCCATGCTTTGAGTCAGCGGATTGGCTGGAGCCTGATCTTCCGACTGCAAACCGTTGTGCTGTGCCGGCGGCATGCCGTACAGGTGGCCGGTACCGGCGGGTACCAGGTCATCCCAGCTGAGCTCTCGGGCGGCTTCGGCCGGCAGGATCAGCAGACTGAGGGTCAGGGCAAACAAGTGTGTCAGGCGCATCAGGCTTCCTGCAGAAATCAAAGACGAATGGACAGGCCATCGAGCAGTGCCTGACGGTAGGCGCGCCAGGCCGGAATGCAGCCCATCAGCACGCTGGCAGCGACGATGCAGGCCAGTAACGTCAGTTCGCTGCGGGTCGGCCAGCTCAGGGGCATAAACAGGCCGTATTGTTGTTCCAGCCAGGGGGCGGTAACGGCGATGCCAGCGTACAGCAGTCCCAGCCCGAGGGCGATGCCGGCAAGGGTAAGGCTCACCGCTTCCAGTAACAGTAGGCTGAAAATGTGCAGCGGTCTGGCACCGACCGAGCGCAGCACGGCCATCTCGCGTCGGCGCTCGTTCAGGCCGCTGAGGATGGCGGTGAGCATACCGACCAGCCCGGTCAGCACGACGAACACCGAGACCAGCAGCAGCGCCTTTTCGGCCACGCTGAGCAGGCTCCAGAGCTCCTGCAGGGCAACGCCCGGCAGAATAGCCAGCAGCGGTTCGCCGCTGAACTCGTTGATCTGGCGTTGCAGCGCAAAGGTGTCGATGCGGCGGTTGAGCCCGAGCATGAAGGCGGTGATGGCGTGTGGTGTCAGGTCCAGTTCACGCGCCTGCTCGGCACTGATCTGACCGGCTCCGCGGGCCGGCATGCCCTGCTGCCAGTCGACGTGCAGCGCCTCGATACCCTGCAGACTGACGTGGATGGTGCGGTCGACCGGTGTACCGGTTTTGGCCAGGATGCCGACGACCTTGAAGGGCTTGTCGGCATGGTTGACGAAGCTGACCGCACCGGCGCCGTGGGCCAGCACCATCTCGGTATCCAGCTGGTATCCCAGTTCGCGTGCCACATCCGCGCCGAGCACGGCGTCGTAGAGATCGGCAAATGGCTGCCCCTGACTGAAACTCAGGCTGCGGTCGCGACCAAACTGGTAGTGGTCGAAGTAAGCCTGGCTGGTGCCCAGCACGCGAAAGCCGCGGTGCGAGTCACCGAGCGACAGTGGGATCGCCCATTTGACCTGCGGCTGCTGGCTGATCTGCTGAAAGCTGTCCCAGCGGATATTGTTGGTGGCGTTGCCGATGCGAAATACCGAGTACAGCAGCAACTGCACCGAGCCCGAGCGGGCTCCAACGATCAGGTCTGTGCCGCTGACGGTGCTGGCAAAACTGCTGCGAGCCTCGGTGCGAACCCGCTCAACGGCCAGCAGCAGGGTGACGCTCAGGGCGATGGCAATGACGGTGAGCAGTGCAGAAAACCGGCGGTTGGCCAGACTCTGGATGGCAAGGCGCAGCAGATACATCAGAACGTCTCCGGCTGGCTGGCGCGGTTCAACTCGGCCAGTGACAGGGCGCGATCAAAGCGCGTGGCGAGGCTGGTGTCATGACTGACAAACAGCAGGCTGCTGCCCATCTGCGCGCATTCGTCGAACAGCAGCTTGAGAAAGGCGTCGCGGCTGTCGGCGTCCAGCGCCGAGGTCGGCTCGTCGGCGATCACCAGCTCGGGGCTGCCGATCAGGGCGCGGGCGGCGGCCACGCGCTGCTGCTGGCCGATCGACAGGGCATTGGCACTGCGTTGCTGCAGCGTGATGTCACTCAAGCCGAGCTCGCGTAACAGGTGCCCGGCAGCGGTATTCAAATCGGGTTGCTGACGCAGCGCGCGTTCACGGCGCAGGCTGGAGAAGCGACAGGGCAGGGTGACGTTGTCGAGTACCGAGAGATACGGCAGCAGGTTGAATTGCTGGAACAGGTAACCGGTGTGGTCCGCGCGAAAGCGGTCTCTGCGCAGGGCGGAGAGTTGACCCAGTGACTGGCCCAGCAGGTTGATCTCGCCCCTCTGCGGCTGGTGCACTCCGCCGAGCAGTCCGAGCAGCGTGGTCTTGCCGCTGCCGGACGGGCCCTTGAGAAACAGCCGCTCGCCGGCTTGCAGGCTGAACGCCGGGATATCCAGCAAGGTTGGCTGGCCCGGCCAGGCGAACTGCAGGTCAGTGACTTGCAGCAGAGGTTTGCTCATGGCGGCTTCAGTCCAGTGACAGCGTGGGTTGGTCGGCGGTCAGCACGGCGCCACGCTGGCCGCTGGTGGTGATGGCCTGCACCTGAATGCGCTGCATCGCCGGGAAGCTATTGAACAACGGCAGGGTCAGCGCTTCAAGTCGCTCGGGGGACGAGCAGTTGAAGTCAAAGCGGCCCTCGATATCGGCATGTGCGCTGTGTTCGTGGTCGTGATGATCGTCGTGGTCATCATGGTGCTCATGTTCGCCATGTGCGTGCTCGTCATGATGCTCGTGCTCGTCGGCGGCAAACAGCGGACTTTCCAGCTCGACCTGCTGCAGTGTGCAGCCGGCAGCCGGGGAGAAGCTGAACAGTGTGTCGGCCTGCTCGAGAGTCGCTTTGACGCGGGCGACGGTGGCGCGATCCTCGTCAGTGCCTGGCGCGTGCTCGAAGCCAACCAGATTGGCCGCGGGGCTGTCGAGCTCCAGACTCACCAGATTGCCATCCACCACCAGATTGAGACTGGCAACGCCGTGCTCGTGGGCGCCGAGGCTGGCGTGCTGGTGGTCTTCGGCAAAGGCGCCTTGGCTGGAAAACAGGGCGATGCTGAGGGCAAGCAGGGTGCGGCGCATGGTTGGACTCCGGCTTTAAATAAAACGTTATCTTATTTCATTTTTTCGCTAAGGCAACCCTGAATTGAGGCTCCCGGTCGCGCGGCTGCGCGGCGCGGGAGCCTGCGGTCGATCAGTACAGGGCCTGATAGAGCTTGCGGCGGTACTGCACGGTGAGCGGATGCTCGCCACCGAGCAGATCAAACACCTGCAACAGAGTCTTCTGCGCGGCGCCGTCGTTCCAGCTGCGGTCACGCTGCAGCAGCTCAAGCAGGGCCGACAGCGCGTTGTCGCTGTGGCCTGCGGTGAGATCGAGCAGGGCCAGCTGGTAGCGGGCTTCGCTGTCGGCGGCATCGGCGTCGAGGCGGGCCTGCAGCTCGGCGCGGGGCGCGAAGCCGGCGCTTTGACGGGCGAAGCTGAGCTGGGCCTTGAGCGCGCTCAGGGCTTGTTTGTGGCTGTCCTTGTTCTGGACGGCGTTGATCACCTTGTCGGCGTCATCCAGTTGGCCATCGGCCAGCAGCGCGCGGGCCAGGACCAGCAGCAGCGCATCGTCGGCTTCGGCCTGCAGCGCGGCTTGCAGCAGGGCAATGGCCTGTTGCGGCTGACCGGCGTCGATCAGCGCCTGTGCCTGAGCGGCCAGATCCTCTTCCGGCGCTTCGGCTGCGGCAGCGGGCTCGTTGACGTGCGGCGCGAGCAAGTCGCGAATCGCACCCTCGGGCTGCACACCGGCGAAGCCTTCGACCGGCTGACCGTCCTTGAACAGCACCACGGTCGGCAGGCTGCGAATGCCGAAGCGTTCGGTCAGGCCGGGCTCGGCATCGCAGTTGACCTTGGCCAGCAGCAGTTCCCCCTCGTAGCTGTCGACAATTTTCTCCAACACCGGAAACAGCGCCTTGCAGGGCGCACACCAGTCGGCCCAGAAGTCGACCAGCACGGGTTTATGGAAGGAGTTTTCGAGTACATAGCGATCGAAGGTATCGGTGGTGGCGTCGAACAGGTAAGGCGATGACATGGGCTATTCCGCTGCGGTGATGTCGAGTCTGGCTTATATGGTGGCGCTGGCGCCAAGGTCAAGGGTTGAGCTGATACAGGCTGACGTCGCGAAACTCCAGCGGCTCACCCAGGTCGGGACAGGTGCGGCCCGGCAGGATGGCGCTGCGCCGGTAACGCGGGTGGCTCAGGTTGCGTACCCGGGAGTCGGCGATCAGCACCTTGTCGGCACGCTCGGCGAAGTGGTCGAGCAGTGGCCGGTTGTCGACGTCGTAGAGCACGTCGGCGGCGATCAGCAGATCGATCTCGCCTTCGACGGCGAAGTAGTCATCGGACAGCACGATCTGCATGTCGTTGAGTCGGGCGTTGAGGGCGCAGGCCAGCAGTGCGGGCCGGTCCAGGTCACAGGCGATGGCCTGTTCGGCACCAGCCATGCGGCAGGCCAGCGCAACCACGCCGGAGCCGGCGCCGAAGTCCAGTATCCGCTTGCCGCGTACCTGTTCGGGGTTGTCCAGCACCCAGCGCGCCAGGGCCAGCCCGCTGCCCCAGCAGAAGCCCCAGTAGGGCGGATGCTCCAGCAGCCGGCGGGTTTCGTCAGTGGCGAAGGCGCGGTCCAGATTACTCGGATCGAGCAGCCACAACTCCAGTTCCGGCAGGCCGGGCAGGCGGCTCGGCACAAGCGCGGCGTCGGGCAGAACCTTGTGCAGTTCGGCGGTAAGGGCTTCGAGGGTCATGGTCGGCTTCCTGAAATCAGACGGGTATTGTAGCGACTTCACCCGCTGCCGGATGCTGCGGCGTCAGCGGAATGTCGGCCAGCCGGGTGCGCAGGAACTCGATCAGCGCCCGGGTGGCCAGGGTCGGATAGAGGTTGGGCGCGGTCAGCAGATACAGGTGATCGCCCCAGGCATCGACCCGGGCGCGGTAGTCGGGCAGCACGGCTGTCAGGCTACCGGCATTCAGCTCCTCGCGCACTGCGTAGTAGGGCAGCAGCGCGCAACCCAGCCCCTGCAGCGCGGCGCGGCGCAGGAACAGCATGTCTTCGGTCTGCAGGCGTGGACGCAGGGTCAGCTGCTGGCTGTGCCTGCCATCGGACAGCTCCAGCGGCAGGCGCAGATCCGGCACCTTGACGCTCACCACGTCACAGCGCAGCAGGTCTTCCGGGTTCTGTGGCCTGCCGACACGTTGCAGGTAGCCGGGGCTGGCGCACAGCACCCAGTCGATGGGACCCAGATCACGAGCCACCAGCGTATCCGGCGGGGTGTTGGTGACGCGAATGGCAACGTCAATTTCCTCGGCGACCAGATCGAAGATGCGGTTGCTGAAGGTCAGTTGCAGGGTTACATCCGGATAGGTGTCGGCGAATTCCAGCAGCAGCGGGCCGATGATCTGCTGGCCCAGCGCGGAGGGCACGCTCAGACGCAGGTGACCGCGCAGGTTGCGGCCGAGGTTGTCGACCGTTGATTGCAGGGCGCTCAGTTCCTGGCTGATGCGGGCGGCGTGCTCGTACAGTGCCCAGCCAATCTGGGTCGGCTCGACCCGCCGGGTGGTGCGGCGCAGCAACTGCACCTGCAGATCCTGCTCCAGTGCCTTCAGACGTCGGCTGATATGCGAGCGCGAGGTACCAAGCCGGCGGGCGGCACCGCTCATGCCGCCGGCTTCGACGATGGCACTGAAGTACTGCAGGGTTTTGATATCCATGATTGTTGCCGATTGGTAAACAGTTTGGGCATTGTGTGTGCGCATTGTAGATCAAAGTAGAGGCTTCTATAGTCGTCCAATCACAACTACAAGGAATCGAACCATGAGTCTGCCCACCGTGCTGCAAGGTAATCTGAGCCTGCCGGTCATCTGCTCGCCGCTGTTTATCATCTCCAACCCCGACCTGGTCATTGCCCAGTGCAAGGCCGGTGTTGTCGGCTCGTTTCCGGCCCTCAACGCGCGCCCGGCCGAAGTGCTGGACGAGTGGCTGCAGCGCATTACCAGCGAGCTGGCGGACTACAAGGCGGCGAACCCGGATGCGGTGGTAGCGCCCTTTGCGGTCAACCAGATCGTGCACGGCAGCAACGACCGCCTGCAGCACGACGTCGAGCTGTGCGTGAAGTACAAGGTGCCGATCATCATCACCAGCCTGCGCGCACCCAATGAAGTGGTTGGCCCGATTCACAGCTACGGCGGTCTGGTGTTCCACGATGTCATCAACGTCAAGCACGCCAAAAAGGCGATTGAAGCGGGTGTGGATGGTCTGATTCTGGTGTGTGCCGGCGCCGGTGGCCATGCCGGTCAGCTCAGCCCGTTCGCGCTGGTGTCGGAAATCCGAGCCTTCTACGATGGCCCGATCATTCTGTCCGGCTCGATTACCAAGGGTGAGCAGATTCTCGCGGCGCAGGCGATGGGCGCGGACCTGGCCTATATGGGCACCCGCTTTATCGCCACCCATGAAGCCAATGCCGATGCGGCCTACAAGCAGATGCTGGTCGATACCACGGCTGACGATATCGTTTACAGCAACCTGTTTACCGGCGTGCACGGCAACTATCTGAAGCCCAGTATCGTCAATGCCGGCATGGACCCGGACAATCTGCCTGAAGGTGACAAGAGCAGCATGAAGTTCGGTTCCGGTGGCAGCAGCAAGAGCAAGGCCTGGCGCGATATCTGGGGCGCAGGGCAGGGTGTTGGCAGCATTGCTGCAGTCACTTCGACAGCCGAGGCGGTCAGCCAGCTGGAGCGCGAGTATCACGATGCGCAGGCGCGCCTGGCGCGTATTACCCAGCCGTTTGGCAGCAAGGCATGACTGCTGCACTGGTTTGCGGCGAGCTGCGCCGCGACGGGGAGCAGGTTGCGCAGCGGGGGCTGCGGCTGGCCGGTGGGCTGGCCCGAATGGGTATCGAGGATGGCGATGTCATCGCCGTGATGCTGCGTAACGGCCCGGCGTTTATTGATGCGATCCTGAGCTGTCAGACCGCGGGCTGCTTCTACTGCCCGATCAACTGGCACTTCAAGGGCGATGAGGTGGCCTACCTGCTGAACGACTCGGCGGCCAAGGTGCTGATTGTCGAGGCTGATCTGCTGGCCACGCTGGATGGCGCGATTCCGGCGGGCGTGCAGGTGCTGGTGGTCGGTGCCGGCGCTGAGGATGCGCGTGACTACGAAGGCTGGCTGGCGCAGCAAGCGCCTTACGACGGTCCCGAGCGCACGCCGCGGGCGCACATGGCCTACACCTCGGGTACCACCGGGCGCCCAAAGGGGGTAGTACGGCTGGCGCCACCGCCGGAGGCGCGCGCTCAGATGGCCGAGCATATGCGTGAGCTGTGCCGGATTGCCTGGGGCATTACCCCCGGCACCCGCGCGCTGGTGACCGCGCCGCTGTATCACAGCGCGCCCACGTCCTATGCCCAGCAGGCGATCCAGCAGGCCGAAACACTGGTGGTCATGCCGCGCTTCGACGCCGAGCAGACGCTGGCGCTGATCGAGCAGTACCGGATCGAGACCGTCTATCTGGTGCCGATCATGTACGTCCGCCTGTTGCGTCTGCCGGCCGAGGTGCGCGCCAAGTACGATATTTCGTCCGTGCGCTTTGTTGCCTCGACCGGCGCGCCCTGCGCTCCGGACGTTAAACAGGCCATGCTTGACTGGTGGGGCGACGTGATTTTTGAAACCTACGCCTCCAGTGAGACCGGCATGATCACCCTGCAAGACCCGCAGTCGGCGCGGCGCAAGCCGGGCAGCGTCGGTCTGCCCATCGGTGACACGCGGATTCGCATCGTCAGCGAAGACGGTCGCGAGTGCGGCGTGGGTGAGCCCGGTGTGATCTATGTACGTCAGCCGATGGTGCCGGACTTCACCTATCTGAACAACGAAGCGGCTCGCGCCAAGGCCGGATTGGACGATCTGGCAACCGTGGGTGATATCGGCTACCTCGATGCCGACGGGTACCTGTATGTCTGCGACCGCCAGTCCGACATGGTGATCTCCGGTGGCGTGAACATCTATCCGGCGGAAATCGAGCATGTGCTGATCACCCTGCCCGGTGTGCGCGACTGTGCGGTATTCGGTATCCCGGACGCGGAGTACGGTGAGTCTCTGATGGCCGTGGTGGCTGTTTCTGACCCGGCGCTGAATGAAGCTGCCATTCAGGCGTTTATCCGCAGCAACATGGCCGGGTACAAGGTGCCCGGGCGGGTCGAGCTGGTCGATGTGCTGCCTCGGGATGACAACGGCAAGGTGGCCAAGCGCAGGCTGCGTGACAGTTACCTGACGGCTCCCGTGCCCTGACGGGTGCGACAATCTGGTAGTTGAAATGTAATGACACATTTCATCCGCGGCCTACAACGAGGTAAGATGTAGGCCGTTTTTTATCCACCTGGGAAAACCTGCATGCATTGTCCATTCTGTGGCGCCCATGACACCAAGGTGATCGACTCCCGCCTTGTGGCCGAGGGTGATCAGGTGCGCCGGCGACGCGAATGTCTGGCCTGTCAGGAGCGTTTTACCACCTTCGAGACCGCCGAGCTGGTGTTGCCGCGGGTCATCAAGCAGGACGGCCGGCGTCAGCCCTTCGACGAGGACAAGTTGCGCGCCGGTCTTCAGCGTGCGCTGGAGAAACGCCCGGTCAGCGTCGAGCAGATCGAAGCGGCCATTGGTCATATCAAGCACCGTTTGCGGGCGACCGGTGAGCGCGAGGTCAAGGCGCTGGCTGTCGGCGAGATGGTCATGCGCGAGCTGAAACAGCTCGACGAAGTCGCCTATATCCGCTTCGCGTCCGTTTATCGCCGTTTCCAGGACCTCAATCAGTTCCGTGAAGAGATCGAGCGTCTGGCTCGGCGCGATCAGGACGAATCCGATGCCTGAGTGGAGCGCGGCTGACCGGGAGTGGATGAGCCGGGCATTGATGCTCGCCGAGCGGGGTCTCTACACCACCGAACCCAACCCGCGGGTCGGCTGCGTGCTGGTTGCTGACGGCCGGATCGTCGGCGAAGGCTGGCATGTTCGGGCCGGTGAAGGCCATGCCGAAGTAAGCGCGCTGGCCCAGGCCGGCGACTTGGCGCGCGGCGCAACCGCCTACGTTACCCTTGAACCCTGCAGCCATTTCGGTCGCACGCCGCCGTGCGCCGATGCGCTGGTCAAGGCAGGCGTCAGCCGCGTGGTGGCTGCCATGCAGGACCCCAATCCGCAGGTTGCCGGCAATGGCCTGAACCGGCTGCGCGAAGCCGGTATCGAGGTCGATTGCGGGCTGCTGGAAGCGCAGGCGCAGGCGCTCAATCCCGGTTTTATCAAACGCATGCAGCAGGGGCTGCCCTGGGTGCGGGTCAAGCTGGCGATGAGCCTCGATGGCCGTACCGCGATGGCCAGCGGTGAAAGCAAATGGATTACCGGCCCGGCGGCGCGCGCCGATGTGCAGCGCCTGCGGGCGCGCAGCGGAGCAGTGGTCAGCGGTGCAGACAGCGTGTTGCTGGATGATTCTGCGCTGACCGTGCGGGCCGCTGAACTCGGCTTGCCGGCCGACGAGGCGGCGGCCGCCGCCGAGCGCCAGCCACTGCGCGTGCTGATCGACAGCCTGCGCCGGGTGCCGCTCGATCAGCGCTTTTTCCGTGAAACGGGGCCAACGCTGGTTATCAGTACCAGTGCCGAACAGGCTGCCGACGATTATCGAGCTGCTGGCAGCGAACTGCTGGCGGTCCCTGGTGCAGATGGCAAGGTCGATCTGCACGCAGTGCTGCAGACCCTCGCCGGGCGAGGCTGCAATGAGGTGCTGGTGGAAGCTGGCGCCGGCCTGTCCGGGGCCTTCTGGCGCGCCGGACTGGTGGATGAACTGATTGTGTACATGGCGCCGCGTCTGCTTGGAAGCCAGGCGCGGCCGTTGATGCAGTTGCCCTTCGAAAGCATGAGCGAGGCGATGGATGTCGCCATCGTCGACATGCGCGCAATTGGCCAGGATTGGCGCATCACGGCACGACCGATTTTCCCTTCCTGAGAGTGTAAGACAATGCAAAGTAGTGTGCAGATACTGCTGTGGATCATGGCGGTAGTGGCCTTTTTGGGGGTCGTGCTGGAAGAAGTTATCCACGTCAACAAGGCCAAGGTGGTGCTGCTGTTCGGGGCTCTGTCCTGGCTGGTGCTGTTTATCGCGGCGCCGAGCGATGCGGTTCGGGAGCATGTGCAGGAGGCACTCAACGAGAACATCACCGATATCGCCAGCCTCTGGCTGTTCCTGCTGGCCACCATGACCTTCGTCGCCTATCTCAACAAGAAGGGGCTGATCGAAAACGTCATCTATCGCATCCTCCCCGGACGCATTACCGAGCGCAAGCTGCTGTTTCTGACCGGCGCATTCTGTTTTGTCTTTTCCTCCATCGCCGACAATATCACTGCCACCCTGGTGTCGGTGGCGCTGGTGCTGAGTCTCAATCTGGAGCTGCGCAAGATGCTGCGCTTCGCCACGCTGGTGGTGTTCGCGGTGAACTCCGGCGGTGTCGCGATGATCACCGGCGACGTCACCACGCTGATGATCTTTATGGCCGACAAGGTCGAGATCACCAACCTGCTGCTGCTCAGTGCCCCGGCGCTGCTGGCCGTGCTGCTGCTGGCCGCTTTGCTGTCGATCGGCATGGGCAACGAGGTCGTTATCGAAAAGAGCCAGCTGCACGAACTGCGTGGCGTTGATCAGGTAATCGGTGCGCTGTTCCTGCTGACTATCCTCGCAACCATCCTGCTCAGCCTGTTCTTTGCGATCCCGCCAGTGCTGACGTTTCTGACCGGTCTGGCGCTGATGTTTTTGATTGCACGGTTTTTCAATGAAGACATTGATGCAGATCCGATTCTGGAGTACATCCGCGTTATCGAGTTCGAGACGCTGCTGTTCTTCCTCGGCGTGCTGCTGCTGGTTGGCATGCTCCAGTACATCGGTACGCTGCAGAACCTGACCGCCCTGTACGACGTTATGCCGACCCTGCTGGCCAACTTCCTGATGGGCATGCTCTCTGCTCTGATCGATAACGTGCCGCTGACCGCTGCACTGCTCAAAGCCGACCTGCAGATGAGCGTCGCCGAGTGGATGGGCCTGACCTACGCTGTCGGTGTAGGCGGTTCCCTGCTTATAATTGGCTCCGCTGCCGGCATCGTTGCCATGAGCAAGATGCCCGGCCTGACATTCATTACCTACCTGCGCAGCTTTGGATTGTTGCTGATGGCCTTTGCCTTCGGTTTCATTGCTGTCTACGGTCTGGGTCTGCTGGTCTCCTGACCGGCAACGGCGAAAGCGAGGCAATTCATGTTTACCGGCATTATCGAAGCGGTTGGTCAGATCCAGAGCATGCAGCCCAAGGGCGGCGATGTGCGTCTGTATGTGCGCACCGGCAAGCTGGATCTCGGGGACGTCAAATTGGGCGACAGCATCGCGGTCAACGGCGTTTGCCTGACTGCCGTTGAGTTGCCCGGTGATGGTTTCTGGGCTGATGTCAGCCAGGAAACCATCCGCCGTACCGCGCTCTCTACCCTGAAGCCGGGCAGCCGCGTCAACCTGGAAAAGGCGCTGACGCCGACCACACGTCTGGGCGGTCATCTGGTCAGTGGCCATGTTGACGGGGTGGGCAAGGTATTGTCCCTGCATCAAGACGCCCGCTCCTGGCATTTCCGGGTTGAGGCGCCGGCCGAGCTGGCCAAATATATTGCCCATAAAGGCTCTATTACCGTCGACGGCACCAGCCTGACCGTCAACGCGGTGGAAGGTGCGGTCTTCCACCTGAACATCGTTCCGCACACCCTGCAGGAAACCGTCATGGGCGATTACCAGCCCGGCACCATCGTCAACCTGGAAGTGGATCTGATCGCCCGTTATCTGGAACGTCTGCTACTGGGCGAAAAAGCCGCCGAGCCGACCTCCACCGGCATCAGCATGGCGTTTCTGGCCGAAAACGGTTTCCTCAAGTCCTGATATAACCTGCCCCCGGAGGGCCGGATGAAACTGAACAGCATCGAAGAACTGATCGAAGATATTCGCGCCGGCAAGATGGTCATCCTGATGGATGACGAAGACCGCGAGAACGAAGGCGACCTGATCATGGCCGCCGAGGCCTGCCAGGCCGAGCACATCAACTTCATGGCTCGCTACGGCCGTGGCCTGATCTGCATGCCGATGAGTCTGGAGCGCTGCGAGCGGTTGAAGCTACCGCTGATGGTGCAGCGCAACGGCTCCGGTTTTGGCACCAAGTTTACCGTCTCCATCGAGGCCGCCGTCGGCGTCAGCACCGGTATTTCCGCCGCTGACCGCGCGCGCACCGTGCAGGCTGCTGCCGCGCCGGATGCGACCGCCGATGACATCGTCAGCCCCGGCCACATCTTTCCACTGATGGCGCAGCCTGGCGGCGTGCTGGCGCGTGCCGGGCATACCGAGGCGTCCTGCGATCTGGCCCGCATGGCCGGATTTGGCGAGTCGGCGGTGATCTGCGAGATCATGAACGACGACGGCAGCATGTCGCGTCGCCCGGAGCTCGAAGAGTTTGCCAAGCAGCATGACATCAAGATCGGCACCATCGCCGACCTGATTCACTACCGTCTGCTCAACGAGCGCACGGTTGAACGTGTCGACGAGCAGGTGCTGAGCAGCGAGCTGGGCCAGTTCAACCTGGTCGCCTATCGTGATCGTACCGAAGACCTGGTGCACCTTGCGCTGACGCTCGGCACCATTGAGCCGGAAGAGCCGACGCTGGTTCGCGTGCACAACGTGGATCCGCTGCGCGATCTGTTCCTGGTACCCGAGGCCGGGCGCTGGAGCCTGCAGGAAGCGATGCGCCGGGTGGCGGCTGAAGGCCGTGGTGTGGTGCTGATGCTTGGCAATCAGGTCGATTCGGCTGCGCTGCTGGAGCACGTCAGCAACCTGGGGACCGGCAACGCGGCGGCACGCCGCCCCTCGACCTATAATACCGTTGGGGCCGGTTCGCAGATCCTGCGCGATCTGGGTGTGCGCAAGATGCGCCTGCTTTCCAGCCCGATGAAGTTCAACGCCATATCCGGCTTTGACCTGGAAGTAGTAGAATACCTGCCCTGCGACTGACCCATTGGCGAGAAGACGCAGGTAGGTTTCGTCACCCATTTGATTCACGGCAGCGCCTGGCGCCCTGCCGGTTCTTTATACAGAGAGATTGTTCATGACTGCTATCCGTACCATCGAAGGTGATTTTGTAACTGGCCAAGGCCGCTATGCACTGGTCGTTGGCCGGTTCAACAGCTTTGTGGTGGAAAGCCTGGTAGAGGGCGCGGTAGACGCGCTCAAACGCCACGGTGTCAAGGAGTCAGACATCACCATCGTGCGTGTTCCCGGCGCCTTTGAAATTCCGCTGATGGTCAAGAAAGTCGCTGACCTCAAGCAGTACGACGCCATTGTCACCCTGGGCGCCGTTATTCGTGGTGGTACCCCGCACTTCGAATACGTTGCCGGCGAGTGCGTCAAGGGCGTGGGTGCGGTATCTCTGGAGTACGGCATTCCGGTTGCCTTCGGCGTGCTGACAGTCGACAGCATCGAGCAGGCCATCGAGCGTTCCGGCACCAAGGCTGGTAACAAAGGCGCTGAAGCGGCCATGTCTGCGTATGAAATGGTCAGCGTCATCAAGCAGCTGGAGGCCTGATGGACGATCAGCAGAGTTCCCCCGCAGCAGGCCGACCCAAGGCGTCGGCCCGTCGCAAGGCGCGCAGTCTGGCGATGCAGGCGCTGTACTCCTGGCACATGGCTGATTTGCCGGTGTTTGATATCGAGGCGCAGTTTCGCACCGACAACGACTTCAGCAAGGTGGATAGTGCGTATTTCCACGAGCTGCTGACCGGTGTGCCGCGCAATCTCGGTGACATCGACGATGAGCTGAGTCGCGTGCTGGATCGGGACATCAAGGATGTTGATCCGGTTGAGCTGAGCGTACTGCGCATCGGCGTCTACGAGCTGCTCAAGCGCATCGATGTGCCGTATCGCGTGGTCATTAACGAAGCCATCGAGATGGCCAAGTCGTTCGGTGCTACCGACGGTCACAAGTACGTCAACGGCATCCTCGACAAGCTGGCTCCGCGCCTGCGCAAGGCCGAAGTCGGTGCCGCCCGCAAGGGACGCTGATCCACCGGCCATGGCGCTGGACGAGTTTGATCTGATCGCCCGTTACTTTCGCACTGAGCGTCTGGAACGGGCTGTCGATGCCAGCGCCACTGTCCTCGGCATCGGCGACGATGCCGCAGTGCTGCAGCCCGCTGCCGGGCAGCAACTGGTCATTTCTACCGACACCCTGGTTGAGGGTGTGCATTTCCCCAAAGACTGTCCCGCCGCCGAACTGGGCTATCGCGCCCTGGCGGTAGCGGTCAGTGACCTGGCGGCGATGGCCGCATCCCCCCTTGGGTTTACC
Organism: Halopseudomonas sp. MFKK-1; assembly: GCF_027474385.1. Classification (NCBI taxonomy): domain Bacteria; kingdom Pseudomonadati; phylum Pseudomonadota; class Gammaproteobacteria; order Pseudomonadales; family Pseudomonadaceae; genus Halopseudomonas; species Halopseudomonas sp. MFKK-1. Next base: position 1,536,424 of record NZ_CP114836.1, read on the forward strand.
CTCGCGCTGAGCCTGCCGCAGGCAACGCCCGGCTGGCTGCAGGCGTTTTCCAGTGGTCTGGCCGACGCCGCACGTGATGCGGGGATCAACCTGATCGGTGGTGATACCACCCGCGGCCCGCTCAATATTGGCGTCACCGTGCTCGGTCAGGTGCCTGCCGGGCAGGCGCTGACCCGCTCCGGCGCTCGTCCCGGTGACTTGCTCTGCGTCGGCGGCAGTCTGGGTGATGGCGCTGCCGGGCTGGAGGTTGTGCTTGGCAAGCCGCTGCCCGCGGGCTTGCCGATGGCAGCCCAGGATTACTTGCATCGCCGGTTCTGGCGGCCTCTGCCGCAGCTTGCGTTGGGGCAGTTGCTGCGCGGGGTCGCTTCTGCCGGTCTGGATATCTCCGATGGCCTGCTGGCCGATGCCGGGCATATCGCCAGTGCCAGTGGTGTGCGTTTGCTGATCAACGGTCCGCAACTGCCGATGTCCGACGCCCTGCGCAGCTGGTCCGAGCATCAGCAGCTCGACTGGATGCTGCGTGGTGGCGACGACTACGTGCTGCTGTTTACCCTGCCGCGTGCCGCCCGGTCGCAGCTGGAGCGCTGGCGTGCGGCGGGTCATGCGGTCTGCGTTATTGGCGAGGTACAGGGCGGGCAGGGAGTTCAGCTGGACCTCGGGCTGGGGCCGAAACCCATCGATGGCCCGGCCGGCTATCAACATTTCAGGAGCACGGATGACTGACGCGCACGAAACGACGCCAGCCTCGGTATGGCGCAACCCGATCCACTTTCTGGCCTTTGGCTTTGGCAGCGGTGCGATCCGCCCGGCGCCGGGGACCTGGGGCACGCTGGCGGCGCTGCCGTTTGTGCTGGTCTGGCAGCATCTGCCGGTTGCCGGCTACGGTCTGGTGATCGTGCTGTCGACCCTGCTCGGCATCTGGCTGTGTCACCGCACCGCTGCGGATCTGGGCGTGCACGATCACGGTGGCATCGTCTGGGACGAATTCGTCGGACTGTGGATTGCGCTCTGGCTGGCACCGACCGGCTGGCCCTGGTTGCTGGCCGGCTTCGCCCTGTTCCGGCTGTTCGATATCTGGAAGCCCTGGCCAATCCGCTGGGTTGATCGTCAGGTTGGCGGCGGCTTCGGCATCATGCTGGATGACATTATCGCCGGGTTCATGGCGCTGCTGGTGCTGTTGCTGGCCGAGACCCTGTTGGCTATGGTGTAAGCCTCGTCCGTCATCGCGCAAGGGAAACACCGCATGGCTCGTATCGCTTCTCTCTCTGCTCTGCTGCTCGGCGCCGGGCTGGCCGTGGCCTCGCTGGCTTCGGCAGCGACCGAGGTGCGTGTGGTTGGGCTGTTCGCCAATGCGGCGGTAGTCAATATCGACGGCCAGCGCCACATGCTGCGGGTTGGCAAGCCGCCAGTGAACGGAGTCGAGCTGATCGCCGCCGACAGCCAGACGGCAACCCTGAGAGTGGACGGCCAGACTCGGCAGTTTGGTCTGCAGCGTGAATACACCGAAGGCTTTGCCCAGTCTGAGCGCCAGCAGGTCAGTATTCCGCGGGGCGAAGGCGGTCATTTCCGGGTTGCCGGTTCAATCAATGGTCAGACCGTCAGTTTTATGGTCGATACCGGCGCAACCAGTGTCTCGATGAGTTCGGTGCAGGCGCGTCGTCTCGGTATCGATTACGCGCTCAGCGGCACACCGGTTCGCGCCGCCACAGCTTCCAGTGCCGTGGATGGTTACCAGGTGACGCTGGCGCGGGTAAAGGTTGGCGACATCGAGCTGTCCAACGTGCAGGCGCTGGTGCTGGAAGGCCGTTTTCCGCTCGAAGTGCTGCTCGGCATGAGCTGGCTTAGCCGGGTGCGGATGGACGAACAGGACAACCTGCTGCTGCTCGAGCGCAAGTACTGACCCTCTGCACCACAGGCCTGCGCATTCAGCAGACCTATCCAGGCGTCTTGCAGATCGCCCGAGCGTCCGTCACCTGCTAATATAAGCGCCCCTTTTTTGCAAAGGTCGTACAGGAGACCGGCGTGACAGTCACCTTTATTGCGTCATCCCAGCTGCCCACCAAGTGGGGCACATTCACTATGCACGGCTTCCTGGAAGAAGCGACCGGCAAGGAGCATGTGGTGCTGACGATGGGCGATGTGTCCGATGGCGCGCCCGTGCTCGGCCGCCTGCACTCCGAATGTCTGACCGGCGATGCCCTGTTCAGCCTGCGTTGCGACTGCGGCTTTCAGCTCGAAGCCGCGCTCAAGGCCATCGCTGAGGAAGGCCGCGGCGCACTGCTGTACCTGCGTCAGGAAGGTCGCGGCATTGGCCTCATGAACAAGATCCGCGCCTATCACCTGCAGGACGGCGGTGCCGATACCGTAGAAGCCAACGAACTGCTCGGCTTTGGCGCCGACCAGCGCGATTACGGCATCTGCAAGCCGATGCTCGATCATCTGGGCATCAAGAGCCTCAAGCTGCTGACCAACAACCCGCGCAAGGTAAAGGCCCTGCAAGGCTTCGGCGTGCTGGTAGCCGAGCGTCTGCCCCTGCAATTCGGTAAGAACCCGCACAACACCAAGTATCTGGAAACCAAGGCCGGCAAGCTGGGCCACATGCTGGGCCAGCTGCACCAGGCCGAAGCCGAGGCTGAGTCCGATGACCTTTGATCCCAAACCCCACTGGCGTGTATTGCGCAGCGTCTGGCGCATGCTCAGCCTGACTGTCCTGCTGTTGCCGATCCTGCTGGTGGTGGTGCTGGGTGACTGGACCGGCCTGTTCGATCAGGCCGCAGTGCCGCTGTTCACCGTCGGTATGGCCAGCCTGATGCTGACCCTCTGGCGCTTCCGGCTGTACAAGCGCGCGCTGATTCGCGCCGAAGGCCTGGGTGACAGCGCAGAAGCGGCCAGCGCCTGGGCCGTATTGCACCGTAATCAGAGTCTGGGGCTGGCCGCCGCCGCGCTGCCGGCGCTGATCGCACTGGTGCATTATTTCTGCGTGGGTGAAGCCATCCCGCTGGTGCTGCTGGTAATTGTCAGCCTCGGCGCCATGCTGCTCTACCGTCCGCCGGCCGCCTGGGTCAACTGAGTGCGTCAGCTGCTGGCGCTGCTGCTGGCGCTGTCACTTAACCTGCTTCCTGTTCAGGCTGCCGAGCGCATCGTCAGCCTGGCTCCCTTTCTGACCGACATGACCCTGCAACTGGGCGCGGGTGCCCGGCTGGTCGGCGTGCTGGACGACGGTCAACTGCCCGCCGAACTGAGCGATCGGCAAACCGTAGGCAGCTATCAGACCCTCTCTGCCGAACGGATCGTGTCCGTCCAGCCTGACCTGATCCTCGCCTGGACCTCCGGCAATCCCCGCGAACTGCTTGAGCGCCTGCGCGGCTGGGGTATTCGCGTCGAACAGTTTGACCCGCAACGGCTGGATGACATCGCCAGCATGACCCTGCAGCTCGGTGATCTGCTCGACCAGCCAGCCGAAGCGCAGGCGCTGGAGGCCGACTTCCGCGCCCAGCTCGAGCAACTCCGTGCGCCGCCGTCGTCAACCCGGCCCAAGGTCTTCCTGCAGCTCTGGGATAACCCGCTCTACACGGCCGCTGGCGATCAGTTGCTGTCCGATGCACTCAGTCTGTGCGGCGCTGACAACGTCTTCGCCGATCTTGCCGGCCTCGCTCCGCAAGTGGGCCGCGAGGGCGTGCTGGCCGCCAACCCCGAGATCATCATCGCGCTGGCCGATCAGGGTGTTACTGCAGAAGCTTGGCTGGACGACTGGCGCCGCTTCCCCAAACTGGCCGCCGTGCAGCACAACCGCCTCCATGTACTCGATAGTGACCTGCTGGTCCGCCCGACGCCCGCGATTATTGGTGGAGTAGAGCAGTTGTGCGGGTTGGTGCGTTTCTAGACGGGGTTGTTAGCCAGCCCCATTGCCTGCCAAGATGATCGCTATCTGCACAGGAGAGTGAGGCTATGGCAGCACAGATGGAGCCGACACGGTTGGCCGTTTTGATTGATGCCGACAACGCCAATCCGGCGATTGTTGAAGGGCTGCTGGCCGAGGTCGCCAAGTTGGGTGTGGCGAGCGTCAAGCGTATTTATGGCGACTGGACTACGCCGAGTCTGGGCAAGTGGAAAGCGTCGCTGCTGGAGCACTCGATTCAGCCGATTCAGCAGTTTGCCTACACCTCCGGCAAGAACGCGACCGACAGCGCGATGATTATCGACGCCATGGACTTGCTGTATTCGGCAGACCTTGGCGGTTTCTGCATAGTTTCCAGCGACAGTGATTTCACCCGTCTGGCCGCGCGGCTGCGTGAGTCGGGCAAGGTGGTGTATGGCTTTGGTGAGCAGAAAACGCCCAAGCCTTTTGTTGCTGCCTGCGACCGCTTTATCTACACCGAAATCTTTACCCAGCATCCGGAAAATGCCGAAACGGTCATTCAGCGCCGCTCTGCTCAGGAGCTGCGACAGGACACCAAGCTGTGCAGCCTGCTGCGTCAGGCCATCGAAGCCGCGTCGGACGATGACGGCTGGGCCAATCTCGGCCCGGTGGGCAGTCAGCTGGCCAAGCAGATGCCGGAGTTTGACCCGCGCAATTATGGCTACAGCAAGTTCAGTGGGCTGGTAGAAGGTATTGGCCTGTTCACCCTGCGACGGGAAAACAACCTGCTGCTGGTCAAGGATCAGCGTCCGGGCAAGAAGGGCTGACCCCAGCGGTTACCAACTGCCGAACGGGATGCCGTGGGTGTCGATATAGTGCTGGGCGTTGGGGCTGGGTGGGCGGTAGAACTCGCCGTTGGATGTGCCGTTGTAGGGGCCGACAGGGTTTACTTCGCCTTGGACTCGCCCGATTTCCATTGGATCGAGGCAAGAACCCATAAGCCAGAGTTTTGCGACGCCGCCCGGAGCGACGCCGATGGCGATGTACTTCCGGTATTGGTAGACATAGTCGTTATCGAACAGGCAAAAAACGCGCCTCTCAGTCCGCATCTCATCCCTAACCCACTGAGGTATGTCGATGGATGCCCGATAGGCTTCTGGCTCGGCGAGTGATTGCCAGCGTACGGTTATTTTTTCGGGCAGGTCGATCCCTAACATGGGAAAGCTGGAGCCGGCGCCGGGGCGTTCAGGCCAGCCGCGCGCCTCGCCTTTGTTATCTGCAGGCGTTCGTGTTGAAGCCACACCACCAAATACACGTTCGTACATTAAGTCGTTCACGTCTGTCAGGTCGACCCCGTCAACCCAAGACTCCATGTAGTCCGGTGCTTGCAGGCCAATGTACCAAGCGTGGTAGGGAAGGTTCGGCTTCGGTGGGAAGGGTTCAATTGGCTTGCTATTCTGGCAGCCGCTGAGGATTAGCGCTGTGAGTAGGGTCAGAGTGCGCGCAATCATGCGGGGTACCCGTTCTGAGGCTTATCTGGATAGATGGCGCGGATAAAATCATGGCGCGGTTTGTTGGCCATAAAGCCTTTTACCGGCACCCAGTTGGCGGAACTGTGGATATAGCGGCTGTGCAGAAAGCGTTTCTCCTGTTCACTTAGGATTGGGCTGCATCCCATCATGCAGGCGGAGTACACTTTTTCCGCAATGGGCGCGAGGTCTGGCGGGATAGTGAAGCGTTTGTCGGCCTCATTTATTGCGTCGAACGGCACCCCCGCAATCGCTGCTTTCGCATGCATGACCTTGAGGGGTATGCGGGACAGCTCACCCCGGACGCTGCGGATAACGGAAAGGGTCAGCAACACCCGCGCGTTGGGACTCTGATCGATCACTTCCTCATGTCGTTCGAAGCGGCCGTCTCCGGGTAGCCCTCGTGCTCGAAAGCGCTCTTCCTCCTGTTGCCTGACTAGCCAGGCACGTGAGCGGCTCAGCTGTTGGCGGGCAGGGCCGTCCAACGGATAGTGGTTGTTCAAGACGAACACTGGGCGGCCAATTACCAGACGCTCATAGGTTAGCGTTGGGTAGCCGCCGCCGAGGTTGGAATGGACGCCTGGTAGCACCAGTTCCTCATGTGCTTCGTCTACTCGGTTCAGGCTGAAGTTATGGCGGTGTTCATCGGCTGCGGTTAGATGTACGACCTTGCGAGCGCAGCCGGGTGGTAGGTACAGATTAACGCCGGGGTTATAGTCGTCTCCGACGCTCAGGTGGCCCTGAGCTGGGTCGCCAATTGCTGCCACGGTATCGAATACGCCAATAAAGTTAATGCTCAGGCTGTTCTCGTGAGAGAAGCTTGGAGAGAAGATCGGGTCTTTGGGGTCGAGTTTCGTGGCGACAACTCCAGCCTCCGCCTGTAATACTTCGTTGGCAAAGTGGCGGGCGGCGGCTGCCCCTCGACTAAACCCGAAGATATCGAACTCGACCTTCTCAACTACTATGCTCGGGTTGGCACTAACCAACATTTGGAGTCTCTCAGCTATTTCGGCCGGACTCTGCTTAACCCGCTCAACAACCCCGGTCTCGCCCTGCCCAAATGCCATGCCCATGGTGGCGTCGTCTTCGCCTGCTTTGCTACCAGCGCCTTCGATATACACCTTAATGCTGGCTTGCGTGGCCACCGGTTCTATACGCCGCTGCGAGTCATCCTTATAAAGCTCATACAACAACGCCACATTGCTCAACTCATTCCCGTAACTGTTGTCCGGTCTTTCGTCGAAGAAGCCGTCACTGTTGCTGTCGTTATAGCCGTGGGCTTCGCAGAAGCGGGTGACGGCTTCTAGGCCGTCGGGGCCGAGTTGGGCTAGGTCTTCGCGGCGGCATTGGGCGGTGAGGGTGGCGTTGGGCAGGTTGTTGAGGGTGCCGTCGAAGAACATGCCGACGCGCAGGGTAATGCGCTGTTTCTGCGGCAGGTCGGTTTCTTCTTCCTCCTCTTCTTCCTCGCGCTCCAGCGGTACGGCGTTGCTGGCGCCGGGTTTTACCGGAACGTCGAACAGGGCCTGCAGGGCGCGCACCAGGCCGGTGAGGATCATGGCCTGAGCCGCGTGGCTTTCAGCGCTGCCGGGCTGGTTGCCAATAAGAACGTTCGGCGAGCCGGCGGTGATGGAGTCGCCGTGGGCACCAACGCTGCCGAGCACCGCGGCGGGTCTGCTGTTGATCAGGACGTTGCTGACGAGCTGACTGCTGAGTGGGCTGCCGCAGCTGCTGGTATCGCCCAAGCGGGCAGCGGGCTTGCCGTTGATCAGTACGTCAGTGGCGCCGCTGACGAGGCGCTGGCTGCCGTGGCCGGTCTGCGGGCATTGTGTGGGGTCGCCGAGTCGGGCGGCGGGTTTGCCGGACATGCCAATTCCCTCTGGCTGCAGGTGTGCCTGCGTTGATCCTGCGGGGCGTTGGCGGGTCGGACAATCGACTATGCGGGTGAATGTGCGGTGCTTGGCATCTGCTGGTGTAATGCGTTGCCGGTGTGGCCGGCAACGCACTCACAGGTCAGATCACGTCTTCCATAAACTCCAGCGCGCCCTGCTGACGGATCACCCGGCGGTGCTGGGCCCACAGCTCGGCCACGCGTTCGCGGTTGAGCTGCTGGCGGTCGAGCAGTACGCGGGTGTTGAGCTCGCCGACCGGCTGGCTGCTGGGCACCTTGCTGAACACGAACTGGTTGCTGACCAGCTCCAGGAAGGGGCCGGCCTTGCTGGTCGGCATGATGAAGATCAGCTGCAGGCCGAGGGTTTCGGTCAGGTAGGCGATGACTTCACGCGAGCGGATTTCATCCATGTGCATAAAGGCTTCATCGACGATCACCATGCGCAGGTGGCTGTCGCCCTCGTTGAAGCGGAAGGCGCTGGTTACCGCCGCGGCGCGGATGATGTAGGCCGGGGTTTCCAGCTGGCCGCCGGAGCCGGTGCCGTATTCGCTCAGGCGGATCGGCGACTTGCCTTCCGGGTGCTTGAGGATGTCGTAGCGGCGGTAGCGGCGGTAGTCGCTGATGCGCTCCAGCTCGCGCAGGGCCTGCTGTTCGTCACCGTCGAGCAGCAACGCCAGCAGTTGATCGCGCACCGTGGCCGAGCGCTCGGACAGGGTGTCGTCGAACAGACTGGTGCCATCGCCCAGGTTCGGCATCTGTATCAGTTCGCGGAAGAACTCCCAGTAGGCCTTGTACTCGGGTAGCCAGTCCCAGTCGAACTGGAAGCGTTCGCGGTCGGCGCCGAAGCGGTGGTGCTCCAGCTCCTTGTTCAGTTGCTCCAGCGTGCGACGGCCGTCGTTGATGGCCTGATGAATCTCGTGACACAGGTCGCTGACAAAGGTGGTGTTGAAGCTGTCGCGCAGGCTGGCGAGCTGTTCCTGCTTGGCCAGCAGCACGTTGTTGCGCAGGCGGTTGTGCAGGTTGTCGAGCTGTTGATGCAGCGCGCCGACATGGCGGAAGAAGGCCAGACTGTGCAGTTCGGCCGGGGTGTCGGCGAGTACCTGATCGGCGGGCTGGGCCTGTTCGTTGTAGTGTTCGATGGCGCGCTGCAGGTCGGCCACCTGACGGTGCAGGCTGCTGGTCAGCGCCTGGGCGTCGGCGATAAAGTCGAACTGGCCGCCGCGCTGCTCCAGCATGGTGTCGAGCTGCTCCAGCCGTGCCTGCGGGTCGAGCCCCGGCACTTGGGCGGCAGCATCCAGCAGGTACTGCTCGGCCTTGTCGCGGGCGTCGAGCAGGGCATCACTCTGGTCGGCGAAGTGGGTAATGCGCTGGCCGATGCTGACCTGCTTCTCCTGCAGACGGCCGAGTTGGACGTCCAGTTCCTTGCCGTGCAGTTCCAGCTCGCGGTGGCGCAGGGTCACGCGCTGTTGTTCGGATTCCAGATTGTGGTGCGCGCCCAGATCAAGCGCTTCCAGTTGCTGTTCGACTTCGCGTAGCTGGCGCTGGCTGTCGAGCAGCTCGCTGGCGCGGGCGGCGTAGTCGAGCGGCGCGATCTGACCTAGCTGACGGGCCAGTTCGCGCAGGGCTTCCAGTTCGCGGCGCAGTTGATGCTGCTGCAGATCCAGATCGTGCAGGCGCTGCTCCTGCGCGCGCAGGTTGCGTTCGCGGGCGGCGGCGCCGAAGACCAGCTGGCTGTCGTCGATATCGCAGCGGAACAGCGCGTAGTTGCCGGAACCCATGCCGTCGCGGGTGATGCCGCGGCGGGTCTGACGCAGGGCGCCGGCGTCTTCCACCCGGGCGACCGTGGCGTAGGACGCCTGCAGGTAGTACTCGGCAACGCGGTGGCTGAAGCGCATGACCTGCAGGATCGAATCGTTCGGCAGGCTGATGCGTTCGGCGTCCTGCCTGGCCTTGCTGCCCTGAATCACCCGCGCGCGGTTGCGTTCGCGGCTGTTCATCTGGCGCACGATGCGGATCGCGTCGGCTTCATAGTCGGGCTCGACCAAAATGGCGTAGCGGCTGCCGCCGATGTAGCCCTCAATGGCCATCTGCCAATCCGGATCCAGCACCTCAACATGGTCGCAAAGTACGCGCGGGTCAGCCTGCGGGCATTGCTTGCGGATCGCCAGCAGCGCTTCCTCGACATACGCGGGGTAGGTCACGCGGCTGCTTTGCAGGGTACTGATCTGGTGGCGAATCTGGCTGACCTGACGATCCAGCGTGTTCAGCGCGCTGGTGCGTTCCTGCACCAGCCGGTCGACCCGCTGCAGCAGGCTGGCGCCTTCGCTGTCCTGCTCGCGCAGGCGCTCGGCCAGCTGGTTGTGCGCACGCTGCTGGCTGCGAATGGCATCCAGGCCGGCGTCCAGCGGGGTCAGGTCGATCCAGTCGCGGGCCAGCAGTTGATTGAGGTCGGCAACCGGTTCGCGCTCGGCGGCCAGCACTGCCGCGCTGGCCTCGCGCCAGCCGCGGCTGGCCAGCTGCGGAAGCGCCTGACTCAGGCTGTGCTGGGCCAGCAGCGCACCGGCCGATTGCAGCGCCACCAGGTTGCGGTCGCGCTGATGGGCCTGGGTCAGCAGGTCGGGTACGGCGCTGCGCAGCTGCTCGCTCAGCTGGCGCTGGCGCTGCTCCAGTTGGTCCTTGTTCTGCAGCGCCGGAATGCCCTGACGGCGGGCTTCCAGTTGCACCAGTTCGTGGTGGGCCTGGGCCAGGCGCTCGGTGGTCAGGCGCTGGTCTTCCTGCAGCGCTTCGAGCTGACTGGCGAGCTGCTGCTGTTCCTGTTTGGCGGCCAGATAGCCCTGCTGGTTGTTCTGCCAGGCTTGCGCGGCGGCAGCGTACTCCAGCCCGGTGCGCTCCAGCCAGCTGTCCAGATACTGCGTGGTCTGGCTGGTGGTCAGCGACAGCAGTTCCACCGCCTGACGTACCCGCGCCGCTTCCTGTTCCATGCCGTGCACGGTGCGCAGCAGGTCGCGGATGCGTTTGATGGTGTCGCCAAACTCGCGCGGCTCCAGCACTTCCTCGGCGACAAACTGGTCGATGGATTTGACCGGTTTGTAGGCCATGAAATTGGCAAAGGTGCGCGCGGCGTTCTTGGCTTCGCGGGTCGAGAGTGCGTCGCGGCGGCCGCGCAGCGCGGCGTACAGACGGGCGAGATAGGCGCTCTTGCGGTCGTAGACTTCGATCTGCTGGGCGCTGAACTGCTTGCGCAGCAGGCCCGGCAGCTCGGTCACGGCGATCACGTGGCGGCCGTCATCCTGCTCGCGCAGAAAGTGCGACAGCGAGAGCATCTCGCCGGGAATGATCATCAGCAGCAGTTCGTCCTGCCGCGCCTGGCGGCTGCTGCCGGCGGCGTCGAGATGGGCGCGTACGCCGATCACCGCGGTAAAGGGTTCGGCGGTCTCGCCACGGGTCGGGTGGAACACGCCGGCGATGTAGCCGTCGGTATCCCAGGGGCGGGCGTAGGCGCCGTCGTCACAGCCGAGCACGTAGGAGGCGAGGGTACGCACCTGCTTGCCGCCGCGGCCGCGCTGGGTGGTTTCGTCCTGCCCCGGGTTGTAGTTGAACAGGTTGTCGTGGGCGGCGGTCATCAGCGTCTGCAGGGCATCCGCTGCGGTGGTCTTGCCGGAGCCGTTGCCGCCGGAGAACAGGTTGACCGGGCCGTATTCCAGTTCTTCGACCGGCAGGTTGCCCCAGTTGACGGTAATCGAACGCTTCAGATACATCAGTTGCTCTCCTCGGCGGACGGCTGGTCTTCGCTATTTTCAATCTCGGGGCTGGCGAGCTGGGCCAGCGCGCTGTCGGTCACCAGGCTGATGATGCCCGGGCGAATCGTCAGCCAGGCTTCGCCGCTGTCCAGTTCGGCATCGCTGGGGCTGCGGATCAGCCGCAGCTGGCGCAGGCGGCGCAGCAGGTTGCGGCGTTCGCTCTGCTGTTCCGGCAGTGAACGGCCGAGCAGGTTGCGACTGCTCAGGTTGAGCGCTTCGAGCGACAGCATGACCTGACCAAACTCGTCGACCTGACCTTCGCGCAGGGCCTTGTCGTACTCGGCGCGCAGCACCAGAATCAGCGCCACTTCCTGCTGGTTCAGGCGCTCGCGCAGGCCGCTGCCGAAGCTGTCGTCGGCGTCGACCAGACCGGGCACTTCCGCGCCCGGCGGGAACACCCGGACCAGATTGAAGCGCGGCTCGTGCAACACTCGGATGCGCAGCACCGAGAGATAGTCTTCGACCAGCTCGGCGGCCTGCAGGTAGCGGTCGTAGAGCTCGGCCTCGCGGTTGCTTTCGTCGCGGCAGAGGACGCCGCGGTCGAGCAGGCGGATCATCAGCTCGGAAAAGTCCTCGGCACTCAGGCCGCGTTCGTTGAGGTGGTGGTCCAGCGCGTCACGCATGTTCGTCATGTTCCAGATCGATGATGAAGCCGTCACGGCGATCAAAATAGGTTTCGTTGCTGATGGTCTCGCCGCTCGGCTCGATGCGCACGCGCAGGCCGCTGGCAGCGTGTTCGGCGCTGGCCAGCGCGATCACGTGGCTGAGCGCGAGCAGGTCGCTGGCGCTGTTGACCGGCAGGTCGCGGGTGTTGAGCTGATTGCCGCTGCCGAGGGCGGCGCGCAGGTAGCTGCGCAGTCCACTGGCGTTGACGTTGAATGCCTTGTCGAGCAGCTGATTCACCGCTAGCGTGCGCAAGGTGTCGTCTTCCGGCGCGTCGAGGGTTTCCATCAGGCTGTGTACCGGCGGGCGCTCGCGGCGCTCGCGCAGCTTCACCTGGCCCGGGTCGACCAGCGCCAGATTGACCACTGCCATTTCCTCGCCTGCGGCGCTCAGGCGCTTGGCCTGCTCTTCGGCGGGCAGGGCGGACAGCTCGCGGCACAGGCCGACGATATCGCTGTGCTTCTGGCTGTGCAGGTAGCTGAGCTGACGGATGATGATATCGGCGCGTTGGGTGAAGCTCTGCAGCGTGCGGCGCAGCGCCGGCAGCATGATGTCGGCGGCGTTGCGCAGGCAGCCTTCGATGCCGTCCAGCAACTGCCAGAGAATCGAGCTGCGTTCGTCCACCAGCAAATCCGGCGCCAGGCGGCGCAGCTCGCGCTCGGCCTCGGCTTTCCACTCGCGTGGCTTGCGGCGAATGCGGGCGATCACATCCTGAATGCGCTCGCGGTGTTTCTCGACGCTGTCGGCCGACAGGCGCACTGCCAGATCGGGCAGGAAGCGGCGCTCCATAAAGTCGAAGAACTGGTCGCTGGCCTGCTGCACCAGCTGCTGCGCCTCGACCTCGCGTACCAGCTGGCGCTTGCGCTCTTCCAGCTCGGCGATGATATCGGTGAAGTCGGCGATGATGCGTTCGGCATATTCGTGGGCGTCGAGCAGGTCATACACCTCGCCGTGCTCGGCAAAGGCCGACAGCGCGTTTAGGGTGTTGCGCGTATTGCGGTGGCGAGTACGGGTGTTGTGCCCGTCGGCCTCGGCCAGCGACTGGGCAAACAAACGCCCCATGCGGCTGAACGGGTAGGTCGACTGGAAGGTCGCCTGATCCACCTGACGTTCCAGCCAGCCGTTTTCGATCAGGCTGGTGAGAATCCAGCTGGCCTGCTCGCGGTTGCTCTTGAAGCGGCTGGCGTCTTCATCGTCGCCTTCCAGCAGCGGCGCGCGTTCCAGCGCTTCGCTGAAGATATCCAGCACCTGCTCGCGTTTGAGTGATTCGCCGTAGTCGGCGCGGGCGCTGTACAGCCGCTCGTGCAGCAGGCGCAGGCACTCGACAATCTGTTCGCGGTATTTGCTGGTGAGCGGGCGGAAGAACTGCAGTCGCTCGTTGGTAAAAAACATAGGGCGTCGAATTCCGGTTCGGACAAGGACGCATTATGCCTGATCAGCGGGGCGGGGCGGCAAGTTGGGGCGACGGGCTGTGCTGGAGTTCATGTGGGGGAGGGGCGGATGCCGGAACCAAAACAACCCCCGCACGGGGCGGGGGTTATTGGCACGGCGCTGACTGTGGGTGGTGCTTACAGCTGTGGGGTCCAGGTCACGCTCAGCAATGCCGCGCGGCCTTGTTCTTTGTAGCTGTAGTCGATAGACGGAGCGGGCCAAGGGCCGGTGGCCCGCTGATAGGTGCCAAGATGGTAGTCGCGGTCGAGCACGTTGCTGACTTTCAAGTCCAGACGGGTTGAGGCGGTCGCCTGCCAGTTGGCGCGCAGGTCGAGAGTGCCGTATCCAGCCAAGGTGCTGCTGTTGGCGGCATTGGCAAAGCGCTCGCTGAACAGCGCCCAGGTTGCGCCCACGCCGAAGTCACCAAACTGACGATCCAGGTCGCTGGTCAGAGTACGTTTTGCACGCAATTGCAGGGTTTTGCCGGTCTGACGGTCACGCGGGTCGATAAAGCTGACGCTGGTGCGCGAGGCCCAACCCATGACGTCGGTGCTCATGGCCAGTTCCAGACCGTTGATGCGCGCTTCGTCTACGTTGTTCATCTGGAACGTGCTGGAGTCCCAGACAATCAGGTCCTTGACGTCGGTGCGATACAGAGAGGCTTCCCACTGGCTGTCCAGCAGGTCTGCACGCCATTGCAGCTCGAAGGTTCGGGAACGTTCGGGGTCCAGATCTGGGTTAGCACCCCAGCCCGGCGGTGCGTAGAGGTTGTTGAACGTGGGAGCGCGGAATGCGGTGGCATAGCTGACAATCCATTGTTGGCTATCTCCGCTGGGGATGGCCAGTGCGGCGTTCCAGGTATCGTGCTCACCAAAATGCTGGTTGTCGTCGTGGCGTACGCCCAGCTCGGTGCTGATGCGCTCGCCGGTCCAGCTGTGCTGAGCGAACAGACCTGTATTCTCACGACGGTCCTTGGTGTAGCCACTGGTGGCGTCCAGTTTGTCGCGTTGCCAGTCTGCCCCAACGTTGAGCTGCTGGTCTGCAGACAGTTCGATGTAGTTCAACCAACTGGCGGAGTGGCGCTCGGTGGTGATCTGGCCGTCATTAAAGCGAGAGCCGACGGTTTTATTGCGGTCTTCGCTGCTGCCCAACTCCAGGCGACTGCGCCAGTTGCTGCTCAACTGGCCTTGCAGGTAGCCAGCATAGCCGCGTACGCGGAACTGGTTTTCCGGGTTGGCCGGGTTGAACTCATAAGCATCGTCAAATTCGCTTTTGCCACTCTGGTCGTTGACGCTGAGACCGGCACTCCAATCTTCGTTGAAGGTGTGGTCAAAGCGAGCGAAGTAGCTCTTGGTACGTTGGCCGTCGTTGTCACGGTCGTTGCCAAGGTTATCTTCTGTGAGGTCAAAGCCTTCTGTTTCATTCAGGGTTGCGCCCAGGATGAAACGGCTGTTGTCGTTACCACCGCTGATATCAACGCTGCGCTCGAAGGTGTGGTTGCTGCCGACGCCCAGTCGAATGGTAGGCTGCAGGCCTGCTTGGCCCTGCCGGGTGAAAATCTGGATTACGCCGCCGATGGCGTCGGCACCATAGACAGCTGAGCGTGGGCCACGTACGACTTCGACGCGTTCAATATTGTCGATATTCAGATAGTCCAGACGTGCGCCGCCGTAGGTCGCCGATGCGATGCGCTGGCCGTCTACCAGCACCAGGGTTTGCGCGGTGTTGCTGCCACGGACGAAGTACGAGAGTACGCCACCGTTGCTGTTCAGCTGAACGCCCGGGACGCGGCGTAGCAACTCCGGCACGCTGCGCGCCTGCAGACGTTCGATGTCGTCACGGTCGAAGACGGTGTTGGCTGCCAGGGCGGCGTCACGCGGTTGCTCCACGCGCGACGCGGTGATGATGGTTGCAGGCAGGTTGAATGCATCGTTGGCCTGGGCGACAGCGCAGGCCAGCAGGCCGGGGATGATCAGCAGTGACTTGTACATAGATTCCTCAAAAGTTCGGCTTTTGAGGAGGGCGGGAAGTCAGGAGGCAGGCCACCGCGCGGCGGCTGCACGCTGACCGGTGACGCCCTCCGCGACACCTCAGCAGACAGTCGCACGGCATTGCCGTGGCTGTACTCGCGCTGGGCCGGTCTCCGGACTTGGAATCAACACATCATCGCCTTCCCATGCAGAGCACAGTGGCATTTTCGATGATGCTGGCAGGGCTGGCCTGCGATTCCTTACCGTTGCGGGGGCAGTGTCGGATTCTCACCGACTTCCCGTTTCACCCGGACTGCACTGCAGGCCGGACACCCAGGCGACTGGAAGTGGGGCGGACTCTAGGCTTTTCGGCGGGGTGGGTCAAGCCTGCCAGAGGCAGGCTCTTACAAACGGTCGAGGCGGGCGCGAATGGCCGCTTCGATACCGGCAGCGTCCAGACCGCACTCAGCCAGCATTTCAGCGGGCTTGGCGTGTTCGACGTAGATATCGGGCAGGCCGAGGTTGAGCACCGGCAGGCTGATACCCTGGGCCAGCAGCCATTCGTTGACCGCGCTGCCGGCGCCGCCCATGACGGCGTTCTCCTCGACGGTCACCAGCAGCTCATGGCTGTCGCTCAGCTCCGCAATCAACTGGGTGTCCAGTGGCTTGACGAAGCGCATGTTGGCAACGGTCGCATTCAGTGCCTCGGCAGCCTTGCTGGCCTGCTGGTGCAGGGTGCCGAAGCAGAGGATGGCAACCTTTTCGCCCCGGCGGGTAAGTAGGCCCTTGCCGATCGGCAGCGGCTCCAGCGCCGGATCGATGGGCACGCCCGGGCCGGTACCACGCGGATAGCGCACAGCCGCCGGGCCTTCGTGCAGGTAGCCGGTGGTCAGCATCTGGCGGGTCTCGTTCTCGTCGGCCGGCGCCATGATCAGCATGTTCGGCAGGCAGCGCAGGTACGACAGGTCGAAGCTGCCGGCGTGGGTCGGGCCGTCCTCGCCAACCAGACCGGCGCGGTCGATGGCAAACAGCACGTCCAGATTCTGCACCGCAACGTCGTGGATCAACTGATCGTAGCCGCGCTGCAGGAAGGTCGAGTAGATGGCAACCACCGGCTTGGCGCCTTCACAGGCCATGCCCGCAGCGAGGGTGACGGCATGCTGCTCTGCGATGGCGACGTCGAAGTAGCGCTTGGGGAAGCGCTCGGAGAAGGCAATCAGGTCCGAGCCTTCCTTCATTGCCGGAGTAATGCCGATCAGGCGCTCGTCCTGCTCGGCCATGTCGCACAGCCACTGGCCAAAGATGTTCGAGAATTTCGGTTTGCTGGCGCCGTTGCTCGGGGCCTTGGGCTCCAGCTTGGTGATGGCGTGGTAGCCGATCGGGTCGGCCTCGGCGGGGGAAAACCCCTTGCCCTTCTGGGTGATCACGTGGAGGAACTGCGGGCCCTTGAGCTCGCGCATGTTCTTCAGGGTGCGTACCAGCGTAGGCAGGTCGTGCCCGTCGATCGGGCCGATGTAGTTCCAGCCCAGCTCCTCGAACAGGGTGCCCGGCACCAGCATGCCCTTGGCGTGTTCTTCGGTCTTGCGTGCCAGCTCCCAGGCCGGCGGAATCTTGGACAGGACCTTCTTGCTGCCCTCGCGCATGTGCGAGTAGGTGCGACTGGACAGGATCTTGGCCAGGTAGTTGGACAGGCCACCGACATTGCGCGAGATCGACATGTCGTTGTCGTTCAGCACAACCAGCATGTTGGCTTCGACTTCCGAGGCGTGGTTGAGCGCTTCAAAGGCCATGCCCGCGGTCAGCGCGCCGTCGCCGATCACGGCAACGGTGCGGCGATCCAGGCCCTGCAGGCCGGCAGCGATGGCCATGCCCAGGCCGGCGCTGATCGAGGTGCTGGAATGGCCGACGCCAAAGGTGTCGTAGGGGCTTTCGCTGCGCCGCGGGAAGGCGGCCAGGCCGTTCTTCTGGCGCAGGCTGGCCATCTGTTCGCGGCGGCCGGTGAGAATCTTGTGCGGGTAGGCCTGATGGCCAACGTCCCACAGCAGGCGGTCGTCCGGCGTGTGATAGACGTAGTGCAGGGCGATGGTCAGTTCGATGACGCCCAGCCCCGCGCCGAAATGCCCGCCGGTCTGGCCGACACTCCAGAGCAGAAATGCCCGCAGCTCATCGGCCAGCTCGGGTAGTTGGCTTTCGTCAAGCGCACGCAGCGACTCGGTATCGTCGATACGGTCCAGCAGCGGCGTGCTGGGGCGATGGAGCGGGATTTCGTGGAAAGTGCTGGGCATCAAACAAGGCTCTGGGTGCCAACGTCGGTGGCGGGAAAACAAGGGCGCAGTTTAACCGATGCAGGCCGATAGCCCAACTGCACGCAGGGCTATCTCAGAAGCGGCGCTGAACGGTGTAGTCAGCCAGCTGGCGCAAGCGCTCTGCTGCGGGGCCGAAGCCTGCGACTGCGCTGAGCGCCTGGTCGCGCAGCTCGGCAGCCAGACGGTGGGCACCGTCCAGCCCGAGCAGTGCCGGGTAGGTCGGCTTGTCGCGGGCCAGGTCGGCGCCCTGCTGTTTGCCGAGCACGCTGGTATCGCTTTCGATATCGAGAATGTCGTCCTGCACCTGGAACGCCAGGCCGACGTGATCGGCGTAGCTGCCAAGGGCTGCCAACTGCTCGTTATCTAGACGCTCGCTGGCCAGTGCGCCCAGTTGCACGCTGGCGCGAATCAGGGCGCCGGTCTTGTGCCGATGCATGGTTTCCAGGGTGGTCTGGTCGAGTTTCTCGCCGACCGCACCAAGATCAATCGCCTGTCCGCCGACCATGCCCTGCGGTCCGGCGGCGTGGCCCAGCAGGCTGACCATCTGCAGACGGGTATCCGGGCGGCAGTCCGGCGCGCTGGCGAGCAGTTCGAAGGCCAGCGCCTGCAAGCCGTCACCGGCGAGGATCGCGGTCGCCTCGTCGAAGGCGCGGTGGCAGGTAGGCTGGCCGCGGCGCAGGTCATCGTTGTCCATGGCCGGCAGGTCGTCGTGAATCAGCGAGTAGGCATGGATCAGCTCCACCGCTGCTGCCGCGTGATCTGCCCGGGCCAACTCGCCACCGGCAGCCTCGCAGCTGGCATAGGCCAGTAGCGGGCGCATGCGCTTGCCACCGATGACCACGCTGTAGCGCATGGCACTGTAGAGTCGATCAAGACGGGGTTGCGGGGTATGCAGCTGATTGCTCAGGAAGGCGTTGATGCGTTGCTGACACTGCTCAAGATACTGACCGAATGGGCTCATTCGCTGGCGCCGTCAAAGGGTTCTGTCTTCAGCTCTCCATTGCTTTCGATCAGTTGCTGGACCTTCTGTTCCGCCTGGGCGAGCGCCTGCTGGCATTCGCGGGTCAGGGCGACGCCTTGCTCGAAGGCACTCAATGACTCTTCCAGACTGAGGTCAGCGCTTTCCAGCCGCTCGACCAGTGCCTGCAGCGAGCCCAGTGACTGCTCGAAGTCTGCGGCGGTTTTCTTCCGGGCCATGCGTTACCTCATCCGGGATGGTTCAAACGGCTGAACATTACCCAAGGGGGCGGGGGCGGTCAATCGGCGTGTGAGTAATGGCGGAAGCGTGACGGCATTGATTCAGATCAGCAAAGGCGGCGATTTTTTGACTCTTGTGGTGTCTTTGGTGCAGCGCTTGATTACAATTTGACATCAAACTCATCATTTATCTGATCTGCCATGACCGACGAATCGAAGGTGGTTGTTGCTGCATCTTCGGCGCAGCGTGACCCGATTATCAAGGCGCTTAAGCAGGCCGGGCTTGACTGTGAGCTGATCTGTCAGCCACAGGATTGCAGTGACGCGCCATTGTGCCGCTGGCTCGCTCCCGAGCAGCTGAACGAGCGCAGCCGCGTGCGTTTTGCCCTGGAGGATGCCATCGACACCCTGGAGCAGACGCGCCATGCCTTCCGTTCGCGGCAGCTGGCGGGGTTGCGTCATCGCCTGGAAGGGCTATTGCAAAGCTTGTCAGAGGATGATCTCTAGGGTAGCGTGTTTCCTGACCAACGAGACGGCTTTGCCGGTCAGGACGCAAGGGCCTGAAAGACAAGGCGCTGTACTCCCGAGCTTTTACAGCTCGGGAGTACAGCGCCTTTTTTGTTGCCCGCGCAAAACCGAATAACAACAGTCGGCAGCCCTATGGAGCGCTGCCTTTTTACCGCCATGGACGTGATAACCGTGCTTAAACCGGTATTCGACAAACTGGGGCTTGATGCCAGCGGCCTGCAACAGCGTTTGCATTTTCTCGACTGGAGCAACGCGGATGGGGAGCGTTTACGCCGTATCGCCAGTTTCGGTGAGCAGGCCAGCCACGAATTTGTTGAGGCGCTGTACGAGCGTTTGAAGCAGTATCCTGAAACACAGGGGATTCTGCGTGGCGAGGGGCTGGTCGATCGCCTCAAGCATAGTCAGCGGGGCTATTACAGTCGCCTGTTCTGTGGCGAGATTGACCAGCGCTATCTGGAAGAGCGTGTGCGGATCGGGCACATACACGAACAGGTCGGCGTTGAACTGAAGTGGTATCTGGGTGCGTATCGGATGTACCTGAGTCGCATGCTCGGTAACTGGTTCGACGACCTCAGTGTCGAGCAGCGGTCAAGGCTGGCTGATTTCGACAGTCTGCTGAAGATTGTCTTTTTTGACATGAGCCTGGCCGCTGACGCCTACATCGATGCCGAGCATCGTGCCCTGGAAGCCAGCGAAGCCCGGTATGCCCATGCCTTGCGCGGCGCCAACGATGGCATCTGGGACTGGGATCTGCAGCAGGATCAGCTCTATGTCTCCGAGCGCTGGGCCAGCATGCTTGGCTTGACCCAGGCCCAGGTCGGACAGCGCTCCATGCACTGGTTCGAGCGCGTTCACCCGGACGATCAGGCCGGCTTGCAGGCTGCTATCCAGCAGCATTTGCAGGGCGGCTCGCCGTGGATTCGACATGAATACCGCCTGCGTCGCAGTGACGGCAGCTACCTGTGGGTGCTGACCCGGGGCGTGGTTGAGGTCGACTTGTCCGGGCGCCGGCGGCTGGCCGGTTCGCAGACCGATATCAGCGAGCGCCAGCGCTTTCAGCGCGAACTGGAGCATGCCGCCCGGCATGACCCGTTGACCGGACTGATCAATCGCCACCAACTCAATATCCAGTTGCAGCGCACGGCCTCACAACTGAGCCGGCCCGGCGCGCGCCATGCGGCCTTGCTGTTCATCGATCTGGATCGTTTCAAACTGATCAATGACAGCCTCGGGCATGCCGCCGGTGATCGGGTTCTGCTGCTGGTTGCCGAGCGGCTGCGCAGCTGCCTGCGGCCCGGGGACCAACTGGCCCGTTTCGGCGGCGATGAGTTTGTCATGTTGCTGGATGATCTGGCCTGCGCCGAGGATGCAGAAACGGTCGCAACCCGGGCACTTGCCGCGTTGCGCGAACCGCTGTGTTTCGGCGAGCGTTGCCTGGTGGTCAGCGCCAGTATTGGTGTTGCGCCGCTGCTGCCCGGGCAGGGGCTGGAGGATGCCCTGCAGGCCGCCGACCTGGCGCTTTACAGCGCCAAGGAGTCGGGTAAGGCGCGCTTCGAGCGATTCGATCAGTCGATGCAGCAGCGGGCACGTCAGCGCCTCAAGCTGGAAAGCAACGTGCTGCAGGCGCTGCAGCGTGACGAGTTTACTCTGCATTACCAGCCGATTTTCGATCTGAACGCCCCAAACCAGCCGCCGGTGGCGGTCGAAGTGTTGTTGCGCTGGTCCCATGACGGTGAATCGGTCTCACCTGCCGCCTTTATTCCGGTGCTCGAGGAGTCGGGGGAGATTGTCTCGGTCGGCTACTGGGTGTTGGAGCAGGCGTGCAGACAGGCTCAACGCTGGCAGCAAGAAGGAGCGGGGCCATTGCATTGCTCGGTCAACCTGTCGGGTCGGCAGCTGCAGGAAGCGGACTTCGTCCAGCGCCTGCGTGAGATCCTCCAGGTCACGGGTTATGCGGCCGACAGTCTGGTACTGGAGATTACCGAAAGCCTGCTGATCGATCACGATCCACGGGTGCTGGCCAGCCTGCGCGAGCTTGCCGATATGGGCGTGCGTATTGCCCTGGATGACTTCGGGACCGGCTACTGCTCGCTTGGTTACCTCAATCGTTTTCCGCTTCACATCATCAAGCTGGACCGCAGCTTTCTGCACGAGACCCACGAAAACACCCGGCAATTCACTATCTGCAGGGCGATCATCGCGCTCAGCCGCAGTCTTGGATTGGCGGTGGTTGCCGAGGGTATTGAGCACCTCAGCCAGGTTGATCTGATGCTGCAGGAAGGGTGCACCCTGGGGCAGGGTTTCAAGCTGGGCTTTCCCATGTGTGCCGATGACCTGAGAGGTCTGCTTTTTCCCTGATGTTCACCACTGCGCCGCGAGGGGTATATGAAGGTAAATTTACCGATCACCGACAGCGAGGTCTGTTTGCAGGATGGCGATAACCTGCTGACAACGACAGACCTCAAGGGTGCCGTCACCTACGCCAACGCAACATTCGAGCGCATTAGCGGCTATTCGCAAGCCGAGCTCGTGGGGCGAAACCACAACATCATCCGTCATCCGCATATGCCGCCCGAGGCATTCAAACAGCTGTGGGACTGCCTGAAGGCAGGTAAAAGCTGGATGGGGCTGGTAAAAAATCGCTGTAAAAATGGTGATTACTACTGGGTCAGTGCCTATGTGACACCGGTGCGTGAGAACGGCCGGGTGGTGGAGTATCAATCGGTTCGCACGCGTGCGTCGGATGAGCGAGTAGCCGCTGCCGAGCGCTGTTATGCCGCTTTACTGCAGGGCACGGTGCCGCGTGCGTTGCGGCGTCCGGCGCTTTCACTGTTTGCCCGATTGGCATTGGGCAGTGCCGCAATGCTCTGTGCGGCGGGTGTCATCCTGGCCTCATCTGGCGCGTCTCTGCCGGAACTGGCGCTGACCCTGTCCGGCGGCTATGCGCTGTTGTTGACCGGCCTCTGGCACCAGTTGGGGCCGCTGCGTGCGCTGACACGTCGGGCACGGGCGATCGCTGACAACCCCCTGGGTCAGCTGCTTTATACCGGGCGCCGGGACGAGCTGGGTCAGATTGCCTTTGCCTTTGACATGCAGGAGGCAGAGGCCTCTGCGCTGGTTGGGCGCATGAGCGATGCGGCGCAGCGACTGGCCCAGCAAAGCCGGGATATGGTCGGCGCGGTGAAACGCAGCAGTCAGGCCAGCAGCGAGTTGCAGGCGGAGACTGAGCAGGTTGCTGCCGCGGTCGAGCAGATGGCGGTCAGTGTTCAGGAGGTGGCACGTAACGCCCAGCAGGCGGCCGAGGATGCCAGAGGGGTAGAGCGCAGTGCCAGCGATGGTCATCGGGTAGCCAGCTCCACCAGTGAACGAATGGCCATGCTGACCGCCTCGATTACCGAATCCGGCGATCGGCTGAAGGCGCTGGCCAGCCAGAGCGAACAGATCTCGGCCGTGCTGGAGGTCATCAACGGTATTGCCGAGCAAACCAACCTGCTGGCGCTGAACGCGGCAATCGAGGCGGCGCGGGCCGGTGAGCAGGGGCGCGGGTTTGCAGTGGTCGCCGATGAGGTGCGTGCGCTGGCGGCGCGTACCCAGCAATCGACCGCCACCATTAGGCAGTCGATTGAGGGGTTGCAGCAGGGTAGTCAGGCCGCGGTCAGTGCAATGCAGGAGAGTCTGCAGCAGGTTGATCTGTGCGCCGCGGGTGTCAGTGATGCCACCGAGGCGCTGGATGGCATCGACGGGCTGGTCAGCGGTATCAGTCAGGCCAGCGCTCAGATTGCCGCGGCGGTGGAGCAGCAAAGCAGTGTCAGTGACGAAATCAGCCGCAGTTTGCAGCGTATCCGGCTAGGCAGCGTGACCAACCTGGAGGCAATGGCCGAAAACGACGAGCATGCTGCCGAGCTGATGACGCTGGTGCAGCGACTGGAAGGGCTGGCCGGCGAGTTCTGGCAGGCGCACCGCGCCCGCTCAGACATCTCCCCAGAGGTGCTGAAGCATGGTCAGCGCAACCACCGGCGCGGTCTCGGTGCGCAGCACCCGCGGGCCGAAACGGGCAGCGTGGAACCCCGCCTGCTCAGCCTGCGCGATCTCGCCAGCGCTGAGACCGCCCTCCGGGCCGATCAGCAGGGCGGCTGACTCTGGCGCCGGCAGGCTTTGCAGGTCCTGCTCGGTGCGGTGGTGCAGGACCAGCCTGACGTCGACCTGCAGCGCGGACAGCCAGTCATGCAATGCCATTGGCGGATGGA
The DNA here is from genome assembly GCF_027474385.1 of Halopseudomonas sp. MFKK-1. Classification (NCBI taxonomy): domain Bacteria; kingdom Pseudomonadati; phylum Pseudomonadota; class Gammaproteobacteria; order Pseudomonadales; family Pseudomonadaceae; genus Halopseudomonas; species Halopseudomonas sp. MFKK-1. The sequence goes on from NZ_CP114836.1 coordinate 1,559,842, forward strand.
TCACTGGAACGCTGCTGCGGCCGCACTGCTCGCAGGCACTGACGGCGATCTGCTGCCAATGAGCCTGGCGCTTGTCGGCGCGCTCGCCCTGCAGCTTGACTTCGCAGCGCTCGGTAAACAGCGGAGTGATTTCGCTGACGCCCAGCTCGACCGCCTTCTGAATGGCCCAGTCCATGCGCTCGCCACGGGACAACGCTTGCCCGAGGTGGGTGTGCAGCGGCGACTCGGGTGTACCGGCCACCGGTTGCTGCAGGGTTATGGTCACGTCGCGCTTGCTCACCGCGCTGACTTCGCCCGGCCATTCCTGACCGCTGCCGTTGAAGATCTGCACGGGCGCGCCGGGCGCCAGACGCAGCACCCGGCCGATATAGTGGGCAACGTCGCCGTCGAGAATGACCTCGCCTGCGGCCAGCGGGCGATCCAGATAAAAGCGGGATACGCGCATGGGATCAGTCCCGGGTGGCCAGCTGGATACCTTCCCAGGCGACACTGGCAAGGTGGTCGATCTGGTCCGGCGTGATCACATAGGGCGGCATGAAGTACACCACGCTGCCGAGCGGGCGCAGCATCGCCTGGTTCTTCAGCGCATGCTGATAGACGCGGATGCCGCGGCGCTCCTGCCAGGGGTAGGCTTCGCGGGTTGCCTTGTCCTTGACCATCTCGATGGCCAGCACCATGCCGGTCTGGCGGACTTCGGCTACGTGCGGATGGTCGACGAAGTGGGCGGTGGCCTTGGCCATGTGCGCCGACAGCGCCTTGTTGGTCTCGATCACGTTACCCTGTTCGAGCAGGTCCAGCGTCGCCAGCGCCGCAGCGCAGGCCAGCGGGTTGCCGGTATAACTGTGCGAGTGCAGGAAGGCGCGCATGCTCTCGTAGTCGTCGTAGAACGCCTGATAGATGGTGTCGTTGGTCATGCACACGGCCATTGGCAGATAGCCGCCGGTCAGCGCCTTGGACAGGCAGAGAAAGTCCGGGGCGATATCGGCCTGTTCACAGGCGAACAGGCTTCCGGTGCGGCCGAAGCCGACTGCGATTTCGTCGTGGATCAGGTGCACGCCGTAGCGGTCGCAGGCCTCGCGCAGCAGCTTGAGGTAGACCGGGTGATACATGCGCATGCCGCCGGCGCACTGGATCAGCGGCTCGACAATGACCGCGGCAATCTCTTCGTGCTGCTCGGCCAGGGTCTGTTCCATGTGCGTGAACATCTGCCGGCTGTGCTCTTCCCAGCTGACGCCTTCGGCGCGGTAGTAGCAGTCGGGTGAGGGCACGGTAATCACGTCCATCAGCAGCGGCTGATAGGTTTCCTTGTACAGCGCAACATCACCCACCGCCAACGCCGCCAGGGTTTCGCCATGGTAGCTGTTGGTGAGGGTGACGAAGCGCTTCTTCTGCGGTTTGCCGATGTTGAGCCAGTAGTGAAAGCTCATTTTCAGCGCCACTTCGATGCAGGAGGAACCGTTGTCGGCATAGAAACAGCGGGTCAGCGGATCTGGCGTCATTTTTACCAGCCGCTCGGACAGTTCGATCACCGGGGTGTGGCTGAACCCGGCGAGAATCACGTGCTCAAGCGAGTCGAGCTGATCCTTTACGCGCTGGTTGATATAAGGGTTGGCGTGACCAAAGATGTTGACCCACCACGAGCTGACGGCATCCATGTAGCGGTTGCCTTCGAAATCATGCAGCCAGATGCTTTCGCCCCGTTGAATCGGGATGACCGGCATGTGCTCGTGGTCTTTCATCTGGGTGCAGGGATGCCAGAGCACCGAAATGTCGCGTTGCATCCACTCGTTGTTCAAGCCCATGTTCACCTCGTGTTGGAATAGCCTGGTGAGCGATTGTACATGAGCAAGGGGCGAGGTGCAGGAGCGGCCGGGAGCAGACTGCCCGGCCCATCGCGGGGTGTTTGAGGTTGGCTGCAGGCGCTGCTCAGCGGGTGCCGAACACCACCATCGTCTTGCCTTTGACGTCGATCAGCCCTTGCTCTTCAAGGCTTTTGAGAACGCGCCCGACCATTTCCCGGGAGCAGCCGACGATACGGCCGATTTCCTGGCGGGTAATCTTGATCTGCATGCCGTCGGGATGAGTCATGGCATCGGGCTGCTTGCACAGCTCAAGCAGGGTGCCGGCGACCCGTCCGGTGACGTCGAGAAACGCCAGGTCACCAACCTTGCGCGTGGTTTTGCGCAGGCGCTCGGCCATCTGTCGGCCGACGGCGTAGAGCAGCTCGGGGTCGCGCTGGGTCAGTTCACGGAACTTGCTGTAGCTGATTTCCGCTACTTCACATTCGGTCTTGGCGCGAACCCAGGCACTGCGGTCATGCTGGGCCGGTGACAGGTCGAACAGGCCCATTTCACCGAAGAAATCACCCTGGTTCAGGTAGGCAATAATCATTTCACGGCCATGTTCGTCTTCGATCAGGATCGTGACCGACCCTTTGACGATATAGAACAGACTGTCCGACTGGTCGCCCGCATGAATCAGCGTGCTGCGGGCGGCGAACCTCCTGCGATGGCAGTGGGCGAGAAAAGCATCCAGATTTTTTATTTTAGTAGTCAGGTTGATTGAAACCATTAAAAGCGTGTCCTGGCCGTAGTCGCGCGTACCGAAGATGCGTGGCATCCGTGTCAGCCTCAGCGTGAGACTGAAACGGATTATGTCCAGTTTTTATCCGTATGACCAGTGCGGACATATGCCGCAGGTTGCTGTGGTATTCTCCCGGCCCTGTGAGCGATTTTCCTGCGGGAGTCTGTGATGAAAGCAACGATCAAGTGGGTTGACGGGGTCATGTTTCTGGGTGAGTCCGGCAGCGGCCACACGGTGGTAATGGACGGTCCGCCGGAGGCGGGTGGGCGCAATATGGGTATCCGCCCGATGGAGACCGTGCTGGTAGGGCTGGGCGGTTGCGCCAGCTTCGATGTGGTCAGCATTCTCAAAAAGGCCCGTCAGGATATTCGGGATGTGCACACCGAACTGGCGGCCGAACGCGCTGATGTCGAGCCCAAGGTATTTACCAAGATTCACCTGCACTTCGTTGTGACCGGCAAGAACCTGAAGGAAGCGCACGTCAAACGCGCGGTTGAGCTGTCTGCCGAGAAGTACTGTTCGGCGTCGATCCTGATGGGCCGCGCCGGTGTGGAAGTGACCCATGATTACGAGATCGTCGAAATCGACTGATTTTTCTGCAGCGGGCGCAGCATTCTGCGCGCCCGCACTTGCGGTTCGTGGCGCCTGCGGTCACTCCGTTGGCTAGCCCGGCCCTTTCATGCAAGCGTCCGTGAGTTACCATCGGGCTCCCCAATAACAACAATCAGGGAGTAGTCATGCGTACATTCATGTTGGCAGGCAAGCTGCTGATGCTGGTCTTCTGGCTGACCGTTATCCTCAGTCTGTTCAATCTGGTTCCGGTACCCAACCCACAGCGCCTGCAGATGATCGCGTTGATCGTGCTGGGTGTGCACGTGCTGGAGTGCCTGTTGATGTTCGGCAAGCTGAAGAAAGTTGGCTCTTTGGGCCGGCAGTTGTTGCAGGTCATGCTGTTCGGGGTGCTGCATTTGCGTCACCCCGACACCGTCCGGTCGATCAATCAGGCCTTGTAAGTCGCCTTGGTCATGACCTTGGAGAGCAGCACCATGGCTTGCTTGATCGGCTCCGGGAATACCGCGCCGCCGGCTTCCAGCGCCTGCTGGCCATGTTCGATCTCGTCTTCGCGCATCTGCTCCAGGATGGCCCGTGACTTGATGTCTTCCTCCGGCAGCTGGGTCAGGTGATCGTCAAGGTGACGCTCGACCAGCTGTTCGGTGGCGGCAACAAAGCCCAGGCTGATGCGGTCACTGATCAGCCCGGCGGTTGCACCAATCCCGAATGACATCCCGTAAAACAGCGGATTGAAGATGCTGGTGCGGCTGCCCAGCTCCTTCAGGCGTTGTTCGCACCAGGCCAGGTGGTCTATCTCCTCCGCCGCGGCGTGCTCCATCTTCGAGCGCACTTCGGGTAGCTTGGCGGTCAGCGCCTGGCCCTGATACAGCGCCTGCGCGCATACCTCTCCGGTGTGGTTGATGCGCATCAGGCCGGCGATATGCTGGCGCTCGTGATCGTCCATTGGCACGTTAGCCAGATGCTGCGCCGGCGACGGACGCTGGGCCTGTGCTGCGCCAGGAATCAGCGTACGCAGTGACTGGTCTGCCTGATTCAGCAGGCGGTCGAGAAAACTGTAGTGTCGCGTGCTCATGATGGCGTCTCCTGCCCTGCAGCGCCTAGCCCGGAGGCCAGGTCATCTGGCGCTTGCCAAGGACATGCAGGTGAATGTGGTAAACGGTCTGGCCGCCCTGTTCGTTGCAGTTGAACACGGTACGGTAACCTGCCTCGCAACCCAGCTCCTTTGCCAGTTTCTGCGCGGTGTAGACCATATGGCCAACGACGGCGCGATCCTCTTCGGTGACGTCGTCCAGCGTGGCGATATGCTTCTTCGGGATCACCAGAAAGTGCACTGGGGCTTGCGGGTTGATATCGTGAAAGGCGAAGACCTGATCATCTTCGTATATCTTCTTGGACGGAATCTTGCCGTCGATGATCTTGCAGAACAGACAATCCACGCTGTGCTCCTTGGTTGGCTGAGGGTGCGGTCGGTGACCGCTTTACCGGCAGTGTAACGCAGGCAAACGGATTGGCACTATCGGCAAGTGCGTGGCAGGGCTGCGGCGCAGCAGAGGAGGCGTTGATTGAAAAACGATATTCATGACCTGGGGTTGGTGCTGGACTCGCGCGTTCGCCTGATCGTCATCGAGTCCTGGCAGGAGCCGCGGGTACTCGAGACCATCGGCTCGCTGGCTGTTCAACGCGCGCAGACCTGGTACACCTGGAATCATCTGGACGGTTTGAGTCGGCTTGGCTTCGGGGCAGAACCTGATCCCGAGCGCGACACTCGCGATGCCGGGGTTGCCCTGGATGTGGTCAGGGAGGCTGGCGAGAATGCGCTTTATGTCTTCTGCGACCTGCATCCCTTTATGGACTCGCCACGTATTGTGCGTCAGCTGAAGACGCTGGCTATGAACAAGGCGGCGACCGGCCCGACTCTGATTCTTGTCAGCCATGCGGTCAATCTGCCACCCGAGCTCAGGCGTCTTGCCGCGCGTCTGCAGTTGAGCATGCCATCGGAAGAGGAGCTGACCGCCATTGTGCGCGAGGAGGCGATGCGCTGGAGCGAGGCTAACCGGGGGCAGCGGGTGCGAACCGACAATCGCACGCTGCAGCAGGTGGTGCGTAACCTGCGCGGCACCACCCATGAGGAGGCGCGGCGGCTGGCCCGTAACCTGATCATCGACGATGGAGCGATCGACCAGAGCGACCTGCCGAACCTGAACAAGGCCAAGTTCGAGTTGCTGGGCATGGATGGCGTGCTGAGTTACGAGCAGGAAACCGCGCGTTTTGGTGAAGTGGGTGGTTTGCAGAAGCTCAAGGCCTGGCTGGCCGACCGTCACGCAGCCTTCAGCAAGGCGGGGCCGGTTCAGGATATGCCCCGCGGTGTATTGCTGGTGGGGGTGCAGGGGGCGGGCAAGAGCCTCGCGGCCAAGGCGATCGCTGGGCTGTGGGGGCTGCCGCTGCTGCGTCTGGACATGGCGGGGCTGTACAACAAGTACATTGGCGAGACCGAAAAGAACCTGCGAGAAGCCCTGCAACTGGCCGACGCGCTGGAGCCCTGTGTGCTCTGGATTGACGAAATCGAAAAGGGCGTTGCGGCGGATCAGAGCGACAGCGGCGTCTCGCGTCGGATGCTGGGCAGCCTGCTGACCTGGATGGCCGAGCGGCAGTCTAGGGTATTTCTGGTCGCGACAGCGAATGATGTCGCGCAATTGCCCCCTGAGTTGATCCGCAAGGGGCGCGTGGATGAGCTGTTCTTTGTCGACTTGCCGGGTGAGTCGGTACGGGCGGAGATCTTCGGCATTCATCTGGCAAAGCGCGAGTTTGATCCGGGGCAGTTCGACCTGCAGCAGTTGGCTCAGGCCAGTGACGGATTCTCCGGTGCGGAGATTGAACAGGCGGTGGTCTCGGCGGTCTATGCCTGCGCAGCCAGCGGCGAGCCGCTTGGCGGGCGCGACATCCTTGCCGCGATTGCCCGCACCTCACCGCTGTCTGTCGTGATGGCCGAGAAGCTGCAGGCCCTGCGCGCCTGGGCGCAAGGCCGAGCGGTGAAGGCGGACTAGAAGGGTTTGACTACCACCAGAATGACGATGCCTACCAGTGCCAGTACCGGTGCTTCGTTGAACCAGCGGTAGTAGACATGCGAGCGGATATTGGCGTTGTTCGCAAAGCGGGTGCGAATGCGTCCGCATAGGTGATGGTAGATCACTAGCAGTGCGACCAGCGCCAGTTTGGCATGCATCCAGCCTTGGCTGAGCCAGCCGGGGTTGAGATAGAGCATCCAGCCGCCGAGCAGCAGGGTGACGATCATTGAGGGGTTCATGATCCCGCGCAGCAGCTTGCGCTCCATGGTCTTGAAGCGCTCGCGGCTGATCTCGTCTTCGGCCTGGGCGTGATAGACGAACAGGCGAGGCAGGTAAAAGAGGCCGGCGAACCAGGTAATCACGGCCATGATGTGGAAGGCTTTTATCCAGAGGTACACACGAGTCTCCTGTGTCTGGCTGCTGCGCGGGGGCGGCGCTGGTAATTTCTGCCAGCGCTTTTATCATAGGGGACCGCTTTGCGGCCTCTGAGCGCAGGCTTGCCGCAGAGTATCAACAATTCACATGCAATTCAGGACGGAATGATGATCAAAGTAGGCATTGTAGGCGGAACCGGCTACACCGGTGTTGAGTTGCTGCGGCTGCTGGCCCAGCACCCCGAAGCGCATGTCGAGGTCATCACGTCCCGATCAGAGGAAGGCCTCTGTGTTGCCGATATGTATCCCAATTTGCGCGGTCACTATGACTACCTGCGCTTTTCCGTGCCGGATGTCGCCACACTGGGCGCCTGCGATGTAGTGTTCTTTGCTACTCCGCACGGCGTCGCGCACGCGCTGGCCGGCGAGCTGCTGGCTACCGGCGTCAAGGTGATCGACCTGTCGGCAGACTTCCGCCTGCGCGACGCCGACGAGTGGGCGCAGTGGTATCACCAGCCGCACGGCGCTCCCGATTTGTTGCCTGAGGCCGTCTACGGCCTGCCCGAGGTCAATCGTGAGGCGATTCGCGGTGCGCGGCTCATCGCCGTGCCCGGGTGTTATCCGACCGCCACGCAGCTTGGTCTGATTCCCCTGCTGGAGACGGGGCTGGCCGATCCGGCAACGTTGATCGCAGACTGCAAGTCGGGTGTCAGCGGCGCGGGACGTGGCGCGAGCGTCGGCTCCCTGTTATGCGAAGCGGGCGAGAGCATGAAGGCCTACGCGGTTGCGGGTCATCGCCACCTGCCGGAAATTCGCCAGGGGCTGCAACAGGCTGCCGGCGGGCCTGTCGGTCTGACCTTTGTGCCGCACCTGACGCCGATGATTCGCGGCATTCATGCCACCCTGTATGCACGAGTCGCAGATACCAGGGTGGATCTGCAGGCGTTGTTCGAGCAGCGTTATGCCGACGAGCCCTTTGTTGACGTCATGCCTGCAGGCAGTCACCCGGAGACGCGCAGCGTGCGTGGTGCCAACGTTTGTCGCATCGCGGTGCACCGTCCGCAGGGCGGGGATCTGGTCGTGGTGTTGTCCGTGATTGATAACCTGACCAAGGGTGCTTCCGGTCAGGCCGTGCAGAACATGAACATTCTGTTTGGTCTGGACGAGCGCGCCGGGCTGCAGCAGCCCGCGCTGCTGCCCTGATGTTCGGTTCACGGCGCCCCGGCTCTCACTCTTTTCGGGAGCATCATGTGACGCTGCAGCCGCGCGAAAGCCGGATGCAGCGGCGCTGGCGGCGCGCAGTGGTCATCTTGTTGCTGATCTCTGTTCCGGTCAGTGCATGGCAGGGCTGGGAGGCCGCGATGCGGCACCAGCAGCCGCTCGAACTGGAGCGCCTTGCCCTGGTTGAGAGTCAGGCGCAACTCACCAGGGAACTGGAGGAGGCCCGTCAACGTTATCATCAGCTGGAAGTCGATTTGCTGGTGGCGCGTGACGCTGTTGCTGAGGGGCAGCAGATTATTCACGAGCTTGAGGCTCAGCTGTTCAAACAGCAGCAAAGTCTGGCCCAGTACCAGGGCGTGCTGGCGCCAAGTGCGATGGCGCCGGGGCTGCGAATCCAGGCTTTTGAGTTGCAGGCCACAGACTCTCCGGCGGCTTTCCGCTATAAAGTCATGGTCAGCAGGGTGGGGGACGAGAGCGATACGCTGGAGGCCAGTCTGGCAGTCAGTGTCAAAGGGCTGCTCAATGGCAAGACCGATGAGCTGTCTCTGGCAGACCTGTCCCCGTCATTGGGAGATGATCAACTGGCACTGAATTTCCGCTACTTTCAGGTCGTGCCCGCTCGCAGTGAGCAGGCCCTGCTTACCCTTCCGGACGGCTTTGAGCCCCAGCAGGTCAAGCTCGTCGCAACCCGTAACGGAGACACCCTGGTTGAGCAGGTTTTCGATTGGACGGTTACAGGAGCAGAGCACTGATGTGGGGATCCGACAAGCGCAAAAAGGCTGATATCGGCCAGTTTAGTGGCAAGACGACCATCATTGCCCAGCAGGCCCAGATACGTGGCGATATGCGATTTGATGGCGCCTTGCAGATTGATGGTCGGGTTGTCGGCAGTATCGAGGCTGAAGAGGGGCTGGTGCGCATCAGTGAGCACGGCTACGTCGAAGGTGTTATCAAGGCGCCTCATGTGGTCATCAACGGCCAGGTCGTTGGCGATGTGCACGCACTCGAGCACCTGGAGCTGGATGCCAAGGCGCGGATTAGTGGTGATCTTTATTACCGCTATATGGAGATGGTTATGGGGGCGCAGATCAGCGGTCAGCTTAATTATCTCGATGACAGTGCCCAGTCAGCCCAGCTCGACGCGGTCCTGCAGCTCGAATCGGAGAATAGTTGACCAAAAACCTCGGGAAAAAGGATAATGCTCGCCCTGTTGTGCTGCGGCCAAGGTCGCTGGAGGTTGTATGTCTGCTGAAGTCTTTGTCCCTTCACCGCTTATTTTCAGTGATAACGCGGTCAGTAAGGTGCGTTCGCTGATTGAGGAGGAGGGGAACGACAGTTTGAGTCTGCGCGTCTTCGTGACAGGCGGCGGTTGTTCTGGGTTTCAGTACGGCTTTACCTTTGATGACGAATTGGCCGAGGACGATACCGTTGTCGAGCGCGACGGTGTGCGTCTTGTTGTTGATCCGATGAGCTTCCAGTATCTGGTCGGGTCCGAGGTGGATTACCAGGAAGGCCTTGAGGGCTCGCGCTTCGTGATCAACAACCCTAACGCCAGCACGACCTGCGGCTGCGGCTCTTCCTTCTCGATCTGATTCAGGCGGGGTACAGCGCACCTAAAATGCGCTCACCGCCTGCTCCTGTCACGCTCGGCAGATTGCCGCTGAGGCGCTGATCAAAACGCCACGCCAGCCAGGCGAATGCGATCGCTTCCATCCAGTCCGGGCTGACTCCCAGCTCCTCTGTAGACTGAACCGCCTGTGTCGGCAACAAATGCTGCAGCAGTGCCATCAGGTGGCGATTGCGCGCTCCACCGCCACACACAAACAGCTCTTTGGTGTCACTTGCCGCGAGCTCGACGCTGTGAGCGATGGTTGTGGCCGTGAGCATCGCAAGGGTGGCCTGTACGTCTGCGGCCGGTATATCGGGGCTGTGCTTGAGGTGTGCTGCCAGCCAGGCCTCGTGGAAGTACTCGCGCCCCGTGCTTTTCGGGCCGCTGCGCGCGAAGTAGGGGTCTGCGAGCATGCGATTCAGCAAGGCCTGATGGGGGTGCCCCTGTCGCGCCCAGTCGCCGTTGGCGTCGTAAGGCAGCCCAGTATGGCGCTGAGTCCAGTTGTCCATAAGGGCATTTCCCGGGCCGGAGTCAAAGCCTGCAACAGGCTGCCCCGGCCGGAGGACTGTCAGGTTGGCAAACCCGCCGATATTCACCAGGGTGCGGGTTTGTGTTGGACAGCTCAGCAGCCATTGGTGAAATGCCGGTACCAGTGGCGCCCCCTGGCCACCGGCGGCGAGGTCGCGACTGCGAAAGTCGGCTATGACGTCGATACCGGTTAGCTCCGCGAGCAACGACGGTGAGCCGATCTGCAAGCTGAAACCCTGTTCCGGATGATGGCGGACTGTCTGGCCGTGGCTGCCGATAGCGCGCACCTGCTCGGGGGCTGTCTGGCTTTGAGTCAGTAATTGCTGTACACCCTGGGCTGCCAGTCTGGCCCAGGCGTTACCCGCGACGCCGGCCAAATAGAGTTCGTCCCCTCCCGGGCTGCACAGATCCAGCAATTGCTGGCGCAGATCGGCAGGCATCGGTACGCAAAGGGCGTCCAGGCACTCGGCCCGGCGTTCATCGTTGAATCGGCAGAGGGTGATGTCGATACCATCCAGGCTGGTGCCTGACATGATACCGACATACAAGGGGGACATTACTGATCCAGCGCGGCGAGCTGGGTAGCGCGTGACTGGTCCATCGACGCCATCAGTTGCTGGCTGGTGGCGAGGAAGGCGGTGCGCTCACTGCTGGGGATTGGGTCGGAGGCCGGAAGCTGCACGCTAAGCGGGTCAACGTGACGGCCATCAACGCGGAATTCGTAGTGCAGGTGCGGCCCGGTGGCCAGGCCAGTCATGCCTACGTAGCCGATGATCTGCCCCTGGGTGACGTGCGTGCCCGCAGTAACACCCCGTGCGAAGCGGCTCATGTGTCCATACAGTGTCTGGTACTTGCGCCCGTGCTGGATAACGACGGCGTTGCCGTAACCGCCCTTGCGGCCGGCGGAAACAACCCGGCCGTCGCCTGTCGCCTTGATGGGTGTGCCGGTGGCAGCAGCATAATCGACGCCTTTGTGGGCGCGAATGCGATTGAGCACCGGGTGCAGGCGGCCGGGATTGAAGCGGGAGCTGATTCGGGCAAAGTCAACCGGGGTCCGGATGAAAGCCTTGCGCATGCTGGTGCCGTCAGCCCGGTAGTAGCTCGCATAGCCATTGCGATCCGTGTAGCGCACCGCGGTGTAGGTCTTGCCGCGGTTGGTAAAGCGGGCGGCCAGAATGTTTCCCGAACCTACGGTTTTGTCATCGACGTGCTTTTCCTCAAACAGTACTTCGAAGCGATCGCCTTGGCGGATGTCGCGTGCGAAGTCGACGTCATAGCCGAAGATGTTGGCCATCTGCATTGTCAGGTTGTGATTGAGTCCGGCGTGCTGAGCGGCAAGAAACAGAGAGCTGTCGATGGTGGCTTGAACGTAGCGTTCGCGGATTTCAGGCTCGATAACCTGCTTGCTGAACTGGTAGCCGTCTGCCGTTCGATCAATGCGGATGGTTTCCAGGTCGTTCAGTTTGGAGCGCATCGCGGTCAACTGACCTTCCGCGTCGGTCTGATACTCCAGCACCTGGCCCACATTCAGGCGAGTGAAGCGGCGTGCGTCCTGACTGCTGTTGATGACAGCATGCAGAGTGCTGACACCCAAGTTTGCCTGATCAAACAAGGTGGACAGGGTGTCGCCGTTGGCAACGGTAATTTGTTGCCAGGTAGGGCCGACCTCTGCAGCTGCAGTGTCAACCGCAACAAGGGGCTCGTCGTTCGCTGTGGCGGTTGCCTGCCGTGCGATATCCATCGGCTTGGGGATTGTGACTGCTTCGCTGACCAGTGCGTCCAGTTGTTCAGGAGACTGGGAAAGCGACTGGTCGGCATTGGATTCGGGGGCCGGCAACTCGAGCTGGACTAATGTCTTCTTGGCTTCGACGTCGGCGGTAGGGACTACGAGCAGGATGATGCTCAGCGCTGCTGCGATACCGCTGGCTGCCACGAGGTGGCTTTTGGGGTATCGCGGTGACTTTTTATCTTGAGATCCCATAAGCGCTCTTGTGTAGAAGTATTCTAGATAAAGTGGACTAACTTGCTAAATTATAATTGAAAAGCTGCTGTGGCAAGCTTTTGCCTTTCCCGCCTGTCAGATTTATACCGCCAAATTATGTCCGTTTCGTAATGCCTGCTGTCCGCAAGGTGCGCCTGCGCTGCTTGTAATTGATAGGCAATGTTGTATGGTTTGTCCCCCTGAAAACACCACCCACTGACACTCACAGGAAAACTGCAGCTATGAAGCCGGTTGACGAGCAGTTGGCGCTGATCAAGCGCGGCGCCGATGAAATTCTGGTTGAGGGCGAGTTGCGCGCCAAGCTGGAGCGCGGTAAGCCACTGCGAATCAAGGCGGGTTTTGATCCGACCGCACCTGACCTTCACCTCGGTCACACCGTGCTTATCAACAAGCTTCGACAGTTTCAGGATCTCGGTCATCAGGTTTTGTTTCTCATTGGTGACTTCACCGGCATGATCGGCGATCCGACCGGCAAGAACGTCACGCGCCAACCGCTGACTCGTGAACAGGTGGCTGCCAACGCCGAGACCTATAAAGAGCAGGTTTTCAAGATTCTGGATCCTGCCAAGACGGTGGTCATGTTCAATTCGACCTGGATGGACAAGATGACCTCCGCTGACATGATTCAGTTGGCGGGCAAGTACACCGTCGCTCGGATGCTGGAGCGCGATGACTTCGACAAGCGTTACAAGGGTGGTCAGTCGATCGCAATCCATGAGTTCCTGTATCCATTGGTGCAGGGCTACGACTCTGTTGCAATGGAGGCGGATGTCGAGCTGGGTGGTACCGACCAGAAGTTTAATCTGCTGATGGGGCGTGAGCTGCAACGGCAGTATGGGCAGGAGCCTCAGGTCATTCTCACCATGCCGATTCTGGAGGGCTTGGATGGCGTGAAGAAGATGTCCAAGTCGCTGAATAACTATATAGGCATCAGCGACGCGCCTGGTGAGATGTACAACAAGCTGGTTTCAATGCCGGACAGTATTATGTGGCGCTACTTTGAGCTGCTCAGCTTCCGCAGTATGGCGGAGATTGATCAGTTCAAATCGGACGTCGCTGCTGGTGCCAATCCGCGCGACATCAAGATCAAGCTTGCCGAAGAGTTGGTTGCTCGATTTCATGGGGAAGAGGCCGCGGCCAATGCTCACCGCTCAGCAGGCAATCGTCTGAAGGATGGCGAGCTGCCGGCAGATATTCCAGAAGTGGTTATTGAGGCGGAGGCTGACCTGCCGATTTCCGCAGTTATCAATCGGGCCGGTATGGCGAAGAATGCTGCTGCTGCGCGTGATTTGCTTTCTGCCGGCTCGGTGAAGGTTAACGGCGAAGTGGTCGACCACTCCTGTGTGCTTGCGCTGGGTGAAGAGTACGTGTGTCAGGCCGGTAAAAAACGGTTTGCCAAAATTCTTCTGAAAAAGCCTTGACGCCAAATCTGACGGGCCTATAATTCGCCTCCTCGTCGGGCAGGATGCTTCGCTTAAAGCGCTTATTAATCAATAAGTTAGCTTTAAAATGAAGCTTGACAGTCCAGCGAGATGGCGTAGAATGCGCCGCCTCGAAAGGGTTGTTCGAAAGACGCCAGTTCGAGTGAGATGAGAAGTTCTCATCAGGTTGTTTGGAAGGTGTTGACAGCAGGGTTTGATCCTGTAGAATGCGCCTCCCTGACCTGGAAAGCGAAGGCTTTTCCAGGTTGCTCAAGCGGGTTTTGAAGCGGTTAAAAACTTCAAATAAAAGCTTGACAGAACATAAGGTTAGCGTAGAATTCGCGGCCTTGGTTGAGCGGAAACGCTGACCGAATCGCTCTTTAACAATTTGAATCAAGTAATTCGTGTGGGTGCTTGCTGAATGTGCTCGATGATCAGAAAGATTATCAGCCTAGCAAGTAACTCTGTGAATTCATGAGTTTTTTGTAAAGCTGAGCCAAGTTTAGGGTTTTCTCAAAACCCAATCAGTATTTAACTGAAGAGTTTGATCATGGCTCAGATTGAACGCTGGCGGCAGGCCTAACACATGCAAGTCGAGCGGATGAAGGGAGCTTGCTCCCGGATTTAGCGGCGGACGGGTGAGTAATGCCTAGGAATCTGCCTGGTAGTGGGGGACAACGACTCGAAAGGGTCGCTAATACCGCATACGTCCTACGGGAGAAAGTGGGGGATCTTCGGACCTCACGCTATCAGATGAGCCTAGGTCGGATTAGCTAGTAGGTGAGGTAATGGCTCACCTAGGCAACGATCCGTAACTGGTCTGAGAGGATGATCAGTCACACTGGAACTGAGACACGGTCCAGACTCCTACGGGAGGCAGCAGTGGGGAATATTGGACAATGGGCGAAAGCCTGATCCAGCCATGCCGCGTGTGTGAAGAAGGTCTTCGGATTGTAAAGCACTTTAAGTTGGGAGGAAGGGTTGTAGTTTAATACGCTGCAATCTTGACGTTACCAACAGAATAAGCACCGGCTAACTCTGTGCCAGCAGCCGCGGTAATACAGAGGGTGCAAGCGTTAATCGGAATTACTGGGCGTAAAGCGCGCGTAGGCGGCTTGATAAGATGGGTGTGAAATCCCCGGGCTTAACCTGGGAACTGCATCCATAACTGTCTGGCTAGAGTACAGTAGAGGGTGGTGGAATTTCCTGTGTAGCGGTGAAATGCGTAGATATAGGAAGGAACACCAGTGGCGAAGGCGACCACCTGGACTGATACTGACGCTGAGGTGCGAAAGCGTGGGGAGCAAACAGGATTAGATACCCTGGTAGTCCACGCCGTAAACGATGTCTACTAGCCGTTGGAATCCTTGAGATTTTAGTGGCGCAGCTAACGCACTAAGTAGACCGCCTGGGGAGTACGGTCGCAAGATTAAAACTCAAATGAATTGACGGGGGCCCGCACAAGCGGTGGAGCATGTGGTTTAATTCGAAGCAACGCGAAGAACCTTACCTGGCCTTGACATGCAGAGAACTTTCCAGAGATGGATTGGTGCCTTCGGGAACTCTGACACAGGTGCTGCATGGCTGTCGTCAGCTCGTGTCGTGAGATGTTGGGTTAAGTCCCGTAACGAGCGCAACCCTTGTCCTTAGTTACCAGCACGTTATGGTGGGCACTCTAAGGAGACTGCCGGTGACAAACCGGAGGAAGGTGGGGATGACGTCAAGTCATCATGGCCCTTACGGCCAGGGCTACACACGTGCTACAATGGTCGGTACAGAGGGTTGCCAAGCCGCGAGGTGGAGCTAATCCCATAAAACCGATCGTAGTCCGGATTGGAGTCTGCAACTCGACTCCATGAAGTCGGAATCGCTAGTAATCGTGGATCAGAATGCCACGGTGAATACGTTCCCGGGCCTTGTACACACCGCCCGTCACACCATGGGAGTGGGTTGCACCAGAAGTAGCTAGTCTAACCTTCGGGAGGACGGTTACCACGGTGTGATTCATGACTGGGGTGAAGTCGTAACAAGGTAGCCGTAGGGGAACCTGCGGCTGGATCACCTCCTTAATCGAAAGATCTCGGCTGTTCCTCAAGCACTCACACGAATTACTTGATTCAGAAAGAAAGGCGATTGGGTCTGTAGCTCAGTTGGTTAGAGCGCACCCCTGATAAGGGTGAGGTCGGCAGTTCGAATCTGCCCAGACCCACCAATTGTCGAGGTGTAAGGTCTGAACGGGGCCATAGCTCAGCTGGGAGAGCGCCTGCCTTGCACGCAGGAGGTCAGCGGTTCGATCCCGCTTGGCTCCACCAGGACGACGCAGCACACGCCATAGAATGGAACTCAGAGTTCATATATGAACAATCAAGCCCTTGATTGTTGATATCTGGTCTCTGAACCAGACGCTCTTTAAAAATTTGGATATGTGATAGAAGTACAGACACATGGCATGTTTCACTGCATGCAATGTGGCTAAGGTAAACTTGTAATCTCAAGTGCAAGTTCCGGAATTGTCGTTAATTCTGTTT
This sequence comes from Halopseudomonas sp. MFKK-1, assembly GCF_027474385.1. Taxonomy (NCBI): domain Bacteria; kingdom Pseudomonadati; phylum Pseudomonadota; class Gammaproteobacteria; order Pseudomonadales; family Pseudomonadaceae; genus Halopseudomonas; species Halopseudomonas sp. MFKK-1. The sequence goes on from NZ_CP114836.1 coordinate 1,575,746, forward strand.
TAAACCGATATCACTGAATAATCTGAGTTAAGTAATTAACTTAAGATTGTTTGGGGTTATATGGTCAAGTGAATAAGCGCATACGGTGGATGCCTTGGCAGTCAGAGGCGATGAAAGACGTGATAGCCTGCGATAAGCTTCGGGGAGGTGGCAAATGACCTTTGATCCGGAGATCTCTGAATGGGGAAACCCACCCAGCATAAGCTGGGTATCACACACTGAATACATAGGTGTGTGAGGCGAACCAGGGGAACTGAAACATCTAAGTACCCTGAGGAAAAGAAATCAACCGAGATTCCCCAAGTAGTGGCGAGCGAACGGGGACCAGCCCTTAAGCAGTTTTGAGTTTAGTAGAACGCTCTGGAAAGTGCGGCCATAGTGGGTGATAGCCCCGTATACGAAAGACTCTTAGCTGTGAAATCGAGTAGGTCGGCGCACGTGAAACGTTGACTGAACATGGGGGGACCATCCTCCAAGGCTAAATACTCCTGACTGACCGATAGTGAACCAGTACCGTGAGGGAAAGGCGAAAAGAACCCCTGTGAGGGGAGTGAAATAGAACCTGAAACCGTATGCGTACAAGCAGTGGGAGCAGACTTGTTCTGTGACTGCGTACCTTTTGTATAATGGGTCAGCGACTTATATTCAGTGGCGAGCTTAACCGTCTAGGGGAGGCGTAGGGAAACCGAGTCTTAATAGGGCGTTTAGTCGCTGGGTATAGACCCGAAACCGGGCGATCTATCCATGGGCAGGTTGAAGGTGCCGTAACAGGCACTGGAGGACCGAACCGACTACCGTTGAAAAGTTAGCGGATGACTTGTGGATAGGAGTGAAAGGCTAATCAAGCTCGGAGATAGCTGGTTCTCCTCGAAAGCTATTTAGGTAGCGCCTCGTGTATCACCACTGGGGGTAGAGCACTGTTTCGGCTAGGGGGTCATCCCGACTTACCAAACCGATGCAAACTCCGAATACCAGTGAGTGTCAGCACGGGAGACACACGGCGGGTGCTAACGTCCGTCGTGAAAAGGGAAACAACCCAGACCGTCAGCTAAGGTCCCAAAGTTATGGTTAAGTGGGAAACGATGTGGGAAGGCTTAGACAGCTAGGAGGTTGGCTTAGAAGCAGCCATCCTTTAAAGAAAGCGTAATAGCTCACTAGTCGAGTCGGCCTGCGCGGAAGATGTAACGGGGCTCAAACCATACACCGAAGCTACGGGTTCATCGTAAGATGAGCGGTAGAGGAGCGTTCTGTAAGCCTGTGAAGGTCAATTGAGAAGTTGGCTGGAGGTATCAGAAGTGCGAATGCTGACATGAGTAACGACAAAGGGAGTGAAAAACTCCCTCGCCGGAAGACCAAGGGTTCCTGCGCAACGTTAATCGACGCAGGGTGAGTCGACCCCTAAGGCGAGGCCGAAAGGCGTAGTCGATGGGAAACGGGTTAATATTCCCGTACTTCTAGTTACTGCGATGGAGGGACGGAGAAGGCTAGGCCAGCACGGCGTTGGTTGTCCGTGTTTAAGGTTGTAGGCTGGTGACTTAGGTAAATCCGGGTCGCTAAGGCCGAGAGCTGATGACGAGTGTTCTTTAGAACGCGAAGTGGTTGATGCCATGCTTCCAGGAAAAGCTTCTAAGCTTCAGGTAACTAGAAATCGTACCCCAAACCGACACAGGTGGTCAGGTAGAGAATACCAAGGCGCTTGAGAGAACTCGGGTGAAGGAACTAGGCAAAATGGCACCGTAACTTCGGGAGAAGGTGCGCCGATGAGGGTGAAGCATTTACTGCGTAAGCCCATGTCGGTCGAAGATACCAGGCCGCTGCAACTGTTTATTAAAAACATAGCACTCTGCAAACACGAAAGTGGACGTATAGGGTGTGACGCCTGCCCGGTGCCGGAAGGTTAATTGATGGGGTTAGCTTCGGCGAAGCTCTTGATCGAAGCCCCGGTAAACGGCGGCCGTAACTATAACGGTCCTAAGGTAGCGAAATTCCTTGTCGGGTAAGTTCCGACCTGCACGAATGGCGTAATGATGGCGGCGCTGTCTCCACCCGAGACTCAGTGAAATTGAAATCGCTGTGAAGATGCAGTGTATCCGCGGCTAGACGGAAAGACCCCGTGAACCTTTACTATAGCTTTGCACTGGACTTTGAATTTGCTTGTGTAGGATAGGTGGGAGGCTTTGAAGCGTGGACGCCAGTCTGCGTGGAGCCAACCTTGAAATACCACCCTGGCAACTTTGAGGTTCTAACTCTGGTCCGTTATCCGGATCGAGGACAGTGTATGGTGGGTAGTTTGACTGGGGCGGTCTCCTCCCAAAGAGTAACGGAGGAGTACGAAGGTGCGCTCAGCACGGTCGGAAATCGTGCGTAGAGTATAAAGGCAAAAGCGCGCTTGACTGCGAGACCAACACGTCGAGCAGGTACGAAAGTAGGTCTTAGTGATCCGGTGGTTCTGTATGGAAGGGCCATCGCTCAACGGATAAAAGGTACTCCGGGGATAACAGGCTGATACCGCCCAAGAGTTCATATCGACGGCGGTGTTTGGCACCTCGATGTCGGCTCATCACATCCTGGGGCTGAAGCCGGTCCCAAGGGTATGGCTGTTCGCCATTTAAAGTGGTACGCGAGCTGGGTTTAGAACGTCGTGAGACAGTTCGGTCCCTATCTGCCGTGGACGTTTGAGATTTGAGAGGGGCTGACCTTAGTACGAGAGGACCGGGTTGGACGAACCCCTGGTGTTCCGGTTGTGTCGCCAGACGCATTGCCGGGTAGCTACGTTCGGAAAAGATAACCGCTGAAAGCATCTAAGCGGGAAACTTGCCTCAAGATGAGATCTCACCGGGAGCTTGACTCCCCTAAAGGGCCGTCGAAGACTACGACGTTGATAGGTTGGGTGTGTAAGCGCTGTGAGGCGTTGAGCTAACCAATACTAATTGCCCGTGTGGCTTGACCATATAACACCCAAGCAATCTGGTGTTATCGAGCCAAACAGAAACAAACAACTTCGCGAACTTGCGAGATTGCAAATACCTTAGCTTCTGTCACGCATCCAAGCTTTTTAAGCTGCACGCCTAGCGGGCAGCAACAAATTGCTTGACGACTATAGAGCATTGGAACCACCTGATCCCATCCCGAACTCAGAAGTGAAACGATGCATCGCCGATGGTAGTGTGGGGCTTCCCCATGTGAGAGTAGGTCATCGTCAAGCGCCTATACCGAACACCCTGATCAGAAATGATCAGGGTGTTTTTTTATATAAAGTAGACGCATATGAATTTGCTTCTACTGGCCCGGAAAGCGAAGGCTTTTCCAGGTTGTTCAAGCGGGTTTTGAAGCGGTTAAAAACTTCAAATAAAAGCTTGACAGAACATAAGGTTAGCGTAGAATTCGCGGCCTTGGTTGAGCGGAAACGCTGACCGAATCGCTCTTTAACAATTTGAATCAAGTAATTCGTGTGGGTGCTTGCTGAATGTGCTCGATGATCAGAAAGATTATCAGCCTAGCAAGTAACTCTGTGAATTCATGAGTTTTTTGTAAAGCTGAGCCAAGTTTAGGGTTTTCTCAAAACCCAATCAGTATTTAACTGAAGAGTTTGATCATGGCTCAGATTGAACGCTGGCGGCAGGCCTAACACATGCAAGTCGAGCGGATGAAGGGAGCTTGCTCCCGGATTTAGCGGCGGACGGGTGAGTAATGCCTAGGAATCTGCCTGGTAGTGGGGGACAACGACTCGAAAGGGTCGCTAATACCGCATACGTCCTACGGGAGAAAGTGGGGGATCTTCGGACCTCACGCTATCAGATGAGCCTAGGTCGGATTAGCTAGTAGGTGAGGTAATGGCTCACCTAGGCAACGATCCGTAACTGGTCTGAGAGGATGATCAGTCACACTGGAACTGAGACACGGTCCAGACTCCTACGGGAGGCAGCAGTGGGGAATATTGGACAATGGGCGAAAGCCTGATCCAGCCATGCCGCGTGTGTGAAGAAGGTCTTCGGATTGTAAAGCACTTTAAGTTGGGAGGAAGGGTTGTAGTTTAATACGCTGCAATCTTGACGTTACCAACAGAATAAGCACCGGCTAACTCTGTGCCAGCAGCCGCGGTAATACAGAGGGTGCAAGCGTTAATCGGAATTACTGGGCGTAAAGCGCGCGTAGGCGGCTTGATAAGATGGGTGTGAAATCCCCGGGCTTAACCTGGGAACTGCATCCATAACTGTCTGGCTAGAGTACAGTAGAGGGTGGTGGAATTTCCTGT
>NZ_CP114836.1:1582500-1777500 GCF_027474385.1 Halopseudomonas sp. MFKK-1
TAACGGGGCTCAAACCATACACCGAAGCTACGGGTTCATCGTAAGATGAGCGGTAGAGGAGCGTTCTGTAAGCCTGTGAAGGTCAATTGAGAAGTTGGCTGGAGGTATCAGAAGTGCGAATGCTGACATGAGTAACGACAAAGGGAGTGAAAAACTCCCTCGCCGGAAGACCAAGGGTTCCTGCGCAACGTTAATCGACGCAGGGTGAGTCGACCCCTAAGGCGAGGCCGAAAGGCGTAGTCGATGGGAAACGGGTTAATATTCCCGTACTTCTAGTTACTGCGATGGAGGGACGGAGAAGGCTAGGCCAGCACGGCGTTGGTTGTCCGTGTTTAAGGTTGTAGGCTGGTGACTTAGGTAAATCCGGGTCGCTAAGGCCGAGAGCTGATGACGAGTGTTCTTTAGAACGCGAAGTGGTTGATGCCATGCTTCCAGGAAAAGCTTCTAAGCTTCAGGTAACTAGAAATCGTACCCCAAACCGACACAGGTGGTCAGGTAGAGAATACCAAGGCGCTTGAGAGAACTCGGGTGAAGGAACTAGGCAAAATGGCACCGTAACTTCGGGAGAAGGTGCGCCGATGAGGGTGAAGCATTTACTGCGTAAGCCCATGTCGGTCGAAGATACCAGGCCGCTGCAACTGTTTATTAAAAACATAGCACTCTGCAAACACGAAAGTGGACGTATAGGGTGTGACGCCTGCCCGGTGCCGGAAGGTTAATTGATGGGGTTAGCTTCGGCGAAGCTCTTGATCGAAGCCCCGGTAAACGGCGGCCGTAACTATAACGGTCCTAAGGTAGCGAAATTCCTTGTCGGGTAAGTTCCGACCTGCACGAATGGCGTAATGATGGCGGCGCTGTCTCCACCCGAGACTCAGTGAAATTGAAATCGCTGTGAAGATGCAGTGTATCCGCGGCTAGACGGAAAGACCCCGTGAACCTTTACTATAGCTTTGCACTGGACTTTGAATTTGCTTGTGTAGGATAGGTGGGAGGCTTTGAAGCGTGGACGCCAGTCTGCGTGGAGCCAACCTTGAAATACCACCCTGGCAACTTTGAGGTTCTAACTCTGGTCCGTTATCCGGATCGAGGACAGTGTATGGTGGGTAGTTTGACTGGGGCGGTCTCCTCCCAAAGAGTAACGGAGGAGTACGAAGGTGCGCTCAGCACGGTCGGAAATCGTGCGTAGAGTATAAAGGCAAAAGCGCGCTTGACTGCGAGACCAACACGTCGAGCAGGTACGAAAGTAGGTCTTAGTGATCCGGTGGTTCTGTATGGAAGGGCCATCGCTCAACGGATAAAAGGTACTCCGGGGATAACAGGCTGATACCGCCCAAGAGTTCATATCGACGGCGGTGTTTGGCACCTCGATGTCGGCTCATCACATCCTGGGGCTGAAGCCGGTCCCAAGGGTATGGCTGTTCGCCATTTAAAGTGGTACGCGAGCTGGGTTTAGAACGTCGTGAGACAGTTCGGTCCCTATCTGCCGTGGACGTTTGAGATTTGAGAGGGGCTGACCTTAGTACGAGAGGACCGGGTTGGACGAACCCCTGGTGTTCCGGTTGTGTCGCCAGACGCATTGCCGGGTAGCTACGTTCGGAAAAGATAACCGCTGAAAGCATCTAAGCGGGAAACTTGCCTCAAGATGAGATCTCACCGGGAGCTTGACTCCCCTAAAGGGCCGTCGAAGACTACGACGTTGATAGGTTGGGTGTGTAAGCGCTGTGAGGCGTTGAGCTAACCAATACTAATTGCCCGTGTGGCTTGACCATATAACACCCAAGCAATCTGGTGTTATCGAGCCAAACAGAATCAAACAACTTCGCGAACTTGCGAGATTGCAAACACCTTAGCTTCTGTCACGCATCCAAGCTTTTTAAGCTGCACGCCTAGCGGGCAGCAACAAATTGCTTGACGACTATAGAGCATTGGAACCACCTGATCCCATCCCGAACTCAGAAGTGAAACGATGCATCGCCGATGGTAGTGTGGGGCTTCCCCATGTGAGAGTAGGTCATCGTCAAGCACCTATACCGAACACCCCGATCAGTCATGGTCGGGGTGTTCTTCTTTGCGCGGGCGGAAAATTCGCCTAGGTCAGCGCTGCTGCGGGCGGCAGAGTCAGGTCGATATTCTGCATACATACGTACCTGAATTGGGACTATGTCATCGCGTCTTCTGAATATAGTTCCATCAGTAGCAAGTAAGGGGGGTGGCTTTCTGAGATCAATAACCCTTATGATCTGGGATCTCTTGGCAGGAATGCCGAGAGCAAGGACCGCTACCAAGAAGGTGGCATGTTGTCATATGGAGACTTAATAAGATGTTCAAAAAAACACTGTTTGCTGCAACTGTCGTTGCACTTTGCTCGGCCTCAGCCCTCTCTCAAGCGCAGGAGGCTCAGCCCTACCTGTTTGCTAGCCTCGGGCAATCTGATGCTGATCTCAGCACTGGTGATGTTGTTCCGTCAGGGCTAGGCCTTAACTCCTCTATGGACAACAAGGACACAGCCTGGAAAATTGGTGCAGGTCTGAAGCTAAACCAATACTTCGCATTTGAAGCCGAGTACGTTGACTTGGGGGAGGTTTCGTTTCGCGCGACTGACGGGAACAACAATCTGGGCTTTAATGCTGGCACTGAAGGATATGGTTTGAATGGCGTATTAACCATGCCGCTGGATAGCTTTAGCCTGTTTGCGAAATTGGGTTACCACCGCCTTGAAACAGACTTCGATCTGTCTGTGAATGGTTTTGATGTAATCAGCGACTCACAAACTGAATGGGTCACCTCGTTTGGCGTTGGCGGTGGTTACAACCTTGGCGAGCATGTGACGCTGGTAGCTGAGTTTGAGCGTTACCGCGATGTGGGCGACGAATATGATGTGGACCTGTTGTCTGCAGGCATCCGCTACAACTTCTGACCTTGGGTCACGCCTTAGGATATTGCAGGGGATGCATCGGCTCCCCTGTTTCCCCCTAATCTTCAGTCAGTAGTGTCTTTAGCACATCGAGAATACTTCTCGTATCTAGCGGATTGCGCCCAGGCGCTCCGGCGCAATGCCCCCAGTCAGATTCAAGTGGCCGAAAAAATGCGTTTGGTATTTGCTGTGCTTCGCTCAAGGCGTCCTCGCTGGTGAAGTAGAGATCAGTGCTGCCTGGCATTATCAGGCACCTGGCTTTAATCCCCTTCAGGGCGGCGCTGAAATCGTTGTTCCATACAGGGTTGGCGCTGATGTCTCCCTGTTGCCAGGTGTGCAACACTGCAAGCAGATTGTTGGCGTCCTGCTCGACGTGGTCCTCTTCCCAGTACCGTAGCAGCGACTCTATCGAGTCGAAGCCCAGTTCTTTGTATCGTTCTTGACGAAAGAACGCCTGGCTGTAGGCCCACCCGGCGTAAACTCGACCAAAGGCCTTCAGGCCGGCTTTGGGCGGGGATTGGTAGCGCCCTCCATCCCAGTCTTTGTCACACGTCAGTGCTGCCTTGACTCCTTCCAGAAACACCTGGTTGTGTGGCCAGCAACGAGCTGTCGCACAGATACTGGCTACGCGCTTTACCTGGTCCGGATACAGACAGCCCCACTGCAGGGCCTGCATGCCGCCCATTGACCAGCCGGCTACCAGTGCAACTTCAGCGCCTGCAAAGTGCTCCTCAACCAGTCTGTGCTGCAGAGCGACGTTGTCGTACAAGCTAACCATCGGAAAATCCGCGCCGCGTTGACTGTGATGTGCGTTGGACGGCGAGCTGGATTGGCCGTTGCCAAGCAGGTTCGGGATGAGAATGCAGTAGTGTTCCGGATCCAGTGGTCCGTCTGCACCAATCAGGGGCAGATTTCCTTCGTGTGTTCCGCCGTAGTACGTCGGCAGGATGATCAGGTTGTCGCGCGCAGCGTTGAGTTGGCCCAGTTGCAGATAGCAGACATGCGCATCGCGCAGTATGTTGCCGCTCTGAAGTGGCCAGTCTCCAACGCTGAATTGCTTCTTAACTGCTTGATATATCGACATATAGCAATCTCTTGGTTGGTGCCATCGAGGTGATGTTTGGGAGTTGATTGAATCTGCTTATGGATTAAATATGCATGCTGGCATGTATGTTGAATGAAAGATTCGTACCAAGCGCCGCAGCGGTTGCGGACAGAATCAGCGGAGTATCAACATGAGTCAGCATGTGAGCAGTGAACAATTGAAAGAGTCCCTTGCAGAGAAGGGCGTGAAGTACGCTCTGGGTGGCTACGTCGATCTGCACGGGGTGATCAAGGGCAAGTTTGTTCCGCTCAATCATCTGGGGCGGATGATGAAAGGGTCGGAGCTCTACACTGGCGCTGCGCTGGACGGTGTTCCACAGGACATCAGTGACAATGAAGTCGCGACCATGCCCGATCCCGCGACTGCCACCATCTGTCCGTGGAATCGCGAACTGGCCTGGTTCGCCAGTGACCTGTATCTGGACGGCGCACCATTCGAAGCCTGCTCACGTAATATTCTTAAACGCCAGGTAGCCAAGGCCGCTGATATGGGGCTGACCTTTAACCTGGGTATCGAGACCGAGTTCTTCCTGTTTCGTGACTCAGAGGATGGCGGGTTCGAGCCGATCAGTGCTCGCGATACCCTCGCCAAACCCTGTTATGACCCGCGCGGCCTGATGGACAACATGCCGATTGTGGGCGAGCTGGTCGAAGCCATGAATGCCATGGGCTGGGATGTGTACTCCTTCGACCACGAAGACGCCAACGGCCAGTTCGAAACCGACTTCACCTACACCGACGCCCTCGGCATGGCTGACCGCTTGGTTTTCTTCCGTTTGATGGCCAACGAGATTGCCCGCAAGCACGGTGGCTTTGCCAGCTTTATGCCCAAGCCGTCGGCCAACCGCACCGGCAGTGGCGCGCACTACAACATGTCGCTGGCTGATCGCGAGACCGGCCGAAATCTGTTTGATCCTGCCAATGGCGAAGATCCCTACGGCTGCGGGGTGACCCAGATGGCGTATCACTTCATCGCCGGCGTAATGAAGCACGCCAAGGCGATCAGCGCAGTCATCGCGCCGACGGTAAACAGCTATAAGCGTCTGGTGCGCAAGGGCAGCATGTCCGGCTCCACCTGGGCGCCAGTATTCGTTTGCTACGGCAACAACAACCGCACCAACATGCTGCGTATCCCGTCGCAAGGCGGTCGGGTCGAGTGCCGTGCGGCCGATATCGCCTGCAACCCCTATCTTGGTGCCGCGATGATGCTGGCTGCCGGTCTTGAAGGCATTCGCGAAGCCATGGACCCGGGTAATCCCCATCGCGAGAACATGTACAACTACACCGATCAGCAGGTGCGTGAAATGGACATTGAGCTGTTGCCGCAGAACCTTGGCGAAGCAATTGATGCCTTCGAAGCTGACCCGCTGTCGCGCGCGGTGTTTGGCGATGCGATGTTCGACAGCTTCGTCGGCTTCAAGCGCCAGGAATGGACCGAGTATCACACCCACGTCTCCGACTGGGAGCTGCAACGCTACCTGAAGTTCTTTTAAGTCGGTTCCGTGCCGAATACGGCGCGGTTCTTGCTGCTCAGTTACTGCCAAGACTTCACATCATTGCCAACGAGAACCATCTGGAGTTGAACCATGAAAAAGTCCGTTCCATTTGCACGACGTTTCAAACAGGTTGTTTCAGGCGCCATGATTGCACTGGCGGCATCGGTCGCCGTGATTCCCTCAGCTCAAGCCGAAGAGAAAGACAGCTTCAAACTGGCCTGGAGCATTTACGCCGGCTGGATTCCGTGGAAGTACATCGACGAGTCCGGGTTGATGAAAAAGTGGGCCGACAAGTACGGCATCAGCGTCGAGATAGTGCAGATAAACGATTACATCGAGTCGATCAACCAGTACAGTGCCGGTCAGTTTGATGGTGTGGTAGCGACCAGTATGGACGCGCTGTCGATCCCAGCCGCCGGCGGCGTAGATACTACGGCCTTGATCGTTGGGGACTACTCCAACGGTAACGACGGCATGGTGATGAAAGATAGCGCCAGTGTTGCTGATCTCAAGGGGCAGCAGGTCAATCTGGTCGAGCTGTCGGTATCCCACTATTTGCTGGCCCGCGCGCTGGACTCGGTCGGTCTGAGCGAGAGCGATGTTACCGTGGTCAATACCAGCGATGCCGATATGGTCGCCGCCTTCAATACCGACGACGTGCGCAATGTAGTGACCTGGAATCCGCTGCTTGACGAAATTCTCAGCCAGCCGGGCGTCAACCGGGTATTTGATTCCAGCCAGATTCCGGGCCATATCAAGGATCTGACCATCGTTAACACCGAGACACTGCGCGACAACCCGGCGTTGGGCAAGGCGCTGGTCGGTGCCTGGTTTGAGCTGATGGCCGAGATGGGGACCGACAGCGAGGAAGGTCAGAAGGCCAGAGCGTTCCTCGGCGAAGCTTCTGCGACCGATCAGGCCGGGTATGAAGCACAGCTGGCCGGCATGAAGATGTTCTGGCAACCGGCTGACGCCATCGCCTTTATTGGCAGTGATGAGGCCTACGAGGCGATGGACAGCGTTCGCCAGTTCTCGTTCGAGAAGGGGTTGCTCGGCGAAGGCGCAGACTCGCCTGACTTTGTCGGCATCGCGATGCCCGATGGCAAGACCTTGGGTGATACCGCTAACATCAAGCTGCGGTTCGATACCGAGTACATGCAGATGGCTGCCGACGGCGCCCTCTGAGGAGTCTGACTGCAGCGGGAGCAATCTCCCGCTGCACCTGCTGGAACACCCATGCGCAGAACCAAAGAAGACGCGGAAAAAACCCGTCTGAAAATCATAGAGGCGGCGCTGACGTTATTTAGCCGCAACGGCTATTCCAACACCACGCTGGCCATGATCGGCACCGAAGCCGGTTTCAGTCGTGGCCCCATCTACTGGCACTTCAAGAACAAGGACGACCTGTTCGAGGCGGTACTGGCCTATTCGCAGGAACCTCTCGAGCAGTTGGTAGCGCAGGCGCGCAGCGCCGGTCTGTCACCATTGGAGCGAATCGACGGTTTTGTCCGCAGCTGGTTTGCGCTGCTGGTCGAGGACGCCTGGTTTCGCCAGTCCTTCGAGATTCTGCTCAACAAGACCGAGCTGACCGAGGCGATGCTGACAACGCTTGAGCGTGAGCGGCGGCTGACCCAGAGCATGATAGAAACGCTGGAAGCGCTGGTTTGCGCCGCACAGGCACAGGGCCAGATTCCGCAAGGTCAGACGGCGGGGCAATTGGCGTTGATGATTTACACCCAGTTGATGGGCGTGACCCAGACCTGGTTGTTTGCACCGGGCTTGTTTGACCTGAATGAACAGCGGGGATTTTTTGCCGAGCGGTTGCTGCGTTCGCTGCAGCAGTCCTGAAGAAGAAGAGCCCCGTCCGCCAAGGTACGAACGGGGCTAAAAAGGTCAGTTACTGACCGGAGTCACGATCGGGAAGTCACCGGAGGGTACTTCCAGCATTTGCAGCAAGCCGAAGAACGCATTGGGTTCGCCGCTGATTTTGATCAGCCCAGCCTTGACCGCGTCCGGGAAGGTGGTGCGGCGCAGCAGGATCTGGTCCAGCGTGTCGCGGTTCATGCTGACCGTTGCCTGGGCGTTGTCATCCTGAGTATTGGCGCGATAGGTCAGCGTCGAGTGCTCCAGGTTCAGACGGTAGTTCTCATTGGTGTCTGTCAGCTGCCAGTTGATTACCAGATGCTTGCCCTCAGCCTTGGCGGCATCCAGTCGTACCCCCATCAGGTCGAAGAACATGCCGGTGTCCAGCGCCTGCAGTACGTCCGGTGACAGCGAGCCCACGGTTGGCGGTAGCGTGCCGTTACGCAGTTCCTGAGCGCCCATCAGGTAAGCTCCGCGCCAGGTGCCGGCTTCGGCCTGATAACCGAGTTGCTCCAGTGCATTGGCACCCAGCTCGCGGGCGGCCTGATTGCTCGGGTCGGCAAACACCACCTGATTCATTACGCTGGCGACCCAGCGATACTCGCCGTTGTCATAATCCTTGCGTGCCTGCTCGATCACCTTGTCGGCACCGCCCATGTATTCGATGGTTTTGGCTGCGTTCTGTACCGGTGGTAGCGGGTTCAGGTTGGCCGGGTTGGCGTCGTACCAGCCCATGTAGCGCTGGTAAATGGCCTTGGCGTTGTGGCGCAGGGTGCCGTAGTAGCCGCGGGCGTACCATTGCTGGTCAAGGCTGGCTGGCAGTTTCAGCTGCTCGGCGATATCGCCCGGCAGGTAGCCCTTGTTGATCATGCGTACGGACTGATCGTGCAGGTACTTGTACATGTCCCGCTGTACCGACAGGAAGCGCTTGGCATCCTCCTGGGTCCAGATTGGCCAATGGTGCTGTCCCACCACGATGTCGGCGCGATCACCGAAGCGCTCCAGCGCCAGGTCGATGTAGTGGGCCCATGCGCTGGCGTCACGCACGGCAGCGCCGCGAATGGTGTACACGTTGTGCATGTGCTGGCTGGTGATTTCCGCGGTGTTCAGGACCTTGAACGCAGGGAAGTACATCATCATTTCCGATTCTGCTTCGGTGCCGTGGGCCATCTGAAACTCGATCTCTACACCATCGATGGTCAGGTTACCGTTATCCGGCACGGTATCGGTTGGTGCAATCAGGGAGCGATCACCCTTCGACAGCGCCTTGCCCAGGCCCGTATCCACATGGCCGCGTTCACCCGGCGGCAGCATGGCGCCGAACTGGTAAATGGCACGGCGGCTCATGGCGGGACCGGCAATCACGTTCTCGGAGACCGCGTGCTCCATAAAGCCGACTGGCGCATAGATACGCGTCTTGCCGGAGGCCACATCCTCATTGCTGATGACGCCCTTTACGCCGCCCCAGTGGTCGACGTGGTTGTGGGTGTAGAGCACCGCAACAACCGGCTTTTGCGGACGGTTCTGGTAGTACAGCTCCAGGCCGGCCCTGGCGGTGGAGGGAGACAGTAGCGGATCAATGATGATCAGGCCGGTGTCACCTTCAATGATCGTCATGTTGGCCAGATCCATGCCGCGGATCTGGTACATGCCGTCGGTCACCTTGAACAGGCCGTGAATGGCGTTCAGTCGAGCCTGCCGCCAGAGACTGGGGTTAACGGTATCGGGTGCGCTCTCGTCGTTCAGGAACGCATACTCGCTCATGTCCCAGGCAACTGAACCGTCGGCGTTGAGGACTTTGCCATCAGGTAACTGGGCGATAAATCCGCGCTGAGCGTCGGCGAAGGCTTGCTGGTTGGCAAAGGGAAGTTGCTCCAGGATCGCATGGTTGCTGGCGGCGGTGAGTTCGGTCGCCGGGTTGGGGGCAGCGCTGACCGCCAGGCTTATACCGGCGGCAAGGGCTCCAAGACCGAGGATGACAGTGCGTGAGCGCATGGGGTGTCTCCGTGTGTCGTCGCCGTACATGCGGCGCAGTTGTTGTTGGTAACCGGCGACGCCGGCATGCAGACACTATAGGAGTTACTGCGAATATATGGCCAATGCATTTTTATTTTAAATTCGATGCTTTTTTTGCATGTTTTGTTGTGTTGAAGTGAAACTGCAGTAATCGGCGGCTAGGCTTGAGGGGGTGATTTTTCCTATCGACTGTTGGCGCGTTAATTTATAATTTTGCGCTTTTACTTGCCCGGTACCGGGTTCTGACAGCTGGAGGGTATGAACGAATTGATCAAGACGCCGTACTATCTCATCGACAAGAGCAAGCTCGAACGCAACATGGAGAAGATCGCCTATGTGCGTGAGCACTCCGGCGCCAAGGCGCTGCTCGCACTGAAATGCTTTGCTACCTGGTCCGTGTTCGACTTCATGAGTCAGTACATGGACGGCACTACCTCTTCCTCCCTGAATGAAGTGAAACTTGGCAAGCTCAAGTTCCCGGGGGAGACGCATGCCTACAGCGTGGCCTATGCCGATGACGAGATCGACGAAGTCCTGGCTCATTCGGACAAGATCATCTTCAACTCCATCAGTCAGCTGACTCGCTTCAGCGCGGCCTCGGCCGACAAGGTTCGCGGCCTGCGCCTGAACCCCGGCGTCAGCAGCTCGGACTTCCTGATTGCTGATCCGGCCCGCCCGTTCAGCCGTCTGGGCGAGTGGGACGCCGCCAAGATCGAGGCGGTGCTGCCGCTGATTTCCGGCTTCATGATTCACAACAACTGTGAGAACAGCGACTTTGACCTGTTCGACCAGATGCTCGGACAGATTGAAGAGCGTTTCGGCCACCTGCTTGAGCAGGTGAGCTGGGTCAGTCTGGGCGGCGGTATCCACTTTACCGGCGAGGGTTACCCGCTGGATCGTTTCTGTGCCCGCCTCAAGGCATTCTCCGAGCGCTACGGTGTTCAGGTTTACCTGGAGCCCGGCGAGGCCGCCATTACCCTGAGCACTTCCCTCGAAGTGACTGTGCTCGACACCCTCTATAACGGCAAGCAGCTGGCCGTGGTCGACAGCTCGATCGAAGCACACATGCTCGATCTGCTGATCTACCGTCAGGAGGCCAAGATGGAGCCCTGCGATGGCCCGCACCAGTACATGGTGTGTGGCAAGTCGTGTCTGGCTGGCGACATCTTCGGCGAATTCAATTTTGACAGCGAGCTGAAGATTGGCGATCGCCTGTCCTTTATTGATGCGGCCGGTTACACCATGGTCAAGAAGAACTGGTTCAACGGCGTCAACATGCCCGCCATTGCAATCAGGGAGCTTGATGGCTCGGTGAAACTGGTGCGCGAGTTCGGATTCCAGGATTACCTGGACAGCCTCTCCTGAGGCATAACCTACCCAGCCTTTCCAAGGAGGCGTTTCGAGGAAAAGAAATGAAGAAAAACGTTCTGATTATTGGTGCCGGTGGTGTGGCCCAGGTGGTCGCACACAAATGCGCCCAGCACAATGACGTGCTGGGTAACATCCATATCGCGTCGCGTACCGCCGAGAAGTGTCAGGCCATCGTCGACAGCGTGAAGGAAAAGGGCAGCCTCAAGGTTGCCGGTGAATTGCAAGCCCATGCCCTGAATGCCCTCGATATCGAGGCCACCAAGGCGTTGATTGACAAGACACAGTCGCAACTGGTGATCAATGTCGGATCGGCTTTCATCAATATGTCGGTATTGCAGGCCTGCATCGAGACCGGTGCTGCCTACCTGGATACCGCCATTCACGAAGAGCCGGACAAGATCTGTGAAACCCCGCCGTGGTACGCCAACTACGAGTGGAAGCGCAAGGAACTGTGCGCCGAGAAGGGCATCACCGCGATCCTGGGGGTCGGCTTCGACCCGGGCGTGGTTAACGCCTATGCTGCGGTTGCGGTGAACGAATACTTCGATAGCGTCGAGGAAATCGACATCATCGATATCAACGCCGGCAGCCACGGCAAGTACTTCGCGACCAACTTCGACCCGGAAATCAACTTCCGTGAGTTCACCGGGCAGGTGTGGTCCTGGCAGAACAGCCAGTGGACCAGCAACAAGATGTTCGAGGTCAAGCGTACCGACGATCTGCCGGTTGTCGGCTCGCAGACCAGCTACATGACCGGTCACGACGAAGTGCACTCACTGTCGCAGAACCTGGGCGTGCCGAACGTGCGGTTCTGGATGGGCTTTGGCGAGCACTACATCAACGTGTTCACCGTGCTGAAAAACCTCGGTCTGCTGTCCGAACAGCCGGTCACCACTGCCGAAGGCCTGGAAGTGATTCCGCTGAAAGTGGTCAAGGCCGTGCTGCCCGACCCGTCTTCGCTGGCCCCGGACTACGCCGGCAAGACCTGCATCGGTGATGTGGTCAAAGGCAAGAAGGACGGCAAGGACAAGGAAGTGTTCATCTACAACGTAGCGGACCACGCCGAAGCCTACGCCGAAGTCGGCAGCCAGGGTATTTCCTACACTGCCGGTGTGCCGCCGGTTGCCGCAGCCATCCTGATCGCCCAGGGCACCTGGGATGCGGGCAAGATGGTCAACGTCGAAGAGCTGGATCCCAAGCCGTTCATCAACCTGCTGAACGAAATGGGCCTGCCTACCCGGATCAAGGATGAGCAGGGCGATCGCGCTCTGAGCTTCTGATCCGCACCGGCAATACCAGGAAAGGCCAGCGCTTGCGCTGGCCTTTTTGCATTCAGGGCCGGCATGGCGCGCGCGGGCGCTTGAGTGGTGGCGGCTCGGATGGGGTATGATCCGGCATCGCCATGTTGGCTAGATCAAACACAGGTAGTGCTGCATGAACGTCCCCGTATCCCTTGGTTCCCTTGCCGAACGCCTTGCCGGCGTTGGCGACGTCGAGTGTGTCACCCCGGATCTGAACGGTATTCCCCGTGGCAAGGTCATGACCGGCGAGGGCTTTCTGGCGGATCGCCGTTTGCAGTTGGCGCGTGGCGTGCTGCTGCAGTGCGTGATGGGTGGCTACCCGGAGGCGCAGTATTACGGCAGCGACGATGGCGATCTGGTGTTGCGCCCGCTGCTGGATCAGGTGCATGTGCTGCCGTGGATCGAGCGTCCGCGCGCGCTGGCGATCTGCGAGGCGGTGGAGCTGGATGGTCAGCTCTCCGGCCTGTCGACCCGCGCTCTGCTGAGTCGGATTGTTGAGCGTTATGCCGAACGTGGCTGGGCGCCGGTGGTAGCGACCGAGCTGGAATTCTTCCTGTTCGAGCCCAACCGTGACGACACCCAGCCGTTCCAGCCGCCGGTGGGGCTTGATGGCCGCCGCGAAGCCGGTTACGGCGCGTTCAGTGTCAGCACCAGCAGCGGCCTCAAGCCGTTCTTCGACGAGCTGGCCGACACCATGGCCGCGCTGGGCATTCCTCGCGATACCTTTATGCACGAGATGGGCGTCAGCCAGTACGAGATCAATTTTGTCCATGGTGATCCGCTGCTGATTGCCGACCAGACCTTTCTGTTCAAGCATGCTCTGCATGAAGTCGCGCTCAAGCACGGGCTGATTGCCGTGTGCATGGCCAAGCCGCTGGCGCGGGTGCCCGGCTGCTCGATGCACATTCACCAGAGCGTGGTGGAGCAGGGGAGCGACAACAATATCTTTACCGATGCGGCGACCGGCGAGGCCACGGCGCATTTTGGGCACTTCATTGGTGGCCTGCAGCAGTGCATGGGCGAGCTGACGTTGCTGATGGCGCCCTACATCAACTCCTACCAGCGTTTCTGCCACGCGTACGCATCGCCAAACAACCTGTGCTGGTCTTACGACAACCGCTCCGCCGGCCTGCGCATTCCGGCCAGCGGCCCGGAAGCGCGCCGTGTCGAAAACCGGCTGCCCGGCGCCGACGCCAACCCCTATCTGAGCGTGGCCGCTTCGCTCGCGGCGGGACTGTATGGCATCGACAACCAGTGCGAGCCATCTGCTCCGGCACAAGGCGAGTTCGAGGCGCCGGACGAGCTGACCCTGCCCGGCACCTTGCACGACGCGATCCTGCGGCTGGATCGCAGCACGCTGGCGCGTGAGCTGTTCGGCGCCGAGTTTGTTGACGGCTTCCTGGCCAGCAAACGCATGGAGCTGCAGAGCTTTATGGATGAAATTACGCCGTGGGAGCGGCGGTTTCTGGGCAGCCAGGTCTAGCAAGTCGCCGAGAAGCTACCTGCGTTGCCATCGCTGCGTTAAAGATCGCCTCGGGCGCGAGTCCGATCGAAGTGCTCATTTACAATTTGTAAAGTCGAGCGCGACTCCGATCGCTTCTCGGCGATCTTTGCCTTGCGCTGCCTGCCTCGCCAACGCTTCTCAACCACTTGCGGTGTAAGCTGCGACCGCGCCTGTCGCTGCCCGGTGATAGACTGCGGTCTCTTCACCTATAAGGAGCTTCCATGCAGGACGCCAACAGCCTCGCCCCCGGTTTGATGATCATCCACGGCAACCGCCTGGAGACCCTTCGCGAGCTGGCGGTGGACTGGATGCGGGCGCACCCGCTGGCGCCGCTGGAAAACGAAGTCATCCTGGTGCAGAGCAACGGCATCGCCCAGTGGCTGCAGATGGCGCTGGCTGCCGACCCTGCTCAGGGCGGCTGCGGCATCGCCGCGGCCCTGGATGTGCAGCTGCCGGCGCGGTTTCTCTGGGACAGTTACCGCGGCGTTCTGGGACGCGACAGCGTGCCCGAGCAATCGCCGCTCGACAAGCAGCCGCTGACCTGGCGGCTGATGCGGCTGCTGCCCGCACTGCAGGATCAGCCCGATTTTGCGCCGCTCAAGCGTTTTCTCGCCGATGACCACGATTGCCGCAAGCGTTACCAACTGGCGGTGCGGCTGGCCGATCTGTTTGACCAGTATCAGGTTTACCGCGCCGACTGGCTGAACGACTGGGCCGCCGGGCGCGACCATATCGGCCTGGCGCGTACCGGCGCGCGGCCGCTGGATGACGAGGAACGCTGGCAGCCGGCGCTCTGGCGCGCGGTGCTGGCAGACGTGGGTGCCGAACGCCTGAGCGACAGCCGGGCGGGCATCCATCCGCGCTTTGTTCAGCACCTGCTCGACTGTGACAGCCGGCCAGCCAGCCTGCCGCGCCGGGTGATCGTGTTCGGTATCTCGTCGCTGCCGGCGCAGACGCTCGAGGCGCTGGCGGTGATCGGCCGCTTCTCGCAGGTGCTGCTCTGCGTGCTCAACCCCTGTGAGTACCACTGGGGCGATATCGTTGCCGATCAGGACCTGCTGCGCCACGAATACCGTCGTCAGCAAAGGCGGCCGGGCACGCCCCTGCAGCTGGACGAGAACACCCTGCACCAGCACGCCCATCCGCTGCTGGCCGCCTGGGGCAAGCAGGGCCGTGACTACATCAACCTGCTCGACCAGCACGACGAGCGGGCCAGTTACGAAGCTCGCTTCGCCAATATTGCCGGTGGCCGGGTTGACCTGTTTGAAGCACCCGCCGGCAACACGCTGCTGCAGCAACTGCAGCAGGACATCCTGCAACTGCGGCCGCTGGCCGAGTCGCGCGACTTGTGGCCGGCGGTCGACACCGCACGGGATCACTCCATCCGCTTTCACCTGGCGCACAGTCCGCAGCGCGAAGTCGAAGTGCTGCACGATCAGCTGCTGGCCGCCTTTGCTGCCGACCCGGACCTCAAACCGCGCGACATCATTGTCATGGTGCCGGACGTCAACCTCTACGCTCCGCATATTCAGGCGGTGTTTGGTCAGCACAGTGGCGACGACCCGCGGGCGATTCCCTTTACCCTGGCTGATCAGGGCCAGCGCGGTCAGGAACCGCTGCTGATTGCACTGGAACATCTGCTGCGTCTGCCTGACAGCCGGCTGCCGGTCAGTGAGGTGCTGGACCTGCTCGATGTGCCGGCGCTGCGCAGTCGCTTTGGTTTGAGTGAGGCCGACCTGCCGACCCTGCAACGCTGGATCGAGGGCGCAGGCATCCGCTGGGGGCTGGATCAGCAGCGCCGCGCCGCTCTGGGTTTGCCAGACGGGCTGGAAGCCAATAGCTGGCGTTTCGGCCTGCGCCGGATGCTGCTGGGTTACGCCAGCGGCGGTGCCGAGGCCTGGCAGCAGATCGAACCCTATGACGAGATTGGCGGGCTGGACGCGGCGCTGATCGGCCCGCTCAGCGGCCTGCTGGATGCACTGGACCGCCACGAAACGCGGCTGGCCAATGCGACCGTGCCGAGTGAATGGGGCGAACGCCTGCGCCAGCTGCTGGATGACTTCTTTATCGCCGAGAGTGATCGGGATCAACTGCTGCTGGCGCAGCTGCACGAGGGGCTGGCCGACTGGCTGGAGCTGTGTGACGGCGTCGCGCTGGACGTGGCACTGCCGCTCAACGTGGTGGCCGAGGCCTGGCTCGATGGTGTCGGCCAGAGCCAGCTCAGCCAGCGTTTTCTCGCCGGGGCGGTCAACGTCTGCACGCTGATGCCGATGCGCGCCATTCCGTTCAAGCGCATCTGCCTGCTGGGCATGAATGATGGCGACTACCCGCGCGCGCAGCCACCGCTGGACTTTGATCTGATGGGCAAGGACTACCGGCCGGGCGACCGCTCGCGCCGCGAGGACGACCGTTATCTGCTGCTGGAGGCGCTGCTGTCGGCGCGCGACGCCCTGCATATCAGCTGGGTCGGGCGCAGTATCCGCGACAACAGCGAACGGCCGCCGTCGGTGCTGATCGGGCAGCTGCGCGATCATCTGGCCGCCGGCTGGCACACGGCTGATGGCGCTGATCTGTTGCACGCGCTGACCGTCGAGCATCCGTTGCAGCCGTTCAGTCGCGCCTATTTCAGCGCCGATTCCGCGTTGTTCAGTTACGGCAGCGAGTGGCGTCAGCTGCACGACTCCCGTGCTGGCGATGATGCAGACCAGCCGCTGGCGCCGGTCACGCTGGAAGCGCCCATCGAGCTGCTGGCGCTGCAGCGCTTTCTGCGTAACCCGGTTGAGCACTTTTTTGCCGCTCGGCTGAAGGTCTGGCTGCAGGAGCAGCACAGCACCAGCGAAGACGACGAACCCTTTGCACTCGATGGCCTGCAACGGCACCAGCTCAGTCAGTGGCTGCTGGAACAGGTGCAGCAGGCCGATTTGCAGGATGACTGGCAGGCCCTGCTGCTTGAGCAGGCCAGCCGCCTGCAGCAGCGCGGCAGCTTGCCGCTGGCCGGGTTCGGTGAGCTGACCCTGGCGCAACTGGTTGCGCCCTTGGGCGCACAGCTTGAGCGCTTCCGTGAGCAACTGCTGTTGTGGGATCAGCCGCTGGAGAATCCGTTGCTGCTGCAGGCGGTGGCGAGCACACCGGACGCCACTATCGAAGTGGTCAGCTGGCTTGCCGGCGTGCGCCGCTGTGCTCCGTTGGACGGCCTGATGCGGGTCCAGCTGGTGACCGGCAGCCTGCTCGGTAAAAAGGGCGCGTTGCGCTGGCGCAAGTTGCTGGGCGAGTTGTGCCAGCACGTGCTGGCTGCGGCCTCTGGTCACCGGCTCACGACCTGTCTGATCGGTGCCGACGCCAGCATTCAGCTGCTGCCGCTGGAGCAGGAACGCGCCGCCAGTATCGTGCGCGATTGGTTGCTGGGGTATCTGCACGGCCTGAGCCGACCGTTGCCGGTCGCCGTGGAAACCGCCTTCGCCTGGCTGACCGAGGGCAAGGACGAAAAGCGCCTCGGTGCCGCGCGGCTCTGCTACGAGGGCAACGACTTCAGTCGCGGCGAGGTCGACGGCAGCCCGGCGCTGCAGCGCAGCTATCCCGACTTTGCCAGCCTGCAGGCGAACGACGAATTTATTGGCTGGGCAGAGTCACTGTATCAACCGCTGGCGCAGGCGATTGAGGATGAATGGCTGATGATTACGCAGGCATCGGAGGACCAGGCATGAGCAACCAACGACCTCTGGCCCTGCGCTGCCCGCTGCGCGGCAGCCGTCTGATTGAAGCCAGTGCCGGTACCGGCAAGACCTTCACCATCTCGGCGCTTTACCTGCGGCTGGTACTGGGGCATGGCGAGGGCGACAACGCCTTCAGCCGTGAACTGCTGCCGCCGGACGTGCTGGTGGTGACCTTTACCGAGGCCGCGACCCAGGAACTGCGCGACCGCATTCGCGCACGGCTGGTGGAGGGGGCGCAGGCGTTCCGCGGTGAACTGACTGAACCGGACCCGATTCTCTCCGGCCTGCTGGCGGATATCCCCGAAGCCGAGCACGCCAGCGCCGCGCGCAAGCTGGATATCGCCGCCCAGTGGATGGACCAGGCCGCGGTATCGACCATTCACAGCTGGTGTCAGCGCATGCTGCGCGAGCACGCCTTTGACAGCGGCAGCCTGTTTACCCAAACGCTGGAAACCGACCAGCGCGACCTGCTGGCCGAGGTCGCGCGTGATTACTGGCGGCTGCATTGCTACCACCTGCACGGCAGTGCGCTGGCCTGGGTGCAGTCCGGTTGGGGCCAGCCGGACGCGTTGCTGGCGCAGGCGCGCCGGTTGTTCGACCCGACAGCCGCAGCGCCTGCTACCGAACTGCAGGCGTTGCTGGAGCAGGTACTCAACCAGCGTGATGCCGAACTGGACGCGCTCAAGGTGCCCTGTGTGCAGTGGGCCGATGAGCTGGAAGCGTTGCTGGATCAGGCGGTCGAGCAGGGCGTGGTCGACAAGCGCAAGATTCAGAAGCGCTACTACGCGCCCTGGTTCGAGACCTTGCGCCAATGGGCGCTGACGCCGGAGCAGATAAAGCTCGAACTGCCACCGGCAGCCTGGGCCCGGCTCAGCGAAGACGGCCTCGGCGAGGCCTGGAAGAAGGGCGCCGTGCCCGATCACCCGGCGTTGCGCGGCTTGCCGCAACTGCGCGAGGCGCTGGCTGCGCTGCCGAGCCCGGACAGCGATGCGCTGCGCCATGCGGCGGACTGGATGTCGGTGCGCTTTGAGGCGGAAAAGCGCCGCCGTGCGCAGATGGGCTTCGACGACATGCTGACCCGGCTCGACGCTGCGCTGCAGGGCCCCAATGGCGACCGGCTGGCCGAGGTTATCCGTCAGCAGTTCCCGGTCGCGCTGATCGACGAGTTTCAGGATACCGACCCGCTGCAGTACCGCATCTTCGACCGCATCTATCGGGTAGCGGAAAACGATCAGGACTGCGCGCTGCTGCTGATCGGCGACCCCAAGCAGGCGATCTATGCCTTCCGTGGGGCGGACATTCATACCTACCTGCGCGCCCGTGGCGACACCGCCGGGCGGCACGAGAATCTGGATACCAACTTCCGCTCCAGTCAGGCGATGGTCACGGCGGTCAATCGGGTATTCGAGCAGGCCGAGCAGAACTTCGCCGCTGGCGCCTTTCTGTTTCGCAAGGCTGATGACAACCCCATGCCGTTTCTGCCGGTGGGGGCACGTGGACGCAAGGAAGTCTGGTGCTCCGACGGTGAGCCCGCGCCGGCCTTGACTGCCTGGTTGCTGGAATCGGAAGAGCCATTGAGCGGTGATGTCTACCGCCGGGAGATGGCCGAGCGCTGCGCCAGCGAGATGACGGCGCTGCTGCAGGCGGGCCAGCAGGGGCGTGCCGGCTTTGCCCGTGACGGAGAACCCTTCGCCGCTGTACGCCCGGCAGACATGGCGGTGCTGGTGCGCACCGGTCGCGAGGCGCAGCTGATTCGTGATGCGCTGGCCGCCCGCGGCGTGCGCAGTGTGTATCTGTCCGACAAGGACTCGGTGCTGGCAACCCAACAGGCGCAGGATGTGCTGCGCTGGTTGCGCGCCTGTGCCGAGCCCGGCAACGACCGCCTGCTGCGCGCGGCGCTGGCCAGCCACAGCCTGCACCTCAACTGGCAGGCGCTGGATCAGTTGAATCAGGACGAGCGCCTGTGGGAGCAACGGGTCGACCAGTTCCGTGATTACCGGCGCATCTGGCAGCGCCAGGGTGTGCTGCCGATGCTGCACCGTCTGCTGCACGACTTTGAACTGCCGGCACGGCTGCAACAGCAGGACGATGGCGAGCGCGCGCTGACCAATCTGCTGCATCTGGCCGAGCTGTTGCAGCGCGCCGCCCGCGAGCTGGATGGCGAGCAGGCGCTAATTCGCCACCTGGCAGAGCTGATTCGGCAGGCGGACGAGGGGGCTGCTGATGAGCAGGTACTGCGGCTGGAAAGCGACGCCGAACTGGTCAAGGTAGTAACCATCCACAAGTCCAAGGGTCTTGAGTACCCGCTGGTGTTCCTGCCCTTTATCTGCCTGAGCCGCCCGGTGCGGGCGGACCAGCCGCTGCGCCTGAGTGACGGCTGGGTATTGAAGCCAACCACCGATCAGGTGGCCGAGGCTGACCGCGAGCGGCTCGGTGAAGATCTGCGCTTGCTCTATGTGGCGCTGACCCGCGCGCAGCATGCCTGCTGGCTGGGCATGGCCGACCTCAAGAGCGGCAACAACAAGCAGTCGGTGCTGCACCGCAGTGCCATTGCCTGGCTGCTGGGCGGTGGCGCGGCGCTGGAATCATCTATTCAACTGAAAGACTGGCTGGCCCGCTGGCAGCCGGACGGCGAGGTGGTCGCGCTGCAGGGTGCGCCGGAGCCGCGTGATGATCGGCTGCCGCTGCTGGATGATGGCCCGGCATTGGTCGATGCCCGCCGCCCTGCGCACGGTCGCTTCGATGCATGGTGGATCGGCTCCTACAGTGCGCTGGCGCTCAGTGGCGAGAGTACCGACAGCGCGCTGGCCGAGTGGATTGCCGACGACGAGCGCCAGAGCCGCTTTGTGCCACTGCGTCGTGGCGAGCAGCCGAGTATTCACCGCTTCCCGCGTGGCCCGCAGCCCGGCACCTTTTTGCACGGTCTGCTGGAGCTGGCGGCGCAGGAAGGCTTCTCGGCGTTGCAGGATGCCGAGCGTTGCCGCCGCTGGCTGGCGCCGCGCTGCCAGCGCCGTGGCTGGGGTGAGTGGAGTGATTGCCTGAGCGAATGGCTGGGGCAATTGCTGCAGCGCCCGGGGCTGGTGCCGGGTACCGAGCTGGCGCTGGGTGAGCTGCCGCCGTCGCGTTACCAGAGCGAAATGGCCTTTATGTTTGCCGCCAGCAAGGTCGACGTGCAGCAGATCGATCGGCTGGTAACGGCGATGACGCTGGACGGGCAGCCGCGTCCGGCGCTGCAGCGTGACCGTCTGAACGGCCTGTTCAAGGGCTATATCGACCTGGTGCTGGAGCACGAGGGGCGCTATTACGTGCTCGACTACAAGTCCAACTGGCTGGGCGCAACGGCGGCCGATTATAGCGAGGCGGCCATGAGCCGTGCGCTGCTGGAGCACCGTTACGATCTGCAATATGTCTTCTACCTGCTGGCGCTGCACCGCCAGTTGCAGGCGCGGCTGCCGGACTACG
This sequence comes from Halopseudomonas sp. MFKK-1, assembly GCF_027474385.1. Lineage (NCBI taxonomy): Bacteria > Pseudomonadati > Pseudomonadota > Gammaproteobacteria > Pseudomonadales > Pseudomonadaceae > Halopseudomonas > Halopseudomonas sp. MFKK-1. The sequence goes on from NZ_CP114836.1 coordinate 1,603,245, forward strand.
ACTACGACCGTCATATCGGCGGCGCGCTTTACTGGTTCATGCGGGGTGTGGACGCGGAAAACGGCGGCCTCTGCCATCAGCGCCCGCCGCGCGAGCTGATTGAAACGCTGGACCGCCTGTTCGCCGGCCAACCGGTTGAGGAGATTGACCATGCAGGGTGATCAACTGGACCTGCTGGGCGCGCTGCCCGCATCCGCAACGCAGCTGGACAGCAGCGACGCGCTGCTGCAGCTGCTGGACGACTGGCGGGCCAACGGCTGGCTGCGGGCGCTGGACCGGGCCTTCGCCGGGTTTCTGCTGGAGCAGGCGCCGGAAACCAGCCCGGCAGTGCTGCTGGCGGCGGCGCTGGTCAGCCATCAACTGGGCCATGGGCATGTTTGCCTGGATCTGGCCGCCACGCTGTCCGAACCGGATTTTGCCCTGTCGCTGCCGCCGGAAGGGGAGAGCCTGATCGATACGCCGCTGCCGTCGGCGATACTGGCGGGCGTTACGCTGGACAGCTGGCGTGGGGCGTTGCAGGCCAGCCGGGTGGTAGACAGCCAACTGCCGGAGCAGGGCAGTTGCCCGCTGGTGCTGGTTGGCCAGCGCTTGTATCTGCGTCGCTACTGGCAGCACGAGCGGCATGTTGTTTCGACCCTGCATCAGCGCCTGCAGCACCCACTGCAGGTTGCCGGGGATCTGCCTGAGCGGCTGGATGCCCTGTTTGCCGGCAGTCAGCAGAACCCGGACTGGCAGCGCATTGCCTGCGCACTGGCGGCGCGCGGGCGTCTCAGCATCATTACCGGCGGCCCCGGTACCGGCAAGACCACCACGGTGGTGCGGCTGCTGGCGCTGCTGCAGACGCCGGCAGTGGAAGCGGGCAAGCCGCTGCGTATCCGCCTGGCCGCACCGACCGGCAAGGCCGCTGCCCGACTGACCGAGTCGATTGGCCGTCAGGTCGGCGCGCTGCCGGTCGCTCCGGCGGTACAAGCTGCCATCCCGACCGAGGTCAGCACGCTGCACCGCCTGCTCGGCAGCCTGCCGGACAGCCGCCACTTCCGCCATCACGCCGGCAACCCGCTGGCGCTGGATGTGCTGGTGGTGGACGAGGCCTCGATGATCGATCTGGAAATGATGGCCAACGTGCTGGCCGCGTTGCCGCCGCAGGCGCGACTGGTATTGCTCGGTGACAAGGATCAGCTCGCCTCGGTGGAAGCCGGCGCGGTGCTGGGTGATCTGTGTCGACGCGCCGACGCGGGTTGCTACTCACCGGCCACGGTCGATTGGCTGCAGCAGGTCAGCGGTCAGTCGCTGGCAGGCAGCGGCCTGCAGCCCGGTGACGAGTCGACCCATCTGCTCGAGCAGCAGACCGCCATGTTGCGCCATTCCCACCGCTTTGGTTCTGACAGCGGCATCGGTGAGCTGGCCCGCGCGGTTAATCGCTGCGACGCGACTGCTGCGCGCGACCTGCTGCAGCGGGGGCTGTTTGCCGATATTCACAGCCGGCGCCTGACGGACCTGCGCGACCCCGGGTTTGCCGCGCTGGTGCTGGGCAGCGAGGGTGGCCTGCCGGGCTATGGCGCCTATCTGAGCACGCTGCAGGCGCAGCGCCCGGGCGCAGATGCGGCTGCCGATGATCCCCGCTGGCAAGCCTGGGCGGGCGATGTGCTGCGCGAGTTCGACCGTTTCCAGCTGCTGTGTGCGGTGCGCCGCGGCGACTGGGGCGTCGAAGGCATCAATCAGCGTGTGGCGGATCTGCTGAGCCGTCGTGGCCTGCTGCACGCCGACAAGCTCTGGTACGAGGGACGCCCGGTACTGGTCACCCGCAACGACTACAGTCTGGGCTTGATGAATGGCGACATCGGCATTGCGTTGCGCATCCGCGAACCGGCGCTGCACGCAGGGGAGCCGGAGACTGAGGCGCTGCGCGTCGCCTTCCCGCGCAACGACGGCAAGGGCGGCATTCGCTTCGTACTGCCCAGCCGTCTGCCGGAGGTGGAGACGGTGTTTGCCATGACCGTGCACAAGTCGCAGGGCTCGGAGTTCGAGCACGCCGTGCTGGTGCTGCCGGAGGCGCGCAACCCGGTGCTGACCAAGGAGCTGGTCTACACCGCCATTACCCGCGCCAGCAAACACTTCAGCCTGCTGGAAAGCCGCCCCGGGGTGTTTGAGGCGGCGGTGCAGACGCCGGTGCGGCGGATCAGTGGGCTGGATTTGGGCGCCTGAGCGTCTCAGCCCTGTGCGCGGGCGAAGTAGTGTGCCAGTGCCGCCAGGGTGAAGCCGTCGTCCAGCGTGCCGTCTTGCAGCAGCGCCGGCAGATCGTCCAAGGGCACGGCTTCGACAGCGAGTACCTCGCCGTCGGGGCTGCCAACCAGATCGGTGGAGGTCAGCTCGGCGAGATAAAGGTCGACGCAACTGGCCAGAATCGCCGAGTTGGGACGATAGCGACCAAGTCGTGTCAATTGCTCTGGTGTGGCGCGGTAACCGGTTTCTTCGTGCAGCTCTCGGCAGGCGCATTGCAGGCTGCTTTCGCCTGACTCGCCATAACCACGGGGTATTTCCAGCATGACCTGCTCGCCTTGGGCCGGGCGCTTCACGCGGACCAGCAGTGCCTTCCGTGCATCCACCACCGCGAGCACCGCCGCGCCGTTGTTTGCGCCACTTTCCTCAACCCAGTGAAAGCCCTCCTCCCGGACAACCTTGAACCAGGGGTTCTCGTAAACCGTGCTCATTTGATCTCCAGGCCCATGAAGCTGCGCATGCGCGGATACAACCCAAACCAGTTGCGGCGGGTCATATAGGACTCGCCGGTTTCCATCATCTTGTCCTCAAGATAGTCGAGTGCCTCGTCGGTGAGGAACTTGATTACCTCGCCTGCGCCCAGACTCGAGATGAAGTTGAACACCTTGATCGGGTACTGAACCAGTTCAATTTCCCTGCGCAGGGCCTTGAAGGCAATGCTGGAATCGAGCACCTGCTCGGGAACGCCCTGCAGAAACCGAATGTTGTCCTGCAAAAAGCCCTCGGACGCCTTGGCGAACAGTGAATTGTAGGCCGGGTCGATCAACTCGAAGCGCAGCGCCTCAAGCCCTGCCTGACCGCGCTCACGGAAAAACTGCTCGGCATACAGGTACCAGTCCGAGCGCGAATATTTGCTCAGCCCGCCGAGCCTGAACAGCTGGTAGTCGCCGTCATGCTCAAAGTAGCCGCCGGAGCCGGGCAGGGTGTCCAGGCGGCGCAAGACTTCCTGCTGCAGTGCCTCGCGGGGCACACTGACGTCGTCCAGCACCGGCTGCAGTTCGCTCAGCGCGGCCTGCAGTTTGCGCAGGCGCTCGGCCATGACCGTGCGCTGTTGCCGGTCCAGCTCCCCCTTGCGCGGGCGACCCGGCAGGCTGGACAGAATGAAGTTGTCGGGCAGGGCATCGTAGTACTCCTGCAACGTGGCGAAGCGCGACAGGCCGAAGCCGCGGATAACAAATTTGCCCTTGCCCTCTTCGTTGAGGTACTTGATCACGTTCATCTGGCCGAGGGCGTTGGCCAGCTCAAGGTTGTCGATCAGGGTGTTGGGTGGCAGTACCACTCCATCAGCAAAGGCCAGGCCGGTCAGAAAGCGTTTGCGCAACTCTTCGTGGCCGTGGGCGTGCACCGAGTCACAGTTGGCCAGCAGCAGTTTTTCCTTGAACAGCACGGTGTTCCATCTCCTCGGACAGTCGCGTGCCATCATAGCGACCTTTGTCTCCGGGAGCGATCTGGCTGCTGGCGCTTTTCAACTGTTTTTCAAACGCTTACATGCCGTTCATCCACTCTGTTGGCGGGTTGCGATGACGCGCATGCAGCGGCGCCAGCGCCTCGGCGTAATCGAGCAGCAGGTCCATGGCCCAGTCGGCGCGGGCGCGGATGCGCAGGTCGTCTTCGCTGGTCGGTTCGCCCGGATTCATGACCTGCTCCACGTTGCGCACGATCAGGTGCTCCGGCAGGTAGCAGATGCGACAGTTCTTGTAACTGGAGGCGCGCAGCTCGGCCAGTGGGTAGCTGCCGCCCTGGCCGCCGGAGACGCCGACCAGCAGCGCCGGTTTGTGCGCCAGTTCGGCGCGACCGGCGTACATGAACAGGTTTTTCAGTGCCGGGCTGGCCATGCCGTGCCATTCCGGGCTGATGACAGCCAGCGCGTCGGCGCTGCGCAGGGTCGCAGAAATCGCCGGCCAGACGCCGTTGCTGTCAGCTTCGGGCCACAGCGGCAGTGGCTGCTGGCCGAGTTCGATGACACTGGTTTCGCAGTCCCTGGCTTGCAGGCTGGCGGCCAGCCAGTACGCCACCTTGGCGCTCTGGCTGTTTTGCTGGCTGGAACCGGCGATCAGGGCAATATGACGACTCATTGGCTTACCTCAGGATTGAGTTCGGGTGTGGCTTTGGCTTTGGGCTTGCGTACCAGCGGCCAGAACAGCTCCTGCGTCCAGCTGACCGGGCCGAGGTTCTCGATGCCGTACTTGGGCGGCCGGCGACGGGTGATCTTGGCGGTGCCGAACAGAATGTCCCAGAAGAACAGCAGGTTGCCGAAGTTGCCCTTGTAGTTGGTTACGCCATCCTCGGCACTCAGTCCGTGGTGAGCAGAGTGGGTGGAGGGGGTGGAGATGGTGCGCTCGACGACCCACATGACCGGCGTCAGCCACTTGAACTGATACAGCTTGGCGTCCCACGGCACGCTGCTGTGGGCGCCGTAGATAACGCACATCTTGAGAATCAGATACACAAAGTAGACGTGTGCCAGGCCCAGATAGATGAGGATGCCCGAGAACCAGATACCGGGCATCAGCAGGTAGTAGAAGCTGTTGTTGCGGTAGACGATGCGGATGCTCATGTACCTGGCCGAGTGGTGCGCTCGGTGCAGGTCATAGAGGAACGGCACCTTGTGTGCGAGGCGATGCCACCAGTACTGGGTCATGTCATCGAACAGCAGAAACAGGGCGAAGCCGGCCAGCCACGGAATCCCGCTCAGGGCACCTTTCCACTCGGGGGCCAGTGTGCCCATGATCGCGCCGCTGGCGAACGTAATGAACGGAACGGTTACGCCGAGCAGCAGCGTTGAACCGATGATCTCGATCAGCGCGTCACGGCGCTGACCGGCCGGCTGGAAAAAGCGGCCGAGGATGAGCTCAAGCAGGATGAAGGAGAAAAAGATCCCGGCGACGATGACGGCGGGGTTCAGGCTTGTTGTTATTGTTTCCATGCTAACCTCTGCGGGCGGTTTGATTGACTCGACTTCCAGCCAATAAGAATCCAAATCGGATCGGTCCAACATGCGTGCAGAGGACAAAAACAGGGTTGAATCGGCCAAGGTGTCGATTCAGCGCTTTCATCACGGCCCACTTGGCAAGGTCTTGCAGCGTTTCCTGCACGAGCGTGGCGACCGTGACGATTTCGATCTGGTGGCGCTTGAGCAGCTCTGGCACAGGGCGGCAGAGCATGATCCGGCCATTGGCCTGCATCTGTTCTCGCTGTTTACTCCGCAGGACTGGCATGTGCTGGCCTGCCTTGGCTTCTACGCAGCCAACCCGCAGCAGTCGCTGGACTGCTGGGTGCGCTACCAGTCATTGGCCTCGTCCATGGACTCGATCCGGTCGGTGAAGGCCGACGGCATGACCGGGGTCAGCATTCGGGTGCATGCAGCAGCCGGGCTGGAGCGCTATCTGGTCGAGCACTACATGAATATGGCGGTAACCCAGATGCGGGCAGCGGCTCAGATCGCGCTGACGCCGGTACGGGTGTGTCTGCGTCACCGGAAACCGGACTATCACGAGGCCTATCGGCCGGCGCTGGGCGAGTGCGTGGAGTTTGCCGCTGCCGAGAATCAGTTGTGGTTTAGCGACGCGGACATGCAGCACGCCCATCCCGGTGCCAACCGGGCGATGTTTGAGCTGGTGTGTTGCGAGCTGGACCGACGCCTGGCGCAGCAGCAACAATTTGGCGGTACGGCCGGGCAGGTGGCGGCGCTGGTTCGTCGTGGTCTGCTGGACGGGGTGCAGGTGTCGCTGGAATAGGTCGCGCCGGCTTTGCATCTGAGCACTCGAACATTGCGCCGACGTCTTCAGGATCAGGGCCTGAATTTTCGTCAGTTGCTGGACCTGGTGCGCGCCGAACTGGATCAGTACCTGGCCCTGCAGGGGCTGACCCGGGCGCAGATTGCGGACCGGCTGGGTTATGGTGACACCGCCGCCTACCTGCACGCGCGCAAGCGCTGGCAGCCTCAGGTCAGCTCCTTGGCGGCTGACACCAGCGCCTGAAACAGGCGTCTCTGACGCTGCAGGAACAGCAGAAACTCCGGGTGCCACTGCACGCCGATAACAAAGCTGCGCCCCGGCGCCTCGATGGCCTGGGGAATCTGGTCCAGATCCCGGGCGCTGATGACCAGGCCATCACCCACCCGATTGATCGCCTGGTTGTGCAGGCTGTTGATCCGAGCCCGCTGGCGGCCCAGCAGGCGTGCCAGATGGCTGTCCGGCTCCACGCAGAGCGTTTTCAGCGGCAGCACGGTACGTCGATGCGAGGTCAGCTTGCGTCGTGAGCGCAGGTCCTGAAACAGGTTGCCGCCGCAGCGCACGTTGAGCAGCTGTGCGCCGCGGCAGATGCCCAGCAGCGGCAGCCCGTGGCTGAGGGCATGGTCGATGACGGCGGACTCGAGGCGGTCCCGGGCGCCGTCGTAGCGTGGCTTGACCTCGGGCTCGGCGGCGTAGAGTACCGGGTCAATGTCGTGCCCGCCGGTAATGACCACGCCCTGATAGCGTTGTGCGCGCTCTTCGTCGCCAGGCCTGAGCTGCAGCGGGATGCCGCCATAGCGGCGTATCGCCCAGGCCACCAGAAAGCGTGGCCCTGTGGCGCCGCGGTCTGGGCCGGTGATGGCGATCACGGGCTTCTTCATGCCGTATCCTTTTGCAGCCAGTCACGTTCCAGCTGCCGTGGCCAGCTGTCCAGCAGTCGGCCCAGCCCCTGTTGCTGCCACTGCTGATAGGCCTTGCAGCAGCCTTGCAGGCGCTCATGATCGGCCGCCAGTTTCTCGACCTCGAGCCAGTCGTTCCAGGCCTCGGTCATATCCCAGTCGGGCTCATCAATGCGGCAGTCCGGCAGCCGGTAGTGAAAGGTCGGCCTGGCCTTGATCAGCGGGTCCTGGGTGCAGGCGAGCACCCGTTCCTCGTCCAGATGACGAAACAGTGGCAGCATATCCAGCGCACGGTTGCGGGTCGGGTTGTGCTTCAGGTAGTCGTCTATCAACTGGGCATGGTCGGGCCAGTAGTCGGGGTCGGTAACCAGGCTGACGTAATCGGCCGGGAACGGATCAACGTAGGTCGTGATACGGCGCGTCAGGTTTACTTGCGCCCGCTCGTTCATCCAGTCGTAGAGACACAGAAAGGCCTTCAGATAGGCACACAGGGTGCGGCTGTCGGCGTCCGGAATTTCCGGATTGAACTGCATGCCGAAGGCGTTGGTAAGGCGGTCGCTGGTGCCCTTGGCTCCTGCCTCGCGCAGCTGGTGGATCAGCTCGTTGATCTCGTCCAGGCGGTCCAGCGGCAACGGCGGGCTAACCAGCTCGACCGGCACCAGCGATTCAGCCATCCAGATCAGGGCATCCTCGGCCGAACCGAGAAGTTCTGCCGACTCGTCACCCTGCGGTCGCGGCTCACGGCCGATTTTCTTGATCCACTGCGAGTCCAGCTCAACCACCCAGTCGCCAGCCGGGTCACCGGTCAGGCGTCGCTCGCAGCGGCCTGGCTGTTCGATTCGATAGCCGCCTCTGGCAGCGACCAGCGTGCTCAACCGGTCCAGATCGATGCCGTTCATCTCCAGCTCAACGCCGACGCGACGCTGCGCTCCCTCTGCGGTCTGCTGTCTTGGGGGCATGACCAGTGCGAGGGGACTGTCATCCATGGCGTACTCCTTTGCGTTGCTCAGCGGTGGCGACAGGGCGTTTGCGCTGAACTGGTGTAGTATTCTCGTCGTTGGTTCTCTTGTATCCACTCACACAGGTATGACATGAGCAAGCTTTCCGAGTTTCGCGCCGCCGAGCGTCAATTGGCCGCCCAGCTGGCCCAGCTGGAAAAGATGAAGCAGGACTCCGGGTTGCAGCAGGAGCTGGCCTTTAACGATGCCCTGCGGGCACTCATGGATGAGTATGGCCTGTCCAACCGTCAGGTGCTGGCGATTCTGAGGTCCGCACCGGGCAACTGAGGTGGTGGCCAGCACAGAACCGAAGAAACATGCCGAGCCGCCCGGCAAGCGGGCGCTGCTTGATGCCGCCGAGCGCCTGGCCGCCAGCAGCCGGTGTGTGACCAGTCTGGGGTTGCGCGAACTTGCCCGTGAGGCGGGTCTCAATCCCAATACCTTCTACCGTCACTTCCGTGATATGGAAGACCTCGGCCTGCAGTTGCTGAGACAGTCCAAAAGCGAGTTGCGCTCGGCGCTGCAAGCCCTGCGTCGTCAGGCAGCGACCGAGGTCGAGCAGGGTACCGGCGAGCCGGGTGTAAGCAAGGGGCGCGCTGTGTGTCGGCAGACGCTGCGACTGTATTTCGATTACGTGCACACCCATCGCGATCGGGTGCTGATCGCCCTGCGCGAGCTGCATGGGCCCTCGGCGTTGCTGCGCGAGGAGTTGCGTCGGCAGATGGACGAGTTTGCCGACGATATGGCCGAGGATATTCGCGAGCTGCGGCTGATTCCTGAGCGGGTCAGTCCGGCGCAGCTGCGCCGGGTTGCTGGCATGGTCAACCGCAACATGCTCTATCAGTCGCTTGATTATCTGGGTGACCCTGCGCGCCGTAGCGACATTCTTGCGCTGGCAGAGGAGCAGGTACTGATGCTGTTCCGTGGTGCCGTCAGCCTGCTTGACCAGGGTGAATTGCGCCCCTGAACAGGCTGTTGATTGTCCCGCCGATTTCACTAATTCCTGTCAACTGGCTATCATTGTGCTGCTTTTGTTGGGAAAGCGCTTCGCATTGACACGGCCGCCTGGCGGATTGGATGTTTTTGCTGCACACCCTTTGTGGTGTCTTTGTGGTGTGCACCTCACTGCCTTTAGGGGCTGTCAATTGGTGTCGCTGCGCCGTTATTGCGGTGCCGTCGACACGTCATCGGGCATAGCCCGCACTGAAGTATCGGAGCATCTTTAGATGGCAAGAGAACCATTGAACGAGCACGACTCTAACGCCGATCCAATCGGCCATGACGGTATCCCGGCGCCGACCGGTGATGCCAACCTGATCGATACCGACTACGTAATTGGTCAGGACAACATTTCCGGCAGCTTTGTGCTGAACCTGGATATCCACGGCAAGGTCTTCATCATTTCAGCGCTCTCGGTCGTGCTGTTTGTGGTGCTGACCCTGGCACTGCAGACCGAAGTGGCGCCGCTGTTTACCGCCCTGCGCAACTGGCTGACTGGCAATCTGGCGTGGTTTTTCATCGGTGCCGCCAACATATTCGTCATCCTCTGCCTCGGCTTGATCGTCTCGCCGCTGGGCAAGGTGCGTCTTGGCGGTATGGAGGCCAAACCCGATTACGGCTACCTCGGCTGGTTTTCCATGCTGTTCGCTGCCGGCATGGGGATTGGTTTGATGTTTTACGGCGTATCCGAGCCGATGTCGCACTTCTCTTCATCGCTGGGCGGGGTCTCAGTTGGCGAGGACGGCCTGCGTACCGACTGGGCGCCGCTGGGTGCCGCCGCAGGCGATACCGAGGCAGCAGCGCGCCTGGGGATGGCGGCGACCATTTTCCACTGGGGGCTGCACCCCTGGGCGATCTATGCGGTGGTGGCGCTGGCGCTGGCGCTGTTCTCTTTCAACAAGGGGCTGCCGTTGACCATTCGCTCGATCTTCTACCCGATTCTCGGGGAGCGGGTCTGGGGCTGGCCGGGGCACGTCATTGACACCCTGGCGGTCTTCGCGACGCTGTTTGGTCTGGCGACATCACTAGGCTTCGGTGCCGAGCAGGCAACTGCCGGTCTGCATTACCTGTTTGACGTTGGCTCCGGCAATGTCACCAAGGTGCTGCTGATTACCGGGATCACCGGTCTGGCCCTGCTTTCGGTTGTCGCCGGTCTGGACAAGGGGGTCAAGCGCCTGTCGGAGATCAACATGGTACTGGCCATCGTGCTGATGGGCTTTGTCATCATTGTCGGCCCGACGCTGGCCATTGCCACCGGCTTTTTCGACAATCTGCTGGCGTATCTTGCCAACCTGCCGGCACTGTCAAACCCGGTTGGCCGTGAGGATGCCAACTTTACCCAGGGCTGGACTGCCTTTTACTGGGCCTGGTGGATCAGTTGGTCGCCCTTTGTCGGCATGTTTATCGCTCGGGTCAGCCGCGGTCGCACCGTGCGTGAGTTCCTGATTGCGGTGTTGCTGGTACCTTCACTGGTGTCGGTACTGTGGATGACGGCCTTTGGCGGTACCGCAATCGGTCAGTTCGTGGCCGATGGGTTCACCGGCGTACAGGACGCCGCGCTTGAGCTGAAGCTGTTCGCCATGCTTGGAGAGTTGCCTCTGACCGCGATTACCTCCTTTGTCGGCATCGTACTGGTCATTGTGTTCTTCGTTACCTCGTCCGACTCCGGATCGCTGGTGATCGACACCATCACCGCCGGTGGCAAGGTCAATGCGCCGGTGCCGCAGCGGGTGTTCTGGGTCATCAGTGAAGGCGTGGTTGCGATCGCGCTGCTGCTGGGTGGTGGCCTGGCGGCGCTGCAGGCGATGTCGGTGTCGACCGGGCTGCCGTTTACCATCGTGCTGCTGGTTGGCTGTATCGCGATCATCAAGGGGCTGATGAGCGAACCGCGCTGATCGCCGTCTGCCGGATAAGGCCGCTCCCCTGGCAGGGAGCGGCTTTTTTTGTTTGCCTATTCAATACCAGAGTTCGCGTAGCGGGGTGTCTGGCCGATAGTGGGTCAGTACTTGCGCCTGCAGCAGCTCAGCGGTCGCCAGCGCATCGGTCAGCGCGTGGTGGGCGTGGTAGTGCGGCAGACCGTAGCGCTGGCGGCTGTCCGCCAGGCGGATGGATTCGATCTCGCGTCCGAACAGGCGGGCCAGCCATCCGGGCTGGGCGCTGCCGCGGTGCATTCGGGCTTCGAGCTGCATGGTATCAATAACCGGGAAAAACAGCGGCTCACCCAGATACTGACGGGCAGCTCGATCAAGAAAGGCGCGTTCCAGTGCCCGGTAGTGAACCACCATGATGCGCCCGGCCATGGCCTCCAGCAGGCGGTTCAGGGTGCTGGCAGGGTCTGACGCCTGGCGAATATCAGAGTGGGTGATGCGGTGGTAGGTGATTGACTCCTCGCTCAGCGGAATGTCGGGTTTTACCACCTCGTAGAAGGCCTCGCGACAGCGGATACGCTGCAGGTTGAAGGGCATCAGTCCGATGCTGACGATGGCATCACGGCGTGCATCCAGGCCAGTGGTTTCGATATCCAGTGCCGCCAGCGGCACCTCTTCCAGCGGCGTGTCACCAGCAGGGCAGCCGGCGCGGTAGTACGCCTGCAAGCCGGGCTGGCTGCTGCGTTCGGCCAGTCTGGCCAGCTCGGTCGGCCACTCAGGCGTGCGCGTGTCGACGGCGTTGGCGGCGGGGTTGAAGCGGATCATAGGGTGCGGGTGACCGGCAGGTGCGGGTAGCGAAAGCGCAGGAACTTCTGGGCGTTACTCAGCACCTGAAAGGCTTCCTTGAGGTTGTGCCGCTCGACGGTGGGTACCTTTTCCGGCTCAATTTCGTTGTCCGGTTCGATGCCGTCCTCGATATCCATGGCCTGGTGGCGGATGCGTACCAGCGACAGGAACTCCAGCGCATAGCGCAGCCGCTCCAGTGATTCCGGCGGCATCAACTTGGTGGCGGCGATGGCATCCAGTCGCTCGAACGAGTTCTGCGCCCGTGAGCCACAGGCCAGTGCATGCACTCGGATCAGATCGGTCAGTGGCGCGGTGCCGCGGCGCTTGAGGTTGATTACATCGCGTTGACGGCCGTCCTTCTCCATCACGAAGGTACGAAAGATGCCCAATGGTGGCGTGCGGTTCAGCGCATTGCGGGCAAGGGCTGCGAGAAAGGGCTCGTTGCTGCTGGCGCGCTCTGCCAGCAATTCCTGCAGCTCTTCCACCAGTGCTGACTCGCCATAGACCGCATCCAGATCGAAGAAAATGCAACTGTTGAGCAGGGCCTCTGCCTTGGGGCGCTCGATCCAGTCGATAAAGTATTTGCGCCAGACCGACAGCGGCTGGCGCCATTTCGGGTTGGTCGCCATGATGCCGCCCTTGCAATAGGTGTAGCCGCAGGCGGCCAGGCCATCGCTGACGAAGGTGGCCAGTTTGAAAAAGTAATCGTCATGCAGGGCCGGGTCGAAGCTGTCGTCCAGTACCAGCGCGTTGTCCTGATCGGATACGACCAGCTGCTCGTCCCGCGCCATGGAGCCGAGCGCCATAAAGGCGTATGGGACCGGCGGCGGGCCGAGTTCGTCTTCGGCCAGCTCCAGCAGACGCTGGCTGAAGCTGCGACCAATGCCCGACATGGCACTGCCGATCATGTGTGCGCTGGCTTCATCGCGGGCCATGCGCACGAAGGTGGCGCGCACATCGGGCAGCAGGGCCTGCAACTCGGCTACCGATTTCTTGTTGTAAATCGCACTGACAAGATAAAGGCTGCTCTGGGATTCGTACTTGATGATGTCGCTCAGGTTGATCAGTCCGATCGGGCGACGACGCTTGACCACCGGCAGATGGTGGATATTGTTGCGCAGCATGCTGAGCATGGCTTCAAACACGGTGTCGTCACCCTGAACGGTAATCGGGTTGGGTGACATGACCGCGCTGACCGGCGTGTCCAGTGGCAAGCCTTCGGCCAGTACCCGGGTGCGGAAGTCGCGGTCGGTAATGATGCCGACCATCACCCCGTGCTGGGCATCGGCTACCGGAACGCGATCCGGATTGGGCCACTGGCTGTGCGGGTCCACGACTACCAGCGATGACACGCTTTGCGCCGTCATGACCTGCGCAGCCTCCTGCACGCTGGTGTTCAGCGGTACGGTGACCGGCAGGCGGGATATCAGCTTGCGCACCTTGATCTTCATCAGCTCGCTGGCGCGGCCGTTTTCGACTGCGGCTTTCAGACGTGACTGGCCCTCGGCTTCGACAAAGTCGGCAAAGTGCTCATGCTGTTCACAAAGTTGGTCGAACAGCGTGCCGGGGATGTAGTAAATCAGCGTGTCTTCGATAGCGCGGGCTGGAAAGCGCACACGGTTGCGTCGCAGCAGGCCGAAATGGCCGAAAATATCGCCTTCGCCCAGGCGGTTGTAGAGATCGCCACCGCGGCGAAAGATATCGACCGCGCCGCTGCGGATGTAGTGCAGCTCGTGAATTTCCTGATTAAAGGCAAGAATATCTGTTCCCGCCTTGAAGTAGCCGATCTCGACCTGCCGGGCAATCTCGTCCAGCAGCTCCTCGGGCAGCTCGTCGAACGGCGGGAAGCGGCTCAGGTGGTCGCGAATCTCGATCAGTTCAATCTGCATGTGGCATCCGGTTCGGGTGTGGGGAGTGCAGCTGTTGCCAGTGTAATGGCTATGGCGCCAGCGGTCAGGTCGGTTGCTGCAGGGTTGTCAGCTCTTTGCGCAGAAACTCGCGGAACAACCGCACCCTGGCGGGGGCCTGAGCGCCGCTGAGAGTGATTGCGTAAAGGGTTCCGGTTGCTACCTGCCAGTCGGCAAGAATCGGTACCAGCTCGCCGCGGGCCAGACTCTGGCGGGCAATCAGGTCCGGCAGGGGGCCGATACCAGCGCCGTTGCACAGCAGTTGGTGGGCACTGGCGTAGTCGCTGGTGCGCATGACCGGCTTCAGGGTCAGGCTGGTCCCATGCCCGCGACTGTCGTTCAGCAGCAGGGTTGTTGCGCCGACCCGCTCACGACAGGCCAGCAATTGATGCCCGGCCAGGTGGGCAGGCTGGCTCGGCGGCTCGCGTTCAGCGAGATAGCCTGGTGAGCAATACAGCCCGATGCGGAAGTTCACCAGCGCAGAGGCGCGATAGCTCATGTCCGGCAGGTTGCCCGGCGTAGCGCGCAGGGCCAGATCGATACGATGGGCGCTGAGGTCCAGTGGGGTGTCGGTCAGCAGCAGCTCGATGTCGATTTGCGGATACTGCGCGCGGAACCGTGTAAGCAGCAACGGCAACACGCCAACTCCCAGGTCCAGCGGTGCGGTCAGGCGCAGATGACCGGCTGGCACGTCCTGCGCGGCGCGGGCGCTGGCGCTGGCGTCGGCCAGCAAGGTCAGGGCGTCGCGGGCCTTCAGATAGAACGTGGTGCCTTCCTCGGTTGCCGATACCGACCGAGGGGTGCGCGCCAGCAGGGCGACGCCGAGGCGTTGCTCCAGGCGCGACAGGCGGCGGCTGATACTGCCTTTGGTTTCTCCCCGTTCACGGGCGGCGGCGGAAAGAGTGCCAAACTCGATGACAGCGCAAAAGGCGTACAGGTCTTCGAGTGATCCGCCCAAGGTTTCCGATTTGTTAACCATGGGTTCCCTTTTTGCAGTCTTCTTTCGTTTTGGAAACCAACATACTCTGCTCTCCATCAACTCAACGCAACCTTTGGAGACACATCATGAGCAACCAACACACAGCTACCCCCGGCCTGGCCATTTTTGAACGTCTGGCCCCGCTGGGCTATCCGCTGATTCGTATTACCGCCGGTCTGATGCTGATGCCGCACGGCGCGCAGAAGCTGTTTGGCTGGTTTGGCGGCTACGGTCTGGAAGCAACCGGCCAGTTCTTTGAAGGTTCGCTGGGCATGTCACCCGGGATTCTGTTTGCGCTGCTGGCGGGCCTGGTCGAGTTCTTTGGTGGTTTGGCACTGGTTCTTGGCCTGCTGACCCGTCCGGCAGCGCTGGCGGTCACCTTCATGCTCGGCGTAGCGCTGACTGTGCACACGGCCAATGGCTTCTTCTGGACCAATGGCGGAATCGAATACCCGCTGCTGTGGGCACTGACTGCCTTCGGTATCTTCCTGCGCGGTGGTGACCGTTTCTCCCTGGATGCCCGCCTGGGTCTGCGTATCTGATCATTGACCGGATGGAGGACGAATGATGTCTGCCAATCGACTGCCGACGGTCTTTCTTCCCCATGGCGCCGGTCCCTGCTTCTTCATGGAGTGGGAACCGGCCGACACCTGGCAGGGCATGGAAGCCTGGTTGCGCAATCTGCTGCCGAGCCTGAATGTGGCTCCCCGCGCCCTGCTGGTGATCTCGGCCCACTGGGAAGAACCGGTCTTTACCCTGAATACCCAGGCCGCCCCCGGCCTGTTGTTTGACTACTACGGCTTTCCGCCGCACACCTACCAGCTGACCTGGCCCGCGCCGGGCGCGCCGGAGCTGGCAGCTGAGGTCGCCGAGCTGCTGGGCAAAGCGGGTTTCGATACTGCGTTCAACCACCGTCGAGGGTTTGATCACGGGGTCTTTATCCCGCTCAAGCTGGTGCGGCCCGAGGCCGATATGCCGGTGCTGCAGTTGTCGCTGCGGGCCGATATGGACCCGCAGGCCCATCTGGAGTTGGGCCGCGTGCTGGCGCCGCTGCGCGAGCAGGGTGTGCTGATCGTCGGCAGTGGCATGAGCTTTCACAATATCCCGCTGATGCGCGCCAATCTGGCGACGCCGGCGCCGGCGGTCGAGGCCTTTGATCGCTGGCTGCAGAACATGATCGTGCTGCCGCAGGCCGAGCGCGATGCTGCGCTGGCAGGCTGGCAGCAGGCGCCGGGCGCACGGCTGGCGCACCCTGATGCCGAGCATCTGCTGCCGCTGCATGTGGTGGCAGGCGCTGCTGCTGACAGCCCCGGTCGCACTGACTTTCATCAGGTTGCGATGGGCGTACCGCTGGCCGGCTTTGTATTTGCCGACTGACTCCGCCCTGGTGCACGATGACGGCTACGGGTTATGGAGGCGCGGTGATGACGTTTGATCAGGGCTTGCTGGCGCGGCTGCGTGATGCGCAGCATGTGGTGGTGTTCACCGGTGCCGGGGTGTCGGCGGAGAGCGGTATTGCCACCTTCCGCGATGCGCTGAGCGGGCTCTGGTCGCGGTTTGATCCCATGCGCCTGGCAACGCCCGAGGCTTTCGAGGATGACCCGGAGCTGGTCTGGGGCTGGTACGAGTGGCGGCGCATGCAGGTGCTGAGCACCCAGCCCAACCCGGGCCATCTGGCGATTGCCGAGCTGGCAAAGCGGGTGCCGAAGCTGACGCTGGTCACCCAGAATGTGGACGACCTGCACGAGCGCGCCGGCAGTGCCGATGCGTTGCACCTGCATGGCAGCCTGCATCAGCCGCGGTGCAGTCGGTGTGCTTCGCCATTCAGCATGCCGTCCGAACCACCGTTAGAACCTGCCGAAGGTCGGCGTCTTGCGCCGCCACGTTGCAAGCAGTGCGGCGGTCTGGTCCGGCCCGGCGTGGTCTGGTTTGGCGAGAGCCTGCCGGTCGATGCGCTCGAAGCGGCCTTTGCGGCGGCTGCTGATTGTGATCTGCTGCTCTCGGTTGGCACCTCCGGCGTGGTCTATCCAGCTGCGCAGGTGCCGGAAATTGCGCTGCAGGCCGGGGCGGCCGTGGTTCACGTCAACCCGCAGCCGCAGGCGTTGGGTGGTCAGCATGAATGGCTGTTGGCTGGCGCGGCCGGCGAAGTGCTGCCATCGTTGTTGCAAGCGGCTTTCGACGAGTAAAGCGGGAGGCATCATGGCCAGTGGCTGGGCACAGGACGGAGCGGTACAGGAGCAGATCGACGCGACACTCGATTCCGCTGTCGAGCGCGCCCGGCAGGATTTGCCCAAGGGCGAAAGTCTGAGTCACTGTGAGCACTGTGGGGAGCCGATTGCCGAGCGTCGTCGTCAGGCGTTGCCGGGTGTGCGCCTGTGTCTGGCCTGTCAGGCAGAGCAGGAGAAAGACGCCCGGTTTGACTCCGGCTATAACCGCAGCGCCAGCAAGGACAGTCAGCTGCGCTAGCTGCAAGCAGGCTGATGGCGGGCGCCACCAGCCTGTCAGGCTTACTCGGTTACCGGCTCCTGGTAGTAACCCACCGCAACCAGATAGTTGCCGACCTTGCGGATCAGGGTCTTCTTCTCTTCCGGCCGCTCGGTTACCGGGTTGGGCCAGGTGTAGGTGACGCTGTCTTCACCGGCCTCTACAGCATCCAGAATCTGTTGGCCGACGCGCAGGCCGTCGCGGTTTTTCAGATCCGGGAAGTGAATGTTGAGCAAACGCCGGCTATAGCCGTGCGCCACCATGCTCATGCTGTCCATATCCACCACGAATACATACAGGTCGTCCCGGTTGAACTCGGGGTCCAGTCGATTGATTCGGGCGATGGTAGCCTCTGCATCGTCTGCGATCGCGGCAGCCGCGTCATCCAGCAGTGCCTTGGCAGCAGCTTCGCTGGAACGTGGCAGGTAATAGCCAACGGCGAAGGTCTTTCCGTCGACCTTCTGATAGAACACCTGCTTGCGTTCCACCTTGCCGTCGTTCCAGTTCATCCAGCGGTATTCGGCGCTCGACACCGTGTCTGATTCCGGTGCCTGCAGAGCCGAGTTGAAGGCTTCCTTCAGTTCCGGGTCCAGCAGCGGCGTGATATCACGACCGATCAGGGCCGCCGACGGGCCGCCACTGGCCAGCATGTAGCCGTTCTCGTCGACCACGTAAACGTACTGGTCGCCATCGATAAATTCGCCCTGGCGGCTGAAACGGGCAAAAGCCGCGTTGCCTTCCTCGCGATAGGCAGCAATCGCCTTTTGCAGCAGTTGGGCAGCGCTGGCTGCCTGCTGTTCGTAACCTGGTTCGGCCGACGGTGGGGGCGGAGTGGGCGAAGTGGCGAAGGCCGGCGGGCACAGTGCTGCCAGGGTCAGAGCAGCAATCATGACCGGATTCTTGAAGTTCATAAGCATTCCTCTGCGGGATGTTGTTGTCGCTTGGACGCAATTGTCCTTCCTCAGCTTAGGTGGATACTGGGGGCTGTCGAGCGGGCTGATATTGTCCGGGGTCAACATCAGATCAGTTGGCCGCTCCAGTTTACTGGCTGACCCAAGTCCGAGCCCTCTGAGACGCGGCATGACGCCGCTGCGAGCGCTCGGTGAGGCTGCTATTTCGGTGCTGACGATTATTGGTCTGATGTTTTGCCTGGCGGAACACTTCTTGCTTTCATTGCTAGCAATGTTGTTTCTGATGGCTAGACAAGAGGACCCTGCAATGTTGGCTGAATCCCGCCGCGGTGTGATCTGTACCCCCCACAATGATGCCAGCGCCGCCGGAATGCGCATGCTGGAGGCCGGTGGCACTGCCATCGACGCGATGCTTGCTGCAAGCGCGACCCTGGCGGCGGTATACCCGCACATGACCGGGCTGGGCGGCGATGCACTCTGGATGCTGCACGATGGGCAGGTGCGCACCATTGTGGGGATCGGCCAGGCCGGGCAGCAGTTGCCTGAGGGTGGCCGGATTACCCTGCGTGGCCCGGCGTCGGTGGCCACCACCGCTGGCGCCATGGCGAGCTGGGAGCTGGCAGGCAAGATCAGCCGCGAGCAGTGGGGCTCACGGCTGGGCTGGCGCGATCTGCTGGAAGACGCTGTGGTGCTGGCGCGTGCCGGTGTCGAGGTGTCGGCCTCGCAGCTGTTCTGGCAGCAGCAGCGTCACGACCTGATCGAGTCGCTGCCGGATCTCAAGGCGTTGTGCCAGCAGCAGGGGCGCTGGCTGCAGACGGGAGACCGGCTGCGTCAGCCGGCGTTGGCTGACACGCTGGAACAGCTGGCGCGCCATGGCGTGCAGGACTTTTATCAGGGTGAACTGGGTGTGGCCTTTGCCGAGTCCTTTGCCCGGCTGGGCTGCGGCTTGAGTCGTGACGATCTGCTGGCGACCCGGGCCGCACTGGTCGAGCCGATCTCCATTCGTTATCGGGACGGCACCTTGTTCAACGTTGCGCCGCCCTGTCAGGGGCTGTACACCCTGCAGGCCATGGCCGCGCTGCAGAACAAGTCACTGCGCGCCTGTGGCGATGGCAGTGCGCGCTATTACCACTATCTGGTCGAGGCGATTAAACAGGGGCTGCTGCGGCGTAACGCTGAACTCTGTGATCCGGTCTTTGCGGACTGGGATTTTCGTTCCAGCCTGTCGGAAGGCTGCGGGCGCGATTACGCCGCGATCATCGACGACCACAAGGCGGCGGCCTGGAACGAGCCGGGCCGTCCGGCCGATACCGTGTGGATGGCGGCAACCGATGCTGAAGGGCGTACGGCCTGTCTGATTCAGAGTCTGTTCCATGATTTCGGCTCAGGCTGTGTGCTGGGCGACACCGGTGTGCTCTGGCAGAACCGCGCTGCCGGATTCAATGCCGACCCAACGCACCCCAATGCCTGGGCGCCGTGCAAGCGGCCCGCGCATACGCTCAACCCCTCCTGCTATCTGGCTGATGACGGCCGCCAGCTGTTTTTTGGTACCCAAGGCGGCGACGGTCAACCGCAAACGCAGATGGTGTTGGCGACTCAGCTTGTCGATTTTGCCAAGCCGATTGATGAGGCGCTGCGCACACCGCGCTTTTTGTTGGGCCGTAGTTTTTTCGACAGTACCGACAATCTCAAGCTGGAATCCGATATTGACCCGCAGGTGGCGCAGAAGCTGGCCGCGATGGGGCATGATATCGAGATGATTCCGGCGGCCAGCCCTTTTACCGGCCAGGCCGGGGCGATTGCGCTGTATCCGGACGGGCGGCGGCAGGCGATGCATGATCCGCGCGGGCAGGGCGTGGCACTGGGACAGGCGTGACCCGGTCGGTTGTATATGGCCAGCGGGCAGAGCGATAATGCGGCTGCTCCGCACCTCATGCCGGAGTGGGCACACCAGACGACGAAGCAGAGGGCACCTTGGTCGGTAAACCGCAAACCAGCAAGCAGGCAGAAGTGCAGCGCATCATCGACGCGCTGTCCAGGGCCATTGCCCAGCATCGCCTGCGTCCCGGTACCCGTCTTGTCGAAGCCCAGATCGTTGATGCCCTGAAAGCCAACCGCAACCACGTTCAGGCGGCGCTGCAGCGCCTGGCTTTGCAACGTATCGTCACCATCGAGCCGAACCGCGGCGCGCTGGTGGCTCAGCCCAGTGCGGCTGAGGCGCGCGATGTGTTTGCGGCGCGTCGGGCGATTGAGCGCGGGATTGTCGAGAGCATCACTCCTGAGGCCATGCGTCGTCACCGTCAGCGCGTGAGCACCCATGTGCGTAATGAGCGCAAGGCGACCAACGCCACGGATCGACGCGAGATCGTCCGCGAGCTGAGCGAGTTTCACCTGATGCTTGGTGATATCTGCGGCAACCGGGTGCTCAGCGAGATCCTCGCCAACCTGATGGTGCGCAGTTCGCTCATCGTCGCGCTGTACCAGCGTAATGATGTGCCCTCCTGCGCTTCGGACGAGCACGAAGAGATTCTCGATGCCCTCAGCGAAGGGGACCGTGACCGTGCGGTGCGGGTGATGATCGAGCACCTGGACGAGCTGGAAAGCCAGCTCGACCTGGAGGACGACAGCGCGCCGGAAGTTGACCTACGCGAGGCGTTGAGCGGCCTCTGACGGCGCCACCCGCAGCAGCCTTGCAGGGCTGCGCTCAAATGTCTGCTGGCCTGCCTTAAAGCCCATCAAGGGTGCGCTCAGTTGTGCCACCACCGCCGCCGCCGACGGCGCATCAAACACCACAAAGTCCGCCCGGCAGCCGGGCGTCAGGCCGTAGTCGGGCAGGCACAGCAGGCGCGCCGAGGTGGCCGATACCCAGCCCAGACAATCCAGCAGCTCCTGTTCGGTCGCCAGCTGACTGACGTTGGCAAACAGGTTGGCCTGCCGAATCAGCGACGCATCGCCGTAGGGCGTGAAGGGGTTATCGATATTGTTGGTCGACAGCGAGCAGGTCACGCCCAGCGCGTGCAGTGAGGCCAAGGGCGCCAGCCCTCGCGGTTTGTTGTGAAACTGCTCGCGGCCGGTCAGGAACAGGTCGGTCGAGGGCAGGCAGGTGACCGCCACCCCGGCCTCGGCCAGCGTCGTTGCCATAGCCTCCAGCTCCTCGCGGGGCAGGGCCGACAGCTTGGTGGCGTGACCGACCGCAACGCGCCCCTGCCAGCCGTGCAGGTGAGTCTGCTCGATCACGCAGCCGAGGGTCATACCCTCTGGGTTGAGGTCAAAGTCGAGATGAAAGTCCAGATCGCAGTCGTAGCGCACCGCCAGCTCGAACAGGCGCTGAATCTGCCCTTGCGGGTCACTGTCGGTGTACGGGCAGCCGCCGAGCAGGTCGGCGCCGGACTCCAGCGCTTCGCAGAGCAGTGCCTCGGTGCCCGGATTGTTGAGCATGCCCTCCTGCGGGAATACGCAGATCTCCAGAGTGATCGCCCAGGCGTAGTCCGCTTGCAGGCGCTGCACCGCGCGCAGCCCGGTCAGTCCGATCTGCGGGTCGATCTCGACATGGGTGCGCATGTGCGTGGTGCCCTGCACGATGGCCTGTTCCAGCACCCTGGCGCCGCGTCGATAAACGTCGTCCTCGGTAAAGCCTGCCTTGGCCTGACGAGTCTGCTCGACGGCCTCGGCCAGGGTACCGTGCTGCAGACAGCAGCGGCCCATGATGCAGGCCTTGTCCAGATGGATGTGGGTTTCGATCAGCCCCGGCAGCACCAGCAAGCCGCCCAGATCGTGTTGGCTGACGGGCTGCTGGCCGCCGAACCGGCTGACAAAATAACCGTCTTCAATCCGCAGTTCGTGCAGGCCGTGCTGACCCGGCAGGCGCAGGTTGCGCAGGTGCAGACAGCTCATGCGACCGCTCCTTCACCCAGGTAGGCGGCTTCCAGCTCGCGGTCTCCACGCAGCGCCTCGGCACTGCCGGATTTGACGATGCGGCCGGTCTCCAGCACGTAGGCGCGGTCGGCGACCTGCAGGGCGAGGTTGGCCATCTGGTCGACCAGCAGCAGGGTCACGCCTTCATCGCGCAGCGCTGCAAGGGCGTCGTACAACTCGCCGATCATCGCCGGCGACAGGCCCAGCGACGGCTCGTCGAGCAGCAGAATGCGGGGCTTGGCCATCAGGCCACGGCCAACGGCAACCATTTGCTGCTCGCCGCCGGAGAGCAGGCCGGTCGGGCTGTCGATACGGTCGCGCAGACGCGGGAAGCGCTGCAGGATGGCTTCGATTTCGGCCTCGACATCGACCTTGTCGGTGCGCGCAAAGGCGCCCAGCATCAGGTTGTCGCGTACCGTCAGCTGCGGAAACATCTGTCGCCCTTCCGGCACCAGTGCCAGCCCGCGGGCGGCGATGCTGGCAGCGTCGCTGTGATGAATGCTTTCGTTGTCCAGCAGGATGCTGCCGGAGGTCGCCGGGTGCAGCCCGGCCAGGCACTGCAGAATGCTCGACTTGCCTGCGCCGTTGGCGCCGAGAATCGCAATCAGCTCGCCGGGGTTGACCACCAGGTTGACCTTGTCGACCACCGGAGCGGCGCCGTAATCGAGTACCAGATCCTTGATGAACAGGCGGGCATCGCGTGAGCCGTTCCACGGCTCGGCGCGCGGTGGCGCCTGGTATTCGGTGCCACCGAGATAGGCGGCGATCACGTGGGGCAACTGGCGAACGTCGTCGGGCTCGCCCCAGGCAATCGGTTTGCCGGCGTCCAGCACCAGCAACTGATCGGATACGCCCATGACCAGGGTCATGTCGTGTTCCACCAGCATCACCGCGATATTGAACCCCGCCAGCTCGCGGAACAGCGCAGCGAGCTGGTCGGTGTCGCTGCGGCTGAGACCGGCAGCCGGTTCATCCAGCAGCAGTACCGCCGGGCGTGAGGCCAGCGCCCTGGCAATCTCGACCAGACGGCGGTCGACGTGGGGCAGTTCATCGGCGGCGGTGTTGACCGAGCCCTGATAGCCGACCAGTGCCAGCAGTTGCAGAGCCATTCCCCGCTGCTCCGTGCTGGCGGCGGAGAGGATGCGACCAAGGCGGCCCTGCTGCATACCGGCCAGTACGTTCTCCAGCACCGACAGTTCGCCGAACAACTGGGTCGTCTGATAGGTGCGGGCAATGCCGGCTCGGGCAACTTTCCAGGCGGGCAGGCCGGCCAGGTCGCTGTTTAGCGTAATGCTGCCGCTGTCGGGCGCGTAAAAGCCGCTGATCATGTTCAGCGCGGTGGTCTTGCCGGCGCCGTTGGGGCCGATGATGCTGGTAATGCTGCCGGGGCGGGCGCTCAGGCTGACATTGGCCGCGGCCTGCACGCCGCCGAAGTTGATGCCGATGTCGTTGACCTCCAGCGCGGCGCTGTTGGCCGGGCGGGCGATAAATTCGCGGATGCGTGCCATGTCCGGTTCTGCTGGCGCCTGCAGGTTTTGCGGTCGCACCCACAGCCGGGCTGCTGTGCCGAGCAGCCCGCGCGGGGCAATCCACAGCACGCCCAGCAACAGGCCGGAGAACATCAGCAGGCGGTATTCGGCCATGTCCGAGAGCAGCTCCGGCAGCAGCACGATCAGCAGCGCGCCAAGCACCGGACCGAGCACCGAGCCGGCGCCGCCAACGATCACCGCCAGCACGAACAGAATCGACTGGGAGAAGGGGAACGAGGCCGGATTGATGAACATCATCAGTGGCGCAACCAGCGAACCGGCCAGACCGGTCAGCAGTGCCGACAGGCCAAAGGCCAGGGTTTTGGTCTGCACCGGGTTGAAGCCCAGTGAGCGGGCGGCGATGTCCGAGGCCTTGACCGCGCGCATGGCGGTGCCCCAGCCGCTGCTGCGCAGGCGCTGGTAGAACAGCAGCGAGCCGCCCATCAGCAGGCTGGCGAGCAACGCCATCAGCACCGCCGGGTCCATGTCACCCAGTTGCGGCATGGGGATGCCCATCAGACCGTTGGCGCCGCCGGTCAGGCCGCGCCACTCCACCAGTCCGTGATGCACCACCAGCGCAAAGGCGATGGTAATCATGGCCAGATAGGGCCCTTCGACCCGCAGCGCCGGGATCGCCAGCAGCGCACCGAGCGCACCGCTGACCAGCGCGGCGGCGATCATCGCCAGACCCAGCGGGCAACCGGCCATGGTCAGCAGGGCGCAGACGTAGGCGCCGATCGCATAGAACGCGATGTGACCGAAGGAAATCTGGCCACTCAGGCCGATCAGGATGTTCAGCCCGGCGCCGACCACCACGGTCAGGGCGAAGAAGCTGAACACCAGCAGGGAATAGCTGTCGAGGGTAAACGACAGCGCCACGCCGCCCAGGGTCAGTGCGGCGGTAGCCAGCAGGTTCGCCAGCGACATCTTGTTGATCATACTTTCACCAGTGTCTTGCTGCCGAACAGGCCGTCCGGACGTAGTGCCAGCGCCAGGATGACCAGCGCGAAGGTAAATATCTGGGTGAAGGCCGAGCCGAAGTAGATGGTGACAATGGCCTCAACCAGACCGAACAGCAGGCCGGCTGCGAACACGCCGCCAGCACTGGCGATACCGCCGAGGATGGCGACCGCAAAGGCCTTGAGGCCGAACAGCGTGCCCATCTCGGCGCTGACATTGAACAGCGGCGCGATCAGCATGCCGGCGATGGCGGCAAACACCGCCGAGACCGCGAAGGCAATGGCGACCACCCAATTGACGCGAATGCCCATCAGCATGGCTGCCCGCGGGTTTTGTACGCAGGCTTCCAGTACCTTTCCGAGGCGGGTGTAGCGGCGTATCAGCATCAGCGCCAGCGCGATGGCTGCGCCGATCAGTGGAATCATCAATTGCAGCGGGGACACTTGCGTACCGAGCAGGCTGAAAGCACTCTCGGTCAGCGAACTGGTGAACTGGCGCGGCTCCTTGCCGAAGGTAAACATCACCAGGTTGTCGACCAAGATCCCGGCGGCCACGGTCGCCATCAGCCAGGCGTCCGAGCCGCGCGAGCTGAAGGGCCGCACCAGAAAGCGTTCTACCGCCAGCCCATAGATGGCAGACAGCGTCAGCGTCGCCGGGATCGCCAGCCAGATCGGCCAGCCCCAGGTAATGCAGAAGCTGTAACCCAGCACGGCGCCGAGCATCATGGCGCTGCCCTGGGCAAAGTTGACCGTGCGCGACACCACGTAGGTAATGTGGAAACCGAGCGCCAGCAGGGCGTACATGCTGCCTAGGCCAATGCCGGTCAGCAGGGCGGCGGTAATCATGCGTTAACTCCTTATCGGCGACCCGCAGACGCGGATCGCCTTACTGCCAGATCAGGGTTTGACCGGAACGATGCTGCCGTCCACGAAGTGGGTGAACACATAGTCCTGCGGGCCCAGCGCGTCGTGCTGCTCCGGGGTGAAGGGCGTGCTGTAGTTCTTGATCAGGCCGGCGTAGCTGTCGATGGCATAGAAGCCGTCACGCACCGCGGTGCCGTCGGTGCTGCCGGCCTTCTCGATGGCGAGCGCGCTCAGGTGCATGGCGTCGTAGGCGTTGGCGATACCCACGGCCGGGGTAATGTCGGCCAGGCTCTGAATCTCCGGGTAGCGGGCTTTCAGGGCGCTCAGCACCTCATCGCCCTTGGCGCTGTTGTTTTCGGTGAACACATAGGTCTGGATAAAGTGCACACGGTCAGCGTTGGGGCCGGCCAGCTCGCTGAAACGGCCACCCGCCGGGCCCCAGTGGGAGACCACCGGCACGTCCCAACCCATGCGGTCGAGGGATTTCACTACCTGTGCGGAGGGACCGACGTTGCCCACCATCAGCAGGGTGTCGGCACCGGCATTCTTCAGACGGGTCAGCTGCGGGATGACGTCCAGGTCGCTGCCTTCGATGCGTTCAATACCGGCCCACGTCATGTCGCGCTGTTCCAGTGCGTGGCGGAAGCCCTTTTCGTTGGATTCACCCCAGGGGTTGTTGATCAGCAGCATGCCCGGCTTTTGCATGCCGTATTCATCGATGCCGTACTGCACCAGAGCTTCGTCGACGATTTCATCCATGGCGGAGACGCGGAACACATAATTGTCGCTGGCACCGTTCTGAGTGATTGATGTGCCCGCGGCCCAGGCACCCATAAAGGGCACTTTCATCTGATTGGCCAGCGGCACAATTGCCAGTGAGACAGGCGTGTCGAGGCCGCCAAACAGCACGGTCACCTTCTCGCGCTGGATCAGCTCGCGGGCGGCCAGCATGCCCTTGGCCGGGTTGCTTTCATCGTCGCGGCGGATCAGTTCGACCGGGCGACCAAGGATGCCGCCATCGGCGTTGATCTCGTCGATGGCAATGGTCAGGCCGCGGGTCAGCGCCTCACCGGATTTGGCCGACTGACCGGACAGCGCGGCCACCAGACCGATCTTGATCGGTTCAACCGCAAGTGCCGGGCTGCTCATCAGCAGGCCGAGGGTGGTGACAGCGACGGCCTGGGGCCAGAGTCGTCGGAAGGGTTTCAGTGCCTTGAACATGGTCTTCTCCTAGGATAGCTAGCATTCGCATGATATTTGCTAGCAAAATAGAGACCATGTTTCCAGGGCGCTGAAATAGCGGCTTTTTCTGGTTGATGCTCGTGAGTTTTGCACTTTATGGGTGCGCCTTGCACTGATTGCAGGCACCCGGTCATACCTTCTGTTGGAGAAAGAGAAATGGGTTTTGAGAATAAGGCAGTACAGATTGTTAGCGATTTTCTGGCGGCATCCATGGCGCCGGACCCGGTCTTGGCGGCAACCTTTATGGCCGATGATGTGCGCATCACCTTTACCGGCGGCCGGGCGATGCCCAGTGCCCATGAGATCACCGCGTTCAATGCCGGTCGCTACAACTGGGTCAAGAAGCAGCTGGGCCAGTTTGACTGGACCGAGCACGCCGACCACACCGTGGTTTATTCCAACGGCACCCTGTACGGCGAATGGCCGGATGGACGCACCTTCAGTGGCAACCGTTATCTCGACCGTTTCGAGGTGCGCGACGGCAAGATCACCCGCATGGACGTCTGGAATGACAGCGCCGAGTGGATTCTCAGCCCGGAAATTGCCCAGCCCTGAATGTTACTGGCGGCTGGCAAACTGGCTGGGCGTCATGCCGATCTGCGTGCGAAACGCAGCGATAAAAGCCGATGTCGAGTCGTAGCCGCAGGCCAGCGCAATGTCGGTGACCCGCTCGCCGCGTTCCAGCATGGGCAAGGCGCTGAGCAGACGCAAACGCTGGCGCCAGGCCCGGAAGCTCAGGCCGGTGTCGCGCTGGAACAGGCGGGTCAGGGTTTTCTCGGAACAGCCCAGTTGCCGACTCCAGTCGCCCAGCGTCAGGCCCTGCTCCGGGTTGTCGAACAGCGCCTGACACACCTGCTGCAAACGTGAGTCATCCGGCCAGGGCAGATACAGGCCGGTATTGCGGGCGGCGGTTAGCTGGTCGAGCAATACCGCGACCAGTCGCCCGTCGGTACCGCTCTCGTCGTACTCGACCGGAATGCGACCGAACTGGTTGATCAGTTCGCGGGTCAGCGGGTTGATCTCCAGCACCGCGCACTGCCCGGCCTGCCACGGCATGGCGTCGCGCTCGATGTAGAGGCTGCGCATCTCCGTGTCGGGCGAGCTGATGACCGCGTGGGGCAGATCGGGCGGCACCAGAATCGCCCGCTGCGGCGGGGCCAGAAAACGCCCGCTGTGGGTATGCACCGACAGCACGCCGGAAATGGCGTAGGACAGCTGTGCCCACGGGTGGCTATGCCAGAGCGTGGTGGTGCCGCGTTGCAGTGATTCGCTGCGAGCATACAGCGGCCGCGGCAGGGCGGGCAGATCGGGTACGGCACGGTGATTCAGGCGCTTTTGTCCGTTTGTCGACATTGTGCTATCCAATCGCGTTAGTCGGTCGTTGGTCCAGACAGTAAACTCCTCCCCTGCACGTCGCAACATTGATAACGAAAAACGAGACATTGCCATGGCACGCCCACGCTTTTTACCTGACAACATGACCCTCTGCCTGATTGCTGTCGTCATTGCCGCCAGCCTGTTTCCCGTGCACGGGCAGGCTGCTGTCGCCTTTGATGGCTTGACCAATGCCGCCATCGCACTGCTGTTCTTTATGCACGGTGCCAAGCTGTCGCGCGAGGCGATCATTGCCGGCATGACCCACTGGCGCCTGCATTTGCTGGTATTTGCCTGCACTTTCATCATGTTTCCGCTGCTAGGCGTATTGCTCAAACCGGCGCTGGTGCCGCTGGTAGGGGATGAGCTCTATCTGGGTATCCTGTTCCTCTGCGCCCTGCCGGCCACCGTGCAGTCGGCGATTGCCTTTACCTCGATTGCCCGCGGCAACGTCGCTGCGGCGGTCTGCAGCGCAGCGACTTCCAGTCTGCTGGGTATCTTTGTGACCCCGTTGCTGGTGCTGCTGCTGATGGGCGCGCAGGCCGGTGAGTCCAACACCCTGGATGCGATCGGCAAGATTGTGGTGCAACTGCTGCTGCCGTTTATTGCCGGCCAGATTGCCCGTCGCTGGATCGGCGACTGGGTTGCACGCAACAAGGGCTGGCTCAAGAGCGTGGATCAGGGCTCGATTCTGCTTGTGGTTTTCGGCGCGTTCAGCCATGCGGTGGTCGAGGGTATCTGGCAAACCGTGCCGCTTACGGAGCTGCTGGGGCTGGTGGTTGCCTGCTGTCTGTTGCTGGCGCTGGTACTGGGCCTGACCGCCTGGCTGGGTCGCCGTCTGGGCTTTAACGTCGAAGACCGCATCACCATTATCTTCGCCGGCTCCAAGAAGAGCCTCGCGACCGGTGTGCCGATGGCGCAGGTGCTGTTTGCCGGCGGCGCGCTGGGGACGCTGATCCTGCCGCTGATGCTGTTCCACCAGATTCAGCTGATGGTCTGCGCGGTGCTGGCCGAGCGTTACGGCCGGCGCGAAGAGACTGGCATCGAAGAGGTCGCCTGAGTACGAGGGTCAGCTCAGGCTGCCCTGCGGCAGATGATCGAGCGGCAGCGCCGTCTGCGACTTGACGGTCGAGATGGCGAAGTTGCTGCGGATGTCGCTGACCCCGGGCAGCTTGAGCAGGGTGCTGAACAGAAAGTCCTCGTAGGATGCCAGGTCCGGCAGTACCACCTGCAGCAGAAAGTCGGACTCGCCTGACACCACGTGGCAGGAAATCACCTCCGGCAGATCAATCACCGCGGGGCGAAAGGCATTGGCCGACGCGTCGTGGTGCCGCTCGACCTTGACCCCGACAAACACGGTCAGCCCCAGACCGCTTTTGCTTCGATCCAGCTCGGCGTGGTAACCGCGAATCACGCCAGCCTCTTCCAGCAGACGCACGCGGCGTAAACACGGCGAAGGAGACAGGCCGACTTCTTCGGCCAGTTGCACGTTGCTCAGTTTGGCATTGCGCTGCAGGGCGTCGAGGATGCGTCTGTCCAGGTTATCCAATTGCATTGGCATATTCTCAATTTATCGGGTTTTTCACTGGCAGTTTATGCCAATAAATCAAACTTTGGCGCACTAACTCGCAATGACCTGTATCGCCATTCGGCCCTACGATAGTTGTTGAGAGATGACACGGCCGGAGCGCGCCTGAGATGACGGAATTGTGGATGTTTGTGGGTGCCCTGGCGGTGGCCTATCTGGTGCCGGGGCCAGACATGCTGCTGTTGCTGCAGACGGCAGCGAGCCATTCGCGGCTGCAGAGCGCCGCAACCATTGCCGGCCTGGCGCTGGCTCGTGCGGCCCACGTCGCATTGGCCGGGCTGGGACTGGCGGCTCTGTTGCAGGCGGCACCCTGGGCCTTCAACACGGTACGGCTGTTTGGCGCCGGGTATCTGATCTGGCTAGGCATCTCGATCTGGAGGGCGTCATCGCTGGTGCCGGAGGACGCTTGCGCCAAGCGGTCGCGGACCGCGCTCGCGGCGTTCCGGCGCGGGCTGCTGACCAACATCAGCAACCCCAAGGCGCTGCTGTTCTGTTCGGTGTTGCTGCCACAG
Organism: Halopseudomonas sp. MFKK-1; assembly: GCF_027474385.1. Classification (NCBI taxonomy): domain Bacteria; kingdom Pseudomonadati; phylum Pseudomonadota; class Gammaproteobacteria; order Pseudomonadales; family Pseudomonadaceae; genus Halopseudomonas; species Halopseudomonas sp. MFKK-1. Next base: position 1,633,133 of record NZ_CP114836.1, read on the forward strand.
TTCATTCACCCGCAGACCGGTAGCGTCGCGCTGCAGTTCACGCTGCTGGGGCTGATCGTGCTGCTGGTCGGCGTGTGCTTTGACCTGCTTTATGTCTCCGGGGGCAGGCTGATGGGCGGCATGTTGCGCGAGCGGCCGCGCCTGCAACAGCTGCAGCGCTGGACATTTGGTGCGCTGCTGGTGGGTTTTGGTGCCCGGCTGATGTTCTAGGTGGTGGAATGCGGCGGCAGTTCCGGGCATCGCTGCGCGAGAATTCGGCATTGACCTGGTGTGCCTGGCTCGACATGCTCTGTCGACTACCCTTTGCTGTCTGGTTTCAGAACACAGGAAGACATCGCATGAGTGACAACAGCTATACACCACCCAAGGTCTGGACCTGGGATAGCGAGAACGGCGGCAAGTTCGCCAGCATCAACCGCCCGATTGCCGGACCGACCCACGAGAAGACGCTGCCGGTCGGCAAGCACCCGTTCCAGCTGTATTCGCTGGCCACGCCCAACGGCGTCAAGGCGACCATCATGTTCGAAGAGCTGCTGGCGCTGGGCCATGCGGATGCCGAATACGATGCCTGGCTGATTCGCATCAACGAAGGCGATCAGTTCGGCAGTGATTTTGTTGCCATCAACCCAAACTCGAAGATTCCGGCCTTGCTGGATCACGGCACCAACCCGCCGACCCGGGTATTCGAGTCCGGCTCCATCCTGCTGTATCTGGCCGAAAAGTTTGGCGCGCTGCTGCCAACGGATCACGGCAAGCGCACCGAAGCGATGAACTGGCTGTTCTGGCAGATGGGCTCGGCGCCATATCTGGGCGGCGGCTTCGGCCATTTCTACGCCTACGCGCCCGAGAAGTTCGAATACCCGATCAATCGCTTCGCCATGGAAGTGAAACGCCAGCTGGACGTGCTCAATCGCCATCTGGCCGACAACCGTTACATGGCGGGCGACGAATACAGCATCGCCGACATCGCGATTTATCCCTGGTACGGCGTGCTGGTTGAAGGCGCTCTGTACGACGCTGCCGAATTCCTCTCGGTGCACGAGTACGAACATGTGCGCCGCTGGGCGGCCGAGATCGCCGCGCGGCCTGCCGTGCAGCGTGGTCGACGGGTCAACCGCGTGTGGGGCGACGAAGCCCTGCAGGTGGCCGAACGGCACGACGCCAGCGATATCAGCGACGTCTGATCCCGCGCCCGGTGGGGCACACACCCGCGTTGGCATCCCAAGCCCGGCATCAGCCGGGCTTCTTTTTGCCCGCGCGGGGGCTGTGCACGGATTGTTAGGTGTATTCATTTGTTATAACGTAACAGTAATGCATTCTTAACATTCTTTTATGTGCCTGCTGATGGAACTCGCCGATGACCGCTGCCCTGCCCGATGTTTCTCTGAGTGACCTGTCTTCTGACCCTGCCGCGCTGGACTGGGTTGGTATGCAGGGGATTGATCTGCCGATTACCCTGAATGAGACCGGCCAGCGGCAGACGGTTCATGCCCGTGCCGATCTGCAGGTGGACTTGCCGCGGCCCGAGGTCAAGGGTATCCACATGTCGCGCCTTTACACCTTGCTGGACCGGTTGGGTCAGGATCGGGCGCTGGCGCAGACCGTGCTGCAGGCGCTGTTGCAGGCAATGGTCGAGAGCCATGCCGATTGCGGCAGTCGCAATGCACGGCTGGTACTGCAGTTCAGTCTGCTGTGTCGGCGACCGGCGCTGGTTACGCCGCAGCTGTCGGGCTGGAAAGCCTACCCGGTAAAGCTGGAGGCGACGCTGGTTGAGGGCCGTTTCAGGGCGCGTGCCGAGCTGACGGTCAGCTATTCCTCGACCTGTCCGTGCTCGGCTGCCCTCAGCCGGCAGTTGCTGGTCAGCGCTTTTGATAAAGCTTTTGCCGGTCGGCAGCAGCTCGATCCGGTGGCGGTAAGCCAATGGCTTGGGCGCAGCGGGAGCCTGGCAACGCCGCACAGCCAGCGCAGCGAGGCCAAGGTTGCCGTCGACCTGCAGGCAGCAGAGGAGTGCCTGGGCCTGCTGGCGCTGATCGATCGGATTGAGCAGGCGCTGGCGACCCCGGTACAGACTGCGGTCAAGCGCGCCGACGAGCAGGCCTTTGCCGCGCTCAATGGGGCCAATCTGATGTTCGTCGAAGACGCCGCCCGGCGGTTGGGAGCGGCTTTGAGTGCTGCCGGTGCACAGCATGCCGCGGTCCATGTTCGGCATATCGAAAGTCTGCATCCGCATGATGCGGTCGCGTCGGCAGGGGCGCACCCATGAATGCCGCGCTGATGACAGAGCCCGCGCACTGGGCGATGGGAAGTGATCTCGGAGCATTGGCAGCGATCTTTGAGAAAGCGGTAAGTCTTGCGGTCATGCAGCGACGCCTCGGGCCGGCGCTGCGCAGCAGTGTGCTGGCGCAAGGCGCTAGTGGTGGATGGCAGGCGGCCTGGCTAGGTATTCCCGGCGAGACGCTGGCCAGTGAGCTGGCGGCGCAGTTGCCGGCGCCAGGCCAGGCAGGGCCACTGGTTGCGGATGTGCAGCTGCTGGCAGAAGCGACGGCCTGCCTGTTTGGTGTCGAACGGGTGGCGGTGCGTTTGCGCATGCTGGAGAAGGCGATGTGTCCGCGCTTTCACTGCGACAACCTGCCGGTGCGACTGGTGACCACCTACCTCGGCCCCGGCAGCGAGTGGTTGCCGGATTCGGCGGTTGAGCGTGGTGGTCTCGGGGTGCCGGATCTGGGCAAACCTGATCCTGTGCGCGAGCCTGGCGCTATCCGCCAGTTGGGCTGTGGGGATGTGGCGCTGCTCAAGGGCAGCGGTTGGGTGGGCAACGAAGAGCGCGGTATTGTGCACCGCAGTCCGGCCCTGAAGGACGGTCAGCAACGTCTGCTGCTGACCCTTGATCCCTGCTTTTGAGCGACTGAGGACGCCGTTCTGCGCGCGGTTTGGGCCGAGCGCAGAACGGGCGCGGGTCAGAAGTCGAAATCGACCTTGGCCCAGAGCGAGCGGCCTGGCTCGTTGATGGCAACCGGGTCGGCGGGGAAGCCGAATGCCGAGTTGCCGGCCAGGTTCAGGTGCTCGGCGTAGGCCTTGTCGAACAGGTTGTCGACACCCACGCTCAGCTTCACCTGCTCGGTCATGCGCCAGGCGCCGTTGAGCGAGAACACGCCAAAGCCGGCGCTGCTGCCGATGTCCTGGCCGACCACGTTGCCGGCGCCTTCATCCACCCGATTCTGCGCGCGGACCAGTCGCCAGAGTGCGCCGGCACTCCAGTCGTTCTGCTCGTAGCTCAGACCCAGGCGGGCTTCCAGCGGCGGCATCTGGGGCAGCGGCTGGCCGTCGCTGCGGTTCTCACCCCAGGCGTAGGCCAGCGTGGCGTCGGTCTTCCAGTTGCTGGTCAGATCGTATGCCACGCCCAGCTCGCCACCGGCAATGCGGGCGTCGACGTTGTAGGCCTGGCTGCGGCGCATGCCCATCATGGTCGAGTAGCGGAACAGGATGAAGTCGTCGACCTGGCCGGCGTAGGCCGATGCCCATGCCTGCAGGCGTGCGTCCTGATACTGGATGCCGACGTCCAGCTGGGTGGTTTTTTCCGGCTCGATGCCGTCAAAGGCGTTCAGCTCGCCGGTTGGCGCCAGGCTGGCCGAGAACAGCTCCCAGTAGTCGGGGAAGCGTTCGGCGTGGCCGAGGCCGGCGTAGACCGTTGCCGGCATGGCGGTCAGATCCTGTTCGTAACGGACGAAGCCGCTGGGCAGGGTGTCGCTGCGGCTCTGGCCGGCGGTCGGGTTGGGCGTGGTTATGCCCATCATGTTGCGAATACCCACCCGGTAGTCCTTGACCGAGGCGCGGTCCAGCCGTGCGCCGCCGATCCAGCGGGTCAGGTCGCTCTGGTGCCAGGTGGCTTCGCTGAACAGTCCGTAGTTGTGCATGACTGCGTCTTTTTCCCAGGCGAACTCGTCCGCATCGGTATAGCCGGTCATCATGCTGTAACTGGACCTGCGGGCACGGTGCTCGCTTCGCTGGGCGTCAATACCGGATACCAGTTCCACCGCGTCCCAATCGAAGCTCAGCGCCAGGCGTCCGCCGAGGGTACGGCGATCCACCTGCGAGGCCATCGGCATCGGCATCATGCTGGTTGGATCGGGGCTGCGCAGGCGGAAGTTGTCCATGATGTGATCGGCGTAGTTGTAGTAGACCTGCGCCTCCAGTTTGCTGACCTGACCGAGGTTGAGTTTCTCGAAGCGCAGGCCAAGGCTTTCGCGGGCGAACTGGGTGCCGTCCATGCCGCGCCCGGCGTAGCGCGCTTCACCGTCACCCTTGCCGGCGCTGAACTCCAGCAGGGTATCGGCATCGGGCGTCCAGCCGGCGGCGATATCACCGTTCCACTTGCTCCAGCGCGACGGCACGGTATCGCCGTTGCCATCTTCGTAATCGTCGGACTGGGCGTCGTTGCCGGCGAAGCGCAGGTAGCCGTTCTGGTTGCCGATGGCGGCATCGAGCAGCTTGTCGAAGCGGCCATTGCTGCCACCGAGTACGCTGGCATGCACGCGGCTGTCCGGCTCCTCGAAACGCTCCGGCTCACGTTCGAACAGCACGGTACCAGCCGAAGCCCCAGGCCCCCAGCGTACGCTCTGCGGGCCCTTGATGACGGTCAGGCGGTCGTAGGTTTGCGGTGCGATGTAGGAGCTGGGCGCGTCCATCCGGTTGGGACAGGCGCCGATCATCTGGCCGCCGTTGGCCAGCAGGTTGATGCGCGAACCGAACATGCCGCGCAGCACCGGGTCGCCGTTGCTGCCGCCGCTGCGAATCGCCGAGAAGCCCGGAATGGTCTTCAGATAGTCGGTGGCATCGCTGGCGGGCACCGGCTGGCGGGCGTCCTTGGGGTCGGCAACGATGGTCAGTGGCGAGCTTTGCTGAACGGCGGTCACCACAACGGGCGCCAGTTGCAGCGCAGCGTTGCTGCTTTCATGGTCATGGCCTTCGTGGCTTTGGGCGGTAGCGCCGAGGCTGGTAAACAGCAGGGCGAAGGCGGCTTGCCAGCGCAGGCTGACAGTGGCTCGGGTAAAGCGGTTGGCGTGTTGCATTGTTGTCATCCACACAGTGGCCACAGCGGCGCAGTCGGCGCCGGGCCGAAATCAGGTCAGGGTGTTGTGGGGTGTGACGCAACGCACGGCCGGTGGCCGCAGGCAGGCTCAGACGGCGCGGGGCGCAGCGTCGAGCGGGGAGGGTGAGGCGCGGGGATTGATTGAGGGCCAGATATGGCGCGGCGGCGGGCGAGCCCATTGGCCGCTTGGTGGTGCACTGGTTGGGCTGGCGGGCAGGTAGTCGAGCGACCAGCCATGCATGGCCACCGCGCTGCCGTGGCCGATGGAAGAGCACAGCGGGCAGCCGGCCTGCAGGTCACTCATCTGGTGCTGCTTCTGATCGTCGAGATCCACACCCAGGCTGTCGCTGCCGAGGTTGCAGAACACCACCCCGGCGCCGCTCAGATGCTGCCCGCTCATCTGACCCTGGTGGAAGCCGCAGGTCAGCAGACTCACCAGGGTGCACAGGTAGAGCACCAGGGTGAGTGAAAGGCGGTTGTCTTGGGTCAGATTCATGCGCGCAATTTTAGCACCGGTGCCCCGGCGCAGAGCTGCGGCGGCTGTGGCTTATTGCCGCATCAGGCGTCAAGGCGGTCAGGCTCCTCGGCAAACGGCAGTTGCGCGGCCTGTTCCAGCTCGTTGTCACGGTAGTTGGCCAGACACAGATGGATCGCCACATAGGTACCCACGACGATCAGCAGCGTTCCCAGTTCGATCAGCAACATGACTCAGGTCCACTCATCGATAATGACAAACGTCAGCTTAGATCATCTGCCATTCAGTTGCCTGCGGTCAGGTGTCGCGCAATGCCGCGCTTGAGCGGTGCCAGTTGTTGGGCAGCGCGTAGCGCCGCACCTCGCAGCAGGCGCATCGGCAGATGGTCATTGGTGTAGCACTCGACCAGCAGGTTGGTCGCCTGGTACAGCGGCCAGGTAGCCAGTCGCTGCTGGCGCTCGTAACGTGCCAGCAGGGCGATCGAGCCGATATCGCGGTTCAGTTGGTGAGCTTCGAGTAGCAGGCGACTGAGTCGTTGCACGCTGCCCAGGCCGAAGTTGAAGCCGTGGGCGGTAACCGGGTGCATGCCGACTGCGGCGTCGCCGATCAGCGCGGCGCGGTGAGTCGTCAGGCGGCGGGCGTAGGCGCCGACCAGCGGATAGACGTGGCGTTCGCTGACCAGCTCCATATTACCCAGCCGGTGAGCAAATCGGCTCTCCATTTCGCGGGCAAACGCCTGCGGATCAAGCTGCTGAAGCTGCTCGATTTCCCGTGGCGGCAGGGTAACCACCACCGAGGACTGCTTGCCTTTGAGCGGCAGCAGGGCGAGGGTCTGACCGTAGCCGAACCATTCCCAGGCAACCTGCTGGTGATCGGCTTCATGATTCATGCGGCAGACCAGCATGCTTTTGCCGAAGTCCTTCATCTGGGCACCGATACCCAGCATTCTTCGGGTTTCCGAGAAGCGGCTGTCGGCGGCGATCAGCAGGCGGGTTTCCAGCCGGGTACCGTTATTCATCACCAGTTCGACGCCGCCGCTGTGCTGGTGCACCTGGCGCAGCCGGGTGTCGCACAGCAGATGCACTCCGCCGATCGCCTGCAGGCTTTGCCAGGCGGCTTGCCGGATGGCGCGGTTGGCAACCAGATGACCGAGGTGATCAGAGCCCGCGTGGCGTGCCTGAATCTGCAGGGCAAAGGGTGACGGGCCGTTCATGACCTTGGCATCGCGCAGCAGGGCTACGTCCTCAACTGGCAACCGGGGCCAGATATCGAGCTGCTCCAGCAGTGCCTGGGAGGCATGGGTCAGGGCAATCTCGCGGCCGTCGAACGCCGGGTCGGCCAGGCTGGCCTCGCTCTGGCGCTCGACCAATACGATGTTCAGGCCGCTTTCGGCCAGTGCGCGGGCCATGCACAGGCCGCTCGGGCCAGCGCCGATAATGGCAATGTCGCAGTTCATGCGCAGCGTCTCCCTGGGAACAAAGGCCACCAGTCTGCGCCTGACCTGTTTAATGAACATTGCTCTGGGTCAGTGTGACGCCCCGGTGCACTGCGGCTGGCTGTCGCAGCGGCTCAGAAGGCGGCGATCAATCGCCCGAGTGTGGCCATGGCCTGTTCGCTGGGTTCATCCCAGGGGTGCCCGTAGTTCAGCCGGGCGCAGTTGCGGTAGTGCCGGTTGGCCGAGAAGATCGGCCCCGGTGCCAGGCTGATGCCCTGCGCCAGCGCGTGCTGGAACAGCTGCAGCGAGTCGACCCGCTCGGGAAACTCGAACCACAGAAAGTACCCGCCATTGGGGCGGCTGACCCGGGTCTCACGGGGGAAGTGCCGCGCTGCCGAGGCCAGCATGGCCCGTTGCTGACTCTCCAGTGTATGGCGCAACTTGCGCAGGTGACGGTCGTAGCCGCCGTGCTGCAGGTAGTCGGCCAAGGCCGCCTGGGCTGGCACTGAAGGGGAAATGGTGGTCATCAACTTGAGACGGCTGACCTGCTCGGCAAAGCGCCCGGCCGCTACCCAGCCGACCCGATAACCGGGTGCCAGGCACTTGGAGAACGAGCCGCAGTGCATCACCAGCCCGTCGGTATCGAAACTTTTGACCGGTCTGGGTGGCTTGGCACTGAAGTACAGTTCGGCGTAGACATCGTCCTCGATCATCGGCACCTGATGCTGCTTGAGCAGGGCATACAGCTGCTTTTTCTTGGCGTCGCTCATACTGGCGCCCAGCGGGTTCTGCAGGCTGCTCATGAACCAGCAGGCCTTGATCGGGAAGCGCTGCAGGCTGTCGGCGAGGCTTTCGAGGTCGATGCCTTCGCGTGGATGCACCGGGATCTCGACCGCCTTGAGCTGCAAACGCTCCAGCACCTGCAAGGTGGCGTAGAACGCCGGGCTTTCGATGGCGACCAGGTCGCCGGGTTGGGTGACCGACTGCAGGCACAGGTTGAGCGCTTCCATCGCGCCATTGGTGATCACCAGTTCGTCCATCGGCAGTAGCATGCCGCTGACCATATAGCGCAGGGCGATCTGGCGGCGCAGGTCGGGGTTGCCGGCGGTCATGTCGGCAATCACCGAGTGGGGTTTCATGTCACGTGCGCTGCTGGCCAGCGAGCGCGACAGCCGCGCCAGCGGAAACAGATCCGGACTGGGGAAGGCCGAGCCGAAGGCGACCATCTCCGGGTCCTTGAGCGAGCCAAGGACCGAGAACACCAGTTCGCTGACGTCCACATCGACGCTGCTGGACGCGTAGGGGCTGATGTTTGGCTCGCTCAACTGACGCCGGGCCAGCGCGTGGACAAAATAGCCCGAACGCGGTCTGGCCTGAATCAGGCCGCGATCCTCCAGCAGGTAGTAGGCCTGGAAAACGGTCGATGGACTGACCCCGTAGGTGCGGCTGGCGTGCCGTACTGAGGGGACCTTTTCGCCCGGGGCGATGACCCCGGTGCGGATCAGCTCGGCGATGTCATCGGCCAGCTTTTCGTAGCGTTTCATCCGGTCCTGTGGTTCTGAGGGTGATGTTCGCCACTGTAGGCCATCAAGCGCGCTCATGCGATATCAACGCACCGGCGGCGAGACGAAGGTGCTCTCGTCGCTGACCTTGCTCGTTGCATCGTTCAGGTCCTGCACCACAAATTCCAGCGGCTCGCTGCCGGCGGCAACGGCCGGGTCACGGCGACTGACGCGCACGGCAATGGTGCCGGTCTCGCCCGCAGCGACCTGCAGGTTACCGAGGCCCTGGGTGTTGAAGCGCTCGGCATCAGTCAGGCTCAAGCTGTACTCGCGGTTCTGCTGGGTTTTGTTCAGTACCTTGAGGGTGTAAATGTTCTCGATGTCGCCATTGCTGTTGGCGCGGAATACGCTGCGGTCGCGGCTGATGTCCAGATCAATCCGCGGGCGTTCCTGCAGGCCCCACACCAGGCCGCCGATCATCAGCAGCAGGGCGATCGCGTAGCCGACCAGACGCGGGCGCAGCCAGTGGGTCTTGCCGCCGGCCAGTGCGCGCTCGGAGGTATAGCGAATCAGCCCGCGGGCATAGCCCATTTGATCCATGACGCCGTTACAGGCATCGATGCAGGCGCCGCAGCTGATGCAGTCGATTTGCAGACCGTCGCGGATGTCGATGCCTGTCGGGCAGACCTGCACGCAGACGGTGCAATCGATGCAGTCGCCGAGCCCTGCGGCCGCAGGGTCGCTGTTCTTCTTGCGTGGGCCGCGTGCTTCGCCGCGCGCCGCGTCATAGGTGACCAGTTGGGTGTCGGTGTCAAACATTGCGCTCTGGAAGCGCGAGTACGGGCACATGTGCACGCAGACCTTCTCGCGCAGCCAGCCGGCGTTGAAGTAGGTGGCAGCGGTAAAGCACAGCAGCCAGAACGCGGTGGTTGCGCCAACCTGCCAGCTCAGCAGGTCGCCGACCAGATCGCGCACCGGGGTGAAGTAACCGATGAAGCCGATGGCGGTAGCCAGGCTGATCGCCAGCCACAGGCCGTGCTTGGCGCCGCGGCGCAGCAGTTTGTTGAGCGACCAGGGCGCGGCGTCCAGACGAATGCGCTGGTGACGCTCACCTTCGGTGACTTTCTCCACCCACATGAACATCCAGGTCCAGACGCTCTGCGGGCAGCTGTAACCGCACCAGATCCGGCCGGCGACCACGGTGATAAAGAACAGGCCAAAGGCGGCAATCATCAGAATCGCCGAGAGCAGGATGAAGTCCTGCGGCCAGAAAGTCGCACCGAAGATATGGAACTGCTTGCTGTCCAGGTCCCAGAGCACTGCCTGATGACCGTTCCAGTCGATCCAGGCGGTACCGAAGAACAGCAGCATCAGTGCACCGGCTCCGAGCAGGCGCAGGTTGCGGTACAGACCCTTGAAACTGCGGGTATGAATGGGGCCGCCCTGCTGGGCGGGCGTCAGGTCTTTCAGGGGAATATGGCTGGTCATGGCATCAGGGCTCTTGGATTTTCAGGCTGCGGCGATGATGCGGGGATAGCTGCTTCGGTAACAGATTCAGATTCGATGCAAAAAACCATATCAGATGGGTGCCTCGTTCCGCTGGCCGGCGCAGCGTGTTTGCCTTCTCTGCGCATGCACGATGCGTAGTGCGGACAAAGCCAAAGGCGTGTCCGCGTAGGCTTTTCGTGGGCGCTGGCGGCAAGCTTTGCGAGGACTCAAAAAGGTCTAAGGCTAGCTTTAGGCGTCTCTAGTTTGCCTGCCGACTTTCATCAGGCGAGGGCCCGCGGGCTGCTTCTGAATCAGCCTTTCGCCTTCACGGCGAGCCAAGGGGGGCTGCTTGCCCAGCCCCCCAAGGGAAGCGCTTACCCATTCCGCATGCCCTCTGCGAGTGCTCAAGCGTGCAGATGCAAGGCGCGATGTGCGGCCAATAGTGGTTCTATTGGCAAGCAGCGCAACGCAGCAGATGCATGCTTGAGCGCCCGCCCTGCGGGGCGTTCATGCTGGGCCGCACTCTGCGTTGTGGTCTCTCGACAGGTCCCGACATGCCTTCGAAACCACGCCTTGATTGCAGCCCAGCTTGAACGCCAGAGGGTATGTGGAATGGGTTAGCGCTTCCCTGTATCCCCCGGGGCACCCGGCTACGCGGCCCTTCGGGTTCGCTGTGTTGCTCGGTTTGACGGGGATCGGCAGAACTCGGCTCTGCGAGCCTCAGACAGGCTGCCGCTCTTCTTCCCGCCAAACCTGCGCTACTCGCCCGCGTAAACGGGACGAAACCCAGTGCACACTCAATCCTTCAAGTATTTGGTCAACAGCCGCACTGCAACCCCATGCGGTGTTGCCTTGCGCTTTAAGAAAAACAGCGCCTTCAGTACAACTGATACGGTTTTTTTTGCCGGATCTGAGGCTGGTACGGCTCAGGCGGCCTGCGCATAGTGGCCGCCTTGATGATCCTGTGCGGGAGGCCTGCTGGTTGCGGGAACTGCCGCCTGCCGAGAGGTGAGCATGTACCACTACGATGAGTATGACCGGGCGCTGGTCGCCGAGCGGGTCGCCCAGTTTCGTGATCAGATCAGCCGGCGGCTGAGCGGCGAACTGAGCGAGGAGGAGTTTTTGCCGCTGCGCCTGCAGAACGGTCTGTATCTGCAACGCCATGCCTACATGCTGCGGGTGGCGATTCCCTACGGCACGCTGTCGGCCGATCAGCTGCGCGCCCTGGCGGGCGTCGCCCGCGACTTTGACCGCGGCTACGGCCACTTCACCACGCGTCAGAACATTCAGTTCAACTGGATCGAGCTGGAGCAGGTGGGCGACATCCTGGCCCGGCTGGCGGCGGTCGACATGCACGCGATTCAGACCTCCGGCAACTGTGTGCGCAATATCAGCACCGACGCCTTTGCCGGGGTGGCTGCCGATGAGGTGCTCGATCCGCGGCCGCTGGCCGAGATTCTGCGCCAGTGGTCGACGATCAATCCGGAGTTTCTCTACCTGCCGCGCAAGTTCAAGATTGCCCTGTGCTCGGCCAGCGAAGACCGTGCGGCGGTGATGATGCACGACATCGGGCTCTATCTGTACCGGGATGCCGCGGGTGAGATGCTGTTCGACGTCATGGTCGGCGGCGGCCTGGGGCGTACGCCGATTCTGTCGCAGCCGATCCGTCGGGCGCTGCCCTGGCAGCACCTGTTGTCCTACGTCGAGGCGGTGCTACGGGTCTATAACCGCCACGGCCGCCGGGACAACAAGTACAAGGCGCGCATCAAGATTCTGGTCAAGGCGCTCGGCATCGACGCTTTTGCCCGCGAGGTCGAGGCCGAATGGCAGCACATCAAGGATGGCCCCGCCGAGCTGACCCGCGCCGAGTATGAGCGCGTCGCCGCCAGTTTTCAGCCGCCGAGCTACCCGCCGCAGCCAGCGGTGGACCTGGAATTTGGCAGCGCGCTGGCGCGCGACGCCGGGTTTGCCCGCTGGGTGCAGCGCAACACCCACGCGCACAAGCAGCCGGGTTATGTGTCGGTCACGCTGTCGACCAAACCGGGTGCCGACATGCCGCCCGGTGACGTGACTGCCGAGCAGATGGAGCAGGTGGCGCTGATGTCCGAGCGCTTTGGCTTCGGCGAGATTCGGGTCGCCCACGAACAGAATCTGGTGCTGCCGGATGTCGCCAAGGCAGACCTGTACGCGCTCTGGCAGCGGGCCTGCGAGTTCGGTTTGGCCACGCCCAACATTGGCCTGCTGACCGACGTGATTGCCTGCCCCGGCGGCGATTACTGTTCACTGGCCAACGCCAAGTCCATCCCGGTGGCGCAGGCGATTCAACAGCGCTTTGCCGACCCGGAGCTGCTGCAGGACCTGGGCGAGATCAGCCTGAATATCTCCGGCTGCATGAATGCCTGCGGCCACCACCACATCGGCAACATCGGCATCCTCGGCGTCGACAAGAACGGTAGCGAGTGGTACCAGCTGACCATCGGCGGGGCGCAGGGCAAGCAGAGCGCGCTGGGCAAGGTGATCGGCCCGGCCTTCAGTGCCGAGGACGTCCCGGAGGTGATCGCCCAACTGGCCGAGGTGTATCGCGAGCAGCGGCTCGGGGCCGAGCGCTTTGTCGATACTGTCGAGCGGATTGGTCTTGGCCCGTTCAAGGCGCGGGTGTATCCGGCGCAGGAGGCACGCGCATGAACAATTTGATTCGACTGACCGAACATGGGCCTGAGCTGGTAAGCGCTGACCCCTGGACGCTGGTACTGACCGAGCAGGCGCCCGCCGACGGTCCCCGGATTCTCAGCCTGACCGCGTGGCTGCAATCCCAGCCCGAGGCGGTGCTGAACGGTCTTGACGTCAGCGCGGACGCGGTCTGCCTGCAACCCGATGACGAGGCCGAGCAGCTGCAGCCCTACCTCGCGGTACTGCCGTTGATTGCGGTGCTGTTCCCGAGCTTTCGCGATGGCCGCGGCTATAGCCAGGCGTATCTTTTGCGCACGCGTATCGGCTGGACTGGCGAGCTGCGTGCGGTCGGCGATGTGTTGCGCGATCAGCTCAGCCACATGCGCCAGTGCGGCTTTGATGCCTTTGCCGTGCGCGAGGACAAGTCGGCCGAGGATGCACTGAAGGGGCTGAACGGCATGAGCGTGCTCTATGGGCGCTCGGCGATTGAGCCACGGCCGCTGTTTCGTCGGCGGGCCAGCGAGTGCTGAAGGGGCTACTCCTGCTGGTGGTGATGCAGGGCTTTGGTGCCTTGCTGCAGGCCATCTGGCTGCCGATGCTGCCGGCGCCGGTCATCGGCTTGCTGCTGCTGTTGGCGTTGCTGGTGCTGCTGGGCCGGATTCCTGAGTGGCTGGAGCAGGCGAGCGCGGCATTGCTTGGCTATCTGCCGCTGATGCTGGCGATTCCGGCGACCGGTATTGTGCTCGGCGGGGATGTGCTGCTGGCGCAATTGCCCGCTATTGGCGCGGGCCTGGTGGTCTCGCTGTTGCTGTGTATTCCGCTGTGCGGCGTGCTGATGCAGCGGCTGATGGCAGGGCAGCGCGAGGATGACTGATGCCCTTTTGCAGGTGGCCCATGCGCCACTGACCGCTATCGCGTTGACCCTGGCGGCCTTTGTGTTTGCGCTTTGGCTCTACCGGCGCACCGGCTGGCTGGTGTTGCAGCCGGTACTGATCACCATGCTGCTGATCATCGCCGGTATCCGCCTGTTGCAGCTGGACTATGCCGCCTACCGCGAGGCTGTGGTGCCGATTGCCTGGCTGCTGGGGCCGACGACGGTGGCGCTGGCCGTACCCCTGTATCGCAATCTGCGGCGCATCCGGGCCAATCTCTGGCCGGTGATGGTTACGCTGCTGGTCGGCGGAATCGCCATCGTGGCGATTACCCTGCTGACCGCCGGGCTGTTAGGCGCGGATTTGCCGGTGCTGATGACCCTGGCGACCAAGTCGGTGACCATGCCGATTGCCATGCCGCTGGCCGAGCAACTGGGCGGGCTGGCAGCGTTGGCCGCCGTGCTGGTCATGCTCACCGGGGTGCTGGGCACGGTGATGCTGCCGCCGTTGCTGAAACTGACCGGGGTGGTGCATCCGGCAGCACGCGGCATGGCCTACGGCATGAACGCGCATGCGGTGGGCACGGCGCGGGCGCTGGAGGAGGGCGATGAATGCGCCGCCTTTGCCGCGCTGGCGATGGGGGCGCTCGGTGTGCTGACCGCCTTGCTGCTGCCTGCAGTGGTGCTTGCCTGGCGCTGGTTGGGCGCTTGAGCACTAATCTACTAGGCTCATGGGGTATGTCAGGATCAACCAATGGAGGTACAGACAATGGGCATCGAGAACCACGAGCTGCACGGGGAGTTCCCGCAATACAGTGACCTTATCGATCAACTGGCCGAGGCTGATACGCACTTCAGGCAGCTACTGAACGAATATGCCGGTCTGGATCGTGAGATCATGCGGCTGGAGAAGCGTGAATCCCCGGTGGAAGACACAACCTTTCAGCAGATGAAAAAGCAGCGTGCCCATCTCAAGGATCAACTGTACGGCCTCTTGTTGAAAGCGGCGCGCGACTGATCAGGCGCACGCCGGTTGCTGGCGGGCAAGGCTACTTCAGGCCGCGAGCCAGCGCATCAGCAATGCGTACTTGAGATCGGCCAGCGGCGGGCGTGGAATGCGCACCTGGTGGCCGTTGCCCGGGGCGACCTCAATGGCGTTGCCGTTGCGGTCCTGCAGGGCTTCAAGCACAAAGCTGTGGTTGCCCTGCGGGGTCATCAGTTCCAACTGATCGCCAAGCCCGAAGCGGTTCTTCACATCGATCTCGATCCAGTCGCTGGCTTCGCCGGTCAGCTCGCCGACAAACTGGTGGCGGGTCATGCGCGAGGCGCCCTGCTCGTAGTTCTGGTAGACCCCGGGTGGGTGGCGGCGGTAGAAGCCTTCGGTGTAGCCGCGGTTGGCCAGGCTCTCCAGGTCGTCCATCAAACCGAGGTTGAAGGGGCGACCGGCGACCGCGTCATCGATGGCCTGACGGTAGACCTGCACCGTGCGCGCGACGTAGAAGTGCGACTTGGTGCGGCCCTCGATCTTCAGCGAATCGACACCCATCTGCACAAAGCGCTCGACGTGCTGCACCGCGCGCAGGTCTTTGGAGTTCATGATGTAGGTGCCGTGCTCGTCTTCCTCGATTGCCATCGGCTCGTCGGGTTTGTCGTGCTGGGTGATGATCTGCACCGGCTGTGCGACTGGCTCGATGTTGCCTTCGGCAGTTTCGACTGCGGGTTTTACGTTATACTGCCAGCGGCAGGCGTTGGTGCACGCGCCCTGGTTGGCGTCGCGGTGGTTGAAGTAGCCGGACAGCAGGCAGCGCCCGGAGTAGGCGATGCACAGCGCGCCGTGCACGAACACCTCAAGGCCGACATCCGGGCAGCGCTGGCGGATTTCCTCGACCTCTTCCAGCGATAGCTCGCGCGACAGAATGATGCGCTCCAGCCCCAGCTGCTGCCAGAACTTGACCGTCGCCCAGTTCACCGCGTTGGCCTGCACCGAGAGGTGCACCGGCAGCTCCGGCCAGCGCTCGCGCACCAGCATGATCAGCCCTGGGTCCGACATGATCAGCGCGTCCGGCCCCATGGCCACTACCGGTTCGAGGTCGCGCAGATAGGTGGCGACCTTGCTGTTATGGGCGGCGATATTGCTGGCCAGATAGAATTTTTTGCCTTGTGCATGGGCTTCCTGAATGCCGGCTGCCAGGACCTCGGGATCGTGGAAATCGTTTTCGCGCACGCGCAGGCTGTAGCGCGGCTGGCCGGCATACACCGCGTCGGCGCCGTAGGCAAAGGCATAGCGCATGGCCTTGAGGGTGCCGGCGGGTGCCAGCAGTTCGGGGGCGTTGGGCATGATGATGTACCGCATGGTCGACAGAAAGTCGTCGAGCTTAGCGGAGTGCCGGAGTGCGGTTATTGATCGGGGTCAGCTGAGGACAGATAAGACGGGTGTTTGTGAAGCAGAGCAGAGGTCGTGTCGACGACCTCTGCAACATCGCATCAGCCGGGTTGCTGGGGCGGCGGGGGTGGCGGAGGCTGGATATCCGGGGATGCCGCCGGGCGGTTATTCGACTTGTCGTCGGCATCGGACCAGCCGGCACCAACGCCGAGGTCGAATTGGCCTATACCCAAGTTGTAGCCGAGGTTCAGATCGCCATAGTAGCCGTCGCCGAGGTAGCCAATGCCGACATTCGGGCGCAATCCGCTGTTGCTGAACACATAGTCCATACCAATGCCGACCGTACCTTCGTTGGCCTCGTCGTCAGCGAAGGCCTTTATCCCGACTGCCAGACCCTGGCCAAATACATAACTGATACCGACACCGTAGCCGAGATCGCTGGCGCTGGCTGTCGACGGCATCACGCCGAGGGTGGTCGCAAGTACGGCTGCACCGAGAGTAGTCCGTAATGGAATCTTCATGCTGTCCTCCTTGGTTGGGCTTCTCAGTCTCACGTCTGCGGCGTGCGATGGCAAGAAAATGGCAAGTATTTTTTTATGTTCTGCACTTGGTCGTTTTGTTGACGCTTCGAGCCGGTTGGCGCTGGCCCGCTGATAGAGGACAATCTTGGGCTGCTTCAGTCTTCGCATGTCGAACATACAAGAGTCGCATATGGATATCAGCCTGGCCCGTACTTTTCTGGAAATCGTCCGCAGCGGCAGTCTGGTGGCGGCTGCAGAGCAACTGCATGTGACCCAGGCTGCGGTCACCGCGCGTATCCAGAGCCTGGAGTCGCAACTCAACTGCACGCTGTTTGTGCGCAACCGTGGGGGCGCGCGCCTGACTCCCGACGGTGAGCAGTTCGTTGCCTACGCCAATCGCATGGTGCAGGCCTGGGAGGCGGCCCAGCGTGACCTGCCGCTGCTCTGCGGTATCGACAACGTCTTGCATGTGGGGGCAGAGCCGAGCCTGTGCAATCCGTTGATGTTGCATTGGGTCAGTCTGCTGCGTCGGCGCCTGGGCAGTCAGGCTGTCCGGGCAGAGGTGGGCGATGGTGGGCAATTGCAGCGCAAGCTGGAGCAGGGCGCGCTCGACGCCGCTCTGGTTTTTCAGCCGACCTATTGGCCCGGGCTGCAGGTAGAGGAGCTGCTGGAAGAGAAGCTGATACAGGTTTGTCTGCCGAGTAACCCCGAGCCCTACATTTATATCGACTGGGGTGACGCCTTCCGGCAACAGCACGATCGAGCCTTGCCGGAACGGGCGCGCGCCGAGCTGAGCTTCAACCTGGGGCCTTTGGCGCTGCAGTATCTGCTCAGCTACGGTGGTGCCGGGTATTTTCGCACTCGGGTGGTGCAGAGTTATCTGGATAGCGGCGCCCTTGTGCGCGTTCCGCAGGCGCCAGAATTCAGTTTTCCGACCTGGCTGGTTTATTCACGCGAGCGCGACAGCGACAGTCTTCAGCAGGCGCTGGACCTGTTGCGCGAGGCGGCACGCGGCGACCACGACTGGTCGCAGCGCTGGAATCCGGTATCAGCGGCCTAGCCGCGTTGGCCATAAAGGCCACGTTGCAAAGCGCCTATCAGGTCAGTCTGGGTGACCAGGCCCACCAGTCTGTCTCCGTCAAGCACCGGCAGAGCATGCAGGCCGCGCTCGGACAGTAGTGGTACCAGATCGCCTATCGGTGCCTGCGCTGCGACCGCGGTGACTTGCGCGGTCATGATTTCGCTGACCGGCGTGCGATCGTTGGGCCTGCGGCGCCCTAGCCGGAGACGCCTGCGATCCAGCACGCTGGCCAGATCAACCAGCGTCACGACACCTACCAGGCGTTGCTCGGCGTCGGTAACCGGCAGTACCTTCAAACGCATTGCTCCGAGCAGGTCGAGCGCATCACGCACGGTAGTTTCCGGGCTGATCAAGTGCAGCTCCCGGGTCATGATGTCGGCAGCCTGAACGGCACCGACTCGTCTGCGCATCGCCGCCTGCTCTGCCTTTTCAATCAGTTGGCCGAGATCCTCACGGGTCAGGTCGACAAAGCCGCCGAATCCTTCCAGTGCCTTGTCCAGGTCCTCCGTGGAAATGCCGCTGGATAGCGCGGGAGTTCTGTCAGCGGCAGGGTGCATGTTGATCTGCGGTGCTGGGCGTTTGGGATAACGCAACCAGGTGAGGTTGTTGTAGAGCACCGCCATGGTCAGCAGCGACAGGGCGTTGAGCATCACCGGCAGAATGGCCCTTTCGCCCAGCGCCTGCAGTGCCGGCCCTGCCAGCACTACGCATAGAGCCACAGCGCCCCCGGGCGGATGCAGGCAGCGCAGCAGGAACATCGCCAGCACTGACAGGCCTACAGCAAGCGATGCCATCGGCAGGCTGTGCCCGCCCAGTTGGGCAACGGCGGTGGCCACCACGGCTGAGGTCAGGTAGCCGCCGAGAATTGACCATGGCTGGGCCAACGCACCGGATGGTACGGCAAACAACAGGATGGCAGAAGCGCCAACCGGGCCGATCAGCAGGGTCGCCACCGCCGTACCGAATACCTGTTGGCAGAGCCACACACTCAGGCTAAGGCCCAGGGCTGCGCCCAGGGTTGCGCGCAGCATTTCACGCGGATGAGTCGCGAGTTGGCCGCCGAGCAGCGGCGAGCCCTGCCGACTGGCGGGCAGGGAGAGTTGGGTGTGGTTATTCATGGTCGTGGGTTTCAGGCAGCAGGGCAGTGTGAAAGGCCGGCTGGCCAGCGCCGCAACCAGATCAGCAGGGGAGCCACGGTTCGGTTTCGGGCGCTGGCAGGCAAGCGGGCACGATTGTGCGGCGCGACTTGCCTAAAGACAAATCAATAATAATTTAGCTTGAATTCGATAATTTTTATTTGATTGGCGTAGTGCAGCTGATTGCCAGCGCAGCAAAGCCTTCGAGTGTGCGCTCGACAAAGTGCTCGTCGCTGTTGTCTGCGGCGCCCGGCAGCAGTCCGTGTATGACCAGCGAGGTCAGTCCGTGGATGTAGGACCAGGCGGCGACAGACGCCTTGCGTACGTCAGAGCTGTCCAATGCTTGCCCAAGGGTCTCGGCCACCAGGCGCTTGAGCTCGCCAAAGGCCGCCAGCCGTTCGCGCTGGAGTGCCGGAATCAGGGCTTCGTCGGTGAACTCCGGGCCAAACATCAATTGGTACAGCGCCGGGTTGCTGCGGGCAAAGTGCAGGTAGGCGAGGCTGCCGGCGCGCAGCCTGTCGAGCCCTGAACCGTTGCTGCAGGCGCGTTGCAGCGCCGCTGCCAGCTCTGCAAAGCCCTGCGCGGCAAGATGGCTTATCAGCTCGTTGCGGTTCTGGAAGTGGTGATAGGCCGCCGTCGCGCTGACCCCGACTCGCTCTGATACCGCACGTAGCGACAACTTGGTCGGGCCGACTTCCTCCAGCAGCGTGCGGGCCGCTGCCAGCAGTTGCGGGGCCAGATTGCCGACGTGGTAGGCGTCGCGGGAGCGGTTTGCGGGTTTTGCCATGGAGCCTATGTCTCTGCTGCGGTGATGACGGTGTGGTCGCATCCTAGCATGGTGTTATCTTGACGTTGTTAAGATTGCGTCGTAACGTGCCCATTCACCGGTACTTGCGACAGCAGGTTGCCGGTTATTTTTTGGCTTGATCTTAACAATGATAAGTTTGCTGGTTTGGTGCCAGCGCCAAAGGAGAATTCCATGTCTGAACTGCAACTCCACCCCGCAGCGGCGGCCAGCCTTGAGCATTGGCACCGGATGGTCGAGCACAAGGATCTGAGCGATCTTCCCAGCCTGCTGGATGCCGGCGCGGTGTTTCGCTCGCCCATGGCGCACTCGCCATACCCGGGGGCCGAGGTGGTGGCGACTATCCTCGGCACGGTGCTGCAGGTGTTCGAGAACTTTACCTATCACCGCCAGTTGGCGACGGCCGATGGCCTGAATGTGGTGCTGGAGTTCAGCGCCGAGGTGAACGGTCGTCAGCTCAAGGGCATCGACATGGTGCGCTTCAACGAGGCCGGCAAGATTGTCGAGTTTGAAGTGATGGTGCGGCCGATGAGCGGTTTGCAGGCGCTGGGGCAGGAGATGGGCAGTCGTCTGGCCAGCTATCTGGCGGCAGCCAAGGCCAGGGCGTGAGTCGGCGGGGCCTATGGCCCCGCACTCAGTAGTGATACCAGCGCAGCTGCAGGGCGAACTCCGTCTGCGGTGCGCTGAACTGGCTGAACTCGCGTGAGGCCTGCAGGCGCAGCCCCAGGTTGCCGCTCAGCTCCCATTGCTGGGCCAGAGCCAGGCTGCGGCGCACTTCACCGTTATCGAAGTAGTCGCCGCGGCCTTCTGCCAGCAGGCTGCCGAGCGGGTTGCGCCACAGTAGCCCCAGGTTGAAACCGGCAGCGGCATTCAGCGGTGCATCGAAGTCACGATGATGTTCCAGCCGCAGGGTGGCCAGGCTGTAGCCGAGCACACTGTCCCACGGCTGCCAGGCAAAGCCGCCGCCGCCGTTGAGGTGCGGCACCAGCCGGTGGTTGCCGTTCTCGCCCGCGACTCGCTCCCAGCCGGTAGCAACCTGCCAGGACCACGGTTTTAGCAGTGCGCTGCGAGGTGTCAGCGAGCGGATGTTGACCAGTTCCAGTTGTTCCAGCTGCCAGTGATTGCCCTCGTACCGCCGCAGCCTGATGTCACCCAGCTCGATCTGCGCGCCAAGCGGAAAGCCTGCCAGATTGTCCGCCAGATCGTGGTAGGCCATACGCAACCCGTATTCGGCGAAGGCGCGGTCCTCACGGCTGCCGGCGGCGAGCTGCCAGGTGCGGGACTCGTGCCCAAACTCGGGATAGGTCGGCGTCTCTATGTTCAGCGCCGGTGGCGGGTTGCGATTGATGGCTTGCAGCAGGGCGTAGCTGTTGGCGGCATCGGCCGAGTCACGCGCCTTGCCGCTGGCCTCGTAACGTGCCAGCCGGTAGGCGGCTTCCTGAATCAGCGCCTGACGTTCGCGTGGCAATGCGGCAAAGGCGCTGCTCTGCAGCTGGGCGCTGTCGCCGGCGAGCCGGGTGACCCATCGTGCTTCGTCAGCGGTCAGGGGCGCGGCGCGGGCCAGCAGTTCGCGTTCGCGTGAAGGTCGGTAGTTCACCTCGGTGATCAGCCCAGCCTCGCGCACCGCACGCACGGTATCGGCGGGGATGGCGGTCAGCGGGAACTGGTCGGTCAGACGCAGCGAAGGTCGGGCAACTTCCAGCAGCTCGAGCAGCCGGAACGAGCAGTTCTCGTCAAAGAAGTAGTAGTCGAAGCGGACCTGACGCAGTTCCCACACGTGCTCGACCATGCGCGCGGTTTCTTCCGGGCTCAGATCAAGTTGGTACTCCCACAGGTCGCGGTTTTCCAGTCGGCTGTATTCGCTGATCTTGTCGCGGTAGGGCAGCAGCGAGAACTGTCCGGGGTAGCCGCCGGCCAGGCCTTTCCAGGCGTAGAGCACGCCGTTGTCCAAATTCTCGACCATGGCCCCGAAGTTGAGTGCGTAGGTCAGCAGGCTGGTGCCGCTGCCGGCGGTTTCCGGTGAGTCGATACGCAGCAGGGTGTGGCCGAACATCGATGACGGGCTGTTCAGGTAGGCGTCCGGAAACACCAGCACGGTGGAGTACGGCGCGATGTCCTCGTACCAGTCGTTGTACTCGCTGCAGTTCGGTGTCGGCAGATCTTTCAGGTTCAGCTGTTCACGCAGCCAGCGGGTACGTGAGGGGTAGCGGCATTGCACATGGTCGTTGCCCAGTTCAGGGCTGGCATACAGACCGTCGAGGGTCGCGCTCAGCTCGGCTGCGGGTGATTCGTCGCCGTTGCTGGCGAGGAAAAAGGCGTTGTCGTCTACATAGCTACGCCAGCCGCCCCAGCGAGCGGGCTGGTAGTGGCCCAGCGTCAGCCAGAAGCGCTCACTGGCCAGGGCATCGCGTTGTTGCTGGGTGAGCTGCGGTTTGGCCTGCGCCTGCAGGCAGAGGCTGCCGAGCAGCAGGGGAACCAGACATCTGAGCATGGAGGCTCTCATTGGGGGGAGTCAGCACGGCACGCACAAAAACAGAAGGCCGGGCTTGCGCTCCGGCCTTCTGTCAGGCGTTGCGGCGATCAGGCCTGTTCGGCGTACTTGGCCAGAACGGCGTCCTGACGCATGACGCTCAGGGTGGCGGCGTGAACCTGCTCGGCAGTGACATCAGCGCTGGGGAAAATCTCGCTGAAGTGGGCGTGGGTGACGGCGGCGAAGTGGTCGCGATCTTCCGGCTGAATGCCCAGAACGACGGCGTAGGTGGTCAGCGCTTCGCCTTCACCGCGAGCGACGTCTTCGGACAGCTCGTTCATGATGCTGCCCAGAACCAGCATCGGCTTGCCGTTGTAAGCCAGACGACCGCTGGTATCACAGCCGTTGGTACCGGAGGTCATGCCGAAGGTGGCGTTACCGGAGGTGCCGTTGGTGATGGAGGCTACCAGGTGGGAAGGCAGACCGCTCTGGCCTTCGAACAACATGTTGCCCCAACCGCAACCAGGACCGCCCGGAGCAACTGCAAATGCGTTGAAAGAAGCGGCTGCGAAGAGCGTACCGATGAGAATCCGTTTCATATCTCAGGTTTCCGTTTTGTGGGTGTGGGGGGAATCTAGCAGCGCGACGCTTATGTTGCAATTTGCTGACGGTATGACGTTCGTTTAATGACAACGAGTTGGCCTATTTTCCCGGTGATGCCTGATACAGAGCGGTTCCGCTCTGGTCTTCGAATAACTGGGTGTCCATCGTCAGGTTAAAGTCGACAGGCGCGGGATCAGGGTCAGACGCTAGTCCATCTGAGTTATAGGTTTCGCTTGAAGCTACCACGTACCCTTTTCTGCAGGATGTTCGATGGCCATGGCAGGCATCCGGACCAGGGGGATGGTATATGAGCGCATGCAGGATTCGTTGCGCCTGGCTGGCTGCAGCCTGTGCAGCGATGGTATACCTCAGTGCAGCACACGCCGACTCATTGGAGGCGCAGCTGACGGGCAGCTATTGGCACGCGGCCCGTTCTGTATCGCTGTACGGGCAACCAGGCTACGTCTACGCCGACATGAAGTTTCATGCCGATGGCTACTGGACCCAGTTCTATCGCAGTTATATGCCGGGTTTGCCCGGCTGCCACCAGGTTGGAGACGAAGTGATCAGTGTTGGCCGCTGGCGCCTGGAGGGTGGTCACATAGTTATTATCGGGAGTCGCACCGGCGACCCCTTATGGACGAACTCTGCAACCTTGCGCTTTGTTGATGGTTATCTTGAGGTCGAGAACGGATTGGTGCGCTTCGAGCCAGCAATCTCGATTGCTGGTGGCTTCGGCTGTCAAGGTCTGCATCAACCCGTATTTGAAGAGCATGCCGGGTTCAGGATTTCACAGGAGTGACACAGCTAGTGACAATGGGAACAAGCAGCGCGCAGAAGTGCGCTCTGCTGATTGATGATCATGCGCTGTTCCGGGCCGGACTGGCCATGTTGCTGGCGCAGCATCCGCAGCTGGGCGAGCTGCTGGAAGCCGGCTCGGTTGCCGAGGCCAGACGTATCGAGCGCCCCGATGTGGCGTTGATCGTTCTGGATGTGTGCATGCCGGGCCTCAATGGCCTGGAGGGAATCGCCCTGCTGCGACGGCAATTTCCGGTAGCCTCGGTGTTGGTGTTGTCCGGTAATGATGACTTCGGCTGGCGCACGCAGGCGCGGGAAAAGGGGGCTGATGGCTTTCTCAGCAAGGCTGCCGATGCCGACCAGATCGCCGCTGCGATCGACGCGCTGCTCAGTGGGAAGCAAAGCTGGAGCGATGCGGATAACGCCGAGGTGAGCGCTGTCGCCCCGGCGTTGACCGCGCGGCAGGTCGAGGTGCTCTGCTTGCTCGCCGAGGGGCGCTCAAACAAGGCTATTGCCCGAGAGCTTGGCATGGCTGAGAACACGGTGCGCGTCCATGTCTCGGCATTATTGGCCGCGCTGGGCGTCAGCAGTCGCACGGAGGCCGCGGTAGCCGCCCGTGTCCGGGGCATTATTCGTTGAGCGTACCGCTCGGCTGACAGGCTGTTGCAGTCGGGCCTCTTTCTGTTTGGTGATGGCACGATGATGCTCTATATTTCGGACTACAGCGTGCCGCCGCCTTGGTGATGCCGCGTGTCATCGTGACCTTGGGGAGGGGCGTGGCAGTGTCCGACGGATTGGCAGGGCAAATGCTTGCCCCCTGGCGTTTGCCTGAGGCGCGCCTGTTTAATGAACAGGCCAAGCTCATTACCCAACACCTGCTGGGCGTAGGCATTGTCGGCGCCAGCATGCTGGGCCTGTTCTGTGCGTTGACCCTCTACTGGCTGTTCGATGACCGTACCGGGTTTTTCTGGCTGGCCTGCAGCTGGTTGCTTAACAGCACGACCTACGTCCTGCTGCGCAACGTCGTACATCGAACGATGACCGCGCCACGGCGGTTCTGGTTGCTGGTGGGTGTATTTGCCAGTACCGGTATCGTCTGGGGCGTTTTGCCTCTACTCATTCTGGATGCCAGCTCCCCCATCCCCTTGTTGCTGATCATGGTGGTGATCATTACCCACGGAGCGGGCACCTTTGCCATCAATGCCTCCAGTATGCCGCTTTACTGTGCTTACATTTACCCGGCGGTAGCACCGCTGATGATTGTCAGCCTGTTCAGCTCTGATCCGCTGATGCTCGGTCTGGGCGGTCTGTGTTTCATCTACCTGCTCTGCATGACCATGTTCGCCAGTGGCGCGCAACAGGCCGCTCGGCACAGTCTGCAATTGCAGTTCACCAACCTGGAACTGGTGGAGCAGCTCCGAGCGGAGTCCGAACAGCGTGAGCTGGCCCGTTCCGAAGCGGTCTCTGCCAACCGGGCCAAGTCCAGCTTTCTCGCCGCGGCCAGTCACGACCTGCGCCAGCCGCTGCACGCGCTTGGGTTGTTTCTGGAGGCGCTGGGGCGCAGTGGCATCAATGGTCGTCAGCAGGAAATGCTCGATAACGCCGCGGCGGTCTCGGCGTCGGCCCGGCATATGCTCAACACGCTGCTGGATTATTCCCGGCTGGAAGCCGGCGTGATCGAACCGGCGCCCTGTGGGTTCCGGCTGCAGACGTTGTTCAGCAAACTGGAGCGCGAGTTCGGTCCGCAGGCCGATGCCCAGGGGCTGGTCTATCGCTGCCGGGATACCGTACTGGCCGTCGATACCGATCCTTCACTGGTCGAACTGATCCTGCGTAATCTGATCAGCAACGCGTTGCGTTATACCGAACAGGGCGGTGTGCTGGTGGCGTGTCGCAGGCGTGGTGCCATGGCGCATATCGAAGTTTGGGATACCGGCATTGGCATTGCCGAAGAAAACCACCAAGCAGTCTTTCAGGAATTTTTCCAACTGGGTAACCCCGAACGTGACCGGCGCAAGGGGCTTGGCCTGGGGTTGGCCATCGTTCAGGGACTATGCAATACCCTGGGCGTCGAGCTGGAGCTGACATCGGTGTCTGGCAAAGGTTCGGTATTTCGTCTGATTGTTCCGGTCGAGCGGGGCGGTGTCGTCAGCGACACCAGCGCACCGGTCCGAAAGCTAGCCAATTTCGATGGCGTCTCGGTGCTGGTGGTCGATGATGACGAAGCGGTCCGCGTGGCAATGAGTGAGCTGCTTTCCTCCTGGGGCTGCCGCTGTCTGGTTGCCGACTCCGCCGCCAGCGCCCTGCAGGGGTGCAGCGCCTTGCCCGATCTGCTGATTGTCGATTACCGGTTGCGTGACGGTCAGACCGGCGCTGATGTGATGGCAGCCCTGCGTGAGCGCCTCGGCGTCCTGCCGCCCACCTTCATCATCACCGGCGATACCGCCCCCGATCGCCTGCGTGAAGCGCAAAGCACCGGCGCCCTGTTGCTGCACAAGCCGGTGGATACAACACGCCTCCATGACGCGATCAGCCGGGCGTTGGGAACGCACTTAGCAGCGAAGTGAGCACTGGGCAGCTGACAGACACATGGCCGACCATAAACAGTCGCCTGTCAGATTCGTAACTGGTGGGACGTCCCAATGCCTATTCGGTGCCCTCGGGAGGTCGGGGTGC
Organism: Halopseudomonas sp. MFKK-1; assembly: GCF_027474385.1. Taxonomy (NCBI): domain Bacteria; kingdom Pseudomonadati; phylum Pseudomonadota; class Gammaproteobacteria; order Pseudomonadales; family Pseudomonadaceae; genus Halopseudomonas; species Halopseudomonas sp. MFKK-1. The sequence goes on from NZ_CP114836.1 coordinate 1,659,136, forward strand.
CAGGCTCAAGAAACAGCGAAACATCCGCATCAAGGCTGGCGACCAGCTTACCGGTGAAGGTGCGATGCTCAATTTCAGCGTGCTCATATACCCGGCCGGCAATTGACGTTTGCGTGGGAGACGCGCAGGGGATACACGAAGCGCAATGCGGCATGGATTTACCGGGGAACGTGTAGATACAAGAAAGCCCGCACGGGGCGGGCTTTCAGGGGGTGTTTTCAGTCATGTGGGTACATGTGAAAACTTGCATTTGGTGGAGCCGGGGGGAGCTGCAATCTATCTTTGCTTGAGCGCTCTATTCCGGGGATCCTAGTCAATTTTCGTGCGAACTCTGGACTTGGTGGATTTCACAAAGTGTGCGGTAGATATTATGGGATCTTGGCTGCGTGTCAAGTATTCAGAGAGGCTCTTAAGAAGCGCTCCACCTGTCAGCAACGGTGTTGCGTTAGTTGTAAATGGCTAGCGCGCACGGCGTTGATCATGCTGCCCTGTTGTGGATATTTTCATCCGCGCTAATGGGTTCAAATCCCTTTTTTGGAGTTGAACTCAGGATCTTTTTTGTGTTGTCCCATGAGGCTAGAGTGAACCGCCCCGGGTTTCGCGGAGGCTGTTTTGTTTGAGTCAGGCAGCAACCGATATGGTTGCCTGACTCTGTTCATATAGTGCCTCAAACTCGGCCGGTGGCCTATTTCCAATTGGCTCCAGCAGGCGCTGATGGTTGAACCAGGTCACCCACTTCAGCGTTTCCCACTCCAGACTGTCTACGCTTTTCCACGGCCCTCGCTTATGGATCAGTTCGGTCTTGTAGAGGCCGTTGATGGTCTCTGCCAGTGCGTTGTCGTAGCTGTCACCGGTATTGCCAACCGAGGGTTCGATGCCAGCTTCGCCCAGCCGCTCGCTGTAGCGAATCGACAGATATTGCGAGCCCCTATCGCTGTGATGAACCAGCCGGTGGGGCTCAGGCCGACGAGTGTGAAGCGCCTGTTCCAGAGCATCCAGAACAAACTCTGTGCGCATGTGTCGGCTGACACGCCAGCCTACGATAAACCGTGAGTAGACATCGACGATGAACGCCACATAAGCAAATCCTTGCCAGGTTGAAACGAATGTGAAATCGGCGACCCAGAGCTGATTGGGACGTTCGGCCGTGAACTGGCGCTTTACCAGATCCCTGGGATTGGCATTGTCAGGATCGGCTTGTGTGGTTTTCACCGTTTTGCCCCGCGTTACGCCGCAGAGCCCCATTTCACGCATCAACCGTTCCACTGTGCAGCGCGCAACCACCTGGTGTTCGCGATGCATCTGCCGCCAGACTTTCCTAGCCCCGTAGACCTCGTAGTTTTCCTGCCAGACACGGTGAATTTGTACAGCAAGTTCCTCGTCACGGATCGCTCGGGCGGAGCGTCGTGAGCGGTCACGTAGCCGTGCAGCATGGCGCCGGTAAGCCGATGGAGACACTTGCAACACGCGGCACAGTGGCTCGACTCCAAAGCTTTGCCGGTGCTTGTCGATCAGCTGCCAGATCACTTCAAACGGCGCAGGATGGCCTGCCCGTCGGGCTCCGCCTGGGCGAAAAAAGCGCTGGCGACCTTGAGGATTTCGTTGGCTCGCTTGAGCTCACGAACCTCGCGCTCCAGTTCCTTGACGCGGGCATCAGTGCCCGAGGCGGAGGGGGCCGCAGGCGCAGCCGCCTTCCGAATCCAACTGCTCAACGTCTGGGCGGTGCAGCCGATCTTGCTGGCCACGGCCTCAATGGCGGCTCACTGCGATGTGTGGGACTCCCGGACCTCATAAACCATACGGATGGCCCGGTCACGGACTTCAGGGGAAAATTTGGTGTGCTTGCTCATATGGGCTCCATTCTCTCAAAGGGTGGAGCCTCCGCGAAACCCGGGGCGGTTCAGAACGAGGGCTGCTGTAATTCGTCAGCATAAGCACTCCTGCTCTTGAGTGCTTTGCCTTGACTAAATATTGGCTTGATGGCAAACAGATAACACTGCCAATTTTTTAAAAAGGACTTTTGATGAAAAAGCTAATCCCCTGTTGTATTTTTTTGGCGCTTACCGGCTGCAACAACGCCGACCAGGAAGCAGCCACGACTCAACCCGTTGAGCAGCCTACCCCTATCGCAACGACCTCAGAGCCCTCTGCTCCTCCTGCTCCCTCCGTCAGCTATGAAAGCTTGCTCATTTCCGGGGACGCGGCAGGTCCATTTACCGTAGAAAATGATGGCTTCAGCACCTTGAATTACTACAGCCGTGCAGGTGCGCTCAACCTGATGGAAGCAGTGACGCAAGATTACGAGTATCTGGGTTATTTGACACTGGAAAGTGCATACCAATTTGGTCCGGACAACTACGTCGTAATCGTGTCCACTGGTGAGGGCGGACGAAGCTGCCCGGCCACCACTTACGCCATCGCTTTTGATGCTCGGGGTGAGCATGTAACAGGCAGCACATCAATAGACGGCTGTTCGGAAACTGTTCAGTCTTTTGCTGAAGGCAACAAGCTGATGATCAAAAAAGAAGGCGACTCAACTGTCATCTACAACGCCCATATTGAGTAACACCCGAGACTAGAAAGATGTCGGATTCACCGGCGCTAAAGGCTTTGGTGCCGGTGCAGTCACCGGCGGAGCCATCTATGGTTTGACCAACTATGCAGGCATGGCCGCCCCCTTTGCAGCTGCCGTTGTGAGTGCTAGTAAAGGGTTAACTACACTGACCAACGAGTATATGGCTGGGTCTATCAGCTCCGCTGAGTACTTTGACCTGGGCATGTGCCTATGCGCTGAATCAGCGATCGTGGGGCTGGCAACAGCAGCTGGTCAGGCAGTCATACCAGTGCCGGTACTGGGCGGCATCATAGGCTCGATCTCTGGAAGAATGATGCTGCAGCTCGCTCAAGGACTTGATACCAAGCACATGGACGCTCTGAAGGCAGAAATGGATGAGTTTTTGTCCTCTCTGGACAAAACCTATCAGCGCGTTGTCGACCAGATCAATACCGAGTTCGACAAGCTGGGCAAACTGACTGATGCAGCTTTCGACTTCCAGCTGAACTACCAACTGGCGCTATCCACCAGTGTGGATCTGGCCGTGGCCTATGGTGTTGAAGAAGATAAGATCTTGTACAGCGTAAGCGATGTGGACGCCTTCATGCTTGGTTGATACCAAGGGCGGTTGCAGGAGCTGAGTGCAACACGGTTATTGAATTGACGCAGGAGCATCATATTGCATAGCCAAGGCTTTCAGCATCACTTCGCTCATGACTTCGATAGGACATTTGAAATCGAAGCGCTTACGTGGACGCATGTTCAGTTCAAACGCAATGGCATCCAGTTCTTCTTGGCTATGTACCGACAAGTCAGTGCCCTTGGGCAGGTACTGGCGGATCAGGCCATTAATGTTTTCGTTGCTGCCGCGCTGCCAAGGGCTGTGCGGGTCACAGAAGTAGATCGCCACACCGGTTCTCTGGGTGATCTCGGCGTGCTGTGCCATTCCCCGGCCCTGGTCGTAGGTCATGCTCTTGCGCATCGCCAGCGGCATGTTATTGAGGGCGGCGCTGAAGCCCTCCATTGCCGAGGTCGCCGTCGCGTCGTTCATCTTCACCAGCATCAGGTAGCCACTAGTGCGCTCCACCAGCGTACCTACAGACGAGGCGTTAGCCTTACCCTTAATAAGGTCGCCTTCCCAATGCCCCGGCATCAGTCGGTCTTCAACTTCCGGCGGGCGCAAGTGAATGCTGACCATCTCTGGAATCTGCCCGCGCCGATCCACACCGCCAAGGCGTGGTCTACGTGTCGTCTTGCCTTGGCGCAAACAAAGGATCAACTCCTTGCGCAGCTCACCGACGGGCAGGGCATAGATCGCGTTGTAGATCGTCTCGCGACTGTAGTGGTCAACAATTCCCGGACAGTGATTTAAGTTTTTCTTCTACAACAGCCGGCGGCACGAGGCCGTTGTGCTGATGTGGTCTTGTCCAGTTGTAGCATTGCATTAGGTAGCGACCTATATCCTGCTCAGCCAGTGCAGCGGTCATGTAGCCTACCGTCGGAACCCACTCCGTTTTCAGGCTACGGAACAGGCGCTCCATCGGTGCATTATCCCAACAGTTTCCTCGCCGACTCATGCTCTGGGTCATCCGGTATCGCCATAGCCTCTGGCGGAAATGGCGACTGCTGTATTGGCTACCTTGATCGCTGTGGAACAAGACACCACTTGGGCGCCCACGCATCTCGTAGGCTCTGTCGAGCGCCTTTACGACCAGATCAGCATCCGGCTTGGCAGACATCGCCCAGCCCACCACTCTGCGACTGAACAAGTCCAATACTGCGGCGAGGTAATGCCATTTGCCCTGCGCCCAGATATAGGTAATGTCGCCACACCAAACCGTATTGGGGGCCTCGACAGTGAACTGCCGATCCAAAATGTTCGGTATGTCAGGCCGTTCCACTGTCGACTTCTTGTAGGCGTGTGTCCCCGGTTGCTTACTAATCAGGCCCTGCTCTTTCATCAGCGCTCTTACCTTAAAGCGACCGATCACTGTACCTTCTGCTTGGAGCATGGCGGCTATGCTGCGACTACCCGCGGCACTGCGGCTTTGAGTAAACAGCTCGTTCACTCGACGACGCAGCAGTAGCCGCTGAACATTAACGCGCCTGCATCTGGCCAGGTAGGCGTAATAGCTAGAGCGCGACACGTCGAAAACAGCACACAACAGTTGGACGGGATAGCGCTTGGCCAGTTGCCGAATCGACCTCAACGTCTGCGCCCGTGCTCCTCGGCCATCAAGAGCGCAGTGGCCTCCTTTAAGATTTTCTTCTCCAGCTCAAGGCGATTGATACGCGCCTTCAGGGCTTGAATTTCCTGCTGTTCAGCCGTGAGCGCCTTGCTGTTTGGCGTCACTCCACCACGCTCCTCGCGCAGTTGATCGACCCAACGCCGGAGAGCGGTTTCTCCGACACCCATCGACTTGCAGGCTTCTGCCACGCTATAGCCTTGGTCGACGACCAAGGCCGCTGCATCATGTTTGAACTCGACCGAAAAGGATCGACGTTGTTTGCTCATTGAACACCTCGCTGATGGCGATTCTACCGCCTAACTTGGTGTCCGGGATTAGTAGACCACTACACTCCGGTCTTGCATTCCTGGCCGGATTTGCAGGGAGACTTATTGGCCACCCCATCAGACGTGTCCATTTGCTCGCAGCACGGAGCATCGGCCGTTGCATGGCCCTGATGATCGGCGCTCTGCATCGGGCAAGGTTGTGCCGGCATGCTGAAAGCCATACCGCCGAAGGTCGGCAGCACGAGGCTAGCAATCATTACCAGGATCAATCCAATCCGACGCACAGCAATTCACCAAGCGGGGCTATAGGGCGACTTTAGCAGATTGCCTCGAGGCATGAGCGCTCCTTTTGACGATAACAGCACTTCGTTGATTTGGATCAAATAGAGTGTCTAATCTCAAAGGGCGAATCGCCGTGATGGTTCACCCTTGGTTGCGAAGCCGCTCGACAGTAGCCGCAACCGGCGCAGACCGTCGTTGCCGAACATCCGGGATTGGAAAACGGAACTGAATCGCTTTACGATTCAGTTCGAAGACCGCATGATGCCCTTGTAATCAACCCTACAGGTTACACAAAATTCAGTACACCCCCGTAATTGAGGTGTCAGCCAGCGAATTTTCCGGCAATCTGAACCAATTCAATTCTCTGTCGGTGTCACTCAGATCTATCCCCTCCATCGTCGTTATGTGCGATCTGTAGTGTTAAGCTTCAGAAGTACAACTGAACGGAATACAACCTTAGAAGAAGTCAGGTAGACACCTTTCTGTTAGCGATTGTCTGACGCGGTTGTAGCACCTCCAGTATTTTTCGTACTGTTTTTTGCTTCATCCTCTTTTATTTGTTGATCACGGGCTTCTCTGCGCTCTTTGTTTTGTTCACGCAGGTTCTCTACCATCTGCCGGTAACGCATGCTCCCATCTTCTGCATGGACTACCGCAGTAACGTTCAGCGCAAATAAAAACATGAAAATCGTTGCTAGGGTCCTCATGGCTATACCTCTCATCTGAAATGGATTTTTGGGGACTCGTTAGTATGGTACATGGCGTCACCTGTCCGGCTGGTGACGCTGCGATTACAAAAATGTCATGCTGAAATAGATCAACGATCCGACCTTGTATTACCTCAATGTAATGTCCGTTTCACTTTGGTGACAGAAACGGTGTGCCATCATGTGCTTTGGATAATTCTAAAGGCAGGGCGGCGGCAAAAACTGAGTGCAACACCTGACCTTTCCGGTACGGTGCTGCCCCATGTCTTATTCCGAACTCAGCGTTGAAGAGCGTGCCATCATTCAAGTTAGTCATGCCCAAGGCCTCAGCTTGCGCAGGATTGCCTGCTTGATCAACCGATCCCCTTCGACGGTCAGCCGGGAGATGCGCCGCAATCGAGATGCAGCTGGCAGCTACTCGGCCCGTGTGGCTCAGCAGCGGATGAAGGCCCGCCGCCAGGCTTGTCGGCCCATGCGAAAGCTGCTGCCAGGGAGTGAGCGCTTTGAACTGGTGATCCATATGCTGCGCCAGCGTTTGTCTCCCGAGCAGATTGCCGGCAAGCTGCGCAGTATGAACATACCCAGTCTTAGAGATGCCTACGTCTGTCGCGAGACGATCTACAACGCGATCTATGCCCTGCCCGTCGGTGAGCTGCGCAAGGAGTTGATCCTTTGTTTGCGCCAAGGCAAGACGACACGTAGACCACGCCTTGGCGGTGTGGATCGGCGCGGGCAGATTCCAGAGATGGTCAGCATTCACTTGCGCCCGCCGGAAGTTGAAGACCGGCTGATGCCGGGGCATTGGGAAGGCGACCTTATTAAGGGTAAGGCTAACGCCTCGTCTGTAGGTACGCTGGTGGAGCGCACTAGTGGCTACCTGATGCTGGTGAAGATGAACGACGCGACGGCGACCTCGGCGATGGAGGGCTTCAGCGCCGCCCTCAATAACATGCCGCTGGCGATGCGCAAGAGCATGATACGACCAGGGCCGGGAAATGGCACAGCACGCCGAGATCACCCAGAGAACCGGTGTGGCGATCTACTTCTGTGACCCGCACAGCCCTTGGCAGCGCGGCAGCAACGAAAACATTAATGGCCTGATCCGCCAGTACCTGCCCAAGGGCACTGACTTGTCGGTACATAGCCAAGAAGAACTGGATGCCATTGCACTTCAACTGAACATGCGTCCACGTAAGCGCTTCGATTTCAAATGTCCTATCGAAGTCATGAGCGAAGTGATGCAGAAAGCCTTGGCTATGCAATATGATGCTCCTGCGTCAATTCAATAACCGTGTTGCACTCAGCTCCTGCAACCGCCAAGTATTTTAAGGGTGGGATTTGTTACTGACGCACTCTCAAGGCGCTGCATTGTTAGTTCCCCTCCGTCTTCAGCCATAGCGAGCGAAGAAGCAGCGGCCAGAAAGAACGGCAGGATTACTTTAGCAGGGCGGTTCATTTGTTACCCTCTTGGGTTAGTAGATACCTTTAGATTAAAGGGTTGACCCTTACCAGAAGATGTTCTTCGCATTACAAAGCAGTAATTAACCATCGCTTTCTGCCGATTCGGCTCTGTTTTAAACTCATCGTTTTTGTAGACCATCCCACGCTCGATTAGGCCATGCATGCATTAAATGTATGGCGTTGGTCTGATGGGGAGTGGGTACCAAGCCGTATCACTTTGAATCAGGCGTGCCGAGGAAAGGTGAGTTCGAATGTGGTCCGACCGTCTTTGCTGGCGACGGCCACGTGGCCTTTGTGGAGGTTCATCACTGAACGGACAATAGCTAGCCCCAATCCTGCCCCACGAGGTTGTATGCCGTTAACGCGGTAAAAGCGGTCGAACAGGTGCGGGAGATGATCCGATTCGATAGTCGCGCCATGATTGGTGACAGCCAGCGAGACGATGTCTATGTCCTTCTCAAGTATCTTAATTTCGACCGTGCTGCCAGTATTCGAATGCCGCAACGCGTTGGATAGCAGGTTGGAAATGGCCCGTTGGACCATAAGCCGATTTCCTAGAACTATGGCATCGCCCGTTACCGTCGTTGCGACTCCGGCTTCTTCGGCGAGGACTTCGAGGTATTCACAGACGCGATTCGCCTCACTTCCCAGGGATAGTTGTTCGAGTTTCAGTGCTGGGCTGGCGTGGCTGGCCTGGGCGAGAAACAGCATGTCTGACACGATTCGATCCATACGTTCCAGTTCTTCAACGGATGATTCGAGTACTTCACGATACTGCTCTTTGCTTCGCTCACGTACCAAAGTCACTTGCGCCTTGCCTATTAGGTTGTTCAGCGGAGTTTTCAATTCATGGGCCACATCGTCCGAGAACTGTGACAGTTGCTGAACTCCGTCATCGAGTCGATGAAGCATTACGTTGAGGCTGTGCGCTAATGCCTGGAGTTCTTGTGGGAGCCGATCGCTGCGGATTCGGGGTGATAGGTCCTGTGTCGATACCTTAGTCGCCAAGACCCGGAACTTGCGCAGCGGTCGCAAACCATTTTGGGCGATTAGCCATCCAGCCAATCCGATCAATATCAGTAGCATCGGCACGATCACTAAGGCCGAGCGCAGGAATGCAGCCACCAGCCGTTGATCGGCACTGCGATCTTGCGAAAGCAAAAGCGTCATTGGAGCCAGTCCCGGGACCTGGATTTGCTTGCGCCCGGTTAGCATCTGCACGCCATCCTTCGTTGTCCAGCCAAGATAGTCGCCGTCCCTGCTCACGAGATCCAGCAGCTGCGGCGCATGGGCGAACCGGCCGATATTGAAAATGGCTGATTGCGCCGTATCGCCGATGACCGTAATCGAAAGGTTGTCATGGCCGAGTACCGTATCGCTCAGTGCGTGTTGCCAGGAACGACCCATACGGGCTTTGGTGTCTTCTAGGAGTCCATGATCGATCTGCGAGAGCTTGGCCGTCACCTCCTCCTGGGCGCGCAATTCCAGTTGGCGCACAAGTACCCAGTAGCTCAGTGCAATCAGTAGCGCGACCAAAGCGGCGCCGGTCAGTGTGATTTGAAGCGCGAGACGCGATGCGAGGCTGAGTGGCTTCAAGGCCGCGCCTCCAGCACGTACCCGACACCGCGAATGGTGTGTATCAGGCGATCGCCAAAGGGTTCGTCCACCTTCATCCGCAAGCGACGAATTGCGACATCCACCACGTTGGTATCGCAGTCGAAGTTAATGTCCCAGACCAAGGCGGTAATTTCGGTGCGCGTCAGCACCTCGCCAGTCCGGCGCATGAGCAGGTGCAGTAACGCAAATTCTTTGCTGGTGAGATCAATACGCTGACCACTCCGGTAGGCCCGATGCCGGCCAGGGTCCAGTTCGAGGTCGGCTACACGCAGGTTGCTTGGAAGTGCGACTGCCTCGCCTCGCCGCAACAGTGTCCGGATACGAGCGAGCAGCTCGGGGAACTGGAACGGCTTGACCAGGTAGTCGTCGGCGCCCAGTTCCAAGCCGCGGACTTTTTGCTCTAGGCGGGCGTTGGCTGTCAGCATGATCACGCGTGTCTGCTTACGCCGCCTGATGAGTTCGAGCACCTCCCACCCATCCATGGTTGGCAGATTTACATCCAGTAGCACGATGTCATAGTCGTTCTGCAGTGCCAGGTGAAATCCATCGAGCCCATCATCCGCTCGATCAACCGTGTAACCACATTCGATAAGGCCCTGCTGCAGGTAGTCCGCAGCTTTGTTTTCGTCTTCTACAACCAGGATGCGCATGTTTTCAGGTAGCTCGGTAAGGAGGTAGGGTGCCGGTTAAACGGAACCAAAAATAATCTATGTAGTAACTATAAGGTCAAGACAAAAGCGACCTGGCCCTAGCGTGAAAGACAGAAGCGAAGATCTGTCTAGGGAAGCGCGAAGCACTCTAGCGCCGTAAAAGACCTGCAGGGCCATCTTGCAGATTTGTAATCTACTGCTCAATTGGTTGACTGGCAGCGCAAGGAGGCTCACTCAAGCAAAAAAAGGCGCCCCTATGGGCGCCTGAAACACATCTTCAAACCAAGGGAGCAAAAAACGAAGATGTGGTGTTGCCCGTGGTGCTCACAGGATCGAGAGCGGGTACTCTGCGATGAATCGAACCTCATCGAGGTCGGACTCGAAAGCAGTCGCCCGCGTAGTAGCCTGGCGCACCCGCAGAGAGAGGTCCTTGAACGAGCCTGTCTGTACAACGTAGCGTGCTTCGACGTCGCGTTCCCAGCGTTTCTGTCCGGTCAGAGGGGCACCGTTATCGTCTTGGCGCATGTACACCTCGTTGGCGTTGCTGTAATCGGCGCCCCAACCGCGGGCGTAACGGGTCATGAAGGTAAGGCCGGGTATGCCGTATTCCGCCATGTTCAGGTCGTAACGCAGCATCCAGGACTGCTCTTTAGGTGAGTTGAAATCACTGTACTGGATGGAGTTGTTCAGGTAGATCGAGTCCGCCTGGCGCAGGTAGTCAAAGTCGTTGTTACCGTTGTTTCGCTGATACGACGCCGTGACGGTGTGCGCGCCGAAGGCGACACCCAGACTGGAACTCCAGATGCTGTTGTTAAACTCGCCCAGCAATTTCCGACCTTCGTCGGTTGCCTTGTAGTAGTTGAAGCTGCCCAGCAGCACGACGGCATCGGAAAGTGGATAGGTGGCCGAGACACCGAAATAATGTTGATCCCAGGCATCCTTCAGCCGGCTGGTATACAGGCTAAGACTGAGGTTTTCGTTCACGCTATAGTCGCCGCCTGCGTAGCCGAGCCAAGGCGAGTCGACGCCGCCGCCATAAAACGTGACGAAGTCATCGTTCGTGTTGCTGGTATTGGGCTGGCTCATCGCGTGCAGGCGGCCGCCCTGGAGGGTGAGGTCGTCCAGCGAGTTGTTCACAACGGTGACACCCTTGAAAGACTCCGGCAGCAGCCGTGCGTCACCAAAGTGCACGACAGGAGTAGCGGGAAATACATCGCCTGCCTTGATCTCGGTGCCCAAGAACCGTGCTTTCACGGCCCCCCCTACTCGAGAAAAGTCATCCTCGGCATCGCCAGCGCTGTCGTGGGGAAGCAGGTCGATGCTGCCACCCACACCGGAGCGTCCCGAACCGGAATCGAGTTTGAGGCCGAGCATGGCGAAGGCGTCGACGCCGATCCCCACCGAGCCTTGGGTATATCCGGACTCAAAGAATGCCATCAGTCCGTGAGCCCATTCCTCAGAATAGCCATTGCCGGTGGCGCTCCCACCGTCGCGAAAATCTCGGTTGAAATAAAAGTTGCGATTTATCAGCGAAAGCGTGCTGCCTTCGATGAAGCCCTCCGCTGTTTCCGATTGGGCAAAGACCGGGGCGCTGCCCAGTGCCAGTGAAAGGGCTGTAAGTGAAAGGGCGGCCTTTTTGCTCATGATGATGCTCCTGATATACGGCATGTCAGCGCTCGAATGACGCCTTCGCCTTTTTGTTCGAGTGCCGGGCGATGATCTCCCCCTGTAAATGACCGCAGGATTAGCGGTAAATGACGATCTCGTAATCTTGAGCGGTGCAATCGCAGATATTCCTTGGATTACAAATTTGTAATGTCGTAGTCACCCGGCCGATATCCGCGCTTATCTAAAATCACGCCGCTTAGCCATCAGCTATCTGGCCGGTTTAGTGCGGCTGAGGAAACGCTATCGACGAAGGGGGCACTGCACTGCAGTGTTGCGTATGTATCAAAAGAAACGCTTGTATCTGCTTGCTAGCGGGCTGCTTGGGCTCGGGCTGGCACTAATGTCGCTCGAGGTGGGCGCGCAAGACGGTCTGACACTGGAGCGGGCCGTGTCCCTTGCGTATGAACGCAACCCAGAATTTTCCGCTGCGCGGTCGGAGATCGGCATCGCAAGCGGTCTGCGCCGCCAAGCTGGGGTTATCCCGAACCCGGAATTAGGGTTCGAGGTGGAAGACACTCAGTCCGACCGCCAGACCCGCTCAATTACAATCACCCAGTCGATCGAGTTGGGCGGCAAGCGCGGCGCTCGAGTCGGCGTGGCGGATGCTAATCGCTCGATGGTGGATGCCGATCTCGACCTTCGACGCCAAGGATTACGTGCAGATGTGATCCAGGCATTCTTCGCCGCCCTGCGCGCCCAAGAAGGCATGCGACTGGCCGAGGCCTCTCTGTCATTGGCCGAACGGGCTGCTAAGGTCGCCGATGCACAGGTCGATGCCGGAAAAGTTTCGCCAGTGGAGGCGACGCGCGCCGATATGCAACTGGCGACCGTACAACTGGACCTGCGGCGAGCACGCCAGGAATGGGACAACGCTCGACAGATGCTAGCGCGCCTACTCGGGACCGACGCACCGGAGTTTGGCAGTTTGCTGGGCAGTTTCGAACACCTGCCAGATGTGCCTAGCGAATCTGCATTATTGGCGCGCGTGCGTGAGAGTGCCGATATGCGTAGGGCTCTGCGCCAAGTGGCCTTGAGTGAAGCCGAGCTGGGGCTTCAGCGAAGCCAGCGCTACCCGGACATAAGCGTCAGTATCGGTAGCCAGTACGACGAAATCGAGCGTGAGCGCGTCAACCTCGTCGGCCTCTCTGTTCCGCTGCCTTTATTCGATCGTAACCAAGGCAATGTTCTGGCGGCCGCACGGCGGGCGGAGCAGGCGCGTGATCTTCGTAATGCGGCAGAGCTGCGCGTTCGTGCGGAGATCCAGCAGGCCCTTCGCGACTGGCGTACCGCACGTGCAGACGTCGAGGAAATACGCAACCGGATACTGCCGGCAGGACAGCGAACCGTGGAAGCGGCCACACGTGGTTTCAGTCTTGGCCGCTTCGCGTTCCTCGACGTGCTCGACGCACAGCGTGCGCTGATAGATGCACGCACGCGCTATCTGCAGTCATTGCAAGCCGTGGTCGACGCCTGGGCGCGTATCGAGCGGCTGTACGGACCTACCACTACCTTCGAATGACCGAAACGCCGCCATTACGTATTGGCGGTGGGGGAGCTTGCATGAAAAAACAGACGGGAATCGCTCTGGCGGTCGCTTTGGTACTGCTGACCGGCGTTGGCGTAAAACAGGGCTTCGTTCTTGAGGCGCAGGCCAGCGATAACAAGGCTGAGCACGCCGAGGATGGCCACGCGCATGAGGATGGAGAAAGCGGTCACGAGGAATCTGAGAACGACCATGGGGACGAAGACGGTCATGACGCTGAAGGCGATGGCCACGGCCATGGTGACGAAAGCGGTCATGGCGGTGAGGAGGACGAGCACGGCAACGAAACGCATGCCGAAGGTGAGATTGAGCTTTCCGAAGAGCAGATACGTGCCGCAGGCATTCAGCTAAGCAAGGCCGGACCGGCTGAAATCGGCTCGTCTGTATCTTTGCCGGGCGAGCTGCGTTTCGACGAAGACCGTACCGCACATGTCGTGCCCCGTGTGGCCGGCGTTGTCGAATCGGTTTCGGTCAACCTGGGTGACCAAGTGAAGAAGGGCCAGTTGCTGGCGGTTATCGCCAGCGAGCAGCTGTCCGAGCAGCGTAGTGAGCTGGCTGCCGCCGAGCAGCGCCTCCGGCTGGCTCGCACCTTGTTCGAGCGTGAGCGCACCCTATGGCAGGAGCGTATCTCTGCAGAACAGGACTATTTGCAGGCCCAGCAGAGCCTGCGCGTAGCAGAAATCGACTTGCGTAATGCCCAAGAAAAAACACGGGCGCTGGGCGGCGGAAGTGGCGCAGGCGTAGGCAACCGCTACGAGCTGCGCGCACCTTTCGATGCAGTGGTCGTCGAGAAGCATATTGTGCTGGGCGAGCGTGTGGATGAAACGACCAGCGTCTTCACTCTGACTGATTTGTCGCGGGTTTGGGCCACGTTCAGCGTACCTGCCCGTGATTTGATGCGCGTAACCGTCGGCCGAGAAGTCGAAGTTGTTGCCGGCGAGCTAGGCGTGCGAACAATGGGGAAGGTCGCCCATGTGGGCAGCCTGCTGGGCGAGCAGACGCGTGCCGCGACAGCCCGCGTGACCCTGGCCAACCCCGATGGGGCTTGGCGTCCCGGTCTTTTCGTGACGGTCCGAGTTAGCGCCGATGGACGCAGTGCACCGGTCACGGTGCCGGTCGAGGCGGTCCAGACCGTCGAAAACGCGCCGACGGTTTTCGTTCGCACGCCGCACGGCTTCCAGGCGCACCCGGTTTCGCTGGGCCAGCGCGACGAAAATCGCGTGGAAATTCGTGACGGATTGCAGGCCGGCCAACAGATCGCGACCGCTGGCAGCTTCATCCTGAAATCCGAACTCGGCAAAGGCTCCGCCGAGCACGTTCACTGATCCTCCGGATACCTAACTCATGTTCGAACGTATTCTTCGCTTCGCCATCGAGCAGCGCTGGCTAGTGCTGCTGGCGGTCTTGGGCATGGCGGGCGTCGGGGTTTATAGCTATCAGCGCTTACCTATCGACGCTGTGCCCGACATCACCAATGTACAGGTTCAAATTAACGCCGCAGTCCCAGGCGCGTCGCCGCTTGAAACCGAGCAACGCGTTACCTTCCCCATCGAGACGGCGATGGCCGGCTTGCCCCACCTGCGCCAGACACGTTCATTATCGCGCTCCGGGTTCGCTCAGATCACCGTAATCTTTGATGATGGCACCGATCTCTATTTCGCCCGGCAATTGGTGAGTGAACGGCTGCAGGCCGCGAGCAACGAGCTTCCGCAGGGCGTGGAGGTCACTCTCGGTCCCATCTCCACCGGCCTGGGGGAAATCTTCCTCTGGACGGTCGAGGCCGAGCCCGAGGCGCGCCGTCCTGATGGTCAGCCCTACACGCCGACCGACCTGCGTGAAATCCAGGACTGGATCATCAAGCCGCAGCTGCGAAACGTTCGAGGCGTTGCCGAGATCAACACGATCGGTGGCTTCGCCAAAGAGTATCAGGTAGCGCCCGATCCGAAGCGCATGGCCGCTTACCGAATCACTCTGGAACAGCTCGTCGTTGCGCTTGAGCGCAACAATGCCAACGTCGGCGCCGGCTTCATTGAGCGTAACGGCGAACAGTTGTCGATCCGCACACCTGGCCAGCTCGGCTCCCCCGCGGACATTGGCAATATCGTCCTGAGCAACGCAGGCGGCGCGCCCGTGCGGGTTCGCGATATTGCCGAAGTGGGGATCGGTCGTGAGCTGCGTTCAGGGGCAGCCACCGACAATGGACGCGAGGTGGTCCTTGGGACCGCGTTCATGCTGGTAGGAGAAAATAGCCGTAGCGTGTCGCAGGCCGTCGCGCAGCGCTTGGAGATTATCAACCAGAACCTGCCAAAAGGCGTAAGCGCGATAACGGTCTATGACCGGACCGACCTCGTAGACAAGGCAATCGCCACGGTTCGCAAGAACCTGATCGAAGGCGCGATCCTGGTTATCGCCGTGCTGTTTCTCTTCCTCGGCAACCTGCGTGCAGCCCTGATCACAGCAATGGTCATCCCGTTGTCCATGCTGTTCACCTTCACCGGCATGGCCACCAACAAAGTCAGTGCCAACCTCATGAGCCTAGGGGCTCTCGACTTCGGCATCATCGTCGACGGTGCGGTGGTCATCGTCGAAAACGCCATCCGCCGGCTTGCCCACGCGCAGGAAAAACATGGCAGGATTCTGACCCGTAGCGAGCGTTTCCACGAAGTATTCGCGGCGGCCAAGGAGGCACGGCGTCCGCTCATCTACGGCCAGCTGATCATCATGGTGGTCTACCTGCCCATCTTTGCGCTCACTGGTGTCGAGGGGAAGATGTTCCACCCCATGGCATTCACCGTGGTAATCGCACTGTTGGGTGCCATGATTCTATCGGTCACCTTCGTGCCCGCTGCTGTTGCGCTTTTTGTCACCGGTAAGGTGCAAGAGAAGGACAACCGCCTGATGCGCGCGGCGCGCAATGGCTATGCGCCCGTGCTCGACTGGGTCATGCGTCATCGCACATTGGTATTCAGTGGCGCCGTCGCTAGCGTGCTGCTGTCTGCCCTGCTGGTGATGCGAATGGGTAGCGAGTTCATTCCGAGCCTTAGCGAGGGTGATTTTGCGCTTCAAGCTCTGCGCGTTCCAGGGACCAGCCTCTCCCAATCCGTGGATATGCAGCAGCGGCTGGAAAAGGCAATTGCCGAGCAGGTCCCGGAGGTCAAGCGTACATTTGCCCGAACCGGCACCGCCGAGATCGCGGCTGACCCGATGCCGCCGAATATTTCGGACAGCTATGTGATGCTCAAGCCCAAGGAAGAATGGCCAGATCCGGACAAATCCCGCGAGCAGCTCATTGAGGACATCCAAAAGGCGGCCGCATCTGTGCCGGGCAGCAACTATGAGATGTCTCAGCCGATCCAGTTACGCTTTAACGAGCTGATTTCCGGAGTTCGCAGCGATGTGGCCGTTAAGGTGTTCGGGGACGATATGGATGTTCTCAACAAAACAGCTGATGACATCGCGGCGATATTGCAAGACGTACCAGGCGCTTCCGAAGTTAAAGTGGAGCAGACGACGGGCCTCCCATTGCTGAGCGTCAATGTGGATCGTGACAAGGCGGCACGCTTCGGGCTCAACATCGGCGATGTGCAGGATACCGTCGCCGCCGCGATTGGCGGACGGGAAGCCGGAACCTTTTTTGAGGGTGACCGTCGTTTCGACATCGTTGTTCGTCTTTCCGATACGCTGCGTGCCGATCCGGATGTGCTGGCTCGCCTGCCGATTCCGGTGCCAGCGGTAGCGGGTGCTGCCAACGACCGAATCGACTTTATCCCGCTGGCTGAGGTTGCCACGCTGGAATTCGTGCTGGGCCCGAATCAGATCAGCCGTGAGGATGGCAAGCGTCTGGTGGTGGTAAGCGCCAACGTTCGAGGGCGTGACATTGGCAGTTTCGTCCAAGATGCGTCTGCAGCAATCGCTGAACGAAACCCGGTACCGCCCGGTTACTGGACGACGTGGGGTGGGCAGTTCGAGCAGCTGCAGGCTGCCGCCAAGCGCCTGCAGCTGGTCGTCCCAGTCGCCTTACTGCTGGTCTTCGTGCTGCTGTTCATGATGTTCAACACACTGCGCGATGGGCTGGTCGTCTTCACTGGCATTCCGTTCGCGCTTACTGGGGGAATTCTTGCACTCTGGCTCCGGGACATTCCCCTCTCAATTTCCGCTGGCGTCGGGTTCATCGCGTTGTCGGGTGTGGCAGTACTCAACGGACTGGTGATGATTGCTTTCATTAAAGGATTGCTAGAGGAAGGCCGGCCTTTATCCGAGGCTGTGCGTGAGGGCGCACTGGTGCGATTGCGCCCAGTCCTGATGACAGCGCTGGTGGCGTCGCTCGGCTTCGTCCCAATGGCGTTGGCCACAGGGACCGGCGCGGAAGTCCAACGGCCTCTGGCGACCGTGGTCATTGGCGGCATCCTGTCCTCGACAGCACTGACGCTGCTGGTATTGCCTGCGCTCTATTACACGGCTCTGCAGCGCCGCATGAAACGCAACGAAGAGGCTGAGGACGCGAGCTGATATTGGTTTTCTCCCAACGTAGGCCAGGCTTGATGCCTGGCCTTTTTATGAATATCCAATCGAAGCTTCGAAGGGTTCACTGAAAGGATTTGTGGCCCCAATGCGCTGGTAACGACTGACGGGTACGTTATCGAGAAACAAAAAAAGCGCCTCGAAAGGCGCTTAAATACAGGTTAAAAACCAATGGGCCACGAACATAACCATAACACCGAAGCTATAGGCGATAAGCGTCTAATTGCTGCTATAGGCGTTAACGCCGCATTAACACTGGCACAAATAGTCGGTGGAATACTCTCTGGTAGCTTATCACTCATTGCTGACGCGCTACATAATTTGAGCGATGCCGCATCACTGGTTATTGCGCTGATCGCACGTAAGATCGGTCGCAGACCGCCAGATGCATTTAAAACCTTTGGCTATCGACGCAGTGAAACCATAGCGGCTTTGATCAACTTGGTCACCCTGATCATCGTCGGTCTCTATCTTATTTACGAGGCCATAGGCCGGTTGTTTTCCCCGCAGCCCATTGAAGGTTGGACAGTGGTCGTGGTCGCGGGAATAGCCTTGGTTGTAGATATCGTCACGGCCTTTCTCACCTACACAATGTCCAAGAACAGCATGAATATAAAGGCGGCATTCTTGCACAATGTGTCGGATGCGCTGGCCTCCGTCGGCGTTGTTATCGCCGGGACATTGATACTTCTGTATGGGTGGTACTGGGCGGATACTGTACTGACACTGATGATTGCTGGCTACGTGCTCTGGCAAGGCTTTAGCATGCTGCCTAAAACCATCCATCTGTTAATGGAGGGCGCGCCAGAAGGCGTTTCCGTCGCTGATATAATCAATGTCATGGAACAAGTAAACGACGTCGAGGGCGTTCACCACGTGCATGTTTGGGAAATCGCTGAGCATACAATTGCACTGGAAGCACATGTTGTCATCAAGAAGGCGAGTCTGCCTGGGATCGAACGAGTGAAGACTGATTTGAAACGTGTACTCCATGAGCAATTCAAAATCAGCCACTCGACACTCGAGATGGAGCTAGACGGCAGTGTTTGTCTCGACACCAAGCAGACCGACAATCACTGCAGCGAAGCATAAGCTTACTATGCGCTACAATTAAAACAAGGTATTAACAGAGCGAATAGCCGAATATCACTTATTGGCGCTATGCCCTCGACCTGCGACATATTTCAGGTATATAGATAAGCAGCTCGTCACGATAAAATTCAGCTAACTCAAGTGCACCTGCCGCAGGCTGACGCGATAGCAAGTCTCCTAGCCACTACCACTGACAACGCTCAGATCCAGCGGCGGACGCGGGCGCGGTAGCGAACGAATGATTCGCCGAACAGCGCCTCTAGCGCCCACTCTTCGGGTGCGATCTGGAAACGGTTCATGTACAGCACGAAGGCAACCACGCCCAGCAGGGTTAGAGGCGAGCCCAGGGCCAGCGCCCAAGCTGCTAGGATGATGGCGAAGCCCAGATACATGGGGTTGCGGCTGTACTGGTAGATACCAGATTCCACCAATACCGAAGCCTGCTGCGGCTGCATTGGATTGACCGTAGTGCGAGCGCGGTGAAACGATAGTACGCCGGCGAAGCACACGCCGAGCCCCAGGAGCAGTACCGGCAAAGCGAAGGTCAGGCGCGCGGTCCATGCCATTTCAGTGCCCGGCAATCTAGGTCCCGATAAACCCATCAGCAGAGCGATCAGGCCCGCTACGAGCAGCGGTGGCACGCGGTTCTCCAGCGCGCTCATAGTGTCATTTTCCTACCTTGGCCACTTCACTGCTCACCAACCGGCGCAGCGGCTCCGGGCCGAACTCGCTGAGCGCACGACCATTGACAAAAAACGTCGGGGTGCCACGAACCCCAACGGCATTAACATCCTGCATGTCCGTTTCCAGCACGGCGTCGACGCTAGGCGTATGCATGTCCTGGCGGGCCTGCTTCAAGTTCAAACCGACGCGCTCGGCAGCAGCCCATGCCTGCGTTACCTTGGGGTCGTCGTGCCAACCGGGCTGGGCCTCCAGCACAGCCTCCAGCACTTGTTCATGGAGATTTTGCTTACGCGCCGCCTCCAACATTCGCGCCACCTCTTCGGAGCCTTGATGGAACAGTACATAGCGCAGCACCAAACGAACGTCTTCCGGGTTCTCGGCTAGGATCTGCTTCACATAGGGATGGAAGGCGCGGCATGCCTCGCAGGAAGGATCGAAAAATTCAACGATGGTCACTGGAGCCTGCGCTGGACCGAACACTGGTGAGTGGAAGCGAACCAACTGGCCGCCGCCTTGTTTGGTTTGTGTCGCGGCCTCTTGGACGGTCGAGCCGGGAGCCTGGGCCTGTTGAGGCGACTGGGAGGGGGAATAGAAGAATGCGACGGCAGCGAAGACGGCCAGGATCACGACACTGAGGATCATGACCACGGAACGGCGATTCATGGGGTGGTTCTCCGACGGATGATAATGAGCAGAATGGCGATAAGGAAAAAAGCGAACAAGGCGATTGCCGGCAGGGGCACCACGCCGAAGAGAGTCATCCCTGCGCCTGAGCAGGATGGACCGGTGGCTGCGCAGGGCTGGATCGGCTGGGGAATCAGCCCGGCATAGAGTAGCGTGTGAACAAATGCCAGGGCCGCACCGATAGCGGTCAGCGGTAGGGCGTAGCGCCAGACGGCGAAATCCGAGCGGTAGCAGGCGATGGCGAGGATCACTGCCAGCGGAAACATGAAGGCACGCTGGAACCAGCACAACACACAAGGTGTCTGGCTCATCACCTCGCCAATAAACAGTGCGGACAGGGTCGATACCAGTGCGACCAGCCAAGTTAGCAGGAGCAAATTCCAAGCCATGTCTGAAGGTTGAGGATTCATTGCGGTTAACTCCTGGCGATGGCGAACACTTGCCTCAGACCCGCCATCCAGTTATTTCGAAACATCATGCATCCTCTTATCGGCAGGACCTGTTAGGGGGCTTCGCCCAACGGCGAAGCGAAAAGCAACCAGCCTCAACGCTGGGTTAAATCCGTTGCCAGTGAGAGAATGTCGCCCTTGCGCAACAAGGGAAGATATCAGATGTGGCGGGACTGGCTGGAAGAACACCAGATAGCATTTTATTTCGCGGCGGTAATGGCCGCTGCTATTGCAGGTTTGAGTTCTGCGCAATTCACCGGGCTGACGGCCATGGCCATCACACCGGCGATTGCCGTGCTGATGTATGCCATGTTTCTGCAGATTCCGTTTTTGGAGCTGCGAGAAGCTTTTGCCAACCGCCGCTTCGTCGGTGCCTTGTTGCTGGCCAACTTCCTGTTGGTGCCATTAATGGTGTGGTTGGTGACATGGCCGCTCTCATCGAACAAGGCCTTGTTGGTCGGCGCGCTGCTTGTCCTGCTGACGCCTTGTATCGATTACGTGGTGGTCTTCACCCACCTGGGCAGAGGGGACTCTCGTCTGGTCCTCGCGGCGACGCCATTGCTGCTGTTGCTCCAGCTTCTGCTGCTGCCCCTCTACTTGCAGCTAATCCTTGGCCCCGAAGCCGGCACAGTGATCGAGCTGTGGCCCTTCGCAGAAGCCTTCCTGTTACTGATCTTCCTACCCTTGGCAGCCGCTGTGCTCACCGAATTTGGCGGACGCCGATCTCTGCTGCTTCGCGCATGGAGCGCAGGTTGGGCCTGGCTGCCAGTGCCTGCAATGGCCCTGGTTCTAATCGTGGTGGTGGGTTCGCAGATCGCGGCTGTCGTGTACCAACTCGACATCCTGGCGCCGTTGCTTCCGGTATACGGAGCGTTTCTACTGCTCGCTCCGGCTCTCGGCGTACTCAGCTCCCGGCTATTTGGCTTGGAGGCTTCTGCCGCACGGGCAGTGGCCTTTAGCTCAGGCACTCGCAACTCGCTTGTAGTGCTTCCCCTGGCCCTAGCGCTCCCCGAGTCCATTCGCGCGCTGGCCGCGGCGGCTGTGATCACTCAGACACTCGTAGAACTGATTGGTGAATTGATCTACTTACGGGCGATTCCAGCCATGGTCAGGAACAGGTGAGCCTAGTCGAAATCGGCGAGAGCGCTCATGGTTCGTGGTTTGGTGCAAGATCGATCAGCGGCGCAATGAGGAGCTGAGCAGCACGAGCCCAGGAAACCAGTGCCTCAAGATCCATCTGCAGAGATTCGGCCTCTGCCCAAATACAAGCACTCTCGGCAGGCGCCGTAAGAGCGATGCCCTCAACTATCGTCAGAGACATCGCATGCAATCTCAGCAGCTCGTCGCGAATGGCGGTGATTCCACCCACTTCCAGCAAGCAGGCGTCCAATCGATCAACCAGCCGGAGCAGTTGAGAGGTGTCGAAGCCGTCGCGCAGGCTTTCCAACGCCACTGCATCGACTTCGCCGTACGGTGTAACGCGAAAGGATGCGGGAGGAACATTGATCATGTGGTTTTCTCGGTATCTAGCTGGCGAGGGGTGATCACCCGCAGCGAGCCGGCAGCTTGTTGGAACACTAAGTCCTTGATCCAAGGCTCCGGTGGCCGGTTGAGCTTGAGGTTGAATTCGCCGAAGCGCTTGACGTTGCTGGTCAGGTAAGGGCTGAGGAAGGACAAGTCCTCGTCGGTGAACTGCCAACCCTCTCGGGCCAATTTCTGCAGGATGCGCATCATATCTACAGTGTTCTGCAGGATCACCGATGAGGCCACCATGTCGTTGTAACGTAGACGTTTTTGCTGTTCGTCCGGATCGTTCTCGGCAATCACGTCGCTACCGAACGAAAGCCACTTCGAGAAACCGTTATAGGACTCGATCTTGTTGGTGTTCGCGGTGACCTCCTGGCGCAACTCGCGGCTGCCGATCCAGTTGAGCAGGAAGATCGTGCGGATCACGCTGCCCAGTGCCTGGGCCGCATGGTAGAGCTTGTTGCGCCGGCTGTAGGAGCCGAGCTTTCGCAGCAGCATAGGCGAGGAGATTTTGCCGGCCTGGATGGACAGCGCGACCTGCATCAAATCTTGCCAGTGAGTTTCGATCAAGTGCCAGTCGGCAGTATCGGTGAACAGGCGGTTGATATGCTTGTACGACGCGCCGCGATCCGGCCGGCACATCACCAGGTCACGCCAGTTGCGGATACGCGGCATCAGGTTGATGCCCAGCAGATGGGTGAAGGCAAAAACTGTCGCCGATTGCCCCTGCGTATCTGAATACACAGTGTCTGCCTCAACACTGAGATCAGCCTTTAGCAGCCCCTCAATTACGTAAATCGCCTCCCAGATGCCAGGTGGGATGAAGTGCTGGAACACAGCGATGTAGTTGTTGGCCACGTGCCGATAGGCCACGGCACCCATCTTGCGGTAGCGGAAGTGGTAGCCGGCCAGCAGGTTGTCATCATAGAAGTCGAACTGCGTGCCGTCCGCTGCCACCGCCTTGCCATCGCCCCAGAGCTTAGGCAGATCAAGTTGCAGATAGAGTTCCACTAGCTCGCGGTTAGCCTTGTCCAGCTTCTCCAATGATAGGTGGCGGCGATTCGTATAGGACAGCATGTGTGGCGTGACATTACCGGCCAGATGCCGCGCGGCCTGGTTGGGGCCGAGATTGCAGCCCATGGCGAAGATGGTCATCAGATAGCGCTCGGCAGGCTCTTTGAGCTTCGGCTCGTTACCGGACATGGGACCGAAATGCCGCGTGAACTGAATCCAATGCTCGATGTTGGCCATGATGTCGAGCACGTGCCTGGCCGGCATGCGCTGCATGAGCGCCGTCTGTAGTGAGATCGCCGAAGGTGGAATGTCCCGCGCCGTTACTCGGCGCAACACCGGTTCTCCGGCTTCGTTAATCGATATGTAGTGGTCTACTAATCCCGGACACCAAGTTAGGCGGTAGAATCGCCATCAGCGAGGTGTTCAATGAGCAAACAACGTCGATCCTTTTCGGTCGAGTTCAAACATGATGCAGCGGCCTTGGTCGTCGACCAAGGCTATAGCGTGGCAGAAGCCTGCAAGTCGATGGGTGTCGGAGAAACCGCTCTCCGGCGTTGGGTCGATCAACTGCGCGAGGAGCGTGGTGGAGTGACGCCAAACAGCAAGGCGCTCACGGCTGAACAGCAGGAAATTCAAGCCCTGAAGGCGCGTATCAATCGCCTTGAGCTGGAGAAGAAAATCTTAAAGGAGGCCACTGCGCTCTTGATGGCCGAGGAGCACGGGCGCAGACGTTGAGGTCGATTCGGCAACTGGCCAAGCGCTATCCCGTCCAACTGTTGTGTGCTGTTTTCGACGTGTCGCGCTCTAGCTATTACGCCTACCTGGCCAGATGCAGGCGCGTTAATGTTCAGCGGCTACTGCTGCGTCGTCGAGTGAACGAGCTGTTTACTCAAAGCCGCAGTGCCGCGGGTAGTCGCAGCATAGCCGCCATGCTCCAAGCAGAAGGTACAGTGATCGGTCGCTTTAAGGTAAGAGCGCTGATGAAAGAGCAGGGCCTGATTAGTAAGCAACCGGGGACACACGCCTACAAGAAGTCGACAGTGGAACGGCCTGACATACCGAACATTTTGGATCGGCAGTTCACTGTCGAGGCCCCCAATACGGTTTGGTGTGGCGACATTACCTATATCTGGGCGCAGGGCAAATGGCATTACCTCGCCGCAGTATTGGACTTGTTCAGTCGCAGAGTGGTGGGCTGGGCGATGTCTGCCAAGCCGGATGCTGATCTGGTCGTAAAGGCGCTCGACAGAGCCTACGAGATGCGTGGGCGCCCAAGTGGTGTCTTGTTCCACAGCGATCAAGGTAGCCAATACAGCAGTCGCCATTTCCGCCAGAGGCTATGGCGATACCGGATGACCCAGAGCATGAGTCGGCGAGGAAACTGTTGGGATAATGCACCGATGGAGCGCCTGTTCCGTAGCCTGAAAACGGAGTGGGTTCCGACGGTAGGCTACATGACCGCTGCACTGGCTGAGCAGGATATAGGTCGCTACCTAATGCAATGCTACAACTGGACAAGACCACATCAGCACAACGGCCTCGTGCCGCCGGCTGTTGTAGAAGAAAAACTTAAATCACTGTCCGGGAATTGTTGACCACTACAGGCAACAGCGCCAGGCCGAGTACCAGCCAGATACTATCCATCATCTTCCTTCCTTGGTTGATTCCTAGATACGCTACCTTGCTGGCTCCGAGCCTTCGCGCTATATGCTGTCGTTCAGGCCTAGCGCGCTTGTACAGCCACTTCGATCAAGTGTCCCAGGCATCGATAGCTGCGTACCGTGCAGCCTCACCCCTTGAGCGCCAGGATGCGCCGAGCGCCGTTGAGGACGATCAGGCCCACGATGGTACCGATAATCAGGTCAGGGTAGCTGGACCTCGTCCAGGCGACCAAGGCACCGGCGGCGATGACGCCCATGTTGATCACCACATCATTGGCCGAGAATATCCAGCTTGCCTTCATATGCGCGCCGCCTTCGCGGTGCTTGGATATCAACAGCAGGCAACCGGTATTGGCGATCAACGCGACGAAGGCGATCGCCATCATCATCAGCGATTCAGGCTCACTACCGAAAACAAAGCGTCGCACCACCTCGACGAGTACGCCGATAGCCAAAATCAGTTGCAGTACCCCTGCCAGATGCGCGGCATGTACCTGCATTTTCGCACTGCGCCCTACGGCATAGAGAGCCAGGCCATAGACGGCTGCATCGGCAAACATATCCAGGGAATCAGCGATCAGGCCGGTAGACTGGGCGATCAGGCCAGCAGTCATTTCCACCACGAACATGATCGCATTGATACCGAGCAACACGCGCAGAGTGCCTGACTCCTGCGTAGCAGAGACTGCCGAGCTCTCAGCGGCCTTGATCGTCTCTGGGTCGGCAATGACGGTTTCCTGAAGAGAGGCGCCTAGCCCCAAGGTCGCCAGTTTCGCGGTAATGGGCTCAGCCTCGCCGTCATGCACGACCTCCAATCGGCGGTTCGACAAGTCGAAGGACAGCGTTCGAATCTCATCAAAGCCGTTCAGCGCCAAGCGGATCATCCGTTCTTCTGAGGGACAATCCATCTTCGGCACAGCATACACGCTGACCCATTCCCCTGACGCTTCGGAGGAGACCGGCATATCGGTATCCGCTGCAGGCGTTGCATCGCAGCTACATGGGCCACCACAGGCTTTACTCACGATACGGCTCCAGTTAACCAACATAGATTGCTAGTATTAAAAACTATATAGCTACTATAAGGTCAATGGGAAAGATGATCCGTTGAGGAGTAAGCCTGATGCGCATTGGTCAGTTAGCCCAGATAGCGGGTATCGACACGCAGACGATCCGCTTCTATGAGCAGCAGGGCCTGTTGCCGCCGCCAGAACGGCAGGAGAATGGTTACCGTGTCTATACCGAGAAGCATGGCGAGTGGCTTGCCTTTATCCGCCGCTGCCGAATTCTGGACCTGTCACTGACAGAGATTCGCGAGCTACAGAGCTATCAGGACGACCCTCGCCAGCCTTGTACCGCCGTCAACGCCATGCTCGATGACCACATCTCTCATGTGCGGTCGCAGATAACTGCTCTGCAAGCGCTTGAGCAACAACTCGTTTCACTGAGGGCGAGTTGCAACGAGGGTCGGGAGATCAATGCCTGCGGCATCCTGACGGGGATCAGCGAGGAGAGCAAACAACAGCTGTATAGGGCTAGCTCAGGCCGTAAGGACTGAGCAGAGACATGCCGGACCTTGCAGTGACATTGTGAATGCATGGTGTGTTGATCGCGAAGCCTCACTGCGTATCTCGGCATGCGAACCTGGGCGTTGCTGCAAACTTGCAGGGGCCGTGAAGAAGAGTCGTCATCAACCAGGTAATCCGCTGAGCTGATGGTTGGTTCCGTCATCATGATATGAGCCAATCAACCAAAAAATCCGGATACCCTTTATTTTTACCGGCCTGTGCGTCGCTTTGCGCTGCTTTTTTCCGCTTTTTGGAGCCTGTATGCGAGGCATGTGGCACGTTGCTTGAGTGCTTAACGTGCGCTGGCGCCGAGTCCCTGGCGCCGTGCAGATTGTTGTTAAACAGTGCGACGCTTAGTCTGTCAGTGCGTTTTTTTGGGGCTTGCGCCCTTAGCCGCAGGTTCTGCCGAATACCACGCTGGTTTACTTTTCCTGCTGACTCTAACTTTCGAAAGGTCTGCATTGGGTGCTGCCTCCGGTAAGGAGAAGCTGCGCTTGGTAGCGGTGCGCCTGTCTCCATATCGCTCAATCGACCGCGTAGATTGATGGCCCATGATGTACGCCATGAGCTTGGGGGAGATGCCAGAGGCTTTGAGGTTTGAGCCCATCTGGTGGCGCAGGCTTTTCAGCGTGGGCTGGACTTTGCGCCTGGGCCATAGCTGCCTGCATTGCTCTCGCAGGGTTTCTCTGATGGCTGCAAGGCTGCGATGCGATTTCTGATATAGGTCTACCGCGGCAGCTGCAACCTCAAAGTCCGTTTGGTTTGGGAACTTTATGACTCGGTCGGCGCCCCTGATGCCTCGGTCGTCCTTTTTTGCGCCGGTAATATGGAACTCTTTGCCCACTACCCGAATTGAGTGCATCTCGCTGGGCCGGACGCCGAGTAGCCAAGCTAGAGTGACGGCAGCAAAAACGTCGTAGTGCCGCGTGTTTTCGAGGTGACGCAGAAGTGCGATAACATCATCCTCACTAACAGCTTTGACTGCGTGGCGCTTCGCTTTTGGGGGGATGGTGCTGTCGGCTAAGGTGGTTGGATTGGCTGTTAGTAGGATTCGCTTGGCTGCTTTTGGGTAGCCACGTTCACGAACGTCGAACGCCAGTGCATTTTTCAATACTCGGAAGTAGTCGGGTCTGTAGTCTGCTGCACACGCAGTCAGTGCTTTGCATATCGCGCTTGTTGAGAGTGGTGTGTCTGGCAGTCTCGTTTTGTAGAAGTGTCTTGCAAGCTTTCGGTAGCGCTCTTCAGTGCTTTTCAGCATGTTGGCATCCTTATAGTTATTGTTGTTGTTTTTGATGTCAAAAGCAGCCGCTTCGCGAAGGGGCGCTTGTTTTTTCACTCCTGGTCGGAGCGAAAAACCATGTCGGCATGGTGTTGGCTGGGCCTCACCTCACCGTTGTTCGTGATGCCCTCGCCAATCCCATGCCGCCACTGCGCCCCCATACCCGAAGCGCGGGTATGGTGTGTGCGCACGTACCCATGCGCATGAGCACGTCCCGCGGGTACGTGCTCCGGCAGCGAGCTGCCCGATTGGTTTGACATCAAAATCGATAGCCGTCCTGCGGACGAAGTAGAGCGAGATGTGGTGAGCATGTCAGGTCGCCTTTGGACGTCGCCCGCGCGGGCGTCGCCCTTTCTGGGCTTGCATGAGCAGCTTGTAGTTTTCCCATTTCACATGTGACAGCTGGGCGCCATATTTGAGACCTTGCTCGATAGCCTCCTGCAACACCTGGCTGTAGGGCTTGTCGAGGTAGTGTTTCTGTGTAACCTCGCAGGTGTTGCGTCGATGCCCCAGCAAATGCGCGATGGTGCTCTCGGAGACGCCTGAGGCTTGGAGTCGCTGTGCAAAGCTCCGGCGACAGCTTTTAAAATTGAGTGCACCGTCGCTGGCGCGTGCACAGCGAGAGCCGATGTAGCCTTTTCCTGTTGCGTGGCCGCAGAAGAAGCGACTTGCCATTCTGGAATACAGGTGTTCTCTGGTGAACGTTAACTCCGCAAATAGCTGAGCATCGTTGCCTGACGCAGCTCTGCGTTCCTCAACAAACGCCATAAACCCCATATCGACAAGTGCTGAGCAGATAGGAATCTCCCGGCGAGACTGTTCATTCTTCAGGCTCTTGTTGTACCCGTTGTCATTCACGCTCATGACGTTGATGCCATGTCCATCGCGCCGAATGTCATGAACCCGAAGTTGGCACAGTTCGTTCAGGCGGGCGCCGGTAAACAGGCCAAGTGGCAGTAGCCAGAATCGATAGGCATGGGCGTCTCGGACGAGTTTGCGCGCCTGCTCCTCGTCGTTAAGTGAATAAGGCCAGCCTTGGAGTAGAGAGCTGATCTCATCGGTGCTGAATGGCCTGGTGTTGTCAGCCTTTTTGGTCGCTGGATTGCTCAGCTTTAGCGGTGTGCTGATGAAGCTGTCATTCAGAGCTTCGACCATGACGCGGTTAAACAGCTGGTAGTAGGTCTGGATGTTTTCACCCTGACTTTTTGAACGCTTCTGCCGCGCCAGTGCTTTCGGAAGCTCACGCTTAATCCGCGGAATGTCATGTGGGGACAAGTCAGCCATAACACGCTTTGGATTGCTGTCGCTGACGACATTCTTCAGCTTGGCCATGCGCGAGGTCAGCATATTTCGGCCTTTTACTGAATAGCCGTTGGCGTCGATGAAGCGTTGGCATACCTCGTCGAAGTAGTCGTGAATACTTGGCGAGTTATCCAGCTGCAGGAGCAACTCCGTGATTGGTAAAAGTTGCTTCAGCAAGATCGGGCGAAATTTCTCGTACTTGCTGTCGTACTGAAGGTGAAATCCCTCAAGGATCGGAATCAGTTTTATTGTCGGAGTTAGTGCTGTCATCTGCGTCCTCATATGTTTCGCATGAGCAAATGTTAGCAATATTATTTTAATAGTAAATAGAAAAAATTAATTGATATATTGTCAATATTCAATTTTTGCATATTTGCTTTGCTCGGCTGCGTTTTCTTGACGCCTTGTCAATTCTGTATTTGGTCGCTTTTTATTAATGTTTACGAGGGTTTTTGTCTTTGCGGTGGAGGATTTTCGTTCTTGTTAATCCTGCTTTATTGTTTTGTTGTGTAAATAAATTTCTGCGAAGAAAATTTTGCATTTGCACCCTGCCCGGATGCCGATTTTGGGTGGACAGGGTGCTGTTCTGGGGTTACTTGGCTGGTCTGCCGATTTGTCGTTCGGCTTGCTTGGCTCGCAGTGATTGGTAGCGAGCATGGGAGATGTGATCGAGGTTGAGCTCAAAGTCGAGCCGATCGATCTCTTCCTTCAGTACGCGCAGAGGATAGATGTCGCCGTAACCGCCGGTGGTGCTGGTGTCGACATGGCCTACCAGCGCCTTGGCGATCAGAATGTCTAATCGCTGCATGCGGAACTGCTGGATGAAGGTGTGTCGGAGGCCGTGAAAGGTGGCTTTCTCTTGGGTGAGGTCGCATTGCTTGACATAGGATCTGAACCATTTGCTGGCGACATGGCTTACCGGTACTTGGGTGTACTGCCGGTGTGAGCTGAAGAGCGGTGCGTCAGGGCGGGTGTTGCCGTGTTTCTGGTCGTCAATGAAGTCCAGAAATCCCAATTTGATGAGCTGGTGGTGCAGTGGAACCTGACGTATCGATTGGGTGTTCTTGATTTGCTTGCCGTTGCTGTTGTCGATATTGATAAGCCAGATGCCGTTGCTACAGCGCACATCGCTCAGTTGCAGTTGGCAAAGCTCTCCCAGGCGTGCTCCGGTGTAGAGGCCGAGCAGTGGTAGCCAGAATTTGTACTCATCCATGCGCCACGAGGTCTGGCGTGTCGCTGTATAAACGGGGCCGTTGACCAGTTTGGTGAGCATCTCGTGCGTGTAGGTGCGCCTCGCTGGTGGGGCTGCGTTGCGGGTTTTGAAGGTGAGATTGGCGGTGATGTCATGTTCAATCCACTCCTGATCCTGCGCGTAGCGGATGAGTGACTTGGCAAGCTCAAAGTACACTTTGGCTGTTCTTGGATGGATGGCTGGTGCTGTCTTTTCAGTAACGAGTTGCCTGACTGATATTCGTTGCCGGGCGACAAGCTGATGGGCGTTGGCAGGCAGAAAGCGCAGTTGATCACGCAGTGTCAGAAAGTCCGAGCGGCGCAGTGTCTTTAGGCGCCTGTGCGCACCAATCAGCTCGGTAACCACTTTGAGGCGGGCTTTTCGCTGAGGTGTGGTTTTGACATGTGTCCAGTTGCCTTCGTCGATCTGCGCTTGCTGGTACCGCTCTGCCAGTTCGCCAAGCGTGATGCCATCAAGTTGTTCTGCTTTGCTGTCGATGACGGTGCCCTGAGTGTTATTGACCAAGGCGTCGAGTTGGCCGCGCTTTTCTTCTGGTAG
Organism: Halopseudomonas sp. MFKK-1; assembly: GCF_027474385.1. Taxonomy (NCBI): domain Bacteria; kingdom Pseudomonadati; phylum Pseudomonadota; class Gammaproteobacteria; order Pseudomonadales; family Pseudomonadaceae; genus Halopseudomonas; species Halopseudomonas sp. MFKK-1. The sequence goes on from NZ_CP114836.1 coordinate 1,689,703, forward strand.
CAGGGCGGCGAGCGCCGTGGCGAGCGCTTGTTTCGCGGGATCCACTGGCGCTGGCGTGGTGTCAGTTAGTGGTCTGGCATCGGGCAGGCTTGGTAGTGGGGACTGCGCCAGCGTGCTGCCCATGAATCCACGGGTCAGCGCCTCAAGCTCCAGCCTTGCTTGGTCTAGTGAGGCGGTTGTCGCAGTGCGGCGAAGGTGTGTCTGGAGCGTATTCTCGACGGCAGAGACCAGGCGCTCTTTTAGCAGGGTGGCCATGATGGCTGAGGTGGTCGGCAGGGTCAGTGAAAATCCTCTGCCAGCCAGGATTGGGTGCATGGTTTTCAGGGCGCATGATGCCAGCTCAAGGGTGTAGAGCCCGGAAGCAAGCTGTCGGGTGACAAAGGCAGAGTATCGAGGCTGGGGCCAGCTTAGCGATGTGAGTGTACTGTGGATGCGATACGCGGCGAGCGAGCCGGGCAGGTCGGGCGGGATGTCGGCAAGATGGGCGCCACAGTCCGGTCGGGCATGGCAAAGGTATTCATGCAGTGCGAGTGCGTTGAACGTGGCGGGGTGTCGGAGCTCTTTACTTGGGGAGTGCAGCTCCAGTTGGGTGATGGCGGCGAATGCGTAGATCGCGGCGTCTTGGGCTTTGTCTTGTTCTGTCGTGCCCAGCGGCCAGTCGAAGCGGTGGAAGCGAAGATCCAGTGCGGATTGAAGGCCTTTGCTGGGCGTTATCGACAGAATCAGTTCGCCGCCGGGCGTGAGGCTGTAGAGGGTGGTGTGCTTCGCGCTTTCGTCGGCCAGTCGCTGTTTGGCGGCAGTCAGGTCTTGCTTGCCTAGTTCGGCGGGACTCGGTAGCGCTCCCCAAGGATTGGCGGCGTTATCGAGTGTGCGCTTGAGCCAGGCTTTGGCTTGCTTGAGTCGCTCGCTTACCAGTTCAGGTGTCACCAGTGTGGCGCCGGGTTTGATGACGAGCGAAAGCTCGGCGTCGAGCAGGTGTGCGAGGGTGCGGGCAACGGATGCGTTGCGACCAAGAGACCAGCGAACCTGAGCGGGTATGCGAGGGTCGCTGCTCAGGTGTGCTGGTAGAGTGAGGTAGTACTGAAACACCCCGTTGGGCGAGGTGATGAGGTGTTGCTGCTTACGTGAGTTGGACATGGTGGAGCGCCTTTTTTAAGTCCTAGTTGGACTTTGTGCGATCTACCAAACCCTTCCTTCGCTGAAACCCGCGTTCTAGACGGGTTTCTTTCCAAATTGGTGGAGCCGGGGGGATTTGAACCCCCGTCCGCCAGTCCGCCGCTATCGGTTCTACATGCTTAGCCATCTCTACTTAGTTAACTCCGCGCCGCCCGAGTGGCAGGGTGCTTGGAGCGAGCTGTATAAGTTTTAGCCGTTACGTCTACAGCAAACTTGGCGGCGATCCTGTTCTATCTGACAGCCAAATCTTCGGGTTTACAGGCATCCCCTAGAGGCTGCTAGCCGGCTTAAGCGGCTAGTGCGTAGTTGTCGTCGTTGGCAACTATAAGTTTGCAGCAGCGAATTTACGAGTTCTGCTACCAGCTCGGCATGCCCCTCAAGTTTTGTAACCGTCGTCGAATCCAAATCGGCCCCAAATCTTTCAGGTCTGTTACTAGGATGCGATTGTACGCGAAAGGTTCCCTGAGTAATAGCTATCGTTTGCAGGCTAGGGCGGTTCTGCCCGGTTTGCGCGGTGTGCGGGTGTGATCGTCAAGCGGCCTGACGCATTTCGTTTTCCCCGAGCCGCCACGGCAGACAAAAAAATACCCTGACGAGTCAGGGTATAGGCGTTACATGCTTTAAACCATAAACCGGCTGGTGGAGCGGACCAGCCTGTCAAATGGTATGACGGGCTGGTTGCGGGAAAGTTCAGCGGGTAGCAAAAAAAATTAGCGATGGTTCTCGCGTACGACGCGTTGCTTCTCGCGATCCCAGTCGCGCTCTTTCTCGGTCTGCCGTTTGTCGAAGTCCTTTTTGCCGCGTACCAGGGCAATTTCGCATTTGACCAGGTGACCCTTCCAGTACAGCGCGAGCGGGACGCAGGCGAAGCCCTTGGCCTGTACGCCATTGACCAGCTTGTCGAGTTCGCGTGCGTGCAGCAGCAGTTTGCGGGTGCGGGTCGGGTCGGCGATGACGTGCGTGCTGGCGGTCTTCAGTGGCGTGATGTGGGCGCCCAGCAGAAAGGCTTCGTTGTTCTTGAGCAGGATGTAGCTGTCGACCAGCTGCACCTTACCCTCGCGCAGGCTCTTTACTTCCCAGCCGGTCAGTGCGATGCCGGCTTCGAAGCGCTGCTCGATGAAATAGTCGTGTTTGGCCTTTTTGTTCAGCGCAATGGTGCCGCTGTTGGCCGGGGATTTCTTTTGCTTGCTCATAGGCGCGTCAGTATACCTGTAGTTTCCTATGCTGTATCGGCGGATTTTGCGGGTGGAGGGCTTTCACGCCTGCGGCGATTTGACCTTGTGGTGATTGGTTAAAATCTGGACAATGCGTTCCTTTTTTCGGGTACTCCGGGACTCTTTATGAGCAAAGACGCTGTCTCCATTCACGGGATCTGGGCAAGCCGCTGGGTCTTCATTCTTGCGGCAACCGGATCTGCCGTAGGCCTCGGCAACATCTGGAAGTTCCCTTACATGACTGGTGTATATGGCGGTGGCGCCTTTGTTCTGGTCTATCTGATCTGCATCTGTCTGATCGGTTTGCCGGTGATGCTGGCCGAGACCCTGCTGGGACGGCGCGGCAGACAGAGCCCGGTCAATACGCTGAAGACGCTTTCCCGATACTCGAACGCTTCGTCCGCCTGGTCCTGGGCTGCGGTGATGGGGATGACTGGTGCGCTGTTGATCTTGTCCTTTTACAGCGTGGTGGCTGGCTGGGCGCTCGATTATATCGTTGGCATGGTGCGCGGTGAGTTTGCCGGCATTGACGGTGACGGTGCGGGGCAGCGTTTCGGCAGCCTTGTCAGCGACCCGGTTCGGCTGACGGTGTGGCATACGCTATTTATGCTGCTCACCGGTTGGGTGATTGCTCGGGGTGTGGTGGCGGGCCTTGAGCGCACGCTGCGGATTCTGATGCCGATGCTGTTTGTACTGCTGGTGGCGCTTCTGGGGTACAGCCTTACCACCGGTCATTTCATGGAGGGTGTGCGCTTTCTGTTCGAGTTTGATCTGGCCAAGGTGCCTGACGGTATTCTGGCCGCCATGGGGCACGCATTCTTTACCCTGAGCGTGGGTGTCGGCTCGATCATGGTGTTCGGCGCCTATATGCCGCGCAAGGCGTCCATTGGATCGACAGTGCTGACGGTCGGTCTGCTGGATACGGTCGTAGCACTAACCGCGGGAATGGCCCTGTTTCCGGTGGTGTTTGCCGCCGGGCTGCAGCCCAATGAAGGGCCGGGCCTGATGTTTGTCACGCTGCCAATCGCCTTTGGCAATATTGCCGGCGGTAACCTGTTTGGTGTTGTGTTCTTTGTGCTGGTAACTGTAGCGGCCTGGAGTTCGGCGATTTCCATGCTCGAGCCGGCAGTGGCGTTCTGGGTTGAGCGCAGTGGTCGCAGTCGTGTGTGGGTGACCTCGGTGATTGCGCTGCTCTGCTGGGTAGTTGGCCTGGGCACGGTGCTGTCGTTCAATGTGCTGGCGGATGCGCGGTTCTTTGTGTCCGATGCTGACGGTTGGCACCTGTTCCGCTGGACCAGTGAGGGCGGCATGACGTTCTTTGAATCGATTGATTATCTGACCAGCCGCATCATGCTGCCTCTGGGTGGTCTTCTGTTTGTGCTGTTCGCAGGCTGGGTGCTGGACCGCGATGTATTCCGCGATGAGCTGGCGTTGAAGTGTCGCCGCCTGTTCCCGCTCATCTATTCGCTGTTACGCTATGTAGCCCCTGCGGGGATTCTGATTATCCTCGTCACCGAACTGACCAAGTGAAGATTGCATGACCCACATTCAGCGCTCGGCTTTGTTGCCGTATCCGGCCAGCCATCTGTACAACCTGGTTAACCGGGTTGAACGTTATCCGGAGTTTCTGCCCTGGTGCTCCGGTGCGACGGTTCTCAGTGAGACTGACACCGAGATGTGTGCCCGTCTGGACATTGCCAAGGCCGGCATGAGCCAGGCCTTTACTACCCGAAATGCTTTGGTGCCGGGCGAGCGCATTACGCTACGTCTGGTGGATGGCCCGTTCAGCGATTTTCGTGGTGCCTGGGAGTTCAAGGCGCTTGGTGATTCGGCGTGCAAGATCACTCTGGATCTGCATTTCGAGTACGCCGGCGCCCTGGTCAAGGCGACGCTGGGGCCGTTGTTCAATCAGGCAGCCAATGCAATGGTGGACGCCTTCTGTCAGCGGGCCAAGGAGACCTGGGGTGGCTGAGAAGACCATGGTGGTGGAGGTGGCCTATGCGCTGCCCCACAAGCAGAAGATTGTGACGCTTAATGTGCCCGAGGGCACCAGCATGCTGGACGCCGTGCGTCTGTCCGGCATGGATCAGCATTTCCCCGAGCTGGATCTGGAAAGTGCCCCGCTGGGTATTTTCGGCAAGGCCGTCCCCAAACCTGCAGAGCGGGTGCTGCAGTCAGGAGAGCGGGTGGAAATCTATCGTCCGCTGATTGCGGACCCGAAGGAAGTGCGCAAGCAGCGCGCTGCCAAGGCCAAGGCGGCCAAGACGGAAGACTAGTCGCGGGGGCAGGAAGGGGAGGCGTCGGACGCTTCCCCTTGAGTGCGTTGGCTATTCGCCTGTGCCGAGTGGAGCGCCCAGGTCGACGGGATAGGTTTCGACGGTGTCGGAGCTCATGATTTCCTCGTCCTGGCTCTGACCCGGCATGAAGTCGCCGGAGAGGCCGACCAGGCGATTGTCTTCAAAGTTCAGGCTGATGCGTTCCTGCACGCGCGTGCTGTGCCCCGATTCCATGCTGTACAGGTAATCCCAGCGGTTGGGGTGGAAGGTGTCCTGGATCAGCGGAGTGCCCATAATGAAGCGCACCTGGCGGGTGGTCATGCCGGGGCGGAGTTGGTCAACCATTTCCTGGGTGACAACGTTGCCTTGCTGGATATCGATCTTGTAAATGCCGGGGACCACGCCGCAGCCACCCAGAAGGCCGATAGAGACACTGCATAACAGCATGAAAAGGATTCGATTAAAGCTTTTTCGCGTCACGTGCTAACATCCGCTATCTTTGGAATGGCTGTATTGCCCTGATCATACCCGACTCATCCCGCCCTGCGAAGCGCTGAACGAGAATAGTGACATGGTTGAAAATCAAGAACTCCGCAAAGCCGGCCTGAAGGTCACGTTACCTCGGGTTAAGATCCTGCAAATGCTCGACGGTTCGAACGAGCGTCACATGAGTGCCGAGGACGTCTACAAGGCTTTGATGGAGGCGGGCGAGGACGTTGGCCTGGCCACCGTCTATCGCGTGTTGACGCAATTTGAAGCGGCCGGACTGGTCGTGCGCCACAACTTCGACGGCGGACACGCCGTGTTTGAGCTGGCCGACGGCGAGCACCACGACCACATGGTCTGTGTTGACTCTGGTGAAGTGGTCGAGTTCTTCGATCCTGAAATCGAGCGCCGTCAGCGCGAAATCGTCAAGGAGCACGGCTTCGAGCTGGTTGACCACAATCTGGTGCTGTATGTGCGCAAGGCAGGCGGCAAGTAACCTCAGATTGGGCAAGCACTGATTTTTGGTGCAAAAAACCGGGCCTGGCCCGGTTTTTTTATATCTGCTCAGTGTGCAACGCTGAGCAGCTTGCGGGCGTGGGCCAGTGATTCGTCGGTCAGGTCGACGCCGCCAAGCATGCGGGCGACTTCCTGCACGCGGGCGTTATCGTCCAGCTGGTCAATGCAGGTGCGTGTGCTGTTGCGGGTCTGCTGTTTGCGTACAAACAGGTGCTGATGCCCCTGAGCCGCGACCTGCGGCAGGTGGGTGACTGTCAGTACCTGGCCGCGCGCGCCAAGTTGGCGAAGCAGCTGGCCAACGATCTCGGCGGTCGGGCCGCCGATACCCACATCGACTTCGTCAAACACCAGTGTGGGGACGCGTGACGTCTGTGCGGTGATGACCTGAATGCCGAGGCTGATGCGTGACAGTTCGCCGCCAGATGCGACCTTGGCCAGCGGTTTGGCGGGCTGGCCGGGGTTGGCACTGACCAGGAATTCGACGGTTTCCAGCCCGGTTACCGGGTAGCTGTCGGCGTCCAACGGTGTCAGCTGCAGCTCGATTCGGCCACCGGGCATGCCCAGGCGCTGAATTTCCTGAGTTACTGCCTTGGCGAGTTTGGCTGCTCCCTTGCTGCGCTGTGCTGACAGTTTCTCGCTCAGTTGGCGATAGTGGGCCTGATAGGCAACCAGTTCTTCCTGCAGGCGCTCTGCGTCGGCAGCTTGTTGCTGCTGGCCTTCCAGTTCGTCGATCAACTGCTGCTGCAGCGCGGGTAGCTCCTGCGGCTGAATACGGTGCTTGCGTGCCAGGTCATAAATGGCGCTGAGGCGTTCTTCCACGTACTGCTGGCGTTCAGGGTCGGCCTCGAAGTGGTCGAGGTAACGGGTCAGTTCGCCGACTGCTTCCTCGATCTGAATCTGTGCGCTGGCGAGCATGTCGCTGGCTTCACCCAGTTGCGGGCTGTGGCTTTTAAAGGCGTCCAGCCGACTCAGGCTGGCGGTCAGGGCTTCTAGTACGCTGCCTGCGTCATTTTCGCTGCAGATGTTGATGACTTGCTGGCAGGAATGCAGGATCTGGTCTGCGCTGGCGAGCTGACGCTGCTCGTTCTCCAGTTCGTCCAGTTCGCCGTCCTGCAGGCTCAGATTGTCCAGTTCGTCCAGTTGGTAGGTCAGCAGCTGCTGGCGAGCGGCCTGTTCTTCGCTTTGCTGGCTGGCCTGGCGTAGCGCCTTTTCGGTCTGGCGGCAGCGCTGAGCCGCCAGTTGAACCTGTCTCGCGAGTTCGCCGGCGCCGGCGTACTCGTCCAGCAGGCGTCGATGGGTATCGGTTTTCAGCAGCGACTGGTGCTCATGCTGGCTGTGAATGTCGATCAGCATTTCGCCGAGGGCACGCAGGTCCTGCTGGGGGCAGGGTGCGCCATTGATGTAGCCTCGTGAGCGGCCTTCGGCGGTGATCACGCGCCGGAGGATAACCTGGTCGTCGTCCTGCGTCAGGTCACGCTCATCGAGCCACTGGCGGGCTTCGGGAATGTCGCGAATGTCGAAGGTGGCGAGGATGTCGGCCTTGTCGGCGCCGGGGCGAACCGCGCCGCTGTCGGCGCGATCGCCAAGGGTGAGGGCCAGTGCATCGAGCATGATGGATTTGCCTGCACCGGTTTCGCCGGTAATCACGCTCATGCCGCCGCCCAGCTCGAGTTCCAGGGTGTCGACGATGGCGTAGTTGTTGACCGCGAGGTGGATCAGCATGGCGCGCTCCCGAGAAAATTGTTCTGGTTGTTTATACAGTAGTTTGCTTTGTGGCGACAAGTCCCCGCAATAGTACGAGCACACTGATTGATATTGACCCTTGAAGCTGTGTGGACTGTCCCCATATAGGTTGCCAGACGCGATCGGCGAGGCCGGTCGTTCATCATTGACTGCGTGTGCGGCGATTGCGCGCAAAGACACGCCCACCCTATGACAGGAGAAAGACATGGCAGAGGAACAGAGACCGGATCTGCAGGATCAGGACGACGTGGTCGATCAGACCGTTGCGACGCCCGAAGGCGATCTTGCCGCGCGCGTAGCGAGTCTGGAAGAACAGCTGGCTACCGCTCAGGATCAGGCTCTGCGGGCGGCGGCTGATGTGCAGAATGCGCGTCGCCGTGCCGAGCAGGATGTCGAGAAGGCGCACAAGTTCGCGCTGGAGCGTTTTGCCAATGATCTGCTGCCGATCATCGATAGTCTTGAGCGCGGCCTGGAGTTGTCCAATGCTGATGATCCGGCGATCAAGCCGATGCGCGAGGGTATTGAGCTGACCCTGAAGATGTTTGCCGACACCCTGGCGCGGTTCCAGGTAGTCCCGGTTCAGCCTGAGGGCGAGCCCTTCAATCCTGAACTGCATCAGGCCATGGCGATGGAAGAAAGCACCGCGGTTGAGCCGAACACCGTACTCAAGGTGTTCCAGAAGGGTTACACCCTCAGTGGTCGCCTGCTGCGCCCGGCCATGGTCGTCGTCAGCAAGGCTCCGGCTGCGGGAGCCCCGCCCTCGATTGACGAGCAGGCTTGAAATTGATTTGGCAGCCCCCATCAAGGGCTCAAGCATAGTTGAACAGCGCCGCTGACCAAAACGCGGCAGTCAGATTCGGAGAGAAACTTATGGGCAAGATTATCGGTATCGACCTGGGGACCACCAACTCCTGTGTCTCTATTATGGAAAACGGTTCCGCCAAGGTGATCGAGAACGCTGAGGGTGGTCGTACCACTCCGTCGATCGTCGCCTACACCAACGACGGTGAAACCCTGGTTGGCCAGTCGGCCAAGCGTCAGGCGGTTACCAACCCGCAGAATACCCTGTACGCGGTCAAGCGTCTGATCGGTCGTCGCTTTGAAGAAGACGTCGTTCAGAAAGACATCAAGCTGGTGCCGTACAAGATCGTCAAGGCCGACAATGGCGACGCCTGGGTTCAGGTAAATGACGAGAAAATGGCTCCGCCGCAGGTGTCTGCTGAAGTACTGAAGAAAATGAAGAAGACCGCCGAGGATTACCTTGGTGAGCCGGTTACCGAAGCGGTTATCACCGTTCCGGCCTACTTCAACGACAGCCAGCGTCAGGCTACCAAGGACGCTGGTCGTATCGCCGGTCTGGAAGTCAAGCGCATCATCAACGAGCCGACCGCAGCCGCACTGGCGTATGGCATGGACAAGGCGCGTGGCGACTCCACCATCGTTGTATACGATCTGGGTGGTGGTACCTTCGACGTCTCCGTGATCGAAATTGCCGAAGTGGACGGTGAGCATCAGTTCGAAGTGCTGGCCACCAATGGTGACACCTTCCTGGGTGGTGAAGATTTCGACATGCGTCTGATCGACTACCTGGCAGACGAGTTCAAGAAAGAGAACGGCGTTGATCTGCACAATGATCCGCTGGCGCTGCAGCGTCTGAAAGAAGCGGCTGAAAAGGCCAAGATCGAGCTGTCTTCCAGCCAGCAGACCGACGTCAACCTGCCGTACATCACTGCAGATGCGTCCGGTCCGAAGCACCTGAACGTCAAGGTGACGCGTGCCAAGCTGGAGTCGCTGGTTGAAGATCTGATCAAGCGCAGCATCGAGCCCTGCCGCATCGCGATGCAGGATGCCGGTCTGGATGTGTCTGACATCAACGACGTTATTCTGGTTGGTGGTCAGACTCGCATGCCGCTGGTGCAGAAGACCGTTGCCGAGTTCTTCAATAAGGAGCCGCGCAAGGACGTTAACCCGGACGAAGCGGTTGCCATCGGTGCCTCGATTCAGGGTGCGGTACTGGCCGGCGACGTGAAAGACGTGCTGCTGCTGGATGTTACTCCGCTGTCGCTGGGTATCGAAACCATGGGTGGCGTGATGACTACGCTGATCGAGAAGAACACCACCATCCCGACCAAAAAGTCGCAGGTGTTCTCGACTGCGGACGACAACCAGACTGCGGTGACCATTCACGTGCTGCAGGGTGAGCGCAAGCAGGCGAGCCAGAACAAGTCGCTGGGCCGTTTCGATCTGGCCGACATCCCGCCGGCGCAGCGTGGCGTGCCGCAGATTGAGGTCAGCTTCGACATCGATGCCAACGGTATCCTCAACGTGTCTGCCAAAGACAAGGCAACCGGCAAAGAGCAGTCCATCGTGATCAAGGCGTCCTCTGGTCTGTCGGATGACGAAATCGAGAAGATGGTGCGTGATGCCGAGGCCAACGCTGAGGAAGACCGCAAGTTCGAAGAGCTGGTAACCGTGCGCAACCAGGCCGATCAGCTGGTTCACGCGACTCGCAAGACCCTGACCGAGGCGGGCGACAAGGCGACTGATGAAGAGAAGGCTGCCATCGAAACGGCGCTGAGCGATCTGGAAGCGGCGATCAAGACCGGCGACAAGGAAGAGATCGAGGCCAAGATCAACGCCCTGTCCGAGGCATCTGGCCCGCTGGTCCAGAAGATGTATGCCGAACAGGCTCAGGCTGGCAAGGGTGAAGGCCCGGCAGCGGGCGCGGAGTCCGGTAACGATGCGGACGACGTGGTCGACGCCGAGTTCGAAGAGGTCAAGGACAACAAGTAGGTCCTTGATGAACCGGGTAGGGTGGTGCACCGACGGCATGTCCGGTGTGTTGCCCTCCAACTCTGCCTGGCAACGCGGGAGCTTCTCCCGCGTTGCCGTTTGTGCCGGGTGTCTCTGTAAGGGAAGTCGAACACATGTCCAAGCGTGATTATTACGAAGTGCTGGGGGTCGAAAAGGGCGCCAGCGAGGCCGAGCTGAAAAAGGCCTATCGCCGTCTGGCGATGAAATACCATCCGGACCGTAACCCGGATGACGAGAATGCCGAAGAGAAGTTCAAGGAAGCGACCGAAGCCTACGAAGTGCTGACCGACGCCAACAAGCGCGCCGCCTACGATCAGTATGGTCACGCCGGCGTGGATCCGAGCATGGGTGGCGGTGCCGGTGGTTTTGGCGGCGGCGGCGCCAACTTCTCCGATATCTTCGGCGATGTATTTGGTGACATTTTCGGTGGCGGCGGCGGTCGTGGACGTTCCAGCGTGCAGCGCGGCAGTGACCTGCGTTACACCCTGGAGCTGGATCTGGAAGAGGCGGTGCGCGGTACCACGGTCACCATTCGTGTGCCGACCCTGGTTGCCTGCGAAACCTGTGATGGCAGCGGTGCGAAGAAGGGCACCACGCCGACAACCTGTACCACCTGCGGTGGTCATGGTCAGGTACGCATGCAGCAGGGCTTCTTCTCGGTGCAGCAGACCTGCCCGCGCTGTCATGGTACCGGCAAGATGATTACCGATCCGTGCAAGGACTGCCACGGCAATGGTCGTGTAGAGAAGCAGAAGAACTTGTCGGTCAAGGTTCCGGCCGGTGTTGATACCGGTGACCGTATCCGCCTGGCAGGTGAAGGTGAGGCCGGTGTTAATGGCGGCCCTGCCGGTGATCTGTATGTGGTTGTTTCGGTGCGCGAGCACAAGATCTTCCAGCGTGACGGCAAGAATCTGTACTGTGAGGTGCCGATCAGCTTCGTCGATGCGGCGCTGGGCGGAGAGCTTGAGGTGCCGACCCTGGACGGTCGGGTCAAGCTGAAGATTCCCGAGGGCGCGCAAACCGGTAAGCTGTTCCGCCTGCGCGGCAAGGGTGTGACGCCAGTGCGTGGTGGTTCGGCCGGTGATCTGCTCTGCCGGGTGGTTGTCGAAACGCCGGTCAACCTGACCAAGCGTCAGCGCGAATTGCTCGAAGAGCTGCGTCAAACACTTGAGGCCGAAGGCTCGAGTCAGTCGCCTCGTGCCAAGAGCTGGTTTGATGGTGTGAAGAACTTCTTCGAAGACATGAAATTCTGAGGCAGGTGCGCAAGATGAGACGGATTGCGGTAATTGGCGCTGCCGGGCGCATGGGGAAGACGCTGATCGAGGCAATCGGTCAGACGGAAGGTGCTGCGCTGACGGCGGCGATTGAGCGCCCTGACAGTTCGCTGGTGGGCGCTGATGCGGGTGAGTTGGCCGGTTTCGGTCGCCTGGGCGTTGCGATCAGTGGTGACCTCAAGCAAGTGGTCGACGACTTTGACGTGCTGATCGACTTCACTCATCCGACCACGACGCTGGTGAATCTGCAGATTTGCCGTGATGCAGGCAAGGCGATGGTGATCGGTACTACGGGTTTCTCCGAGGCTGAAAAGGCGTTGCTCGCCGAGGCCGGCAAGCAGATCCCTATCGTCTTTGCGCCCAACTTCAGTGTTGGCGTGAACCTCTGTCTCAAGCTGCTGGACATGGCTGCGCGGGTCATGGGGGATGAGGCTGATGTCGAGGTTATCGAGGCGCACCACCGTCACAAGGTCGACGCTCCATCTGGAACGGCCCTGCGCATGGGGGAGGTTGTTGCCGATGCGCTCGGTCGCAATCTGGCTGACGTGGCGGTTTATGGGCGTGAAGGGCAGACCGGGGCGCGTGACCCCAAGACCATTGGTTTTGCGACGGTTCGCGCCGGTGACGTGGTCGGAGATCACACCGTGCTGTTTGCGACCGAGGGTGAGCGGGTAGAAATTACCCACAAGGCCTCCAGTCGGATGACCTTTGCCAAGGGTGCGGTACGTTCGGCGATGTGGCTTGAGGGCCGTGGCGCGGGCCTGTTTGATATGCAGGACGTGCTCGGCTTCAAGGGCTAGACGGCGGAATGATGCACAAAAAAGGGTGGCCATGATGGCCACCCTTTTTTGTTCCTGCCGCCTTAGTTGGTGCTCACGCTGGCCTCGGCCAGGTTGGCCTGTTCACGAGCCAGTTCATCGAGTGTCTGGGTGTTCTTGGTCAGGTAGAACGCGGCGATGGTGGGTACCCAGTCGGCGTGATGGTTGATCAGGCGCGGCTGGATGAAGCTGTACTGCTTATCCAGGCGGTCAAAGGTGTCCTTGTGTTCGGGCATCAGTTGCTTGAGCTGATTTGAGCCGTCGTTGATGCGGTTGTCCAGCTCGACAAACAGGCCCTCGCGGCTGGGCAGGAAGTACACGCCAACCGAACTGAACATGTTGTTTTCATACAGCAGCAGAATGCGGCTGGTCTCGATGCTCTGGCGTTGCAGGGCAACCAGATTATCCGGACTGCCTGCGACTTCCGCTTCATAAAGCTCTGCGGCGGCATTTTCGAGGTTGCCGTGTGCCATCATGATGCGGTTGACGGTGGCCAGGCTGTAGTGCGCCTGGTCCTCGGGCAACGCTTCCAGTTCCCGGATCAGGGTCACCAGCTCGCTGTAGAGCGGGCGAAGGTTGCCGGGGTTGTTCATCTGGCGCAGCAGTGAGTCCATTTGCTGCAGTGCGGAGTTGTAGATTTCGCGGTTGCCTGGCTCACGAACGCGCTCGTAGAGGTTGTTGTCGATCAGCAGGTAGGTTCCGGCCTTGAAGGCTTCGCTGCGGAACTCATGCAGCTGTTGCAGGCGTTGCGGGTCGGCGTAGGCGAGTGAGGCAATAAGCAGCAGTGGCAGCACCAGCAGGCGTTTCAAGAGCGTTGGCATGGTGAGGGTCCCCGAGTCCTTTGGTTTTTCTTGTGTTATCCGGCGCCAGGGAGGCGTCCGGTTTTGACGGTCTGCGCCGTCTGGCGTGGGCTCCTGCCCATTTTCATACACCGGCTGTTGTAACACAGAGTTGTGCGAGATTGAAGCGATTGCTGGGCCGTGATCGCGACTGCCTGCGGGAAGAGCTGGGCGATGCGGTGTGGATATTTTGGCCTCATGTGTTTAAACTATTGCGCTAATCTGTCTATTCAGCGCGTATCTGACAATGCCTTTGCAAGCGGGATGTTGTGTTCAGCACCACATTCCCGCTTTTGTGCAGCCCGCGTTTGGTGAAATGTGTCAGTTCTTTCGGAGGTTTTCTTGTCCAAGCCAGCCATTCTCGCACTCGCCGACGGCAGTATTTTCCGCGGTGAGTCCATCGGCGCCGACGGTTCCAGTGTTGGTGAGGTCGTGTTCAATACGGCCATGACCGGTTATCAGGAGATCCTTACCGATCCCTCCTATGCGCGTCAAATCGTGACCCTGACCTACCCGCACATCGGCAACACCGGCGTGACCCCTGAGGATGTCGAGTCCGACGCTGTTCAGGCTGCCGGTCTGGTGATTCGTGACCTGCCGCTGCTGGCCAGCAACTGGCGCTGCAAGCAGTCTCTGGACGAGTATCTGCGTGAAAACAACATTGTTGCCATCGCCGGTATCGACACCCGTCGTCTGACCCGGATTCTGCGCGAGAAGGGCTCGCAGAATGGCTGCCTGCTGGCCGGAGACGATATCTCCGAGGAAAAGGCGCTTGAACTGGCGCGCAGCTTCCCTGGCCTCAAGGGCATGGATCTGGCCAAGGAAGTGTCGGTCAAGGAAAGCTATCAGTGGCGCTCCAGTGTCTGGAATCTGGAGACCGATAGTCATCCCGAGCTGTCCGATGCCGAGTTGCCCTACCACGTTGTTGCCTTCGATTACGGCGTGAAATTCAACATTCTGCGCATGCTGGTTGCGCGCGGTTGCCGTCTGACTGTGGTGCCCGCGCAAACGCCGGCCGCCGACGTGCTGGCCCTGAACCCGGATGGCGTGTTCCTGTCCAACGGCCCGGGCGACCCGGAGCCATGTGACTACGCCATTGCTGCGATCAAGGAAATTCTGGAAACGGACATCCCGGTATTTGGTATCTGTCTCGGTCACCAACTGCTGGCACTGGCCTCCGGTGCCAAAACCGTCAAGATGGGTCATGGTCACCATGGCGCCAACCATCCTGTTCAGGATCTGGATACCGGTGTGGTGATGATCACCAGTCAGAACCACGGCTTTGCGGTTGACGAGACCAGCCTGCCGGCCAACCTGCGGCCGACCCACAAGTCGCTGTTTGACGGCACCCTGCAAGGTATCGAGCGCACCGACAAGGCGGCCTTCAGCTTCCAGGGCCACCCCGAGGCGAGCCCGGGTCCGCACGATGTGGCACCGCTGTTCGACCGTTTCATCGACGCCATGAAAAAACGCGCCTGAACCCCGGTACACCTAGGATTTGTAAACGACTATGCCAAAACGTACAGACATTAAAAGCATTCTGATCCTCGGCGCCGGCCCTATCGTCATCGGTCAGGCCTGCGAGTTCGACTACTCCGGTGCTCAGGCCTGCAAGGCCCTGAAGGAAGAAGGTTTTCGCGTCATTCTGGTCAACTCCAACCCGGCGACCATCATGACCGACCCGGCCATGGCCGACGCCACCTACATCGAGCCGATCAAGTGGCAGACGGTTGCCAAGATCATCGAGAAAGAGCGCCCGGACGCGCTGCTGCCGACCATGGGCGGCCAGACCGCGCTGAACTGCGCACTGGATCTGGAGAAGCACGGCGTGCTGGAGCAGTACGGCGTGGAGATGATTGGTGCCAACGCCGACACCATCGACAAGGCCGAGGACCGTTCGCGCTTTGACAAGGCGATGAAGGCCATTGGTCTGGAGTGCCCGCGCTCCGGTATCGCACATACCATGGCTGAGGCCTACGGTGTTTTGGAGCAGGTCGGCTTTCCGTGCATCATCCGTCCATCGTTCACCATGGGTGGTACCGGTGGTGGTATCGCCTACAACCGTGAAGAGTTCGAGGAGATCTGCAACCGTGGTCTGGACCTGTCGCCGACCAACGAGCTGCTGATCGACGAGTCGCTGATCGGCTGGAAAGAGTACGAGATGGAAGTGGTCCGCGATAAGAAGGATAACTGCATCATCGTCTGCTCGATCGAAAACTTCGACCCGATGGGTGTTCACACCGGTGACTCCATTACTGTCGCGCCGGCCCAGACGCTGACCGACAAGGAATATCAGATCATGCGTAACGCCTCGCTGGCGGTACTGCGTGAGATTGGTGTCGAGACAGGTGGCTCCAACGTGCAGTTCGGTATCTGCCCGAACACCGGCCGCATGGTCGTCATCGAAATGAATCCGCGGGTGTCGCGCTCCTCGGCGCTGGCCTCCAAGGCCACCGGTTTCCCGATTGCCAAGATTGCCGCCAAGCTGGCTGTCGGCTACACCCTGGACGAGCTGCAGAACGACATCACTGGCGGTCGCACGCCGGCCTCCTTTGAGCCGTCCATCGACTACGTGGTTACCAAGATTCCGCGTTTCGCGTTCGAGAAATTCCCCAACGCCGATGCGCGCCTGACTACCCAGATGAAGTCGGTGGGTGAAGTGATGGCTATTGGTCGCACCTTCCAGGAGTCCGTGCAGAAAGCACTGCGCGGCCTGGAAGTGGGCGTCTGCGGTTTCGACCCCAAGGTCGATCCGGCTGCCGACGACGTAATGACCGAGCTGACCCGCGAGCTGACCGTCCCGGGTGCGGATCGCATCTGGTACGTGGCTGACGCGTTCCGCGCCGGCATGACCCTGCAACAGGTGTTTGATCTGACCAAGATTGATACCTGGTTCCTGGTTCAGATCGAGGACCTGGTCAAGGAAGAAGAGCGGGTCAAGACGCTGGGGCTGGCCGACATCGACTACAACCTGATGTTCCGCCTCAAGCGCAAGGGCTTCTCTGACCTGCGTCTGTCGCAGTTGCTGGCCGTGAGCGAGAAGAGCCTGCGTCGTCATCGTCACAAGCTGAACGTGCTGCCGGTTTACAAGCGCGTTGACACCTGTGCGGCCGAGTTCGCCACCGATACCGCCTACATGTATTCGACTTATGAGCAAGAGTGCGAGTCCAATCCGTCCAGCCGTGACAAGATCATGGTGCTGGGTGGTGGGCCGAACCGTATTGGTCAGGGCATCGAGTTTGACTACTGCTGTGTTCACGCTGCACTGGCGATGCGTGAAGATGGTTACGAAACCATCATGGTCAACTGCAACCCGGAAACCGTTTCCACCGACTATGACACCTCGGATCGTCTGTATTTCGAGCCGGTGACCCTGGAAGACGTGCTGGAAATCGTTCGCGTCGAACAGCCCAAGGGTGTGATCGTGCAGTACGGTGGTCAGACGCCGCTCAAACTGGCGCGCGCGCTGGAAGAGGCCGGCGTGCCGATTATCGGTACCAGCCCCGAGGCGATTGACCGCGCCGAAGACCGTGAGCGCTTCCAGCAGATGGTTGAGCGCCTGGCACTGCGTCAGCCGCCGAATGCGACTGCGCGCAGCGAAGACGAGGCTCTCGCACTGTCCAAGCGCATCGGTTATCCGCTGGTGGTGCGTCCGTCCTACGTGCTGGGCGGGCGGGCGATGGAAATCGTCTATCAGGAAGAAGAACTCAAGCGCTACATGCGCGAGGCGGTCAAGGTGTCCAACGACAGCCCGGTGCTGCTGGATCACTTCCTGAACTGCGCCATCGAAGTGGATATTGACGCGGTCTCTGACGGCAAGGATGTGGTGATCGGGGCGATCATGCAGCACATCGAACAGGCTGGCGTGCACTCTGGCGACTCGGCGTGCTCGCTGCCGCCGTATTCGCTGCCGGCGAGCATCCAGGACGATATTCGCGAGCAGGTGCGCAAGATGGCACTGGAGCTGGGCGTGGTCGGCCTGATGAACGTGCAGATGGCGGTGCAGGGCGAGGACATCTACGTGATCGAGGTCAACCCGCGTGCCTCCCGTACCGTGCCGTTCGTATCCAAGTGCATCGGTCAGTCGCTGGCCAAGATTGCCGCCCGTGTCATGGCAGGCAAGACGCTGCAGGAACTGGGCTTCACTGAAGAGGTGGTGCCGCCGTACTTCAGCGTTAAGGAAGCGGTGTTCCCGTTCGCCAAGTTCCCCGGCGTAGACCCGATCCTCGGCCCTGAAATGAAGTCCACCGGTGAGGTAATGGGTGTGGGTGACAGCTTCGGTGAGGCGTTTGCCAAGTCCCAGCTGGGTTCTGGTGAAGTGCTGCCGACCAGCGGCACCGTGTTCATCAGTGTGCGTGAAGACGACAAGCCGCTGGTGGTCGATGTTGCCCGCGATCTGATCGACCTGGGTTTTGAAGTGGTTGCGACCGCCGGCACTGCCAAGGTGCTGGAAGCGGCCAACCTGCCGGTACGTCGCGTGAACAAGGTGACCGAAGGGCGTCCGCATATTGTCGACATGATCAAGAACGACGAGATTGATCTGGTGATCAACACCACCGAAGGTCGCCAGTCGATTGCCGATTCCTATTCGATTCGTCGCAACGCACTGCAGCACAAGGTCTACTCGACTACCACCCTGGCAGGTGGCGAGGCGGTCTGCACTGCACTGAAATTTGGCCCGGAGCGCGCAGTGCGTCGTCTCCAGGATTTGCACAAAGGTATCTGAGTTATGAAGTACCCGATGACCAAGCAGGGCGCAGAAGCTCTCGAAGTCGAACTCAAGCACCTCAAGAGTGAGCTGCGGCCGCAGATCACTCAGGCGATTGCGGAAGCTCGCGAGCTCGGCGATCTCAAGGAAAATGCCGAATACCATGCCGCGCGCGAGCAGCAAGGTATGGTCGAGGCGCGTATCCGTGACATCGAAGGTCGCCTGTCGAATGCGCAGGTGATCGACGTGACCACTATCCCGCATACCGGAAAGGTGATCTTTGGCACCACGGTGACCATTGCCAATGTCGAAACTGACGAAGAGGTGGTTTACCAGATCGTTGGTGATGACGAGGCTGACATCAAGCAGCGCAAGCTGTCGGTCAATTCACCCATCGCCCGCGCCCTGATCGGCAAGGAAGAGGGTGAGATTGTCGCGGTGAAAACACCGAGCGGTGTGGTCGAGTACGAGATTGTCGAGGTCCAGCACCTGTGACGCCGGCGGCTGTCGGTAGTGGCCGCCGGGAGGGTGGCCGCGTGGTCTGGCAGCTGCTGCTGACCCTCTGGGTCGGTTCGGTATGGAGTCTGCACTTTGTCTTTTTGCCGGCGCTGGAACAGTCCGGCCTGGCGCCGTTGCTTGTTGACGATGCCGCCCTGACCCTGCGCCCGGCGGTACTGGGCATCAGTGCGGTGGCAATGCTGCTGCAACTTTTTGTGCTGGTAGTGCGTGTGCGCGGAGCCATTTGGCGTGATGTGCGGGCCCAGGTTCTCGTTCTGGCGCTGGCGGCGGTGGGGGCATTTTTCCTGCTCCGCGGCGCAGGCAATCAGCTGTTGATGCTGATGAGTTATCTGGTGGTGGCGTTCGCCGGTCTGGTGCTGGCGGTGCAGCCACGACCGGACGAGTCGGCGGGTGACAGATAAGGCAAACGGGGCCGAAGGGCCCCGTTGCTTTTTCAGAAGCCCTGAAAACGTTTCAGGTTGGACAGGTTGGCGTTGGGCTTCTTGGCCCGGCGCAGCAGGATTGCCATCTTGCCGATCACCTGAACCAGTTCGGCACCGGTCTGGCTGCAAGCCTCGGCAATCAGCGCCTGTTTGGCCTCGCGATCACTGACGGTAACCCTGATCTTGATCAGTTCGTGGTCGTTCAGAGCGCGGTCCAGTTCGGCCAGGACGCCTTCGCTGACACCCTGTTCGCTGATGATGACGATCGGCTTCAGGTGATGGCCGATGCGTTTGAGGTCTTTTTTCTGTGCGGAGCTGAGCGCCATAATGTTCCGTATGAAGATTCAAATGAGTGTTGATGCACTAGTTTAACCGGCGGCGTGATCCGCTGCACGAGGTATTCCGTGGCACAGTCCAAGACAAGCAAGCGTTGGCTCAAAGAGCATTTCGATGACCCGTTCGTAAAACAGGCCCAGAAAGATGGCTACCGCTCGCGCGCAAGTTACAAGTTGCTGGAGATTCAGGAGCGCGACCGCATTCTGAAGCCGGGCATGACCGTGCTGGATCTGGGGGCGGCCCCGGGCGGCTGGTCGCAGGTCGCGTCGCGTCTGATTGGTGAAAAGGGGCGCATCATTGCATCCGACATTCTGGCCATGGATAGCATTCCCGACGTCACCTTCATCAAGGGCGATTTTACCGAGGATGCGGTATTTGAGCAGATTCTCGCTGCCATTGGTGATGCCCCGGTCGACCTTGTTATTTCCGATATGGCCCCCAATATGAGTGGGACGCCAGCAGTTGATCAACCGCGCGCCATGTATCTGTGTGAGTTGGCACTCGACATGGCCTCGCGCGTGCTCCGGCCCGGCGGCGATTTTTTGATCAAGGTGTTTCACGGAGAGGGTTTCGATGAGTATTTCCGTGAGATGCGGGGTCAATTCGACAAGCTGCTGACGCGTAAACCCGATGCCTCGCGTGGCCGTTCGCGCGAGACCTACCTGCTGGCCCGTGGTTTCCAGGGTGGTGAACGCTGATCCGTGTGCAGCGAATCGGAACCGGAGCTTGCCCCGGGTGGTCTGTGAGGTGGCTGTTACATAGCGGGTTACACTGAAGCCAATGCCGAGGTGACCTAAACTGGTGTAATGTTGGCAGGTGGTTAAAAGACTCAGCAAGGCGCCCGCGGTCGTGCAGCGGGGCAAGAGGGTAGCAAATTGAACGATATGGCGAAGAACCTCATCCTGTGGTTGATCATTGCCGCGGTACTGGTCACGGTGATGAACAACTTCAGCAAGACCAGCGAACCGGATACGCTGAATTATTCACAGTTTCTGGAACTGGTGGAGAATCGCCAGATCGAGCGAGTGACTGTGGATGGATACATCATCACCGGTCGTGAGCGCAGCGGGGATACCTTCAAGACCGTGCGTCCGGCCATCCAGGACAACGGCCTGATCGGTGATCTGCTGGATAACGATGTCATCATCGAGGGCAAGCAGCCGGAGCAGCAAAGCATCTGGACGCAGCTGCTGATCGCCAGCTTCCCCATTCTCATCATTATCGCCATTTTCATGTTCTTCATGCGGCAGATGCAGGGCGGTGCCGGTGGTCGCGGTGGCCCGATGAGCTTTGGCAAAAGCAAGGCGCGCATGCTGTCCGAAGATCAGGTGAAGACGACGTTCGCTGACGTCGCGGGCTGCGACGAGGCGAAGGAAGACGTGCAGGAACTGGTTGAGTTCCTGCGTGACCCGGGCAAGTTTCAGCGCCTGGGCGGTCATATTCCGCGCGGTGTGCTGATGGTTGGTCAGCCTGGTACCGGTAAGACCCTGCTGGCGAAGGCGGTTGCCGGTGAAGCCAAGGTGCCTTTCTTTACCATTTCCGGTTCCGACTTCGTCGAGATGTTCGTCGGTGTGGGTGCGTCCCGGGTGCGCGACATGTTCGAGCAGGCCAAGAAGCACGCGCCCTGCATCATCTTTATCGATGAGATCGATGCGGTCGGCCGTCACCGTGGTTCCGGAATGGGCGGCGGTCATGACGAGCGCGAGCAGACTCTGAACCAGTTGCTGGTCGAGATGGATGGCTTTGAGCCGAACGACGGCATTATCGTGATTGCCGCGACCAACCGCCCTGATGTGCTTGACCCTGCGTTGTTGCGCCCCGGCCGTTTCGATCGTCAGGTGGTGGTGGGTCTGCCGGATATCCGCGGCCGCGAGCAGATTCTCAAGGTGCACATGCGCAAGGTGCCGCTGGGCGAGGATGTGAATCCGTCGCTGATCGCGCGCGGTACGCCGGGCTTCTCCGGTGCTGATCTGGCCAACCTGGTCAACGAGGCTTCGCTGTTCGCTGCGCGCTCCAACAAGCGTCTGGTGGAGATGAGCGAGTTCGAGATGGCCAAAGACAAGATCATGATGGGCGCCGAGCGCAAATCGATGGTCATGTCCGACAAGGAAAAGCTGAATACGGCCTACCACGAGTCCGGTCATGCCATTGTCGGGCGTCTGGTGCCCGAGCATGACCCGGTCTACAAGGTCACCATCATTCCGCGCGGTCGTGCGCTGGGTGTGACCATGTTCCTGCCGGAAGAGGATCGTTACAGTCTGTCCAAGCGGGCGTTGACCAGTCAGATCTGCTCGCTGTTCGGTGGCCGTATCGCCGAGGAGATGACGCTGGGCTTTGATGGTGTGACCACCGGTGCATCAAACGACATCATGCGGGCAACCCAGTTGGCCAAGAACATGGTGACCAAGTGGGGCTTGTCTGAAAAGCTGGGTCCTCTGCTCTATGCCGAGGACGAGGATCAGGGCTTCCTTGGGCGCTCCAGCGCTGGCGGTCTGGCTGGTGTCTCCGGTGAAACCGCCAAGCAGATCGACGAAGAGGTGCGTCGCATCATCGACGAGAGCTACGCCACTGCCCGCCGTCTGCTGGAAGAAAACCGTGACAAGCTGGACATGATGGCTGAAGCCTTGATGAAGTACGAAACCATCGATACACAGCAGATTGACGACATCATGGCAGGGCGCGTGCCCCGTGAGCCGAAGGACTGGCAAGGCGATGACAAATCCGGGCCCGGCGCTGTAGTAACGCCCGACGATGCCAAGTCGGATGTCGTTGATACTCCCAAGGGCTCCGGTCCGATCGGCGGACCTGCCGGGGAGCATTGAGGGCCTGATGCGTTCTGACAGCAATAGCTCCCGTTTGCCTTGCGGCATTCGGGAGCTTGATCTTTCTCGTGCCCATGTCATGGGCATTCTCAATGTTACGCCTGACTCCTTTTCCGACGGTGGCCGTTACAATCGTCTGGATGCTGCGTTGCTGCATGTCGAGCAGATGATTGGCGCAGGAGCGTCCCTGATCGATGTTGGGGGGGAGTCCACTCGCCCCGGCGCTGCTGTAGTCTCCGTTGAGGAGGAGCTGCAGCGCGTGGTGCCGGTAGTTGAGGCTATCGCTGCTCGCTTTGACGTGGTGATTTCGGTTGATACCAGTACGCCCGAGGTGATGGTGGCGTCGGCCGCAGCCGGTGCGGGGCTGATCAATGACGTCCGTGCGCTCGAGCGTCCCGGTGCGCTCGAGGCCGCGCGCGATACCGGGTTGCCAATTTGCCTCATGCACCGCCAGGGCGAGCCGGATACCATGCAGCTCGCGCCGCGCTACGCCAGTGTGCTGGATGAGGTGAATGCGTATCTGCAGGCTCGGGTCGAGGCCTGCGAGGCAGCCGGCATTATCCGTCAGAGATTGATCCTTGATCCCGGGTTTGGTTTTGGCAAGACCCTGGAGCACAATCTGGGATTATTTGCGCGTTTGCGCGATCTGCGTCCGGCCGGGCTACCGCTGCTGGTGGGCGTGTCCAGAAAAAGCATGATTGGCCAGGCGCTGGATCGGCCGGTTGATCAGCGTCTGTATGGTGGTCTTGCCCTGGCGGCCCTGGCGGTGGATGCCGGTGCGGCGATTTTGCGCGTGCACGATGTCGCTGAAACGGTCGATGTGGTGCGCATGGTTGAGGCGGTTAAAAGCGCCCGTCAGTCCTAACAATTTCAAGCGGCAGAGTCAGTTAATGGAAAAACGTTATTTTGGCACCGATGGCATTCGCGGCCGGGTAGGCAGTGCGCCGATTACCCCCGAATTCATGTTGAAGCTGGGCTGGGCTGTTGGCACGGCCTTTCGGCATCACGGTGCCTGTCGCGTGATTATCGGCAAGGATACGCGTATCTCGGGTTATATGTTCGAGTCGGCGCTGGAGGCGGGGCTGTCTGCGGCCGGTGCCCATGTTCAGCTGCTGGGGCCAATGCCTACACCCGCGATTGCCTACCTGACGCGTACCTTCATGGCTGACGTCGGTATTGTGATCAGTGCCTCTCACAATCCGTTTTACGATAATGGCATCAAGTTTTTCTCGTCGGTTGGCAGCAAGTTGCCGGACAGTCTGGAGCTCGAGATAGAGCGGCTGGTAGATGAGCCCATGACCGTGGTTGACTCTGCCCTGCTCGGCAAGGTGTCCCGCGTGGAAGATGCCTCCGGCCGCTATATCGAGTTCTGCAAGAGCAGTGTGCCTACCAGCACCAGTTTCAAGGGGCTGAAGGTGGTGCTCGACTGCGCTCACGGTGCAACTTACAAGGTGGCGCCGAGCGTGTTTCGCGAGTTGGGTGCCGACGTCAGGGTGATCGGCGCGAGCCCTGACGGCCTGAATATCAATGCCGATGTCGGGTCAACCCACCTGGCCGCGCTGAGGTCCGCCGTGGTCGCCGAGGGGGCGGATTTGGGTATCGCCTTTGACGGCGATGGTGATCGGGTGTTGATGGTTGATCAGTCTGGCAATGAGGTGGACGGTGATCAGCTGCTGTATATCATCGCGCTCGACCTGCACGAGCGCGGCTTGCTGCGGGGCGGAGTGGTTGGCACCCTGATGACCAATCTCGGGCTTGAGCTGGCGATGAAGGCGCGTGGTGTCGAATTTGTGCGGGCCAATGTCGGGGATCGGTATGTTATGGCCGAGCTGCGTCAGCGCGAGTGGATACTTGGCGGCGAATCTTCCGGCCACATCGTCTGCCTGCATCACACCTCGACCGGCGACGGCATTATTGCTGCGCTTCAGGTGTTGAAGGCGCTGCAGCGGTCGGGGCTCTCCCTGGAGCAAGCCTGCGCAGGCATGCAGAAGTGTCCGCAGAAGCTGATCAATGTGCGCTATGCGCCGGGTGCCGGGTCGCCGCTGGAGCAGCAGGCGGTCAAGGATGCGGTGTCGCAGGCCGAGGCCCGTCTCGGCGACGCCGGTCGAGTGCTGTTGCGTCTGTCCGGTACCGAGCCGCTGGTGCGGGTTATGGTCGAAGGTCAGGACGCCGCGCAGGTTGAGCACGAAGCTGCGGCGCTGGCCGATGTTGTTACGCGGATATTAAACGGATGAAAAAGGCAGTTGTGTCACCGATACAACTTGGTTAAGATTGGCGCCCGCTTGGGTAGAGAGGTTTGGCATGCGACGTCCGCTAGTTGCCGGCAACTGGAAAATGCACGGTTCTCGGCAGTCTGTAGATGCCTTGCTGAATGGCCTGGTCGAGCAGGAGTGGCCTGAAGGGGTCGAGCTGATGATTGCTCCCCCTGCTCTGTATATCGATCGGTGTGTAGATCGTCTGCAGGGCTCGCCGCTGTCGGTGGGAGGCCAGACCTGTGCCACGCAGGCTGAGCCAGGCGCGCTGACTGGTGAGATATCGCCGGCGCAACTTCGGGATGCAGGATGTGGTTATGTCCTCGTTGGTCATTCCGAGCGCAGGACCCTGTTCGGCGAGTCCGATGCAGTGGTCTGTAAAAAGTTTGCTGCTGCGCTTGCGTGTGGATTGCGGCCCGTATTGTGTGTTGGCGAGAGCCAGGCTGAGCGGGATACCGGTCAGACAGCTGATGTGGTTGCGCGGCAGTTGCAGGTTATCCTCGATGCCTTTGGTGTTGGTGGTCTGGCAGAGGGCGTAGTTGCGTATGAGCCTGTGTGGGCTATCGGAACTGGCTTGACTGCGAGCCCTGAGCAGGCTCAGGATGTGCACGCCATGATTCGAGCCAGGCTGGCGATGCTGGATGATGCGCAGGCACAAGATGTGCGGATTGTTTATGGCGGTAGTGTGAAGGCGGACAATGCAGAGGCGTTGTTCTCCATGCCGGATATCGACGGGGGGCTCATTGGTGGAGCTTCTCTGAACGCGGAAGAATTCGGTGCGATCGCTCGCGCCGCTGGACGAGTGTAATGATTGAGACCGTGATTGTAGTGCTGCACCTGCTGGTTGCCATTGCCGTAGTCGGCCTGGTTCTGATGCAGCAGGGCAAGGGTGCGGAAGCGGGGGCCTCCTTTGGTTCCGGCGCCTCGGCGACCGTATTCGGCAGTCAGGGTTCGGGCACCTTTCTGAGTCGCGTGACTGCGATTCTGGCTGCGGTGTTCTTTGTGACTTCTCTGGGGCTGGCTTACTATGCCAGCCACAAGGCGGACGCGGCCATTGAGGCCGGTCTGCCGGCTCCGGCCCTGCAGGTTGAGCAGCAGGCTCCGGCGCTGATTGACGAGGATGTGCCGGTGCTGGAACAGGACGTCGCTCCAACGGATGTGCCGGAGTCGATTGGGGAAGAGGTTCCGCCGGCGGCTGAATAAGCCTCGGCGCTGGTAGTACAGGTTTTGCGGAAGTGGTGGAATTGGTAGACACGCTATCTTGAGGGGGTAGTGCCTTAGGGTGTATGGGTTCGAGTCCCATCTTCCGCACCATCTACAGGGGTCTGATACATCAGGCCCCTGTTTCTTTTTCAGGGGTGAACAGGTGTGCCGGTTGTCATGTTGCGCCGGTAGACGTATAATTCACGCCCTAGATTCGACGCGGGGTGGAGCAGTCTGGTAGCTCGTCGGGCTCATAACCCGAAGGTCGTAGGTTCAAATCCTGCCCCCGCAACCAGTATCAAAGGGCCCCTTTTAAGGGGCTTTTTGTTAGGTTTTTGCCGCGGTTCATTTCCTTTTGGCTGCGGAGCTAACGGTCTCTGGGCTTCGTCTGTGCGAAGCGGCCAGACTCACGATGGGCTTAAGGCCCATTTTTTATTCATGCGACAAATATAGGCGGTGAGCGTGTCCGGCAAAGTGACTGAGTTGGAGACCCTGCTGGTCCCGGTCGTCGAGGCATTGGGATACACCTGCTGGGGTATCGAGTACCTGTCCCAGGGGAAACACACCCTGCTGCGCGTATATATTGATCATCCGGATGGCGTCAGTGTCGAAGCCTGTGCCGCCGTCAGTCGTCAGGCCAGCGCTGTGCTGGATGTCGAGGATCCGATTTCCGGCGACTATACCCTGGAGGTTTCCTCTCCGGGCATGGACCGTCCCCTGTTCACGCTGCAGCAGTATCTGGACTGCACTGGCGAGCAGGCGAAGATCAGGCTGCGTACCCCTTATGAGGGGCGCCGTAATTTTCAGGGTGTGATTCGCGGAGTGGAGGGTGACGAGGTCATTCTGCAGGTAGGCGAGCACGAGTACCTGCTGCCCATCGATTCGATCGATAAGGGCAATATCATTCCGCGTTTTTGAACAAATTTCGGGCTGAACGAGCCCAATGGACGGCGTTAGGCGAGGCATACGATGAGCAAAGAAGTGTTGCTGGTTGTGGAATCCGTTTCCAACGAAAAGGGTGTACCACCCGGTGTAATCTTTGAAGCGCTTGAGCTGGCATTGGCAACGGCGACCAAAAAGCGTTACGAAGATGAAGTGGATGTGCGCGTGTCGATCAATCGGCACACCGGTGACTATGAAACATTCCGTCGTTGGGCGGTGGTGGCGGATGAGGATTTTGACGATCCGGCCATCCAGCTGACTCTGGATCAGGCTCAGGAGCGCGATTCTGCGCTCAACATTGGTGACCAGTACGAAGAAAAGATCGAGTCGGTCGAGTTCGGTCGTATCGCTGCGCAGATTGCCAAGCAGGTTATCGTGCAGAAGGTTCGCGAAGCCGAGCGCGCTCAGGTGGTTGACGCCTATCGTGATCGACTGGGCGAAATCATCAGCGGTACTGTAAAGAAGGTGACACGTGACAGCGTCATCGTCGACCTGGGCAACAATGCCGAAGCCGTTCTGCCGCGCGAAGAAATGATCCCGCGCGAGACGTTCCGCACCGGCACCCGTATCCGTGCCCTGCTCAAGGATATCCGTACCGAGAATCGCGGCCCGCAGCTGGTGCTGTCACGTGCCTGCCCGGAGATGATCATCGAGCTGTTCCGCATTGAAGTGCCGGAAATCGCCGAGGAGCTGATTGAGGTGATGGGCGCTGCCCGTGACCCGGGGTCGCGGGCCAAGATCGCTGTGCGTTCCAAGGACAAGCGCATCGATCCGCAAGGGGCCTGTATCGGTATGCGCGGTTCGCGCGTTCAGGCCGTATCCGGCGAACTGGGCGGCGAGCGCGTCGATATCGTTCTCTGGGACGATAACCTGGCTCAGTTTGTCATCAATGCCATGGCCCCGGCGGAAGTCGCGTCCATCATTCTGGACGAGGATACCCAGACCATTGATCTGGCGGTTGCCGAAGACAACCTGGCGCAAGCCATTGGCCGTAATGGCCAGAACGTTCGTCTGGCCAGTCAGCTGACCGGCTGGACCCTGAACGTCATGACTGAAGACGATATCCGTGCCAAGCAGGAAGCCGAGACCGGCGACGTGCTGCGCAACTTCGTCGACGAGCTGGATGTCGATGAGGAAGTGGCTCAGATGTTGGTTGAAGAAGGTTTCACCACGCTGGAAGAAGTTGCCTACGTGCCGATGGAGGAACTGCTCGAGATCGATGGCTTTGATGAAGACATCGTCAACGAGCTGCGCGCCCGCGCCAAGGACCGTCTGCTGACCAAGGCGATTGCCAACGAGGAGAAGCTCGAAGAAGCACAGCCGGCTGACGACCTGCTGAATATGGATGGTATGGAACGGGCGCTGGCTTTCAAGCTGGCGGCCAACGGCATCCTGACAATGGAAGATCTGGCCGAGCAGTCCGTGGACGACCTGCTCGACATCGACGGTATCGATGAAGAGCGTGCTGCGGCTTTGATCATGGCAGCCCGCGCCCCCTGGTTTGAATAACCGGTCGGAATCGACGAGATCCCCCTGCGGAGACGCACGGACCCGACTGAGGAGAGAAGTGAATGGCGGAAGTGACGGTCAAACAATTGGCTGACGAAGTAGGTACTCCGGTAGAGCGCCTGCTGCAACAGATGCAGGAAGCGGGTTTGCCGCAAACAGGTCCTGCCCAAGCGGTCAGTGATGACGAAAAGCAGGCCCTGCTGGCGTTTCTGAAAAGCGCCCATGGCGACTCCGGCTCGGAGCCGCGCAAGATTACCCTCAAGCGCAAGACGGTCAGCACCCTGAAGGTTGCCGGCAGCAAGACGGTCAACGTCGAAGTGCGCAAGAAACGCACTTACGTCAAGCGCGAACCGGCCGATCTGGAGGCCGAACGCCAGCGCGAGCTGGAGCAGCTGCGTGCCGCTGAAGAAGCGCGTCAGCAGGCTGCCGAGGCCGAGGCCAAGCGTCAGGCTGAGGAAGCTGCCCGTATTGAAGCAGAGGCCGAGGCCAAGCGTCAGGCTGAAGCGGCGGCTGTCGCTGCCGCTGCACAACCGGCAGCTGCGGCTGTAGAAGCTGCGCCGGCCCCTCAGCCGACCGAGGCGGCGCAGGCTGCCGCCGAGCACCACAAGAAGAAAGAAGAAAGCCGTCGCAAGGCCCGCGAAGAGGAAGAAGAGCGTGGTCGCAAGCGTGCTGGCGGTCATGGTGGCAAGGACAAGGCGCGTCATGCTCCGCGTATTTCGGTTGATGACGAAGCCGAAACCCGTCGCCGTGGCGGCGGTGGCAAGCTGAAGGCGGGCAAGAAACGCAATCAGCACGGCTTCGAGAAGCCTACCGGTCCGGTGGTGCGTGAAGTCGTGATCGGCGAGACCATTACTGTGGCCGAGCTGGCGCAGAAGATGTCGGTCAAGGCGGCTGAAGTCATCAAGTACATGTTCAAGAACGGCACCATGGTCACCATCAACCAGGTGCTGGATCAGGACACTGCATCCATCGTTGCCGAAGACATGGGCCACAAGGTCAAGCAGGTTCGCGAGAGCGACCTGGAAGACAAACTGGTCGAGTCGCTGGCCCACGAAGGTGAAGAAGTCAGCCGTGCGCCGGTCGTCACCGTAATGGGTCACGTTGACCACGGTAAGACTTCGCTGCTGGATTACATCCGCCGTGCCAAGGTGGCTTCCGGTGAAGCCGGTGGTATCACCCAGCACATCGGTGCATATCACGTTGAAACCGATCGTGGCATGGTTACCTTCCTGGATACCCCCGGCCACGCTGCGTTTACCGCGATGCGTGCCCGCGGTGCCAAGGCAACCGATATCGTGATTCTGGTGGTTGCCGCCGACGACGGCGTGATGCCGCAGACCGAGGAAGCGATTCAGCACGCCAAGGCGGCTGGTGTTCCGGTGGTTGTTGCCATCAACAAGATGGACAAGGAAGATGCCGATCCGGATCGTATCAAGAACGATCTGGCTGCCCGTGACGTTATTCCGGAAGAATGGGGTGGCGACACCATGTTTGTTCCGGTTTCCGCCAAGGCCGGTACCGGCATCGAAGAGCTTCTCGAAGCGGTTCTGCTGCAGGCCGAAGTCCTTGAGCTCAAGGCTCAGCCTTCTGCACCCGGTCGCGGTGTCGTCGTTGAATCCCGTCTCGACAAGGGCCGTGGCCCGGTTGCTACCGTGCTGGTTCAGAATGGCACCCTGCGTCAGGGTGACGTTGTACTCGCCGGTGTAAACTACGGCCGCGTTCGGGCAATGCTCGACGAGAACGGTCAGCCGATCAAGGAAGCCGGTCCGTCCATTCCGGTCGAGATTCTCGGTCTTGATGGCACGCCGGACGCCGGTGACGAACTCAACGTCGTTGTCGACGAGAAGAAGGCCCGCGAAGTCGCTCTGTTCCGTCAGGGCAAGTTCCGCGAGATCAAGCTGGCTCGTCAGCACTCGGCCAAGCTGGAAAACATGTTCGAAAGCATGGGCCAGGACGAGAAGAAGACCCTCAACATCGTGCTCAAGGCCGACGTGCGCGGTTCGCTGGAAGCGCTGCAGGGCTCGCTGGTCGACCTGGGCAACGACGAAGTACAGGTCAAGATTGTCTCCGGCGGTGTAGGTGGTATCACCGAGACCGACGCCAACCTGGCGCTGGCGTCCAACGCGGTGATCTTCGGTTTCAACGTTCGTGCCGATGCAACTGCACGCAAGATCGTTGAGAGCGAAGGTCTGGATCTGCGCTACTACAGCGTGATCTACGAGATCATCGATGACGTCAAGAAAGCACTGTCCGGTATGCTCGGCAGCGATGTCCGCGAGCAGATCCTGGGGGTTGCCGAAGTACGTGACGTATTCCGTTCGCCGAAGTTCGGCGCGGTAGCCGGTTGTATGGTCATCGAGGGAACTGTGTACCGTAACCGTCCGATCCGCGTTCTGCGCGAAGACGTCGTTATCTACGAAGGCGAGCTGGAATCCCTGCGTCGCTTCAAGGACGACGTGGGCGAAGTGCGTAACGGCATGGAGTGCGGTATCGGCGTCAAGAACTACAACGACGTTCGTCCCGGTGACCGTATCGAGGTCTTCGAGCGTGTTCAGGTTCAGCGCAGTCTGTAACACTACAGCGGCGGTCCTGCGGGGCGCCGCCTGACATTCGCAACAAACTCCGGGCTGCCAGGCAGCCCGGAGTTTGTTGCTTGAGACGGTTAATATGGCAAGAGAATACAGTCGTACCCAGCGTGTGGCGGATCAGATGCAGCGTGAGCTGGCCCAACTGATTCAGCGCGAGGTACGTGACCCGCGTCTGGGTATGGTGACCGTGACCGCGGTTGAAGTCAGTCGCGATATGTCCCACGCCAAGGTGTTTATCACTCTGATGAACCGGGACAGCGCCGAAGACATCGCGCTCAACCTTGAGATCCTCAAGGATGCCTCCGGCTATCTGCGGATGCTGCTTGGGCGTTCGATGAAGCTGCGAACCATTCCGCAACTGCATTTCCAGTACGACGAGAGCATTCGTCGTGGCGTGCATCTGTCTTCGCTGATCGAGCGGGCAGTGGCCGAGGATCGCCAGCACGGCGATGGCGACGAGGAGTAAACCGTGGCAGGAGCGAAGAGCAAGCGCCGTTCCATTGACGGCATCCTGATTTTCGACAAGCCGCTGGGCATGAGCTCCAACGCGGCCCTGCAGAAGGTGCGCTGGCTGTTCAACGCCAACAAGGGTGGTCACACCGGCAGCCTTGATCCGCTGGCGACCGGCGTGCTGCCGCTGTGCCTGGGTGAGGCAACCAAGTTTTCCCAGTACCTGCTGGACGCCGACAAGGCGTATGTCACCGAGGCGCGTCTGGGTATGACCACCGCCACCGGTGACGCCGAGGGCGATGTGCTGGAGATCAAGCCGTTCAACGTGATGCTGGCTGACGTCGAGGCACTGCTGCCGCGCTTTACCGGTGAGATCGATCAGGTGCCGCCGATGTACTCGGCGCTCAAGCATGAGGGGCAGCCGCTTTACAAGCTGGCCCGTGCCGGCGAAACCATCGAGCGCAAGGCGCGTACCATCACCATCAGTCAACTGAAGGTGCTGGGCCTGGAAGGCGATCGTCTGCAGCTGGAAGTGCACTGCAGCAAGGGGACGTACATCCGCAGCCTGGTTGAGGACATCGGCGCTGCGCTGGGCTGTGGCGCGCATGTGTCAGCGCTGCGCCGGATCAAGGCCGGGCCGTTTGATTTGTCCCAATCGGTTACCCTGGAGGCGCTTGAGGCGCTGCACGCCGAGGGTGGCGCCGAGGCGCTTGATCATCTGCTGCTGCCGATGGATAGCGGGCTGGAAGACTGGCCGGTCCTGGAGTTGACCGAGCAGACCGCCTACTACCTGAATCACGGACAGGCGGTACGCGTACCGGGTAGTCCGGCGTTTGGCAAGGTGCGCCTGCGCGATGCCAGTGGCCGCTTTCTCGGTATCGGCGAAATGACCGACGATGCTCGGGTTGCGCCCAAGCGGTTGTTGCGCTTCGAGGCGTGATGTTCCGCGGCTTGTGCCGCCGGGACGTCATACAGAATTGGCTGAATCCCCGATCATTCGGGAGTATGATTCGGCATGGAGTTGACCCGATAGCGGGTCGCCACGAGGGTGGCTGTCAACAGGCATGGTCATTCCTCGATTTAAAACACGGGACACTGGTCCCGGCCTGTTACCTCAGAGGAAATACGAGATGTCACTGAGTGTTGAAGAAAAAGCTGCAATCGTTGCCGAGTACAAGCGTGCTGAAGGTGATACCGGTTCTCCGGAAGTCCAGGTAGCTCTGTTGACTGCAAACATCAACAAGCTGCAGGGCCACTTCAAAGAGAACAAGAAGGATCACCACTCCCGCCGTGGTCTGATTCGCATGGTTAACCAGCGTCGCAAGCTGCTGGACTACCTGAAGTCGAAGGACCTGTCTCGTTACAGCGCTCTGATCAGCAGTCTGGGTCTGCGTCGCTAAGACCAGCTCCGTTTGGACATGGCCGGGTCCGATCCCCGGCCATGCCCAGAGTTTCCCCCAAAGGCAAAAGAAGAGAGAGAAGACACCGTGAAACCGGTAATCAAGCAATTCAAGTTAGGCAATAGCACAGTCACTATGGAAACAGGCCGCATTGCTCGCCAGGCTTCCGGTGCCGTTCTGGTCAGTATCGACAATGCTGTCAGCGTTCTGGTCACCGTTGTGGCCGCCAAGCAGCCCGAAGCTGGCCGCGATTTCTTCCCTCTGTCTGTTCATTACATCGAAAAGACGTACGCCGCCGGCCGTATCCCCGGTGGTTTCTTCAAGCGTGAAGGTCGTCCTTCCGAAAAGGAAACCCTGACTTCCCGCCTGATCGACCGTCCGATCCGTCCGCTGTTCGCCGAAGGTTTCATGAACGAAGTGCAGGTTGTCTGCACCGTCGTTTCCACCGACAAGACCACCGATCCGGATATCGCCGCGATGATCGGTACCTCCGCTGCCCTGGCCATTTCCGGTGTACCGTTCAGCGGCCCGATCGGCGCTGCCCGCGTTGCGTTCGACGATCAGCGCGGTTACGTGCTGAACCCGACCTACGAAGAACTGGCCACTTCGCGTCTGGACATGGTGGTTGCCGGTACCGAAGAAGCCGTGCTGATGGTTGAATCCGAAGCGCAAGAGCTGACCGAAGACCAGATGCTGGGCGCGGTCCTGTTCGCGCACATGGAATTCCAGGGCGCGATTGCGGCCATCAAGGAATTCGCTGCCGAAGCTGGCAAGCCGGCATGGGACTGGCAGGCGCCGGCGGAGAACACCGCGCTGATCAATGCCATCAAGAGCCAGTTCGGTGCCGGCATTGCTGACGCCTACACCATCGTCAACAAGCAGGAGCGCTACACCCGTCTGGGCGAGCTGCGTGACCAGGCCGTTGCCGCGCTGTCCGGCGAAGACGAAGGCAAGTTCCCGGCTGGTGAAGTCAAGGACGTGTTCGGCGAGATCGAATACCGCACAGTTCGCGAGAGCATCGTTAACGGCAACCCGCGTATCGACGGTCGTGACACCAAGACTGTCCGTCCGCTGAATATTGAGGTTGGCGTTCTGGACCGCACTCACGGTTCTGCACTGTTCACCCGTGGCGAAACGCAGGCGCTGGTTGTGACCACCCTGGGTACCGCACGTGACTCCCAGCTGCTCGACATGCTCGAAGGCGAGCGCAAAGAGCCCTTCATGTTCCACTACAACTTCCCTCCCTACTCGGTAGGTGAGTGTGGTCGTATGGGCGGTACTGGCCGCCGCGAAATCGGCCACGGCCGTCTGGCGCGTCGCGGCGTTCAGGCTGTCATGCCCGACATGGATCAGTTCCCGTACTCCATCCGTGTGGTTTCCGAGATCACCGAGTCCAACGGTTCCAGTTCCATGGCGTCCGTTTGCGGTGCCTCTCTGGCGCTGATGGACGCGGGCGTGCCGCTGAAGGCGCCGGTTGCCGGTATTGCCATGGGTCTGGTCAAGGAAGGCGAGAAGTTCGCTGTTCTGACCGACATCCTGGGTGACGAAGATCACCTGGGCGACATGGACTTCAAGGTGGCCGGTACCGAGAAGGGTGTTACTGCGCTGCAGATGGACATCAAGATCAACGGTATCACCGAAGAGATCATGGAAATCGCGCTGCAGCAGGCGCACGAAGCGCGTCTGCACATCCTCAAGCAGATGAACGAAGTGCTGCCCGAGTCGCGCAAGGAAATCTCTTCCAATGCGCCGACCATGCTGAGCATGAAGATCGACCCGGAGAAGATCCGCGACGTTATCGGCAAGGGTGGTGCGACCATCCGTGGTATCTGTGACGAGACTGGCGCCTCTATCGACATTACCGACGACGGCATGGTCAAGATCTTCGCCGCCAGCAAGGACGCCGCCAACGCTGCCAAGGCACGTGTTGACGCCATCACTGCCGAGGCCGAAATCGGCAAGGTCTACACCGGTAAGGTCGAGCGCATTGTCGACTTCGGTGCCTTCGTCAACATCCTGCCGGGTAAGGACGGCCTGGTTCACATTTCCCAGATCGCCAATGAGCGCATCGAGAAAGTGACCGACGTACTGCAGGAAGGTCAGGAAGTGAAGGTTCTGGTATTGGACGTGGACAACCGCGGCCGTATCAAACTGTCCATGAAGGACGTTGAAGCTGCCGAGACCAGCGGCGTCTGACGACCCGCTGCCTCAGGCACCTGGAAACCCGGCTTCGGCCGGGTTTTTTTGTGGGCATTCATCCTGCATGATCGGGTTGGCACACCCTGTTTGCGTTCGCTGGTCGTCTGGGTGATGCTTCTGGCTGTATTGCAATGATGGAGCGGCGAAATGAAAGGGACGTCCCGGCTGGCGGCTGCGGGTGTGGTGCTGTTTACGACCCTTGGATTGCTGGGGTACCTCTGGGCCAACCAGTTGCGACTGGATGTTCCGGGTTATGGCTTTATTCGGCCCCAGGCAGCCGGGCTGTCTGTGCGCCTCGGCTCTCACCTGGTCTGGCTTGATCACGAGGGCCGGGAGCAACAGCATCTGGATCTTGGTCAGGCCGGTATCGCTCTGGTGGGTGACCATGCCTTTTTCAGTAATGGTGATCTGCTGGTCTATCATCGCCCCGAAGAAGCCGGGTTCGGCTACTGGCTGGCGCGCTACCTGCGGCTGCAGAAGACCGCCGGCAGGGCTCCCGTTGGTCCTGAGGGGTTTTATCGTTGCGCCCTGCCTCAACTGGCCTGTGAACCCTACGGTCGACTGCTGCCGGCAATGGACAGTGCCTTTCGTCTTGCGCTGGCGGCAGACGATGTTCTCTTTGTTGCGGATACGCCCGGCTTCCATGTGTACCGCCTGTCTGCCGATCAGCTTGAGCTGAAGCGCACACCTGAAGGACTGCTGCGTTTCCCCAATCAGCTTCGACTGACCGCTGATGGTCTTTGGGTCGCCGATACCAATAACCATCGGTTGGTGATGCTGGATGACGGCGTCGATGACTTTGGCTCGCGAAGGCGCGATGTTGCGCTGCCGGCCCAGGGCGCGCTGCGCTGGCCACATCAGTTTGCCGAACGCGCGGATGGCTGGCTGGTCAACCTGGCCAATAACGCCATGCGCGATGGCCGCCTGGTTCAGTTTGATGGCGATCTCAAGGTCATTGCCACGCCTGCTGCCGAGCTGATCGGTGATCCGTTGGCATTCGAGTTTTGGCGTGAACGTCTGTGGGTGGTCGACGGTGCCGCGCAACGGCTTTTCCTGCTGGATAGTCAGGGCGAACACCCGACCGCGATAGCGAGTCCGACGCTGACCTCGCTGGAGCAGCAGGCGACGCAGCAGCGTGAGCACTACCGCTGGCTGGGGTGGCTGGGACTTGGGGTGATGGGGCTTAGCCTGGTCGCTGGCTTTGCCGCGGCGTGGTTGCTGGAGCGCAAGGAAACCCTGGCGCAGTTCCGTGGTTTGGCCGGTCGCGGGTTCATTGCGGCGGTCGCGGCAGAACCTGCGCCGATTCCCGGAGGCGACGTCTACTGGCTACCCAATCGGCTGCAACGGCGCCTGCGCTGGATCATGCCGATGCTGGTGCTGGTCGTTGCAGCACTCGGGTATGTGTTGTTTCAGATAGTGATGCTGGGCAGCTCCGCCTGGCCGCTGGTGTTGCTGGCGTGCTACGGCGCGCTCTGCCTGGGGCTCATGATCCATGATCTGCGGGCCTCGGCGCAGCAGCGGCTTGGGGTGTCCGATCGGGCGTTGATCCTGGAGGGGCAAGGCAGGCAGCGCACCGTCCCGCTGGCCGAGGTACGCTATAGCGCGACCCATCTGATGGCGGATGACCTTGTGCTGTTTCTGGGCAACCCAATGCAGCCGGTGTTTGACCGTCAGGCGCTGGAGACGCTGGTCTTCCCGCGGCTCAAAGCCTCGCGCTTGAGTCCGCCGTGGGCTGTCTGGATGGCACTGTGGCGCTGTCGCCACCCGCAGGCGGTGATGGGGGCCATTCTGATTCCGGTGACTCTGGCGCTGCTGCTTTTCTTGCCACAGCTGTCGTGAGTAAGCCGGAGCCCCCGGGTTGCACCGAAGCGCTCGCTATTGCTAATGGGGTATCAGGCCTTGCCTTGGTCGTCTGTGTCGGTATCGGCCCGTGCCTGCGCCTCGATGAGCTCCTGAAGATAGTCAGCGGTACTTTGACTGGCTGTGCGGTCACTGTTCTGCTGTAGGCGCTGGCGGTTGTCATCGGCCTGGATAGCAGGGCTGGAGGCGAGGAAGGATGCAACAATCAATGCTGACAGATTTTTCATGCAGGGTTCTCCTGTTGATGAGTACCGCCCCGGTTCCAGCGTATACTTCTGAAATATTCTGAAACTGTTTCTGTTTTTGCAGGATTTCTGGTTGTCGACTTTCTGTCGAGAACCTGTCGCAAGGGCGGTGTGGTCACTATATGGCAGCGACAAAGTGTCGCAGTAGCGCACTATTTGGCGATTCAGAATTTCCTTTTTGGAAACAATAGGCCCGTTTACGCCCGTCTCACTGTGCATTCGGGTCCCTCTGAACAACCCTGGTGGCGCTTCCGATGCAGGATATGAACGATCTGTTGTGCTTTGCTCGCGTAGTGCGTTTTGGCGGGTTTGCGGCCGCCGAACGAGCAACGGGTGAGCGCAAGTCGAAACTCAGCAAGCGGGTTGCGCGGCTGGAGACACACTTCGGCGCCCGGCTCATCGAGCGCTCCACTCGCCACTTCCGGGTGACGGATCTGGGGCGCGAGCTTTACCGTGAATGCGAAGTGATCCTGCAGCGTCTGGAGTCGGCCGAGGCGCTGGCGATGACAGCGCGTGATGAGGTGTCCGGTACGGTTCGAGTCAGCATGTCTTCCGGCATGCTGGAGTACTTGGGGCGCGATACCCTGGTCGACTTCATGACCCGCTATCCGCAAGTACGCGTGCAGATCCGGCTGTCCAGTCAGCGGATTGATCTGATTAATGAGCGCATTGATGTTGCCTTCCGAGTCGCAACCCGTTTCGATACCGATCAGTCATTGGCTATGCGTTCGCTTGGGGTAGGCGCACGTATTCTGGCTGCCAGCCCAACGCTATTGCAGCGAATGGGTGGCGCGCCAGCGCAGCTGGAGGATCTCAGCCGCTTCCCAACCTTATCGGTTGGCGAGATGCTGGAACGGGATCGCTGGGAGTTTGCCAATGACGCAGGGGAGACCTGCGATCTTCATCATGCTCCGCATTTCAGTTGTGGTGATCTGCAGCTGATATGCGAGGCGGCAGTCGCCGGTCAGGGCGTGGTGTTGTTGCCTGAACATATTTGCGAGCCGGAGGTTCGTTCAGGCCGGCTGGTTCACATCCTGCCCCAATGGCATGCACTGGAAGGCCAGATTCACATGGTCTTCACCACGCCCCGCGGCATGCTGCCGCCGGTGCGTGCTTTTATCGATCACTGTGTGGAAACCCTGGCGCAGCGTGGCGACCGGGCAGCGCGTTGATGGGCTACGCCTGCAACCGGTCACGCCGGAAATCGAGCTGGCGCTGCTGCACCGGCTGCAGCCTCATTCGGAGTATCGGGTGTCCTGTTCGGCATCGACCCGCTTTTCCTGCTTGTGCTGGTCTTCGCTGGCGCCATGCTTCCAGTAGCTGGAGATGTACAGGTCGCTGCGGACGATTTGGCGTTCCTCTCGCAGGAATTGGCGCAATGCACGCATGCTGGCGAATTCGCACGCGGCCCATACATTCACGCGACCTGCCGGCCAGTCTATCTGGCGCAGACGCTCCACCAGTGCCGCAGGGTTGCTGCCGGGCTCGGGGTTGACCAGCCAGTTCAGCGCGATACCGGTTGGCGCGTTCAATGGCTGAATATCCGCCGGATCGATC
Source organism: Halopseudomonas sp. MFKK-1 (assembly GCF_027474385.1). NCBI lineage: Bacteria > Pseudomonadati > Pseudomonadota > Gammaproteobacteria > Pseudomonadales > Pseudomonadaceae > Halopseudomonas > Halopseudomonas sp. MFKK-1. Next base: position 1,727,871 of record NZ_CP114836.1, read on the forward strand.
ACTTCCAGTACCGCGACTCCGCAGGCGCTGACCGGCAGGGACTCCAGATTGACACTGATAGCCGGCAGGGCAGTCATGTCACCGACTACAACAAATCCGTCGGCGTCCTGCAGCAGTGGCTTGCGCGGCCCAGGCCCGCCAATCAGGATGGTATCGCCAGGGCTGCATTGCTCGGCCCAGCTTGAGGCCGGACCGCCGTCGGCATGGCGGACAAAGTCGACATCAATCTCGCCTGGACGCTGGGCGCGCACGGTATAGGTACGCATCCGTTGGGGCTGGGTGGCGGTCGCCGGGAAAATCAGTTTGATATAAGCGCCGGCCTGGGCATCCGGGAAGGCTTGCATGCCTTCTCCACCGAGGGTGACTCGCAGCATGTTGCGAGTCACTGGCTGCTTGCGGAGGACCTGCAGGGTCCGTGGTGCGGGTTTGGCCATGGATAATTCTCCAATCAGCTGTCTGGTGGCAGGTCGCCTTCCAGGTTTTGGGTCATATGCCAGGCGATACGGATAAAGTGCTCGACCTCTGCTTGGGTCAGGTCACGGGTCATGCGTGTAAGCGTTTGCTGCTCAAGTTCCTGAATGCGCTGCATCATTGCCTCGCCTGCCGGGGTTGGGTGCAGCAACTGGCTGCGTTTGTCTGCCGGGTTGCAGGCCTTGCTGATCAGTCCTGCTTCAAGCAGATCATTGAGTACGCGGGTGATCTGTGCCTTGTCACGGCGCATGCGCTGGGCGATGCGCCGGGCGGTACAAGCCTCCACATAGCACACTGCCTTGAGAATGCGGACATGGGTGCCGGGCAACGGCAGATTGGCGTCACGGATGGTTTGCACCATGTGGCTTCGATAGGCGTGAGCGACTTGCTGCAGAGCGTGGCTGAGTGATGGGCGTTGCATCGATTTGGCTGTAATTAAGTTGATTTTGTCAACTATGTTTGTTTTGGCTGACTGTGTCAATCAATTGCCGGCTGTGCCGACGAGTGGCTACATTGAGAGGGAAAGAGCTAGTGGAGGAAATTGATGCCGCGCCTGTTTCTTGGTCTGGAGTTGCCTGAACATCAGTGTCAGCAGTTACTGGCTCTGCGGGAGCCGATTGTTTCCTTGCGCTGGCAGACGGCTGCGCAGCTGCATTTGACTGTGCGTTTCATCGGTGATGTGCAAGATCTGCAGGTGGCCGAGTTGACATCGGCGCTGGCTGCGCTTGATGCGCCGGCGTTTTTACTTCAGCTCGGCGGAGTCGGCTATTTCGGCTCGCCGCAACGGCCAAGTATTCTCTGGGCTGGCGTGCTTGCGCCAGCGCCGCTGCAGGCGCTGCGTGAGCAGGTCGACGAGCTGATCGCCCCTTGGTGCGCCGCCGATCCGCAGCGCTTTGTGCCGCATGTCACGCTGGCGCGCTGCGGCTCGGGCAGCGGGCCTCTGCAAGGTTTCCTCCAGCGTCGGCGGGGATTGCTGTCGTCGCCCTGGCAGGTGAAAGAGCTTTGCCTGTTCAACAGCGATCCTGGCTCCGGTGGCTCGCGCTACTCGGTACTGGCGCGTTATCCATTGGAGGGCTGATGCAGCCATTGATTCGTCGTTACGACCCCGCAGCCGAGTATTACTTTGACGAAGGCTGTTATATCCATGAACTGTCCAATGCGGCGGATGATCCGCTGTTGTCGGTGGCTCGCGCGCGCCTGCCGCTGGGCGGGCAGACTCGCTGGCATCGGTTGCACGGGGTGACCGAACGTTATCTGATCGAGGCAGGTGAGGGGCTGGTCGAACTGGCAGATCAGCCGGCCCGGCTGGTGGGCGCCGGTGATGTGGTGGTCATCCCGGCGGGCTGCCCGCAGCGTATCCGCTGCGTCGGCGAGCAGGTGCTGGTGTTTTTGGCACTATGCACGCCGCGCTTTGTGCCGGGCTGCTACGAGGATCTGGAGCCGGTGGCCGGTTGATCGACCGAGGCGACTTCCGCAGCGGTGAGGGCCCTGTACTGCCCTGGGCGCAGCGCAGGGTCGAGGTGAATCGCGCCCATGCTTTCGCGGTGCAGGGTAGCCACCTGATTGCCAACGGCATGAAACATTCGCTTGATCTGGTGATAGCGGCCTTCGTAGATGGTTAGCCGGCATTCTCGTGCACCGAGCTGCTCCAGTTGCGCCGGTGAGGTGGTCAGCTGCTCGGTGGTCATGTAGATCCCGGCAGCAAAACGCTCGGCGGTGTCGCTGGTGATGGGCCGCAGTGTCGTGACGTGATAGGTCTTGGGCAGCTTTATCCTGGGCTCTGTCAGCCGCCTCGACCAGCTGCCGTCGTTGGTCAGAATCAGCAGTCCGCTGGAGCCGCGATCCAGGCGGCCACCGATATGCAGCTCCGCGCGCAGCTCGGCAGGAAACAGCTCCAGCACGGTTGGGTGCTGCGGGTCGCGGGTGGCGCTCAGGTAGCCGACCGGTTTATGCAACATGAGGAACAATGCAGGACGGTATTGCAGCAGCTGTTCTTCCAGACAGATAGCCACGAACTGGTCGACCTCAAAACGCGGGTCAAAGACCTGCTTACCGGCAACGGTTACCCGGCCGCTGGCAATCAGCAGGCGCGCGGTCTGCCGACTATGGGGCGTGTTATTGCTGATAAATCGGTCGAGTTTCATGGTCGCGGAGTATACGCGTCTGCCATCACTCCTCGCGATGGGTGCGCTCCCACTCCGGCGGGCGCCAGAGATGTTGCAGGCGCTGCCAAAGCGTGCCCGGTTTGCGCATGTCGCGGGCGATGTCGCGGTATTCGTGCAGCCAGTTGACCAACAGACTGTTGCTGCAGACAGGTCGGGTAATGCCGTACTCGATCGGCTGATCGTCGCGCTCGCTGGCAAATGACCCAAACAGCCGGTCAAAGAGAATGAAGACACCACCGTAGTTTGTATCGATGTAACCGGGGTTGCGGGCGTGATGAACCCGATGGTGGTTCGGCGTGTTGAACACATACTCGATAGCCGGGTGCAGCTTGCCGATCAGGGTGGTATGGATGAAAAACTGATACACCAGTGACAGGGCATAGCAGACGCCGATCCATACGGGGTTGAAGCCCAGCAGCGATAGCGGCACATAGAACAGCCAGCCGCCGTTGAAGATATTGGTCGCGTTCTGGCGCATGGCGGTGGAGAAGTTCATCCGCTCGCTGGAATGGTGGGTCACGTGTGCGGCCCAGAACCAGCGTATTCGGTGGGAGCTGCGATGCATCCAGTAGAAGCACAGGTCGGTCAGCACCCAGAGCAGAACTGCCGTAGTGAAGGTCAGCGGAATATCGAACAGGCGATGCTGGTAGGCCAGTGCGTGAACCGGGAAGGCAATCAGGCCGGCGAACAGTAACTCTGTCGTCTGGTATCCGGCTCCGAGCATGAAGTTGCGCACGGACTCCCGGGTGTCGACCAGCCTGTGGTCGTGGCGGATTTTAAGGTACTCCCAGACGAATACGCCGATGAACACCGGCGTCGCCAGGACGAATATCAGCTGGCGCTCATCGAATGCCAGCCAGGCGGGCAGAGCGTTCAGCAGGGTCGTCAGGCCGCTGTCTGCGAGCACCTGGGCAAAGCTGTCATAAAGGCGTTCCATCATCCCCTCCAGGTGCTATCGAATGTGATGATGCGCCATAGCGCCGCTTGAATATTGACCAGATATGCTGCATTTTTGACCCAATACGCCAACAGGAATCACCATGGCCATGCCCATGCGGGTCACCGGCGGCTGGATACAGCTGCTGACTGACTGGCTTGATCTTTACCAGTTCCCCGCCCCGGATTTGCGCCTGCTGCTGGATAGTCGGCGTCAGGACGAGGCGGTGCCTCTGGCACTCTGGCAGCAACTGCTGGAGCGCGTCAGTATGCTGCCTGCAACGGCGGTTGTGCCGGCGCTGGAGATAGGCGCGCAAGTTCGGCCGCGGCATGTCGGCGTACTTGGCTACCTTAGCCTTGCAAGCCATACGCTGGGCGAGGCATTGCAGGTCTACCAGCGCTATGAGCAGCTGTTCTACGGTCAGCAACTGGTTCGTGTACGCGTGCAGGGTGAGCTGGTTGTGCTCTGCTGGGATGCTGATGCCAGTACCGGGGCCTCGGCCGATACCGTTGCCATTGCAGCGCTGGTCAGTTTTCTGCGACGGCTGCTGCCGGAGGTATCGGCTGTGGCTCGGGTCGGATTTGTCTTTCCCGCGCCTGATGCTCGTTCGCGCGCGGCCTATGACGCCTTTTTTGGCTGTGAGGTCGTATTTGACGCTGCCGCTACCGAGGTCGCATTGCCAGTCAGTTGGCTGGCCTGCCGACTGCCGCACAGTGATCCGGACGTGCGCGAGCAGCTGGATCAACAGGCCAGGGCTCTGCTGCTGGCGCTGCCTGGAGCGGATGCCTTTGATTGCGCACTGCAGCGGGCGCTGGTGCGTCGGCTACCGGAGGGTGAGGTTGGGTTAGAGCTCGTTGCCGAGGAGCTGTGTCTGTCTGCACGAACCCTGCAACGTCGTCTGCAGCAGCGCGGCCTGACTTGGCGGAGTTTGCTCGATCGCACCCGGCAGCGGCTTGCTGAAGCCTATCTGGCAGACTCGACGCTGCAACTCGGTGAGGTTGCGCTCTTGCTTGGGTTTTCCGAGCAGAGTGCCCTGAACAGGGCTTTTCGTCGCTGGACCGGGACAACACCTGCCCGCTGGCGTCGTACCCTGCGATAGGGCCAAGCGCAGCGGTACGTTTCAGCTTACAGTACGGACTACCCATTTTGACGGAAATCTGCCGCATGCCGTTTATTCAATTCCGCAGGTCTGATCTTGGGAGTCTTGGCCTCTGTCCAGGGCTGTTGGTGGGTAAACCATGACCTGGTGGCGGCTGGAAAGGCGCTTTCGCCGTTTGCTTGTCAGCCTCTCGCTCCTGGCTGTGCTGGGTGTGCTCGCCATTGAACTGTTGGTCTGGCAATGGCGCACGCTTGAGCGCGAACAGGTCCAGCATGATCTGATCATCCGCGCTTCTGATGTGCGCAGCACGCTCGAGACCCGGTTACTCGATGGCATCTATCTGACGCGTGGCCTGGTGTTTTTTTTGCACAGTCAGAAGGGCATGTCGGACCGGCAGTCCATCGAGGGCTGGCTTGCCAGCATGCTGGCCGGTGCTACCGATATCCGTAACATTGGTATTGCGCCGGATAATCGTATTGCGCTGATCTATCCCCTTGCCGGCAATGAGGCCGCCCTTGGGCTCGATTATCGCAAAACCCCGGCCCAGTGGCCCGCCGTTGAGCGGATGATGCAGACTGGCACACCCGTGCTGGCTGGGCCGCTGCAGCTGGTGCAGGGCGGGCAGGCGCTGCTCTATCGGGTCCCGGTATTCATGGATGACCGCTACTGGGGGCTGGTCAGCACCGTGATCAATGCTGATCTGGTACTGGGCATGCTGGAAACCGAGCCACGCTGGCAGGATCTGCACATTCAGTTGCAGCGCGTCGAGCCCGATGGGCAGGTGGTACCGATCTGGGGTGACGCGCTGGTCGCAGATGAGGTGCAGCAGAGCATGCCCATTCACTTGCCCGGCGTGACCTGGCGACTGGTCCTCCAGAACCGCCAACCGGCGGCGGGTGTGCAACTGCGGCACTGGACTCTGTACGCGGGTCTGGCGCTGATTCTGCTGCTGCTGGGCTATGCGTGGGGCAATGCCATTGCCCAGCAGCGCGAGCGTGAGGCCATGCGGGCCGAGAACGAGCGCCTCAAGAACGACTTTGTCTCAACGGTCAATCATGAATTGCGCACACCGTTGACCAGTATTATCGGTACCCTCAGCCTGCTGGCTGGCGGGGTCGTGGGGGAGCTCTCCGACAAGGCTCAGGACCTGGTTGCGGTGGCGCGCCGCAATGCCGAGCACCTGCTGAGGCTGATCAGTGATTTGCTTGATATCGACAAGCTGGCGGCCGGACAACTGCCTCTGGATATGCAGCCGCTGCGACTGAGTGCACTGTTGGAGGCGGCGATTGAGGAAAACGCCGGCTACGCGGCGCAGCATGAAATCCGCTGGATCTACGACAATCCCTGCCCGCAAGCCTGGGTCCGGGTGGATGCCACCCGATTCCGTCAGGTGCTGGATAATCTATTGTCCAATGCGGTGAAGTTCTCCCCGGCTGGCTCAGCGGTCAGTATTGCTGTGCATTCCGATGAGCATGAGCGTACCTGGCGCGTCAGTGTTACCGACCAGGGCGATGGCATTCCGCCGGCGTTTCAGCCCCGGGTTTTCGATCGATTCACTCAGGCTGACGGTTCCAGCAGTCGCAAGACAGGGGGAACAGGTTTGGGGCTGGCCATTGCCCGCGGGCTGATCGAGGGCATGGGCGGACGGATTGACTTTGTGTCCTCTCCGCAGGGCACCTGCTTCACCCTGCACATTCCCAAATTAACGACTGACCCACACTAGCCAACAAGGGGCGCAGATGGATTTGCAAGGCTACCTGAGCAGCAAACCCGAGGCCGAGGAGGCCTATCCGTTCGGTCCGCAGGCCCAGGTTTTCAGGGTTCAAGGCAAGCTGTTTGCGCTGGTGTTCCAGCGGGCCGGTTGCGAGTGCATCAATCTCAAGTGCGATCCGCAAGAGGCGGTCGGCCTGCGTGACCTGTTTGCTGCGGTCAGTCCCGGATATCACATGAACAAGCGCCACTGGAATACGGTCCGTAACGACGGCAGCCTGCCTGAGGGCGAGCTGCAGCGCCTGATTGATCAGTCTTACGCTCTGGTGGTCAAAGGTCTGGCGCGAGCCGTGCGGCAGGGGCTGGAGGCGCGCCATGGGCATGATGCGTTGTATCGAGGCGCAGCCGGCGGAATCTGATGGTGTGCGCCTGCTACGCTTTGAAGTGGGAAAGCGTGCCATGGAGAAAACCGATGCAGCGAGAGCAGGCAAAAGCACAACTGGCCAGGTTGATGATGGCGCAAATGGCCCCATCAGAGCGTGCCGAGGTTGTTGCCTTCTGGTTCTTCTGCGGCTTCTGTGAGGGTGATCCGCAGGTGGCTGCCCTGCCTGACACGCTAAGAGCGCTGGTATGTCGCGGCGTTGAGCCTGCCAACCCGAACGACAGCCAGCTGGACCCGTTGGTACAGGCCAGTCTGGTTGAGGATTTGTATGGCGTGACCAACAGCTATCTGCGTGAGGCGTTGAGCGAACGCGGCATGATCGTCCAGCAGGTCGACGGTGAGGCTGAGCCGATGTTTCCCTGCCCGTGCTGTGATTATTTCAGCCTGAGCAGTGAAAGCGGCTATGAAATCTGCCCTGTCTGCTTTTGGGAAGATGACGGCGTGCGTGCCCCGGCAGAATTCAGCGCGCCCAACCATCTGACCCTGGCGGCAGGACGGCAGAACGTACTGACGCTGGGCGCCTGCGATCCGGCATCGGTTGCGCGGGTCGACAGGCAAGCGCGGCGGCGTTACCGTGCATTGCATTATCACTGACGAGTTGCAGGCCCAGCCTATGTCCGGAACATGTCTTGTGCTTTCTGCGCTGATACAGACAGCTGCAGGATCGGGAGTATCTGGCGCATGAGAGAGAGTGCCGTTCGACGCTTGCTGCGTTCCAGTGGCAGAGGGTACCTGCTTGAGGCCGTAGTGTGTTTTGGCAGCCTGGTGGTGCTGATTGGTCTAGGTGTGCTGATGCTGCCGATGGCCTTTGCCAACGAGGCGGACAAACCCTTCGCCTGGCTGCTTACGTTGTTACTGCTTGGTGGGCTGTGCGGCCTCTGGGCTCTGATCCAGCTGGTGTCCAAGGTGGTTGTGCCGACGCGTGAAGTGGCTTCGCCCCGGGCCATCGTGATCATGCTGTTGCTGGGTGTGGCCAGCCTGCTGACCTTCTATAGTCACTGGACGTTATCGCCGGCTGCCAATCTGATGCTAGTGGTCCTGCCGTTGATCGGCAGCGCGCATTTTCTGTTTCTGGCGCGGGGCTATCTGGCGCGCCGTGGTTGACAGCACTGGGGCATATCCGCTCGACTGGGGGCTTTCCCACGCCGGATGAGCGCCCATCATGACTGAAACCGCCGTTACCCTGCTGTCGATCAATGCCGCCGAGCCGCAGGCACTGCGCATTGGTACGCGTTTAACCCGTACCGGGCATTTCAAACAGGCCCGCAGCGGCGAAGTGCTGATCGGTGCCGGCGGCATTGCCGGGGATTTTATTGCCGACCTCAAGCACCATGGCGGCCCCGATCAGGCGGTCTACCTCTACAGTCAGGACGACATCGACTGGTGGAGCGAACAACTGCAGCGGCCGCTTGAGCCCGGCTTTTTTGGCGAGAACCTGACTCTCTCGCACTGGTGGCCGGAGCTGCGCATCGGCGACCGTGTGCGCATCGGCGAGTTGTTGCTGGAAATCACTGCGCCGCGGATTCCCTGTTCAACGCTGGCGGCGCGGGTGGGCGACAGCCGTTTTGCCAAGGCGTTCGTGCAAGCCGAACGCTGTGGGGCCTACGCGCGGGTGCTCAACGAAGGTGTCGTCTGCGTCGGACAGACGCTAGCCGTAACCCCGGGTGATACGGCCTTCCCCAGCATCAATGAGGTGTTCCGCTACTGCCACAGCAAGGGCCTGAATCCGACCTTTCTGCGCCGCTTGCTGGACGCACCGCTGGCCGAGAAGATGCGCGCCGAGATGCAGCAGAAGCTCCGCCGGGCCGAGCAGCAGACCCAGCCGCTACCCGGCCTGTAAAGGCTCCCCAGGGGCCGCGTCTTCGACCACCGGTTGCCAGCCCGGGTCCGGCGCAAAGCGGGGGCCGAGATCGTTACTCAGCTCACGCAGGCGCTGCACGATCGCCGCATGTCCGGTTTCGCGTGCGTGACAAAGCGGCCCGCCGCGAAACGGCGGGAAATAGCCTGCCAGCACCAGAGCTGCATCCAGCATGTCCGCGTCGCTGACAATACCCTGACGGCAGGCGCGTACCGCACTATTGAGCAGGCTGAGCAGCAACCGGTCGCCCTGGTCGGCGCTGAGTTTGGCTGACCGGGTTTTGCCGGTTTTCCAACGGCGCCGTTTGGGGGCAAGCAACGATGTGCGCCCCTGCTCGACGCTGTTGCGCAGGATGGCAGGGGGCTCCGACAAGGGGGTGTCGCGTTCGCCGTGCAGGCGCTCGAACAGGGCCAGGCAGTGGCTCAGGCCCCATCCCTCAGCAATTGCCAGCGGGCCTTGGGGGCAGCCGAACGCCAGGGCCGCCTGTTCGATGGCGTCGGCGCTGGCTCCTTCCTCCAGCAGCAACATGGCTTCCAGCAGCCAGGGTGCCAGCACCCGGCGCAACAACAGACCCGGCTGGCTGCTGACCGGCAGCGGCAGACAGCCTAGCTGGCCGACCAGCTGACGGGCGTGCTGCTGACTGATAGTGCGGCTGGTGCTATGCGCGGCAATCTCGACCAGGGCGCCGCGCTCTGGCGAAGCGAAGCGCAGGCCCAGCAGGCGGCCGGCATCGCCGAGTGCGGCGCGCAGCGGCTCTACCGGATCGGCGAAGCTGAGCACCAGGGCCTGCGGGCGCAGGCTGGTTTCCAGTGTTTGCAGTTGCGCGCGGCGCTGCTCCATATCCGCCTGCTGGCCGTCGATCACAGCATCGGCCAGCGTCACCCCGTGGTGCTGCGGATCAAAAACCAGCGCGTCCAGCGCCTGCTGGCGCTGTGCGTCGCCGCGGGCCTGCTGACGGATCTGCCCGATGCAGGCGCTCATGCTGGCTGCCGAGCCGCCAACGCTGACGCGCAGGCCGGCCAGCGCCGCCAGTGCCGCAAGCTGAATACCGTCTTCGCTGTCGCCGATCAGATGCAGCTGGGACAGGCGACGGCTTTCCTTGCCGGCGGCCAGCTCCTTGAGGCGCTGGCGCTGGAAGAACAACTGAATCAGGTGGCGGCTGGTCGGGCTATTGAGCAAGCGCGCGAAGGAATAGATCTCCCGGTGCAGCAGCAGGTCGGGCTGGCCGCCGTGGCGCTGCCAGAGCTCGATCAGGGCCTCAGCCGCCGGGTAGTGGCGCGGGTCGGCCTTGGCGCCGGCCTGACGGCGCATGGCCAGTGCGGCCAGTCGGCGCACCCAGTTCAGCCGGAACGGGCGCGCTTTCAGGTTACGGCGCCGCAGCTCCAGCCGGCCGTTGAGGGCATCGTAGATCAGCGGCCTGAGCTTGTGCTCGGCAGCGACCTGGTCAAGCAGCCCTGCCTTGTGGGCTTGTTCGGCGCTAAGCGCCTTGCCGGTCAGCATCATGCGCATCGCCAGCATCGGGTCGATCAGGTCGGGCAAGCGTGCGGTAGCGCCCAGCCCGGGATGCAGTCCAACTCGAATTTCCGGCAGGCCGGTGCGGGTGTCCGGCGTTGCCAGCCGCATGTCGCAGCACAGCGCCAGCTCCAGCCCGCCGCCCAGGGTCTCGCCATGCAGCACAGCCAGGGTCGGGCAGGGCAGGTCGATCAGTTGCTGGGCCAGCAGGTGGGCGTCGACCAGTTGCCGCACCGCATCGGCTTCGTTGTCGAGCTGGCGGAAGTCTTTCAGATCAGCGCCCATGCAGAACCCGGACGGCTTGGCCGAACGTATGACCAGCGCAGCCGGCATGTCGCGGCGCAGGCTGGCCAGCACGTCGCCCAGCTCGGTCATCGCCGCCACGCAGAGCAGGTTGGCGTTGCTGTCGGCGTGGTCGAACAGCAACCAGGCTACGTTGCGTTCGTCCCGGCGCAGGCGCCAGTGGCGCCAGGTGGACTGGGCAGGGTGCTGCAGTTCCAGATAGTTGAACGGCCCCAGCTCGCGTTCGCGCAGCGTGAGCGGGTTGCTCGCCTCGGTCATGCGCTGGTCTCCTGTGGGTAGCTGATCAGCAGTGCCCGCGCGTGGCCGTCGGCGTGCTGATCGCAAACGATGCCGCGGCAAAGCGCATGACGTTGCAGGCTGTCCGCCAGCTGCAGCACCTGGCGGCAGCCGTCACCCGCGCTCAGTGTGCCGAGGGCGAGACTGCCGCCGTGAACGTTGAGGCTGCACGGGTCCAGACGGCCGACGGGCTGTTCCAGCTCAAGCTGACGGCGGCAGAAATCGGCATCCTGCCAGGCGGCCAGATGGCTCAGCAGTGCCAGTGCAGGCGACTCCGGCAGCTCCCATTGATCGATATCGTCGAGCGACAACCGCTGCTGGCGCAGCAGGCGTGTGGACGCCAGCAAGGGTGCCAGCGTCGGGTAGTCAGACGGTGCCTGGGCATGCGTGCCGGCTCCGAGCTGGGCGAGCGGCGCGCGTTTCAGCTGTTGCAGTCCCGCCGTTGAGGCCAGCAGCAGGGCGCAGGCACCCGCCACTGCGTTCGCCTGGTCTTCGTTGTGCGTGCGCCCCTGGCTATCGAACAGGGTTACACGGTGACGGGCAGTGAGTCCGCCCTGTTCGGCATCGTCAGCGCGCAGGCGACTGGCTTCAGCGAAGGCACTGGCGTCTTCATCCTGTATATCGAACATGCGCGCTGTGCGCTTGGCGGACGTCAGCAGTGGCTCCTGGGGTGCGGCTTGCCGATCGGCGCTGATGACCAGCACCAGGTCGGCGTCGCCGCTGCGAATCTGCTGGCTGGCCAGCGCAACTGCCGAGAGGCCATGGCTGCATTGATACAGCTCGGTCGTGCTGTCCAGCCGCAGGCGTTTGCGCAGGGGGTGTACCTGAGATGCGCCGTCCGCCGCGAGAATCAGGCTGTCCAGCCGGTGCGCAGGAACCGCACAGCGCAGCAGCAGCGGTGCGCCGCACTGCAGCGCCAGGTCGAGCAGACCAAAGCCGCTGGTCTGCAGCGTTGCGGCGTTGACCCAGGGCGTGCGCAGGCCATCAATGAGAAAAACAGCGGCTGGCGCGGAGGCAGAGTGATTGGTCTGGCTGTCCATGCAGGGCTCGTGTGGTTGAACGTCAAATCAGGCGGATGCGCGGCGCAGGCCCGTGCGACTTTCCGTGACGGTAAGGCCGCGCAGGCTATGACCGGACCGACCCGGATCAGTTCAGTGTAGATAAGTGATGAGCAAAAGTGCGGCGCCCTGAAAGGCGCCGCCGGAAGGGGGATCAGTCGCGGGCGAGCGCCAGAGCAACGCCCTGGCCGCCGCCGATGCATAGCGTCGCCAGGCCTTTCTTGGCGTCGCGGCGCAGCATTTCGTGCAGCAGAGTCACCAGTACACGGCAGCCGGAGGCGCCGATCGGGTGACCCAGTGCGATGGCACCGCCGTTGACGTTGACCTTGCTGGCGTCCCACTGCAGTTCCTTGCCGACAGCCAGGGCTTGAGCCGCGAATGCCTCGTTGGCTTCGATCAGATCCAGATCGGCAACCTGCCAGCCGGCCTTGGCCAGGCAGCGCTGAGTGGCTGAAACCGGGCCAATGCCCATGATCGCCGGATCAACGCCGGCGTTGGCGTAGGAGGCGATGCGGGCCAGCACCGGCAGGCCCAGCTCGGCGGCCTTGCTGGCGCTCATCATCAGCACTGCAGCGGCGCCATCGTTCAGGCTGGAGGCGTTGCCGGCGGTAACGCTGCCGTCTTTCTTGAATGCAGGCTTGAGCGCAGCGAGGCTTTCGGCAGTGGTACCGGCGCGGGGTTGCTCATCCTGGGTGATCAGCAGGGCGTCGCCCTTGCGCTGGGGAATGCTCACCGGAGTGATTTCCTGATCGAATACGCCAGTATCGCGTGCGGTAACCGCTTTCTGCTGGGAGGCGGCGGCGAAGGCGTCCTGCTCCTCGCGGCTGATGCCGTACTTTTCGACCAGGTTTTCGGCGGTAATGCCCATGTGATAGTTGTTGAACGCATCCCACAGGCCGTCCTGAATCATGGTGTCGATCATTTGGCCATGACCCATACGCTGACCGGTGCGGGAGGTCGGGATGATGTGCGGCGACAGGCTCATGGACTCCTGGCCACCGGCGATCATGATTTCGGCATCGCCGCAGCGGATGGCCTGAGCGGCCAGATGCAATGCCTTGAGGCCGGAGCCACAGACCTTGTTCAGGGTCAGAGCGGGAACGCTGTGCGGCAGGCCGGCGTGGATAGCAGCCTGGCGAGCGGGATTCTGGCCGCAGCCTGCGGTCAGAACCTGGCCGAAGATGACCTCGTCAACCGAAGCCGGATCGATTTCGGTTTCGTCGAGCAAGCGGCGGATAACGGTAGCACCCAGCTCATGGGCGGGTACCTTGGCAAACTGGCCCCCGAAACTGCCGATGGCGGTACGGGTGGCGGCAACAATCACGACCTCTTGCATGAACGGGCTCCTCTATGCAGGCACTGTTTTTCGAGTGCACAAGCATAGAGGGGCGCCCTACTCCAGACAAGTTGTCTCGGCCCTGGTACAGCATTAGTGCAGTACCAGGGCGACGAACCGCGTCAGGCGTGCTCGATGCGGTTGGCGATGAGATCCTGTACAACCGCCGGATCGGCCAGGGTCGAGGTGTCGCCAAGGCTGTCGAGTTCGTTGCAGGCGATCTTGCGCAGAATGCGGCGCATGATCTTGCCCGAACGGGTCTTCGGCAGGCCTGGAGCCCACTGCATGAACTCGGGGCGGGCAAAGGCACCAACCTGATCGGCCACGAAGGCCTTCAGTTCCTTGACCAGCTCCTCGCTTGGGGTAACGCCGTTCATCGGGGTGACATAGACGTAGATGCACTGGCCCTTGATGTCGTGCGGGCAGCCTACTACGGCCGCTTCGGCGACCGCGTCGTGCAGCACCAGTGCGCTTTCCACTTCGGCGGTGCCGATACGGTGACCGGAGACGTTGAGCACGTCATCGACCCGGCCGGTGATCCAGTAGTAGCCGTCTTCATCGCGGCGGGCGCCGTCACCGGTGAAGTAGACGTTCTTGTAGGTGTTGAAGTAGGTGTCGATCAGGCGCTGGTGGTCACCGTAAACGGTACGGATCTGGCTCGGCCAGGAACGCTTGATTACCAGGTTGCCGCTGGTTGGTCCCTCCAGTTCGTTGCCTTCGGGGTCGTACAGGGCCGGCTCGACGCCGAAGAACGGGCGGGTGGCCGAACCCGGCTTGAGCAGGGTACAGCCCGGCAGCGGAGTGATCATGGCAGCGCCGGTTTCGGTTTGCCACCAGGTATCGACAATCGGGCAACGCTGCTCGCCGACCACGTGGTAATACCATTCCCAGGCTTCCGGGTTGATCGGCTCGCCGACGCTGCCGAGCAGGCGCAGGCTGGCGCGCGAGGACGACTTGACCGGCTCATCGCCCTTGGCCATCAGTGCGCGCAGAGCGGTTGGCGCGGTGTAGAAGATGTTGATCTGGTGCTTGTCGATCACCTGCCAGCAGCGGGATGCATCCGGGTAGGTCGGTACGCCTTCAAACAGCACGGTGGTCGCGCGGTTGCAAAGCGGGCCGTAGACGATATAGGAATGGCCGGTGATCCAGCCCACGTCAGCCGTACACCAGTAGACCTCGCCCGGCACATAGTCGAACACGTAGTAGTGGGTCATTGCCGCCATCAGCAGATAGCCGCCGGTGGTGTGCAGCACGCCCTTGGGTTTGCCGGTGGAGCCGGAGGTGTAAAGGATAAACAGCGGGTCTTCGCTGTCCATCGGTTCTGGCGCACACTGGTTGCTCGCAGCGCTGGTCGCTTCGGTGTAGCAGACGTCACGCTTTTCATCCCAGGCAACGTCAGCACCGGTGCGCTTGACGGTTATCACAGTGTGGACGTCGGGGCAGTCTTTCAGCGCTTTTTCGACGTTGACCTTCAGCGGGACGGTCTTGCCTCCGCGCACGCCCTCGTCGGCGGTAATGACTGCACGGCAGTCGGCATCGAGAATACGGTCACGCAGTGCGTCCGGCGAGAAGCCACCAAAGACCACCGAGTGAACCGCACCGATACGCGCGCAGGCCAGCATGGCGTAGGCCGCTTCGGGGATCATCGGCATGTACAGGCAGACACGGTCACCCTTGCTGACACCGCGCGCCTTCAGCACGTTGGCCAGGCGGCAGACCTTGTCGTGCAGTTCGCGGTAGCTGATGCGGGCATCCTGGCTCGGGTCGTCACCTTCCCAGATAATGGCGATCTCGTCGCCATGCTCGGCCAGGTGGCGGTCAATGCAGTTGACGCTGACGTTGAGCTTGCCGTCGATAAACCAGGCAGCCTGACCTTTGCTCAGATCGCTTTCGTGTACCTTGCTCCAGCGCTTGTCCCAGGTCAGAAAGCGTTCGGCCTGCTCGGCCCAGAACTGGTCGGGCTGCTCAAGCGACTGCCTGTACATACGCTGATAGGTCGCGTCATCCAGGTGGGTATGCGCGCGAGCGGACTCGGACACCTTGTGGTTTTCGATTGCGTACATGGGTATTCCCCTCTTGTTATTGAATTCAGGCAGTCTCTTGTCAGCCGGCCCTGAAGAGGGTCATTCCGGTGCTGCAGCAGAGATTCCGGACCGACAAAGCCGTTGGGGCTGTGCGATCAGTCTAGGCCATTTAGCGTCGGCCATCAGAGGGGGGCAAGACAACCCTTCTTTGGTATGAGAGGCGGGCGTCAAATCGGCGGGCCATGGGCCCGCAAAAGAGAGGGGACAGCCGCTCAGGAGCGGCTGAATTCGAGGTTGTCGATCAGGCGTGTGGTGCCGAGGTAGGCGGCGGCCAGCACCACCAGATCGCGGGTCTGATCGGTTACCGGTGACAGGTTGCTTGCATCTCGCAGGTCCAGATAGTCCGGGCGCATGCCGGCGGCACTCAGCTGCTGACTGGCCTCGTTGATGATCTGCGCATAGTCGGTACGCCCCGAGGTCACCTGCGCTGCAATCTGCTGCAGGGTCCGCTGCAGCAGCGGCGCAACGGCGCGCTGCTCTGCGGTCAGGTAGCCATTGCGCGAGGACAGCGCCAGGCCGTCCTCGGCACGTATGGTCGGATGCCCCATGATCTTCACCGGCAGACAGAGGTCCTGCGCCATCTTGCGAATGACCGCGAGCTGCTGGTAGTCCTTCTGACCAAACACGGCGACATCGGGGCCGACGATGTTCAGCAGCTTGCTGACAACGGTCGCCACACCCTCGAAGTGGCCTGGGCGGCTGGCTCCGCATAATCCTTCCGAAACCACCGGCACGCTCACCCGGGTGTGGCCGTCCATGCCCTCGGGGTACATCTCGCTCGCGCTGGGGGCGAATACCAGATGGGCTCCGACCTCCAGCAGTTTTTTCTGATCTTCGGCCAGGGTCCGTGGATAGCTGTCCAGGTCTTCACCGGGCCCGAACTGCATTGGGTTGACGAAAATGCTGACGACCACGTAGTCGGTGCGCTGCAGCGCCTTCTCGACCAGCGCAATGTGGCCAGCGTGCAGGTTACCCATGGTGGGAACCATTCCGATTCGCTTGCCTTCCTGGCGGGCACGACTAACCGCAGCGCGCACTTGCGCAATGGTATGCAGGGTGTTCATGGGCTCAGAACTCGTGTTCGGCTGCTGGGAATTCGACCTTCTTGACTGCTTCGACGTAGGCGCGGATGGCCGACGGGATGTCGGGCTGACCAGCCATGAAGTTTTTCACGAAGCGCGGCATGCGTCCGCTGAGCGACAGTCCGAGCATGTCGTGGACCACCAGTACCTGGCCATCGGTGCCACTGCCGGCACCGATGCCAATAACCGGAACACTGACCGCAGCAGTAATCGCGTTGGCCAGCGCCGGCGGCACGCACTCGAGCAGCAGCATGGCTGCACCGGCCGCTTCCAGCGCCTTGGCGTCTTCGACCATGGCGCGGGCCTGCGCTTCGTCGCGACCCTGAACCTTGAAGCCGCCCAGTACGTTGACTGTCTGTGGCGTCAGGCCCATGTGTGCGCAGACCGGAATACCGTTGCGGCTCAGTACTGTGATGCTGTCTGCCAGCCAGCGACCGCCCTCCAGCTTGACCATGTGTGCGCCTGCGCGCATGAGCGCTGCGCTGTTGGCCAGGGCCTGGTCGAGGGTGGCGTACGCCATGAAGGGCAGGTCGGCCATGATCAGCGCACCCTTGTTGCCGCGCTTGACGGCTGCGGTGTGGTACGCCATGTCGGCGACGCTGACCGGCAGGGTACTGTCGTGTCCCTGCAGGACCATGCCCAGCGAGTCGCCGATCAGGATGACTTCGACGCCGGCTTCACTTTCGACATGGGCGAAGGTCGCGTCGTAGGCTGTCAGACAAACGATCTTTTCGCCGCTTTGCTTGAGTTTGTTCAGCGTGGTCAGAGTAACGTCAGGCATGACTGATTCCAGTGTGTGGCTGTTACTTGGCGCTTCGGCACCGTTGGGGTTGGCTCTCGCGCCGGGTGTCCTGGCGAGAGTATAGCCTTGGCCGGGCAGGATTTCGGTAACACTTGGCTGGTCACCGGAATCGCATCCTACGTGTCAGCCCGGGGGTGTCAAGTCCGTTTGCGCACCAGGCTGTTGTATAAAAAACGGCAATGCCTGCAGATCACCGCGGGGGCAGTTCTGCAGCAGCGTTTCCAGCGCTGTGCCGTCAGGCATTTTCAGCGCGGGCGCTATCTCGGCCAGGGGGTAGAGGACGAAGGCGCGGGCATGCATGTGATAGTGCGGAATCTGCAGACGCTCGGTGCGGATGAGTTGGTCACCGTACAGCAGGATATCCAGGTCCAGGGTGCGGGGGCCCCAGCGCTCGGCCTTGCGTACCCGGCCGTGCTCCAGCTCGATGCGTTGCAGGTTGTCGAGTAGTGCCGCTGGCTCAAGCTCGGTATCCAGCGCCAGCACCGCGTTGATGTAGCTTGGCTGGTCCTGCGGCCCCATGGGCGCGCTGCGGTATAGCGATGAGCAGGCTACAAGCTGGCTGCGGGGCAGCTCGCGCAGCGCGCCGCAGGCGGTCTGGACCTGCTGAACCGGGTCGCCCTGGTTGCTGCCCAGGGCAATATAGCTGCGCGGCATCAGTTGCTCTGCGGCTTGCGCGGCTTGTTTCTGCGCGGACGCGAGCGAGCGCGTTTGGCGCTGCTTTTGCTGCCGTCACCCAGCTCGCGAATCATCTGCCGGCGCTGATCGGGGTTGGCGTCCTGGTATTGTGTCCACCATTGACCAAGGCCATCGGTTTCCTCGCCGGCAGCTTCGCGCAGCAGCAGGAAGTCGTAGGCCGCCCGGAAGCGCGGATGCTCCAGCATCTGGTCTGCCCTGCGTCCGCTGCGGCGCTCCAGGCGTGGCTGCATGTCCCAGATTTCCCGCATGGGAATGCTGAAGCGCTTCGGAATCGCGGTATGGCGGCATTGCTCGGCGAGCAGCTCGTGGGCGGCCTGCTGATAGGCGGGTATCGCCGGGATACCCTGCTCCTCCAGATACTTCACCCGCCCGGGCAGCGCGGGCCAGAGCAGGGCTGCAAACAGGAACGCAGGGGTAACCGGTTTGTCCTGGGCGATGCGCTCGTCGGTGTTGCGCAGCGCCTGGCGAACCAGCTGCAAGGTGTAGTCAGGGCGTTCAAGGATAGCGTCGTCGGTATCCGGAAACAGCGGCGCTACCAGATCGTATTGATACAGCAGGTCAAAGGTTGCCAGGCCCTGGCCGCTCATCAGCAGCTTTAGACTTTCATCGAACAGGCGTGCTGCAGGAATGTCGTGCAGCAGTGGTGCCATCGATTCGATGGGCGCTGCGGTATGTTGCTCGATATCGAAGTTCAGCTTGGCCGCAAAGCGTACGGCGCGCAGCATGCGCACCGGGTCTTCCTGGTAGCGCTGTTCCGGTTGACCGATAAGACGGATCAGGCGGTTGCGAATATCATGCACGCCGTTGGCAAAGTCGTGGATCTGGCCGCTGGTCACGTCGAAGTAGAGCGCGTTGATCGTGAAGTCGCGGCGTTGGGCGTCCTGTTCGAAGGTACCGTACACGTTGTCGCGCAACAGTCGGCCCGATTCGCTCTGGCGGGACTGCTCCTCCGATGCTTCGGCTTCGTGATTGGCGCGGAAGGTCGCGACTTCAATGATTTCCCGCCCGAAATGCACGTGGACCAGCTTGAAGCGACGGCCAATCAGGCGCGCGTTGCGGAACGTTGCGCGGACCTGCTCGGGAGTGGCGCTGGTGGCGACGTCAAAGTCCTTCGGGGTGATATCGAGCAGCAGGTCACGCACACAGCCACCCACCAGAAAGGCCTGATAGCCTGCCTGCTGCAGCCGTTCAACCACGCTGACCGCGTGCCTGCTCAGGCGCTCACGGCGTAGCGAATGCTGGCTGGCGGGGATAATGCTCGGCGTAGTTCGGCGGCGCTGAGGGTGGCCGAAGGGAGAGGGTATTTTCTGCAACAGCTTTCGAATCATAGGGGCTGGTTGTTCCGGCTGCCGATCAGCGTGAGCGGTCGCTCTGCCTGTTGACCTGCACGGTAGCGCTGGTGAATGGGTCGCGCAACAGGCGGTTGGGCCGGACGCGCATGCAGCCTGTTGGCCGCGATTGACGTGCATTCTAGCCTGAATTGTCGGGAAAGGTAAGAAATCAGGGGGATGGGCAACGGAGAATCAGGAGGGGGGAAAGCTCAAGGGGAGTGGTTAACTCCCCCTAATGGTTTTTTATTATTGTTTTTATCAGAGCTGTTCTTCTTGTTTGTTTGAAGCGGTAGTCACCGCTTTGCGACTGACCCATCTCGGGTTGTCCAAAACAAACGGATTGCTTTGGAAGCTTAGGTTCGAAGTGGCCTGCTGCTGGCTTTGGACGGTGGGTTGCTTGAGCAACTTTTATTCTTCTCTGTCCAACCGAACATCCTGTTCGCAAATCGACTGCTATTCTCCAAAAAAATCAGTTTGCTGCGTCTCTCACGTCTTGTTTTTATTGTGTGTGGAGTCGAATGTTATTTTTGTTATGTGTTTTGGTTTTTATTGTTGTTGTGCCAGATATAAAGCATTCCGCGTGCCAACTTTTTAAATTCGTTTAAAATCAGCGACTTGTGATTTTCCTGTCTTTTCCTACCCTGTGTTACCCCCAAGGTGTTACCTCCAATTGGACTAAAGTGTTACCTCTGTGTGGGGGTGCGGTAACAGTTTTGCGGGAACTTTCCCGGTAACAGGTAACACATTGGCGGGCTAAGGACGGCCCTGAGCAGGGTTGGATAGAGCCAGAGGGGAAGGCTGCACGTTGCCGGCAGCCTTGCAGGGAGGGCAAATCAGGTGCTGGCAGTTTTCTTGCGCGGAATACCCAGGCGCTGCCGACGCTCCCACAGACACTTGCGGCTGATGCCGAGCTTGTGTGCCAGCTGGGTTTCGGTCATGTGGTCCTGATGCTCCAGTACAAAGTGCTGGAAGTAGTCTTCCAGTGACAGGTCTTCGGCCGGTTCCTGCCCGGGGGTTACTTCGTTCTGCATGGTTTGCAGGGCGTTGGCGGCCTCGGAAGCACGCTCGATCTCGGCATCCAGCTCAATGCCCAGCAGGTCGGCAGTAATTTCCTCGTGATCACAGAGAATGGCCGAACGTTCGATTGCGTTCTCCAGCTCGCGCACGTTGCCCGGCCAGCTGTAGGCGAGGATTGCGCGCTCTGCGTCCCTGCTGAAGTGCAGGCCTTCCATATTCATGTTGCGTGCCGCGCGCTGCAGTAGCGCCTCGGCGATCAGCATCACGTCCCGGCCGCGCTCGCGCAGTGGCGGCAGGCGCAACTCGATCACGTTCAGGCGGTAATACAGGTCCTCACGGAACAGACCTTGTCGCGCCATGGTCTTGAGGTCGCGGTGGGTGGCGGCCACCAGACGCACATCGACCTTGTGCGACTGCACCGAGCCGACCCTGCGAATCTCTCCTTCCTGCAGCACCCGCAGTAATCGCGCCTGAGCCTCCAGCGGCAACTCGCCAATCTCGTCAAGGAACAGGGTGCCGCCGTCGGCCGCCTCGACCAGGCCGGTACGGTTGCTGGTAGCGCCGGTAAAGGAACCCTTCTCATGGCCGAACAGTTCAGACTCGATCAGGGTTTCCGGAATGGCAGCGCAGTTGACTGAAATCAGCGGTGCCTTGGCGCGCTGGGATTGTTCATGCATGGCCCGGGCAACCAGCTCCTTGCCGGTACCGGACTCGCCCTGAATCAGTACGGTCGAGTCGGTTGGCGCGACCTTGCGAATGCGCTTGAAAAGAGTCTGCATGGCGTCACAGGCGCCGATGATACCCATATCCTGGCCACCACCATCGGTGCTGGCCGTGGTGGCCCTGGGCGCCGGCTCTGGCGTAGGAGTCGCGCCGCTCTGCTGCTTGCGCTGGTCGCCGGCGGCAATAATGCGCTGCACGGTTTCAACCATTTCGTCATGGTCGAACGGCTTGGCGATGTAGTCGACAGCGCCGAGCTTCATCGAGTCGACCGCCGAGCGCAGGCTGGCGTAGCTGGTCATGATCAGCACGGGCGTGTTCGGCGCACGACGGATGAGTTCGGTGCCGGGCTCGCCCGGCAGGCGCAGGTCGCTGATAATCAGCTTGAAGCGCTCGAGATCGTGTCGCTCGACGGCCTCGCTGACCGAGCCGGCCTCCTCTACCTGGTAGTGGTGGCGCTCCAGCAACCGTTTCAATGCCGTACGGATGATGGCTTCGTCTTCAACAACCAGAATGTCTGACATAGTTACCTCACAGGTGACGGCGCCTGTTACAGCATCAGGCAGGGGCGCCGTTACCGCTCATGCTATAGCGCGGCAGGGTAATGGTGAAGCGAGTGCCGCGCCGGGTTGTCTGGTCGACCGGGCTGTCGATGGTTATCTGGCCATAATGCTCTTCGACAATGGAGTAGACCAGTGCCAATCCGAGCCCGGTACCTGTCCCTGGGTCCTTGGTGGTGAAGAACGGCTCGAACAGCCGATCCATGATGTCCTTGTCGATGCCGCTGCCCTGATCCTCTACTTGCAGCAGTACCTGGTGTTCGTTTTCCTGGGTGGCGATGGTGATGCTGTCGCCATCAGTGCTGGCGTCCCGTGCGTTACCCAGCAGGTTGATAAGGACCTGAACCAGGCGCTGGGCGTCACCGGCTACCATGTGTTCGGGTCGGCACAGGTTAACATACTTGACCTCCGGCCCCCTGCGGTTGAGCGACAGCAGGTGAATCGCCTCGTTGGTGCAGGCCGCCAGATCGACCGGCTCGTTGGGGTTCTGGTGGCGGCTGCCAACGTGGGCGAAGTTGACCAGTGACTGCACGATCCGGGAGACCCGGCGAGTCTGGTCGAGGATCTGCTCGGCGGCTTCGCGTGATTCCGGTTGTTCCGATTCGTCGCGCAGGTTTTGCGCCAGACAGGCGATGCCGGTGATCGGATTGCCGATTTCGTGGGCAACGCCGGCAGCCAGACGACCGATTGAGGCCAGGCGCTCGGAATGCATCAGCTCTTCTTCCAGCATCTGGGTTTCGGTCTGGTCCTCGACCAGCAGTACCAGGCCGCTACCGCCAACATAGCCGGGCTCGTCGATCGCAGCCTTGTGCAGGCTGAGCCACTGGGTATGGCCATTGACCGCCAGTTTCTGCTTGTACAGGTGCGAGGCCTGGTCTTCGACGAATCGCTCGAACAGGTCTCGCCAGGGGCCGGGCAGGCTGCTCAGCCGCGAGCCGATGACGCTGTCGGCGTCGATGCCGGTCAGCGCCTGCATGGCGTGGTTCCACATCAGGATTTCATTGTCCTGGGCCAGCGAGCAGACACCCATCGGCAGGTGCTGCAGTGTCTGGCGGTGATAGCGTCGCAGGGCGTCGAGTTCGGCGGCCAGGCCGGTCAGGCGGCTGTGGTAGTCCTCCAGCCGGTTTTCGATGAAATGGATGTCCTCGGTCATATAGCCGTCGCGGCCCATCTTGAACGGCAGGAAGGTTTCGATGATGTCCTGGGCCACCGACGGCCCCATCAGGCCCGACAGGTTGGCTTCCAGCCGGTCGCGCAGGCGGCGCAGGGCATAGGGGCGGCGCTCGTCGAACGGCAGCTTGAGGTCCCGCAGCGCCTGTTCGACCTCGTGCTGGGCGGTCTTGTTGCCGAGCGGCTTGGCCAGTTGCTGGGCAAACTCCTGCGGCGAGGACGCCATCAGCTGCATCCGCTGGGGGCGACTGACGTTGTCGACCGAGCAGGCCTCGGCAGCACTCTGCTCCTCAACCGAGCGTTGGGTAAATAGCGAGACGAGCGCCAGCACCACGACGTTGACAGCCAGCGAGGAGATCGCGGCCAGGTGCCAGGTGTCGGCATTGAACGCCATCGTCATCCCGAACAGGGTGATGCCGGGCAGTTCGGTGACCAGTGGCAGCAGCAGGGTGACGGCCCACACCAGCATGCCGGCAACGACGCCGCCGATGAACCCGCGGCGGTTGGCTTGTGGCCAGTACAGCACTGACAGGGTGCCCGGCAGAAACTGTACGGTGGCGACAAACGAGGCAATGCCGAGGTTGGCCAGGTCCTGTTCGGCGCCGAGCAGGCGGTAGAAGCCGTAGCCGGCCATGATGATGGCGGCAATCAGCGTGCGGCGGGTCCACAGCAGCCAGCGGTAGATGTTGTTGTCGGCGCTGGGCTGGTAGAGCGGCAGCACCAGATGATTGAGCACCATGCCCGACAGTGCCAGGGTGATGACGATGATCAGGCCGCTGGCCGCCGACAGGCCGCCGACGAAGGCCAGCAGCGAGAGCCACTCGGAACCACCGGCCACGCCCAGGCCCAGCGAGAAGTATTCCGGATTGGTGCGTACACCCAGATGCAGGCCTGCCCAGAGGATCGGCGGGACTGCCAGGCTCATCAGCAGCAGGAATAGGGGTAGACCCCAGCTGGCGGTGCTGAGGGCGCGCGGATTGAGGTTCTCGGTAAAGGCCATGTGATACATGTGCGGCATGACGAATGCCGCCGAGAAGAACACCAGCAGCAGGGTACGCCAGGGACCTTCCTGCAATGGTGTATGCAGCGTGCTGAGGGCCTCCTGATTGGTATCCAGCCAGAGCTGCAGTCCCTGCGGACCGTCGAATACAACATAGAGCGCATACAAACCGATGGCGCCGATAGCGACCAGTTTGACCAGTGACTCGAAGGCAATCGCCATGACCAGCCCTTCGTGTTTCTCGCGTGCCGAGATATGGCGGGCTCCGAACAGAATGGCGAACAGGATGATCAGCACGCAGAACCCGAGTGCAACCGACCCCTGGCCAGATTCCTGAGTCAGGATCTGCACCGAGTCGGCCACCGCCTGTATTTGCAGTGCCAGCAACGGCAGTACGCCAACCAGCATGAATATGGTGGTCAGGGTCCCTGCCCAGGTGCTGCGAAAGCGGAAGGCAAACAGGTCGGCCAGTGAAGACAACTGGTAGGTGCGGGTAATCCTCAGGATCGGGTTGAGCAGCACCGGTGCCAGCAGAAAGGCGCCGCAGACACCGAGGTAGTAGGTTAGAAAACCGTAACCATACTGATAGGCCAGTCCTACTGTTCCGTAGAACGCCCAGGCGCTGGCGTAGACCCCCAGTGACAGGGTGTAGACCGCGGGATGACGCAGCACGGCGCGCGGCACGCGACCGTTTTCGGTGGCCCAGGCCACGCCAAACAGGACGATCAGGTAGCCAATGCTGATCAACAGCAACTGGCTGAGATCAAAGCTCATCGGCATCTCGGGGACTCTGTAGCAGCATGCCGGCGACGATCAGGATCAGCCACAGCACATAGGGTCGGTACCAGGCACCCTGCGGTTCTATCCACCAGTCCATGATGGCCGGCGAGAACAGGTAGATGCCGATGACCAGCAGCAGTACCAGTCGGTAGATATACATGGGTATCCGTCGGTTGGGGCAACCGCCCGAAGGAGGGGCGTCGCGGTTCAGTCGGTGATGGTAATCAGCGCGCCACGGCTTGCCAAGCAATCAACTCGGCAGGCTGGCCTCAAGGATGTGTTTTGTGGCGGGCAAGCGGCCGGGTTGCCAGTGGGCGATGCCCCACTGCAGCAGCTCGGCGACGGGGGCGCCGCGCAGTGTCTCGGGTACCGGCTGGGCCAGGGCGCGCAGGGCCCGCCAGAGCGTTGCTGGCGCTTGCGTGCGCTGCAGCGGGGCCGAGCCCAGTCGCTTGCTCAGCTTCTCGCCGTCGGAGCGCATGATCAGTGGTACGTGCAGATAGCGTGGTGGCGTCTGACCGAGCAGTTGATACAGCCAGATCTGCCGCGGTGTTGAATCCAGCAGGTCGGCGCCACGCACGACATCTATTACACCCTGATCAATATCGTCCAGCACGACGGCCAGTTGGTAGGCGTACACCCCGTCGCGCCGGCGGATAATGAAATCGCCGAGTTCGCTGGCCAGACTCTGTGTCAGCGGTGGCTGAAGGCGATCGACACAGGTTATCGGGGTATCGTTGACCCGTACCCGTACTGCGTGATCGGCGGCTGCCTGCAGCCGGCGCCCGGCGCAGATGCCGGGATAGACCGGGCCGTGCTGCAGTAATGTTTTGCGCGGGCAGTCGCAGTAGTACGCCAGCCCGTCATCCAGCCAGCGCTCGATCTGTGCGCGATACAGGTCCAGCCGCTCGCTCTGACGCACTATCTGCCCGTCGTGCTCCAGGCCAAAATCGTCAAGTGCCTGCAGTATCTGGGTTTCGGCGTCGGGCTGGCTGCGCGCCTGATCGAGATCTTCGATGCGAATCAGCCATTGACCGCCGGCGTGACGGGCATCGAGGTAGCTTGCCAGTGCCGCGACCAGAGAGCCGAAGTGCAAGAGGCCGCTGGGGGTGGGGGCGAAGCGCCCGATGTAGGGAGAGGTCATGCGGGGTAAGGCAATTGCAGGCTGCCGGGCAGCCTGCAATGCGGCGGGTCGACTCAGCTGCCGACCTGCTTTTCCTTGATTTCGGCCAGGGTCTTGCAGTCGATGCACAGCGTCGCTGTGGGGCGGGCCTCAAGACGACGAATGCCGATTTCGACACCACAGGAGTCACAGAAACCGTAGTCATCTTCTTCGATGCGCTGCAGGGTCTGGTCGATCTTCTTGATCAGCTTGCGCTCGCGATCACGGGTCCGCAGTTCCAGGCTGAATTCCTCTTCCTGACTGGCCCTGTCGGCGGGATCGGGGAAGTTGGCCGCCTCGTCCTGCATGTGATGCACGGTACGATCGACTTCTTCCATCAGTTCCTGTTTCCAGGTGTTGAGAATGTTGGCGAAATGCGCGAGCTGTTGCTCGTTCATGTACTCCTCACCCTTCTTTTCCTGATAGGGGACGAAGCCACGGATCAACATTGATGTTTTCTGCTTGGCATTGCTGGGCATGAGGACCCCTCACTTGTTGCTCTATCTTCCTGTTTCAGGTCTCACCCACTCAACCTGACGTGCTTCGGCCTAAAGCCTGCAAGCGGGCAAAGCTACCAGAAGCTGATGGCCTGCGCTACTGTTTGCCGCCAGAAGGCAGACGCAGGCCTGCAAGCCGCTGCCAGTCAGGCTCTGACAGGGTATCATCGGCGTTTTTGTCGCCATCTCGGGATGTTTCTATGTCGCAGCAGCGCTGGGCCGGACGGGTTCAGGAAATTCAACCGTTTCACGTCATGGCCGTTTTGGCACGCGCCCGTGCGCTTGAGGCCCATGGGCGTGATGTCATTCATATGGAAATTGGCGAGCCCGATTTCACTACCCCTGAACCCATTGTTCGTGCCGGTCAGCAGGCGCTGGCTGATGGTTGTACCGGATATACGCCGGCACTTGGGTTGCCGGCGCTGCGCGAGGCCATTGCGGGCCTCTACCGTCAGCGTCACGGGCTGGACGTAGACCCCGCCCGGATCGTGGTTACGCCTGGTGGATCGGCGGCACTACTGCTGGTCAGCGCGTTGCTGGTCGAGCCCGGCCGCAAGGTGCTGATGGCCGATCCGGCCTACCCCTGCAATCGGCATTTTCTGCGACTGGTCGAGGGGCGCGCGGTGCTGGTGCCGACCGGGCCGGAAACCAACTATCAACTGACGCCCGAGCTGGTTGAGCAGCACTGGGGTGCCGATTGCGTCGCCGTGCTGGCGGCGTCGCCGGCCAATCCGACCGGCACCCTGCTGTCACGCGAGGAGCTGACTGCGCTATCGGCGACCTGCCGGCGTCTTGGTGGTGAGCTTATTGTCGACGAGATTTACCACGGACTGACCTACGGGCTGGATGCGCCGTCGGTGCTGGAGGTGGCTGACGATGCCTTTGTGCTCAACAGCTTCTCGAAGTATTTCGGCATGACCGGCTGGCGCCTTGGCTGGCTGGTCGCGCCCGAGGCGGCGGTGCCTGAGCTGGAAAAGCTGGCGCAGAATCTTTACATCTGCGCGCCGCATATGGCGCAGCAGGCGGCCCTTGCGGCCTTCGGCGAGGAAAGTCGGGAAATCTGCGAGATTCGCCGTCGTGCCTTTCAGGTGCGCCGTGACTTTCTGCTGCCGGCCGTTCGCGACCTCGGCTTCAAGGTGCCGGTTACCCCGCAGGGTGCCTTCTATCTGTATGCCGACATGCAGGGGCTGGGGGGGGACAGTGCCGGATTCTGCCAGCATGTCATCGAGCGCGAGTTCGTCGCGCTGACGCCAGGGCTGGATTTCGGTCATCACCGTGCCGCGCAGCATCTCAGGCTGGCCTACACCACCTCGCTGGAGCGCCTGGAGCAAGCGGTTGAGCGACTTTCGCGGGCGCTGAACAGTTGGTCGCCCGAGTGCTGATTCCGTTTGAAACACCGCTGCGCGAGGCGACGCTATTGCGCCGTTACAAGCGCTTTCTGGCCGATATTCGGCTGCCGGACGGCCAGGAAATCACGGTGCATTGCCCCAACACCGGTTCGATGCGCAACTGCGGTCAGCCCGGCGACCGGGTCTGGGTGAGTCTGGATTACAAACCCGGGCGCAAGCTGCCGGGTACCTGGGAGCTGGTCGAGATCGGCTCTGGCCAGGTGGCGTGCATCCACAGTGCGCGGGCCAACCGAGTGGTTGCTCAGGCGCTGCAGCAGGGGTTGATCACGCCCCTGGCCGGCTATCCGGAGGTGCGCGCCGAGGTGCGGCTGCCCGAGGGCTCAAGCCGCTTTGACTTTCTGCTCTCGGGCGGCGGCCGGGCGGAGTGTGTGGTTGAAGTGAAAAGCGTAACCCTGGCTCTGGGGGAGGGTGTGGGGGCGTTTCCGGATGCGGTCAGTGCCCGGGGTCAGAAGCATCTGCGCGAACTGATCGAGTTGGTGCAGGGCGGACGCCGTGCCTGTCTGCTGTTCTGCGTGATGCATTCGGGCATCGAGCAGGTTCGGCCGGCGGACGAGATCGATGCGGAGTATGGGCGGTTGTTGCGCGAGGCGGCGGCAGCCGGGGTAGAGGTGCTGGCCTGGTCGGTCTGGCCGCAGCCGAATGGAATGCAGGTACGTGGGGCGTTGCCGGTCGTGTTATGACGGCTGTTCGTCGTCCAGCCAGACGTGCCCGTTGCTGACATGGCAGCGCAGCTGGCGCAGTGACTGTCCAATGCAGGGGCCGGCAACGCATTCACCGTTTTCCGGCAGGAACAGGGCGCCATGAGTGGCACACTGGATCAGTCTTCCGGAGCTGTCGAGGAACTGGTCGGGTACCCATTCCAGGCTGATACCGCGATGCGGGCAGCGGTTTTCGTAGAGATAGATGTGCTCACCCTGGCGCACCAGGAACAGTGATTGCCCCTGATAGAGAACGCCCTTGCTGCCGCGCAGGGGCAGGTCATCAAGGCGACACAGAGGCTTGGGCAGAAAGTCGTGGTCTGACATGGGGCGGATTATCCTGCGATGCTCGTTACAAAGCCAGTCGTGGTCATGACGCTGACAGCGTCCCCCGGTATGCTGGCAGTCCTTTCAAGGTTGGCGTCCGCGCCACCGATCGGTAACAGGAATACGACATGGTGCTGCAGCCGCGCTACAAAAGGCTGGTAATGATGGGGCTGCTGGCGTTTCTGCTGGTTGCCTGTCTGCTGTCGCTGGCGCTCGGCCCGGTCAGTATTGCGCCGTCCGACACGCTGCGTGCGCTGTTCTGGCGCTTTGCCGACAGCGCAGTGCCGGCCGATCAGCAACTGATCATCGAACAGATTCGCCTGCCGCGCATGCTGATGGGCGTGGTTGCCGGCGCCACCCTGGCGCTCACCGGTGCGGCCATGCAGGGGCTGTTTCGCAATCCGCTGGCCGATCCCGGCCTGATTGGTATCTCCAGTGGTGCGGCGCTCGGCGCGGCACTGGTAATCGTACTGGGTTCGTTGCTGGTTGGCCCGCTCGGTGCCGACTGGCAGCCCTATCTGACGGTGCCCGGGGCGTTTGTTGGCGGACTCGCATGCACGGCACTGGTCTACCGTCTCGGCCAGTCGGTGCAGGGCACCTCGGTAGCCAGCATGTTGCTGGCGGGTATCGCCATCACAGCCATAAGTGGCGCACTGGTTGGCTTGCTCAGCTACCTGGCTGATGATGGCATGCTGCGCACGCTGACGTTCTGGAATATGGGCAGTTTGGCCGCTGCCGACTATCCGAGAGTCGGGCTGCTGTTGCTGTGCTGTCTGCCCATCTGGTGGCGCCTGCCCCGGCTGGCGCCAGCATTGAACGCCCTGCTGCTGGGTGAGTCGGAGGCGCGCCATCTCGGCGTTGAAGTCGAGCGGGTCAAGCGTGAACTGGTGCTGTTGACGGCGTTGGGTGTGGGCGCCTGTGTGGCCGCCTGCGGACTGATTGGCTTTGTCGGGCTGGTGGTGCCGCATCTGGTCAGGCTGGTGCTGGGGCCGGATCATCGCTGGCTGCTGCCGGCCTCGATGCTGCTGGGGTCGGCATTGCTGCTACTGTCGGATGTGACTGCCCGATTGCTCCTCGCGCCGGCGGAACTGCCCCTGGGGATCATTACCGCGCTGCTGGGGGCGCCGTTCTTTTTGTCGCTGCTGATGCGCGTGCGTCGCCAGGGTGGTTTCTGATGCTCAGTGTCGAACAGCTGGGTTGCAGTCGCGGTGGGCGACAGGTACTGCGCGACCTGACATTCGATCTGCACGCAGGGGAGGTCATCGCGGTGCTGGGCACCAACGGCGCCGGCAAAAGTACCTTGCTTGCGGCGCTGTGTGGCGAGCTTGCGGTAGATACCGGGCGAGTGCAGTTGGCAGGCAGGAACCTTGATGAGTGGACGGCAGGTGAGCGGGCTCGCCGGCTGGCCGTATTGCCTCAGCAATCGGAGCTGGCCTTTCCGTTTCGCGTGGAGGAGGTCGTGGCGCTGGGCCGTATGCCGCACGCCACCGGGTTGCAGCAGGACCGGGCTATTTGTGCCGATGCGATGGCGGCAGCCGATGTGACGCACCTGTCGCAGCGCAGCTATCTGACGCTATCTGGCGGTGAGCGTCAGCGGGTTCATCTGGCCCGCGTGCTGGCGCAGGTCTGGGAGGTTGGCGAGGGTGGCTGTCTGCTGCTGGATGAGCCAACCGCCTCGCTTGACCTGGCGCATCAGCGACTGATCATGCAGCAGGCCCGTGCGATGGCGTCCCGGGGATTGAGTGTACTGGTCGTGCTGCACGATCTGAATCTGGCTGCGGCCTTTGCCGATCGTGTTCTGCTGCTGCACGAGGGCAGGCTGGATGCATTGGGTACGCCCTGGCAGGTGTTGCAGGCCGACCATATTGAGAGGGTGTTCGGCGTTGCGGTGCAGGTTCAGCGGCATCCGCAGCACGACTGCCCGCTGGTTATTCTGTGAGGTGGCAATGAACGTACTGATTCTGATCGCCGGTCTTTTCGGGGCGGCCTTGGCGCTGGCCGCGCCGCTGCCTGCCTGGCAGGCAACCGATGGCCTTGATGATCCGCATCTGGGGCAGGTGTGGGACACCCATGCCCAGCGCTGGCTTGAGCCGCAGCAGTTGGTCGACGCGTTGCTGGATGAGCCGCGTGTCATTCTCGGCGAGCGACATGATCATCCTGATCATCACCGGCTTCAGCTCTGGTTGCTGGAACAGCTGCAGGCGCAGCGGCCACAGGGTGCACTGGTGATGGAAATGCTGCAATCCAGCCAGCAGCCGCAGGTCGACGCCTTGCAGGGTAAGCCGCTGCCGGCTGACCCGATGCTGGCTGAAGAGCTGCAGTGGCAGCCGGGTTGGGATTGGGCGTTGTATGGCCCGCTGGTGCGTTGGGGGCTGGCTGTGCCGCAACGGCTGCTGACGGCGAATCTGGATCGTGACGAGCTGATGGCGTTCTATCGCGATCCGTCCTCCGCTGTGTCTGGCTACCCTGCCT
The DNA here is from genome assembly GCF_027474385.1 of Halopseudomonas sp. MFKK-1. Classification (NCBI taxonomy): domain Bacteria; kingdom Pseudomonadati; phylum Pseudomonadota; class Gammaproteobacteria; order Pseudomonadales; family Pseudomonadaceae; genus Halopseudomonas; species Halopseudomonas sp. MFKK-1. The sequence goes on from NZ_CP114836.1 coordinate 1,758,842, forward strand.
CCGCCCGCGCCAAGCTGGAGCGCATCATTATTGCCAGTCACTGTGACCTTATTGAGGCGTCGCAGGTTGCTCCCATGCTGCGCATTCAGCAGGCGCGCGATCTGCGCATGGGGCAGGCATTGGCGACAGCCCCGGCGCCAGCGCTGCTGATTGCCGGGGCGTATCACGGGCGCCGTGACCTCGGCGTTCCGCTGCATTGGGATGGCCAATGGGGGGCTGCGCCGGTGGTCGTGTTGCTATCGGAAGCGGGTAGCCCATTGCCCGGCCCGGAGCAGGCTGATTTCGTCTGGCTGGCTCCGGGATTGCCTGAGCAGGACCATTGCGCGAGGATGCGCGCGGCGGCTGAGAGCTAGACGCTGCGGCTGCGCAGATGCGGGCTGTTGCGCAGCATGTCCAGCAGCGTGGCAGCAATGTCATCTGCCCGCTCTACCAGGCTGAGCTGCTGCGGCTGCATCAGCCATTGATGCAGTACACCGTAAATGAACGAGTGAGCACAGAACAGGGCCATATCGATATCCAGGTCAGCGGGTAGTTCGCCGCTGGCAATGGCCAGCATCAGGGATGTGCGCAGGTTGTCATCATGGTGCCGGTTCATGGTCTGCAGGTGCTTTTTCTGCGTGCAGGGCTCGTCGATGTAGTCGCATTTGAGTAACAGGATCTCGTTCACCCGGCGCGATGACGGGTCTGACTCCAGGCGCTTGAGCACGGTCACCAGGAGCTCGCGAAAGCGCTCCAGCGGATTCGGGGCGCTGGCATCTCGGGCTGCCTGGTTGAGCGATGCCAGTGGCAGCTGAATGCGCTGGAACAGGGCCTCCAGCAGGTCTGCCTTATCCTGGAAATGCCAATAGATCGCTCCCCGGGTCACGCCGGCTGCCTGGGCGATATCACTCAGGGAGGTGCGTGAAACACCTTTTTTGTGGAAGCACTGCTCGGCGGCGTCGAGGATGCTTTCGCGGGTTTCAAAGGCTTCTTCTTTTGTGCGTCTGGCCATGCAAGTCTCGAGCGGAAAACAGGGAGCGGGGGCCATGGTGGCCAAGTTGTGAGCGAATGTTATCGTAAGACCAAAACAATTTACAGACAGGTGTGAATGTAAGTATATTGTGCGCCAATCAGTGATGCCCCTAACGGGACCCAAGGGGCATGCGCCTAATCAGACATAACGGTTTTTCACGAGGATTCACCATGCCGATGAAGCCAGCGCGCGCTGCTCTCTTCCCGCTTCTTGCATCCCTGTTGCTGATCAGCGCCTGCCAGGACGCCGAACAACAGGGCGGGCAGCAGCAACAACAGCAGGTGCCAGAGGTTGGCGTGGTCACGCTCAAGGCCGAACGCTTCCTGTTGACCAATACTCTTCCCGGTCGAACCACTGCATATCGGGTTGCTGAAGTGCGTCCTCAGGTGAACGGCATCCTGGAGAAACGTCTGTTTGATGAAGGCGCTGAAGTCAAGGCCGGCCAGCAGCTTTATCAGATCGACGACGATGTTTATCAGGCCGCGCTGAAGAGTGCCGAGGCAAGCAGTATCTCGACCCGTTCTCTGGCCGAGCGCTACGGCATTCTGGTGAAGGAGAATGCGGTCAGTCAGCAGGCGTTCGACGAAGCCCGGGCTGCCAGCCTGCAGGCCCAGGCTGCGCTCGATGAGGCGCGTATCAATGTGCGGTACACCCGCGTGCTGGCACCCATTGACGGTCGGATCGGCCGCTCAGCGGTCAGCGAGGGGGCGCTGGTCACCAGTGGCCAGGCCCAGCCACTGGCAACCATCCAGCAGCTTGATCCCATTTATGTGGACATTACCCAGTCTTCGCGCGAGATGCTGGATCTGCGTCGTGATCTGGAGGCCGGTCGTCTGCAGCGCGCAGGCGACAATGCTGCCACCGTGACGCTGACACTTGAAGACGGCAGTCGCTACGCCCAGGAGGGCAAGCTGGAGTTTTCCGAGGTCAGTGTTGACGAAGGCACCGGTTCGGTCATCCTGCGCGCGGTATTCCCCAACCCCGATCGACTGCTGCTGCCTGGCATGTTTGTGCACGCGAACCTGGTTGCTGGCGCCAAGAGTGATGCGATTCTGGCGCCGCAGCAGGGTATTACGCGCACACCGCGCGGCACTGCCGTTGCGATGGTGGTCAATGCCGAGGGCAAGGTCGAGCAGCGCGAGGTGGTGACCGATCGCACAGTGGGCAATCGCTGGCTGATCGCATCGGGCCTGGGCGAGGGTGATCAACTGATTACCGAAGGCCTGCAATACATCCGCCCGGGAGCTCCGGTAACAGTCAAGCCGGCCGGCAATGTCGCCGAGCAACAGGACAGCGCTGCTCAGCCCGACGCTGATCAGTAAGGAAGCGAATCATGTCGAGATTTTTTATCGACCGCCCGATCTTTGCCTGGGTAGTCGCACTGGTCATCATGCTGGTTGGTGGGCTTGCCATCCTCAAGCTGCCGATCAATCAGTATCCGAGCATTGCTCCTCCGGCGGTCGGTATTTCCGTGTCCTATCCGGGCGCCTCTGCGCAGACCGTGCAGGATACGGTCGTACAGGTCATCGAGCAGCAGCTTAATGGCATCGACGGGTTGCGCTATATCTCGTCGGAGAGCAATTCCGACGGCAGCATGTCGATTACCGTGACCTTCAACCAGGGCACTGATCCGGACATCGCTCAGGTACAGGTGCAGAACAAGCTGCAACTGGCCACGCCGCTGTTGCCGCAGGAGGTTCAGCAGCAGGGTATTCGCGTGACCAAGGCGGTGCGTAACTTCCTGATGGTCGTTGCCGTGGTATCTGAAGACGGCAGCATGGATCGCTTCGATCTGGCCGATTACATCGTCTCCAACATCCAGGACCCGATCTCGCGGACTCAGGGTGTTGGTGACTTTCAGGTATTCGGTGCGCCTTACGCCATGCGTATCTGGCTCGATCCCGCCAAGCTGAACAGCTTCAACCTGATGCCGGGTGATGTCAGCACGGCAATCAAGGCCCAGAACGTGCAGGTCTCGGCCGGTCAGTTCGGCGGTTTGCCGGCGGTGCCAGGGCAGCAGTTGAACGCTACCATCCTGAGCAAGACGCGCCTGCAGACCCCGGAGCAGTTCCGCGACATTCTGCTGAAGGTCAACAGTGACGGCTCACAGGTGCGTCTGGGCGATGTGGCCAGCGTCGAGTTGGGCGCGCAGAATGCCGATATCACTGCACTCTATAATGGTATGCCGGCGTCAGGCATGGCGATCAAGCTGGCGACCGGTGCCAACGCGCTGGAGACTGCCAAGGCCATTCGCAAGACGCTGGCCGATCTGGAGCCCTTTTTCCCCGAGGGGATGAAAGTCGAGTTTCCTTACGACACGTCGCCGGTGGTGTCCGAGTCGATTCTGGGTGTTGTCAAAACCCTGTTCGAAGCGGTAGTGCTCGTGTTCCTGGTGATGTACCTGTTCCTGCAGAACTTCCGGGCGACGCTGATCCCAACCCTGGCTGTGCCGGTGGTGCTGCTCGGGACCTTTGGTCTGCTGGCGGCATTTGGTTTCACCATCAACATCCTGACCATGTTTGCCATGGTGCTGGCGATTGGTCTGCTGGTGGATGATGCCATCGTGGTGGTTGAAAACGTCGAGCGAGTCATGGCCGAAGAGGGGCTGTCGCCGCTGGAGGCAACGCGCCGTTCGATGGGGCAGATTCAGGGCGCGCTGGTGGGTATTGGTCTGGTGCTGTCTGCGGTATTTCTGCCAATGGCATTCTTCGGTGGCTCTACCGGTGTGATCTACCGCCAGTTCTCGATCACCATTGCATCGGCGATGATTCTGTCGGTGCTGGTCGCGCTGATTTTTACTCCGGCACTGTGCGCCACTATTCTCAAACCGGTGCAGAAGGGGCATACCCAGGCAGAGCGTGGCTTTTTTGGCTGGTTCAATCGGACCTTTGACCGCGGCGTAAAGCGGTACGAGGGTAGCGTAGCCTCAATTCTGCAGCGCAAGACGCCCTATTTGCTGCTCTATGTGGTGATTGTTGCACTGATGGCGTTCCTGTTTACCCGTTTGCCAAGCTCTTTCCTGCCTGGTGAGGATCAGGGCGTGCTGTTTGCCCAGGTTCAGGCTCCTGTTGGCGCGAGTGCCGAACGCACGCAGCAAACTGTCGACGCGATGCGGACGTATTTGCTTGAGCAGGAGTCGGACTCGGTCAGCTCCGTGTTCACTGTTACCGGCTTCAATTTTGCCGGCCGCGGACAGAATGCCGGTCTGGCATTTATCGGTCTCAAGCCCTGGGAAGAGCGCAATGATCCTGACCTGAGCGTCTTCGCTGTGCAGCAGCGAGCACAGCAGTATTTTGCCGGGTTCCGTGATGCCATGGTGTTTGCGTTCGCACCGCCTGCGGTGATGGAGCTGGGTACTGCCTCAGGTTTCAACGTTTATCTGCAGGATAACGCCGGCGCAGGTCATGACGTATTGATGCAGGCGCGCAATCAGTTGCTTGGCATGGCCTCGCAGAGCCCGGTGCTGGCCAACGTGCGGCCCAATGGCCAGGATGACCAGCCGCAGTTCCAGTTGATCATCGACGACGAGAAGGCCAGTGCGCTGGGATTGTCGCTGGCCGATATTAACCAGACGCTGTCGATTGCCTGGGGCTCGAGCTATGTGAACGACTTTATTGATCGTGGTCGGGTCAAGAAGGTTTTCCTGCAAGGCCAGGCTGATTCGCGGATGAATCCGGAAGACCTGCAGAAATGGTTTGTGCGCAACAGTCAGGGCGAGATGGTGCCGTTCAGTGCCTTTGCCACTGGCGAGTGGGTCTATGGCTCACCGAAGCTGTCGCGCTATAACGGTGTGCCGGCGATGGAAATACAGGGTGAACCTGGTCCTGGCTACAGTACCGGTGATGCGATGGCTGAAATTGAACGTCTTGGGCAGCAGTTGCCCAAGGGCATCGGTCTGTCCTGGACCGGCCTGTCGTTCGAGGAGCGGTTGTCCGGTGATCAGGCGCCGGCGCTGTATGCGCTGTCGCTGATTGTCGTGTTCCTCTGTCTGGCCGCGCTCTACGAGAGCTGGTCGATTCCGCTGGCAGTCATGCTGGTCGTTCCACTTGGTGTTATTGGTGCCTTGCTGGCAACACTAGGCCGTGGCCTTTCGAACGACGTGTTCTTTCAGGTCGGCCTGTTGACGACTATCGGTTTGACGGCCAAGAACGCGATTCTGATTGTCGAATTTGCCAAGGATCTGCATGAGCAGGGCATGGGTATCGGCGAAGCAGCGGTTGAAGCCTGCCGTCTGCGCCTGCGCCCGATCATCATGACCTCGCTGGCCTTTACCCTGGGGGTTGTGCCGCTGGCGCTGGCCTCCGGTGCTGGTGCCGGTAGCTCGCATGCGATCGGTACCGGTGTGATTGGCGGCATGATCACCGCTACTGTGCTGGCGATTTTCTGGGTGCCACTGTTTTATGTCCTGGTGACTCAGTGGTTCACCGAACGCAAGGGCAAGACTGACACAGCGGAGGATGCACAGTGAAACGCGGCGTATTGAGCCTTGCGGTCCTGGCTGCTCTGAGCGGCTGTTCATTGATACCGGAATATGAGCGTCCGGCACCTCCGGTGCCGCTCAACTGGAGTGAAGGTGTCGAGCAGGGGATGGAGCAGACCCCGCTCGTTGGCTGGCGCGGGTTCTTCAAGGACCCGCAGCTGCAGCATCTGATAGGTCTGGCACTGGAGAACAACCGCGACCTGAGGGTTGCGGCCTTGAACGTGCAAGCCAATCGCGCGCTGTACGACATTCAGGGTGCCGAGCGCTATCCGCAGCTTGATGCCAACGGCAGCGGCACGCGTACCCGAATGCCGCAGGATCTGTCCGGAGGCGAGCAGCGATCAATCAATTCCCAGTACTCGGCAACCCTGGGGCTATCCTGGGAGCTGGACTTGTTCGGACGCATCGGCAGTCTGCGTGAGCAGGCGCTGCAGACCTTCCTGGCCAGTGACGAGGCCCGCCGTGGCGTGCAGATCAGTCTGGTCGCCGAGGTTGCCAGTACCTACCTGACGCTGCAGGCCGATCAGGCGCTGCTGGATGTTGCCGCAGAGACTTTGAAGACCTACGAAGACAGCTACGCGTTGACCAAGCGCGGCAACGAGGTTGGCGTGGCGTCGAGTCTGGAACTGGCTCAGGCCAGGACGGCGGTCGAGTCGGCCCGGGCGGTGCTGGCCCGCTATCAGCGTCAGGTCGCGCAGGATCGTAATGCCCTGACCGTGCTGGTTGGGCAGCCGTGGTCAGTAACAGCAGGCAATCCGCTGCTGCTGGACGAGCCGGTGCTTGCTCAGTTGCCGGTGGGGCTGTCCTCCGAGGTGCTATACAACCGTCCTGATGTGCTGCAGGCCGAGTACCAGTTACTGGCGGTCAATGCCAGTATCGGTGCTGCCAAGGCGGCATTCTTCCCCCGTATCAGCCTGACTGGCGCCGCCGGCACAGCCAGTAATGAGCTGTCGGGTCTGTTTGGAAGCGGGTCCGAGTACTGGACATTCTCGCCGAGCATCAGCGTGCCGATTTTTCGCGCGGGCGCCCTGAAAGCCAGTCTGGATTATGCGGAAATCAGCCGTAATCAGCAGGTTGCCCGCTATGAAGGCGTCATTCAGAGTGCCTTCCGCGAGGTTGCCGACGGGCTGCAGGCGCGGCAAACCTATGTAGACCAGGTGGCTGCCCGGCGCGCGCTGCTGGAGGCGTCGGAGGAGTATTTCCGCTTGGCGGATCGGCGTTACAACATTGGTGTCGACAGCTATCTCACGTTGCTGGACGCTCAGCGTCAGCTGTTTGAAGCCCGGCAGAGCGTGATTTCTGACCGACTGAGTCAACTGCTCAGCGAGATCAGTCTGTATAAGGCGCTGGGCGGTGGTGACTTTGCCGAGACCCGAGCCACGCAGGCTGCCAATACGGAAGGCTAGGCTTGCAGCGTGTCTGAAGCGCCGTTCAGCCTGGGCTGGACGGCGTTTTTTGTGTCCAGAAACCAAAAAAAAGCCCGCTCAGTGAGCGGGCGAAATCCGTGATTAGCCTGATGAGGAGATAACCGTTTGTCTCGCGACAATCCTGTTATCACAGCCATCTCGCGATGACTTGTTGCTAATGATAAACGTTATCATTTGACTGTCAAGCCCAAATGAGAATTATTTCTGCGCCTGCTGCTTGTAGTGCGTCAGTTCCTTGTTCATCAGGTCGATGCGTCGGGCCATGCTTTCAATCAGGCTGTGCGCGATGCGTGGATTGCTCTGCATCAGCGCGAGGAACTGTTCCTTAGGGATCATCATGACGGTGGTCGGCACGCTGGCAATCACGGTGGCGGAGCGCTTTTCGCGGGTGAACAGGGCCATGGCACCGAAAATTTCATCTTTCTGTACGTCACCGACCTTGATGCCCTGAACGAAGGCTTCGGCGTGACCCTCGGTGATGATGAATACGTGATCAGCCTCATCCCCCTGGCGAATCAGCTCCGCTCCCGGGGCAAAGTGCTGGAACCCTGTGACCGGCCTGACTTCGGGTTGCTTGGTGTGTGCCAGTGCATCCGACATCAGTGCGGCCTGACCCAGCACATACTGGGTGAACTGCTCCTGACGGCGGCTGTCAGCGTGAATGTGCCTGAACAGGGCTTCGCGGTCGTAGGGAATCAGAGTCAGCGATTCTTCGCTCAGATAGGTGCAGGGCGCCGCATTCAGGCCCTGACGCAAGCCGATGAGGTCACCCTCCTGGATGTAGAATAATGGCTTCCCATCTATCAGTGCGTGCAGCAGACCGCTTTTGAGCAGATAAAGCTGAGCTCCGCTGACGTGATCGTAAAGGTTGTCTATCGCACCCAGTTCAATCGGTTCACCGCAGGGCTCAAGCCCCTCAAGCAGAAGTTCCGGTATGCGTTGAAGCGAGGCAATGAGCTTCTCGGCGTAGGGTGGCTGATCACCTATCAGATACATGGCTGAATTCCTTTTGTTGTTGCCCTGATACGCCGTCGGAATCACGGGGTCGGACGGGGACGCCGACACTGCAGGATAGCGTTACATTAGCGCAGTCAGGTTGCATTACGTCAACATAAAAGGCTGCCGGTACACGGGCAAGATGATCGCGGTGCCAGTGTGAGCCAGGTCGCTTAATCCTCGCCGGTGTCGCTGCCTGTTCTGCCCTCAAGCTGCTCGAGCAACTGGCGCTTGTATGCCGGATCAAGTTCATTCCAGTGCACGTTTTGCAGGGCGCCGGCGATTGAGAACATCAGTGCCTTGGAAGCATTGAAGCCGCGCGTGCGAACGGCGCGGTAGGCCTCTACCGGCCCCAGCTGGCGGAGCTGGTCAAGGCTGTGGATGCCGGAGGCGTGCAGCCATTGCGCCGAGGTTTTTCCAAGGTTGCGCAGGCCCAGCAGTTCATCGGTATCCATAGGGGCACTCCCGCGTGGATCGTTGCGATTCTGGGGTGCTACGTGAAGACAGCAAAGGCAGAAGGCGAGATGGGCCCGGCACGGTATCCGGGCACAGAGTAATATGCGGCATGGCGTCGGGTTCGGCTTTTGTTATTAGTGATCCCGAACTGCAGTGTAGATCGACCTTGGCTATCCGTACAGCGAGCGACGGCCAGCGCTTAAAGGCGCTGGCGAAGCTGCTCGGCAATGCTGTTCATGGCTTCCTCGCTGCTGGTATCGATCTGCACAGCCAGTTGTGCCTCCTCGTCACTGAGCGGTTGCCGGGTGGTCAGTTGGTGGTGCATGACTTCAATACCTGCGTCGGAGATGTCACCGCCTTGCTGCTGGCGTTGCTCAAGCCAGTGTTCGATTACTTCCTGCGGTGCTTCGCATTGAAGAATCAGGCAGGGCGCGCCCTGATTTTCGATAGCATCGCGGACCAGGTCGCGCTGGTTCTGCTTCAGATGGGTTGCATCAACAATCACGGGGTAGCCGCTGGCGAGTATCTGGGCGGCCAGATTGGCTAGCCGCCGGTATGTTTGTTCGCTGCGTTCCGGGCTGTAAAGGCCGGACTCCAGGCTGGCATTGTCTTCGTCGCCGAACAGGCGTTTGCGCTCGACGTCGGAACGGATGCGAATGGCGCCGAGTTGCTCAACCAGCTTGACGGCCAGGGTGCTTTTGCCGCTACCTGAGACGCCGAAGGTCAGCAGGCCGAAACGCGGCGCCAGTTCGCTGTAGCTTTCGGCCAGCGCGGTATAGCCGTAGTAGCGCTGCATGGTTGCGGCCCGCTGCTCCTCGGTCATGCCGTCGTTGAGGCCGAACAGGGCAACCTTGGCTCGCACCATGGCCCGGTAGGCCTTGTAGTAGTGAAGCACTGCGAGTCCCTGGTAGTCGCCGGTCTGTTCCAGATAGGCGCTGACAAAACGGTTTGACAGGGCGTGCAGGCCGCGGTCTTCAAGATCCATGCTCATGAACGCGACATCGGCCATGACGTCGGTCCAGCGGAAGGGCTCGTTGAACTCGATGCAGTCAAACAGAGTCACTTGCCCGTCGATCAGGGTAACGTTATCCAGGTAAACGTCGCCGTGACATTCGCGGACCATACCGCCGGCCTTGCGTTCGGCGATTTGGGGAATCAGCCGCTGGTAGGTAGTATTCGCCCACTGCTCGAGCGCGTCGAGCTGTCCAAGATCCCGTGCACTGCTGAGGAAGGGGCGGATCTGTTCAAAGTTCTGGGCAACCGGGGCATGAACCTGCTCCGGCGCGCCGAACGGGGTATCGAGTTCGGCGTGTTCGATCTGGCCGTGAAAACGCGCCATAACCTGGGCAAGTTCGTCGATATGGGCGCTGGTCAGACCGCCGTCCCGCTGCAGATTGCTCAGCAGGTCCTGCTGGCGGAACTGCCGGGTCTTGACCATGTACTCGATGGCAGGACCTTCGCCGCCCAGGGTTGGTGCGTCTTCGCTGCCGGTGACGGCAATGACGTCAAGGTACAGGTCGGGCGCGATACGGCGGTTCAGACGAACCTCTTCACGGCAGAAATGCTCGCGTTGCGCCAGTGTGGAAAAGTCGAGAAAACCGAAGTTCACGGGCTTCTTGACCTTGTAGACGTAGTCGCCGGTCAGCAGTACCCAGGAAATGTGGGTCTCGATCAGAGTAAAACCGCTCACCGGGTGGTCATACAGGTCAGGGTTCTGCAGCGCAGTTAACAGGGTCTGGCTCACGACGTTTCCTTGTTTGGTCGGCAATGCGAACATTATGCGGGTTGGCTGGTCCGAGGCCAACCATAGTCAATTACCGGCGGCAGCGGCTGCGGGTTCAACGGATGCGGAGCAAGACAGACAACGATGGCTAAAAAACGCAGGTCTCGAGGCAAGGTCAAGTCCACTGGCGGGCGCCGGTTATGGGGTTGGCTGCTCAAGTTGGGACTGGTCGGCATGGTGCTGCTGGGAGCGCTCGCGGTCTATCTGGACGCGGTTGTGCAGGAGAAGTTTTCGGGCAAGCGCTGGGCCGTGCCGGCCAAGGTATTCGCGCGGCCGCTGGAACTGTACGCGGGGCGTGCCCTCACCCGTGATGACTTCCTCACCGAACTGCGTGCGCTGGGCTACCGGCAGACCAATGCGGCCAACGGGCCGGGGCAGATGGCGGTGGGCAGCAATCGTATCGATGTCTACACCCGCGGTTTTCAGTTTTTCGAGGGCACCGAGCCAGCGCAGAAGGTCAGCGTCCACTTCAACGGTTCAACCATCAGCAGCATTGGCGGCAATCGTGACCTGGTGATGGCGCGGCTTGAGCCCATGATGATCGGCGGTATCTACCCGGCACACAACGAGGATCGCATCCTGATTCGGCTGGATCAGGCGCCACCTTATCTGGTTGATTCGCTGGTTGCTGTGGAAGACCGCGATTTTTTCAATCACTTCGGCGTATCGCCCAAGGGGATTGCCCGTGCGATGTTCGTCAACCTGACCTCTGGCAGCTTGCAGCAGGGCGGCAGCACGCTGACCCAGCAACTGGTAAAAAACTTCTTCCTCTCGGCCGACCGCAATATCGTGCGCAAAGGGCTTGAAGCCATGATGGCGGTGCTGCTGGAGCTGCACTACAGCAAGGAAGACATTCTCGAGGCGTACCTCAACGAAGTGTTCCTGGGCCAGGATGGCAATCGTGCCGTACACGGTTTTGGCCTGGCCAGTCAGTACTACTTCGCCCAACCGTTGCAGGAGCTGCAGCTGCACCAGGTCGCGCTGCTGGTGGGTATGGTCAAGGGGGCGTCCTACTACAATCCGCGTCGCAACCCGGAGCGGGCGATGACCCGGCGTAATCTGGTTCTGGATCTGATGGCTGAGCAGGGCATGATCAGCCAGCAGCAGGCCAGTGATGCCAAAGGTAAGCCGCTGGATGTGACGGTTGGCGGCAGTATGGCCAACACCAGTCATCCGGCGTTTATGGATCTGGTCAAACGTCAGTTGCGTGCCGACTATCGCGATGAGGATTTGACCAGCGAGGGGCTGCGTATTTTCACCAGCTTTGATCCGTTGCTGCAGAAGAAGGCTGAAGATGCCGTGCAATCGACGCTCAAGCGCTTTGGTCAGACGCCGGACAGACCGCCGCTGGAAGCGGCAATGGTGGTGACTGGCGCGCAGACCGGCGAGGTGCTGGCGCTGGTAGGCGGCAGCAATCCGCGTTTCTCCGGTTTCAACCGGGCGCTTGATGCTTCGCGGCCAATTGGCTCGTTGATCAAGCCCGCGATCTATCTGACTGCCCTGGAAAAGCCGGAGCGCTATTCGCTGATTACTCCGATTGACGATGAGCCGATTACCCTTGAGGCCGAGCCCGGCAAGACCTGGTCTCCGCAGAACTATGATCGGCAGAGCCACGGGCAGGTGCCGCTCTATATGGCCCTGGCCAAGTCCTACAATCAGGCCGCGGTGCGTGTTGGCGTGGATGTTGGCGTGGACAATGTGCTCAATACTGTCCGGCGGCTTGGTGTTGACCACGACTGGCCGGCCTATCCGGCGATGCTGCTGGGGTCTGGCGCAATGACCCCCATGCAGGTAGCCGATATGTTTCAGACCATCGCCAATGGCGGATTCAATACGCCGCTGCGTGCAATTCGCAACGTACTGACTGCCGAGGGCGAGCCGCTCAAGCGTTATCCGTTCGAGGTGCGCCAGCGCTTTGATTCGGCGACGATCTACCTGACTCAGGAAGCCATGAGTCATGTCATGAGTGAAGGCACCGGTCGTTCGGCCTACAGCCATGTGCCGGCGAACGTGCGACTGGCGGGCAAAACCGGCACAACAAATGACCTGCGCGACAGCTGGTTTGCCGGCTTCTCTGACGATCTGGTCGCCGTGTCGTGGATCGGTCGTGATGACAACAGTCAGACGCGACTGACCGGTGCGACTGGCGCGCTTCAGGTTTGGAACGCGTTTATGGGGCAGGCGCATCCGCAGAGCCTGTCGGCAGTGCCGCCGGGTGGTGTGGTTTCGGCCTGGGTTGACCCCGCGACCGGGCTTGGCAGCGATCCGTCCTGCGAGGGCAGCGTCGAGTTTCCGTTCCGCGCCGGTTACGAGCCACTGCCTGGCCCGGGATGCCGGCCGGTGATCGATACCGAGGTCCTTCGAGACGGTGCCAATCGTGTGCTGGATACCATTCGCGACTGGCTGCGTTGAGCTGCTCTCAGTATGCTGTTGCGAATCCCGGTTCAGATGATTCAGCAGAGGAACAGACGTGAAGATGATTAAACAGGCTGCACTGACTGCAGCCGCCCTGGCGGTGCTGTCCGGTTGTACCGTTTCGGGCGGGGCGATCCCGGTAGTGGATTCGGGGCGCCCGGTATCCAATGAGGATATGCGCACCGGTGCGGGCAGGGTCGTCGGCAGTTCTCCGCAAACCTCTGCGGCGCAGGATAGTGGCGTGGTCGTGATGGTTCCGGATGGTGCTGGCGGCTCCAGTGCCGTGCAGTCCTACCCGCTGGACAGTCAGCCGGTGTTTTCGACCGATGTCGGCGGCGCCGCTGCAGGCACAGCCGGTAGCAGCACTGGCAGCAGTACCGGCGGCAGCTCCGTGCTGCAACCCGATGAGCAGCTTTCCGGCCCGGTGCTGGCGTTGCTGACGACTGCGCGGCAACAGGAAGGCAGCGGTGATCTCAATGGTGCCAATGCCAGTCTGGAGCGAGCCATGCGCATCGCTCCGCGCGAACCTCAGGTGCTGTATCGGCTGGCGCAGGTGCGGTTGCGTCAAGGGGATGCCGCCCAGGCAGAACAACTGGCACAGCGCGGTCTGACCTACGCGTCCGGCCGTCCAGCCCTGCAGGCCGGGCTTTGGGAGCTGGTCGCGCAGGCGCGTGATGCGCAAGGCAATAGCGCTGGTGCCGAACAGGCGCGTCAGCGGGCTCGCGTTTCGCTTTGAGTGCGGCTACCGGACAGGCCTTGCTCAATGCGCTTGGCGAACTTGAGCAAGTCCTTCGCGAGCTGGGGCTCTGGTCGCAGACAGCTCCGGAAGACTGGCGCCTGGAGAGTCAGGCACCATTCTGTGTTGATACTCTTGCCTTCGAGCATTGGCTGCAGTGGGTGCTCATACCGCAGATAACGATGCTCATTGAGCAGGGGCGGCCACTGCCCGGTGAGTGTCGGCTGCATCCGATGGGTGAGCAGGTTTTTGCTCACCTCGGTCGTCGACGCGAAAGTCTGCTGGCTGCTCTGATCAGTATCGATCACCTTGCTGCCCGCTGGGCTGAGGCTGTCCGTCAGTCCTGACAGTACTTCTGCAAGTCTGAGCGAGTTTCGGCGATCATGGCCTGTCGCTCATCTTCACCTATGCGCTCAACCGTGCCGTCCGGCAAGGTGCGACTCAGTCGCGGGTTGTTCTCCATCGTGGTAAGGCGATTGCGCTGTGATGCACAGTACGCTTCAAGCTCCGCTTTGGCAGCGGCCTCATCGACTGCCGGGGATACATCGTTTGTCGCTGGCTCCGGGCTGTCACTGGTCACAGGTGGGTTCGGCTGCGCCGGCGCACCCAGCTCCGGCACGGGTGCAACGTTCATGCGCTGATATTGACTGTCTGGCGGAGGTTGCTGGCTGAACTGTGTCACGCCATTTTCATCGACCCATTTGTACAGCTGGGTCGCCATTGCGCTGCTGCAGCCCAGGGCCAGTAGGAAGGTGATCATCAACTTGCGCATGGTTCTAGCATCCTTGTATTGCCGCGAAATAAGCGTTGCCCGCTACCGAGTGCGGATCCTCTTGACAAGGTATATCCCTTGGTAGGGGTTTTCTGCAACTTGGCTTGACTTGTACGTCTTGAGTGTAAACAATTCGTGGTTCTCATGAGTCAGCTGTTTTCGGAGCACACCCCGCGTTCGTGACGGCTGATTTTGTTGCTCATTCCGGGAGGCGAAACCCGTCGCCACCTGGCCTGGCACCCGCACGCGCTACCTCGCGCTGGGTGAGGTGATTCCGAAACAGCAGGAATGCGCCTCCAAGCACGTAGTCAAAGCTGATGCAGTACAACCACCGTTGTTCTGCGCTGCCGAGCAGTAAACAGGTATCCTGCTGCCCGCCATGTTGGTGGTCGGCATGCTAGAGGTGATTCAAAAGTGGAGCTTTTATCCGGCGCTGAGATGGTCGTCCGCTCATTGCGTGACGAGGGTGTTAAATACATCTACGGGTACCCGGGCGGTGCCCTTCTGCATATCTACGATGCCATTTTTCGGCAGGATGACGTAGAGCATATTCTGGTTCGCCACGAACAGGCCGCAGCCCATATGGCTGATGGTTACGCGCGCGCCACCGGCAAGCCCGGTGTGGTGTTGGTGACCTCCGGTCCGGGCGCGACCAATACCATTACCGGTATTGCGACTGCCTACATGGATTCCATTCCGATGGTCGTCATCTCCGGTCAGGTTGCGAGCAACATGGTGGGCTCCGATGCCTTCCAGGAAACCGACATGGTCGGCGTCTCCCGCCCGATCGTGAAGCACAGCTTCATGGTCAAGGATCCGCGCGAGATTCCCGAGGTCATCAAGAAGGCCTTCTATCTGGCTCAGAGTGGTCGTCCTGGCCCTGTTGTCATCGACATTCCCAAGGACATGACCAATCCGGCCGACAAGTTCGAGTACAGCTACCCGAAGAAGGTCAAGCTGCGCTCCTATAATCCGGCTACCCGCGGTCATTCCGGCCAGATTCGCAAAGCCGTCGAGATGATGCTGGCGGCCAAGCGTCCGGTCATCTACTCCGGTGGCGGGGTCATTCTGGGTGGAGCATCAACTCCTCTGACCGAGCTGGCCAAGGCGCTGAATGTGCCGGTTACCAACACGCTGATGGGCTTGGGCGCATTCCCTGGCACCGATCGGCAGTTTGTCGGCATGCTGGGTATGCATGGCAGCTACACCGCCAACCTGACAATGCATCACGCGGATGTAATCCTGGCGGTCGGCGCACGATTTGATGACCGCGTCATCAACGGTGAGGACTCTTCCAAGTTCTGCCCGAACGCCAAGATTATTCATATCGATATCGATCCGGCGTCTATCTCCAAGATGGTCAAGGCCGATATTCCGATCGTCGGTCCGGTCGAGAGCGTGCTGACCGAGATGGTTGCGATCCTCAAGGAGATCGGTGAAACACCCGATCCTGATGCGCAGGCAACCTGGTGGAAGCAGATCGACGAGTGGCGCGGCGATGGCGCGCTGTTTCCCTATGACAAGGGTGACGGCAGCATCATCAAGCCCCAGGCCGTGATCGAGGCGTTGTGGGAAGTCACTGGAGGCGATGCCTTCATCACTTCTGACGTTGGCCAGCACCAGATGTTCGCGGCGCAGTACTACCGCTTTGACAAGCCCAATCGCTGGATCAACTCCGGCGGCCTGGGGACCATGGGCTTCGGCTTTCCGGCAGCCATGGGCGTGCAGCTGAATTTTCCGGAGGCCACCGTCGCCTGTGTTACCGGCGAAGGCAGTATCCAGATGAACATTCAGGAGCTCTCGACCTGCCTGCAGTACGACATGCCGGTCAAGATCGTCAATCTGAACAACGGTGCGCTCGGCATGGTCCGCCAATGGCAGGACATGCAGTACAACAGTCGCTATTCGCACTCCTACATGGATTCGCTGCCGGACTTCGTCAAGCTGGCCGAGGCCTATGGTCACGTGGGTATTCGCATCACTGATCCGAAGGAGCTCAAGAGCAAGATGGCTGAAGCGTTTGCCATGAAGGATCGACTGGTCTTCCTGGACATTGCGGTTGATACCAGTGAGCACGTCTACCCGATGCAGATTCGTGGTGGCGCGATGCGTGATATGTGGCTGAGCAAAACGGAGCGCACCTGACATGAGACACATCATTTCCGTTCTTCTGGAAAACGAGCCAGGCGCGCTCTCTCGGGTGGTTGGTCTGTTTTCGCAGCGCAACTACAACATCGAGACGCTGACGGTTGCGCCGACTGAAGATCCGACCTTGTCGCGCCTGACGCTGACAACCGTCGGTCAGGATGAGGTGATCGAGCAGATCACCAAGAACCTCAACAAGCTGATCGAAGTGGTGAAGCTGGTCAACTTGTCCGAAGGTGCCCACATTGAGCGCGAGTTGATGCTGGTCAAGATCAAGGCTACCGGCGCTCAGCGTGCCGAGGTCAAGCGGACGACTGATATCTTCCGCGGTCAGATCGTGGATGTGTCACCGAGTGTCTATACCGTGCAGCTGACTGGAACCAGCGACAAGCTGAACAGCTTTGTCGAGGCCATCGGTCCGACGTCGGTACTGGAAGTTGTGCGCACTGGGGTATCGGGTATCGCCCGCGGTGAAAAGGTTTTGAGTATCTAAACTAATGGGTTGCGGGCCAGATGGCCCGCTCAGTAAGCAGGGGAATTTCATGCAAGTCTATTACGATAAAGATTGTGATCTGAGCATCATCCAGGGCAAGAAAGTTGCCATCATCGGCTACGGTTCGCAGGGCCACGCGCACGCCTGCAACCTGAAAGACTCCGGCGTCGATGTAACTGTTGGCCTGCGTCCTGGTTCCAGCTCCATCGCCAAGGCTGAGGCCCATGGCCTGAAGGTCAGCGATGTGCCGGCCGCTGTTGCAGCAGCTGACGTTGTCATGATCCTGACCCCGGACGAATTCCAGTCTCAGCTGTACAAGGCCGAGATTGAGCCCAACCTGAAGCAGGGCGCTACCCTGGCCTTCGCTCACGGCTTTGCTATCCACTACAACCAGATCGTTCCGCGTGCTGACCTTGACGTCATCATGATCGCACCGAAAGCGCCGGGCCATACTGTGCGCTCGGAGTTCGTCAAGGGCGGCGGTATTCCTGACCTGATCGCGATCTTCCAGGACGCGTCCGGCAATGCCAAGAACGTTGCGCTGTCCTACGCCAGCGGTGTGGGCGGCGGTCGTACCGGCATCATCGAAACTACGTTCAAGGATGAGACCGAAACCGACCTGTTCGGTGAGCAGGCTGTTCTGTGTGGCGGTGCTGTCGAGCTGGTCAAGGCCGGTTTCGAAACGCTCGTTGAGGCAGGCTACGCGCCGGAAATGGCCTACTTCGAATGTCTGCACGAACTGAAGCTGATCGTCGACCTGATGTACGAAGGCGGTATCGCCAACATGAACTACTCCATCTCCAACAACGCGGAGTATGGTGAGTACGTGACTGGCCCGGAAGTTATCAACGATGAGTCCCGTGCAGCCATGCGCAATGCCCTGAAGCGTATTCAGGACGGTGAGTACGCCAAGATGTTCATCGCTGAAGGTGCTCACAACTATCCGTCGATGACTGCTGCCCGTCGTAACAACGCGGCACACCCGATCGAGCAGGTGGGTGAGAAGCTCCGCGCAATGATGCCGTGGATTGCTTCGAACAAGATCGTCGACAAGTCCAAGAACTAAGTCGAGCGATAATGAAAAACGCGGCTTTCAAGCCGCGTTTTTTTATGTCCGAACGCGGAGCTGAACTGGTTATTTGTTTGTCAAATTGCCACACTGTTCAGCCCGGCAATGTTGCAAGGTAACTCTATGACAGAACATCAAATCAAAGACCATGACACCGAGGTAGAAGGTGCACACGCGCTGCTGCCGATTGATGAGCACGTCGAAGAGGTGTCAGGGCCAGACGGTCGTAAGATCCGTCACAAAGGAATTTATCTGCTGCCCAATCTGTTTACCACGGCGGCGCTGTTTTCCGGCTTTTACGCCATTGTCAGTGCAATGGACGGCAACTTCACCCATGCGGCGGTCGCCATTTTCATTGCCATGGTGCTTGATGGCCTGGACGGCCGCGTTGCGCGTCTGACCAACACCCAGAGTGCCTTTGGTGCCGAGTACGACTCGTTGTCGGATATGGTCGCTTTCGGCATCGCCCCAGCTGTTGTTGTGTTCAGTTGGGCGTTGACTGATTTGGGTAAGGTGGGGTGGGTGTTTGCGTTCATCTACGTAGCGGGTGCTGCACTGCGTCTGGCTCGCTTCAATACGCATATTGGTGATGACGATAAGCGTTACTTCACCGGGTTGCCGAGCCCATCGGGGGCGGGGCTCGTCGCCGGCATGGTCTGGTCACTGAGTGACTTCGGTGTTGACGGCAACGATATTGCTCTGTTGGTTGGCATACTCACTGCGCTAGGCGGCTTGCTGATGGTCAGTAACTTCCGCTACTACAGCTTCAAGGATCTGGACTTCAAGGGGCGGGTTCCGTTCTTTGTCATTCTGGTGGTGGTGCTGGGGTTCGCGATCATTTCGTCTGACCCATCGCGGATACTGTGGGCAATCTT